>DIMW01000014.1:9197-136834 GCA_002425765.1 Spirochaetaceae bacterium UBA5556 | reverse complement strand
GCGCCGCGGCTCCCAGCCGCGGCGCCTTTTTTATAGGAAAAGAGAGGGCGATTCCATACGGGATTCAGATTCAATAAAATTTTATCTTATCGTTTTAAGGCAAATACTTATCAACTTTTACCTTGACCATCCGCAAAAACTAGTGGTAGTATAGTGCGATTTTGTTATATTTTTCCAGCGTTTTGCATTGAATGCGAAGGGGCTTGTCTTCTTCTCATTATCAGAGCTAATCATCAAAGGAGACCTTTCCACTATGTCAATCAGGACATTCAGAGGCGGCGCACATCCGCCCGAGAGAAAGGACCGCTCGCAGGCTACGCCGATTGAAAGGGTGATATCCGTACCGCAAGTAGTGATTCCGGTCAATCAGCATTTCGGCGCGCCGATTCAACCTCTCGTCAAGGTCGGTGAGTTTGTGAAAGCCGGGCAGAAGATCGCGGACGCAGAAGGTCGTATGACAGTGCCCGTGCACGCATCAGTTGCAGGCGTGGTAAAAAAGATTGAGCCGCGCATGCAGTCGAACAATACTGAGGGCCTGTGTATTGTGATTGAGCCGAAAGATCCGCCGGAGGGGGAATCGGCGCGGGACTACCTGCCGCCATTGGACCCCTTCGCATGTTCAAAAGAAGAGGCGCTCGCCCGCATTCGCGCGGCGGGGATCGTCGGCATGGGCGGCGCGGGTTTTCCGGCGCACGTAAAGCTCGCCCCTACGAAGCCGATCTCCTATGTCATCGCAAATGCCGCCGAGTGTGAGCCATATCTCACGATCGACGAACGGGCGCTTCTTGAAACACCCGAGAAGATGATCGACGGCGTCGCGATTGTGATGAAGACCGTGAACGCGCCAGAGGGCGTCATCGCGATCGAAGAGAACAAGAAGCACGCCATTCCCTACGTGCAGAAAGCGATAGATGACAACCCGCAGGTCAAGGCGGGAATGAATATCCGCGTTCAGGAGCTCAGGACCAAGTACCCGCAGGGCGGTGAAAAAATGCTCATTACGGCAATCACCGGCAAGCAGGTGCCTTCGGGCGGACTGCCCATGGATGTCGGTTGTGTCGTATCGAATGTCGGCACGCTCTGCGCGATTGCGGACGCCTTCCGCGAGGGAAAGCCTCTCATCGAGCGCGGTTTCACGGTGACTGGCGGAGCCTGCAGGACGCCCAAAAACCTTGTGGCTCCAATCGGAACCCTCGTTTCGGATCTGGCAAAGACCGGCATCGTCGGAATCGACGATCAGTCGCTCGGGAAAGTGATTTTTGGCGGACCGATGATGGGCGTGGCGCTTCCCGGCTATGAGATTCCCGTGCAGAAGAACACTTCCGGCGTCCTCCTCATGAGCGAGCAGGAGGCGGTGCAGTATGAAGAAGATACCTGTATCCGCTGCGGGCGCTGTATTCGGGCCTGTCCGACATCGATCACCCCCGCGCTCCTGGCGATCGCGGTGGAGGGCGGGAACTACGCGGAGGCGGAGAAGATTGGCCTTCTGGACTGCATCGAGTGCGGGACCTGCTCTTTTGTGTGCCCCGCGCACCGACACCTCGTCCAGCGTTTCAGAGTAGGCAAGCAAGTGCTGCGCGCGCTGAAACAGAAGGAGGCCCAGAATGTCAGATAGAAAGGTGCGTCTTTCTTCGAGCCCCCATGCCTTCTCTCCCGTCGATACGCCGCGCATAATGCTGTCGGTGGTCATCGCGCTGGTGCCTGCGACGGCATACGGCATTTACTTGTATGGCCTGCCCGCCCTGGGCGTTGTCGTGACCTCGATTGTCGCGGCGGTGCTTTCGGAGTTCGTGTTCCGGAAAATAATCAAGGCGAGCACGACGGTGGGTGATTTCTCTGCGGTCGTGAGCGGGCTTTTGCTCGCGTTGATTTTGCCGCCATCGACCCCTCTGTGGATGGTGGCGCTCGGCGCGATCTTCGCGATCGTGGTGGCGAAGGAATTCTTCGGCGGTCTCGGTGCGAATCCCTTTAATCCGGCGCTCATAGGGCGGGCCTTTCTGCTCATGAGTTTTCCCGCGGCGATTACGAGCTGGACCATGCCCAAAGGCCTGTCTCTCGCCGCCGACGCGGTGAGCGCGGCTACCCCACTCAATCTGCTCAAGCAGGGCAACGCCTTGACCGATGTCGCGAAGTATTTCGGCGCCAACGATGTCGGCGCGTTCTACCGCCAGCTCTTCATGGGCTTCCGCTCGGGCTCCATCGGCGAAAGTTCGATCCTCCTTGTCCTGTTGGGCGGGCTATTCCTGCTCGGAATAGGGGTCATTCAGTGGGTCGTGCCGGTTTCGGTGCTGGCCTCGACTTTCGTGTTTTCCTGGATTCTCGGGATGGATCCGGTGCTCGGGCTTTTGACGGGCGGTATCGTGTTCGGCGCGTTCTTTATGGCGACCGATTATGCGACCCGGCCGATGACAGCGTACGGACAGGCGGTTTTTGGCATAGGCATCGGACTGATTACCGTGCTTATCCGAAAATACGGCGGATATCCCGAGGGTGTTACCTACGCGATCCTCATCATGAACACACTGACTCCGTTTCTCAACAAGCTTCGCATGAAAAAATACGGCTTTGTGCCTCCTCCCAAGCCCGCAAAACCATCCAAGGAGGCGGCGAAATGAAAAAGGACATGACAAAGCTTGGGGTGACGCTCATGCTGTTTGCCTCTCTCGCGTGCGCAAGTCTCGCGGTCGTCTACGCGTTCACCAAGGAGAGCATCGACAAGCAGAGCGAAATGCAACTGCAGGCATCGCTGAAGGAACTTTTTCCCCAAGCGACCGCCTTTGATCCGATTCAGGACCTTGTGAGCCCGAATCCGAATTTTAGATTCGAAGCGGCCTATGAGGTGAAGAGCGACATGGCGCCGCTCGGGCTGGCGGTGAAGGCGACGGGACCCAGCTACGGCGGGAACGCCACGTTGCTGGTCGGCATAGACCTGCACCGCAGTGTGGCAGGCGTAAGGGTCATGACGCTGAATGATACGCCGGGACTCGGGATGAACGCCTCAAACCCGACTTACTATGTGGACAAGACCAAGAAAATGACCTTTTTGGGCCAGTTCGCCGGGAAGTTCCTGACCGACCCCTTTGAGGTGAAAAAGGATGTCGTGGCGATTACCGCCGCGACGATTTCCTCAAGATCGCTGACAAACATCATCAAGGCCGCCGGCAACGCGGCGATTGCCTATATGGATCAGAAGGCGATAGCGGCGCCGGCCGAGGGCGATGCGTCAGCCGGGGACGGCGCTGAGGCGAATACCCAGCCCCAGGCGGGAGGCAAGTGAACATGAAAAAGCTCTATTCAATTTTCAAGCAGGGCATCATCTTCGACAATCCCCTGCTTATGCTGATGATCGGCCTCTGTTCTGCCATCGCCGTGACGACGAACGTGTCGAACGGCATCGGTATGGGGCTGGCCATGACCTTCGTGCTTCTGTTTTCGGAGGTAATTATCTCGTTGTTCAGAAAGCTGATTCCCACAACGATCCGCATCCCGATTTTCATCATCGTCATCGCGGCGTTCACGACGATGGTCGATCTTGTGATGAAGGCCTATTTCCCGGACCTCTCGAAGAGCATGGGCGTGTTCATTCCTCTTATTGTCGTCAACTGTATCATCATGGGGCGCGTCGAGGCGTTTGCCTCAAAGCAGAAGCTGGCGTCGGTCATCGCCGATGGGCTCGGCATGGGGCTTGGCTACACCTGGGTTCTGATCGCCATTGCGGCGGTGAGAGAGCTGTTGGGAAGTGGAACGCTGGCGGGGATTCAGGTTATGCCGGCTTCATATCAACCGATTCTGTTCTTCATACTGCCGCCGGGCGGCTTTTTTGTGTTCAGCCTGTTCATATCCCTCAACATCTGGCTCAAGAAAAAAATGGAAGCCTCGGCGAAAAATAAAGAGCTTGTCACGAAGAAGGAGGCCGCATGATGGAGCTCGGTAAAATTTTCCTTCTTGCGCTGCTTGTAAACAATATTGTGGTCATGCGCTTTATTGCGCTTTGCTCCTATATCGGCATGACGAGTGATCTTGGGCAGTCGATGGGGATGGGTTACGCTGTCACCTTTGTGACGGTGCTTGCCACCGCGGCGACCTGGCCGATTTACCATTACATTCTGGTGCCGCTTAATCTGACCTTCCTTCAGATTCTCATTTTCATCCTCGTCATCGCGAGCCTTGTGCAGCTCGTCGAGTTCTATCTCAAGAAGAATGTGCCTGGATTGTATTCAGCCATGGGCATTTATCTGCCGCTGATCACCACCAATTGCGCGATACTGGCTGTCACTTTCGAAAATATATCCTTCAAATACAATTTCATTCAGTCAATCGCGTATTCGGTAGGGGTATCGCTCGGTTATCTGCTGGCGATGATATTGCTCGCCGGTATCCGCGAACGCATGAAAACGAGCCCAGTGCCGAAATTTCTGCAGGGCACACCCATTTTGTTCATGGCCACCGCGCTGATCGGAGTCGCCTTCATGGGCTTTTCGGGACTGATTAAATAAAGGATACCGAAATGATCTCAACAGTTCTTTTGACGATTGGTTTTTCCGCGGTTCTCGCGTTTCTCATCGGGATCGCGCTGGCGTTCTTTAGCCAGAAATTCAAAGTGGAGCGGGATCCTAAGATTGATGAAGTGAGAGGGGCGTTGCCGGGCGCGAATTGCGGCGCCTGCGGTTTTCCCGGCTGCGACGGATATTCGGAGGCGGTGGCGACAGGACGCGCCCCCACGACGAAGTGCTCGGTCGGCGGCTCCGCCACGGCGGAGGCTCTAGCGAAGATTATGGGCATCGAGGGAGGCGCCGCGGAGGACAAGGTTGCCGTGTTGCTCTGTCAGGGCGCGATCGACAAGACGGTCAGCAAAGGCGAATACAGTGGCATCCCGACCTGCCGAGCCGCGAAACTTTCAACCGGCAGCGTGAAGACATGCTCATGGTCTTGCCAGGGCTTTGGCGATTGCACGAAGGTCTGTAAATTCGATGCGCTTGCCATGGAAGAAGACGGGTTGCCGCATGTCAATTACGATAATTGCACGGGATGCGGCCTCTGTGTCGAAGAGTGTCCGCAGAAAATCCTGACACTTATACCGCGGACCAGGGTCGGGTCGATTGTGCTGTGCTCGAACAGGAGCACCGTGAAGGCAAACGTCATCAAGACATGCAAAGTCGGCTGCATCAAATGCGAACTCTGCGTGAAGTCGTGCTCGGAAGGCGCGATCACGATGGTGAACGGCATTCCGGTGACGGATTATGCGAAGTGCACTTCGTGCGGCGTCTGTGTACAGAAGTGCCCTACAAAGTGCTACAAGATGCTTGAGACCGATGTCCTGGGCACGAAGAAAGCGGTTCCGGTGATGGAAGAGGCCTGATGCACCATGGGCAGGGTTCTTAAGCCTCTGCCTTTAAGATAGATGGAGCCGGCCCCGGTTGAGGCCGGCTCTTTTTTTAGTACTTCACCGTGCGCAGGCGAAGGCCGATCGAGAAATTGAGACAGGAGCGCAGATCGGTCTGTATATCCTCGGTCTGACCTGCCTGAGGCACGTAATAATCGTATCTGAGTTCAAAATACGTCCCAAAGCGCTGCGCTCCGGAAGAGAAGAAGAGCGGCGACCAGCGAAGGCCACCCGTAGTGATGAAAGAATCTCCGGGGGAATACAGGCGGCCGTTCAAATCAGGAGAACCGAAGGTGAGGGCGGGGCCGGCGAAGACCGAGAAGCCGGAGATTTGACCGACGCTGAGTTCAAGAGGAACTCTCACAACTCCCAGAGAGCGATCCAGGGCTACGCCAGCGCGCAATCCCGCAGAAAAATTTTTCGAGAGGGGAAACGAGACTTCACCCCAGCCGGAGAGCCCTCGTACAGACGCTAAGAGGCCGCCCTGAAGTGCTTCGAGCTGCGCAAAGCTGATGTCAGCACCCCCATCGAAGGCGAAGCCCGAAAGAGTCGAAGCGGGGAGGGCGCGTCCCGCGAAGAGTATGCGCTGTTTCCATCCGGATTCATTGAGAGAACTCTGAATGACGCCCGTACGCGGGCCGATGCTCGCGGCATGGATGAAGAGTGCATCCCCGATGTAGATGCCGACATGATCCGCCCTGGAAAGACTGGCGGCCGTTTGGGAGGCGACGGTTTGCGCCTGCGCCGACGGAGGGTTGGCCTTTGCGTCGAGATCAAAGAAAATAAGGTCTCCCGGCGCAAGTTCACGAACAGGAATGACAAGGATCCATGTGGCAAGCGTATCGACCGTACGCGGAATTTTTATGCCTGTGGCCTGGAGGTACGAGACGTAGACTAATCCTGAGCAGTCGATACCGGATTTTGTCGAGCCTCCGAAACGATATGGAGCGCCTAGATATGACTCGGCGGCGCTGAGGACATCCTGACGTGCGCTGGATGAGGCGAGGCCCAGGAGAGGTGGGGCGGAGACGAGGCCGAAGGCGGGCCGAAAAGTCAGGGCAAGAAAAAAGAGAAGGGCGCCCCTCCGCAAAAGTCTCCAATTCCCTTTGAACCATCCGCCGTTTTTCATACAAAAAACCACTCTATCGATATTATCGGAAAGTGTTTGCACAAACATGAAATGTTCAGAAATAGCGCGTCTTATAAGCGCTTGACCAAAAGAAGCTGCGTTATTACACTTATAAGGAAAACCGGGTCAGCAGAAGTCTTCCAAGTGACCTGGTCCCGCCGAGTTATCCGAATTGCGGGCGGGCAAAAAATTCTAGCTAAAGAGGGCTCAAATGACTCAAGCTCTTCTTCGTCCTTTTACGTCCGAATCTGTGTCCGAAGGACATCCTGATAAAGTTTGCGATCAAATTTCCGACGCCGTGCTCGATGCCTGTCTCGCGAAAGACAAGCACAGTCATGTTGCGTGCGAATGTTTCGCAACTACGGGCATGGTCCTTGTGGGTGGTGAAATTACGACGAGGACCTATGTCGACACTCAGGAAGTCGCGCGCTCGGTAGTGCGCGAAATTGGGTATGACAATCCCGATTATGGACTCGACTGGAAGTCGATGGCGGTGCTCAACTCGATCCATAACCAGTCGCCCGATATCGCGCAGGGTATCGAAGGCCATGGTCTGAAGGAATATGAAGGCAAACAGGGCGCGGGCGATCAGGGAATGATGTTCGGTTTTGCCTGCAATGAGACACCGGAGCTCATGCCAACCCCCATCATATTCGCGCACAAGCTCCTTCAGAAAGCTTCCGCGCTGCGCAAGGCAAAGGAAATCTCCTGGATGCGCCCGGACGGCAAGAGTCAGGTGACGGTTGAATACGACGGCCACAAGCCCGTGCGTATTTCCGCTGTCGTGTTTGCGCAGCAGCACGACGAAAACAATGGCCTTGGGCACTATTTGAGCTATGAGGAGATCAGGGATACCCTCATTGAAAAGGTGATCAAACCAGTACTCGGCCCCACGGGGCTTCTCGATGCCGGCACACGATACTTCATCAACCCGACGGGGCGTTTTGTGATCGGCGGCCCTGCGGGAGATACCGGGCTTACCGGGCGCAAGATTATCGTCGATACCTATGGCGGCATGGGTCGTCACGGCGGCGGCGCTTTCTCCGGAAAGGATCCTTCCAAGGTGGACCGGTCCGCGGCATACATGGCGCGCCACATCGCGAAGAACGTGGTTGCCGCAGGGCTCGCGGAGCGGTGTGAGCTCGAACTGGCATACGCGATCGGCGTGCCGGAACCGATTTCCGTGCTTGTCGATACCTTCGGTACCGAAAAAGTCGAAGAGACGGCAATCGAGCAGGCGATCCTGCAAGTGTTCGATCTGACGCCGCACGGCATTGTCGAAGCGTTGCAGCTCAAGAATCCGATATACCGCGCGACGGCTGCCTACGGGCACTTCGGCCGCGACAATTTCGCCTGGGAAAAGACCGACAAAGCCGAAGCGCTCCTCAAGGCGATCCGTTAACGTATGCCGGTGATGGTGGCTCCCTTTAGTATAATCGCCACGGGGCAGCGCGAAAGCTTTTCCATGCCGGTTTCTTCGCTCCGGCGCATCGAGGCCCGAAGGGCGCCGAGCGAACCCGAGATCGAGCCACCGCTGACAGGAATCACCTTTTTCCCATCGAAATAATAGGCAAGGCGAACTTCGGCGCCGAAGTCGCCCGTCACGGGATCGAGCTGGAAATCGCTGAACATGACGGGTTCAAGATAGGGCGCGGTGTGCATCGCCTCAAGGCTCATCGAGCCGGGAGAGACCGAGAAGAGAGGGAAGGCGCCCCTGCGGGGGACGCCGAGCCAGTCCGCGTGGCGCACCGAACCGATGAGCGTTTTGAGTACGCCTTTTTCAATCACGGGCGTGCGCTCGAGGGGGAATCCGTCGGCATCGAAGGCTCTCGACAGGGGAAGACCAGGGATGACCGCCTCGGCCCAGAGGTCGAGAGTCTCGACGACTTTTTCACCGTCGGAGGCCTTCTGGACATTTTCCCCCAGCTCGAAGGCGGAGGCCTTCGAATAGATCCCTTCCGTGCACGAGTTGTAGAAGAACCAGGAAAACACTTCTTCGGCTTCTTTCCCTCTCAGAATGACGGGGATGTCCTGCAACTGCGGCATGGGCCGGGCCAGAGCGCGGTCGCGCACCTGCGCGAGGCGGTTTCTGATGGTGGCGGCGAGACGCGCCGTATCGGGCTCGGAAAATTCGATATCGTCGAAGAGTTCGACGGGGCCGTTTGGGCTGTCCGCCTCGACCACAAATTCGCTGTACCCGCGCCAGATTGTGGCGGAGTAGTCGACACCGCACGAATTGATGAGGCGCTTTTGTTCCTTGATGATGAAAAGCTCAAGCGTATTGATGCGAGCCGAACGCTCGAACTCCGCGGCTGCGGAATAGAAGGCGGCGCGCAAGACTTCAACCCGGTCGGCGGGGGAGAGCACTTCGAAGCCCGAAACCGGCAGCGCAACCTTGAGGGCGGAAGGCTCCGGAAGCCCAAACCAGGGATTGTGCGATTTTGAGGCCGCGAAGACGGCTCGCCGGATATTGGCCGTACACTCTTCCAGCGAGAATGTCGGCTGGAGTGTTATGGTCGCTTCGCCCCGGAAGCGCTTGTCGCCTTCGATGCTATCTACATATACAGTAAGAGAGGAGCCACGTTCTTCGACAGTGCGGGCCTGCTCCGCTTCGGCCGCGACATAGTAGCGTTCCTGGATTTGGAGCGTTCGTTCAACGAGGCGCCAATCCGAAATTTTTATCACATCTTGTTCATTGATTGAGGCAATCGCCTCGCGGATAGCATCGATCATCATCCTAACCTCATTCTTGTTTTTACATAGGGCCCGCCGGAAGATACTTTCGCGTACTCTTTGTGCCCCTTGCCGCACGCTCCCGAACCGCCGAGCTCGAAATCGCCGGATACCATGCTCACCGCGGACAGTACGTCGGGGACATAGCCCGAGCAGACGATGGGACTCGCGACGCGCCCCGTGAATTTGCCGTCCTTGATTTCGCGGCCGACCATGCAGATGAGTTGAATGCCCCAGTTGCGCGGGTCTTCCATGCCGGAATTGAGCTGGGAGAGCTTCCACCCATGCTTGACCGAGGCGATCATGTCGCCAAGACTCGAGGCGCCCGGCGCGAAGTAGGTATTCGTCATGCGCGCATAGGCCTTGTGGGAATATGCCTCGCGCCTGCCGTTTCCCGTTCTCGGGATTTTGAGGGCGAGCGCGGAGAGCGTGTCGGAAATGCCGCTTTTGAGTATACCCTTGTCGATGACACAAGTCTTTGACGAGAAGACGCCCTCGTCATCGAAGAGGTAGGAACCTGTCTGATCGACGCCGGCGGCGCCGTCATACATGGTCACAAGGTCCGATCCCACGCGCTTGCCCAGATATTCCACCGCCCGCGCCCTCTTTTTAAAGAACATGTCCGTCTCGACGCCGTGGCCAAAAGCCTCGTGCGCGAGCGTACCGGCCATGTCGGGGTCGAGAATGACCTCGTATTCTCCTGGCTCCATCGGTTCGGCGTCGAGAAGGTCCGAAAGCTCTTGTGCCAGCGCGGGGACGGAATTTTCCAGCGTGCGCAGTATCTCCAGGCCCTTTCGGCCGGAGGCGGGGCGATAGGACATCTTCGACCTCTGCCCGCGGCGCGCGACCCCGAACAAGTATGCCTGCGACCAGAGAAAACTCTGCATCAGGGATCGGCTCGGCGACACGAAGAGGCGGGAGACATCGACGCATTCGTAGCGCGACTGCGCCATGACCACGACTTTTCCGTCGGTGATCTTCTCCCTGAGGGCGGCGAGGCGCGCGAGAATCGTTTCGGGGTCGGCCACGAAAGGGTCCTCCTCAACCTCGCCAAGATACTCTGATATTGCGGGTTCATCCGGAATCTGCGGAAAGGAGATGAGCGTCGGGTCGGCGAGCAAGGCTTCGAGGTGAGTACGGATTTTCTCGGCTGCGTCGGCTACGTCGGGCATGACGGGGGTCCCTGGCCGGTCCTCTGGGGTTTTCGGGGCAGAGGTGTAGGGCGCGTCCTGAAGTCCCGGCAGAACCGCGCAGGCGTACTCGGCAACGTTGCCTTCGCGCTGTGCCCGGAACACAAAACCGCGCTGCACCCACATGGGTTCGGTAGTACGGGTCTCCCCTGGAAGGGCGAAATACGAGAGACCACGGTCGTCGGTGGCGAGCACACTGACGTAGTCGAAATGCGGCCTGAGTTCCTTGATGAGACCGGCCAGTAAAGGTCTTGTCGCGAGCAGGAATGGACTATGAGATCGTTTTTGCATAAGGCTCCTCCGAAAGCGGGCCAACTAAGCGCGGGCAACGGATACGCATATTAGGGCAGCGCCCCGCCGCGCCCTGACGGCTTTCAACGCTAAATCAGCTGTTCTAAGTATAACCCCATTTTCCAAACGTACGAAACTTTATACGTTACATGGTGCTGGATTGTTACTTAATGCAGCTCCTATTGCTGTCGCATATTCGGCATCTTTTGTATAAACAAACTCTATACCATACATTGTTGTTATTGCTTCAAGAACTTTTCTCCCCAACATATTATTACTCCCATTCCCTGTCAGTATTACCTTGTCCATTTTTTCCGCTCGCCCAGCAAATACTGCCAGCATCCCTATCACTTGATATACCATGTTTATAAGCGCGCTCGCTATGTCTTCTCTACTTGCACCTTCTTCCATTTTCCCAAAGTTGGCTGCTGTTGCATCTTTCCCCAGAAAACTTATTGTTTCACTCACTATATCTTGTATCTGCAAATCTACCCTTGACGCATCCCCTTTACTTGCAAGATCCATTATTTCACTGAACCCTGTTATATTTAACAGCGCCTTGGATAGTCCTATGATTGTCCCTCCTCCAACCCCCGAGCCCCCAAAGTGTCGTGATTCCCCATGATCATATTCTACTATTACTGTCCCTGTTCCTATGTTCACTATCATTATAGGATCGATCCCTGCAAGGAATACCCCACCTCGTCCTATCGCGGATATTTCATCAATTCTTTCAGTCTCAATATCAAATATATTATTTTTTATTCCTGAAGACCCAACACCGGTTACTATTATTTTTTTTATATCATTGATATGCAGATTATTTTCCTGTGTTATTTTCCCTATTATCCCTGTGGCAGCCGTCAAAGGATCCTCTGCCCTTGTCTTTGCTTTTATTATTATGTCTTCGTGATCGACTACTATCGCTTTTGTTGTGGTACTCCCAATATCGACACCAATAGTCATTATGCACTCCTCTGTGCGCGTGACTTGCATTGCGCCAACAGCAATGCCAAGTCAAGGCGTTTATTATGCGCACATCTTTCAACCCAATTCTCTACTCTCAATCTTTCTATCCTTTTGAATTCTTTCTCAATCAAAAGTGATAATTTCAAATGGCTCCAAGAATTGTTCTCTCTTCTCAATATTTTCTTTTTTATGGAAGCATACGTGCCGTAGAGCTCTTCAAAATGAACGGGATAAGAAGGATCAACTTTCATTTTAAGTTGCTCGCAGACCCACCTTGAAATTGAGATATGATGTTGTTTTGCGGCATTCTGTACTTTTTTTAAAGTCGTATCATCCATATATAACGATATTTGTGGCATAGGATGTATCTCCTTCAGATTTGAACTGGTTTCTCTTTACAGTTACAACAAGATGAAATCAGCCCACAATATCCGAACGTTCGGATGGATAACCCCTATGTAATTTATCTTACCCAGGGTGTAAGGTGAATGTCCAGGCGCTCCGCGGTGCTTGAAGATTATTCCTTGATCATTCGATCTGATAATGCCATTATAAACGATCACTGACTATCATAACGACACCACCATCGAGGAATTCTTTTACCGTCGCGTTTGTGACTGGGGCTACACCGTAGTTTTTTAATTTAAGTTGGATTGTAAAATCTGTTTTTAAATTGGACAACATATTAATTAACTATATATAAAGATTTTACTAATTTTTCATAATTCGTTTTGATGACAAGTCAACAACACAGTATCCTTCGGGTCAAGAGGGCGCGTCCTATGGAAGAGCGATTTAGAAAGCTGGGGATGAACGATAATGAGCGAGAGGTGTATCTCTCCGTGATCGGGGCCGGGAAGATTTCCACACACCAGGTCGCCAAGGGAACAGGGATAAACAGGACGACTGCCTATTCAATCGCCAAGAAATTTGAAAAAACAGGAGTGCTGGCCCGCAACCGACGGGAACTCTTCAAGGGGCTCTGGGCATTGGCACCCGGGTCGTCCGGCACCTAGGCTATGAAAAAATGCATCGATTGTGTCAATCAAGCGCGATATACTGCACAAAACATCTTCTAAGGAGGAAAAAAATGCCTGAATTTTCATCGGCGTTTTCGGGGCAGAAGAGTGACCGCAAACTCACGCAGAGGGAGCTTGTGCGCGCCATTCGCTATATGATAGCGGCCGAATATGAAGCGATTCAGCTCTATACGCAGCTTGCCGATTCGACCGACAACAAACTGGCGATCGATGTGCTTGAGGATATCGCGGACGAAGAGAGGGTACACGCGGGTGAATTCCTGCGCTTGCTCCGCGAGCTTGCGCCGGATGAGGAGAAATTCTACGCGGAGGGCGCGGAAGAGGTCGAAGAGGAGATAGAGAAATTCGGTAAAAATTCATAGTCGGATAACAGGCACATGCGCAACATCGTATTTCTTTCGGGCGCTGGCATTTCCGCCGAATCGGGAATCAGCACCTTCCGCGACGCGGGAGGGCTTTGGGACACTTACAATGTCATGGATGTCTGCAGCGCCGAGGCGTTCAGGCGCAACAGGCAGTTTGTGCTCGCGTTCTACAACAAGCGCCGCAGGGAGCTCGCCGGCAAGGCGCCGAACGCGGCCCACCGCATGGTCGCCGAACTTCAGCGCGAGTTTCCGGGTCGGGTGCTCAACATCACTCAGAATATCGACGATCTGTTCGAAAAGGCGGGCTGCCAGGGCACCGTCCATCTGCACGGCGAGCTCACCAAGGCCCGCTGCGAGACCTGCGGACATATCTGGAGTATCGGGTATGCCGATCTCGTGGGGACGGAGTTGTGCCCACGCTGCGGGGCGGCGCGCGTGCGCCATCATGTCGTCATGTTCAATGAGCAGGCGCCGGAATATACGCGGCTTTACGAGGCTCTGGACGGGCTGAGCGCGGACCGCGGGATGCTGGTGGTGATCGGAACTTCGGGCCTCGTGCTGCCGGTCGAGGAATTCGCGCGGTACGCGCCGTACCGCGTGCTGAACAATCTGGAGCCGCAGGAGGCGATTGATGACCGCGTGTTTTCAGTACACATGTACGAAAAGGCGGGCGACGCCGCGCCGAAGATAGCGGAACTGGCACACCACTTTCTGAGCGCCGGTCGCGGAGGTCTCGGCGGCCGCCGGGCCGACATAGTGTTCTAGGCAGTGATTTTTAGAGGATGTGCTCCAGGAATTTCCGCGTCCGCTCTTCGCGCGGCGAGAGAAAGAAAGTCTCTGGTGGCGCCTCTTCGACGATCTGGCCGGCATCCATGAAGATGATGCGGTGCGCGGCGGCCCGCGCGAAGCCCATCTCGTGCGACACCACAAGCATCGTCATGCCTTCGCGCGCAAGCTCCGTCATGACATCGAGCACTTCCTTGATCATTTCGGGGTCAAGGGCGCTGGTCGGCTCATCGAAGAGCATGACCTTGGGGTTCATGGCGAGGGCGCGGGCGATGGCGACGCGCTGCTGCTGGCCGCCCGAGAGCTGTTCGGGCCAGGCCTTTTCCTTGTCGGAAAGCCCTACCTTCGCGAGCAGTTTCCGCGCCATATCGATCGCTTCGTCCTTGTCCTTTTTCAGCACACAGATCGGCGCGAGCGTGATGTTGTCGATCACCGTGAGGTGCGGGAAAAGGTTGAAGCTCTGGAAGACCATGCCGACTTCTTCACGGATGTGGCGGATGTCGGAGTCCGACTCGGTGACGCTTTCGCCGTCTATGGAAATTCGCCCGGAGTCGAGCCGTTCGAGGCGATTGACCGAGCGGAGCAGCGTGCTTTTTCCTGAGCCCGAGGGCCCGATGATGAGCACGACTTCGCCTTTTTTGACGGTGATGCTTACGCCCTGAAGCGCTTTGACGCCGCCGAAATTCTTCACGGCGTCGATGATTTCAATGTACTTTTCCACGGTGCCTCAGCTTTTCTTCCATCATCGCGACCAGCCGCGAGAAGAACAGTGTCATCACGAGATAGATGAGCGCGATGACCGTATAGCTCTCGAAATATCGAAACGAGGTCGAGGCGTATTCCCTGCCCCGGCGCAGAAGGTCCGAAACAGCCAGAATCGATACAAGCGAAGAATCTTTCAGGAGCGCGATGAACTCGTTGCCGATCGGCGGAAGAACTATTCTGATCGTTTGCGGGATGATTATCTTTCTCATCGCCATCGAGCGCGACATGCCCAGCGCCAGCGCCGCCTCCATCTGTCCTTTAGGGATAGCCTGCATGCCGGCGCGGAATATCTCCGCCATGTACGCGCCGTAACAGACCGACATCGCGACGACTGCCGCGGCGGGGCCTTTCAGCTTGAGGAGCGGCCCCAACGCGTAATAGATGTAGAAGAGCTGCACGAGGAGGGGGATGCCGCGGACTATCTCGACATAGACGGTCGCGATCCTGTTGATGAACCGCGTCTGCGATATGCGTCCGAGTCCGGCGAAGAGGCCGATAAGCAGGGCAAAAAAAATCGAAATAAGCGTCACCGAAAATGTCGCTATGAGTCCGTCGGGCACAAAGGAGAGAATGCGCAGATAGGGATCGGGACTCAGCACCGGCAAGAGGACGAGAAGCGCAATCGCTCCGAAAAACGAAATATTCCACGCGGAAAGAAGGGTACCCTCATCCTTTAAGGGGATGAGGGTACCGTCGGTGACATTGATGGTAGTTTTATCGGAGTTTTTCGAGTTCCGATCCGGGGAAGGAGATCCTTTCATCGTTCTTTATCGGACCATCCTATTGTAGCCACTTTTTCTGCAGTTCATCCAGTTTGCCGGAGGATTTTACCTTGGCGAGCCCGTCGTTGAACAGCTTCTGGGTCTTGGTGTCGCCTTTCTTGAACGCGAAGCCGAGCCACTCGTCGGTGAAGGGTTTGCCGACGATCATGAGCTTGTCTTTGTAGGTGGGGTTCTGGAGCGCGAAGTTCGCGGCGATGGGCGAATCGGCGACGACACCGTCGATGTTGCCGTTCACCAGGTCCTCAAACGCGAGGCCGACTTCGTCGTAGGTCTTGAGCTCGACGCCCTGTACCTTCCCGATCTCGATGGCGCCGGTCGTGCCGATCTGCGCACCGGCTTTTTTGCCGACCATGTCGGCGAGCGTCATGACCCCCGTGCTGTCCTTGCGGACCACGAGGACCTGTCCTGCGTTCACGTAGGGATCGGAGAAGTCCATGGTATTTTTGCGTTCGTCGGTGATGGTGACGGACGAGGCGATGACCTGATAGTTGCCCGCGGCGAGTCCGGCGAAGATACCGTCCCAGGCTGTATTCTTGATTTCCACCTTGAAGTTTTCGGCCTTGGCGATTTCATTCACGAGGTCGATATCGAAACCGACGATGTTTTTATTCTCGTCGACATATTCCATGGGAGGCCAGGTGGCGTCCGTGGCGACCGTGATTTGGGAGGGTTTTTTCGCGCACGAAAAGAGGCTGACTGCGCCGAGCGCGACAACCGCAATCAGAAATACCGAGGTAAGAACTGACCAGAATTTCTTCATAGCCTTGCTCCTTTGAATCAATCTGAATGCATACAGATCGTTTTATGTCGAGGATATGGCGATTTGCATATAGTGTCAATAATGCGGAATAAATATGTGAAAGAATGCGGCCGTCGCATCAGCGTTCCGCGAGACGGGCGGTGCGCGCGGCAAGCTCACGGATGCCGAGTCTTTCCTTGCCGGCGAGGTACGTTTCGAGCGTGTCGTGCAGAGGCCGGGCCCATTTTTCGGGGACGCCGCCCATGATGCCCAGCGCCGTTCCGGCAAGGCCCGCGTTGCAGTCGACATCGAGACCCGCGTGCGCGAGGATGCGGAATGATTCCGTCATGTCGCCGTTGCCGAACCAGAGCGCGGTGATGACTGCGGCGATGTTCGGATAGGCGTGAATCCAGTTGTAACGCTCGAAGTATTGGTCGAGAATCTCCCAGGCCGCTTCGGCGCTTTCGCTGTGCTCGACGGTATCGAAGCATTTGGAGAGAACGGCCGCATATTCGCTTCTCTTCGGGATGAATCGGGCGGCCTCGCGAAGAAGCGCGCGCGGTTCCCCCACGGTGAACGCGCGGGCGGTGAGGACGGCGGCGTACATCTCGCCATAGACGCCGTTTTCGGCGTGCGACACGACTCCATCGATGTGCGCGAGGCGCGCCGCTTCCATGGGGCGGGCTGGCGCCACGAGGCCGCAGACCATGCCGCGCATCTGCGCGCCGATCCAGTTGGAGTATGGGTTGCGCCGGGAACCGGACTCGGGCGGCAGGAAGCCGTCGGTCATATTGTGCAGCGCTATCCACTCCGCCGACCAGCCGAAAGGTATTTGTTTCACCCATTCGCGGCCGATGTCGCGCGATGTAATATCTCGCCCGCGGTGCTCGAAGGCATCGAGGAAGGCGAGTTCGTAGACGACATCGTCGTTGACGGTCTCCGGCTCGGTGATGTAGGCGTCGACGCGCCCGTACACCTTTTGCAGCTGTGCCGTATGGTAGCCCTCGATCGCGGTGCCGAAGGCGCCGCCCGCGAGTTGGCCGAGCCAGCCGGCGTGGATTCGCGCTTCGAGATTGTCGGGGCTGTGCGCGGGGGCGGAGTCGGTGCCAGAAGTGGACGTGCGGGCGGCGCCTTCCTGGACCGCCGAGGGTTCGGCCGCGGGCATCTCGGCGCGCACGGCCTCCCATCCCGCCGGGTGCGTATAATTCCAGTACGGGTGCGAAGGATCGCGCGGTGCGCGGTGGATTTCGTGCAGAAGCTCGGCGGTGAGGGCGCGCAGTTCGGGGCTGACGGCGGGCTTCGGCGCCCGCGGGACGTCGTTTTCGCGTAATCCGGGGTGCGCGGGCTGCTCAGGGGTGGCCCGCACATCGCCACTTTCGGGCGTTCCAAAGAGGCGCGCCACGCCGCCGTCGGTTTCCCCGAAGCACGCCCGGTCGAGGATTCCGCACTTTCGGGCTTCTCCCATGCCCTCATACAGAATTTGTTCGGCGCGTCTGACATCGTAGCCCTTGTTTCCCATTGCCTGGACCATTTCGAGGTAGGGGATCTCGGGCGCGCCCGAGCCGGGGACGGAGGAGAACCAGAACAGCGCGATCAGGTCGTCGCCAGCGGGGAAGGCTGTCTCGCTCGTGTACCAGTTGCTCTGGTGCGTGCGCCTGTCGAGAGGCAGCGCCGAAAGCCTCAGTTCGCGGTCGAGCTGCCACGCGTGCTTTGAATTCATAGCGCCTTCCTTTCGCGTTCGCGATTCCTGCGCGCGTACACATAGAGGGCGCCCAGGGTCGCGATGTAGGGCACCATCGAGGTGAACTGCGAACTGACGCCGTAGCTCTGCAGGAAGAGCCCGAGCCCGTCGAAAAATCCGAAGAGCAGGGAAATCAGCGCGATGCCGTACGGGTGCCCGTCGACGAGAATGATCGCCGCGAGCGAAATCCACCCACGCCCCGCCGTCATGTTCTCCGCGAACAGCGTGACGTAGCCCAGCGAAAGAAACGCCCCCGCCAGCCCACAGAACACCGCGCACAGCAGAAGCGACTGAATCTGCATGCGCGAAGTGCGCACCCCGCTCGAGTCGAGGGAGTTCGAGTTGTACCCCGCGGCCCTCAGCCTCAGGCCGAACCGCGTCTTGAACACCAGATAGTAGCAGAAGATTGTGGCGATCACCGCCAGGTAGACGATGAGGTTCCTGCCCGAGACCACCGGCCCCAGCAGGGGAATCTTCTCGATCAGCGGAATGTGGATATTCGGGATCGAGTCAATGAGCTTGCTCGTGAAGACACCCTTTACCTTGAAAATCTGCCGCAGAAGGTAGGTGGTGCTGCCCAGCGCGAAAAGGTTGAGCGCGATGCCGGTCACGAACTCATCGGTGTTGAGGGTCACCGAGAAGAAGATGAAGATGAGGGCCAGGATCATCGCTCCCGCGACGGCGAACAGAAGCCCCACCAGCCAGGAATGGAACAAAAAGGATCCGAGGACCGCGAAAAAGGCTGCCATCAGCATCATGCCTTCCATGGCGATGTTGAAGATGCCCGCGTAGAACGTGAGCGTTCCGCCGAGCGCGGCGAGGAGAATGGGCGTGGCGCCGGCGATCATGCCCGTTATCAGGCCGACGATGATATTCATGTCGCCCTCTCCCGCGCCTGGCGCCGCGCCGCGAGCCGGTCGAAGACGACAGAGGCGTATTCGCGGGTCGCCACGATGACGAGCACGAGGACCGCCTGCAGCACCTGCGCGATTTCGCTCGGCACGTTCGTGATGAGTTCCATGCCGAGCGCACCAGTCTGGATCGCCGCCACGAAGACGCCGTAGATGAGCGTCTCCACGAGGCCGTTGTTCGCCATGATGGCGATCATGATGCCGTCCCAGGCGTAGTTGGCGCCCAGCCCTTTGAGGAACCGGTGCGGCCCGCCCATCACCACGAGCCCGCCCGCCAGACCCGCGAGGGCTCCCGTGACGAGCATAACCGCCATGAAGTTGCCGCGCACATCGCAGCCGCCGAGCCGCGCAAAGAGGGAATTCTGCCCCGTGATGCGCCACTCGTAGCCCGCGCGCCACCTCTGAAACACGAACCACATGACCACGACCGACACAAGCATGATCAGCACCGAAGCGTTGAGCGGCCCGATGTCGGGCATCCAGCCGCTCTGCGCGATGGGCGGGGTCATCGGCGAAAAGGCCTTGCGGTCCATGAAGGGATACGCGATTGCCCACGCGGTGAAGAAATCCGCGATCATGTTGAGCATGAGCGTGACGATGAACTCGCTCATGCCGAAGGCCTGCTTCAGAAGCCCCGCGAGTCCCGACCACAGGGCTCCGCCCGCGATGGCCAGCAGCAGAAGAAGAGGAATCTCCAGCACGGGCGGCAGCGAAATATAGAGTCCGCCGAGCGTCGCGGCCAAAGCTCCGAACACAAGCTGCCCCGGCTGCCCCAGATTCACGGGTCCGGAGGCGAAGGCGATCGCCGCGGAGAGCCCCGTGAGCACGAGCGGCACCGAATTCTTCAGCGTCGTGGTGAGTGGCCCGATTCCACCGAGCGAGAACTGCGCGAGCGCGCCGTAGGTCGCCAGGGGCTCGTAGCCTTCGAGGAGCATGATGATGGCGCCCACGACGAACGCGATCACGACGCCCAAGACACCGCTCAGGATTCTGCGCGTCATGCCGTTCTCTTCCCTTCGAGCATATAGCGTCCGACTTCTTCTATAGTGGTCTGTTCCGCGGCGAGGTCCGCGACGATCTGTCCCCGGTGCATCACCAGAATGCGGTCGGCGATCAGGAACAGCTCTTCGAGATCGGCGGAAATGACGAGGACGGCGCGGTCCGCGCCGCGCATCGACAGGATTTCGCCGTGCACATATTCGATGGAGCCGACATCGAGACCGCGCGTCGGCTGGTCCATCAGGAAAAAGGGCGTAGAGAGAAGCAACTCCCGTCCAAGGATCAGTTTCTGCTGATTGCCGCCCGAGAGCGAGCGGAAGGGGCTCTGGCGCGAAGCCATCTGTACGGAAAATCGCTGGGCGAGCGTATCGGTGAAGGCGCGCGCGTTCCGGTAGTTGAGCACGAGCCCGCGCCAGGCCGAAAACCTCGGTTCGAGCCTGTGGTGCGTCATGATCGCGTTGTCGAGGATGGACGCGGGAAGGCTCGCTCCCATTTTGCCCCGATCCTGCGGCACGAAAGAGATGAGCTTGCGCCGCTCCAGGATTGGAAGCTTGATAATTTCTGTGCCATTCACTGTGAGGGAGCCGCTACTCGGAGCGGCCAGACCCATCACACTGTTGACGAGCTCGAACTGGCCATTCCCCTCGACTCCCGCGATGCCGACGATTTCGCCCGCGTGCACGGAGAACGACACATTGTCGAGCAGCTTGAGTCCGTCGCGCCGCGTCACGCTCAGCCCTTTCGCCTCGAACACGCGCTCTCCGCGCTGATGCGGGGTCCGCTTGGAGGTAAAGATGACCTGCCGGCCCACCATCATCTGGGCGAGCGCCTCCTTGTCCGTCTCCGAGGCGGCGACCGTCGCGATTTTCTTGCCCTTGCGCATGACGGTGATGCGGTCGCTCAGCTCGAGCACCTCGTCGAGGCGGTGCGAGATGAAGAGAATCGTGGTGCCTTTGTCGCGGAGGCGCTTCAGTTCGGCGAAGAGCTGGGGAATCTCCTGCGGCGTGAGCACCGCGGTCGGCTCATCCAGGATGAGCACGGAGACATTCCGGTACAGGAGCTTCAATATTTCGACCTTCTGGCGGGCGGCGACGGAGATGCGTTCCACCTGCGCCGAAGGATCGAGATTGAACTGGAATTCGTCGATTTTCCGGCGGACGAGCTCGATGGCGCGCTTGGTGTCGAGCGTTCCCCCCAGCCCGCGGACGGGCTCGGCGCCGAGCACGACGTTTTCCCAGACCGTGTACTGCGAGATGAGCTCGATTTCCTGGTGCACCATGCCGATGCCCATGGCGATCGCGTCGCCCGGCTTTCTGAAATGCACCGCGGCGCCGTTGATCTTCACCGTTCCCGAATCGAAGGGCACGAGGCCGTAGAGCAGCTTCATCAGCGTGCTCTTGCCCGCGCCGTTCTCCCCGACGATGGAGTGGATCTCCCCCTTGTGAAAGCCGACGGAGACATTGTCCACCGCGAGCACATTGGGAGGATATACCTTAACTATACGTTCCAGCGAAATGAAATCATCCATGAGTTGCCGCACCGGAATCGAATCGGGATATGGCCGCGCGCGGAGTTGGCCCGCGGCGGCCTTTACACTTTACTTAAAAAGGCTCACTGCTGCCAGACGTTCTCGTTGTTGTAGAGCTGTACCTTGAGCTTTCCGTCGATGATCTGCTGGCGGGCCGCCTTGACCTTGTCGACGAGGCTCTTCGGGAGCACCTGCTGCTTGGCGTCGAACACGAGGTCGATGCCGCCGCTCGCGAGGTCCGCGTTGATGACGACGCCGGCCTTATAGGTTCCGTCCTTGATCGTCTTGAAGACTTCCTCGATGGTCGCGCCGACGTTCTTCACCGCGCTGGCGATGACGTGGCCCGGCTCGAGGTCGTTCTGGTTGGTGTCGACGCCGATGGCGTAGAGCCCGCGTTCGGCCGCGGCCTGCAGTACGCCGATGCCAGCGGCCGAAGCGACCTGGTACACGACATCGGCTTTCTGGTCGTAGAGCTGGAGCGCGGCCTGTTTTCCCTTGGCCGAGTCGTCCCACGCGCCGCCCAGCGATTTGGCGAGCACCTTGATGTTCGGATCGACGGCCTTTGCTCCGTTCTGGAAGCCGAATACGAAGGCGCTGACGATGGGATCGGTGTCGCCCCCGACCACGCCGATGATCTTGTCCTTATTGATGCCCTTGAGCGAGGTCGTCGTGGTGGCGAGCGCCGCGGTCATGCCCGCGAGGTAGGAACTCTGTTCCGCGATGAAGAACACCGAGGTGATCGTGTGCTTCGGGTTCTCGACGATGGTGTCGATGTTGACGAAAATCTTGTTGGGATATTTGTCCGCGATGGCCTTGAGCTGATCCTCGAAGCCGTACGAGATGACGAAGATGACGTCGGCGTACTGGACCGCGGCGTCCAGGGCCGGCTGGAACTTGGCCGCGTCGAAGTTGCACTCGATCGTGCGCGTCTGCAGCTTGTAGTTCTTTTCGATATTCTTGACGCCCGCCTCGCCTGAGTCGTAGAAGGCGTTGTCGCCGAGCGCGCCGTTGATCAGGTAGACGACACGGTCTGTTTTGATCGCCGGACCGGCGCCGAAGGCATTCATCGCGACGGCGATGAACATGAGCGCCGCGACCACTGCGAAATATTTCTTGCCTTTCATGGGAACCCCCTTGTATTGTCAGGCTAAAATTATACGGTGGGCTTCCAAAACCGTCAACAATGAGGGGCCGCTTTTGGGCCGGGCTGAGGTCTAAAAGCGCGAATCTATGCCTCGCGGTAGCGCTTCCGATATCCGGAAGGAGTCAGCCCGGTGGCTTCCTTGAATTTCCGGTTGAAAAAAGACACATTGTTGAATCCCGACTCGTAGCAGATGTCGTCGATATAGAACTTCGTCTGGATCAGCAGTTTCTTTGCGTTGTTGATCCTTATTGAATGCACGTATTCTATGAAGGACAGACCGTAGCGCCGCCGGAACGTCTTGCAGAAGGTGCTCACTTTCATGCCGACTTTCTGGCTGACCTCCCCGAGGTTGTGCGTTTTGTCGATCTCGTTGAATATCTGGGTTATCGCCTGCTCGAAACGATCTGTCTGTACATCCTGATTGTGGGGCAGCAGGGAGCACAGCTCTCTTTGCTTGTCCTGGGAGAGCGTGTTGAGGACTTTCAGGAGCCAGAGCCATTTCTCCAGCCCGTTCGAGCCATTCAGGTCGTCCATCAGCGGCAGACAGTCCGCGATCACTGGCGGACTGAACGAAAGCCCTTTTTTCGATTCCGAAATCGCGGTGATTATATTGGCGAACTCGGAAGGCGCGTTGGGATACCTGATATGTTTTTCCTGGAACTGGATGATCCATCCCTGGAGAGAACCGATGCTCAGAAGACCGTGCGGCAGCGAAGGGCCGATCAAAAAACCTGCCGGCGCTCTGTAATATTTGACCAGGTCGCCGATATGAATCTGTCCTTCGCCTTTCTGGATTAGTACAAGTTCTATATCCTCATGATAGTGCCAGTTGAAGTGCAGTCTTCTGTCATCAAAGTATTGAATACAAAAAGAATAACCTGGAGTCGCGTACACAATTTCCCGCACCGGATTCATAATCAAGAGTATATAACATACTGCCAAATCGTGCAAATTTTTAAGACAATCCGTACAAAATAGTGCAAGAATTTTGAGAAAATGCCTCTACAATTAACACCAGGAGTTAGTCATGGCCGCGAGCACAGAGCCGATCCAGAGCATCCTCGTAGGGGCCGGGAACAGAGGCGCCGAGGTTTATGGCCAGTTCGCCCTCGCGCATCCCTGGCTTTTCAGCTTTACCGCCATAGCGGACCCTAATTCCGCCCGAAGAGCGAAGTTTTCCCGACAGCATGGCATTTCGGAGACGAGAAGCGCGGATTCCTGGGAAAGGCTGCTGGATATCGCGAGGCCTTCCGATCTCGTTTTCATCTGCAGTCCGGACCGATTGCACTACGAGCAGGCTCTCGCCTTCATGGAAAAGGGTTGTCCGATTGTCCTGGAAAAACCCGTGGTGGTGAATCCCCGGCAGTGCGCGGCCGTCGAGGAAAAGGCTTCGGAGAAACGGGCGCGAGTGATCGTGTGCCATGTCCTGCGCTACACGTCTTTCTTTTCGACGCTGAAGAAGCTCCTCGACAGTGGCCGGATCGGCAGAGTGATGAGCCTCAATCTGCAGGAGAATATCGCCTGGTATCACTTCGCCCACAGCTATGTTCGGGGAAACTGGCGAAACAGCGCTCTCTCTTCGCCCTCGATTCTGGCGAAGAGCGTTCACGACTTGGACATTCTGTACTGGCTCGCGGGGGCGCCCGCCGAGAGCCTCGTGTCCATGGGGGGCCTGAGCTGGTTCAGGGAAGAAAACGCTCCCGCTGACGCCCCGGAGCGCTGCCTGCAGGGCTGCCCTCACTCCGGGACCTGCCCGTGGTACGCGCCGGACCTGTACCTCACCGAAAATACCGGCTGGCCCACATCGGTCATCAGCGATGACACAAGCCTCGCCGCAAGGAGGCTGGCTCTCGAAGAGGGGCCGTACGGCCGCTGCGTCTACCGCTGCGACAACGACGTCGCTGATCGTCAGGACGTGCTGATCCGTTTCAAGAACGGCGTCAACGCTTCTTTCAGCATGAATGCCCTGACCTACGACAAGACAAGGGTGATCCAGGCGACAGGCTCCGAGGGCGAAATAATCGGCGATCTCGATCAGGGCTGGCTTGAAGTTCGTACCTTTCTGCATGGCGAGAAAGAGCGCATCCAGATGGGCGCTCCGGTCGGGGGACACAACGGCGGCGACGTCGGGCTCATGCGCGATATCGCTCGAATATTCGGCCGCGCCGAGAGCGCGAAGGCATCCGACGGCGCGGACGGCGTTCCGGAAAGCAAATCATCCATCGAAGCCTCGCTCGAGGGCCACTGGATGGCGTTCGCCGCCGAAGAGTCGAGGAAGAAAGGCATTTTGGTCGACTTGGACACATATAGAAATAACGTGGTATCCACACGGGAAACCGTGAATATATAGGAGGAAGAAAAGATGACGAAGTCGCGAAAGACTATCATTGCGGTTTTTCTCGTTTTGATCGGCCTCGCGAGCCCATTGTTTGTAATGGCGCAGGGCACTCAAAAGGGAGAAAAAATCAAGATCGTGTCGCAGATGTTCTATGACCCGGCCCAGCAACAGTACATAAAGGAACAGATCCTTCCCAAGTTCACCGCCGAGACGGGCATAGAAGTGGAGCTGCAGGTGGTGGCGAACGCCAGCGAGCTTTACAAAGTGCTGCAGGCCCAGCAGCAGACGGGGAAATGGAGCACGGATATTCTCATCGCGCACGACTCCACCGCCGTTCCCGTCGTGCAGGAATACCATGCCGTGCAGGCATACACCAAAATTCCGGCCGGCACCTACATCACGCAGTTCGATGACAACTTCGTGCAGGGGGGAAAGCGATATTTTGTCCCTCTGCAGGCGGATGTGTATTTGACCATCGCGAACAAGAAGGCCCTTCCGTACCTGCAGAAATTGGGTTACGACATCAACAACCTCACTTGGGAACAGTTGGCCGAGTGGGTCCGCCAGATCAAGAAAGAAACAGGTCTGCCGAAATATGTGTTCCCGGCTCTTGCCGGCAAATTCGCCACGTATGAATTCAATTCCGTCCAGCTTTCGTATGGCGACAAGTATGTCCCGGCGTTCAACACTCCCGCGTCGCAGGCCGCTTTTAAAGTGATCCAATCGATGAAGGACGGCATACTGCCCTCGTCGCCGACCATCGACTTCCCGACCGCGTCGCTGGCCACCGAGGAAGCGTGGATCACGGTGTTCCACCAGGCTTACGCGAACGCGTCGTTCAGCCAGGCGCCTGACAAGTTCGTCGTGGCCCCCGTGCCGATCGGCGGCTCCGGGAAGCGCGGCACCATCATCGGCGGGCACGGCATCGGCATCGTCGCCGGCTCGACCCACAAGGCTGCGGCGGAAAAATTTGTTGAGTTTTTCCTGCGCGATGATATCCTCTATGCGGTGATGAAAAACACAGGGCCCTGGATTCCCTCGAAGGCTGAGATCATCTCCAAGCTGAAAGATGATCCTTCCGACCAGATCATGAAGATGGGACTCGCGACGCTGACGGGGCCAACCCTCATCGACAGGGTCAGAGTCGCCGAGTATCAGGACTGGGGTCAGGTCAAGAGACTGTATGAGCAGGTCATCGGCGACATCCTCGCCGGCAAGGACATCAACAAGCAGTACTTGGATCAGAAACAGAAAGAACTTGAGGGCCTCAAGGTAGATTGAATTGTCGTAACGGAGCGCACCGACTCTCTGTCGTAACGACGGATGGTGCGTTCCGGTTGTTGTTTTCAGTGAGGTAATAGCGCATGCATGTATCGCGGCGGAGCTTTTTCAAAAGCCCGGTATGGTTTCTGGTGCCCGTGGTGGTCTACTACGCCGCATTTTGGATAAGGCCGACCATCAGCGTCATAATCGAGTCCTTCACCGATAAGTCCGGTGCGTTCGCGTTTTCGAACTATGTGAGGCTTTTTTCGCAGGAAGCCATCCGGACCGCGTTTTTGAACACCGTACTGTTCACCATAGGTTCCGCCATTCTCCAGTTTGTGCTCGCGTTCGCGCTCGCGCTCTGGCTGAACAGGAAATTCCGCTTTTCCAATCTGGTGCTCTTCATCACGCTTATTCCCATGGCGTTCCCGCCGGCCGCGGTCGGCATCCTCTGGAAGACGGGCCTCTACCGCTTCGGGTGGATAAATTCCTTTCTGTGCGCCCTGGGTTTGATGAACCCGGCGAATCCCGTGGACTGGATGTCATTCCGTAACCTCAACGCGGTCATGCTGCTCATCATCGTCGACACCTGGACCGTGCTGCCCTCCGTGATGATCATTCTCCTGGCGGGGCTCCAGAATTTCAACAAGGAGTTCGAAGAGGCGGGCTGGGTTTTCGGGGCGAATAAATTTCAGACCTTAAAAGATATCGTTTTCCCGATCATGAAGCCGACCATCATCACGGCGATGATCTTGAGGATGATCGCCGCGGTCCAGGTCTGGCTCATCGCGGTCATGATTTTCGGCTACAACGTGGTGCCCTTCCTCGTCGAACGCATCGCCTACAATGTCGACGTCATCACCTTCGCGAAGTACGCGCGCAAGGACGCGTATACAATCTCCGTCATTGTCGCCGCCATCGTCCTGATCTCCGTGTCCATGTACCTCCGCGTTTCCGGAGACAAGCAGAAGGGAGGTGAGATCACATGAGCGCCCGTCGCGGAAAACTGTGGTCGCGGACTGTTTTCCTCCTTATTCTAGTGACTGTCGCGGGCGTCGTTCTGCTGCCCATCCTCTATTTTCTGACGATATCCTTCGCCTCGAACTATGAGGCGTATCAGTTTCCGGCCAAAATACTTCCCACTTTTTCGTACCCCGCGCGGCTCCGCTACAACGCCGACACAGAGAACTATACGTTGCTGTTAAAGAAAGGCGCGGACTTCGAGGCCGTGAAAACGACTTCGGACGCGTCGGATTTCTCGCTCTACTGCAAGAGCCAGTTGAACGTGCTGATTTCGCCCCCGGCGGTGCAGACGCTCTTCGACAGGGCGAAAGCCTCGGACCAGGCTGTCCCCATAAAACTAAGGAAAGATTTTTTCCGCAACTATGTGGTGTTCTTCATTCTGGCCGAAGGCACGATGCGCGCCCTGTTCAACTCGCTCAAAGCCGCCGGCTGGACGATTCTCATTTCGCTCGTGCTGGGCGGGGTAACGGGTTACATCCTGGCCCGGTATAAGTTCAGATTCAGCACCACATTCAGCACAAGCCTCCTCGTCGTGAGGATGTTCCCCGCCGTCGCGCTCTCGCTGCCCCTCGTCGTGTACATCATGCGCATGAATCTGTATGACACGCCCTTCGCCTTGGCGATTGTGTATTCGGTGCCGAACATAGCCCTGACGGCCTGGATCACCAGCTCCATTTTCAAGGGGATCAGCGTGGAGCTGGAGGAGGCCGCCATGGTGTTCGGGGCGACCAGGCTGAAGACCCTGCGCACGATCACTCTTCCTCTGGCTTTTCCCGCGATAGTCGCCTCTTCTCTGTACGCCTTTCTGGCGGCGTGGAACGATTCGATAACCGCCCTCATCATGACGAACGACAATCCTACGCTTGCCCTCTTGGTCTACAGGACGGTCGGTTCGTCCACAATTCCCAATCTGCCCGCGGCGGGCGCGGTGGTGCTCCTCATACCTTCGCTTGTATTTACATTTATCATTAAGAATTATATTAACCAATTATGGGGCAAGGTCGCGCTATAGCCATAACGGAGGAATACGGTGTCCTATCTGAAACTGAGTTCACTGAAGAAAACCTATCCCAACGGTGTCACCGCGGTGAAAGATATCGATCTGGAGATCGAGAAGGGCGAATTCGTCGTGCTGCTCGGGCCTTCCGGCTGCGGCAAGACGACGACGCTCCGCATGCTCGCCGGTCTGGAAGAAGTCACGGAGGGTTCGATCGTCCTCGACGGAAAGGACATCACGCACCTGCCGCCGAGGCAGCGGGACATCTCCATGATCTTTCAGTCCTACGCCGTGTGGCCTCACATGACCGTGGCAGAGAATATCGCCTATCCTCTCAAACTGAGAAAGATGGACAAGAGGGCGATCGCCTCGAAAGTGGAGGAAGTCGCCAAAATCTGCAAGATAGTCGATTACTTGGACCGCTATCCGGCCCAGCTTTCGGGCGGGCAGCGGCAGAGGGTCGCCGTGGCCCGCGCCTTGGCGGTCAACTCGAAACTTTCGCTGATGGATGAGCCGCTCTCGAATCTGGACGCCAAGCTGCGCGTGTCCGTCCGGACTTTTCTGAAGGAGATACACCGGAACACCGGCGCGACCACCATCTTCGTCACGCACGACCAGGCCGAGGCCATGGCGCTCGCCGACCGCATCGTGGTCATGAACGAGGGCAGGGTCGAGCAGGTAGGCTCGACGCGCGAGATCTACAATGAGTGCGGAAGCCTCTTCACGGCTCAGTTCATGGGGACGCCTCCCGCGAACATTCAGAAAGTCGCGCTGGCGTCGAGCCGGGGGCGGCTTGTCGCGGCCGCGGGCGGCGGCGAAGGAGCCATGCCGCTCGATCTGGGCGACCGGAGCGCGTTTCCGGGCATGGAAGGGCTGATCGGCAACGAGGTCTTTCTGGCGGTCCGGCCGGAAAACATCGCCATCGGCGAACCCGATGGCGTCAATGAAGCCTCGATCGAAATTGTCGAGCCTCAGGGCGCGTACACGATTCTTGTCACGCGCGTGCTCGGCGGCGAATGGAAGATCATGCTCGAAGGAGATGTCGATTTCCGGATCGGCCAGAAGGTGTCGCTGAAGATCGATCCGGGCAAAGTGATGTTCTACGACGCGCAGAGTACGAAGAGAATCAGTCTTTCTTAGGGAGCCGGACATTTCTATGCAGACACGACAGTCGTGGATGGAACGTTGTTCGGAAGTTCTGAGAGGCAACCAGCCCGATCGGGCCGTGCTTGAGCGCCTTCCCTACCGCTACACGTGCCCCGCGCGGGAGAAGGGGACGTACCTGCCCCAGTGGCTCTGGGATTCCTGCTTTCACGCGATGGCCTACCGTTGGTTCGATCCCGGCATGGCCTGGGAGGAGCTGCAGAGCCTCTTTGTGCGCCAGTTCGACGAAGGGCCCGATGCCGGTATGGTTCCCCACATGTCGTACCTGGCGGAAAACGGGGCCGTGGCGGCGCAGCGGCTCTTCGGACAAAAGGACTGCAGCACCATCACCCAGCCGCCGCTCATCGCGGTCGCGGCGTGCGCCGTGCATAAAAAAGCGCCGGATAAAGGCATATTGGCAAAGCTCTATCCGAAACTGCGCGCGTATCATGACTGGTTCGACAGGCGCCGCGACGACGACCACGACAATCTCGTGGCGATCATTCATCCCTGGGAGAGCGGCTGGGACGCTTCCCAGCGCTGGGACAGTCTCATGGGCATGAATCCGCGCGGTGTGGAAGCGCTCCGCGCGCTGGAACAGAAAAGGGAGAACCTTGTTCCCGTCTGCGCCGCCCATGGCTATGACGCCCATGTTCTCGCCCGGGTCCCCGGCGCCTTCTACGCGGAACCGGCGGATTTCAACGCGATTCGGGCGGCCGATCTGCTCGCGCTGGCGGAAATCGCGGATGAGCTGAACAGGCCTTCGGAGGCGACGGAATTCGAGGCCCGCGCGCAAGCCGTGCGCCGGGCGGTGCACGACAAGATGGTCTCTTTCGGGGGCGGTGAATTCCGCGCGCATGACCTGCTCGGGGCCGCCGAAGAGAAGAGCCTCGTCGATCACGCGGGCAAGTTCGTCCTCATGTTTGGGCAATGTCTTTCGTCCGCCGAGGCGGAAGCGGTCTCCGCACAGCTGTTCGACCCGGTGGGCGCCTTTACGACGCCCTACAGGCTGCCTTCCACGTCCCGTTTCGACCCTCTGTTCGACCCCAAAGAATATTGGCGCGGCAATGTGTGGCTTTCCCTCAACTGGCTCGTGTGGAAGGGACTGCTCGCCTATGGCCGGACGGACGCGGCGGCCGCGATGGTGTGCGACAGCCTCGCGCTCGTGGACAAATCGGGGTTCTGTGAATTCTTCAATTCCGTCACGGGAGAAGCGGGAGAAAAGTACGGCCGAAGCTGTCCGCGCAACCAGAGCTGGTCAACGATCCTTCTCGATATGCTGCAAGGAACTACGGATGAATGAGAGTCGCCTGGACAAGATCAGAGATCTGTTGGTGTATATCTATGACCGCGAACAGGGGGCGCGCGCCTTCGATGCCCTGCTGCGCCTCATCCCGAAAGAGATGGGAAAAGGAAGTCCGGACGGTCATCGTGAGCCACTGTCGGAAAAAGACGCATGCCTCATCGCGTACGGCGATATTCTGTCGCCACCGAATGGCGACGAGCCTCCGCAGGCGGCGTTGGCGCGGCTTGCGGCGTTTCTTGAGGCGAGAAACTGTGGAAGTTTCAGTTATCTGCACATCCTGCCATTTCATCCGTATTCATCCGACGATGGCTTTTCGATCATCGATTACAGGAAAATAGACCCACGCCTCGGAGGGTGGGACGACATTGCCTCGCTCGCCCGGGAGTACAAGCCGGTCTTCGACCTTGTGCTCAATCATGGGAGTGTAAAGAGTGCGTGGTTTATATCATTTCTTAAAAATGAAGAATCCCATCGGGACTGGTATATCACCAAGCCCGCGGACTTCGACGTCTCTCCGGTATTTCGGCCCAGGACGCTGCCGCTCCTCACGCCGTTTCTCAGAAGCGACGGTTCGACGGTCTTCGTCTGGACCACCTTCAGTTCCGATCAGGTTGACTACAATTTTGCCAATCCCGAAGTGCTGCTTGAGTTCATAAAAATATTTTTTGAATATACGCGGCACGGGGCCCGCATCGTGCGCCTCGACGCGGTCGCGTATCTCTGGAAAGAAGACGGGACGAGCTGCATCCACCATCCCAAAACACACGCCATCATCAAACTGTTGCGGGCGCTCATCGACTATCTGGAACTCGACGTGCTCATTCTCACCGAGACGAACGTGCCTCACGAGGAAAACCTGTCGTATTTCGGCGAGGGCGACGAGGCCCATCTGGTGTACAACTTCGCCCTTCCTCCCCTCGTGCTGCACGCGGCCGTGTCGGGGGACGCGGGCCCTCTTCGGGACTGGGCCCGCACGCTTCCGGCGCCGGGAGAAGGTCCCGTGTTCTTCAATTTTCTCGCGAGCCACGATGGCGTTGGCGTCCTGCCCGCAAAGGGGCTCATCGACGACCGGAGCTTTCAGAAAACGCTGGATACGGTTCTGGAGCGGGGCTCTCTCTTGTCGTACAAGGACACGAAGGATGGCCTGGTACCCTATGAGATAAACTGCTCCTACCTGAGCGCGGTGGCCCCGCCCTCCCTGGGGAACACCGAGGAGAGAGCCCGCGCTTTTCTGTGCTGCCACGCCGTTCTTTTTGCGCTTGCGGGGCTGCCGGCGGTGTATTTTCACAGCTGGATCGGCTCCGAACAGTGGGTCGAGGGCCCGGGGCTGTGCGGCTACAAGCGCGCGATAAACCGTGAAAAACCGCGTATCGACCTGGTGGAAGAGGCCTTGGGCGATGAACGTTCTCTGCGCGCAGCCGTCTACGTCGGCTTCAAGAAGATGCTCGCATTCCGCAGGGCTGAAGGCCCCTTTGCCCCCGGAGTGCCGCAGAAAATACTGCCCGCCGGCGGGTCCGTCTTCGCCCTGGCGAGGGGCCCTGACCGGAGCGGGCGCCATGTGCTCTGCCTGCAGCATTTCGGCAGCAGGCCGGAGAACTATCGGCTCGCTGGGGCCCCGGCGCTCGAGACACTCGCCCGCCAAGGCATCGGCAGCGAAATTCTGCTCTCGCCCCGCGAAACGCGCTGGATAGGGTATGGGGGTGGCAGGGATATATCGGTGCTGAGGATATAGGGGGAAAATATAAGTAAGTGCATAAATATTAAAAAATGGCCTTGCTTTGTAAAATAGCAAGAGATAAAATGACTACTTTATAAAACGGATGGCATGCGGGCATCCCTCGTCGAAACCGCACAGCCGGCGTTGCCGGCTAATCAATGTAATTGCTTATTTCATATGGGTGAATGGTCAAAGGAGGCAATGCATGAAAAGAAAAGGAATGGGTCTCGCCGGCTTGTTTCTTCTTGTGGCGATTTCGTTAGTCACGGCAGGCAATATACCCAAGGATACTCTTGTGATGGCGATGAATACCGAAATATTCAAGACCTTCGATCCCGGTGTCTGCTTCGAGGTGGAGCCCTCCGCCTTTGTCAAGAATATCTATGCAAACCTTGTCACTCTGGACGTAAAAGATGGCGCCTTTACTCCTGTGGGAGATCTCGCCGAAAAATGGGAGCAGTCCGCGGATGGAAAGCTCTGGACCTTCTTCCTTAAAAAGGGCGTAAAATTCGCGAATGGCGATCCCGTGAAAGCGTCGGATGTCGAGTATTCGTACAAAAGAGCGATCAAGCTCAACAAGTCTCCCGCGTGGCTCTTTACGGACACCCTTGGTCTCACCGAAGACAGCATCAAGGCGGTCAACGACACGACTGTCACCATCGCGACGAACGGGGCTCCGGCGAACGTCGTCCTTTCGGTTCTGGCCGCGAATATCGGCGGTGTCCTCAGTGAAAAAGAGGTGAAGGCGCACGAGACGAACGGGGACATGGGCTTGGCGTGGCTCACCGACCACAGCGCCGGAGCTGGCCCCTATGTGCTGAAAGAGTGGAAGCGCAAAACCCAGATTGCCCTGACGGTGAACAAGAACTACTACGGTGACGCGCCGGCGATCAAGACCATACTTGTCCGTGATATGCCCGAGGCCTCGGACCGCTATCTGTCCCTGAAGAAGGGCGATGTCGATATCGCGTACCAGATCACGGTCGAGGAAGCCGCTGACCTCAGAGATAAAAAGGACGAGAGTGTTTCATTGTTTACCACTCCGGGACAGTCTCTCGAGTATGTCGCCATGAACGCGAGCTGGGGCCCCTTCAAAGATGTGCGGGTCCGCCAGGCGGTGAAATACGCCATCGATTACGATGCCATCATCAACAAGGTTCGCGAAGGCCTCGCGATCAAAAACCAGCAGTTCCTCGCGATCGGCTATTTCGGGTACAAGGAGAGCAACCCCTTCTCCCGCGATATCGCAAAAGCGAAGAAACTTCTGGCGGACGCCGGATATGCCAATGGATTCGAAGTCGAGATCGTCACCAACGAGTCTGAGATTCGCCGTGCCGAAGCCATCGTCGTGCAGTCCAACCTCGCCGACCTCGGCATAAAGAGCAACATCGTGATCATGCAGGCAGCCCAGATGTACGACAAATACCGAAACCAGGGCCTGCAGATGATCGTCGCCGGCTGGGGGATCGATTATCCGGACGCGGACGCGCTGGCGAAGCCCTTCGCCGATTATACGGTCAAGCAGCTGGCGTGGAGAAACGCATGGATCGACGACAAGGCAGCCGCGATGACCGCCGCCGCCGGAAAAGAGATCAACGAGCAGAAGCGCGCCCAGATATACTACGATCTCGTGAAATACTGGCAGGACAATGGGCCGTTCGCGATGATGTATCAGCCCATCGAGTTCTGGGGTATCGGGAAGGACCTCAAGGGCTTCGACAAAGCCTACGAGGGGTACAACGTCCACTGTGACTTTACCTTGATAAGCAAGTAACAGCCCCGTATCGAGAGCGTTATTTTGCCGTATTGCTCCAGCCGGCTTCTCTTGGCTGGAGCAATACTTTATTCTCGTTCATTAGTAAGGAAAACCGTCGCGATGGAACTGGGCAGCTTCATTATAAAACGCTTGTTTCTCATGGTTCTGGTCATTTTCGGGGTGCTCATCATAGTCTTTGTCGTCACCCGAATAATCCCCGCCGATCCGGTGGGGGCCATCCTTGGAGGCAACGCGCCGCCGGCAACCGTAGACGCCATGCGGCATCAGTTGGGTCTCGACAAGTCGATCTTCGCGCAGCTGCTCGATTACCTGGGGGGAATATTGCGGGGCAACCTGGGGAACTCTCTGGTGAGCAGCCGTCCCGTAATGACCGATATTATGGAATTCCTGCCCGCGACCCTTGAACTCGCGGTTTCTTCCATTATTTTCGCGGTCGTCCTGGGGGTCATTCTGGGGCTCCTGTCCGCGGTCTTCAGAAACCGGTTCATCGATCACTTTTCACGTGTCTTCTCAATACTGGGAATATCGCTCCCGGGCTTCTGGCTCGGTTTGATAATGATATTGATTTTCTATTACAGACTTGGCTGGCTTCCCAACGGGGGACAATATGATATGTTCCTCTTCCCTACGCGAACCACCGGCCTGATTCTTCTGGACGCGGTGATTCATGGAGAGTGGAATGTGTTTTTCAACGGGATCAAACATCTCATTCTGCCGACCTTCATCCTTGGCTACAGCAGCACGGCATCCATCGCGCGCATCATGCGGGCGAGCATGCTGGACGTGCTGCACCAGAACTACATCCGCACCGCGCGGGCGAAAGGCTTGCCGAGGAAAATGGTCATCCTGCGCCATGCCCTGAAAAACGCGCTCATCCCCGTCATCACCATCATCGGGCTTGAGTTCGGAGGGCTCCTCAGCGGAGCGGTGCTCACGGAGACGATTTTCAGCTGGCCCGGACTGGGGCGATATATCGTCAATTCGTTGCTGACGCTCGATTATCCGGCGATAAGCGGCGGCACCATTTTCATAGCCCTGATTTATTCGGTCGTCAATCTGGCCGTGGATATCCTCTATGCGGCGGTAGACCCGAGGATGAGGTCATAAGGAGCGGATATGAAAAAAACATCTTCGGCCGCCGGCTCCGCGAAAGACACTTCCCTGAAGAAATTTCTGTACGAGAGAAAACCGATGCTGGACGACGTGAAGCACAGCGTCTACCTGTGGAAAAAGACGCCGCTCGCCTTAATCGGGACAGTGATAATCGGTCTGTTTCTTCTCATCGCGTTATTCGCGCCTCTCCTCGCGCCCTATGACCCGATCGCGACAGACCTCTCCCGCAAGCTGGAGGCGCCGAGCGCAGCGCATCCCTTCGGGCTCGATCAGTTCGGCAGGGACGTGCTCAGCCGCGTGATCATGGGAAGCCGCATCGAAGTGCAGATCATTTTCATCATTTCGATAATCAGCATTACTATCGGATTGATTGTGGGGATTGTGGCGGGCTATTTCGGGGGAGTTGTCGACGAGATCCTCATGAGAATCACCGACATCTTTCTCGCCTTTCCGCGGCTGGTGCTCGCGATGGCCTTCGCGGCGGCGCTGAGGCCGACGCTCGCGAACGCGATTGTCGCCATATCGCTCGTGGAGTGGACGGTGTACGCCCGCCTTGCCCGCGCGGAGGCGATCAAGGTCAGGTCCCAGCCCTATATCGAGGCGATCAAGGCGGTTGGCGCAAGCGATTTTAAGATAATGTTTTTCCATGTCCTTCCCATGTCCATATCACCCGTCATCGTGCAGCTCACCATGAGAATGGGCACCATTATACTCACCGCGGCCAGCCTTGGTTTTTTGGGGCTGGGCGCCCAGCCTCCTCTCCCTGAGTGGGGAGCGATAGTCAGCGACGGGCGCAGTTATCTCATGAACAACTGGTGGATAACGGCGTTTCCCGGAATGGCGATCGCGATCACCGTGCTCGGCTTCAATCTGCTCGGCGACGGCATACGCGATATTCTCGATCCCCGGATTAGGAGATGATGATGCGGCGAAGAGGGGATTTGCTTGATGTTTCCAATCTCAGGGTTGTCTTCGACACCTATACCGGGCAAGTGAAGGCTCTCAACGGTGTCGAACTCTGGATGAATCACGGAGAGCGCCTGGGCGTCGTCGGCGAGACGGGCTGCGGCAAGTCGGTGACCGCGCTGTCGGTCATGCGGCTGATAGAAGAGCCGGGCAGGATAACCGAAGGAACGATTCTCTTTGAAGACAAAGACTTGGCGACGCTATCAGAAAATACTCTCAATACCGTCCGTGGAAAAGACATCGCGATGATATTCCAGGAGCCTGTCGCCGCGCTGAACCCCGTGATGAAGGTCGGCGCCCAGATTGTGGAGAACATCGAGTGCCAGAGGAAGTCCGCGGCGCTGGCTCGGGTTTCGGATAAGGCCGAACCGGCGGCGGATGATGGTTCTCCTAAAAAGCATGGCCACAGAGACACAGACTCCGTAAAAACGATGCGCGACATGTTGGGACATGTCGGACTCGACTGGCAGAGGACCGAGAATCTCTATCCCCATGAATTGAGCGGCGGAATGGCGCAGCGCGTGATGATCGCGATGGCCCTGTCCTCAAGGCCGAAGCTGTTGATCGCCGATGAGCCCACCTCCGCGCTCGATGTCACGATTCAGGCTCAGATATTGAATCTTCTCAACAGTCTCGTGAGGGAGACGCAGACCGCGGTACTGCTCATTACCCACGCGATGGGTGTCGCCGCCCAGTTCTGCGATTTCATCGCGGTGATGTACGCGGGCAATGTCGTGGAATACGGGTCGCTTCAGGCGATTTTCAACAATCCGCTTCATCCCTACACGAAAGGGCTCCTGCAGGCGGTGCCGAAGATCGGCAGGACCGACGAGCTGCAGAGCATCCCCGGCATTGTGCCCGACCTGATCGACCCGCCGGGCGGATGCCGCTTCCATCCCCGCTGTCCGCACCGAAGGCCGGAGTGCGACAAAGCCCAGCCTGGGTTTGAGCCGGTGGGCGGCGAAGCGGAAGCGGACAGGCATCATGTGGCCTGCTTTCTGTACCAGCGAGACCAATAAGAGGAACCGAAGCGATGCAAGCAACCACGGAAAGGGAAAACAGAGATATTCTGATTCAGGCGAACCATCTGAGGAAGCTGTTTGCCGTCAAGAAAAATTTCTATTCCCATCCTCTCTATGTGAAAGCCGTCGACGATTGCGATTTCTCGATACGGAAGAACACGGTGTTCGGCATAGTTGGGGAATCCGGCTCCGGAAAGACGACGCTCGGGCGAGTCATTTTGCGCCTCATCGAGGCGACGGGCGGGTCCGTGGTATTCGACGGCAAGAATTTGATGTCATTGTCCAGTCAGGAATTGAGGCTTTTCAGGCGGCGAATGCAGATCATATCGCAGGACCCCTACAATTCCCTGCATCCCCGGAAAGTCGTCAAAAAACTCATCGGAGAAGGGCTGGGCATTCATTTTCGGCTTTCTTCCCAGGAAATCGACGAGCGCGTCAAGAATATCCTTACCCTGGTCGGGCTGCGGGAAGAGCACATGTACCGCTATCCCCACGAATTCTCCGGCGGCCAGAGGCAGCGGATCGCCATAGCCCGCGCACTGGTGCTGAAGCCGGAGTTCATTGTTCTGGACGAGCCCACCTCGGCCCTGGACGTGTCGGTGCAGGCCATCATTCTCAAGATGCTCAAGGAGCTCAAGCGGGATTTCGCCCTCACCTACATGCTGATAACCCACGATCTCGCGGTCATCGACTACATGGCCGACGATGTCGCGGTGATGTATCTGGGGCAGATTGTAGAACTGGGAAGCAAAAATGATATCTTTTTGAGGACGGCCCATCCCTACGCCTGTCTGCTGATCGATTCAGTGCCTCCTCCCACGCCGAGCGAACACTGGAGCGGCAAAATTCTGAACGGGGAGATACCGAGTCCCATCCATGTGCCTTCTGGCTGCAGGTTTCATCCTCGCTGCCCGCAGGCTCGGGAGATTTGCAAGACGAAAGAGCCGGTTCTCTCCGAACTGCAGCCCGGGCACTTCGCGAAGTGCCATTTTCCTCTCAACGCATAAGGCGCCGCAGGCGGACGATGTTGTTCATTGTACCTTGTGATACCTGTTTCTTTCTACATAGAGGTCCAGCCCCTCGGGAGTAGTCTCGAACTCCACGGGCTGGCGTACGCCTTCCGTGAGGATATAAAAGCGATGACTCGCCATACTGTCGTCCTCCGGGATCAGGGGTACGACTACATTCTGAAAATCGTCCTTCTGTTCCAGGTAGAGAAGGCCCGCTTTTGGGAAAACGCGCGCCTTGGTCGCGCCGCGGTATGCCTCATACGCGCCACATAACAGGTCCATCCTCTTCTTTATGCCGAGCGGCGGAATGGCCTCGAAAGGATCGCGGCCCAGGAGCGCGGCGAATATCCCTTCTATGATGGCGGCGTGGGGAAGCCCTGAAGTGTTGGCGAGGATGACGGCGCCCACGCCCTTCCGAGGGAGGAAGGCGGTGTATGCGGTGGATACGTCTATCGATCCGCCATGTGACACCATGGAGGTGCCGAGGAAGTCCTCCGTAACGGTCCAGCCATAGCCGTAGCCGTTCTTTCCGTAGTGCGAGGCCGGCCTGGCAATATAGGGCTTCCGCATGAGTTCAAGCGACTCGGGCCTCAGCAGCGCTGTTTTGCTCGCCGGAAGATTGGACGTGATGAATTTCGCCATGTCGCGGACCGAAGAGGTGAGCCCTCCCGCCGCGAGCATGAAAGAAAATTCAGGGTTTGATGTGACATCCGGATATGGAAATGAAGCGGGCACGATTGCTCCGTCTGGCTTTGCCAAGTAAGGCTGCGTTCTGTCGGTGTCACGCTCATACGAGGAGCGGACGAAGGTGGAGCGCGTCATCCCGAGCGGGCTCAGGATGTTTTTCGTGACGAACTCATGGAATGGCATATCAGTCAGAGTCTGCACAATATGTCCGAGCATTCTGTAGCTCTCATTGCTGTAGAAAAACCGCTCGCCGAGGCCGGGCGTCATCTCTTTCTGGGCGCCGTTCACCCAGCGGTAGAAATCGCCGCCGCTCGCGAGGGGGAAGCCTAAATCGACGCCGAGCCCCTTTTGTATGAGTATTTCCGAGGTCGAGAGCGCCGGAAGACCGGAGGAATGGGTGAGCAGGTGGTGGATTGTTATGGGCCCCTTCTCGGAGCTGAGTTTGAAGGGGATATAACGGTCTACAGGATCGTCGAGGCGCAACTTGCCTTGCTCCGACAAGAGGAGAATCGCGGTGGCGACAAAGGCTTTGGTGCAGGAGCCAATGCCGTACAGAGTGTCTGGGGTCGCGGGAAGCGCGCGAGCGAGGTCTCGCACACCGAAGCCGTTTTCATAGACAATATCCGCGCCGTGTAATACAGCGATGCTGCATCCGGGAGTTTTTGTCTCGCGCATGGCGTCGGGGACATAGTTTTCTATGAAGCGGATGGCCTGTGATATCTCCGTCGGTTTCATTCGCGTGTATCCTTTTGGTGCGTAGGTAGTATGGTGTCATTATAGTCAGAAAACACATCGTGGAAAGTCAGGCATTATGGCCTGATGACGAGGACCGAGCTGCTCCGCCGTCATCCGATTGTCGCGCGAGTTTTGATAAAATTTTAGCTAAAGCCTTGCCGCGCCCCGCCGCGAGACATACAATAATCGCTATATGATGACGAATGAACGCGCGAAGAAGAAATATGAAGCAGTTCAGACGTTCCTCAGATCGAAGATCGAATCGGGCGTCATCGTGCCCGGTGAGAAGCTGCCTTCTGAATCTGAGCTGATGGCACAATTCGGCATATCCCGCAACGCCGTTCGACAGGCGATCAACGAATTGATCAAGGAGCGGCTCGTGGAAAGCCGGCAGGGGATCGGCACTTTCTGCGTCAAGCGGACACAGGGCACCTCCATGCTCATCGCCATGGTGACTTTCAGGATTTCTTCTTATATATTTCCCCGCCTGGTTTCGGCATGCAATCAAAGCATTCAGCGCGACGGGTACACGCTCCTGCTCAACGAGTCGCTGTACAACGTAGCGAAAGAACGGTCTGTCCTCCTCGATCTGCGAAAGCGACACGTCGACGGCATTGTCATTACTCCCGTGCTCGAGGGGAGCAAGTACAATGCCGATCTCCTCAATGAATTTGAGGCCGAGGGTATCCCCGTCGTTCTGCTGGATGGCGAATACCCCGATTACGCGTTTACGAGTATCGTGATAGATGAAGTCGCCGCGGGACGGAAAGCCGCGGAATATCTATGGGAGAGGGGCCACCGAGACATTGGAATGATATACAGCTCCAATTACAGGCCCAAGGTCCTCCGCAGAGATGGCGTGCTGGGTTTTTTGTCGAGTGTCGGGGCCGATATCCGCGAGGAGTGGCTTGTCGGGATTCACGGGCAGATTTCTTCTCTGGAGACATATGGCCAGATACGCGCGCTGCTTGCACAGAAGAACCAGTTGCCGTCGGCCGTCATCTGCTCGTCGGACGATGAAGCCCTCATGTTTATGCGTCAGGCTCAGCGGCACAAGATACGCATTCCGGAAGATGTCTCGCTGATTGCTTTTGACAATTCGGACTTGGCGCGATATTCATCGCCGCGCCTCACTACGCTCGACCACCCGAGCGAATATATGGGCGAGCTCGCCGGCAAGCTTATACTGGATCGAATCTACCATCCCGATGTGAAGTCCAGGACACGGACGGTCATCGACACCAATGTCATCAGTCGCGATTCCGTGTGTGGCCTGATTGCTTCCGTCGGCGCTCGTAACTCCTGATCAGATCCAACTCGGGGCTTCCTCTGAATCCGCTTGGCCGCGAGGGCCGTATGCCCGCGTCTGAGGTCGAGCGCGGGGAACCCCTCAGACCTTGAGGGAGCCATTCGGCATTGGCCTCGAAGAGGCTCTGTGTCAGGGCTCTGATCGCGGGCAGATCCAACATGGCGCTCGTCAGCTGGTCCTGGGCGATCGCCGCGAAGACCATCTCCGGATTCTGTTCGAGGAAGGCCCTGGACACTAATGAATGCTGGAGCGCCAGTGGCGTGCACAACGCCGCGAGCGTGAGAGGTAGGTCGGGGCCTGGCGGGACAGCCATTTCTCGCCTCTTTATCTCGACGGGGACCTCAACGCAGGCCGAGGAGGGGAGGCCCGGCAAGATCGGTCGCTCACCTCGGTCGCTGTTCATCACATTCCCATAGACCTTGCGGTATTCTTTGCCTATCCACGCCTCGACTATGGCTGGGCCATAATCGGCGCTGCGCGTGGAGGCCGGTAGCTGTCCTTCCAGATAATCGGCGTTTCCTATGCGTTTCTGAATAAACTTCAGCAGTCTGTGGTAGGCTCCCGAGGCCCCCGAATATCCCGAGCCGGAACAATAGCGCTTCCTCAGCTCGGCGTCGCGACGGAAGTATGGGAAGAAATCGCTGATATGCCCCGAGCTCTCGGACGCGAAATAGCCGAACTGCTGCAGAATTTCGAATCGGACGGCCTCGTCCCCCCGCAATTCCGGGTCTTTCATCAGTTCGCGGAAGCGCGGGTACAGATCGCCATCCGGTCCCTCCATGTCCAGAAGCCAGCAGAGATGGTTCACGCCCGCGAAGTCGGTTCGCAACTCGTCTCTCGGCAGATCCAGGACCTCTGCCACGTAGTCATTGGTCGATTCAATCCCGCCGCATATGCCGACACAGGAGATACCCGCGGAAGAGGCGATCGACACCATCGGCGCCATCGGATTTACATAGTTTATCATGAGCGCGTCCGGACAAGTTCTTTTCATATCTTCTGCGACGCTGAGCATCACGGGCCCGTTGCGCAGCGCCCGGAATGCTCCGAGTGGCCCGGCCGTGTCTCCGATGCATACATCCAGGCCATAGCCGCGCGTTATGGCGTAATCGCGATCGAAAGCCTCATATCCGCCCACATTGAAAATGGTGATGACGATATCCGCCCCGTCGATGGCCAGACTCGGCGTGTCTGTTATACTCACGTCGACGCCGGGCCTCAGAAGGCCGGCGGAGTTTTTCGCGTAAGCGCCAACTATTTCCAGCCTAGGGATGTTGTTGCCCATAAGCACCAAATCGCCTTCCGCGAAGGAATCCACCGTGAGCAAGTCGTCGATCAGGCGTTTGCCGTGGCTGAAGCTGCCCGCCCCAACGATAGCGATCTTTGGACGAGTTTCCATGACCTGATTATTACCCTCTCCGGCCAAGCGGACAAGGCTTTACGCCAATTTTTTGCTTGACAGATTCCGGAAGGCGTTGCTAATATAGGTATATGTTATTGGTATAAGCTGAGAGGCCTTTTCTCACAGGGAGGCGCCGATGCGCATAGGTTTTCATACGGACGCTTTTAATTCCGCCGCTTTCAGTTTTGAAAAGAGTCTTCAATGGGCCAAGGACAACAATATCCACTACATCGAATGCGGCGCCATTGAGGGAGTCTCGTGGATACATGGGCTAGGGTATTTCCCTCATATTTCTCTGGTTGAGGACCCCGTGCTGCTGCGGGAGAAGATGGACGGGTATGGCGTTTCCTTTTCCCAGATTGACGCCGCGTATCCCCTTTCGGGCAAGGACGGACCGGTTTTTGGTGTGCCCTATGTGCTCAAGACTATCCCCTGGGCCAAATTGGCCGGCTGTCCGAATATCGCCACGACGGATGGGTTGTACAAGCCCGAGGGGCTGACGGACGACGAGGCGATGGAGGCGATGAAGCGGAGCTACGGCATGATTATCGATACGGCCGAAGCCTATGGCATAAACATCAATATCGAGCTTCACGGTTACTTCACCACCAACCCCGACATGATCGAAAAAATGCTCGATTTTACGAAATCGGACCGCCTCGGCATCAATTTCGATACGGGAAACTCATTCATCGCGGGGAATGATCCCGTGGCTTTCTGCAAGCGGGTTCTGCCCAAGATTAGGCATGTGCACATCAAGGATGTGTCGAAAAGTTTGGCCGACGCCTCACGGGGCAAGGCGACCGGCATCGGGATAAGCCACAGCGCGATCGGGGACGGAGTCAATGCCGAGAACATAAGGCGGATTCTCGCATCGCTCAGGGATTATGGTTATTCGGGGACGCTGAGTCTTGAATGCGAAGGCCAGGGAGGCCCGCTGATAGAGCGTTCTCTTGAATGGTTACGCGGCACCCTAAAAGCGCTCAATATCGTGGAAGAGCGCTAATTCTTTTAGGTTATAGGAGGTTAGTATGTCTAGAAAGCTGCTAATTGTGGCGATTGCTGCGCTCATGGTGGTGGGAGGAATCGTCCCCGCCACGGCACAGTCTTCGGGGAAACAGTATGTGTACGGCTATGTCACGCCGGGCCCCGACACATGGTACAAAAAGGATGTCGACGGCTTCGTGTACGCCGCCGGGCTCGCGGGGGCGAAAGTCATTGTGCTGAACTCGAACTATAACCCGGAGACGGAAATCGCGAATATCGACTCCCTCATCAACCAGGGCGTCGACGGGATGTGCGTGTTCACGTTTAATCAGAATGGAGCGAACATCGCCGCCCAGAAGTGCGCGGCGGCCAAGATACCGCTCGTCGTAACGGATAACGTGGGGCTCGTCCTCAAGTCCGGGTATGATGTCGTGGCCGCGATAGATTTCGACTGGGTCGGCATGGGGAAAAATGTCGCCGAGTACGCCGCGAAACAGTTCCCGGGCCAGGATATCGCCGTAATCACGGGATTGTCCGAGCATGTTCCTGTCCAGATGTTCATGAGCAGCTTCAAGCCTACGGTCGAGAAGCTTGGGAAGAACAAGATCGTGGCTATCCGCGATGGCAAATATGATCCCACGGTCGCGGCCAACGCCGCGCAGGACCTGGTCCAGTCCGGGACCAAATTCTCCCTGCTCTTTGTCTTCAACGACGAGATGGGCGCGGCGGTCGTGCGCGTGCTCAAGGCTGCCGGCGTTCTCAACAACCCGATCAAGGTGATGACCACCAATGGCGCTCCCTACGGAATCGACCTGATCAAGCAGGGCGGCATCGCGTACTCGATCTCGACTTCGCCGGGTTGGGAAGGCATGGTTTCTTTCCTGGCTCTGCACGCGAACAAGACCGGCAAAATCAAGACCTTGAACCAGCAGCTCCTGTTGCCGAACACCGCGATCACCCCGAGCAATATCGATGATAAGATGCAGGTTGTGCCCTGGGATGTCGATCCTGTGTGGAAGAATCTGACGGCAAAGTACTTCCCGCAGTTCAATGGCATGTATTGATGTCCTGAGCCCAATGGTTTTCTAGAGTCGTAAATTAGCCGCAAAGGGCGCATCTTCCAAGGATCGGCCCTTTGCGGTTTATTTAATGCAGAGGAACTTTGTGACTAATAACGAGCCAATTCTTTCAGCGAAACAGCTCAGCAAGACGTATGGGGGCCACTGTGTCCTCGATAAAGTCTCCTTTGAGCTTCACTCAGGTGAAGTTTTGTGCATTGTGGGAGAAAACGGCGCGGGCAAATCAACATTGATCAAGATACTCTCCGGAGCGATCAGGCCGGATTCGGGTATCATCGGCGTTCATGACGGCACGTATTCAGCCTTGAGTCCCCGCGAATCGATGCGGCTGGGCGTCGCGACAATCTACCAGGATGTCGAACTGATAGACTCTCTTTCCGTCTCGGACAACATCTTTTTGGGAAACGAGACTCTTGGGCGGTTTCCCCTTGTGATCGATTCGGATTCTCAGAATAAGAAAGCCAGACAGATTCTGGACATGCTCCATATCGACATCGACGAGAAAATGCTTGTGGAGGACCTTTCGGCGGCGCAGAAACAGAATCTGCAGATAGTAAAAGCCTTTCATCAGGATGCCCGTGTGCTCATCATGGACGAGCCGACAAGTTCCCTGGGAGTCGAGGAGACCCGCTCCCTCATGCAGCTTGTCCATGATCTGAGAGGACGAGGACTCGGCATTATCTATATTTCCCATTATCTGGAGGAAATATTCGAGGTTGGCGACACCATTCTTATATTGAAGGACGGAGAACAAGTCGGGCTGTATCCCCGCGCCGATATCGATGTGAATTTCGTGATCCACAACATGGTCGGCCGCGATGCCTCCATGTTTTTCGTGCGCGAGCGGGTGCCGATAGGGGCTGAGCAGATACAGGTCGAGAATATCAGCTGGAAAGACGCCGTCAAAAACGTCGGTCTTACCGTGAGGGCCGGAGAAGTCTTTGGCATAGGGGGGCTTGTCGGTTCCGGGCGCAGCGAGCTCGCGGCGGCTATTTTCGGGATGGTCAAAAAGGACGCGGGCAAGATATTCATACATGGAAAGGAACTTTTCATCCACAGCCCCAAGGACGCGATCAAGCATAAAATCTGTTTTATTACCGAAGATCGCAAAAAATACGCGTTATTTGATTCCATGGACGTGCAAGACAATATTGTCATTCTCAATACTGAATTCGGCAAAAATCGCCTGCTCAAGCGGAAAAAAGAAAGCCGCCTGGCAAAGAGCATGATAGATAAACTCCATATCGCGGTAGACAACACCGAAGAGCCCGTGATCAGCCTGAGCGGAGGAAATCAGCAGAAGGCCGTGCTGGGCCGCTGGCTCTTGAACGACGCCACACTGTTCATCTTCGACGAACCGACGAAAGGCGTCGACATTGGTGCCAAAGAAGAGATATATAAGCTGATCATCGAGCTTGCCCGAAAGGGCAAGAGCATCATCATGATCTCCTCCGATATGCCCGAACTGCTCTCCCTGAGCGACCGGATAGGGATCATGCGGGAGGGCCGGCTCATCAAAATCTTGGACAATCAGGGCATTACGGAAGAAGATTTGATCCATGATTTTATTGGAATATAAATAAATGGAGCGCCTCATGAAGAATGGAAAACTGCACAAGATTCTACATACGCAATGGTTCACGCTGCTGGTGGTCATCATTGTCATCTCAGTGGTGACCGGTATCATAAATCCCAGGTTCTTCCGTCTGGCGAATATCATCAATATCTTTGAACAGATATCGACGCTGGGCGTCGTCGCATCCGGCGCGGCTATCATGATCATCTCCGGGAATTTCGATATTTCCGTCGGCTCTATCATAGGCTTGAGCGCGTCGGTCATGGCGATGATGATCAAAGCCGGTGTCCCCATCTGGGTTGTCGTACCATGCGGTATGTTGATAGCGATCCTGTGCGACGCCTTTGTCGGGTTTACCTCGATTGTATTTCATGCCCCTTCATTTATTACCTCATTGGCGAGTTCCAGCATTTTCAAAGGTATTGCCCTGGCTCTTACTTCTGCGACTTTACAAACTATTTTTGGCAAATTTTCTTTTCTTGGATCCACCCGGGTCTTCGGAGTTGTTCCACTGATGTTCATCCTCGGAGTCATCGTCTATCTTGTTGTCTATTTCATCTTGAGATTAACCCGATTTGGCCGCCGAGTGTACGCCATCGGCAGCAATTCCCAGGCCGCCTATCTCTCCGGCATCAATGTCAAAGGTTCCAAGATGCTGTTCTTCATCATCAACGGGACCCTGGTGGGCATCGCGGCTACCATGCTTCTTTCCAGGATTGGGGCAGCAGGGGCATCTACGGGGGCGGGAATAGAGATGCAGGCAATTGGTGCTGTAGTTATAGGAGGTACACCCATAAGCGGAGGGAAGGGTGGCATATTGGGGACTTTCCTTGGGGTTTTGCTGATGGGCTTGATTTCCAATAGCCTCAATATGCTCCAAGCTAGCCCTTATCTTCAGGAGCTTGCCACTGGAGCGCTGATAATTCTCGCGGTGGCCGTGAGTGCATTGAGCAATCGGAACGGTAAGGCCAGTATGTAAGATTTTATGCCATCCATAAGGGAGCGAATAACAATGACGGTATCAGACAAGAGCGCTTCAGCTATCAGCAAGGTTCAGAATTTCGAGAAGAAGAATGCGGAGATACGGCTCCGGTATCTCCATGCCAAGCGCGCGAACCCCGCGTTTTTTAGCCGAAGGATAGATCTTTCATGGAGTATTTGGATGTTCGGTCTGGAACCGATCGGGGCGAGCCTTGACCGATTGGTCCGGAACGATATCCGGTATGTAGAGCTCAAAGGCGATCACTGGACGAAAGATTCGGGGATTCGTTCCCGCGAACTGTCCGCCGCGCTCGCCGCGGGGGGCGTCAGGGTTTCCGGTGCCTGCGGCATGTTTTCACAAGATAACGATCTTTCCAGCCCGAGCGCGTATGTCAGGCAGAACGCGATAGATTATATCCGCCGGGAGCTCGATTTCCTCGCCGAGGAGGACGCGCGCTATCTCATTGTGGTGCCGACCGCCGTGGGCCGGCCCGTCGCCAAGGATACATCGGAGGTGCAGCGTTCGGCGGAGGCGCTCCGCCGCTGCGGAGACGATTTCGCCAAGACAAAAATAAGGGCCGCGATAGAGCCTATTCGCGCCAGCGAAGTCAGCCTGGTCCACACGGTATCCGACGCCATCCACTACCTCGAGGTCGTCGGGCATCCGGCTATCGCTCATATCAACGGCGATGTCTATCATATGTCTCTCGAAGAGAGCAACATTGGCGAGGCCATCCTTCTGGCTGGGGACAGACTCGCGAATCTCCACCTCGCCGACACGAACAGGGATGCCCTGGGGACGGCCAACCTCGATCTCGACACTGTCATCATGGCCTCATACCTCGCGGGCATGAACCAGGAAGGCCGTTTCCTTACGCCGGAGCCACTGGGTCCTTTCCCCGACCCCTATGTTCTCTCGAATAGTTCCTGCAATGTTGCGATCATGGATGAGCTTGTCCGCAAGACAGTCTCCTGTTTCAGGGAGCGCGAGGAGATCGTGCGGTCTCTGGAATAGTCGCTGGGTAAGAGTGGCGGCTGTTCGATACTCATGTCTAGCCCAAACAGGGCCTCAGATTTTCTTTGTCGGTGGCATGGAGCGCGGGTTCGGAGATTTGACCACGAAAAATTCGAGCGGTTCAATTCCTCCGTTGCGTATGGCCATTTTAGTGTTGAAGGGGACCGCGACGATGTTGCCCGCGGGGTAGTTGTGTTCGGGGCCGTCTTCGAGGCTGAGACTCAGTGTGCCCCGGATGACGATCTGGTGTACGTGGGAATTTGCGACGTGTACGGGGACCGCAGCGCTCGGTGCCACGATGATATGATTGATGTTCACGTGATCCTCGTCGATGATTTTCTCCATGACACCGCTATCGATACGGCTGAATTGATGTACTTTCTCGATCATTGCGATACCCCCTTTAAGAATTTGTTTCAGCGTTCTATCCCCGCCAGAATCCGGAGGACCGCCAGCGCCTGGTGTGACGCGACAAGCATGACGCGGGGAGCGCAGACGCCGTTTTCCCCTTCCGAGGAGGTTTCAAAGTCTCCGCAGGCGACGATTCGGTCGGCGAGCCGAACCGTGCGGATGGGGGCGGCGGGTCCGAGGCCGCCCACCCCGGACGCGGTGACGAGCCAGGATGCCGCGCCGCGCTTCATGAACCACGAAAGAATCATGGCCTTTGTCGCCACCTCGTCCACGGCTTCGACCACGACATCGCAGCCCGCGCAAAAGGCTTCCAGATCGCGTTCCTCGACCTCGCGGCGCCACAGGTCGAGCGCGATTGCGGGGCTCAGCGCCCGCAGCTCTGAGGCGAGGGCTTCGGTTTTCTTCTGGCCGAGGTGATGAGGAAAATAATGTTGCCGGTTGAGGTTCTCCTGCGAGACGGAATCGAAATCGGCCAGCCTGAGCGAGGGTACGCCCGCTCTTGCGAGCATTATGGCGATGTTCGAACCAAGCCCTCCCAGGCCGATGATGCCCACGCGCCTGCCGGCGATGTCGCGCAGGGCCGGCGGGTTGCGGGAGAGCCATCCGGGGGTGGCGGCGTGCGCGGCCGGTGGAGACACAGAGGGCGTATTAGCCACAGTCAGCCTCCGCCGACCGGCAGGTAGATGAAGAGATGGTCTCCGTCCTTCAGCGCTCTTTCCTGGGGCGAACGTTCGCTGTTTACGATGGGAACGATGTATTTGCGGTACGAGCCGGTCAGGCCGAAGCCGTCCAGAACACCCGCCGCGGTGGTCCCCTCGGGAAATTCGAGGACAGATCCTGACTTTATTCCTTCGAGTTTCAAAAAGCCTACATATTCAACCGTGATGTTCATCGTCTGTACTGGTGGCTACCACTTGTTCTGTACATCCTCGGCAAGGCCGAGTAATTTGTCGATCTTGAGCGCGCGGCCGTCGTCGAGAATGATCTGGCCCGAATAATACCCGAAGAGCTGGTTCTGGATCGAGGATATCATGAGCACTTTTGTGGCGCTGTGGCGGTTCAGCACGGGCTCGAACTTCATTTCAAATCGTCCATCGCTGCTCGTGATATTCCACGGAGCCATGTAGTCGTTTGGGTTGATGTGGAAGGTGATTTCCTCGAGCTTGTGGGCTTTGCCGTCGTAAAAGATCATGTTTTCGGAGGCGGGGGTCCTGTCGGTAAATCCATATCCTATATTCCAGCCCAAGGGGACGCCCTCATGTAAGCCTGACGCCGAGCCCCAGTACCAACGATTTTTATAGAACCAATTGCCGCGTCCCCAATCCAGCACACCGAAGGAATCGCCGGGCTCGAAGGGGTAATGCTCCTCCCCGATCGTGACCTCGCCGCGCGCGGGCATGCAGTTGATTTTCTGGTTGTAGTAAAAGGCGCGCCTGTTCTCCTTCCATGATGTGGCGATGTTCATGCTGTCCGCGGCAGGGTCCTGCGCGAGCGTCAGATCGCACTGCAATTCTCTGCCATCGCCGAGGGACGGGCATCGCGCCACAATGCGGCGTTGGTCCTCACCGAGTATGTAGGAGATGGCGAGTTTCTTATCTTCGTACCTGAGATCGCCGCGCGATGAGGTAGAGGAGAATCCTGTTTTCCCCCTGGGCAGCAGTTTGAAGCTGTCGATCGGTGTGAACGTACGTTTGGCGAAATCGAGCCAGATAATGCTTGACAGCCCGAGATACCCCAAATCCGACACGGTGAACGCAATGCCGTACTCGCGTTTCTGCGAAAGCACGCAATAGTAGTCCCATTCCTTGATCCGGCACCATGGCGCCTTGATGCGCGAGCGGTCATAGCGCCACAGCTGGCGCCGGGCCCACCCCTCTTCGGTGATGTGTCCCTGGTCGTCCAAAAGTTCGATGGGCGACGTAATTTCATGTTGGTTCATACTTTCGATGATAGCGCAAATGGCGGCCAAGTCAATGCCGAAAAAGGGAAGACTCGGCATTTTCCGAGGCCCGGTTTTCTTTTTTTTGAAGACGGACGACGAGCCTGCAGCCGAGGACCACGGCACTGCCCACGACGATGATGGCGGGGCTCGTCGGCAGGTCGAAAACGACGGCGAGCGCGAAGCCTCCCAGGTTGATGCACACGCCGAAGACCGACGCAAGAAGCATTGTGGGCTTGAAGTTTTTTTTGAGAGACTGGGCCGCAAGCGCGGGAAGCAGCGTCACCGCGTCGACCATGAGCGCTCCCGTGATCCGTATGCCGAGGCCGATGCCCGCGCAGACCATTACCAGAATTCCGGTGTACACGACCGTCGACGGAAAGCCGAAGGCGAACGCCGTCTCCCTGTCGAAAAGTACCGCAGAGATCGGTCTGAGAAAGCGGATGGTACTGGCCAGAATCAGGGCTGAGACGATCAGGACGAGCAGGACTTCGACTTTGTCGAGGGCGAGAACATTGCCCCAGAAAAGATTGAAGGCCTCGATGGCATGGATGTTGGTCTTGTAGAACAGAATGAATACAATGCCAAGACTGGCGGTCATCAGGAGAGCCATGGCGCCTCCCGAGCTGCCGCCCGACGCGCGCGAACTCAATCCCGCGATGACAAATCCTCCGGCGACGGAGAACAGCATCGCGAAGAATACAGGATCGACGCCGAACATGAGGCCGGCCGTCGCGCCGAGCAGCGACAGGTGCATCACGCCGAACCGGACCGGTATAAGTTCCAATGAGAGTATGTATATCCCGAGCAGGGGGAACGCGATTCCGCATGCGAACAGCGCGACGATCGCCCGGCTGAAGGCCGGAATCTGGAAGAGTTCCCTCATGTGCCGCGCTCCGCCATGTCCGCGAGGAAGGAGCCGGCGTCGAGAAGCCTCGCGGCCCCTTTCTCGAAGAGGAGTACCGCGTCGCACAAGGCCATGAGCGCGCGGTCGTGCGTGACGATGATCAGGGGAATCCCCGATTCGGCCAGGGAAAGTATGAGGCTTTGCATGGCGGTCTGTCCTTCCTCGTCGAGGGAGGAGCCGGGTTCGTCGAACAGATAGAGCGCCGGTTCCGCCGCCATGGCGCGCGCGATCGCTACCCGCTGGAACTGCCCTCCCGAAAGGTCCTGGACCGCCTTGTCGGCAAGGTCTTCGAGGCCACAGTAGAAAATGGCCTCCTCCACCGCCTCGCGGTCGGCGCGGTCGAAGCGGCCGGTCAAGCCGCGCCGCCCCAGCCTTCCGAACGATACGGCCTCGCGCACCGAGACCCGCAGCTGTCCCGCGCTTCCCTCCGGCCGATTTTGTGGGATGTATGCCAGCTTCTTCCGGGTCTCCGAAAAACGGGCCTTGCGGGTATCGACGCCCAGGAGGCGGAGTTCTCCGCCGAGAGGGGGCAGAAGGCCGAGGCAGGTTTTGAGGAGCGTCGTCTTGCCGGCGCCGTTGGGGCCGACAAAGCCAAGGACATTATCCCGCTTTTTTTCTCTCCCGGTTCCCGCTCTCCGCACCGCCGCGGGGAATCCAACACAGATATCGCGCACGACCGGGTCGGCGCGGCGATACCCTATGGAAAGCGCCTCCGCCGAAAGGACGGACGGACAGTCGCGCGTGGCTTCATCTGCCGTGCCGGAGTCCATGCTGTCTTTCACGTTGCTTGGGGCGCCTATCACTATCCTATCTTCCATCTTGTCCCAGAATGGCCTTTTCATTGTAAAGGAAGACGTCCTCTATCGTACGCGTGCCTCCCTTGCCGGGGAAATTGATGAGGAGCACGTACGGCACGCCGAGGCTTTCGGCGAGGGCTTTGCCTCCAGGATTGTGGTAGTTGTCCAGCACCATGGCCGGTTTCTTCTTTATAAAATCGAGGACGACCGCCGGCGAAGGTTCTCCGGGGCCGAAGGTCCCCACGACGTCGAGCCCCAGCCACTCCGCGAAAGTCTTCATGTAGGCCTGCACGACGACTCTCTTGTCCGGCAGCGAGGAGGCGACCTCGGAACGCAGGTTTTCCGTAAAGGCTATGAAGGACTGTGCCCATTGTACCTGTGCCTCGGTCGTTCCCAATGCTTCCGCGATTTTTTTCGATTCGGCGATGATGGTGGAGGGCACGTTGTCGGTGTAGACCGAGATTACCCTGAGGTTTTTGTTTTGAGCCGTTTCCGCGAGCTTCTTCGCGAATTTTTCGTAGCCGGAATAGACAACCAGTGACGCGTGTTGAACGGCGAGCAGATCTGAAGGTTTAATCTCGTATTCAGGGGGATGTTGAAGTTCGAAAGGAGCGATCGTCACCACGTTTTTCGCTCCGGCGGCGAGGACGAAAGCCTGTACCCACGACGTGGAGGCGATGACAGGCTGTTCCTGCGCGGCGAGCGGCATGGCGAGCAGGCAGAACAGTGTCAGCAGAACCTGTATCCCATGATGAGAATGTCGGGCGGTCATGGAAAAATTCCTCGGAATTTAAGAAATACAGGCAGGCTTCGCGCACGCCATATGAGGTGTTTCAAACACTTCGGTCTCAACGCGGCGCCAAGAGGCAACGCCTCACGCGCGCATTCATACCAGACGAACCGCGGGCAGGCCGCGGGCTTCAGTCTTCAGGCTGAAGGCTTTTCTCAATTATTTCTGTTCAAATTCTAGCATGCCGGCAAGCTCGGAAGCAAGGAGACTCACCACTTCGTCGATGCACTTCGAGAGTGAAGAAGGAAGTACTCCTGCAAGGATGAAATGTGGTTGGCTTACTGGAAGCAGTACCTTTTTGCCGCCTGCCCGCATGACGGATTGAGCTATCGCCGGCGTTATCTCTCCCATCATGGAATCGGGAAGGACTATGCCGATCGGACCGAGAATGACCTGTGCCTGACCAACGGACACTTGTATCGCGTTCTCGCCGCTCGCTCCCCGGTCCGCTCCCGCCCGCAGCATTTGCTCCGTAGCCGAGGAATTAGTCCCGAGAGCAAAAATTTCGACGCGCTGTCCGAACACCTGCCGGACCTTCGCGCACAACTGAGACCCGATTCCTCCGCCCAGTCCATCGACAACGACAATTATTGGTTTCTTCTGCATAGAAGAAGAATATAGGTAAAATATCCTACCCCGCAATGCGGCATTTACCCTATTTCGGTATCAAAAAATGAATAGTAAGGTACTTAAGAGAACGAGTGGTATTCGCTTGTGTTTATTTGCAGAAACTGGAGGAACACGCATGAAGAAATTTAATGTTTTTGTTTTAGCTTGTCTTCTATTCGGCCTGATCGCGGCACCTTCGCTTTTCGCCGCCAATGTGACATTGACGATCTGGGGTAGAGATATCCCCGATGATTCGGCCGACCATCTCTATGTGAGAGACCTCATCGCGGGATTCCAGGCCAAATATCCCGACATAAAGATTGACTACGTGGCGCTCGGCGATCCAGGGCTCATGGATAAGACAAAGATCACGATGGCCTCGGGCTCTGGTCTCCCCGATATTTTCCAGACCTGGGGAGGCTCGGTCATGGGGGGGTACGCGGATGCCGGGAATCTTTTCGACTTGACGGCTGAGCTGAAGTCGGTGCCCGGAAGCCTTGCCGCACAGCAGGCAATGACATGGAAAGGCAAGATATACGGAGTAGCTCCCTTCTTCGCGGTAGCCGGCATTTTCGCAAATGAAGGCATCTTCAAAACCTACAATCTGAAAGTCCCTACGACCATCGAAGAGTTCGACAAGGTCTGCGACACTCTTTTGTCCAAGGGTGTCCAGCCTTTTGCCTGCGGCGAAAAGGATAAATGGCCGGCGCTTGCTCTCTACATGTACCTGACGAACCGCTATGGCGGCGATGCCTCGGCCCAAGCCTCGGCCCGAAAGCTTGCGTATAATTCCGATCCATTCATCAAGGCAGCCCAGCTTTACCAGAACTGGATCAAAAAAGGTTATTTTGGCGCCACCCCATTGGGCGAGGGCTACGGTGATGCCCAGCAGCTCATGGCTACGGGCAAGGCGGCCATGCATATTACCGGATCGTGGATGTGCGCGCAGTACTCCAATCCGGAATTTACCGACCAAACCCTGGGATTCTATGCTTTCCCCACGTTCAAGTCGGGCGGAGTCGGAACGGCAGCCGACATCATGGGAATGACAGACATCGGGTTTGCCGCCACCAAAGTGGCTGCTTCCAAAAAAGATGCCGTGGTCAAGTTCATGAAGTATGCCATGAGCGTTGAGGCTTGTCAGTCAGATCCGGGACGCATCTGTTCAGTTCCTGGCGTTAAGGCAAAGTCCAGCTTGACCGCCCAGGCTTCCGCCGTCTTCGCGTCCGCCAAAACGGTCACCTTCTGGTGGGACCAGGATCTTCCTCCCTCGGTGACTTCCCCGCTCAACGATACGATCCAGAGCTTCTTCCTGCCCGAGGCCGATGTGAAGAAAGCCCTCACCTCCTTCGAGGCTCTCTGCATCGAGAATATGGGTCCTGTAAAAAAATAAAAAAAATCTAAAAAATTAGGGCGCGGGAAACCGCGCCCTCTTGCTTCTCTACACTGCCTTTTTAAGATTTACCCCATATCGGGGGAGAGCTGTAGTATAATTTTAAGTGGTGGAGGGTATGGATGGCGAAGGTTGTTCCGGCTGATACAGTACGGCTCGCAGCGAAGAAGAGAGTCCCTCGACGAGAGCCCGGAAGAACCTTGTTCATCTTTTTCTGTATCCTGCCGGCGCTTTTATTTCTCGCGGTCTTTCTCTATTATCCAATCGTCGAAACCTTCAGAATATCGCAGATGAAAACCTCCGGGCTGTCCGACGAGGTGTTCGTCGGACTCGACAACTACAGGAAACTGTTCGCGGATGAGGAATTCCTGGCAGGTCTGAGGCATGTGTTCTCCTGGGCTTTCTGGAGCATTGTGATACAGCTTCCCCTCTCTTTCTTTATTGCTTTCGGGCTCACGTACTATTCGAACAGGATGAGCAATACCCTGAGGGCGATCTTCTATCTGGCCAATATTTTGCCCTCGGCGATCACCGCCATGCTGGGGAAGATGGTCTTCGCGCCTAATTACGGTATTCTGGTGACGATCGGCAAGGTGCTCGGCTGGAAGTGGCTCGCCTCCGCGGATTTTTTAGGCAACCCGAAATTCGCGTTCTGGTCTGTGTTTATCATCGCTACTTGGGCCTATTCAGGCTTCTATATTATTTACTTTATGGCGAGAATGGAGCAGATACCGCGCGATCTGCGCGAAGCGGCCGAGCTGGACGGTGCCTCGGCCCTGCGTTATGCCTGGAGTATCGTTCTTCCTGACCTCAACTACGCGATACGCATCTGCGCCGTGCTGTGTACAGTAGGGAGTCTCAAGCTTTTCGATCTTCCCTACCTCATGACGACGGGGGGGCCGGGATATGCCACGAGTACTCTGGGTATAAGCCTCTACCGTCACGGCTTTATCAACTGGAACTATGGCAAGGCGGCCGCCATCGGTGTGGTGATTTTCATTCTCTCCCTGGTCTTTACGATCCTCCAGTTCACCTTTGGCAAGAGAAAGGACGAATAATATGGGCGAATTGAATACAGCGGCTGCCCAACAGGACAAAACCCGGTATCGCAGGCTAAAAAGACGACGCCACGGCACGACCGAGATCATCGTCACTGTCATACTTTGCCTCTTCGCGCTCTTTACCATATTCCCTTTTATTATCCCCGTTCTTTTTGCCGCCAAAACCCAGCTTGAGTTTGCGTATCATCCCTGGGCGTGGCCCAAGTCGTTCCAGGTTAAAAACTTTATAGATGCCTGGAAGGCAGTGAGAATAGATAAGGGACTGCTCAATACGCTCATTGTCTGTATCGGATCCATAGCGTGTACCATCCCCCCCGCAGCACTGGCGGGCTACATTTTCGCGCGCTACAAAAGCCGCGTCACGGAGGTGCTCTTTTATTTAATTCTTATCGGCTACTTCATACCTGTACAGATGGTACTTGTGCCTCTCTACAAGATGGAGGTAGCGCTCAAGTTCAACGATACTCTTTATGGCCTTTTCCTGCCTATGGCGGCCTTTGGCATACCTTTCTGGACCTTGATTTACCGCTCCTTTTTTAGGAGTCTGCCGAATGAACTGGCCGAGGCTGCCCGGGTCGATGGCGCGGGGCACTGGGTGGTTCTTTTCAGAATCATGCTGCCCCTCGCGCAACCCGCGACTGTTCTCGCCATGCTCCTCGTCTTTATCGGGGCATGGAATGATTATCTGCTCAGTCTCATTCTCCTGACCAATCAGAACAATTTTACGATGCAGCTCCGCGTGGCTTCCTTCCTGAATGCCTACGGGACGGACAGGATGCCAAGGTACGCCGCCGCGGCCATTATATCGGCAGCGCCCACCGTCATTCTCTACATCATCGGACACCGATGGATCATCAGGGGGACTCTGGCCGGCGCTATAAAAGAATGACGTAAACGGTATGCGATACACCTGTCGGCGCTGCAGGGCCGTTTTCCTAGAAGCCGTATGTGTGGACAGGGGCAGGGGGCGGTAGTATCCTAAAATGAGTATGCACGCAGGAAGCGAGAGAAGGTCGAAGCAGCGACCGACAATCGGGTTCCTCGCAGCCCGCTTCGATGAAGCTTACCAGCATGCCGTGTGGATGGGTGCGTCGGCCGCGGCGGAGGAACTGGGCGCCTCTCTCGTTTTTTTTGGCGGGCAGCGTATAAGCAGTCCCGTCGGCTACGAAGCGCTCGACAATATTGCCTTCGACTTGGCGGAGAGAAGCGATATAGCCGGCCTCATCGTCATGTCAAACGTCATCGGGACGTATATCTCGTCCGAAGAGCAGATGGCCTTCCTCAGAAAGTTCGGCCATATGGTCCTTGTCACGATAGGGATTGAGTATCCCGGCATAGCCAGCGTCTGTGTCGATTCTTCGGGCAGCATGAGGTCGATAGTCCGGCACCTGGTTCATGTTCACGGCAGAAGGCGCTTCCTTTTTCTTGCCGGGCCCAAAGAGCACCTCGAATCGGAGGCCCGGAAAGCGGAATTTCTTTCGAGCCTCAGACTGCTTCTGCCTGAAGCAAGGCCTGAGGTTATTTACGGTGATTTCACGGAAGAAGACGCCCGGGAGAGGATGGCGGCTTTTCTTGATACGTTGGAAGACAGACCAGAGGAGCTGGGAATCGATGCCATAGTGGCCGCCAATGACCTTATGGCCTTCGGCGCTCTCTCGACTCTCTCCGCCAGAGGCTTCGATGTCCCGGGGGATGTCTCCCTTACTGGTTTTGACGATACCGAAGACAGCCGTTTTTCCACACCCCCTCTCACGACGGTCCGCCAGCCGACCGCCGCGCTCGGGCGGCTGGCGGTGCGTCGTCTGGCGGCCAAGCTCGGTCTGATTGCCGAGGAGCCTCAGGTTCGTCTTCCTGTCTCTTTTATCACGAGAGAATCCTGCGGATGCCCCTACTCGCCCGAATCGGAAGAGACCTTGCTCCCTGATGACGAGGTTGCCATAGGAGGAATTCAGCCTATCTCCATCGCTGTCAAGCGGGAGATACATGCGGGCAGAAACCCGGGACGTCTGAGAAACCGGGTCGTCCCCGCCGACTTGAAGAATGAGGCCCTTCTTACGATTGCCGAGGGAGAGTGCCGTTACCTTGCGTCCAGTCGGCTCCTCGCGGAACGGCGCGCGGCGATATTGAGGGACATAGAATCCTCCCTCGTATCGTCCTTCGGAATGGAAGACATCCTTAAAGAGATAGCCCATGATGTTCGGGAACTTGGTATAAGCGGATGCTGGCTCAGCCTTTTTGAGGCGAAAGGCTCTTCGCCCGAGTGGTCGAAACTCATGCTCTCCGCCGTGAGTGACAATGTCCACATTCTTTCCCCGCAGGGAATACGCTTCAGAACGGCCGAGCTCATCCCCGGAAGGCTCCCCGACGACTGGAAGGCCTATGTCTGCGAACCTCTCTGTTTCGGCGAAGACCGCCTCGGATACCTCGTCTGTACCGCCGATTCCACGGATCGCCGCATGTATGTCGCGCTCCGGGACCAGGTATCCAGTGCCATAAAGGGTGCCATCCTCATGGCCGCCGAAAAGGACAGAGAAAAAGAGCTGGAGAAGAACGTCCGTCTCAGAACTCTCGAGCTCTCAGCCGCCAACCAGCGCCTCATGGAGGAAATCACAAGAAGAAAAGAACTGGAACGGGAACTCCTCAGTATCTCCAATCTCATCATGGGCGACATAGGACGCGACATCCACGACAATCTCTGTCAGGATATCGCGGTGCTTGGGATTATGGCGGCGGTACTGGAAGGGAGATTGGTCCGCGCCGGCCTCAAGGCTGAGAGCCAGGAGGCCGCGGCCATAGCGCGGCAGGCGGGTGAAACCGCGGTCAAGGCGAAAGACATGGCCCGTGGTTTGTACCCCGTCGAACTCGAAGCCAAAGGTATTGTCTCCGCGATCGAGCTTCTGATCTCCGCCGCCCGAAAGGGACGGAAGACCGCAATCAAACTTGAGATGACAAGAGGCTTTTGTGCCCGTGATTCCCAAAAAGCCTTTCACCTTTTCAGAATAGTACAGGAGGCTCTCGGCAACGCACTGAAGCATTCGAAGGCTTCGGAGATCAGGGTAGGCCTCTACATGGACCGCGAGAACATTACGGTGGAAGTGACCGACAATGGCGAAGGTATTCCCCAGGGGGCCCACGAGGAAGGAGGGATGGGTTTGCAGATCATGAAATATAGGGCCAGCGTAATAGGCGGCGAGCTCCGGATCCGATCGAAGGAGACAGGAACGACGGTCACGTGCAGGGTCGCGAGGTAGCATATGTCAATACATCCGACTTTTATCGTTGTGGACGATCATCCGCTCTATCGTCAGGGGGTGACGACCCTTATATCTGAAGAACTGCGTCTCGAGTGCGTGGGGGAAGCGGGCAGCGTGCCGGAGGCCATCGAGCTCTTGGCTTCCAAGAAGCCTCGTCTTGCCATTGTGGACATCTCCCTTCAGGGACAGAGTGGCCTGGACCTTATGCATTTCATCAAAAGCGAATATCCACAGACGCTTGTCCTCGTCGTATCGATGCATGAGGAGAATCTCTACGGTGAACGGGCGCTCAAGGCGGGTGCCCGCGGTTTTGTCATGAAGCACCAGAATCCAGGGATTCTCCTCAAGGCGGTGACAGAAGTTCTCTCTGGCCGCATCGCGGTGAGTGAGGAGCTGAGAGAGCGTTTGCTCACGGGTTTCGTAGGAGGGAACACTGACCCTGACCCTGTGAGCAGGCTCTCTGACCGCGAACTGGAAGTCTTTACCCTCATTGGGAAGGGATACGGAGCCACAGAGATAGCGGAGAAGCTCGGCATCTCGGTGAAGACAGTGAACGCTTACAGGGATCACATCAAGGAAAAACTCTATCTGCCTTCGGCCGCCGATCTGCGAAAGTTTGCTGTCGAGTGGACCTCTCGTACGTAAGAACCTTTAGGGCTTAGGTAAAAAGGCCGATGGTCAAAATGGCGAAAATTCCGCTAAGCATACCAGCGTCCTCGGAGTATCCTAGACACATGCATCATCACGCTGATCCGCGTGAAGCCTATGGGGAATCAGATCGATGGAATCACGGAAACAAGAGATAGATTACTATTCTTTGCATGGCATATGGGGCGCGTATTCCTCACTCGTGCTTGGCCGCATTGGACGGGGAGCCGGTATTGTCCTCGGGGATGTTCGCCCTCCCGAGACGGGCTTGTTTGTTGGTTATCGTGTGGGTCGGGAAGAGCCCCACCTTCTTCCTTTTTCTTCGGGAAGAAGGTATGGCCTTGGAGCCGCCGCGTATTATCAAAGTGAATCGCTTCAGGACACAGACGGGAGCTATAAGCGCGCCCTGTGTTTTGAACCCTATGAGATAGAACGCCGTGTATATCTGTCGGGCGAAGAATGGCACACGAACTTGATGGACTTCCGTGTATTCTCCTTTTTCGGAGAGATCCCCGATCCGAAAGAGGTGACGCGAGCTTCGGCCCGTTCAGTCTTCAGGCCTTCCATGCTTCTTCGGCTTTCATTCGACAACAGCGGCGGCGGGGGGCCGATGACAGGTCTCTTTGGTATGCAGGGAATCCGCCGGCCTCTCTCGGATTCTACCGACGGGGCTTTGCTCGGTATGGCGTCTGACAACTGTTTTGGATTTGCCGTACGCCCCGGCGCTGATGTCGAAGAAGTGATGGATTGGTCCGTGATCGATGCCGCCTTCAACGGCAATCGTGCCCTTCGCCGTCTGGCCTCCGAAGGGGGCCTGCGTTTTACGGTAGCCCCTGGCTGCAAGGCTGAGTACATAATTGCTTTGGGAGTATTCCGTGATGGCGTTATAACCTCAGGCCGACGGGCCTATGCCTACTATACCTGTCTTTTCAAAGATCTCGAGGATGTCCTCGAAAATGCTCTCGACGAAAAGGAAGAGTCTCTTTTCAGGGCCCAAAGACTCGATGAGCTTCTCGACTCGTCCGCTCTCTCGGAAGACCGCCGTTTCCTCATCGCTCAGGCCGCCCACAGCTATCTGGCGAACACCGAACTCCTCCTGTCCGAAACAGGGGAACCACTTTTCGTGGTCAATGAGGGCGAATACCAGATGATGAACACCCTCGACCTCGTCATAGACCAGGCTTTCTGGGAGGTCCGTTTTTCACCCTGGACCCTCCGCAACGAACTGGAGTCTCTGGAAGAGTATTCCTCTTACGAAGACTCATTGGGTCTGGCTTTCGTGCACGATCAGGGAGTGGACAATTGTTTCGCGCCTCGCGGACGATCGGTATATGAGATACCGGGTTTGACGGATTGCTTCAGCTTTATGAGTTACGAGGAGACGCTCAACTGGACGATTTCGGCTTGTCTTTACTCGAACCTGACGGAAAGTTGGAGTTGGGCGAGAAATAAGCGCAAGAGGTTGAGCGCATGCCTCAGTTCTCTCATTGCGCGCGACGCGAACGGCGACGGAATCATGGACAGAGACACCGATCGCTGTGAGGGCGGGGCCGAAATCACGACCTATGATTCCCTCGACATCAGTCTGGGGCAGGCACGCAACAACCTCTATCTCGCGGTGAAGGCTTGGTCGGCTTTTGTCTGTCTCGAGGCTCTTTTCAAGAGGATCGACGGGAGAGAGACCGAGGAATCGCGCGAGGCTTCGGCGGCCGCGACGGCCGCCGCCGCAACCATCGCCAGCAACATGCTCGACCCTGAAGGGTATATCCCGGCCGTGTTCGAGAGCGACAATCGTTCCTGCATCATCCCGGCGATCGAAGGGTTGGCCTACCCCGGTTTCTGTGGGGCGCCGGAGGCTGTCCGCCCCGACGGTCCCTACGGGAACCTTGTGAAGGCTCTCAAACAGCACTTCCTCACCGTTTTTACCCCAGGCGTATGCATCGACGAGATATCCGGAGGTTGGAAGCTCTCTTCGACGGGCGGGAACACATGGCTCAGTAAAATATTCCTGAACCAGTATGTGGCAGAGCAGGTTCTGGGCATAGGGGACGAGCGTAGGGCGCGAGACGCGGTCCACGCTCACTGGCTCAAGACCGGCAGCGCCGACTTTGCGGCGACGGACCAAGTCGATTCCAGAAACGGGACAGACCTGGGCTCGAGGCTCTATCCCAGGCTTGTCACATCGATACTCTGGCTTGGACAGATGTCCAGGCAAAACCAGCATTCTGACAAATAGGCAGGGCCCGATCCTCCGCTACCGCGCGCGAAAAGTGGTTCTGAACTGTATTCCGCAGCTATTCGTCATGTTCTTTCTGCTTCCCCTTCTTGAAGATTCGGGGTATATGGCCAGGGCTGCCTTTATGAGCAGGGCGATTACGCCGGTATTTGAGCCCATGGGTGCCGAGAAGAAGAACTGGCCGGCATCGGTAGGCATCCTGACAGTGGTTCTGGCAAAGGAAGCGGTCAAAGGTTTTGATTTTTGGAGCGGCATTGTGTCCGCTCTCGCCTCCATAGCGTTTACGCGGGTTTACGCGCCAACTTCACCGGCGGCCCGCTCCAAGCCCACGCTTATCTGCCTGCGGAACACGATGTAGAAGCGGCACAGGGGCGGCGGACGGATCGCCCCTCCGAGAAAGAGAGCGAAAGACCCTTTACACACAAAGCCTCACCCCCCTTCTGTGAAGTACCCCGTCGCGATTATGGCGTCCCTGATCGTCCAGGAGCTCAATTGGCGAGATAATTCGATGCCGGCCTATTGTTTCGATGATAACGCAGATAGAATCACCTCAGCGCCAGGAAAAGACGATCATCAAGCAATATGGGACAACTCATGAAAATCACCATTCATTTTTTCCCAATGCATAATTATTAAAATCCATAATTGTCACCTACGGAAAGAGATAATAAATTCAATACTGGAGAAGTGGATGGAAAGGAGGACAGGTGGTGTCTACCCGCAGGGAGACTTCTCATTTACCTTCTGCCGGGTATGATGAGCACAGTCTTGATGATTTTCTCAACAATACAGATGCAATAATCATTTTTCCGAATCCGTGGACAATGGAGATTGAGAAGGCGAGCAGAGGAGCAGCTGAATTCTACGGTTGGCCGCAGGAAGAGATCGTCGGGAAAAAGATCAGCGATGCAGGGCTGCTCGATGAGGCTTCAATCAAGGAAAACTTTCAGAAGGTATTATCCTCCCAACAGGGGCGTTTTTTTCTCAAATGCCGTACTGCGGATGGAAAAATCGCCGACATGGAAGTCTTCGCGGATTTTTTGCCTCAGGGAGAGCGCTCTCTGCTGTGTTTGGTCATGTATGACATCACGGAAAAGAAGCGGAGCGAAGACAAACTCCGGATACTCTCTCTGGAGATCACCCGGATTGAAGAGCGGGAGCGTAAACGATTCGCCTCCTATCTGCACGATGAGGTTGGCCAGAATCTCGCCATGATTAAGATGAAGCTGGAGGCAATATCCTATTCCTCTCCGGGGCCCTTGTCCGGCAATGAATTCGCTCCAGTGTATGATCTTATCGATCGGACCATAGAACAAACCCGCAGTATGATTTTTGATTTGAGTCCTCCTCTGCTTTACAGGTTCGGGCTGTCAAGCGCCCTCCGCGATGAGGGAGAAAAAATATGTCGGGAGAATGGCATAGCGTTTGTGTTTACCGGTGAAGAGATTCCCTCCATGCCCGACGACGAGAGAATTCTTGTTTTCCGCTGCGCCCAGGAGCTGATGAGAAACTGTGTCCGTCATGCCAGGGCAAGCCGCATGGAGCTTTCGCTTTGGAACGAAGGTTCACGGATGGTGCTTCGTCTTGTTGACGACGGCATTGGTTTCGATGTAGCCGGTCTCGACAAAAGTACAACATGCCGAAGTTTTGGGCTTTTTAGCGTGAGGGAACGCATTCGGGGCATAGGGGGAGCGCTGACTATAGAATCTCGGATAGGGGAGGGCTCTCACATTGACCTTATCGTTCCCATCGATTGAGTATGCGCTATGGTGAGGATTCTCATCGCGGACGATCACAGACTGATGCGGGAAGGCCTAAGAGTGTTGTTTGAGCGCCAGCATGGCTACAGCATTGTCGCCGAAGCCGAGGATGGTATGGAGGCTGTACGCCTCACCCTTGAACATCGTCCGGATGTCGTTTTGATGGACATTGGCATGCCTTGTATGAATGGCATTGAGGCGACGCGGAGGATTCACGAGAAGGTGCCAGAATCGAAAGTGTTGGTCCTTTCGATGTACACCGACCGCCAGTTCGCCCAGAATATGTTCAGGGTGGGAGCAGCAGGCTATGTGTTGAAAGGGGCCAGTTTTGAGGAACTTCTGGAAGCGGTCACCTCGGTTACCAGCGGCCGTCGCTATATCAGCCATTCCGTAAAGGAAATGCTGCTCGATGATTACATTGACAATCTCAGCCAATATTTACAGGGAGAGAAAGATCCCTTGACAAGCCGTGAGCGCGAGGTGCTTCAGCTGCTGGCCGAGGGCAAGAGCAACAAGGAAATCGCCGCCATTCTCTACGTGACAGTCAACACAATCGACGCCCACCGCAAGCATATTTCCGACAAGCTTGGGCTCAAGAGCATCGCCGAACTCACAAAATATGCCATATCGCACGGGATCACCTCGGTGGAGACGCGGAGCTGACATACGTTTTTTCTTACAATGGTCATGTTTTGTATTTAATACGTTCATTTTTTTTTGCTTTTTTTTCATGTTTTTAGCATGGAAAATTAAGGTAATTCATAATAGAAATATGACAAGAATAGAAAGATCATAACGTAGGAATGGGGTGTCATGAAGAATGGGGATGCGAAGAACTTCGGTCGGGTAGTTGCAGATGGGGAGAAGACTTGGAACGCAGATGCCTGTACCAACCGACTCGCTGCCCGGATACGCCGGGAGATAGATATTCTCAAGACAACGACGATCAAAGAGACTTTTGACAGACTGTGTGCCTCGTGCCGCCTGGAGGACAAACTCTGGCTTGATTGCTATACGAAGGTAACAGATCTACTCGATACAGAGCATTGTACAACCGAAGTTATCGATGATATGTATGCGGTCTATGCGATCGTCAAAATGCTTCAGAACCGCTTCCCGGCGATGCTCCCTCATGTCCACCGTGTGAGTGCGGTCTGTATGGACCTCGGAAAGACGATGGGCTTTACACCCCACGATGTGTCGGTCATCGGCGCGTTGGGGGTCCTGCACGATGTCGGCAAATTGAGCATCAGTGATGCTGTTTTTTTCAAACAGGGCCCCCTGACGGCGCTGGAGTGGGAGGACATCAAACGACATCCTGCGATCGGCTACGAACTGATAAAGCCGATTGCAGGGATTTCGGAGCTCGCGGAGTTGATTTTGGCCCACCATGAACGCTGGGATGGCCAGGGATATCCACAGGGATTGAAAGAGGAAGAGATTCCTCTCTTTTCCAGGATTCTCACGCTTGCCGACAGTCTCGATGCGATGATCAACGACAGATTTTACCGCAAGGCGCTGTCGCCTCCGCACACCGTGACAGAAATAAAGCGCTGTAGCGGGAATCAGTTTGATCCCATGGTCGTGGAGGCGTTTTTCGATATAATCCGCGAAAACCGCCATACCTTATCATTTTTATTACCATTGCATGATGCATTATGAGATTTGGACGGTGCACATTCGGCCTCCGTCCTTCAAATTTCTCTCTAATAACAGCAACGGGACCGACCCGCGAATGCCTAAAGCGGCGTCGACATCGTATTGATTTAGGACAGGTATTGTGCTCGGCTCTCGCGATTATTCCTTCAAGGCCCCCATCGACACACCGGCGGTGATCTGTCTGCGGAACGCGATGTAGAAGAGGAGCATGGGCAACATGCCGATGACGAGCGCGGCGAACTGCTTTCCGTAATCCGAAGAGAGCCCTCCGGAGAATTTGTAGATGCCCAGCGGCAGCGATTTGAGGCTCGTCTCGCTTACCAGAATGTTGATGAGCGCGAATTCGTTCCAGAGGAGCGGTATGTTCAATATCGACAGGGTCATGGCGATTGGTCTCGACATGCCGACGATGATGGACCGAAAAATCCGGAAGTAGCCCGCCCCATCGATCTGCGCGGCCTCGATGATGGCGCTGGGAATCCCCCGGATGAATTCGGTGCACATGTAAATTCCGACGGGAAGGGCGGAGCCGATATAGATTATCAGGACTCCGAAGCGCGTATTGTGGAAGAGCCGAAACTCTCCTGGTCCGATGAGCCCGAGAGAGCGCAATATATCCCCGATTCCTCTGTCGATGGAAGTCACCTCCAGGAAAAGCGGCACCATGAGGGATTGAATCGTGAGCAGTATTCCTATGATGAAGCTGCCGTAGATCAATCCGGTCGCTTTCGACTTGATTTTCGCGAAGGCGAAGCCGGTGAGGAGTGAGAAGAACGTGATGCCGACCGTGGAACCAAGGGTATACAGTATCGAGTTCCCTATAAGCTTATCGAATTCGCCGATCTTCCAGGAAGTGATATAGTTGTCGAAAGTCCAGTCGACGGGCAGGCCCATCATGTTGGTCCGGAATTCGGTCGTGGACTTGAAGGAATTGAGAAACAGCCACACCAAAGGATAGATGGTCATGAAGGCGAATACGCCCATCACGATGTACGCGCCGGCTTTTCCCAGCATCGTTCCCGGCTTGATCGGCTTTTTTGCGTGCATCCGCAAGTCCTGCTGATTCATCGCTTCACTCCTTTCCGCCAAAGCGCCGTTCAAGCGCAAACATCAGAGCCACAAGAAGAAGACTGAAGAGCACGATCATGATGGCGATCGCGTTGGCGAGTGGGTAATCAGGCGCGCCCATGAATGCTTTGTCGTACATATATATGGAAAGCACCTGCGTGACTCTCGCCGGGCCGCCGCCCGTCATGGCCAGGATGAGGGCGAAGCCGCTCAATGATCCCGATATGCAGAGAATGGCGGAATTCGCGATCACCTTGGAGAGGCTTGGAAGCACGACCCTTCCCATGATCTGCGTCTCCGAGGCTCCGTCGATCTGGGCCGCCTCGATGATGCTCCTGTCGATTTTCTGCATGTTGGCGAGAAAGATGAGCAGGTAGGTCCCCACCCACATCCAGAGGGTCACAAAGCAGATCGGTATCATCGCGATATTGTTTTTGGACAGAAAATCCGCGTTCCATCGGGGCGCCAGGAGGTTGACGATATCTTTTTCGAGCGTGGCCGTATCACTGGGATCATAGCTCAGCAGAAAATCCTTGAGATCGACGGCAGGATCGGAAAACACCGTATGTATGGTTTTGGGGCTCGCCTTTATGATCTGGTCGGTCAGCGCGTCGGGATTCGAGAGCCCTCCGGTAGCCTGAACAATCCCTGAGATTTTTGCCGAATATGTGTCCGCGTAATAATGGTTGGCGGTATCGGCGATGGGCCCGTACGGTGAGAAGATGATGCTCCACAGAATGCCTACGACAATCGTGGAGATCATGGCGGGGACATAGAGAACTCCCTGCCAGAATGCTTCGAATCTGACCGTCTTTCGGTAAATCAGATACGCGAACACGAACCCGAGGGGCAGCTGCCCAAACACCGAGATCAGCACGATATAAATATTGTTTTTGAGGGCGTTCCAGAAATACGGATCGGTGAAGAGCCGCAGATATTGCTGGAATCCGGTGATTCTCCATGGGGTGCCGCCGAACATTTTGCCTCCGCTGTAGTTGGAGAGCGAAAGCACGATGGCCAGGACGATCGGAAAGCCGAACACAAAAAGGTATATAAGAAATGATGGCAGCACCATCGCCCAATATGCCCTTCTGTCTTTTTCTAGTTTTGTAGCCGTACCATTCACTTCGTACCTCTTTCCTGTCTCACGACCCTATATAGAATCGCGGGCTCGTACCCAAAGTGGTTCCGAGCCCGCACCGCAGCCAGCTATCCATTACGCGGAATCTTTACTTGTGAGCGGCTCTCCACGCGTCAACCGCCGCCTGAATGCTCTGCGCGACCTCTTCGGGGGTCTTCGTGCCGAGCCCGATCTGCTGGAGACCGAGATTGAGCGGCGTGTAGATGCTCGTGTCAAGGGCGCCGTCGAGCACATAACAGGTCTTGGGCACGGAATCGTGGTACTGCACCATTTTCATGGTAAACGGCTCAAGCTTGTCGCTCTTCACATCCTTTCTGGAAGTGATGTATCGGCCAAGCTCGAGGTACTGCCGCTGGACATCGGCCGAGTAGAGGTACTTCAGGAGCCGTACGGCCGCCTTTTCCTTATCGGAACCTGCCGGGATCGAGGCCGAGATGCCGTACCCACAGCCCAGTACCGCGGAAGCGACACCTGGATTTTTCTCGCCGGGAATCGCCGGAAAATTGTAGAACCCGAAGTCGGTCTGCTGGAGTTTTGGATCGATGAGCGCTTTTCCGGAAGAGGCATCCGTCAGAAAGGCGTTCTGTCGCCAATCGCCGTCGATAAAGAACGCCGCCTTGCCTTCCGCGAAGAGGGCCGGTGCCTCACCGTAGGAAATCTGGATGGTGTCTCTTCCGATGACGCCGTCTTTGTACATTGTCTGCACGAACTCCAGCGCCTTGACGAAGTCCTTGTCGGTGAATTTGACTTTTCCGGCCAGGGCATTGTCGATCCATTCGTCGCCGAGCATACGGCCTACGATGGTGGAGAAGAGACAGGACTGCATGACCCAGTCGTCCTTGTTGGCCATGAGCACCGGACGGATTCCCTTGGCTTTGAGCTTTGGGGCCATCGCCTTGAGCTCGGCGTACGTGCTGGGCACTTTGAGCCCGAGATCGGAGAGGAGCTTGGTGTTGGTGAACATGACGGTGGTATAGGTGATGCTCTGCGGAAGCTCCGCGAGGTACTTGCCCTTCTGACCCGACGGATCGGTCACCGACGGGATGAAATTGGAAAGGAAATCCTTCCCGAGAAGCGGGGCGAGGTCCTTCACCAGTTTCTGCTCATGAAGCGCCGTGGACCTGCCGGACGGGTACATGTAGATGACGTCGGGCAAGGTCCCCGCGGCCACGTATGCGGCGAGTTTCTGATGGAAGGGCTCATTCGAAAGCTCTTCCTTCACGAGGGTGATGTCGGGGTTTTCATCGATGAACTTCTGCCAGATCGCCTCGTTTTCTGCATAGCCGGGAGCGGTGGCGTCGATGTAATCGAAGACGGTGATCGTCGTCTTCTGGGCATACGCCCCCATGGACAGAATGACAAGAAACACAAGAACCGAACAAATCTTTTTTTTCACTCCATTTCCTCCAATTGATTATATGAGCCAGACTCAAGCCTGGTATGGTTCCTTGGCGTAGCCTATTCCCGCGTGCCGACCGGGAATTTGTTTGTCGCGAAGAGACGGTTGAGCAGCATCCCCGCGGCGCCGAAGGCCACGGCTTCCGCACCCATCGACGAATACTGAATTCTTATGTGTCGCTTGACGGGATACATCCAGTTGTCATGGATCGCCCTTTCGAGTATCTGACAGAAGTCGGGGCCGCTGTCCTCGATGTCGCCGCCTATGAAGACACTGTCGCAGTCCAGCGTGTTCACCAGCATCGCGATGTTCTTGGCCAGTTCAGTGACGAATTTTTCCAGAACAGGCGGGTCATTAAGAATCCGGCCCAGTTCTTCCCTTGAGCACGAGACCTGAATACCGTTGTTCTCCGTACAGAGGACGCTCCGGAATTCTCCGGCGAAGTAGTTCGAACCGTAATGGACTTTACCATTCAGCACGATTCCGAATCCGACGCCGACACCGCCGTATTCGGCGTGCGGCACGAGCGCCTGCTTGAATTCGATCAGCGCGAAAAGAATGTTCCTCAGCTCGACGTTCTTGTGGAACGCCAGCTCGCTCCACGCGCAGCAGTTGGCGTTGTTCTCAATGAAAAATGGGACGCTCAGTTTTTTTGAAAGCGCCTCAACGACATTGACAGGCTCCGATATTTTTAAGGGAACCGAAAATTCCACTGTCCCGTCGTTCGGGTTGATGAGGCCGCCGACGCCCAGCCCAACACCCAGAATCGTTCCGGGGTACTTACCCAGACGGTTCTTCAATTCCCAGTAGATGGCCTGAATGGAAGGCGCAAGGTTCTCCTTGGTGATGGACTCGTCCTCTTCCTTTACTTCCAGGATATCTCCGGCCAGATTGACCGCCACCGCCGAATAATGACCGCTCTGAATGGCGATGCCGATGATGTAGCCATAATCCTTGTTGATGACGAGGGGGATCGGCTTTCTGCCTCCGTACTTCCCCGAAGGCCCTTGCGGAAGCTCGGTGATGGCGCCCTGCTCGATGAGGGTGGCGACTTCCAGCGTGACCGTCGATTTGTCGAGGCCGAGATGGCTGGCCACTTCCGCGCGGCTGCTCTCCGGGTATTGCCAGATGGTGCGCAAAATTCTCGAGCTATTTTTTATCTTTGGCATCCGCGCCCTCGTTCTCCCTCATTATGGTTAATTGTAATTTACAACTAACCTCATGTATTAACACGTTTTTTTCGGGTTGTCAAGCAAAATTATTCAGAATGTTGCAGGCGATCCTCGCCGCGTTCTGTCCTGATTTAGTTCGGCTCATGAGTGAGGTGGAGATTGTGTGTTTTAATTATATGTATCATAATATAATAATATTTATTTTAACTGTGCGGACCGCTGGGATTGTCGGCTGGGCTGTGGGGAAATCTTGACAGTTGTGCAAAACAATGCAATTCTATTGTTGGTTTTTTATTCAACCAACATGACGCATTACAGAAAGGGCAAGCAATATGGCGCAGTGCATGATCATCCCGACATACTGGTCCACCCCCGATATTCCCTCATGGAAGATTTTCGATCATCCCATACCTGTAGATGAGGCGGGGACGCTTGGCAGAACGCTGGACAATCTCGAGGGTTGCGGCTACCCCGATCCGGTCATCATTTTCCCCGCGCCCACCGACAGCCGCATCGAAGTCAGAGTACAGGAAATATCCCGAAACCGCGGCCTGAATATCCATGTCTTTAGCGCCGCCGACCTTGTTTCGATACGCCAGAGGCTGCACGCTGAGGGATTCCCCGCTTCTCTTCTGGGGGCCATACGCATGGACAGCTACGGCGGGGTGCGCAATATGGGGCTCCTGTACGCGGCCTTCCATGGCTTCGACACTATCATCATGATCGACGACGATGAGTGCATCGATTCGCATTACCGCGAGTCGGCGCTCAAATTCGTGGGCGGTTCCTGGGAAGGAAGGGCGGTCCTGGGCAAGACGGGCTGTGTCGTCGATGCGAAAGGCAACAAATTCTACGATGGGCAGATATCGGATGTCCTGAACGGGTGGCCCAAGGATGAGCTCTTCAACAGGGAGGTTAAAGAGGCGCTTGGAGAGAAAACCCGACTTTCGGAATCAAAAATAGCTTTCGGCGGGAACATGGTCTTGAATTCCGGCCTTTTCCTGCGGGTTCCCTTCGATCCGTACGGCACTCGGGGAGAAGACGACGACTATGTGCTCAACGCCAGATACTGCGGCGTACCCCTGTTTTTCGATCAGGAACTCCTCCTCTTGCACCTGCCGCCGGAGCGTACTCATCATTACTGGACGCGTCAGCGCCAGGACATTCTTCATTTCAGGTATATGAGGGAGAAAGTCCGGGTTTTCGGTTTCCAGCCCGAGTCGCTGGGGAGCTTTCTCGGGTATTTCACTCAGGATGACCTGGAATATAAAGCTCTGTCTTCGAGCATCCAGGCCGCGCTTCATTTCGTGGACACTGACCGGGGCGAGTTTGAGGAATTTTTGAACAACGCCATCGCCGCCGAAACGCCGCCTGTCGTCCAGCTCAGATCGCGCGTGGACGCGTTTTTGAGGTTCATGGACGCGTGGCAGTCCGTGCTTTCCAGGGTCGCGGGCTGAGTTTGGGCTTTCAGAAAAGCGTGAGTTGTGGGTCTCTCGGTTTTTTGGGCGCGGTGCGCTCCACTATGGGCACAAGATCCTCGATCTGGGCGAGGAAACGACTTGGCGCCAGAGTGAGTCTGCGGCCCAGGAAGTGCCGCGAGCGGGCCCATGAGAGGTACAGGCCGATCCGGGCGCGGGTCATCGCCACATAGAGAAGTCTAAGTTCTTCTCCGATTCGCTCCTGGGAGGGGATACCGTCGCGGTCAGCGGTTGTACCGCCGCCGTTGCCGTCATTTTCGCCGCTTTTTTCTTTTTTCCGAGCGATAGAGCCCCGCCCTTCGAAGAGCGTGAAGGGTAGTATACCCTCTTCAAGGCCCGCCACGAAGACGTAGTCAAATTCGAGGCCCTTGGCGGCGTGTATGGTCATGAGCGAGACGCGCTCTCCGTGCGCTTCATAACCGTCCTGGGGGCTGCCCAGCGCGAGGTCGTCCATACACGATACAAGGTCCGGATACAGTGAAGCCTGGGCTACCAGGCGCTCTAAGGAAGACGCGGGCCTCGCGAGAGAATACGTTTTTTTGGCCCCGCCGGTGTTGTCCTCATCCAGGAAATCGATCGCGGCGCGTACCGCCTCTGCGGGAGAGAGGCCGAGAAGCTTGACACGGAGCGCCTCTTCAGGCTCGCCCACGGCTTGCGTGTCGGACCGAACGGCGGCACGGATCAGTCTGAGTACCGAAATGGCGGGCTCCTCCTCCCACCAGGGTTGCTCACCGATGAATCGATAGGGTATGCCGTGGTCAACAAGAGCTTTTTCGATTGGCGGGGCGAGCGCCGCCGCGCGGACGAGGATCGCGCATTCGCCGAGACTCGAAAGGGTTGGCCCTTCACGGGAAGCGGTGTGTGCCTCGGCTAAACCGGCACCCGAACCAGCGCCGCCGGAGCCTGCTACCCCGGAATCGATGGCGAAAAAGCGTGTGCCCCCGATGAGCCGGTCTATCTCTCGCGCGATGCCCTCGGCCTCGGAAGCCTCGGTGGGGAATTCGCATCTCGAGAGCGCGACGGCGTTTCCGGAGCCTCCGAGTTCGGTCCCCACGAGTCGGCCCGCGGCGCCTATGATGCCGGAAGCGCAGCGAAAACTCCGGATCAGGCGGTACGTCGCGGCGCCGGGGTAATCTACGAGGAAGCGGTCGATGAATCGACGGTCCGATCCCCGGAATCCGTAGATGGCCTGGTTTGGGTCTCCTATGACGCAGAGTTCGGAAGGTGCTGTTTTGGCGTGTGGCGCGGTGGAGACGGAAGCATCATCAGAAGCGGAGGCCGGCAGCGGGTTCGGCGCAAGGAGACGTATCAGGGCGTATTGGGCGAAATTGACATCCTGGTATTCGTCCACGAAGATTGCGTGGAATCGTCCGCGGTAGAGCGAAAGTACCTCTGGTCGAGCCGCGAAGAGCCGGACAGTCCCCGCGACAAGATCGTCGAAATCGAGGGCATGTGCACCCTTAAGCGCGTTTCTGTAGCGCGCATATAGGGCGTCCTGGTCGGCATCGAGAGGCGGCGCTCCGAGTTCTTCAGCCAGTTCGGGAAGCCCCTCCGGAGCGGCGGGGCCGAGGCGAAGTGAGCGGTCTCCGGGGAGAAGAAGGAAGCGCTTGTGTTCCTCGATGTAGGAGGTGAGGCGCCGAATTCTCCGAGATTCGCGGCTGGCGCCGTCCCGGGCAGGCACGGCCGCCGATTTCAGGAAAGCTTTTTTTTCTTCTTCATCGAGTATGATGAAGTCGGAAGGCAGCGACGCCTCGGCCGCATGCTCTCTCAGCGCCGAAAGGCAGAACGAATGGAAGGTCGCCGCCGTGAGTCGGGCCGAGCGCTCTCCGCCGATGGCTCCCTTGATGCGTTCGCGGAGTTCCGCCGCCGCCTTATTCGTAAAAGTGATCGCCAGAATCGATGATGGATCGAGCCCATCCTCCACGAGGTGAGCGATGCGCAGGGCGAGTACGGCAGTCTTGCCCGTGCCGGGCCCCGCCACGATGAGCGCGGGACCGCCAGGATGGTTCACCGCCGCTTCCTGCGCGGGGTCGAGACGGAAGGCGGCAGCGTGGACGGGTTTTGGAACCTCGGGTTTTTCGGCGTTTACCGCCGCCGCTGGTTCCGCGCCGCGCCTTCCGGAGGGCCGCTCGCGCGTTGCCCTGCGGGCGGTCGCTGGCTTTGACGGCGCCGTCTGTGGGTCAGTTTTCTCTCCCCCTTTACCCATCTCATCGTCGAAGAGCTCCACTTCAGCCTTTGCCTCGATGCGCTCTCCAGGGGCGAATGCGTGGATGACCCCGTACTCGCCGTCATAGCCGGGCTTTATAGACACTTGGCCCGACCGCATGCGGCCAATGGCCAGAGCCAGCAGCTCGCCGGAAACGCCGGCTGCTCTCATCGTTTCGATTTCCTTCTCGCTTCGATCCAGAAGGAGGGAAAATTCATCTCCGGCGCGCTCCACGAGGGCGCCGTAGGCGGCGGCGACCTTCTTCGAGCCGCTTCCCGTACCGAGGAGTTCCCCAAGCACTTCGGGGAGAGGGATGAGCGATCTGTAGGGTCTGCGGTTGGTGCCGGCGTAGTCCTGTGGGCAGGGTTCCGTCTCGTCCACAGGGCGGTCGGCCAGTTCGGCGACACGGCGCATGACTCCTGGCGTGAGGGGCTTGCCGCAGACGGGGCAGCGTCCTTTGAGGGCAGCGCTCTCGGACGGCGACAGAACCACATCGCACGCGCGGTGGCCGTCGTAATGGTATTTCCCTTCCTGCGGGAAGAATTCGACTGTCCCGGCAATCCTGCCGGCCGGGCCGCCGCCGGAGAGCGCGCCGGTCTGCGTCGCGCCGAGGGCCCCCGCGAGACCCTTGAAAGAATTCTCCATCTCGAAAACCGTCGCCTCGCGGCCCAATTTTTCCGGCGAGTGGGCGTCGGAGTTCGATATGATCCCGAAGCGGTCCAGAGCGCTCACCGCCCAGTTCATGGGCGGGTTCGACGACAGGCCTGTCTCTATCGCGCCGATGCGCGATGTGAGGTCGCCATAGCATTCTTCGATGGAATCGAAACCTGAGTTGGCGCCAAGAGCCGAAAACCAGGGTGTCCAGATATGCGCGGGCACGAGGATGGAGCGCTCGTCGGCGTCCAAGAGAGTGGAGAAAAGATCGCGCGAGTCCACACCGAGTATGGGGCGCCCATCGGAGGAGATGTTGCCCATCCGTTCAAGTCGGACCTGGAAGGCGGCCGCGGCCGCGAAATCCGGCAGGATCACGACATGATGAATTTTGCGCGTTTTGCCGTCCCGCCTGTAAATGGTGCTTATCTCGCCCGTCAGAACAAAGCGCACAGGGCTGTCGCCGGCCGGCGAGGGAAGGCCTTCCGCGAGCGCCTCGCCGGAATCGAACTCGCGCCGCAGCGCCGGCCTGAGTTGGAAAAAGCCTCCCTCGACAGGCTCAAGCTGCTCCTTGAGTTCGGCGAGCCATACGGGGTGCGTACAGTCCCCCGTGCCGACGAGGTCTATGCCCTTTATGCGCGCCCAGCGCTCTACATAAGGCAGCGTCAGCTTGGGGCTCGTCGCGCGAGAGTAGTGCGAATGGATATGGAGGTCGGCGATGATGCGCATGGTTTCTCCGTGCGTCTACTATAGTTCAGGCTTGCACTTTTTGAAACCACGGACCTGGTCGAACACGTGCCGGGCTCACTGACGTTTCGTCGCGGCCGTCGCGCATATCGCTGCAAGCGGGCACGCTCCACACCGCGGCTCACCCGATGTACAGAACTCGCGTCCCAGGCGGATGAGGTTGACATGCAGTGAAACTACATCGAGCTCCGTGGGCACGAGCGCGTCCAAATGATCGGCCCCGCGGCGTGAAGGTGCCTCTCCCGGGAAAGAGTGCCATCCAAGACGCCGCGTCACGCGCCATATATGGGTATCGACCGCCAGCACAGGCCGGCCCAGGCCGAAGGACATGACGCAGCGAGCCACTTTGAGCCCCACTCCGGGGAGGCCGAGCAAGAAAGTTTCACATTCGTCATCGGGCCAGGCGCGCAGTGTCTCGAGGCTGGCCGCACCAAAGCGCTCCCGTATAGCCGACAGGGACGCATGAAGGTTTTTGGCCCTGGCGCGGTAAAGGCCTGCGGGACGCAGGGGGCCGTAGAGCTCAACTTCTCCGGCTTCGGCCGCTTCGTCCCAGCCGGGGAAACCAGCGCGCAGGGCGGCGTAGGCTGCATTGCAATTCTCGACCGTCGTCCGCGTGCTCAAGAGAAACCACACGAGCTGATCTATGACCGGCCCCGCGCTTTCATCGGGCCACGGCCCATACCGCCGTACGAGAACTTCGGCGACCTCGACGACGGGAGGGGAGACTTTTACAGACGCCTTGCCTGTCGGCGCTTCAGCGGGCGCTTCTTGAGCGTCCGCCCGCCCCGCGGCGCCAGCGCGCGCGGAATCCCGGCAGGCGCTCTCTCTTTTCCGCTTCATGGCAACAGCTCTCCGGACAGCCGGAGCTTGGCATGGATGGTATCTCTCTGTACAGGCGCGACGCCTGCCGCGTCGGCGAACTCCGGCCAGAGGGCGACCGTGTCGTGGACCTCGCGGGCTATGTCCTCGGGCCTTCCCCGCTTGAGGCCGGCGACACCTGCCACCGCCTTGAGGTCACCCCAAATAAAGCCGTCGCGCCGGCCGTTCACCGTCATCTGGTGCGTGCCTGTCCATTCTCCGGAAGGGTGATAGCTGAAGGTGAGATCGTAGGCCGGAGCGAGCGTCCACCTTCCGCTCCGGCCCATCAGAAATGAGATATTCTTGACATGGTCGTCCTGGTTGCGGGCCATGACGTTGAACACCATCCTGCGGTACTGCTGTTCTATATCGTCCATTGCCGCTCCCAACGCCCGTATCGTGGCGAAAGCCTGCTCATACCCGTAGGCGCCCGCTGTGTTGTAGTCGAAGTGCGCAAGCGCGCCGAGGCTCTGCATATGGAGCTTCTGACCGTCGGCTGTTCTGTCGAAGCGCCGCGTCATGAAGTGCCTGCGGCCATGTTCCGGAAGGAGCCGGCATTCGGTCATGACGATACCCGCCGCCCTCGCCATGAGGTGATACGCGTACTCCACGGTGCAGAAGCCTTTGGGATCGTCCAGCTCCTTGTCGCGGTTGGATTTGACTCCGTCGAATTTGATGAGCCAGTGCTCGAAACCGGGAGGAGCGTCGAGCTGGCCCGAGCGCACCTCGTTCGTCTGCGGGTTCCAGGCGATGACCGCCTTGGCCCTCGCTCCTCCCGCCGAAGTCCCCACGCGCAGAATCTGGAGCAGAGCGTTGTCGTCGTTCCCGGCGCCCGCAGCGGAAAAGGTTCGGGCTCCTTCAGCGCGGCCGACATCGACCTGCTTGTCGCCGGAGAACGCAACGCGCAGGCCTTCCTTCTCCTGCAACACCTGCGATGCCAGCCTCACCAGATTCTCTACGTCAATCCGCTGTGCCTGCTTGGCCTCAGGCCCTGTGGAGGGCACGAATTCCAGGGCGCCCATCCCTCGTTTCCCGGTGTAGCAGAGGCGCTCCACCGCATTGAAAGACTCGGGTCTTCTCCCTTGCCTCGCGAGCCATGCGTCGATCAGCGCGTTGCCGAACCGGTCGGGTAGGGAATCGGCCAGCAGCCCGGGCAGGCCGTGGAAGGTGCCGCGAGGGAGCGTCGGGAAACGGTATACGCGATTGGAGAGGGGCATGACGAGGGGCGAAAGCTGGATGCCACTTTTCAGGAACTCGTCGCTGTACTGGAACTCGGCGACCTCCTCGCCGTCCCTCAGGGAGACCGCGCCAATCGTAGTACCCCAGAGCCGGACTTCGGCGAGAGAGCTCATCGCTCGTCGCCCCAAACCCAGGGCGTGGCGGTCGGGTCAGGTACGCCTGCCTTACGGGAGGAGGAGACCCGCCGCCGGACCTTTCCCCGCCGTTCAAGCATCTCCATCGGCCCCGGCCCCTCGTCGGATGTCATCACATCGAGCGTCTCAAGGAGATTCAGGGCCCGCAGAACCCGTATCAGACTGACCAGTTGTACGGACCCTCCCGCCTCTATGCGCTCCACGGTGCGCTTGCCCACGGAGGCGCGGTCCGCGAGGTCCGCCTGGGTGAGGGATGCGGCAATGCGCGCACGTGCAAGCCGCCTCCCCAGCTCTTTCAGCACCGTGGCGTCCGTCAGCGCGTTGTTCAGTTTCATGGCAATCTCCAGATAATCTTCTAATTCGTATTATACTGCGAATTATATTAATTTGAAAGGATATATCGCCAATTATTACGATTTATAAACGACAACACGCGGTATTGATCGATGTTTATATTAAATAATTCACATTATATGGCGAATAAATGAGAAATATATCATTATTTGGCCAATTATGGCGAAATAATAAAATGGAAACCTGTCGGCTAAAAACTACACTCTTTCCAAGAAATTGTTCGCATAGAGATGGAGTAAATCGCACTCACCGATTCATAAAAATTTCATACCCGATTTATTGTCCTCACACATTCGTTTTTTATACTACCGTTATCGCTTGAGCACCGCACCTCAATGGGGTGCACCAGGCTCTTGGACAAAAGATTTTTGAGGAGGAAACTATGAAGAAGATCGTGTCACTCCTGCTCGCTCTGACTCTTACGGCGGGCAGTGTATTCGCACAGGCATCCGGCGCAATGATTACCTTCGGGCTTATAAGCGACACCCACGTCTGCGACAAGCCCGACCAGTCCACCACCATTGCGCTGAACGCCTCGCCCCGCTACTTCACGGGCGGCCTTGCCAAAATCGAAGCCTTCGCTACGGCAATGAATGCGGCCGATGCCGAATTCGTGGCGGAGCTCGGTGACTTTACGGACAACCCCGCGACGCCCGGACTCACTCCCGCACAGCGCCGCGAGGCCGCCATGGGCTTCATGCGCGCAGCCGAGGCCACGTTTGCCCTTTTTGACGGCCCCCGCTACCACGTGTTCGGCAATCACGACACCGACCAGGTCTCCAAGGCGGACTTCATGTCGGTCGTCAGGAACACGGGCATCTCCCCCGACACCACGTACTACAGCTTCGACAAGAGTGGTGTCCACTTCATCGTCCTCGACGCCAGCGGCAAGGTGCTCGCGGTCTTCAGTGGCCACTACCACGACGGGGGCTACCAAGAGATCAACGGTATCAAGTACATCGTCGTCCAGGCCAACGCCGCCTACGGCAACGATGTCTCCTACCACAACCAGTACTCCACCGTAAAAATATTCGCCGAAGGCAACAAGTACACCCTCGCGCTGAGCGGAAACGGACTGCAGAAGAGTTACGCCTTCTCCAAGGTGCTGTATTGAGAATTCCTCCGATCATGTAAAATGGAAAGACCGTCGCGCTGTCACAGCTCCATGTGCATCGCGGCGGGCACCTCCCGAAGAGTGTCGATAGTCACAGAGCGGGCGCTCTGGATACTGGCTCAATCTATTGTTATTACGGGGGAACAATTTGTGCCTTTATTATTTCGTCGCACCGGCGGTCTTCGCCTTGACGCCAAGAGCCCTGATTTCAAGGGCGGTGTTTCACGCTTTCCAGTCAGAAATTGCAGGCCGCTACTTCAGATTCTCTTCGGTATAAAGCGTGAGCTCGACCATGCGTTCCAGAATTTCTTCTTTCGTCGCCTCCGGGAAATTGGCGAGCACGAGTTCCTTGGCGAACAGGCGGGTTATATAGCGGAGCTTCGTCATGGGCTGACGCGATGCATAGATAAAATCCGCGTGGGCGTTGTTGATGACGATGACCGATTGTTCCATGTCATACCGGGAACGCCATAGCTGGCCGGGTGCTTTCTGGTAGGTGTAGCCGGGAAGACCCCGCCGTATCGCCCCTCCGATTCCTGCACCCGCTCCCGCCGACCGCTTGACGAGGTCCGCCGTGACCGTGACAAGGGCGCTCGCGGTGAGCAGCGTTTCTCCCTGGACCGCCTTCAGTTCAATCGTGGCGACGCAGGGTTCTTCCGGCGCCACGTATTCGGCGTACACCGAATCGGTGCCCTCGAGCGCCCCGTCCCCATCGGCAATATGCCATTCGAAGGATATGTCTCCTTCCACCATGCGCCCCGCGCGGTCCCGTGCCACCGCCTTAAGCTTTTTTCGCTCTCCGACCCCGAGCACCGAGGAAGCCGGGAAGATCATGAGCTTGTAGAGTGGTCCGGCATACTCGAAAAAATCTCTCTGCACTTCCTTTTGTTCAAGAGGGTTCGGGATGTATTCGCCGAAGGAAGCTTCCGTTCCGGAATTCCCGCTGGGCTCTCCGCCCGCCGCAGGAGTCATCTGCCCCTCCCCGTTGCCGGTCGCGTCTGCTCCAGCCCTGGCGCCCCTCCGCGCATCGCTGGTCCTCGCGGCGAGCCAACTGTAATCCTCGGTCGGCAAGTGAAGGAAGGCCTCGCGGAAGGCGCGTGTTACACGATTCAACACCTGCCTGCTCGCCTCTTCTTCCTCCGCACGCCGCTGTTCATCGAGGAGCCCGTTCAGCGCCGCTTCGACGGGGGCGATGGCGACGCAGAAAGACTCATACGCTTCGTCCAGAACGACGCCATCGCGGGTTCCCGGCGTGAGCTGGAGAAAAGGCGCGTCGATGAGTCCTTCGATCTGCCGCGAGTCCCAGGGCGGGCGCGCAAAATAGTCGAGGCGGGATATGTCGGAGAGCACGCGGGTGCCACGTTTCTGCAGACCGACCACCGCGTCCTGCGGCGATTCGGCGACATAGAGTTCCAGATAGAGTTCGCCGAAGGGACAGCGTATTTCGGGAAGCTGATGGATGAGCCTGCCCTTGAACTTGCGCGGCTCGACCACAAGCTCGCGCCGCGACGCATGGTCCAGAATGACGATCCGGACGCCGCTCTTCGTGATACGGTCACGGAGCTCGGACGCGAGGAAATTCTGTATCTTGTCGCCCGAAAGCGAGCGCACACCCGCCAGCACGGGGCTTATGATAAGCTCCGTGCCCTGCCGGCCGAAAAGCGTTCCCGTTTCGCGTATCGCGTACGAGGGATTGCCCTTCACGAGCCGCATGCTCCGCACCACACCATCCTCGCCCATCGAAGTGATCGTACACGTTTCACCCACCGTCCAGAACGAGAGCAGGCCTATCCCGAACTCGCCTTGGATATCGGTTCCCCCCTTACGTTTGAGTTCCCGTTTGATCGAATCGCCGATATGCGTCGCCACATAGCGGAAATCCTTGATGCCGCAGCCATCGTCGATGACTTTTATGTAGTGGTCGTTTTTCTGTTTGCCGCGGACGATGGTCACATTCTTTGCGCCCGCGTCGATTGAATTCTCCACAAACTCCGCGATTGCCTTGAGCGGGTTGTTCTGTGAGAGGGCGATGATGCTTATGGCGTTCCAGTTGTCGCCTATTTTCAGCTTGCCTGATTCAATATCGTTTTTCGGGGGCATATGGTCAGGATACTTCGGAAATGGACGTGGGAACAAGGGCAAGGTTCTGCTGTGTCCCTTTTGTAGTATTCGGTACAGCGAGCTCCTTTCTGGTGCGCCTTATGGGCTTATGATATCATACTATATTTTATAATGTTTTAGTTCTTTTTCAGAGGGTCTTCACTGAAATTCTGATTATCCTCATCCTCTCGGTTTAAAAAATGAAGCCATGTTCATTTAGGCCAACATTGTAGCATTCTCCAATGGAAAAACTAAATTATGTACATTTTCTTCTTGACATATTGTACATCATATTGTACCTTTCTTTCGGAGGTTCTTTATGATTAAACAGATGTCTATCTCCGAAACGAGGAAAAAGATCACTTCGCTCGCCGATGATCTTTCCTATGATGACACTATCTCGATTACTAATCATGGGAAAGAAGTCTATGCCCTACTCAGATGGGATACGTATGAAAGTATTGCCGAAACACTCGATATCATCTCTGATGAGGAGCTTTTCGGTGCGTTGAAGAAAGGTATTTCTCAGCTCGAGCATAATGAGCTTATTGATTTTGACACATTCAAGAAGAATCTCAATGTACAACATTAAACTCACCCCCATTGCAGCAGAAGCTATACAGAAGCTTGACTCGAATGTGCAAAGACAAGTCATCAATAAAATTGAGGCTTTAACACAAGAACCGCTTTTATTAGGAAAGCCATTACAAAGACCATTAAAAGACTATCGTTCGATTCGTGCTGCGGGGCAACGGTATAGAATTATTTATAAAGTCATTGAAGAAGAAATAATTGTTATCATTGTGGCAGTAGGGATTCGAAAAAGTGGTGACAAAAAAGATATTTATGAATTAATGAAAAAATACATCAAAACGGGATTACTGGATGACAAAAAGCTCAAACGGCAAACCTGACAAGCGCTTGAATCAGCAAGAATCGCGCCAACCCCTCGCTTCGTTGCTACGCAACGCGGCTCCGGGGCACGCAGTTTCGATTTTGACCAATTCTCATCGAAATCAAATACCCTCCTAACTTTCACAGGGTAAGGTAAGACAATTCTTGAACCCTAAGGAGGGAATAGCCATGAGAAAAGACTCAAAGAAAGGCATCATCCTCGCGGTGCTGATCCTGCTCGCGGGAATGCAGGCCTTTGCGCAGAGTGTGATAATGCTCATCCCCGACGGCATGAGCGTCGCCGGTACCACCCTGGCCAGGTTCTATAAGGGCGCGCCGCTTGCGCTGGATCCCATCGCCTGCGGCCTGGTCAGCACCTGGAGTTCCGATGGCACCATCGCCGATTCGGCCCCGGCTGGTTCGTCCTATGCCACAGGCTGGGCCTCCCAGACGGGCAACATCGCCACGATCGGCAAATCCTATGTGCTTCCCGGAGTCGAAATTCCCGACTATGAGGCACAGCGGCCAGTGGCCACCATTCTGGAAGCCGCGCGGCTGAGCGGGCGCTCGACCGGCATCATCTCCACCAGTGAATTCATGCATGCGACCCCGGCGGACTTCAGCGCGCACGATGTTTCGCGTTCAAATTACGACAATCTGGCCGAACAGATCGCCTACAATGGCATCGATGTAGTCCTCGGCGGAGGCACACCCTATCTGAATGCGGCCAAAAGAAAGGACAAGGAAGACCTCAAGGCGATCATCGATGCGAACGGCTACACCTTCGTCGACAACACCGCCGCACTGAAGTCAGCTCCCGACGGGAAGCTCTTCGGCGTCTTCGGCAAGGACAAGGCGGCCACCGCGATGTCCTATGACATCGATCGCGATCCTGCGGTCGAACCCTCGCTCGCCGAGATGACGGCCAAGGCCATTGAGATTCTTTCGGCAAACAAAAAGGGATTTTTCCTGATGGTTGAAGGCTCCAAGGTAGACTGGGCCGCCCACGCCAACGACCCCGTCGCGTTTGTCACCGACATACTCGCCTTTGACGACGCGGTGAAGGTCGCCCTCGATTTCGCGAAACAGGACGGCAACACGGTCGTCATCGCCGTCACCGACCACGGGAATTCCGGCATCTCAATAGGAGACCGCTCAATCAGCTCGGGATACGACAAGACACCCTGGACCACCTTCATCGATCCGCTGAAGAAGGCCAAAGTCACCGGTGAAGGCCTGGAGGCAAAGCTTGCTTCCCTCATCAAGGTCGATGGCACTTACGAACCCTCGGAGGCGCCCGTAATCCGCCAGACTGTTGCCCGGTATCTGGGGATTACTGATTTGACCGATGCGGAAGTCGAGGCGATCGGCAAGACGAAGGCCGGCTCGATGAACTACACCGTCGGACCCATGGTCGCGGGCAGGGCGAAAATCGGCTATACCACGAACGGCCACACGGGCGAGGATGTCGTGCTCTACTGCTATGATCCTTTCGGGGAAAGGGTGACCGGCCTTGTAAGAAATACAGATATCGCCCTGTATATGGCCCGGACACTGAATGTCGATCTCGCCCAGGCTACCTCCCGCCTGTTCCAGGACGCGGCTTCAATGTTCGCCAAGAAAGGGGCCACGGTTTCCATGGACACAACGGACCCCGAAAACCCTGTCCTCGTCGTCACGAAGGGTGATCAGACCCTCCGCGTGCCCCGCAACAAAAGCTATGCCTATCTCAACGGCAGGGCGATCGCCTCGGACGGCGTCGCGGTATACAACGGTACAAAATGGTATATCGCCAAGAGTCTGATTGATTTGATTGACTGAGTGAGAAACACCTACGGTTTTGCCGCGTTCACGTCCGCGTAGATGTCGAAGACGCGGTCGAGCATCATGAGCTTGATGACGGATTCCGGCTGGTCGCGCAAGTCTGCCAGCCGGAAAAAACCTCCGGCCTCGCGGGCGCATTTGAGGCCTGAAATCAGGGCCGAAAGCCCCGAGCTGTCGATGAAGACGATGCCGCCCATCTCCAAGATCAGCCGTGATTTGCCTGCCTCCACGATCTGCTTGATCCTGTGTTTGAATTCAGGAGCGCTCGCTCCATTCAGCCGGCCCGAGGCCACTACGACGCTGTAATTTTCGGTATTTTCCTTTTCTTCGATGATGAAGTCCATTTAGGGTCTCCTTGATGGCGCGTGGCCGCTCCGCGCGTCGCCGCGCGCGAATTCAGGGACTTGCGCGCTCCATCCCTCAGGAGGCTGATAATAGAGCGCTTTCACGACGACGGCAAGGGATGCGACGTTGTAGATGGACCAGACGAAATTGACCACGAGGCCGACGAGAGGAATTCCGCGGCCCAGGAAAAACTCGATGATGCCGTAGGTCGCGGCGGCTATCGTGAGGACGATGACCGTCGTCTGCGGCCAGATGAGGTGGAAGTCATGTCCGCCTTCCTTCTGCTTGGGTGTCACCACGAAACCGAGCTTTTTGCCGGACAGTACGCTGAGAACGGCTCTGATATTCAGCGGAAACATGGCGAGGTTGTACTGTTCTCCCCGCCAGACGGGAATGCCCGACGCGACGAAACGGAACATGATCTTGTTCATAACGAAGAAGGGAATGAACCGCATGAAGAAAGCGGTCGACCAGGAGTTCACGGGGGCTATGCCCGTAAAGAAGTAGATGATCGGGGCGAGGAGCAGAACGAGGTTGAAAAAGCCCGAGAAGTAGGAATACATGGTGGCGAAGTACATCAACTTCTGGGGGAGTGAGAGTCCTTTTTTTAGAAAAGGGTTTTCCCTGACGAAGACCTGTACCGTCCCTTGGGCCCACCGCAATCTCTGCTTGAGCGAGGTCCCGAGGTCTTCGGGCGCGAGTCCGTAGGCCAGGACTTCGGGGTAAAAGATGCTCTTCCATCCATGGGAGTGGAGGCGCATGGCGGTCGCCATGTCCTCGGTGATGCTGATGGTGGCGAGGGCTTGCACCGGTACCGCCTCATCGCTGCGGGCGAGATTGAGTGCCTCGACGTACTCTTCGGACCCGCGCAGGGCTTCGATTGACGAAGGTGTCTTGCGCGCGATGGAGTCGAGGTTCCCGATGATGTGACGGTAGACGGCGGCCGCTTCAGCGTCGCCGCTTTCCGCAAGTTCGTTCATGGTGCCTGCTATTTCTTCCACTTCTTTTTTCGAGACGAGGAATTCCGCATCGCGGACAGCCTCGATGACGAGATCGCTGACATGCTCGAGGGGAGCCTTGTCGTCGAGAGCTTCCCTGGCGGCCTTGAGTCCTTCAGTGAGGCGCTTGACCGCGGCGCACGTTTCCTCGTCATCGCAGGATGTTTTCTTCACGAGCTTTGCGAGCCTGTCTACCATTTCTCTTTCACGCTTTTCCACAGTTTCGACATATTCGCGGATACCCAGCTGCATGAGGGCCTCTCTGCGGAGCACCGCGTTGGACCCGCAGAAGAAGGCGGCGTTCCATCCGTCCTTGCCCTGCTGGATGGGGCCGTAGAAGAGCGAAGCCTCGTTTCCGAAGGGGTCCCCAGGGGGAAGGTTGTAAAAATATTGCGGCGTCTGGACGAAGGCGAGGGCCGGATCGGCGAAAAATCCCAGGGTCTTGCGGAGAATAGCCGGCGCGGGTATCTGGTCGGCATCGAGAATGAGGATAAATTCGCCCGATGTCTCGAGGAGGGCGTTGTTTACGTTTCCCGCCTTCGCGTGCCTCGGCTTCTCCGTCCACTCTTCGCCCCTGCTGATATACCCGCAGCCGATTTCTTCGGCCGTTTTTTTCATTGATTCCCTCGTCCCATCGTCCAGGATGTAGACCTTCTTGTCCGGCCAGTCGATGTGCATGGCGGCCTTTGCGGTCGTCGCGACGAGCTCCTCGGGTTCGTTGTAGGTCGTGATGAATATGTCGACATCGGCCTTTTCGGGAGGAGGAAGGGTTTCCCGCTTCGGTTTGCGCCAGGACATGAACACGAAGAGCAACATGTCCACGATGCCGTAGGTTTCGGCGATCACCATGGGAATCGCGAACCAGAGCGCCTGCATGTTGAGGCTGGACGTAGAGCGCCAGATGATGTAGTTCAGTCCAAGGGCGCAGGCGGCAAGGCCGATGGCTCTGGAAAGCAAAAGTCTCGTGTCATGGTGGTGGGTGGATTTCATATGCTTCCCTCCGCGGATACTCTCTTTACCACGTGCCAGTGGTTCATGGGCGTGGAGCTGTATTCGAGTTCATCGACGAGGGCGCGGACGATGTGGATGCCGCGGCCGCCTTCCTGAAGGGGATCGGGAAGCGGCCGTGTCCCTGTGTCGGGATTGAAAGAAGGCCCTGGATAGACGAGGTCGAAGGCGATCCGGCCAGGTTCCAGGCGCAGACTGACGTCCATGTCCATGCCGTGCGTGTTGTTCTGAGTCTCTGTGGCCGCGGTAATCCCATGTTGTATGGCATTCGTGATGAGCTCGGAAGCCACGAGTTCCATATTGTCGGCGATTTTGGCCCCATAAGGAAGGACAACGTCCCTCACGAACGCGACGGTGGGATCGAGATTATTCATTTCAGCGCCGACGCGCAGACGATGTTCTCTTGAGGTCGCGCCGATGGCGATGAGGGTCAGGTCGTCCGCGAGAGGTCGGTCGCCGGAAAAGCTTCGCACTTCGGCAAGAATGGTTTGGACGAGATCCGCAGGGGAGATGAAACGCCGGCTGCGCAAGGTCTGGACAAACCGTTTCATTCCGAACAGAGCGCCATTTTCATCGGAGGCCTCGGTCACGCCATCGCTGTAGATGACGAAGTAATCGCCGGGCCGGGTCCTGATTTCAATCTCTCCGATATCGATACCCCGCAAGATTCCTATGGGCGGGGCGGTAGATGGGAAGCAATCGTATTCGCCAGAGGATGGATTGAAGCGCACCGCCTCCGTGTGACCCGCCGAGGCATAGGTTATGATTCCGCGTTCCGCATCGATGCGGATGAGCTGGGCGGTGAGGAACATCTCCGTATGATCGAGGTCCGCGAACAAGGCCTCGTTCATCGCCCCGAGCAGTGCGGCGGGGGCTATGTCCGCCGTGTCGTCGTGGCGAAAGAACGCGCGCGCCGCCGTGGTCATCATGGCTGCAGAGATGCCCTTGCCCGACACATCCGCGATGATGATGTCGCACAGCGATGACGATGGCATAGCGAAGTCATAGAAATCGCCGCTTATGTAGCGCGCGGGCATAGCGGCGAAAGAAAAGTCGAAGCCCGGCAATACCGGTGTGCCGACTGGCAGGAGATTCCGTTGGACTTCGGCGGCCATGAGGATATCCTGCTCGATGCGCTGCTGGCGGTTTATTTCCGATTGGAGCTCGCGGATCCTGGCGGTGCTCTCTTCCACGAGGGTACCGAGTTTTTCGGATTCGGCCCGAAGACTCTCTCTGATGCGGAATTTTGCGATGAACGTGCCCAGTTCGAAGCCCGTCTCCTCGATCATGTTGAGCAATTCCTGGTTGTGCTGGATGCTCCGGCGGCTGATGAACACAATGACGCCGTACGTTCTGGATTCGTCGGCCAGCACCGTGCCGATGGCGGCCTTGAGGCCGGCCTCTTCGTATTCCCTCCGCCGTATGGTCGAGTACATCGCGGGCAGGTCGTCTATGATCGTCACGCCGCCCCTGCTCCACAGAGAACCGGGGAGCCCTACGCCCGGAGCGAATGCCATGCGCGAGGAGGTGGTGGAAAATCGTCTGAGCCGGGGAGAGGGCCCGCACCAATGGCTGCAGAGTTTGAGGCGCGATGTCGCGTCATCGACGAGCCATATTTCGCCGAGGTCCCACGTGAGCGTCGTACAGATCGTTTCCAGGAGGGACGCGAAATCCTTTTCCAGATCGGCTTCCGAGGGCTTGAGCGCGGCGATCGTATGCCGCACCGTGCTGAAACGCTCGGCCCGTATCCGGTCGCCTATGTCGCGGGAAATGGCGACCACCTGGAGCTCTTTCGTTATGGCATCGTTGAAAAACTGAAACTTGCTTTCGAACCATCCATAATAGCCGTCTTTTCGCCTGAGCCTGCAGATGATTTTCTTGTGGGAGCGGAAAAGGACTTCGGATTCAAGCGAATCGGCAACGACCCTTCTGTCCAGGGGATGGATGAAATCGAAGACGCGACGGCCCGTCACCTCTTCAGGAGTGTAACCCAGAAGCTCGGTACACGCGGGGGAAACGTAGAGGCATATTCCCTCTATTGATATCCGCACGATGAGATCGGTGGAGTTCTCCGCCAGAAGGCGATAGTTTTCTTCATCCCACCGAGTGAGGATATGTTCGGTGTTCTTCGTCTCTGTGTCCGGCACGACAGGCAAAGTCTACTCCCGGCGTGTCGCCGAGACAAGGGGAAGGTTGCGGGGGGATTGCGCGCTAAAATGCTTCCTGCGCCGTCCGGCTTATGATCTCTTCCTGATGGTTCCGGTCAAGGTCGACAAAATAATCCGAGTACCCGGCGACGCGCACAAGGAGGCTGCGATAATCTTCCGGTTTTTTTTGCGCCTCGCGGAGCGTTGCGGTATCGACGACATTGAATTGTATATGATGTCCCCCCATCCGGAAATAGGTCTTTATGAGATTCGCAAGGCTGTCGATTCCTTTTTCCCCGTCGAGCGTCTGAGGAAGGAAGCGCTGATTGAGGAGGGAGCCTCCTGTCTTTGCGACATCGATTTTTGCGAGGGACCTGGCCACGGCCGTGGGGCCTTTGCGGTCGGCTCCTTGTGCCGGCGATGCCCCGTCCGATATCGGCGCCAGTGCGTGCCTGCCGTCGGGAGTGGCCCCTGTCTTGAGGCCGAAGTAGACATGGCAGGTGGTCGACAGAAGATCGATGAGGTAGGTTCCCCCGCGCGGTGAGGGCCTTCCGTCGATCGCCCCGAACCAGCTTTGGAAAACGCGCTGCGCGATCGAGTCTGCCGTCGCGTCGTCATTGCCGAAGCGGGGCGTCTTGTTGGATAGCAGAAGCCGCAAAGCTTCCCGTCCTTCCCAGTCCGAAGAGAGCGCGCGGCGAAGCTCGTCCCACGCAACATTTCGTTTCTCATAGACATGCGTTCTGATGGCGGACAGGGAATCCGTCGTCGTTCCGAGGCCGCAGCATTGGATATAGTCGGTGTTGTAACGCGCTCCGCCGTTGTAGTAATCCTTGCCGCTGGCGATGCAGTCGGCGACGACGGCGGACAGGAAAGGCGCCGGCGCGTATTCGGCAAACATTCGGTCGAGGTAGTTCGATGTCCGCATCTTTGTGTCGACGACATAGGCGAGTTGCCGCTCGAAAGCCGCATACAGTTCCTCGAACTTTTGGAATGTGGCGGGATCGCCCGTCCTGAGGCCGATCACCTTGCCGGTGAGCGGATCGACTCCGTCGTTGAGCACGAGTTCGAGGATTTTGGGCGAGTTGAGGTAACCGTGAAGCAGGTACGCCTCCTTGCCGAAGCAGCCAGTCTCGATGCAGCCGGAGGTTCCTCCCTCGCGCGCATCCTCGATGCGCTTGCCCATTCCAACCTGGGCCATCACGACTTCGTCCGCGTTGAAGAATGAGGGATAGCCGGAGCCACGACGCGCCACGCGGCATGCCGCCTTTACGAGGCGCTCCGGCGTCTTTGCGCTTACTTGAAGGTTGGCCTGGGGCTGGAGGAGCTGGAGTTCGTCCAGCACTTCGAGGGCAAGATAGGATACCTCGTTCGATCCATCGGATCCGTCGGGCTTTATGCCCCCAAGGTTTATGTTCGTAAAGTCGTTGTAAGTGCCGCTTTCGGCGGCCGTGACGCCGACTTTCGGCGGCGCCGGCGTGTTGTTCACCTTGATCCAGAAACAGGAAAGAAGCTCTTTCGCTTTGTCCCTGTCGAGCCTCCCTTCGGCAATATCCCGCTCATAAAACGGTCCCAGATGCTGGTCGAGGTGTCCGGGGCTCATCGCGTCCCAGCCGTTGAGTTCGGTGATGGTCCCGAGGTGCACGAACCAGTACATTTGAAGCGCTTCCCAAAAGTTGCGCGGGGCCTCCGCGGGCACACGGCGGCAGACGTCGGCGATTTGCCTGAGTTCCGCGGCACGCTTCGGATCAGGTTCGGATGCGGCCATTGCCGCGGCACGCTCCGCATGGCGCTCTGCGAAGAGGATGGCGCCCTTGCACGCGATATCCATGGCCTTGAGTTCTTCGTCCTTGGCGAGGGCCTCGGGATCGGCTCCCCAGTCGAGGGCGGCTCGCGCGGCGGCGATCTCGGCACGTCGCGCGTTCATGCCCTTGCGGTAAATTGACCCGTCGAGCGCCGTGTGGCCGGGAGCCCTCTGTTCCATGAATTCGGTGAAAAGCCCCGCTTCGTAGAGGTCCTTCCACGCCTGCGGCATTTCGGCGAAGGCCCGGTCGCGCATGCTTCGTCCCCGCCAGTAGGGGATCACGGTTGTTCGATACATTTCTATGTCTTCCGCCGAAACTGAGTACCTTGTCATCGGCCTGGAATTGAGAATTCGTAGATCCTCTTCGGAATGGCAGGTCAGCTCGGGGAAGGAGGAGGCGGCTTTCGGTTTTGGCCCGCGCTCTCCGACGATGAGTTCGTCATGGCCGATATAGATGGTTTTCTTCTCGCAAAGGGTATAGAAATTCATGGCCCGGAGAACGGGCGTGGAGACGCGGCCAAGCCATTCTTTGTAGAACGCTGTTGTCAGCAGCGCCCGTTCCGCCGAAAAACTCGGTTTGGCGTTGAAGCTTTCTTCGCGAAGACGCTGTATTCTTTCGTTCATAGCAACCTCCAATAGCGGTATGCGGTATCAGCCACCAATCGTCACCGATATGCCGGCCGCCTCGAAAATCGCGGCAGCCCTGTGTATATCTTCAGCAGAGGGAACAGAGGTGTCGCCCATCGCGTAATTTTCTCCCCGTAAACTGTATTTCCCCTTCGCCGCACTGTGATAGGGCAATATATGAGCTTTCTGTGGCCCCGCCTCTGCGGCGAACGAGGCGATATAGTGCGCCATATTTTCAAGGTCGACCGATGCATCATTGATCCCGGGAACGAGGGGAAGTCGAAGGTTGACATTCGCTCCGGCCTCATAGAGAGCAGACAGGTTTGTATGTATGGGCACATTCGAGACGCCGGTGACTGCCTTGTGCCGTTTATCGTCCAGAAGTTTCAAATCGAAAAGGACGATATCCGCGAGCGTCCCTGCCTTTACGACGAGATCTCGGCCCGCAAAGCCCGAGGTGTCGAGAGCGCTGTGGATTCCCTCGGCCCTACAAGCCTGCAAGAGTTCCAGAATGAATTCCGGTTGTGCCAGCGGTTCTCCGCCGGTAAACGTAACGCCCCCGCCCGACTCCTCGTAGAAGGGCAAGTCCGCGCGTACGGCGTCCATCACCTCGCCGACGGACATGCGCCTGCCGACAAGCTGGAGTGCCTCGGCGGAGCACGCCTCGGCGCAGGCCCCGAAAGCGGGACAGGCTGCGCATTTTTGGCCCCCCGCCTCGGCCCTTGATTCGAGTCCCAAAGGACAGGCGCGCGCGCAGGCCCCGCAGGCGAGGCATCGCTCCGGACGGCGCAAAATTTCGGGCGAAAAAGAGAGCCCTTCCGGATTGTGGCACCAGAGGCAGCGCAGCGGACACCCCTTGAGAAACACCGCCGTACGGATTCCCGGCCCGTCGTGCACGGAATACTTCCGTATGTCGAAGACGATGCCGGAGACCATCTCTGCTCCCCTGGGCTCACGCATAATACGCCCTGATATACCGTTCCTGCACTTCGAAACTCCAATGTACATCCCGAATATATGTCGCGGCCCCCTTGAAGTCGCCCTCCCGCAGGCGTGCACAGAGCTCGGTATGTTCGGCCATTGAATCGCGTTCCCACTCCTTCACATATGTCGAGCGGCGCGGAAAGTCGTAGAGCCTTTCCTTGAGGGTATGCACGGTATCGATCAGCCTTCGGTTGTCGGAGAGTTCGAGGTAGACATCGTGAAATCCGAGGTTCGCGCTGTAGTAATTGTCGAAATCATCAATGGACAGCGCATTCGCCATTTCAGCGCAGAGACTGTCCATTCTGTCTGCATCGGAAGCCCGGAATCGACGCGGTATCTCTTCGATGACCGACGCTTCCAAAGCCCCGATGATCTGGTACGTGTCGCGGATGTCGGAAAGCAGGAGGGGCCTCACCATCACTCCGCGGCGCGGATACACGACGATGAAGCCTTCGAGTTCGAGCCGAATCAGGGCATCGCGCAGGGGGGTGCGGCTCATGCCCAACTCGCGCCCGAGAGCCGTAAGGTCGATGAACTGCCCAGGCCTGAGCGTCCCCGCATTGAGGCGGCGTTTTAGTTCTTCATAAACTGCGGACGAAAGCGATGCCGCCTCAGACCTTGCATCTTGTTCCCTGTTCATGTAACTAATATATCAATTAAATATCAGAGGCGCAAGATGCAACCATATTCAGCGACGCAAGGCGCAATCATGTGCAACTATATCTTTTTCGTTTTTACGCCAGATGACAGCGTACAAAATGTCCGGGCTCAACTTCGCGCATGAAAGGATCTTTCTGGGAACAGATATCTATTTTCTTGTTACAGCGTGTATGAAAGCTGCAACCGGTGGGGATGTCCACAGGGGAAGGTATTTCTCCGACCGAGACGACTTTTTTGGGCTTTAACTCCTCTTCCTCTTCCGATATCACGGGGATCGAGGAAAGCAGCATCTGTGTGTAGGGGTGCAGGGGTCTGGTATAGAATGTCTTGGTTGGAGCGACTTCACATATTTTCCCGAGATACATGATGGCGACCCGCGTCGAAATATTCCTCATAAGGCTTAGATCATGCGTAATGAAAAGGTATGTCAACTTTTGTTCATCATGGAGTTTTAAGAGCATATTGATGATTTTTGCCTGTATCGATACATCCAGAGACGAGGTCGGTTCATCCAGAATGATGAATTTTGGCTCACTGCACAGGGCACGGGCGATGGAGACCAACTGCTTTTCGCCGCCGCCGATCGACGTGGGGGTTTTGTAGGCAAAATTTCGTGGCAATTCGACTCTGTCGAGAGCTTTTCCCACTGCTTCGTCCAGTTGGTTCTTCGAGACAATTTTATGGACTTTTAGCGGAAGTTTGAGTATCTGACGAATATCCTGAAACGGATTGAGTGATGATCCCGGATCCTGAAAGACAATCTGAACATCCTTTTTGAAAGATATCGAACGTTTATCGTTGTTTTTCAGGATATCCTCTCCCTTGAACAGGATAGAGCCTTCCTTGGGTTTATTCATGCCCATGATAGTGTAGGCTATGGTGCTTTTCCCGGATCCTGATTCACCGACCAGGCCGAGTATTTCACCCTCATTAATGAAGAAGTCGACACCATCAACAGCTTTGACATATTTGTGGGCACTTTTTTTTGATCCTTCAACAGGAAAGTAAACTCTCAGATTCTTTACACTGAGTATTTTCGAATCCACAGTAGTTTGTTGCTTAAGCTCGTTCACCGATACTTTCCTCCTGTCTATGTTGTTCTGTAAAGGAATCGGTGTATCTAAAGCATGCGACTGTATGCCCCTCATCTATTTCCAACATCAAAGGCTTCTGTACACGGCAGATTTCTTTTACATAGGGGCAGCGTGGACTAAAACGGCATCCGGGGGTCGGATGTACATAATCGGGAACATATCCATATATACCAGCAGAAATACCTCCTCCCGACAGACGCGGGACACAGTCCATCAAACCACGGGTGTAAGGATGCAGCGGATTCTTGAAAAGCTCGTTCGTCGTGGCGACTTCTACGATATTTCCCGCATACATGACATATATTTGGTCGACAAGTTCCCTTACTACTCCGAGAGAGTGGGTTATCATGATGAGAGCTGTTTGCTTTTCGTCGACCAGAGCCCTCAAAAGCCGGTGGATTTGGTCCTGGATGGTGACATCCAGGGCGGTGCCCGGCTCATCCGCTATCAGCAGTTCCCGCGGTATTACCAGAGCCATGGCAATACAGATTCGCTGTTTCATCCCTCCACTGAGCTGGTGTGGATAACACTCCAATATGCGCTCAGGGTCGGGAATGAAAACATCCCTGATGGCTTTTATGGCTATGTCGGTCAATTCTTTTTTATTCTTGGCCGTATCGTCCTGTGTTGAGTATGAGATGACATCAAATATCTGCTGTCCGACAGTAAACACAGGATTTAGCGCTGCCGATGGTTCCTGAGAGATCATCGAAATGTTCTTCCGCCGAATCTGTTGCAGCTCAGTCTCCCTCATCTTTAGTATGTTCTGGTTTTTGAAAAGTATTTCGCCCTCAGGGAGGTAGGCTTTTCTTTCATCGAGAACTCTCAGTACGGATTTCATTGTAGTCGTTTTGCCGCAGCCCGATTCGCCGACGATACCGATTTTTTTACCTGCGTCTATGGTGAGATTGACGCCATCGACAACCTGAGCGTAGCCCTGATACGTACGGTACCAGGACTTAAGATTCCGTATATCCAAAAGATGTTCGTTCATGATCTCACCTTCCTCTCTCCAGCATGTCGCGTATACCATCCCCAAAGAAGTTGAAGCCGAGGATGATGAAGGCTATCGCCAAAGCGGGGAAGACTGTCATCCACCATAAGTCGGGCATGTAACGAGCACCTTCGGAGATCATTTGACCAAACGCCGGGGTCGGTGGCTGTTCTCCAAGCCCGACGAAACTCAGAGAAGCCCCGATCAATATGACCCATCCTACGTCGAGCGCCATCTTTGTGAAAACAGAAGAAAGACAGTTCGGCAGAATTTCGCGGAAAAGAATATGGAGACGGCTTGCGCCGATCAACTCAGCATTCTTGACGAAGTACTCATTTCTCAACGAGCTTGCCATGCCATAAACCTGACGCGTGTACCAAGGCCACCACATCGCGGTGACCGCAATCATGGAACTTTTCATTCCCGGTTTCAGAACTGCCGCTATTGCCATTGCTAACATAAGAGAAGGAAGGGATAAGAAGACATCAGCCGTCCGCATGATGATGGTGTCAACCCAGGTTCCATGATAATAGCCCGCAATCAAGCCTAAAAATACCCCAATGGGTACAGAGATTGATAAGACAACCACCGTTATCGAAAGTGCACCACGACATGAGAAGATAAGCCTGGTAAAAATATCTCGCCCGAATATATCTGTTCCACAAATAAAGGCTCTGCATGGGGCTAGACTGGCTTGGTTAAAATCGACAAATTCTTTAGCATGCTGAGGATAGGGAGTGATTACCTCTGCGAATATTGCACAGAGTATTGAGAGCAGCACTATGCAGAGGCCCACGACGGACAGTTTGTTGCGGGAAAATTTGTACCAATAGAGACGGGTGTTTTCTTTGAATTGTGCCTTCATCATGATCTGGCTCCCAGTCGGATACGGGGATCCAAGGAGGCCACTATTATATCGACAATGATATTGACAAGAAGAAAAATGGCCCCAAATATAAGAAATACCGCAGAAATCGCATTTAAGTCCTTGTTCAGCAAAGCGTTCATTCCGTAACGGGAAATTCCTGGCCAGTTAAAGATTTTTTCAACTAAAAAGGCATTTCCCATAAGCGCGGCAAGATCCATACCCATCACAGAGACCACAGGAATAAATGATGGTCTCAAAAGATATTTTGTCATAATAACATGTGAAGGTAGGCCGTAGCCGGTCGCGACCGATATATATTCTTTACCCATATTGTCGACCAGGGAAGCCCTCAACAGCCTCGCTTCCTGAAAAAGAGGGCCCGTCGCCAGGGCAAGAGCCGGCAGAATCAAATGAGCCAAAGCGTTAAAGAAAGTGGTAAAGTTGCCAGTGATAAGACTGTCGAATGTAAAAAGTCCTGTGATGTGGAGGGGCTCATCGACTCCAGAGCTTAGCCTCCCTAGCACAGGAATCACTTGCCATACATATCCAAAAAGGAGTAAAAGGAGGATGGCAAGAGCAAAGGCTGGAATAGCAATACCAATATATGATAACCCACGTACCAAGTTGTCAACTAATGAATCATGGTACTTTGCTGCGAGTAAGCCTAGTAAAACAGACAAGATAATGAGAAAAATTCCTGAGAATAAAACCAATTCTAGGGTGGCGGGGAAAAATTCCTTGATGTCGGTGCTTACCGGCCTTTTGGTATTGATGGATTTTCCGAAATCCCCCTGAAGCACGCCTCTGGCCCAATAGAGATATTGAACCGGCAAAGATTTATCGAGATGCATCTCTCTTCTTAATTCATCAACAGCAAATTGTGGAGCGCGAGGTCCTAAGGACATTCTTGCAGGGTCACCAGGGATGATACGTGCAATGATGAATAGCATGATTGATATTCCTATAAGAACAAATATTCCCTCAAAAAGCCGTTTGCCTACAAAACGTAGCATATTAGAAACTGCCTCCTGTAAAAGACGCGGGTTATACGACCGACCTAATGGATTACTTTTCCTAATACTGGTGTTGGATATGCAATTTTACTTTGCATTAATTTATGCTGCATTAAATACTCACACACAGCAACCGCCGCATGAATAGGTACAATGATAGGCAGATGATACTTGTCTTGCAAATGTTCTATGTCTAATCCAAGTATTGAACCACAACCAAAGACTATTACATCACAATTGTTTTGAACCAACTGTTGTATCTTGCTCTCAATAGCTTTTCTCACTTTTTCTTGATCAGCATATTCCAAAACAGGCAAATCAAGAGAAATTATTTGCCTGACCTTATTGCCCAACGCCCGGCTAAAACTTTTCTTGGTATTCTCCATTGGAGCAATAACCCCTATGTTATCTCCTAACAGTGACGCAATAGCTATTGGCGCTTCACGTAAACCGACTACAGGAATGTTTAATTTTTCTTTACATGCCGACAAAGCTGGCTCAGCAAAACAATATAAAACAATTCCATTAGCACCATTGGTTTCCATTTCCTCTGCCATTTCAACGACATAGTTTTCGGCAAAAGCGGAATCATAATCACATTCAATTGAAGTCGGCCCTTGTTTAATATTATTTATCATGATATCTACATTACTCAATTGTGTTTTTTTAGCTTCATATAATATTTCTGCATTACGAAAATCTGTGGATACTGGAACAAGAATTTCCATTTTCATTTTTAAACTCCTGCTTGAATATTTATTGAGCAATTTTTAATTATAACTGCTTGACCGAATATCTTTAATAGTGAATTTGGTCAAGCAGTTATAATTTTGTGCTTTATTTTAGGGGATATTCATTTTTTATCAGGGTATACTCGCATATCAAAGAAGAAGTAATGGTATCCATAAATATTACTGACATATTGGCCTTTTCTTGAGGCTTCAGCGACAGGCCAATACACATAATCACGCTGAAATGCCACACGATCCAGTGTATCACCAAGCCAAGCCGTTGGACAAATCTCATCAACGATTTTGTTTTGAATATTAGCGTATTTTTTGTATCGTTCTTCCTTATTCAGAGTACTTAAGGAATCCTCAATCATTGAATCCAGATTTTTATCCAGCAACCACTCGCCATTTTCAAAAGTGCCACTGGTTTTACTGCTGTATCTTGTCTCAAGCATTGAGCCGGCCTCATTGTATTGTGAGTTTATATTTATACTTACCAAGTTGGGCGTAGTTGATATTTGTGCAACTCTATCAACGATGGATATCCAAGGGGCTTTTGTAATCTCGACCTTGATACCAATTTTTTGTGCTGCAGCTTGAAATGCCAGAGCCACTTTTTCATGATCTGTTACATCTGAATTGCAAAGGATTTCTACTGGGTATTGATCTAGTTGATTAGCATATTTCGATTTTGATAAGTATTCTTTTGCTTTAGCAAGATCAAAATTATACTGATTAGTATTGACATGACCAGCTACGTAAATAGGTACAGGGCCGAAAGAACGGCTTGAACCAGGGAAAATATTCTTAATTATCATGTCATAATCAAAAAGACAAGCCAGAGCTTTGCGGAAGTTTACATCATCCGTAGGAGCCTTTTTTGTATTAAAATACATATTCTGATTAGCGAGAGCAGAATACATTACAATCTCCACACCGGGCAACTTGCTCATTGCATTAAGATTTTCAGAAGATTGCCACATGTCTGTGATTTCTAGCTCTTTGTTTCTCATCATAGTGCGAATAGTGGATGCTTCCGTAGTATCTATTTCCTTGAAGGCCGTAGGTGCATCTGGATCCCATTTTCCCCTGTACCATTTGTCAAATTGGATAGCATATAGATAACCTTGTTGTACAAGCTCTTTAACCATAAATGGGCCAGAACCAGCATCATGGGTTATGAGCCAATCACGGCCATAATCACCCCATTCTTGGTAATTGCCAGGTTTAATATGTTCCTTAACTTGCCTTTCATTTAAGATATATAAACGGTTCAGAGTATTTAGGAAGGGGCCAAATGGTTTTTTAAGGAAGAATTTGACTGTATAATCATTGAGCGCCACTACATCTTTAATTATATCCGTAAAAATATATGCGTATCCTTCTCCAATTCTTAATAAACGTTTGGCGGAAAATACTACATCTGTCGCTTTTAATTCATCACCATTATGAAATTCGACTCCTTTTTTTAAATAAAATGTATATTCCTTACCATCTTTGGAAATATCCCACTTCTGCGCTATTGCTGGTTCCATCTCTGCTGTTGTTGTAGAAGGAAATACTAAACTATCGTAGATATTTACCAAGGCAATACTACTGCTCACATAAAGCCCTACTGCCGGATCAATGACAGGAGTACCAGATACAGCAATACGGATGATTTTTTCATTTTTTGTATCTTGAGGAGATGCATTAGGGCTAGTTAACATCATGCCCCAAAAGACGAATAGCAATAGAAATAATATTTTTTTATATGATGTAATTTTGAGAATGGTTTGCTTTTTTATATGTTTATCACATTCTACTGAGTTTTGCTTCTGTTGGTGCATGCAAAACCCAATTTTTCCCCATTCATTTTCATTGATACTTTTTACAACACACATCGCGAGCCTCCTCTAAAAACATCAATAGATTGACTCCCTCTTAAAATAGTCTCTGTACCCAGCAACGCTGAGTATAAATATTCTTTAATTACCTCCTTACTATATGATTTGTGTGTCAAAAGCATTTTTATCTAAGCCCCATACTTTTATTTCTTCGTTTTTTGGTGATTCATAGGCACAACGTTTGCTGTGGGACCATCCGTAACGCTGTCGCAAATCGGCCCTGAACTCTGCATATTTGAATGATGTGATCGCGGCGTCTATGACAGGGACGCCGAGCGTGTCCTGCATCTTTGGGGCGAATCCATACTCCATTGTACAGCCAAAGATCAGGACTTCGGCGCCTTCATCGAGGGCTTGCTTCCCGGCGGCCATCATCCGGCTCTGAGTTACGGCAGGGTCCTTCTGGAATTCCAGTACGTTCATATCCAGGCTGACAAATGAAGCCAGCTTTTTGCTGAGGCCATAGCGTTCAAGATTGTCGGACATGGCGGGGATACATTTTTTCTCCGCGACGAGTATCGAAAATTTATCGCCCATGGTGGCGGCGAGGTGTGTACAGGTTTCCTCCGGAAAGACGATCGGCATTGTGGTCAAGACTTCGCGAATTTCCCTGACCCCGGGATCGTAGAAACAGCCCATGACCGCGGCGTCGTAGCCTTCCCTTTCCGCATTTAGAAATATGGCGATCGATTCAGGCAAAACGAGGGTGCCATAATAGTGGTATCCCAAATGCCATGGGCCGTGGGTCAGGGACTTAACCATGACTTCCGTGTCCGGCAACGCTTCCCGTTGGAACATTTCTTCCATTATTGGGTCATGATCGGAGTGAGCAATAGGATTTAACCACAGAATCCTTCTCATAAACTCCTCCGGATGGTCGGGGAATTCTTTTTGTGCTCCGGCCATCCGTCACGGAAATGCCAACTATTTCCCAAGTTTTCTCGCAAGTGCGACGATTTCTTCCGTGGGGCCGACAATTTGGCCTTCTTTCAACAAAAGTTCTCCATCGAGATATACTGTAGAATTGAGGCATATGCCGTCGGAATGTGAAGACGCGGGAATTCCGCCGGGGATGTCGGGGACGAGCATGGGGCCAATATTTCCGAAGCCCCACTCAGTCGATCCCCACACGCGTTCATCCTCCACAATGTCGCCTGTCAGTTTTGCTCCCGGGCCGAAGCCATAGGAGAGGTGCGCAAGATAGAACATCCGGTCATCTTTGAAGCTCTCCAACCAGGTTTTGAAGACCTTTGCGTCCTGCCCGCCCGTCACATCCATAACCTTGTCGTTTTTGATTGTCAGACGAATGGGATCATTCACTTTTCCCAGTGGCGGTGTCAACGTGCCGTCTATTACGATTGTGCCATTGATAGTCTTGAATAGAGGAGTCCACGAGATCTGGCCTGGCATCATTTTGATCTCGCCTTTCCTGATGTAGCCATCTGCGGTATAAAAGTCACGGTTCGGGTCATTGTCGAATTCCACGTCGGTGCCGGCCGGCGTCGTGATCCTGATATGCGTAGCTTTTTTCGAGATGTCTTCGACCTTCAGAATAAATTCCCTCAGGAGCGGGATGTCCACTCTCCCGATATTCCTCATGATGAGGTCGGGGTTTGCCCCCACGAGATTGGTGTATCGCAGATTTTTGTTTTTGCGGAAGGCCTCATCGAAAACAGTGGAGTAGAATATCCACTCGTTGTTGTACTCTATCCAGATATCGGCGGCGGACAGCAGACCGATCAATTCTTTGACCGGAAGATCGGGATCGGCCGCCTTGCCGACACCTCTGGCCGCGGGTGTTTTTACGATAATTGGCTTGCCTTCCAACGCATATGCCGCCTGGGCGGTCGCATCGACAACATCATAGTTCGATTCAGTGTCGCACGTTATTACTACAGACTCACCCTTCTGTAAACCAAACATGTCGCGCAATAATTTAATGGATGCCCCAACTAGCTCCAGATCGTACATGAATACCTCCTTGAAAAAAATTGTTCTTGGAGAGTTGCCGTACCTATGCCCGATATGAGCAGGTGATCTCTCAAAAATAGTATATTACCATACGCCTCTCTTTCAGGATTTGTAATATTTATAAAAATAAAGGTTGAATTTTATATTTATTACATACAATTTGGTCCGGAATTTATTATTTATATTAATTATACAAAACTATTTCTGAAAAGAGGCGTGTTTGTTGTGTTTATTCAAATTTTTGTATTTATATGCGGGTTTGTCGACACCTCAGCAAAAATGTGAGAACAGGAAAGAGATAACGCCGATCACCCTCTCCATGTCTTCGACAGAGACATTTTCTGAGACGGTGTGTTCTGCTTTTACTCCGTTGCCAATCGGGACGGTTTCGATACCCTTTTCATTATAGATGGAAGATTCCAAGCCACCCGTGATGACCATCAATTTGGGTTCCATTCCAATTGAGCGAAGAGCGTCGCAGGTGACCTGTACCATGGGAGATTCTGCCGACATCCGCGCAGCTTTGCAGTCAAGAGTAAAAGAGACCTCGGCTTTTGCTCCCAATGCCTTTGCGGAGACTTCGAATATTTCTTTCCAGGTTTCACTGATACGGACACATTTGTCGTGATTCAAGCTGCGCACTTCAGCTTTTACGGAAGCCTTCTCTGGCACAGAATTGACAATAAGGCCTCCATTGAGAATGCCGACGTTGCCGGTGGTCTCGAAGTCGATGCGCCCGTCTTTCAACAGGGTAATGGCATTCGCAGCGGCCTTGATCGCGGAGATGCCCTTTTCCGGTTCCATGCCGGAATGGGCGGGCTTACCTGTAATGTCCACATTGATTATCATACGCGAAGGTGTGCCTATGACCACCGCGTCAATAGTATCCATGTCGATGAGAAAACCCTTGCGGGCGTTTATCAGCGAAAAATCGAGATTTTTGACACCGAACATGCCAGTTTCTTCTTGACGAGTCACCACGACTTCCAGAGGGGGGTGATGAGACGCTTCCAGCGTTGCCTCGATGAATTCGGCAATGCCCGCCTTGCAGTCCGCCCCCAGGATGGTATCGCCACTGGAATAGATACTATTGTCCTTTACAACCGGCTTTATCCCTTTTCCTGGTTTGACTGTATCGCCGTGCATCGCGAACATCAGTGGTTCGCGAACCGAACAGTGCTTGGCCGGAATCTTTGCGATGAGGTTTCCATAGGCGTCAAACTGGATTGTCGCGTGTAATTCCGAGGCAAACTTCTCTCCAAGAAGATGAAGGAATTCCTGCTCTTCACCTGATTCGCTGTCGATCTTGACCAGTTCACAGAGATTCTTGATTAAACGATCGCGCATATAAACACCCCCTTAATACCATAATGCCCGGTAAATATCGATGCATATCCGTTCGATTCCCAGAATTGCCCTTTCTATGATATCAAGATCACATCATCAACATGCTTTCTGTCTATAAACAGGAATAAGTATTTCTTATATCATACATTTTGCCGTTTGGTGTTTGTGATATTTACAAAAATGAAGATAAGAATATTATTTTTAGTACAAGAATTTTTGAACCTCTATGCAGTCTTTAAGACGGAGGTGCTGGTATGGCGGTGACTGTCAGACAAATAATGAAGTCTGAAATTATGGGAAAAGCCAGGATCGTGGCCGGCGAATCGGGATTGGACCGCGTTATCCGAAGGGTCAGTTTTATCGATTCTCCTTTTACGGCAGAGGTGCTCAATGAGCCGGGGATACTCATGCCCGGCGATTTTTTTATCAGCAGCTTTTTCGTGGTAAAGGATAATCCAGACCAAATGATGGAGATGCTAAAATTACTTCTCGCCTCCGAGTCCAGCGGCCTCTGCGTTATCAGCAAACTCTTTTCCGAATTGCCGCAGGTGCTCATCAGATTTGCCGATGAACACAAGTATCCGATTGTTTTTATTAATCAGGATTATCCCTACGGCGATATGATCCGCGACATTCTCATGCTCATAGTCCAGGACAAAGAAGGTATGCTCATCGAAATGAAGCTGAATGATATCGTGGGGCTGGGCAAGGATGAGGATGAAAAAGTAGAGGAGAAAATGCTCAACATCAACAACCACTTCGCGAAATATGTAGTGGCTGTCTATTGCCGGAGCTGCGATTTGGAGGACATCACCACATTGGTATTTCTCAAAAACAGAATCAATGTCATCAAAGAATGGCTCTGTGTGCAATTCAGGGACAATATCCTGATTATACTGACGTTTGGAAAATCGGATCATGACAATATCAACACAAAGCTGAAGTATGTTTTCAACCAACTGAAACAAGTGAGCAAGCGATACATGGCGGGAATCAGCACCGTGGGCGACCTCGGCAAGGCAAACAGAGTGATCATGGAGGCCATGATTGCGAGTGAACTGAAGCCTCGACACGATCAGGACACTGTGTGCTACAGAGATATTGGATCATACAAATTTCTTCTGCCACTTAAAGACCAGCCGGAGCTATTGGAGTTTCACGACGAAATCATCCTGCCGATACTGGAATACGATGAAAAATACAAACAGAACCTGATGAAGACCGCGGTATGTTTTGTTGACAATGATGGAGATTTTTCCAAGACGGCGGAGAAAATGTATCTCCACGAAAATTCGGTCCGCTATCGGCTGAACAAAATTATGGAGATATTGAATTTTCAGGATAAAAATATGGCATTTTATGAACAACTCTTCATCGCGGTGAAACTTCATCGAATACTGAAGGGGTTTGAGGGCGATCAAACTGTATGATCCGTGCGCCTGTGCCCATGTCAGTCACAGCCCTCCATCCCCCCGCCAAGATATGCCGCCCGGACCTTCGGGTTCGAGATGAGATCGGCCGCCTTTCCCTCAAGGGCCACCCTTCCCAATTCGAGGATGTACCCGCGCGACGCCACTTTCAGCGCTTTCCGCGCGTTCTGTTCCACGATGAGGATGGCCACTTTTTCCTCTTTATGGATTTTTTGAATCATCTCGAAGATTTCCTTGACGATGATCGGCGCCAAGCCGAGGGAAGGCTCGTCGAGCAGCAGCAGGGCCGGGGCGGAGACGAGGGCCCGTCCTATGGCCAGCATCTGCTGCTCGCCTCCCGAAAGGGTTCCCGCGAGCTGGTTTCTCCGCTCCTTGAGAATGGGAAACAGCGAGTAGATGCGCTCCTCTTTTGCGGATAGCTGCTTTTTGTCGCGCGCGCGGCGGACGCCGTACATGCCCAGCATGAGGTTTTCGCGCACGCTTAAGGTGCTGAAGACGCGGCGTCCCTCGGGTACGTGGGCGATGCCCTGTCCTGCCAGCTCGAACGCCGGCGTGTTTGCCATGTCTTTGCCCCTGAAGATTATCTGCCCCGAGGTCGGCTTGTGCAGGCCGGAGACTGCCTTGAGGAGACTCGTTTTTCCCGCTCCGTTCGCGCCAAGAACCGCCACGATCTCGTTTTCGCCCACGGTGACCGAGACCGCATCGAGGGCCCTGACGGCGCCGTAGTCCAGGACGATATTCTGTATTTCGAGCAAGATGTTCATATCTCAATCCTCCTCCGTACCGAGATATGCTTCGATGACGAGAGGGTTTTTCCGCATATCGCACATTTTGCCCTCTGCTATTTTTTTACCCGACTGCATGACGATGACATGGTCGCTGACTCTGTCCACCAGGTACATGTCGTGTTCGATAAGGAGGATCGACAGACCGTCGTGGAGAAGAGACAGGAGGAGTTGTGCCAGTTCTTCGGTTTCGGCGTCATTGAGGCCGGAGGAAGGCTCGTCGAGGACGATGAGCTCGGGCCTGAGCGCAAGGGCCCTGGCGATTTCGAGGTAACGGCGTTTCCCGTAGGGGAGGGACGCCGCGAGTTTGTCCGTGGAGTCGCTTAGGCCTGCGCGGTCAAGACACCGCAGGGAAAAATCCAGCATCTGCGTCTCCTCGTCCTGCTGGGACGGAAAGTGCAGAAGAGAGGCGGTGAATTCCGCCTTGCCGCGGCAGTGCTGGCCGGAGAGGACGTTTTCGAGACAGGTGAGGGAGGGGAATACCCTGATGTTCTGAAAGGTGCGGGCGATGCCTTTGCCTGCGATGGCGTGAGGAGACTGGCCGGAAATATCTTCGCCGTTGAAATGGATCGAGCCGGCCTGCGGCTTGTAGATGCCCGTTATCAGATTGAAGAGGGTAGTCTTGCCCGCGCCGTTCGGACCGATGAGGGCGGTGATTTTGCCGGCCTCGATTTCCGCGTCGATGCCCGCGACGGCGGAGACGCCGCCAAAAGAAAGATGAACGTCCTTCAGTTCGAGCAGGTTTTCCGCCCTTCCCGGTGGCGGCATGTCTTTTCGGCAGCCGTCGTCGCCGGTAAGGCGGCCCTTCGCCTCCCTACGCTTTTTCGAGAGGGCTGAGCGCAGTTTCTCTCCCGATTCACGCTGTCGCGGCATCAGACCGGCGGGCTTGAATATCATCATGACGAGCAGCGCCAAGCCGAAAAACATCAGCCGATACTGGGCGAGCGGCCTGAATATCTCCGGGAAAATGGTGATGGCGAGGGCCCCCAGCACCGTCCCCGGAATGGATCCGAGGCCTCCCAGCAGGACGATACAGAAAAGAAGGGATGACTCCATGAACGTGAAGCTTTCCGGAGATACGGACATCTGTTTGGATGCGTAGATGTTGCCTGCCATTCCCGCGATGCCTGCCCCCAGGACGAAAGCCGCCAGCTTGTAGTGGCGTACGTTTATGCCGAGTGCCTCCGCCGCGACCTCGTCTTCCCGTATGTAGTTCCATGCCCGCCCGACCCGGGATCTCTGGAGCCGCACGAGGCCGAATATGACGATGGCGATCAGCGCCCATATGAGGTAGTAGAATTGGCGCGATGAAACGATCGGGACGATGAAGGCCGGCGTATCTATGCCGTTGATGCCGTTGGGTCCGCCCGTCAGACCGAAGGGATTGTTTATCATGGTGAGGCGCACTATTTCTCCGATTCCGATCGTGACGATGCAGAGATAATCACCCTTCAGATGAATGACGGGCGCGGTGACCATCCAGGCAAAAAGACCGGCCGCGAGGGCAGATATAGGCAGGAGCGCCAGAATTGGGATGTGGAAACTGGTGTTGAGAATGGCTGTGACATAGGCCCCTATGGCATAGAAACCCATATGTCCCAGGTCAAAGAGACCTACCTCTCCGAGCACAATGTTGAGGGAAAGCCCCAACAGTGTATATATGCCAAAATAGAAACCGATATCGATCCAGTAATTATCGATAAAGGGCAGAAGGGGCAGAATGGCGATCACGACGATAGCCGCCGTCAGGAGACCCTGGCGTTTTCTGTCGGGCAGGGGTCTTTTGCCCTTGTCCCGTCCGGCGGCGAGTACATAATCGAGCACCGTTTTTGTAATGTTCATTACACTTTCTCCGCGGTTTTTTCGCCGAGGATGCCGGTCGGACGAAAAATGAGGGTTACGATCAGAATGATGAATACGAAGACATCCTTCCAGGCTCCACTGACGTAACCGGCCAGCAGTGATTCAAAAATACCGAGGAGAAGGCCTCCCAGCATGGCGCCCGGAATGTTCCCTATACCTCCGAGAATTGTGGCCGTAAACGCCTTGAGTCCATAGTTCCAGCCCATATTGAAGCTGATCGACCGGTAGTAGAGGCCATTCATGAGGCCGGCGACGCCCCCCAGCCCAGGACCAAGAGCAAAGACGAAAAATATGACCTTCCGCACGTCGATGCCGATGAGGGTTGCGGTTTCCCTGTCGAGCGCGGAAGCGCGGACCGAGGCCCCGAACGCGGTTTTTTCGACGATGAACCATATGGCGGCCATGAGGATGAACGAGACGGCGAGGATGATGATCTGGAGAACGGTGACATGCACCCCGAAAATCACGAATCTCGCGTATGGTACCACCGCCGAGGGAAAAGCGCGCGGGCGTGCTCCCCATATGGCCATGATCGAATTCTGCAGGAATATCGACATGCCCAGCGCCGAAACCACAAGCGATAGTCTGCCCGAAGGATAGACGGGCCTGTACGCGATTCTTTCGACGAGAATGCCGGCGAGTGCGACGCTCATCCCCACTATGGCGGCGGTAAAGGCGATACCGCCCCACATGCCGAAGTTCTGGGTAACGACTCCCGACGTACTCGCCAGGATCGTATACCCCAGAAACGCTCCAAGCGTAAAGAGATCGCCGTGGGCGAAGTTAATGAGTTTCATGACGCCGTACACCATCGAATATCCAAGGGCGACCAGCGCATAGAACGAGCCGATGGTCAGGCCGTTGATAATCTGTTCCAGTAAAAGGGTCACGCGGTAACCTTCCTGTTTCGATAATCGGCACAACACGACTGCCGCCCCCGGCATGCCTAGATACCGGGGGATACCGCAGTCGTGCCTTTACTTACTGATTGTAGACTTTGAGTTTGCCCTCTGGATCGACGATATACATTTTGTAGGGAACATCCTTGCGGTCGCCGCGGTCGGTGAAGAGCACGGGACCCGTGACACCCTCGACACCGTCCATCTTCGTCCGCATCGTCTCCGCGATCGAGTTGCTGTCTGTCTTCCCCGACTTGGCTATGGCGCCGGTAATGGCGTACAGGGCGTCCGCCGCGTAGACGGGCCAGGGGCTGGAAGGAAGTTCGTTGTATTTTTCCATATACAGCGACTTGAACTGCTCGGCGATATCCGTCGTCACGTCGGTGACGAGAGGTTCCTGCGTCATCATTGCGCCCTTCGCCACGTCGAGGCCCGCGATCTTGACGAAATCGTCGTTGATGGCCGCGTTGCCGCCGATGAAGGGACAGGTGAGCCCTGCGTCCCTCGCTTGCCTGATGAGCAGGCCGGCCTCCGGGTAGTAGCCCGTGAAGTACCAGACATCGGGGTTGGTTTCGCGGAGTTTTGTCACCACCGCGGAGAAGTCCTTTTCCTTGGGAGTGATAGCATCGAAGTAGACGATTTCCGTTTTACCCTCCGCTATGTAAGGATCGAGGGCTTTCTTCGCCTCGTCCGCGACGCCCTTTGCGAACGTCGAATTGTCGTGCATGATGGCTATGCGCTTTGCGCCCATGGTTTCGACGGCGTACTTGCCGAAGAAAAGGCCTTGGGCGTCATCCCGTCCACAGGTGCGGAAAAAGTATTTCCGCTCCTTGTCCATGGTCAGCCGGACAGCCGTGCAGCCATAGCCGACCGAAACGAGTTTGTTCTTCTCGTAAATGTCGGCCGCAGGTTCCGTAACCGACGATCCATAACTGCCGATGACGGCGACAACCTTCTGCGATACGGCCTTCTGCGCCGCCAGGGCCGAGTCCTTGGGATTGGAGCCATCATCGACAACGACGATTTCCACTTGCTTGCCGAGCACGCCTCCAGCCTTGTTGATGAGTTCGGCCGCCACTTCCACGGACTGTTTTGCCATCTGTCCTTCATATGCGTAATCGCCGGTAATAGGTGCCTGCAAGGCAATTTTGATCGTTTTTTCTGATTTGGATGTGCCGCATCCTGCGAGGATGAGGACCGTAGAAACCAGGACGACACAGCATACCTCAAGAACCAGCCGTCTACCAGTATTCGTTTTTTTGGCCATTGGAATACCTCCTGGCCTGAATACTATAATATTGCATAATTATACGCAAGAATCTCATATTCTTTTTGACAAGTTCGAGTAAGTGAATAGATGGAGTGAAAAATGGGGCAGGGCCGATAGACATTCTAAATAAGGAGATGGGGCCCCTTGTGGCGATAGATGCCTTGCTCACCCGCCAGTTGCTGGAAGGATGTCTCTCCACATGTTCTGTCAAAATACGGACGCCGCTCTTGTTCACTACGCAAGACGCCCTGTTGATGGACCAGAATTTGCTGCGAAGAGACGAAATGTGGGTTGCCGAACGCGATGGCGCCGGATCTTCGAGTCTCACCCCGTTCAGTGAATACAAGCGCACCTTCGTATGTCCTGCAGCGAATGCAGAATTTTCTCACAAAGGCCTCTTTTTTCAATCTGATTTTCAATCTGATGAGGCGTGGCTCGTCATGGATCGAGACAAATGGACAGAGTCAAAGCTTGCCTCGCTTTTTTCATGGGTACGATAAACACATAGATGAGCGAAAATTCATTCAGGAACGTATCAATGATGCCATCCGTTGGGCGAGAGACCGTGACAGCCCACCATGTACTGGCTGGCCGCACAGCGTTGGCAATACAACAGTGTACAAATAGAACACTGGAGTTTCTAGGGACTGTTCACATTATAGTCCAAATGGCGTTTATCTATCTTGCATTGCTTATCGATCACCTAATGTGAACAGTCCCTAATAATGCTAAAAACTCTTCTGGATTATAGACATCTAATTTTTATTTTTTATAATCTTTTACGCTGTTTGATGAAATGTATCCTAACACTTTTCCATTCTCTATGCTTGCAAGGACACTCGTGCTGTGCTCCACGAATGGCATTCGGCCAGTCGCCACATCGAGAATGATATCAGAGTCAAGAAATACTTTTTTTATCATAGATTTTTCTCTACCAACGCATCTTCGAGGAGATGGTTTTTAGATACTCTTCAACTCGCACGGACAGGTTCAATCATGTCGTTGTGCACAAGCTCATGGAGCGCGGTGAGGCCTTTCCTGTCGGCGGGTATGTTGGCCCCTCATTAGGCGTGAATCATCCACCCTTCGGCTCCGCGGGCCGCTTCCATAATCGCTTCCGAAAGGGTCGGATGAGCATGGATCATGCCCGCTATATCTTCTGTCTTGAGTCCCGATTTTTTTGCAAGCAGCACCTCATGAATGATCTCGGTAGCATCTGCCCCGACTATTCCTGCACCGAGGATTTCCTTGGTGTCCGGGTCGTAGACAAGTTTCACCTGTCCGTCAGTTTTCCCTGTGGCAACCGCTTTACCTGCCGCACGGTAGCTGAAAAGCGAAACAGCATACCGTTTCCCCTGGGCTTTGGCATTGGTTTCCGTCAAGCCGAAGCCGGCGACCTGGGGGTCCGTGTACACCCCGCGGGGAACGAGGAGCGGATCGACCGCATGCTCCGGACCCTTTCCGGCCATGTGCTCTACGGCGGCCTCGCCTTCTGCGGATGCAAGGTGGGCAAGCTGTGGCGAAGCGATGATGTCGCCGACGGCGTAAATCGATGGCACTACCGTCTGATAGTGTGAATTCACCGGTACGGCGCCGCGCTCGGTCACGATACCGACACGTTCCAACCCGAGATCGTCGGTATTCTGTGCCCTTCCGGTCACGACCAAGATTTTGTCCGTGACCAGTTCTTCCGCGGTCCCATCCTTCAACGTCACAGGAACAACAAGCTCCCCCTCGCGCCTTTGATACCCTGCCACGCGGGCTCCGGTACGCAGGTCGATTTTACGCTTTCTGAACGCCCGTTCCACGATGGCCGCCGTATCCGGGTCCTCCTGCGGAAGCAGATGGTCCATCATCTCGGCAACAGTGACTTCCACCCCGAAGGCGTTCATCACATGGGCGAACTCGCAGCCGATCGCGCCGCCTCCTATGATGAGCATACGGGCTGGCAATTCCTCGAGGAAAAGGGCGTGATCGGAGGAGAGAATATCGGTGCCGTCGAACTCGAATCCAGGGATTTGCCGCGGCCGCGAACCTGTCGCCAACAGCAGGTTTTTCCCTGTCAGAACCCGCCCGTCATCCAGGGTAACCTGATGCGGTCCCGAGATTCTGGCAGTTCCCTGGATGAACCCAACGCCATTCTTTTTCAGAAGATACTGAACGCCCTTCGAGAGACTCTCGGAAGCCTTTCTGGATGTCTCGAAAACGCTCTTGTACTGGAATCCAGAACGATCGACTTTCACGCCGGTTTTCTCGACTTCAGCGAGCGAAAGGAAATCTTCAGCCTGTTTGATCAAGGCTTTTGTCGGAATACAGCCCCGGTTGAGGCAGACACCTCCCGTTTTTCCCTTCTCGACGACAAGCGCCTTCATTCCCAATTGGGCCGCCCTGATTCCGGCCACATAGCCGGCCGGTCCCGACCCTAGTATCAATACGTCACTATCGAACCCCATATGATTCCCTATTTCTTTATTCTTTGTCTTTTGCCCAAGAGAGCATCGCCTTTTCAAGGCAGCCCCGCACTCCTCGCACTCAATGACCCTTTTCCTGTATAAGCGCCTTGTAGGCATCGGCATTGAGCAGGTTTTTGAGCTCTTCATCCAACTTCGCGGGCTCAACGACCAACAGCCAGCCCGCATCATAGGGATCCTGGTTCAGAATGGCCGGTTCCTCGAGTACTTTCTCGTTTACTTCCTTCACTTTTCCGCTTATGGGAGAATAGACGTCCGAAACTGACTTTACGGACTCCACCGACCCGAAAATTTGCATCTGCCTGACTTCACTGCCGACATCGGGCAAGCTGACTGCCACAATTTCATTCAGCATTTTCTGGGCGAAATCCGTTATGCCAATCTTGACCATGCCGTCAGGCATAATCCTGACCCACGTGTCTTCCTTCGTATACGAGGGGATCGCCCTCACTTCATATTCTTCAGCCATCGACTACTCCTCTTTAGTTCCGAATCTACATCCCGTCAAACGTGCATTCCCATTGCGTTGGCCACGACTACCGACAGGTCGTATACTTCCATCTTGGCCTTCCGCGCTGATTGAGTCAGTCCATTTTCGCACAAGGGACAAGCCGAGACGATGGCTTCCGCCTCAGTGCCTTTCGCTTCCTGCACCCGGTCGTCCGCTATGTCCCTGGCCAGATCGGGAAAGGCCACCGCAACGACGGAACCGCCGCCGCAGCACCATGCGTTGTTTTTGTTCCTCGGCATCTCGACGAATTTCGCCCCCTTGATCGATTTCAAGATAGCTCTCGGCGGCTCATAGACTTTCTCATACCGTCCGAGATGGCATGGATCGTGGTAGGTGAAGGTCGTCGCCACTTCGGTGTCGAGGGTGATTTTGCCTGATGCAATCAGATCGGCGATCACTTCGCTGCTGTGGACGACCTCGAAGGGTAGCTTGCCGATTATTTCGGGATAATCGGATTTGAGCGCGTGGAAGCAGCCCGCACAGGAGGTTACGACTCTTTTGGCTCCCGCCGCCTTCAGGGCCTCGACATTGTGCTGGATCACTTCTTCGGACAGGGGCGCATTCCCGTCCCAAAGTTCCGGAACGCCGCAGCACCACTCGTTCTCTCCAAGGTACGCGACATTGACGCCGCCCTTCTGGAGAACAGCCACGGTAGCTCTGGCTATTTTGGGATTCCGGTACGCCGCGTAACAACCGGCGAAGTAGACCGTATCCCCCCGTACCGGGAGGTTCAAGCCCGCGGCCCAGGCGCTGCGCCTTCCTTCCGGCTCGCCAAAAGGATTGTGGACCTTTTCCATATTGGCATCCACCGCCTTGAGCGGTTCGGGAGGGCCATAGCCCGCCTTGACGAGATCGACTCTCAAGGCGCGGGTGATTTTTCCTTCATCGATGAGTTTTTCGCCTGTTCGCGGATCGACTCTTCCGCATTGCTCGTGGCAATTGTCACAGCCAAGGCAGGTAAAGGTGCTCTCCATGAGCTCATCGCTGTATTTCAGCCGGCCTTCGAGAATTGCCCGCGCGATCTGGTTTCTGCCTCTGGCTACGGAGGGATCAAAACCGCCCGAGTGTTGCTGTACGGGACATATGTACCCGTTCTCCCCGACGATGCACATTCCACATCTGCTGCATACGGTTACTGCTTGTTTATATTTTTCCAGCATGTTCTTCTTCCTCCTTACAGGTTCCAAAGGCCAGGATTGAGTATATTGTTCGGATCGAGCGTCTTCTTGATGCCGCTCATGACTTTGTAGTAGGTGGGCGACCAGGCTGAGCTTATGCTGCTCGAATGATTGCCCTGCGCATAGGCTGAGAATGTTCCATTTTTCAGCATGAAATCGGCCCCGGCCTTCCAAAGCTTCCTGTTGTGTTCTTCCACGCCGGGGACGGTGTCGTCCCAATGAATCGTTATGCCTATAAGCATGGTATTTGCGATAGGCACCGTATACAGCCCGCCGCTCGTGCGATATTTCGCGTTTTCTTCCTTGAATTGATTATTCAGAATATCCAGCATTCTCTTCGCGTATTCCAAAGACTGCGACCTCGTGGACATCGATTCCCATGTCATAAACGGACAGGACATGGCGCAGACATCATGCACAAAGGCTCCCGTGCCGGTGGCGCCGGTAGCGGCATAATGATTCAGTGCAGGAGTTCCCCTGGTCGCGCCAAAGCCTGTGCAGATCTTTTCGATCTCCTTGAGCCTCAGATCCACGTCCGCCTCGGAATCGCCTTCCACGGCCATGAACAATGCGCCATATCCATGCATGTCGCCGGCCATGGCGCGCACCATATGATTGGCCATTTCGAACATGATCAGGTTTGTGTAGAGGACGGTTGGGGATTCGGCCATCTTTAACTGTGCAGCCCATATATTTTCCATCGTGTCAAAAACATAGCTGGCGGCTTTGCTGTATTTCGGGATAGGGTAAATCTTGATCGCCACTTCGGTGATGATGCCCAGCGCACCGCCCGAGCCGATGAAAAGACTTGTGAGATCCGGCCCTGTCACTTCCCGAAACTCGATGTCTTTCCGATAAATATTCGAATCCGGCCCGGCCCCCGTGGTGATGATGTCGCCGGTGGGGAGCACGACTTTTAGACCCAATATGTGGCCCCAGTTGCATCCTACCGAGGAGACATTCTTCCCAAAACCGGCGCCGGCGATCCCGCTCGTCACTCCGCCTATCGTGGCCGTGAAGTAGGGTCCTATAACGGTATTGGCGTAATACCCATAGGGTCGCAACGCATCGTCGATCCTGCTGTTGCGGGCGCCGGCTCCACAGGTTGCTTTCAGGTTCGCGATGTCGACTTCCACTTTATCCAGCCGCCCCATGTCAATCACGATGTTCCTTGTCGGCTCGCCCTTGGTAACTCCGCCGCCCGCCTGCCCGCCGCCCTTCAATACGATCGGATACCCCGTCCGGTTTGCGAGCTTGACGATTTCCGACACTTCCTCGGTGGTTCCGGGCCGGACGATGATTCCGGGCATCGACCCCGGAAAGGCGCTGATGTCGCGTGAATACGTCTCAAGGACAAAGTCCTCATCCGCGACATACTTTGACCCAACGATTGCGGCCAAAGGATCATGCAAGTGATGATGTCTAATCGCCATTGTCACCATAGTTCCTTCTCCTTCTATTTTTGATCCGCTCCGTGCATGGAATAAAATCTTTCTTTATCGATTTTATTATATACCAGACATTTTAACTGCATAGATTCACTTTGACTGAACATCATATTCATCATGCCTTGTCATTTTGTGCATTTTGCACTAAAATTTACTCACTGCAGAATTATGAAATTAAGCATGTGGATCCTCGCCGACTGGCTCGGCGAATTCGCTCCATCTCTACATATCATCGAGGGGAAAGCCGGACTGACGGGCACCCGGCTCTATTCGGCCGGCTCCCCGGAACAGGACCCTTCCGCGGCCATCATTGGCGATGCTGCCCAAATGCTTCCCCGCGGCTCCCGGGCCCGGACAGATGCGGTGCTGTGCCTCAATGGAGAAGACTGGCTGCTGTTTGACCATGGCGATGTTGGGGTAATCCTGAATGCGTGCCTGGAGGCGTTCGAGTTCTACAATGCATGGGAATCCGCCATAAAAGACGTCGCATACGCAAGCCCGGACGCACCTTTCGAAAAGCTGCTCGACCTGAGCTCTCCCGTACTCAAGAATCCCATCCTCGTCGCCGACTGGAAGGGCGAGGTATTGGCAATATCCAGGAATCACAAGCCGATCGCCGACCGGGAAACATGGGGACACTGGGTGGACCAGGGCTATTTCCCTTCATATACGTACGACCGATTGAAAAATTATCCCCAGTTTCTCGAGGACATGAACCGCAGTGAGGAAATCCGGATTTTCGATTTTCCCCAGTTCGAGTACCGCTGCATACACTTCAGCGTCCGGTACAACAATGAAACGTCGCTGTACGTCCACATCATCGAAGATGACACGAAACTCACGGAAGGCCTGATTCAGGTAGCGTCGGTACTAAAGCAGACGATCGCCATCGTGCTGGACCGAAGCAATGTCATGGCAAAAACCAATCAGATTGTATCATTGTTTTCGGATATCATCGCGGGGAAGTACCCCGAACGGGATGCGCTGGTCTGGGTGCGGTCACAGCTGGGCTGGGACAAGTCGAAAGCCTGGTATTTGGTCATTTTCCGCAACTTCCTCCCTGAATCTTTCTCGGAAACAGCGCTTCTGGAAGTACTGAAAAAGCAAGTCCGGAAAGGCTGCAGTTTCATCTGGGAAAACCATCCCATCATGATAGTCGACTGCGAGGAATGGTCCGTGGCGTTCCCCAAAATCAAGAAACTTCTGGGCGGGAGCGGTTTTTGCTGTGGCGTTTCCATGCCGTTCGACAAGCAAAAAGACCTCCCCTTCGCCCTCAATCAAGCCAAGCTTTCCATGGAGCTTTCGGATGGCAAAAACACAATAGCCATGTGCGAGGACTGCGCATGGAGCTATATCGTCAACGAAATAAAAAGCCAGATCACCGACATGCAAATGCTCCATCCTGCCGTCAAAGTGCTCCAGGAACATGATCGGCAGACGGGGGGCCAGCTTACCAGGACGCTCTATGAATATCTCCGCCATGAGAGGAGCGCGGACGCGACGTCCAAGGCTCTTTTCATTCACCGCAACTCACTCCGCTACCGCTTGGACCGGATAGAGGAATTGATCGACGCGGACCTGAATGACCCGGACACGCGTATGTACATCATTCTGTCGTATGAAATAAAGGAAATGACGAGTTCTTGAGGGCGCCGACGAGCGTGCCTTCGCCGCCCGACATACTCGTCCCGCCGATGCCTGCGGCTTCCCAGAGGTCGAAGGTCTTCCTGTAATGGCCGTAGAGCGCTTCGAGGGCTGTCTGGAGCTCCTCCGGAATGCTCAAAGGATCGAGCTGGTCGGCGTTGCCGAAAAGATCGAACACGCGCGCGAGGCCGGATATCCACACCCGCGCTGCCTTGTTGTGCTCTTCGGCTTCCTTTTTTTCATTGGCGGAGAGCTTCGCTTCGCCGTCGGGCTTTTCGCGGTAGCAGTGGTGAGCCTCGTCGTTGATCGCGATGACGTTCCTGAGCCCCATGAGTTCCGGCATGACCCGCTGGAGCACCTGGCCTTCTGTTTCGAGCGTCTGGAGAGGAGCTCCCGTGCCCTGAAGCAACGACCGTCCACCCTTCGAAAGCTCCATGCGCTCCCTGGGGATGAAGGCGTGATAGTTGGTGATGACGATTTTGGCCTTGTCAAGTTCCCAGTGACGTTTGGGGTATTCGTAGGGTGAGTTCAGGATGGGGCGTTCGAAGAAAAGGTTTCCTGTTGCCGTCTGTTCCATTGATTCCCTTCAGATTTTTATACCATCGTTATTTCACAATACGGGAGTAGTATAACATACGCGAGGAGCGATACGTAAAGGCAATCCTTCGATATGCGTGATTCCTGCGGAAATTATGTGCTCTGTTTGACGACAGGGCGAAAATAGATGATATTTCTTTTACCTGTATTGGCGCATAGCCGGAGGATAAAAATGAATCCCAAGGTCGACGAATTTATACGCGACGCCAAGAAGTGGCGGGAAGAATACGAAGCCCTGAGGACAATCGTGCTCGACTGCGGGCTGACCGAGAATCTGAAGTGGGGCGTTCCCTGCTACACGTTTAACGAGAAAAATGTAATTATAATACATGGATTTAAAGAGTACTGCGCGCTCCTGTTTTTCAAGGGAGCCCTGCTGGCGGATACTGACCGTCTTCTGATCATCCAGACCGAAAATACGCAGGCGAGTCGTCAGATTCGTTTCACCGATGTCCGGGAAATAGTCGAGAAAGAGCCTATCCTGAAGGCCTATATCCACGAGGCCATCGAGGCGGAAAAATCGGGCGCCAAAGTGAATTTCAAGAAGACAGCGGAATTCGCGATTCCCGAAGAATTCCAGAGGAAGCTGGACTCGACGCCCGGGCTGAAAACCGCCTTCGACGCGCTGACTCCGGGGCGGCAACGGGCCTACATCCTGTATTTTTCATCGCCGAAACAATCCAAAACTCGGGAAGCAAGAGTGGGAAAATCCACACAGCGCATTCTCGCGGGGAAAGGATTAAACGATCAGTAAATTCTATAGTAGAATGTCTCTCAATGAACCAAACGCTTATCCACAATCTTTCCATCATCGTCGAGGATGCGTGTAAATCGGATGCCAATGTCTTCGGCTACGGCATCTGGTCGCACCACATCAGGCCCATGATACCTGTCGCGCGGCGTTTGGCGGACGAGTATCACGCCGACGCGATGGTCCACATACAGGAGATTGGGATAAAATGAGTGAACCGGGAAGAAAAAAATTCAAATCGCGATATGAAGAAGTAATGCGGGTTCTTGAATTATGATATACAGACGGGATGGAAAGGCCCGGAAATTGAGAATCTCAAAGCCACGGAGATACGCTACAGGAAGGAATTGTAAGCGAGGGGTGGAGTATGATTCTTTGAATCCAGAAAGGACGAAAGTATGGATGAATTATTGATCAGACTGCTTGATGCAGAGGGCAAAGTAAAACGCTGGCCAAAGAAAAAGGCTGAAAAAGATGCTGTCCTTCACTATATTCATGAGAAAATAGAGAAAAATAAAATATATACCGAGAAAGAAATAAATGAGATTATACTCAGGTGGCATTCATTCAATGATTACGCTCTCATACGAAGAATGCTGTATGATAATTTCCTACTCGAACGGACACCGGATGGAAGACAGTATTGGATAGAAGACAAGAGAGGAGATGCTAAGGTTTAGAATGCGAATCGTAACGGGGAGAGTGTCAGATAACTTCTTTAAAAAGAAATGATGAAGGCGCTTTGTGGAATGAGAAATACATGATGCAACATGTCTCCCCGGGGTAGACCATTAAGCGAGGAAGATCATAAACAGTTGTAAATATCAGGCGCTCCGGCCCTTCGGACCGGAGACCGCCTTGCCGAAATACGAAAGATTATCTTCCCCAGGCCGAGCTAGCCGCGGTTTCTTCGACCATCGTCTTGAGGGCGGTGTCGGTGAGCTCGAATCCCTTTGTCCAGTGCTGCGCGCAGAAGGCATCGAGGGCTGCCTGGGCCGCCATCGTCTTGCCCGCGGCCTTCAGGTCCACATAGTTCTTCTCCATGGCGGGCATCTCGGTGAAGAGAGCCTTTTCGTATGGATCGAACACGCTTCTGATGCCTTCGTGGTAGGTGGTATAGCAGCCGAAGGCAAGCTTGGAGATCGTCAGGAACTTGGAGCCAACTTCCGGCGTGGAATACCTCGTGTCCACCGAAGAAGCGCCCACGTAGAATGGAATAAAGAGGCTGTTGCAGGGTTGGTCGTACGCGTGGATCATGAGGCCCAGTTCATTCGGGACATCCGGCCTGGCGATGAGGATTCCAGTCGCGGCTGTCGTTCCCTCGAAGGCATGGTGGCAGATCGCGCGGGGGAATATCGAAACTTCAACCGTGTCCTTGGTCGGGGGCTCGGTCATCCACTCCTGCCGGTCGTACACATAATCGGTGCTGTAGTAGGGAACCTGATTCAGTGTCAGCACCTCGCCGCTCGGGAGCGTGTAGGTGTCGTAGTGGTCGCGGGCGCAGGGCATCAGGGTCTGTGCGGAGATGTTTCCGGCGATGCCTTGCAGAAGCTCCATGGCCCGTTCGTAACGCATCTCGGTATTGTAGAGCGTTTCGACCGCCGGCCGCGAAGCGATGTTGTCGTTGTTTTCGGGATAGAGTTCCGTGGTGCCGTAGACGGCCCTGAAGTTGATCTTCGTGACATCGGCGCCTATCCAGCCCTGCGACTGGGCGTAAGTGAGCAGATCGTGCGAGCAGATTTCATAGTCGTCCGTGATCTGGAACTGGTTGGATCTGGCCGTGTAGGTGTCCTGGTAGCGTCTGGCGACCCAGCGTTTGCCGGTGATCTCGACGACCCAGAGTTCCTGAGGATCGCCTATCTCGAACATGATGGCGTTCCATGCCTGGCCGTATTTTTCGGTGAGCTTCGTGAGTATCTGGACACCCTCGCGCGCGGTTTTGGCCCGTTCCAGGACGAGGCGCACGTAGTCGTTGTCGTGAAGTCCGTTCGCAAAGGTCAGCTCGTCCCGCGTGGGCGCGTCGTTGTCCGACACGATGACCTGGAATTCGTTGATGCCCATTCCATATCCCCAGCGTCCGGCGGAGCGGGAACCGACGAATGAGTAGGTGTGGGACGCCTGTGGAATATCGATGTAGGCGGCCTTGTAGAGCTCGGTCGAGGCGTGATCGCCGCCATTTTCCTTGGCTACTTCGGAGATCGTATTCGGCCCCAGGTCGCGGTTCTTCGAGATGATGCTTCCAGCGCCCGCCGCAAGAGCCTTTCCGTTGGCCAGGAAGGTTGTGCACTCTCCGACGAATCCCGTCATGAGCTTGTCGGCCGTGTTGTACACGAGGATGTCCTCATAGGGAATGCCCGAAGCATCGGCTACGCCATGCATCCATTCCACCTTTTCCGGAAGAATCTGAAGAGCGAGAGCTTCACGCTCTTTCGCGGCAGCAAGGACAGTGGCGTAATCCACCCCGCGATTTTGGGCGGCTAACTTCATCTCCGCGATGTGTTCCTCAATCTGCGTCGGCTGAGAAGAACCCACCGCAAAGCCTGCCTGATATGACGAACTCTCGGTCGCCCCGAGGGGCAATGCCGCCAGAAACAGCATCAACACGGACGCCAGCACCGCGATGCCGAACGTCAGTTTCGCGTTGCGTGTACGGTTCACCAACATAGATACCTCCTTGAAGAAATGGTGCGCAGATCGGGGGCTATTTGTATTGTTATCAAATAGAAGCCCGATTTTCGCGATTGCATTCATTATAAATCCGAGCAATTCAATAAACAATGCATTTTTATTCAAAAATCGCGATTGTTCTTTAATATCTACGGCCGGTTTTGGGCCTTTCAATGTCGTCGTGTTTTCTGCTACCTTGGTCAGAAATATGAGGGCGTCGGCTGCGGGGCCTGTGCCCACGGTGCCCGCGCTTCGGTTGAAGGCTGTCCGCCGGATGGTGTGGCTGTCGCGAAATTTTTGGAGAAGACCGCGCGTGGAAATGAAAATGGAGCGTCTGATTAGACTCCCCGCCAGGCTTGTCGATTCGAGCGAAAGTTGACTACATATACATGTAAATATATACTCACTTTCGGCGGTTGGCGCGATATGATGAGCCACGCTCCAGGAGGAACAAGTCATGAGACGTAGAGTTTACGCGGTCGTTGTGATCCTTCTTATGCTCACAACCTCGTTCGCCTTCTCACAGAATCTCAGGTCCACGGAATTCGTGGTGTATATCCCGAATGAGGGCAGGATGATCCCGGCGACGGTCTGTCTGCCTGTTGGGGAATCGGGCGAAACCTTCCCCGCGGTGGTCATGCTGCACGGGACTGGCTCCAGCAGGGATGAAGCGGGCAATGGCTATAAGATGCTCGCGCCGTATATGGCCCAGAACGGGATCGCGTCGATTCGCTTCGATTTTGCCGGTCAGGGAGACAGCAAGGCCGATTATGTCGAGTATTGCTACACTTCGGGAGTGTCGGACGCAGTCGCCTGCACCGAATTCCTCAAGAACCTGAAAGTGGTCGACCCGGCAAGAATAGGCATTATGGGGTGGAGTCAGGGCGGGTCGGTGGCGATTCTTGCCGCCGCACGGAATCCCCAGTACAAGGCCCTTCTGACATGGGCCGGCGCGCTCGATATGTTCGACTTTTTCGGCGACAACCTCTACCAGAAGGCGAAAGTGGATGGATTTGTAAAAATCGACCTTGGATTCCGACCGCCGCTCAATCTCTCGCTCAGGTGGTTTGAGGAGGCGAAGGACATCTCGCTCAGAGACGAACTCAAGAAGTTCAAGGGACCGGTCCTCGCGATCGCGGGAAGCGCCGATACCACGGTGCCGCTCAGCAACCTCGACGACATCGTCGCGAACGCCGGCGGGACGGACAAGGCCAAATACCTCATCGACGGCGCGGACCACACCTTCAACGTCTTCACCGGCGACCTCTCGAAGTTCAATCAGCTCAAGGAAGTGACCACGGAGTGGTTCAAGAGCAAACTCTGATTTTCGCGCGCGTTGCACGCAAGCGTGGATTGATTAAACGCGAAGGCCGGCCCCTTTTCGTGGGAGCCGGCCTTTTATTTTCCTAATAATGCAAGGAATTCTTCCGGATTGTAGACATTGAGTTTTGATTTTTTATAATCTTCCCCATTCCTGGTGATAATGCATTCACATTGATTCGCCAAGGCACATTGATGTTGTACCGCATCTTCAAAATCAGAAAAATCTAATTTCAAAGCTTCTATGATCGCTTCATGAGTTACCGGCAATACCATAATGTATTTGAGTAATTGCTCAATAAATATTTTTGCTTTTGTACTCGTACTTATCTTTCTAAGGATATAGTAAATGTTGGTGACACTGTTTGATGAAATGTACCCTACGAATTGTCCATTCTCTATACTCGCAAGGACACTTTTACTGTGCTCTACAAAGGGCGTACGGCCAGTTGCCACATCAAGAATGATATCAGAATCAAGGAATACTTTTTTTATCATAGGTTTTTCTCTATCAGTGCATCTTCGAGGAGTTCTTTATAGTTTTGTCCTTTATACTCTTTTTTGAACATTCCTGTGATTTTGTCAGTAATATCCGCGGATATTGAAGAAAGAGAGGACATTGCCGCGTCGGTCGAAGAAATGGTTTTCAGGTACTCTTCCACCAATTTGGAGACACTGCGGTTTTTTTTCTTCGCATAGAGTTTGGCTTTATCGACTACTTGTTTGTCTATGGTCAAAGTCAGTTTGGTTATCATAGGCTTCTCCTTACACGTATAGTGTAATCACTATTACACGTGTAAGTCAAGATCGGTGTTTTTAAGAGATGATGACAAAGGCAAAGTTTATTTTTTCAATAATCAAGAGAAACTTGGTTTGCGGCCGAAGCCGATAACCGCTTTGAACGATTCATATTTACTCTGGTTTCGTTGAAACCGTACGTAAATGCTGCAATAAAATGAATGCGCAGGTGACAATAAAAGCATGAGTTAAACCCTATAAGGTATATTGTCGATATTAACCCTATAGGGTATATTATTGATATATACCTTATGGGGGATATTATGCAAACGATCATCTTCACATCGAAGCAACTTGCGACGATGCTCAAAGCCCGACGAAAAGCACTCCGGCTTACGCAGAAGGAGGTTGCGGCGCTTGTCGGGCTGCTCCCCAAGACGGTTTCCTCACTCGAGACTGATCCGGATCGGTGTAGTGTGGAGAGCTTGCGAATGCTCCTTTCGGCCCTGAAACTCGAATTGACACTTTCTCCGGAAGATGAGGGCGCGAGCGCGGTTCGCGAAGCGGAGTGGTGATCATGGGTCGAAGGTCAAAAACAAAGAGCCTCGTGGTTTGGATGAATGGTGAGCGTGTGGGGCTGTGGTCTATTCTCCCCTCAAATATCCATGAGTTTCGGTATGATGGGTCATGGCTTGAACTTCCTGAGGTCCGGCCGATTTCACTTTCCATGCCCATCGTCACTACGGAGTATGCGTATAAGGGACAGGTAGTCGAGGCTTTTTTTGAGAATCTGCTCCCCGACAGCGTGGACATCCGTCGGCGCCTGCAGCGGCGCTTTTCTGTCGAGACGGACTCCGCATTCGATCTGCTCGCAAAGATCGGAAGGGATTGTGTGGGCGCGATACAGCTCTCGCCTGAGGGAGAATCCCCCCAGGATGTCCGCACTATCTCCGCCGAACCGCTCGACGAAGCTGGAGTCGCGCGCATTCTCCGGCGGGTAGTCGCTTCTCCGGAGTTTGGCCAGGCTGACGATGATGATTTTCGCATTTCCATCGCCGGAGTCCAGGAGAAGACGGCCCTCCTTTGGAATGAAGGGCACTGGTGCAAGCCGTTGAGGTCCACCCCCTCGTCCCATATCTTCAAGCTGCCTTTAGGCTTTGTGGGCGTAATGCAGGCGGATATGAGTGAATCGGTGGAAAATGAGTGGCTCTGCGCGAAAATTGTGGAAGCTTTTGGCCTTCCGGTAGCTCATTGCGATATTGCCGATTTCGAAGATCAGCATGTGCTCATCGTGGAGCGTTTTGACAGGAGGCTCTCAGCGGATCGCCGATGGTGGGTTCGCCTTCCGCAGGAGGATATGTGCCAAGCGACAGGTACGCCTCCAGGGGCGAAATACGAGAATGAAGGCGGACCGGGAATGGTCAGGATCATGGACCTGCTCATTGGATCAAGGAATGCCATGATCGACAGGCGGAATTTCTTGAAAGCACAGGTTCTGTATTGGCTCCTCGCTGCTCCTGATGGGCATGCGAAGAACTTCAGTATCTTCCTTGAGCCTCAGGGGCGCTTTTCGCTTACGCCCCTCTACGATGTGCTCTCCGCGTATCCGGTCCTGGGGCATGGTAAAGATAAACTAGCGCCCCAGAAGCTGACAATGGCGATGTTGGTTATCGGAATAAATCGATGCAACAGATGGGGACAAATCACGACGAGCCGTTGGCGATCCACCGCGTCGAAATGCAGGGCTCAGGGAGAAATCGAAGGAATACTCCACGAGTTGATAGAGGAAACTCCCAAGGCGATTGAAGCCGTGTCGTCGATGCTTCCACATGGCTTTCCATCGACGGTTTCCGAACCGATACTTGAGGGAATACAAGCGGCTGTTGAGCGGCTTCGAAAGGGTATCACGCTGGAGGTGTAGAGGCATGTGAACAGCCAAGTAAAAATAAGGCTTATGTATGGAGGCTTTTCTTCCTGTCATACGAGAGCCTCAAGATAGCCGCGCATCGAGCCTTCCATGCGGAGGAGTTTCGCGTATTCGAGAAGCTGTGGGATATCCCTGCCGCGCCCCTGGATGTATTCCCCTAGCGCCCTCGCCTACGCCGGCGAGCGGCGCATGAAATGGAAGGACATAGCCCTTGTTCCCTAGGCGTCCGTCGGCGAGGTGGTGAATTCATAGATAGAGATAGAAGCCTTCAGTTCGTAGCATCTCGGCTCTCGAATAACCGCCATGTCTCAAGCAATTCCTGGCATTCCTTGTGCGGAAGCCGAGGGTTGCCGTTGCAAAGTCCTAAAAATCCATCGAAGGCGTCGTTCTCTCCCAGAAGATCCACGACGCGGGCAATTGCAGTCTCTGGTCCATCGCCTAAGGAATCACCAAAAACTACACCATTAAATGAGAAAATATCTCTTTTAACTTGACATAATATTATTATTAGACTATTATTCTTTTGTATTAAGAGATTTTTTAACACAGGAGCTAAATTTATGCTGGTCAGCGCATCCATAGAAAATTGGATGTCCTTTCGGAACAAAGCCACCTTCTCTATGATAGCGAGCAAAGAGCGTCAGCATGGAGAACGAGTACCCAAACTTCATAAATATCAGACAAGAATACTTCCTGTCGCGGCCATATATGGCGGCAATGCATCAGGCAAGACAAATTTCTTCGAGGCGCTGAGTTTTGCCAAAAAGCTCATTACCAAAGGCACTCCATTAGGTGGCCTCATCCCGGTGGAACCTTTTCGTCTGGATACAAAAGCATCTATTCAGCCTTCCCGTTTTTCCTTCCTGTTGTTGATCGATGAAACAATGTATGAATTCAGTTTCGCGGTGATCCGCAATGAGGTGCTTGAGGAAAAACTCGTTATAATCACGAGTACCAGCGAAAAAGTACTTTATGATCGCCATAGAGCCGACCGGGAACTGAGTGAATCTCTGGCAAAGATGCCAGAACTTAAATACGCATTTGCGGGGACTCAGGATAATCAACTTTTTTTGACTAACTCAGTGTCACAGAAAATAGAAGTCTTCAAACCAGTCTTTGATTGGTTCAATGACTCTCTGGAATTGATTGCGCCTGATTCAAGGTTTGAGCCCTTTGAACAATTCTTTGATCAGGATAATCCCCTATTTATCCCGATGAACGAGATGCTTCCTCTTCTCGATACCGGCATTTCGCACTTGGGCAGCGTGGAAATCCCCCTTGCCAATGTGTCGCTCCCTTCAGATCTAAAAACAAAATTAATGGAGCAGATCAAAGAAGGAATGACCGTCCGCCTGACGGGATACCCTGCAAGCGAGCGATTTATTATCAGCTGCAAAAACGGCGAACTGCTCGCAAAAAGGCTAGTAGCCTACCATTCAAGATCGGATGGCTCGGAAACAAGTTTTGAAATACGGCAGGAATCAGATGGCTCGCAGAGGATAATCGACCTTTTGCCGGCATTTCTCGATTTGGCATCGGGGAAGTCAAGAAAAACCTATGTGATCGATGAGCTTGATCGAAGTCTGCATACCTTGCTTACCCGCCAGTTGCTGGGAGGATATCTCTCCACATGTTCTGTCGAAACACGGACGCAGCTCTTGTTCACTACGCAAGACGCCCTGTTGATGGACCAGGATTTGCTGCGAAGAGACGAAATGTGGGTTGCCGAACGCGATGGCGCTGGATCTTCGAGCCTCACGCCGTTCAGCGAGTACAAGGATGTTCGGTATGACAAAGATATCCGTAAAAGCTATCTCCAGGGTAGATTGGGTGGAATTCCACACCTCAAATTTTTGGGCCCAATGGTGAAAAATTGTGGACAACCGGTATCCGGAGGTGGTGCTTAATGGTTCAAAGGCGCCGAAAATTCCAGAGGCCGCTTGGTGAACGTCGGTATCGCAAATTGTTCATTATAGGGGTCGAAGGCAAGGAGACAGAGTTACAATATTTTGGCCTATTCAACAGTCGGGAATCGGTGGTACACATAAAATGCCTCAAGAATGACAAAAAAAGCGCACCTTCTCATGTCCTGAAGCGAATGCAGGCTTTTCTCGAAGATGCTTCTTTCTCCGAATCCGATGAGGCGTGGCTCGTCGTGGACCGCGATGGATGGACTGAGTCACAGCTTGCCACGCTATTTTCATGGTCGCAGAAAAGCGATCATTACGGACTTGCGCTCAGCAACCCGAAATTTGAATATTGGCTTCTGCTCCATTTTGAAGACGGCGACAATATTGGATCATCTCGCGAGTGCATGGATCGACTCGAGCGCTATCTTCCCGGCTACAACAAACACATAGATGAGCGAAAGTTTACGCGTGAAAGAATCTACGAAGCCATTCGCCGCGCAAAAAACCGTGACAACCCGCCATGCACTGACTGGCCGCATATTATTGGTAATACGACAGTGTATAAGTTGGTGGAACGCATTATACATTCGTGATTATGAGGTTTGGAGGGAACATGGACTTGCCAGGCGAAAAATTGTTGATAAAAATGTGGGAAACGCTTGTAGAAAGAGGGATAGGCCGTCTATTAACTCCATGGCAAACAATTAGAGAAGGCAAGGCGATGAATGAAGTCCGTCGCCAGGAACTTTTAACGCTTGCTCAAGCCGAAGCTGAGGCATCTGATATTCGTGCCGGCCGCAAACGACTCCTAAAAGACGGTACACTCCAATTGATTGGAGCTGGCAATGAAGACTCAGATAACAGGTGCACCCACCTCATTGCTGAAGCAGAAAAGAAAAATGATCTCCAGTCAATAGAAAAGGTTTCCTTATCTACCGCGGCATCTATGGCTGTACGCAGTGAGATAAATGCCAGCAAAGCTGTGGTTTATGCTGAGGAACGTCTTGCCAATGATGCACAAGAGCCACCAGATCGTTCAATAGACGACGACTGGCTGTTCACGTGGCGGGAATATGCAGGAAACGTATCAACTGAAGAGCTTCAGCAACTTTGGGGGAATATACTTGCAGGTGAAGTAAAATCGCCAGGAACATATTCCCTTAGGACGCTGGAGTTTCTAAGAGGCTTGTCAAAAAGCGAGGCTGAATTAATAACTGAGCTTGCTCAATTTTCTATTGAATCTACAATTGTTCTAAGCCAAAACACCTATCTTGAAGAACAGGGCATACCCTTTGTAGCATTAATGCAGCTCCAGGAAATTGGCATTCTTTCAGGCGTAGACGCTAGCCTTTCAATAACATACAAATCTGCTTCGCGAGATAAATTTATGTGTGCCCTGCGCTCAAATGGCAAAGTTTTGGTCGTTGAACACGAAGACCCAACTAAAGAACTAAAGCTAAAAGTCTGCAAATTTACCGGTGTTGGCGCTCAAATAATGAGTCTTGGTAGTTTTAATTCTGACCTTCAATACTTGCGGCTCATTGGCAAGCAAATTGCCTCTCAAGGTTTCAAAGTCCGGTTAGCCGACTGGGTTCGGGTATCTGATGATCAAATACGGTTTTTCAATGAGGAAAGCATTGAGTCTTGATTTGTCTTTTTGATAGGCACTCGGTAACTTCTACTTCTTTTGTCAAAAGATATTGCCCGATTTGAAATAGAAGGTTTCCACCAGACTGTTTATCTGGATCTTCCCCTCCTCGTCGTTTTGTTGTTCAGATGAAGCCGCCATGTCTCAAGCAATTCCTGGCATTCCATGTGTGGAAGGCGAGGATTATTCGCCATCAATTGCTCCATCTTCTCCGTGGCGGCAGATGGACTGATACCGGAAGTCCTCACAAGTTGAGAAAGAATCCATGGAGTTCCATGAACTTCCACATGTTGCGCTTTTGCCTCTTTACGAATTTTCCCAT
>DIMW01000014.1:0-9183 GCA_002425765.1 Spirochaetaceae bacterium UBA5556 | reverse complement strand
TCGACAGCATGGTAGAGCACTGAACAATCGGCGAGTGACAGACAGGTACACTTTTCCGCTGTACCAACAATGGAATTCATCTCCTGACTAGTCGAAGTTATAATATTTATTTTGCCTTTTTCGATACAGGACGTCAGTACATGAGCCTGCTCTGGGTCTTCGATTTCCCGGCGAACCAGATCAGTCGTCGCCATGCGGAAAGGCAAATCAAGGGCGAGTTCAATTAGGTCAATGCCTATTAAGTCGATGAGGACATTCGCGTCATGGATGAGCAGTGTCATTTTTCAGGAGCTCCTGACGACGAATATCTTCTATCGAAGTGTTGGCAAGGTATGCCGCTTTGGATACCGATATCATCTCTTCAGAGATCGCCCTGTGGAGGAGTTGCCCGAAGCGCAGAGGATGCTCGTCGATCGGGTAGCGGTTGGGTTCCTGTTTTCGCCAGTTCCTGGCGCTTATCTTACGGCTGAAAGATTCGTAGATGTACTCGGAGATAATTTCTTCCTGCCGGGCCCGGTACATGATGGCCTGCATTGAAATGCCGTATTGTTTCTTGAGTCTGTCGAGTTCGAAGAATGAAATCTCCAGGCGTTTCGGTCCCAATTCTTTTATAAGAACATCACGGGGCAGCAGGAACATGCCGCCAAAAGAATGGCAAAGCTTCTCTCTCTCAGAATCGGATAAGGAATCGGAAAAGTTCAGGGAGAGATGAGCAAATTCGTGCAAAGCGGTAAGGCGTTTTCGATCGGACGGGGCATTCGAATTCAGGATGATGAATGGCGACTGATCTACCCACCCTGAAAGTCCATCGAAGCCATCACCCTCGTCGATTTCGAGTACCCGTATGGAATGCTCTTCGAGGCAGTCGATCACGTATCCAATCGGCCCTTCCAATCCGAGACCCCAAGCTTTCCGCAATTCCATGGAAGCTTCCCGGATATCGTCGAGGCTCGAGATCACACAGTCTGAAAGAGGATTGGCAAAGGGAAGAGAATCTGAAAAAAACGATTCAAGTTCGGAATACCGCTCTATAGTGTCTTTGATCCGGGCTTTCAGGGATTCCACAGCTTTTTTCCCCAAGGCAGCCTTCTTCCGGAAGTTTATCGAGTCGATAGCTATTTCATATTTGGAAAAGAAATAATCAGGCTTTACTCCCAGGGCGTCACTCAATGCAATGAGGAGCGCGCTGTCAGGAGACATGAGATTATTCTCATATTTGCTGATGGCCTGTTTGGACACTTTATGTCCCATCTTGGCAACAAGAGCATCCATCGAAAGGCCAGCTATTATTCGGGCAGCCTTAAGCCTCTGGCCAAAAGATGATGGCATAGAAAGTCCTCCTTGTGTTTACAAATATAGTATATAAAACTTGACTTGTCTACCCAAAATATATACTATTTATATAGGCTCGTTGAGCCATATAAAAACATAAAGTGAGGTATCATTATGGCAACCAACCCTCCTTCCCACGATGGTCACCGCAATGGCGCTGTTCGCGAGCGTTCTCAAGTTCAGAATCCAAAAAATGGAAATTGGATAAAGCGCGATACAGAAACTGGTCAGTTTATAGAACAGAAACAGAATGGGGAACCGTTCAAAGGCGTGCGGAAAGAGAAATAGTTTAGGCGCCACGCTAAATCATGCTGCATTCGGTAAGAACGAACCTGTATACTTGCACACATACTATAAAAGTGAAACGAGGTGCCGAAGATTTAAGTGTATTTTTTGTTCAACCTCCCCGAGCGGCATGTTCCATAAAGTTGCCAAGCGAACAACAACTTGCTGTACATCCCAAGGCAATGCATTCCGTCCATCAACCTGAGCGAATGGTCCATCAGTCTCTGTTAATAGCCTTTCATGTGGAATACGACTTACTAAATCGAGCCCTTTGGCTGTACTAAGCATAGCAGGGCCTACACTAAACCAGCAGTTTAAGGTGATGGCTCGATCTAAATCAGATTTGCTCCCAGAAAACCAATGCAGTACAGGTACTCCTGAATCTCGGGAGGCTTCTAGTTTTTCTAAAACAGTTTGCGTAGCTCGCCGGCTATGAATAGACATTATTCGACCGCCGACACAGGCACAAGCATGCAGAATATGGTCGAAGACTAAGAGTTGATCATCCCAATGAACTTTATATTCTGGAGATCCATCTAACCCAATTTCTCCGATGTATTTAGTTTCTGCTAAATAGGTGTTAAAAACATCCAATTCACCCTTACGTTGATGCGCTACTTGCGGATGAAGCCCGAGCGCTGTACGAATTCGAGCGCTTGATGTAGTAAGTGCTGATGTACCTTCCCAAGCACTAGGCGTTGTGGTTACTGAAAGAACATAAATTCCGCGAGCGTTGCATTCCTTTACAATTGAGTGTGGGTCAGAATATAGGTCAAGATGGGCGTGAAAATCTATCATTGAACACCAAGGCTATTGAAGAATATTTCGATTTCTCTAAGTCCTCTTTCAACAGTCTGCTTGAGTTCTTCCTTGTCTTGCACAAGATCAGAACTCAGTGTTGCACCTATCCATCGAGAAACTCCAACTTCATGGCATTCAGTAACCCCCATCGATGCTGAACGCACATCGTCGAAACCTGCATAGTCTTTATCCTTCCTAGCTAAATCTTTGAATTTATAGTCCGTCCGATCTATATCTCCACCTTTCCAAGCGTAGAAGGCTGCTCGTCTTACTAAGCAGGGGATACATCGACCACAATGCTTGTATCCGTATTGTTTATAACGGCCACAGCTCGTTGTCTCGGAAGCATACTCATTGAGTAAGGCTTGATCAGCACATTCACGCAGCATCTCTCCTTTCGTTTTGAAGCGATAGGGATTAATGATGTGAACATGCAATCCTGCTGCATCAAGTAGTTGCTGCATCAAAGCAATGACAACAGGATGAGTCGTACGCGTACTAAGACTACCAAGTCGGCTACCGGTAAGTGGAGGGTTAATTGCGATAAAGCCATTTTCGCAGACGTATAATGTGACATCATACCCTTCATGATAACGCGCAAGAGTAGTTGCCGCAAACACACCATATGTGAGAAACACAATAGAACGAGCGCGCTGAGAGGCAGGGGTCTCCATGTTAGGAGCTCTGGCATTGTGATTTAGCTGGATTAATGGCATCCCTCCGCCAATTTGCTTTGCAAATGATTTTTGCTTGTCTGCATCTCCCCTCACTATTTGACTCACCGCTAATGGTCGATGCCCTTGGGCCATGAGATCGATAGCACCGATATAACTATCAAGTCCACCGGATAGGAGTACAACACAATCTTCGCTTGGCATGACTGCTTTGGGAGGAGGATTCAAGGCATCTCCTCCTTCGATAAAATGTAAAGTCCATCGATCGGTTGTAAGAAAGACTAAAAGTTTCTCGATTATAGCTGTATTGGCATTCCAGAATGGGGCATCAGCAACCGAAATAGTTATCTCAAACTCTCGCGTCCAACCATCAGGACTTAAGTTACGATGACCTGCAAGGTCGGCAGATACTATTGACAGCGCCAACGATAATAAATCCCACGCCCTGGGAGCTGGGGACAACTTACGCTTAATAATAGTGTCTTTCAATGTTGCCCCTACAGAGCCCTGACTTGGATCCCCTTTTTTACCATACAAAACAACATTAAGATCGCTTGATATTGTAGCAAAGTTAAAATTAGAAGGAGCACATGTAATTTTCATTGTGCATACTCCTCAAAAATTATTAACGTTTCACGGATTACGGCCTGTACTGTTTTTGCGATATTATCTGATGCCATCCGCTGTCCGGCGGTTCGTAATTTTCGGAATGATGCTGCGACAGTTTCAGTAATATAATCGCAAATTTCTTTTAGCCTACCAAGTGCAGTTGAAGCGTCAGGGGCCTTTTCTTGGATTGTTTTCCCAAGATCTAACTCAATCCGATGAAATATATCAGCGGCGATAAAACACTCAATGGCAAGTTCACGCTGATCCTCTTCCAATTTCATTAGATCTGCTTCAGGAAATGCCGTAAGTACTTCTGAGAGTGCTTCCTTAATTGATGCGCGGCTTGCTTCAGTATCTTGTGTACCGTCAACTGGTCGCACCACTTCAACAATCGCATCCATAATTTCTTCAGCGGATCGCCCCGTCATAAGAAGGGGATCGAGGGGTTGTCCTGGTGCTACAAATGGATTGCTGGGACCGCCCGAGAGCGCGGAATACATAGTATGGGCTGTCCGAACAGTCCCACCGAAGCGACGTGTTGTGTTTGTGCTTCCTCCGTATCCTCTACGAATATAGCTAGCTAAACCACGACGCATGCTGTCGCGGCCACCATTATGTGCGTATCTGCCAAGGAGAATCCTAGCAGTCCTAAATCGCCCTGCTGGTGCTATGGGGGATGGCTGTCGTGACTCACTTTGAGCCAGCGTGTCTTGACTTTCTCCATCATTTGGCTTGATAACAGGTGACTCTTCTTTTTCAGAAGCTGAATCGAGCAGAGTGTCGGGTACCCATGATGGTACCATCGGAACCCCTGATGGAGAACCTTTACTTGATTGAGACGTTCCCATTTTGCATCCTTTGCTTTATCGCAGCTTTAACTGTTTTAATGATACTGACATTGTTTTCCCAATCAGAAAACAAGCTTTTCGCCCATGGTTGATCTGCTATCTTAGGAACGATATTAGGCTTGATCTGTGTACCTGGACGCTCTTTTAGAAAAACTGCAAGACGCTGCCCTTGAGGAGGATCAATTTCAGCAATAACCATACAAGCATTTAAGATTGGAGGTGCTCCCCATTCCTGCTCTTGGCGAGCGCGACCAAGTAAGCGATCCATAATCACAGAGATTTCTTGACGTGAGATTGTAGCAAGACGGTCTTTAATACTACTTGCCATTTCCGGATGCTCAAGGAGTGCTGTTAGCATTTCAATCGCCTCAGAGGACAGTCGATCTTCAGGTGTAATCAAGGGTGCATGCTCACGACTGACATAGAGTACACCACGTAGATCGCAATCCCCAAGACGTGGGGGTAGCCTTAGCCAATCGATAATAAATGGATCATCCCACGGCGTTTTTAAAGGAATGGTCTCACCCGCAATTGCCTTTTGTTCCCAATCTGACAAGAATGCTGGTTTGCCATGGTCATTTTCCGTAACAGCTTTAATTAATGCTGCGTATGCTTTAGGATTACTACAGCGCTCAAACAGCAGAACCTTGGCCAGGACGGACTCGTCGACACCAACACCTTGCGCGTTCGACATTGCCATCCGGATAGAGAGTGCATTTAAAAATCGCTTTATCAAACGAGGGTTACCCATTATGCCTGTTGCACTAGTCATCAAAGGAGCCAAACGATCTGCTGCATCGAGGCGAGCAATCAATTCGTCAGGTAATTTGTCATTCAACGTCCTGAGAAATGGAAGATCAACCCGCTTACCCTGCCAGGTCTTACCTAGCTGCTCGCAAAACTTTATGCGAATCCTTTCTTTCTCCTCAGCCGCGATACTGCTATTTTCAATGAAAAGCAACATCATATAAGCACGAACTTCCTGTGTTCCCAGAGGAGGTACATGGATAGGTACTTGAATGAGTTTGTCGAAGTAGTTGGTGACAAGGTCATCATCAACCCCCTGATAGTGCTGTCTGACAGCATTTTTTATAATCTGATCATCAGCCGCAATTACAAAGGCGGTGTGCTTTAAAAATAGAAGCAAGCGAATCGCTTCTAATGTTGAAATAGTCGTTTCCGGTAGGCAGCGATCCAAGTCATCGATCAACACAACCAGAGTCACCCCCATCTCTGCCAATGCCTCTTCGAAACTTGTCCGAAGCGCTTGGATTTCCTTAGGTGGGGATGATGTGCTATTTGATTTGATCAGGCCGGATACTGATTCACTGACTTTATCAACGGTTTCTTCGATCTTATCAGCTTCATTCTGATTGACTTTACTCTCTACGGTCATCTTCCCGAGGTTGAATATTTCTCCGATAAGGCCAACGGGAGGTAGTCCCAATGCAAGCGCAGCAGCGGATCCGGCAGTCAATTTCGCAACACGAAACCAATCGACTCTCTTCAGTAAGTCTTTAGTCTTTTCGATCCCTTTCTTCCGCTTTTGCGCCTCTCTCGCAAGGGTCGATGCAACTACGTCAATTAGCGCCGCACGAGCATCATCGTACCCCTGATAGAGCCAAGCATTAAACTCTACAAATATAAATTTATCCTCAGCCGCACAATTTGCCAACTCACAACGGATAAGTTTGATCATGGACGACTTACCGACCCCCCAAGCACCTGAAACTCCGATGGAAATTGGCCCAGATTGTGTCTGCATGATGATTTCAGCAACAGTACGAGCAACTCCCCCGAAGTTCAAAAAGTCTTTGTCTGTCTCAAGATCTGTCCACATTTCAATACCTCTCCTCCCCTATATTTACTAATTCACTCCAGCCCCTTATTTGTCCGAAGCATCAGACTACACCCTAAACACCTTCATCACCTCGTCGCCGAGGTGGTTGATCACCTTCACCGCGATGCGGCCCGACTTGGGCTTGTCGAAGGGGCGGGAGGTGTCGCTGTGCAGGCTGGACCAGGCGTCCTCGTTGACTTCGGCCTTGAGGCTGTTTTTGAGGGAGGTGTAGGGGTCGCCGGCGCCAAGGAAGTAGGCCTGGCGGACGAAAAAGCTTTCCTCGTTGTAGTCGGTGTCGATGAACCAGCAGGCGATGCCTTCGGGGCCGTCGGATATCACCTCGCCCGTATTGGGGTGGAAAACGTCCACGCCCTTCACTCTGACGCGTATCTGGCCGTCGGGGGCGGGGAGGATCTCGACGTCCGGCTCGCCGAAGATGACGAAGAGGTTGCCCTTGCCGTTGTTGCGCAGATCGTCGGCCATGTGGAGGTCGGCGTTCATCCGGGCCTTGAGCACCTGGATGCGGCCCAGCCTGGAAAACTCGGTGGAGTGTGCGTCGTAGTTGAAGGCGCAGGTGATGAGAATGTCGAAGCCTGAGTCCCCCGCCTCGCGCGCCGCGGAGACGAGGTCCGGCCGCGACACCGTGCCGAACTCGGGGCCCACGAAGATGGCCGCGCGCCTCTCGCGCCCCGCGCCGCCGTCCGACGCGCCGTCCTCGACGTAGCGCCCCTCGGCGCAGATGAGGTCGCCCGGCCAGGGCGTGAGCGAGGTAAAGACGATTTTGTCGTCCACGTGTGCCTGCTGAACCCCCGCCACCCTCAGGTTCTCGAGGATCATCTGCGTGAAGTCGCGCTCGACACCATAACCAGGCGTTGCGTCGACAGCCATGTCGATGAGCTCGTCGTTTTCGTCCACGCCGAGCACCCGGTGCGGCGAGAGACTCTCCACGGTGAAAGGACCCGCCACGCGGACCTTTTTCTTGTCCTCGTAGGGCTTGTCGTAGAGATACTCGGACTCGGCCTTGGCCGCGATCGATGCGTCGATCTCCTTCTGCCTCGCGATGCGCGATTCCCACCATTTTTTGTGAACTTCTTTGGCTGCGGCGGGCCACTTTGTGTCAGGTTCGCGAGGAATCTCCCACTCCTCCCAGCTCTTTCCGAGCGCCATGTTGAGCGCCGCGCGCAGCGGTTCGAGCGTCGTCTGGTACTTCTCCCAGATCACATCGATCTCCGCGTTGTTCGCTATCGATTTGAGCGTGATGTGCGGCACCCGCTCGTAGACGAAGCCGCGACGGAGGTTGCCGAACACAGGCTGGCTCGACGGGGCCTCACCCTTTATCTCAGCCTCTTTGAGCTGGCCATCGCGGCTGTCCGCGAGGAGGTAGTACGGGTACCTTGCCCCCATGATGCGCGCCCGCGCAAGGGCGAGGGCCACGCGCGACGTATCGATGGTGATCCAGCGCCTGCCCCACTGCTCCGCCACGTAGGCCGTGGTACCCGATCCGCAGGTGGGGTCGAGGACGAGGTCGCCGGGGTCGGTGGCCATTAAGACACAATGTTGAATAGCCGTTGTTGAGGTTTGAACAACATAAATGCTCGCACCAAATAATCCAGCGTCATCCCAGCGATTATCGCGGTACATATAGGGGAAATCATCGAAGTATCGTTTGTAGCGAATAATTGAACCTGAGTCATCAAGGCGGCTGGCGAGAGCAAGCCGTTGAACACCCGGAACACTGGCACTCCAATGCTTATGTAGTGGAGGCCGATAGGTATTACCATGAAATTCGATTTTCCCATCCCCTGACTGTGCTCCTGCAGAAGTAAGGGAAGTTGTTTCAAATACCTTGCCTCCTTCTGGTATGCAAGTAGGGTTCATCTGTTCTTCACTAGAAAGTGTCCGCGCTACACCGGGGACCACCTCAACCTGGGAATAATGGCTCCCACCTTCTCCTGCTAAAGATTTGGCAATGAATAATTGACGGTATTTTATGCTCACTAAGTTCTTTGCATACCAAATTATGAAGTCTGTAAGAATGGGTAGAGTGTCTGAAGATCGCTGGCCAGGTTTTTTTAATGCAATTATTGCCACATAATTCTCCTCCCCAAACACCTCATCCATCAGGCACCGCACCCGGTGCACGTTCTCGTCGCCGATCTGCACGAAGATCGAGCCCGAATCCGAAAGGAGGTCGCGCGCCACGGTCAGGCGATCGCGCAGGTAGGTGAGGTAGGAGTGGATGCCGTCGCGCCAGGTGTCGCGGAAGGCCTTCACCTGCTCGGGCTCGCGCGTTATGTGCTCGGGGTTGCCGTCCTTCACGTCGCGGCTCGTGGTGGACCACTGGAAGTTGGAGTTGAACTTGATGCCGTAAGGCGGGTCCATGTAGATGCACTGCACCTTGCCGCGCAGGCCTTCGCGCTCGGCGAGGCTCGCCATGACCTGGAGCGAGTCGCCCAGGATCATGCGATTGGTCCAGTGTGCCTCGTGCTGGTAGAACTCGGTGCGGGCGCTTTCGTCCGTGAGCCCGTTGAAGTCGGAGAAAAGCTCGGGCTGGGAGTCCTCCGACTTTTTAGCCTCTTCGGTCCTGCGCATGAGGTCGTCGATGAGCACCTTGGGGTGAATCTTCTCCTGGATGTAAAGCGGTGGCGCGCTGACCACGAGGTCCGACCAGTCCTGCGAATCCTTGCCCCGCCATACGAGCTGCGGGTCGAGGTCGCGGTTCCGGCGCTCGTACGCGACGCGGAGCGGCGTTTCCTCCTTCGCATTCATTATGGACTGATACTCCGCGGTCGGT
>DIMW01000003.1 GCA_002425765.1 Spirochaetaceae bacterium UBA5556 | reverse complement strand
ATTCAAGTTTGAAGTGCGAAAGGAACATGCAAAAAGAGCTCACAGGGGGTCTGGTAGCCAAGTGATTTCCTTGGTCGATTATTGATCTTGTCAACATAAGTTGCAAGCTGTTTCTGTGGTAGATGATCAAGCCGCAGTTTCTTGGGTAAATATTGGCGAAGCAGTCCATTAGTGTGCTCATTAAGGCCACGTTCCCATGAATGATACGGATGCGCAAAAAATATTTGAACATCAAGTGCTTTCGATAATCTCTCATGTTCAGAAAATTCTTTGCCATTGTCCACTGTGATCGTCTTGCGGTATTCCTTGGGGATAATAGAGAACGCTTTATACGCATTCCTGCGAAGTTCTGGGGCGGTTTTATTTTTAAGCGGAAATGCAATGAGGTACTTGGTGGTACGATCTACGAAGGTACCGACATTTCCCTTTTTCTTGCCTCCTTCGATCGTATCACCTTCCCCATCGCCAATTCTTACTTTCTCTTCAACAACGGCAGGGCGTTCATCAATAAAGTGGCGATTGGGAATGACACCACGTGTGCCCTTTTTTGAAATTCTTTTGCGTCGTTTATGACGTCCTTGCCTAAGATGCAAACGGAGATCTTCAGCCCCCTCATGCATTTTGGAATAAAGATGTTGATAGATCGTCTCATAGGAGACCTGCAGCGCTGGTGAATCGGGATGCTCAAGCTTCAGCCGACCTGCGATCTGCTCGGGAGAATGATCTTCTCTGATTCTTGCTTCTATGTCCTGCATCAGCGTGATATTTCCTCGCTTTGGACAAGGTTTTGAACATGCTCTTCGATTTCTGGACAGGGCATCTGCGTATCGAGAAAGATAGAATTCTTCTTGAGAATTCCTTGCTATCTCACGATAGAGACTTGAAAGGTGTTTCTTTAGAATCCTCGCTATAATGTCCATTTTGAGTTCTTTATCGATGCAAACTTGTAGCACATCGCGCTCATCGCTGGTAAAGTGTTGGTACGGCATCGTTGTCCTCCTGGTTCGATGTAGTTGTGGTAACCACATTCTACCAGAGAACACGGTGCCGCTCTCTATCCCTTTATTCGCACTTCAGATTTGAACTGGCTATGTCAAAGGGATGTATTTGTTGTATATGCTGCTTTTGCTTCCCTGTGCTATCTCCGAGTCCTTGTGTGTCCATGTGCTGCAGTGAGGTCATGCTGCAATGAAAAAGGAAGTTGTTTCGGTCTGTGGGAAGGCCCTATTGCTTTTCTTGCTGATCCCCTGGCTGATAAATTTCTTTGTTCCAGTCGTCTTCACTTTCCCTCTTTCTTTGGGTTTTGGCGGAGCACAGCCATCAAGATTATTTCTGAACATCTATAGTACGGCTGTGGCGTTGATTGGGGAGTTCTGCTATCTCCTCCTCGGCAAGGCCATAGAACAGAATATGATACGCCAGGAAGAAAACCCCGCTGAAGAGGACCAGCCGAAACCGCTCAAGAAGGTTTATGCATCAGGATTCAGAGACATTGTGCTCTACAGCCTCGCTTCGCTGACGCTCCCCCTCTTGCTGTACTCTCTGGACAAGCTACTCGGTATTGAGGGAGAGCTGCCAAAGATAAATCCTTTTCTTTCGCTTGCTGCCCTTGTGGTGGCACCTGTCATAGAAGAGTACCTCTTTCGAAAAGTGCTGTATATGTATTGCAAAGAGTACGGCATACGGAGATTCGTCCTGGTGAGCGCGCTCTTTTTTTCACTTATCCACGGCTATTCCTCCTCGGTGGCGGGAGTTGTGATGTTCCTGGGCACTTTTATTTTTGTCTACTTTTTTCTTGCGACATTGTATGTCATGTACCGGAGTATCTATATCCCCATCCAGATGCATATCTGCTGGAATTTAACCACAATAGTGGTAATAGGAATTTTTCATGGAGAGAAACTGGCTTCGGCAGCATTTTTTACTGTATCATTACTTATATTGTTATATGCTATATATAGAATTATAAAAACAAAACGACTGATGGCCACAGGAGTGCCGGCATGAGCATATTCGTCGACAGCCATCGGCGGCTTCTGAAAAAGGGGCGCGTATGAAATTCCTCATTACAAATAAATCGCTCCCGGATAATCCCCGGCTCCAAGACTTCGATGAAGCGGTCCAGCTCCGTCATTTTTGGAGATCGGTGGTGATCGCTTTCTTTGTGGCGATGATTGCCGTAATCATTCTTCAACTCGGCATAAACTATACCTTTCACGTCAGTCCGGAGTATTCCCTGCCTCTACTGCGGTATTTGGCATTTTTATTCGCGACGGTACTAGTTCATGAACTGATCCATATAGTTTTTCTGTTGAAACACCGGAAGGAACTTTACTTCGTGGTGCAGCCCAATGCGGCTGCGGTTGGCTTTGTTGTCGATGATTTCATCAGGAGGCAAGAACTGTTGGTGGCGATTGGCGCTCCGCTCCTTATCCTTTCCTTCGTCCCCTACGCGGTAATGATGATTTTGGGACACTTTGAAATGAATGTTTTTATCGTAGTGTGTATGAATCTTTACATGTCAATCGGCGACTGCGTCATGCTCAGATTTATTGCAAAAAACAGTGACAGGCATGATTCTATACATTTTGAGAATGGGTCTCTCCATATGCGACACAAGGCAGGTATATAATCGAAAGTGCTGGCTGCAGGGAAAAACTATGATTGCCGGAGCCATAGCTATAACAGTCTTGGGGACCTCCATCGTGCTCTTCCCCTTTCTCCGAATCAAAAAGAACGAAAAACAAGGGAAAAAGCAGAAGAAAATCTACGTGGTTATTTTCTCATGTATTCTTCTGGGAGTCGGAGACATATCGCTGTTCAGTATTCAGGTTCTTCTGGAAAAGAGCTATTATGTCGCGGCCCTACTGTTGTTTGCGACGGCCATCGTCGCCATGACTGTATCGTCTGTCCTCTCGCTCGACGACGGGATGAAAAAGAAGAAAAGCCTGGCCATAACCTTGGACTCCCTGGGACTGATGATAATACTCAACCTTCTCGCTTTAAGAGGGCATAAAGACATCTCTGAAATATACAGAATCCTTCTCTATGGTCTTTGGGTCCCCCTGCTGGAAGAGGCCGTTTTCAGAGGCTATATCTACAAGACTTTCTTCCCCGACAGTATGGCTTTGAAGCGCCGCATGCTCGGCTTTGTCATTGTTTCCGCGATATTTACCTTAGGCCACATGACAGAAATGCCGCGCGCGTCCGATATTCTCTCCTTAATCGGTGTATTTCTTATGTCGATGTTCTGCTGTACCGCCAGACAGTATATGACGACGGGAAAACTTGGCATACCATGGTTTATCCATAGTGCGTACAATCTGATGACCTATCTTTTGAGATGACATCTCAATCGTCGGAGGGTAGTATGAACGGCTTATTGTCGTACCCGGTCGCGGCTTTTCAGATAGTCTGTGTGGTCGTCTTCTTCGCGCTCTTCAAAAAGACAGGCACCCTGGCGATGGTGGTAAAAGCCATTGCGCTGCTCACCTCTGTCATCTTTTTTTCTGTCTTCCTCGTTGCCCTGTTTGGTCCCATTCCGCAGCGATATACATTTACGGCGCTCCTGCCCTCAATACTCGGCGTGATCGGCGGCATCGCCGCGCTCGTCGCCGAATATACAAGATTCTATAAGGGGAAAAAGCTATTCGCCTTTACAAAACCCTCCACCCTGGCGATAGTCCTGTACCTGCTTATAATTGCTTGCTATATCGGCGCAGGGCTCATTTCGATCCTCTATTTCAAAGAGAAACGGACAATACTGACGAACATGATCCCGCTGTTTGTAGTCGCCGCGGTAAACGAAGAGATGTCATTCCGATATTATCTCGACGATATGCTGGCATCGGCGAAGATCATCAAAGACAGTACAATCCGGGCAATCGTGATATCGATTCTTTTCTCTGTTGCACACATGGTAGGCGCCTACAGTATTCCATCGCTTGTGGGGCGCTTTATTATTTCGTTGATACTGTTATGGGTAAAACGATCGATGAAAAATCCTGTGTACCCTATTTTTTTGCATTGCCTGATAGATATAATCACGACTTCGTGAGAGAAACCGCAGGGCTTGAGGGGGCCAGCAGCGAAACGAGCACTGGCAATAAAGTGCAATATAGAGGTCATATATGACGGTGATTGCAGCCTTCCTTGGTGTTGTGTTGTTGATCTTTCTCATAGAGAGGACATCAAGTCGAAAAACTGAAGAGGGACATGTCCGGCCACATGTCATCTATGGTATCACCGGAGTCCTTGGCATTATTTTCGCCATTACGATCTTTTTGCTCCCCAGCAGCGGCCATAATACTCCCTTTTACATCCTGCTGATTTTTGGTGCGCTGGCCGGGGCCTTATGCATCTACACCTACGTTGCCTGCTCGATAGATGTCAGCCCGGATTCGATTTCGATCACTTCGCTCTTCAGGAAAAGAACAGTGGTGGCGATTGAGGACATACTCCGGCTCAAGGAAGTGGGCTTTGTTCGGCTTTTGATCATAGAGACAAGAACTACCGGCAACTATTATTTCCCCACCGATGCCTACAACATGAGGGAATTCCTGACTATGATGCAGCGGGAACATCCGGAAGTCTCTATAACATAAGAAGAAAAAACTGCTTTCACGACATCGTCCAGCGCATGGAGAGGGCTCCCTTTATGAGGAGGGCCTCTTCTCCGTCAGAGGAATTATTTGTTCTCTCTCGATTTCCCCGAATGGCGCCTCCACCACTTCTCGAGCCGGTCGGCGATCGCGTTCTCCACCGGAACATGCGCTCCCTTCCTGAACAGATAGCGGATCGCGTTGACCACATCGATGAGACAAATACCCCAGGGAGTCCACACTATATAGACATGTAAAGAGAGTCCCGCTTCTTTAGTGAATAAACTGTGACCGAGAAGGCAAACCACGAAGGCGAGGCCGGGCAGCAGTAATAAATTTATGTTGTCGTGATAGAAGGTTGCAAGATCCTTCTTTTTTATGAGGGCAAGGACTAGGGGCACAACATTGACCATCGCATACAGGAGAATAAGATCGAGAAGATATGCAAGAATCATACATACCATAAAGTTCTCGCTTGTCGTCAAAGATGGTAGCGTAGAGTCAAAATAATTTTATAATACTCAGGGTCGTTATGAAACGCTTTGTGTCTTTTCTGGCCGGTATTATGATGTCAGGAGAAATGGTTTGAGTATTATCTTCGCCCTCATCCTTGTTCTTCTATTCATCCTGCTGCATGTACACAGTCTATGGGCAAAACCATTTGTCCGCTGCAGCTGGGGAATAGTAATCTGCCTTTTATTGACGCTGATCCTCAATCATGTCCGCGATCTGACTGGACAAAGGGAGTTCTTCTTATCTGCATTATTTCTACTTGCATGTCTTGAAATAACAATTTTTTACTATCTCCGGATCCGGGAAACTTCCATTGACGAAAAAAGGAGAGGTGTCGGGAATCTTGTTCTTGCAGCCATTATTATTTTTTTGATAATGCTCCCTTTGAGGAAATCCAGCCTGCCGTTTGTCAACAATAGACCTATCGATATTGTTTTCTATTCGATTACCTTTTTTCTTTTTGCTTTTATTGAGGAATTAACTTTCCGCTATCTTCCCATGAATCAATTCATTACCTTAGCAAGGTTTGATGGAATTATTCGTACCAGGCCGAATATTCGGGATATCGCAACGATTCTTCTCTCCTCACTTCTTTTTTCGTTCGTGCATTTTGATATCACTCCTTCGGTTCTTGTGGGGCATTTGTTCTTTGGTATTCTGATGTGCCTGCTCTATCTGACGACAAAAAGACTGTGGCTGCTGGTCCTTGTCCACGGAATATACAACATTTTCGCAATGCAGAACTCATCGCTCACCTATACGAGGCTTTTCTCTCAAGTATCCGGTTATAGAGTTCCTGATTTTGCTCCCGCCCCAGTCCGATAAGGACTTTTTCTTTGTTCGTCTCGATCAGCACATAGGGCGCCTCCCGCTTCAATACGGCCAATCTCACTCTGCCGATATCCCTGAGCATATAATGTCCTGTCCTTACCCGCTGTGTTGACCCCTGGGGGCGCCACTGGTACATTGTGTATCGATAAAGGAGGGGGCCTTATGATAACGGTCGAGAATGTCTACAAAGCCTACTCGAACGTACAGGCGGTCGCGGGTCTTTCCTTCGAAGCCAGACGGGGAGAGATCTTCGGCCTGATCGGCCCCAACGGGGCGGGCAAGTCGACTATGATACGCATGATAATGAACATCATCGCCCCGGATTCCGGCACGATTCGTTTCGACGGAGAACCACTCTCGGAGGCCGACAAGGATCGGATCGGCTATCTTCCCGAGGAGCGGGGCCTGTACAGGAAGGCGAAGCTGGGCGAGGTCCTCGAGTACCTCGCCGCCATCAAAGGTGCCAAGCCCGCCGACTACCGCCCCTCCATCGACGCGTGGCTCGAGCGCTTCGGGCTCTCCGAATGGAAGCTCCGCAAGGTGCAGGAACTCTCCAAGGGTATGGCGCAGAAGGCGCAATTTATCGGCGCGATCGCCCACAACCCCTCAGTAGTGCTCTTCGACGAGCCCTTCTCGGGCCTCGATCCCCTGGCGCAGGACGAGCTCCTGGCCGTCATGGTCGAACTCAAGCAGAAGGGGGTGACTGTCCTCTTCTCCACCCATATCATGGAACATGCCGAGAAAATCTGCGAGCGGATCCTCCTCATCGACAAGGGAAAGGAAGTGGTCTACGGCTCCATGGCGGACATCAAGACCCGGTATGGCCACAACGCCGTCCAACTAGAGTTCGACGGGGACGCCTCCTTCGTGGCGGGCCTCGATTTTGTCGAGTCGGTGGTGTCCTATCCGCGCTGGATCGAAGTCGAGTTGAAGGATGGCGCCGACGCGGACCTCCTCTTCAGGGCCATCGCCGGCCGGCTCAAGGTGCGGCGCTTCGAGACGGTGGCGCCCTCGCTGCACAAGATATTCATCCGCATCGTCGGCGGGGAGGAGGCGCAGAATGTCCAGGCTTAAACATGTGATCCGCCATGAGTTCAGGCTGGCCGCCGCGAACAAGACCTTTGTCATCCTCACCATCCTGGGGCCTTTTCTCATCTTTGCCATCACCGTCCTGCCCGCGCTCCTGGCCCAGTCGCCGGGCTCCGTGGCATCCGGCAAGCCTCTCGCCCTCTATGGCGCGCCCCCCGCGGTGGAACAGGCCCTCGCGGCCGCCTTTTCAGGCATGGACATCGAGGTGGAGCGGGTCGACGATGCCGCGGCCGCCAAAGCCTCGGTACAAGATGGTTCCCGGATAGCCTTCCTCTCCATCGAGCCTGGGTGGCCAGATGGCGGCAAGGCCGTCTGGTACTCGAAGAGCGGCGCGGAGATCGCGCTCTACAGCTCGGCCTCGGCAGTGCTCGAGGCGGCGGCGCGTGAGACCCGCATCGTGGAAAGCGGCATCGACCCGGCGCTGGTCGCCAAAGTCCTCTCCCCGCCTTCCTTCGAGGTCATCAAGCTCGACAAGGGTGGCGCGGAAGAGGCGCGCGGCAGCGACTCTTTCGTCGAAGCGCTCATGACGGTGCTCGTCTTCATCATGCTCATCTACATGACCGTCCTGCTCTACGGACAGATGATCGGCCGCTCGGTCGTCACCGAAAAGACATCCAAGACCGTGGAGATCATGCTCTCCAGCGTGAAGAGCCGGGACCTCCTGTTCGGCAAGATACTCGGCCTTGGCCTAGCCGGTCTTCTTCAGTATGCGGTATGGGTATCCATGGCCTTCCTCCTCAAGCAATTCGTGGGACCTCTTCTGGGACTCTCGGTGCCCGCGGGCATTTCGGTCGAGAATCTGGTCTGGCTCGTCGTCTTCTTCATTCTCGGATTCTTCCTCTATTCCTCCGCCTACGCGGCCCTGGGAGCTGCCAGCGAGGACGAACAGCATCTTGGACAGATGGCCTGGCCTCTCATCATGTTCCTCATCGTGCCCCTCGTCATGATCAGCACCCTCGTATCCAACCCGGACTCCACGCTGGTGGTGGTACTCTCTCTCTTCCCGCTCACGAGTCCCATCGTCATGCTCGCCCGCGTCCTCGTCTCCTCTCCCCCGGTCTGGCAGTTGGCCCTCTGCATCGCGCTCCTCGTCGCGGCCGTGGCGGGTACGGCAATCCTGGCGGCCAAGATTTTCCGCGTGGGCATCCTGATGACGGGCAAGCGGCCCAAGCTGAAAGAGGTGCTGCGCTGGGTGACGGTGAAGTGAGCCGCGCGACGTAGCCCCAACAGAGAGGCGGTATAGGCGCGCCGCGCCGCCGTCGCGACGATAATCCCTTATTGGAAGGCACACGAGCGTCATCGACGGCGATTTCCATTGATTCGTCCGCGACTTCTTTATCTTGCGGCCGACTTTGTGACATGCCGGTCTTCCCTCGTCCGAATATTTTTTCCAAAAACCCTTGACAAAAATGTACAATAACATTAGTGTAATATATAACTAATACACTAGGAGTGTAGCATGATACACATCGAATCCATGACGTTCGGGTATGGTAAGAGGCCGCTCTTCGAGGGCCTCGATCTGAAGCTCGAGCCAGGAACGGCCTACGGGCTTCTTGGCCTGAACGGAGCCGGAAAGACGAGCCTCCTGAAGCTTCTCGCCGGCGCCCTTTGTCCTCAGTCCGGGACAATCCACGTCTTCGGGGAGGAACCCTGGCGCAAAAAAGCCTCCTTCCTCGCCGATACGATCTTCGTCCCCGAGGACCCCTGGGTGCCCGCGGTGAAGCCGAGGGCATGGCTCGACCGCTATGCCGTCTTCCGCCCCGCATTCGACCGTGAGCGCTTCGCGGCCTTATCGCGTGAGTTCGCACTGGATGAGGATAAGCTGCTTACCAGGTATTCCTACGGCCAGCGCAAGAAATTTACCCTCGCCGCGGCGCTGGCGAGCGGCGCCCGGCTCGTCCTCCTGGACGAGCCGACAAACGGACTCGACATTCCCTCTAAGTCCCAGTTCAGGCGGGCCCTCGCCCAGTCGGTCGATCCCGACCGGATCGTCATCGTATCCACGCATCAGGTACGCGACCTCGAACGGGTGATCGACCCCGCGGTGATTGTCCATGGGGGAAAGATACTCTTCCGGCTCGGTTCGGACCTCATGGCAGAGAGACTGGGTTCAGTCCATGTCGGTGAGCTGGGCCCCGATGTCGTCTACGCAGAAAAAGACAGAGTCGGGTACTCGGCCCTTATTGAGCTCAGCCAGGGTTCCGACGCCAGCGATGTCCAGGCCGCCGACCTCGAACTCGTCTTCAACGCGGCCATCACTGTGCCCGAACGCCTTGAAACAGCGCTCAAGGGAGAACCGCTGCCCCAGCTCGATCCGGCGGGCGCGGCCATGAGGGAGTACAGCGAAAAGGAGGAGGCACAATGAAAATGACGAAAGAAACACTGGCACAACCCTTCAGCCCGGCGCGGGTCGTCCTCCTCGCGAAGAATCGCGCCCTGGAAGACCTGCCGGCCTTCGGCATAGGCGCCGGAATTCTGGCGGGGCTAAATCTGCTTACCATCATCGCAACTAGACGAGCCATGATGAACGACTCGAACGGACAGTCCTGGGCGGTCATCATAAGCATCGCCGGATTCCTGCTCGCCGCGGCCGCCTTCAAGGGTATGCACGACGGGCGCGCGGGCACCGAATGGATTCTCCTTCCCGCCACGAGCCTGGAAAAATATACGGCCGCCCTGATTTTTTACACGATCCTATATCCGCTCGTCGCCGCTGCGGCGGCGTCGGCGCTTTCGGCGCTCCTCTCGCTCGTCGAACTGATCGCCGGCGGCCCGGGCGGACGGATATGGAATCCGCTCTCGGCCGGATTCGACGGATGGATCAATTACGCCACGGGAGCCCTCGTCTTCGCCGCCGGCTCGGCTGCGTTCAGAAAAAGAGCCTTCATCAAAACGGTGGGGGTAAGCGTCGCCTATGCGCTTGCCGGTATGGGACTCCTTCTTGTCGGGATGTTGTTGATCAGGAGGATCCAGGGACTTCCTCTGTCCTTTACAGGCTCCTTCCAAAACGAGATGAGCTTTTCGGGCACTATCACGACCGGCGCCCAGCGCGCGATGGACGTGATAGTACAGATCGTGCGGTATGCGCTCATACCACTCTTCGCTATTTCCTACGGCTACTTCCGCGTCGCGGAGAAGGAAGCGCGCGATGAGGTTCAGTGATCAGAAACCGATATTCAGCCAGATAGCCGAACTGCTGGAGAACGATATCGTCGCGGAACGGATACCCGCCGGCGCGCGCCTGCCGTCGGCAAGGGATCTCGCGTCTTCTCTCGAAGTGAATCCCAACACGGCCGCGCGGGCCCTGCAGTCCCTGGCGGACTCCGGAGTCGCCCAGGTCGAACGCGGCACCGGCTACTATGTCTCCGAAACCGGCGCGACGAGGGTCCGCGAGTTCAGGAGAAAACGCTTCCTCGACGAGGAAGTGCCGAGGTTCTTCAGGTCTATGGCCGACCTTGGGGTCACGGTCGGGGAAATCGAGGCGCGGTGGAGAGACTTCAGCGCTTCCACAACCGAGAAAAAGGATGGAATGTCATGAAAACAAGCTTGAAATTGCTCATCGCTTTCGGCGTCGCGACACTGATAGTCATAATCGTCTCGGCGGTCATCCTTGGCCCCGCGATAGCCTGAGCCATCGGGTGGTGACGGCCGCGGCCCTGGGCGCGGCTTCGATCGACATCGTACCCGAGTCGCCGCCTTGATGACCGACACGATGTATCGTACTTTTAAGATGAGGCCCGGAGACCGTTAGGCTCCGGATCTACTCATTTCTTACGGAGACGCCCCGTGGACGTCCGCGTCCTTTTTAAGCCCGTGAACGATCTCATGACCACGCGGCTGCTTCAACAGACAACATTCTGGAGCCGGGTAAAGCGCCGCCTCGGCTGGACTCCCTTGGCCTTCGATCTCGAAGCCGACGGCCATCCTGCGGGCGATGTCCTGCTGCTCACCCGCGACGTCGGAGGAGGCAGACGCGTCGCCTATTCGCCCTTCGGCCCCGAGGCCCTCCCCGACAGAGAAAGAAGGGGTGAATACCTCGCGGCGCTCTCCTCGGAGCTCGCCGCCCGTCTCGGCCCATCCTGCATCTTCGTACGCTGGGACCTCCCATGGGTTTCCCCTTACGCGGTGGAAGAAAACCGCTTCGACCGGAGAGGCCTCTGGCTCGGTCCGCCCGAAACCCGTCTGCGCGAACTGAGGATGAACTGGGGCGTCGCCGAGGTCGGACTGCGCAAGGCTCCCTCCGACATACTCCCTCCCGACACCATCATCGTCAACCTCAAGGGAAAAGAAGACGGCATCCTTTCCAGAATGAAGCCCAAGACCCGATACAACATCGTTCTCGCGGCGCGAAGGGGCGTCGCGGTACGCGCCGGAGGACCCGCCGACCTTGGGCTCTGGATGAAACTCTACGAACAGACCGCCCGCCGCAACGGCATCGTCTTTCATGCAAAGGCCCACTTCGAAGCCCTGATGGGCCATGGCTCGACTGACGCCGAAGCCAGACTCCTCATCGCCGAAAAGGGGACAAGGCCTCTGGCCGCCATGTTCCTCTCCATTTCGGCCGACAGGGCCAGCTATCTCTACGGAGCCTCTTCCGATGAGGGGCGCAGCCTCAGAGCACCCTACGCACTCCAGTGGACCGCGATGGAGAAGGCCAGGCAGGCCGGCTGCATCAGCTACGACCTCTTCGGCGTCGCTCCCAGGCCCGACCCCGAGCATCCCCTCTACGGTCTCTACCGCTTCAAGAGCGGCTTTGGGGGTACGCTGCTGCACCGCCAGGGCACCTGGGACTACCCCTACGACCAGGATGCCTACGCCATCTACTGCGCCCGCGAATCGGCCTCCGCCGGGTTCCATCTATGAAAGGGAATATGGCACGAGACGCACCACGATATATTATGGTAGATTTGCACAGAAGGGAGTACTCGGCCAAGCGCCGCTACAAGGAAATGATGTATGGAGTTCGATCAGATAACACGTCGGGCGGTCCAGATATTCACCCAAGAAGGACTTCTGGAGCGGCTTAATAGTGGGAAAACGTTAAAAATAAAGCTGGGAGCGGATCCTAGCCGACCTGATCTGCATCTCGGCCATTCCGTCGTATTGCGCGCGTTACGCGTATTTCAAGACATGGGGCATGAAGTAATATTTATCGTGGGCGATTATACCGCAATGATTGGAGACCCTTCAGGGAAAAATAAAACAAGACCTTCCCTTAGCTTTGAAGAAACAAGAAAAGCAGGAAAAACATACTTTGATCAAGCCACAAAAATACTTTCAAAGGAAAAAACCCGTATTGAATACAATTCACAATGGCTATCAAAACTGAGTTTTGAAGAGATATTAAAGCTCACAAGCAAATATACGGTCGCAAGAATATTGGAACGAGATGATTTTAAAAATCGCTTTGAAAACCAACAACCTATTTGTATGCATGAACTGCTCTACCCCCTCATGCAAGGATACGATTCTGTCGCGATTGAGGCGGATGTGGAAATAGGAGGAACCGACCAGACGTTTAACCTGCTCGTAGGACGAGAACTTCAAAAAGAATACGGGCAGAGACCACAAGAAGTCATTACTTTCCCCCTTTTGATTGGTTTGGATGGCGTAGAAAAAATGAGCAAGTCGCTTGATAACTATATAGGATTGAACGACTCTCCGGAGATACTGTTTGAAAAATCGATGAAAATTCCTGACCCTCTGCTTTTCGATTACTATCGGCTTACTACCGATATACCTCTTGATTCAGTACGGGAAACGATCAATAGCGATATAAGGAAAGCTCATATTGAGTACGGAAAAGAGATTGTCAAAATGTATCATGGAGAGAGCGCAATTGATGCTGCAACCAGAAGGTATTTCAAGGTTGCTCAAGGAGACGTCCCTGACAATATACCAATCAGAGTAGTAAAGGCAAATGAAATTCCCATTATAGAAGCCTTGAAAGCGATAGGAGCGGTAACGTCGAATAGTGAAGCGAGAAGAATGATCGAGGGGAGAGGTATAAAAGTAAATAGAGAGGTCGTTCAGGATTATAATTTGAAATTAGATGTATCAAATGAATGTGTGATTCAAGTTGGTAAATCAAAATTTTTCAAAGTAAAAAACTCATAATAATTGAAAATGTTGTCGAAAGAGCTCAATGTGGCGAGTCGATTCAATGGATAATCTGACATTCCAAAATGAAAAACTGGATCTCATGTGGTCGGAAGGTGCGATATATACCATAGGATTTGAACGCGGTCTGAACGAATGGAATAGATATTTAAAGCCGGGCGGCTATATAGCTGTTTCGGAAGCGTCGTGGTTCACCGAAAAGCGACCTGCCGAGATAGAGAACTTTTGGAATGATGCCTATCCCGAGATAGACACCATTTCCAATAAAGTCGAAAAAATGCAGAAGGCGGGATACATACCAGTAGCAACATTCATCTTGCCCGAAAATTGTTGGATAGAGCATTTTTATGCTCCGCAAGTTCACGCACAGGAACGATTTTTAAGGAAATATGCGGGGAACAAAACCGCTGAAGACCTGGTAAAAAACCAAAGACATGAGGCCGAATTATACTATAAAGACAAAAAATACTATGGTTATGTTTTCTACATTGGAAAAAAGATTTAAACTGTGCCATGAGTCCCAGCAAACACTTTGAGCTGGCTCAAAGCGCACGCTCGGGCGGTGCACGCATAAAAGCCGGGGAAGGAAACAGGATGAGTACAGATCTGGTCATCGCCTATATCGGCGGCGGTTCACGGGGCTGGGCCTGGACGCTCATGAGCGATCTGGCGATGGAAGGGGCGCTGCGCGGCGTGGTGCGCCTCTATGATATCGACAGGCAGGCGGCCGAAACGAACGCGCGCATCGGAAACGCGCTGCTGTCGCGCCCTGATGTCGTGGGCAAGTGGCACTACGAAGTCGCGGATGATTTGAAGAGCGCCCTGCGCGGGGCCGATTTCGTGATCGCGTCGATTCTCCCCGGTACATTCGCCGAAATGGCGTCCGACGTGCATGCGCCGGAGCAGTACGGAATCTATCAGTCCGTCGGCGATACGACAGGCCCGGGAGGCGTGCTGAGGGCGCTGCGCACCATCCCCATGTACGAGGTCATCGGAAACGCGATACGCGATTACTGCCCCGGGGCCTGGGTGATCAACTACACGAACCCCATGGCGCTCTGCGTGCGCACCCTCTATGAGGTGTTCCCGGGCGTAAAGGCGATAGGATGCTGTCACGAGGTTTTCGGCACCCGCACGCTGCTCGCGGCGATGGTCCGGGAGAGGCTGGGGGGTGCGGGCGTACGGGGCGCGCAGGACGATGTCCCCGGCGCGGACGCCGCGACTATGCAGGACATCGAAGTCAATGTGCTCGGCGTAAACCACTTCACCTGGCTCGACAAGGCATCATACGGCACAATCGATTTGTTTCCTCACTACAGAGCATTCGTCGAGGAACACTTTGAGTCAGGCTATGAAGGAACCGAGAGCGAAAGCTGGCTCAATTCCTATTTTGCCTCGGGCGAGCGGGTCAAGTTCGACCTCTTCCGCCGCTATGCTCTGATCGCCGCGGCGGGCGACCGCCATCTCGCCGAATTCATGCCCGGACGAATGTACCTGAGAGATCCCGAGACTGTCCGTTCGTGGAAATTTACTCTGACGCCTGTGTCCTGGCGCGTCGAAAACGTGGAAAATTTGAAGCAGAGAGCGGCCCGCTACGCGTCGGGCGCGGAAAATTTCGCGCTGAAACCTTCGGGAGAAGAGGGAGTAAAACTCATCAAGGCGCTCTGCGGCCTCGGCTCGTTCGTCACCAACGTCAATCTACCCAACCGAGGGCAGATCAAAGGCCTTCCCGAGAGTTCTGTCGTCGAAACCAACGCGCTATTCGCGCGCGATTCGGTGCGGCCTGTTCATGCGGGAAGACTCCCCCCGCAGGTCGAGCAGCTCGTCGCGCCGCACGCCATCGCCCAGGACACGATTCTGCGCGCCGCCATGGCCCGCGATGCCTGGGCCGCGTTCCCCGCTTTTCTGGGCGATCCGCTGATGACCGCCGTTCCCGCCGACGTCGAGGCACTGTATGCCACAATGTTGGAGGCGACCGCCAAGTACCTGCCCGATTACGCGCTCTGACGGGGCGGCCGGTCAAAAAACGGCGTACTTCTGATGAGCGCACGCGGCTTACAATCGCGCGAAAGAGACGGCGCGCCCGACAGTCGGGCGCGCCGCTATCAAATACCGAGGCGGGAGAATACTTATTTCTTAATCAGCCTCACGATCAAATCGTAAACCTGCTGTCCGCCCGCGGCCGGGGAGATCTGGCCAAACGCCACCTTCTGATAGATGAGGTAGAGGGTGCTGTTGAACTCGGTATCGTTCGGCACATGGTCGGTTTCCTTCGACGAATGCGGCCCGGAGACGCTCAGGTAGTCGAGCACTTTCTGATCATTGACATTGGTCGATCCCGCCGCGCGCGCGGTCGCTGACGCGGAGGCTCCGCGGTCATTGCCGAGGACCTTCGCGGCGTCGGGGCTGTTCACGAGGAAGTTGATGAATTTGACCGTCAGTTCGGGGTTCTTGGAATACTTGTTCACCGTGTAGAACTGACTCGGCGCCTGCCAGAGCGCCTTGGTCGCCGCCGCGCCCGGGAACTCGATGAGCTCGAGCTCGTCTTTTGTCGCAGCCTGATATCCGGCGAGCTGATTCGTCCACATAAATCCAATCACCGCTTTGCCCGCGATGACCATCGAGGTGTCGGCGTTCGTCTCGGCGAAGCCCGCCGCGACATCTGGCGGAGGAACGAGCCCGTTGTCGCGGTAATCCTTGAACAGCTCAAAGTACTTCTGCGCGGCCGCCGCGGTTACCGCCGTCGAACTAGCCGCCGCGCGGTACAGCGGCGTGCCATTATACCGCGTCCAATACCCGAATGGGGTGGAGTTGGAAGATAAGGCGCCGATATCCTGCATCGGATACACTCCCGCGGGGAGTTTCGATTTGAGCGACACAAGGTAGGCGCGGAACTCTTCATAAGTCATGGAAACCTTGGGCAACGGGGCGCCGACTCTCTGGAGCAGAGATTTGTTGTAGACCAGCGCCGGCATGGTGACGCCGGTGGAAACACCATACAGATGCCCATCGATGGTCCCGGACTCTATGGCGCTCGGGTCGATCACCGACGTATTGAGAATGGCGCCTACATACTTGTCCAGCGGCAGCAATACGCCTTTTTTCACATAATCGTTTATGTTGCCGCCCATCTGGATGATATCGGGGCCGCTTCCGCCGGCGATCTGGGTATCGACCTTATTGAAGTGATCCCCGGTTCCGCCCGAAACTTCGGGATTTACGGCAATCCCGGGATTCGCGGCCATGAAAAGATCGATAGCCTGCTGACTCCTCTTTATTCGGGATTCACTTCCCCAATACGCCCAGCGAAGCGTGACGGTGCCGCTCTGTGCAAAGACTATGGTGGCACTCATCAAAAGAGTGAGCAATACCAATCCAAGTTTTTTCATTCTGAACCTCCTAGTATTGTAAGGGATATCTCTATCCCTTCATTCCCGTAGTGGTTATTCCCTGTACGAAGTACTTCTGCAACGAGAAGAAGAGGACAAAACAGGGAACCAGCGAAAGCACCGACATGGCGAACATCGGCCCCCACGACGACATGCCGGAGGAGTCCACAAAGAGCCTCAGTCCCATAGGAACCGTATATTTTGCCGGAGAGTTCAAATACAAGAGCTGATTGAAGAAATCGTCCCATGTCCACAGGAATGTGAAGAGCACGGTCGTAATGAGGGCCGGCATGGTGAGGGGCATGACTATCCTGATATAAATGCCGAATTTGCCGCATCCGTCGATCAGGGCGGATTCGTCCAGCTCCTTGGGCAGGCTGCGTATGAACTGCACCAGAAGAAAAATGAAGAACGCGTCGGTGGCGAAAAATTTAGGCACTACCAGGGGTAAAAACGTATCGATCCAGCCAAGGGAACGAAAAATTACGTAGCGGGGAATGGTTGTGACATGGGTGGGTAGCATCAGGGTCATCATCATGACGGCGAACCAGAAATGTTTTCCCACAAAGCGGAGGCGCGCGAAGGCGTACGCCGTGAGCGAACAGAAGATGACATTGGCGATGACACTGAGACCGCAAATGATAAAAGAGTTTTTAAAGAAAACGCCAAAGCCGACTATGCCGATTCCTTTCCACCCCCGCGCATAGTTCTGCAGGGTAAAGGCCTTGGGAATCAGTGCCGGATCGCTGAAGATCGTGTTGCTCTCTTTGAAGGACGCCATGATGAGCCACACGACCGGATACAGCATCCCCACCCCCAGAACGATGATGATGAAGTTGGAAATGCCCGCGCTTATCCGCCTTGCCGTTCTGTTTTTCATTCGCCGCTCCCATAACTCACCAGCGAGCCGGATACCTTAAACGCCAGCGCGGTCAGAACGGCGATTATAATGAGCAGCACCCAGGCCATCGCCGACGCATAGCCCATCTCGGAAAAACCGAAGCCTTTTAGGTAAAGATACAGACTGTAGAACATGGTCGAATCCAGCGGCCCTCCCTGCCCGCCGGAAACGATATACGCCTGGGTAAAGGACTGAAAGGCGCTGATCATCTGCATGACCAGATTGAAAAAGATAATCGGCGACAGGCTCGGCAGGGTAATGGCGAAGAACTGCCGGACTTTCCCCGCTCCATCCACGCTCGAGGCTTCATAGTACTCCCTGGGTATCTGCTTGAGCCCCGCCAGGAAAATGATCATCGGAGAGCCGAACTGCCACACCGACAGTAAAATCAGGGTATAGAGCGCATACTTAGGATTCGATATCCACGCCGGAGGATTGAGATTAAAAGCCCCGCGAAGTATGGCATTCAGTACTCCGTCTCCGGCGAAGAGCCTCCTCCAGAGCACCGCGATGGCCACCGATCCTCCAAGAAGGGTCGGGATATAATAGAGCGTCCGATAAAAGGGTATCAGCTTTAATTTCTGGTTCATCAGCATCGCGACGGCGAGCGCGAACACCAGTTTGAGAGGAACTGAGACAAACACGAATTTGAACGTGACAAACAATGAATTGAGAAACCGTTCATCTCTGGGAAACTGATTGTTCCCTATGAACATCACGAAGTAATTGCGCAGTCCGATCCATTGGGGAGGCTGAAGAATGTTGAACTGAGTGAAGGAGAGATACAGGGAGTAGAGCATGGGATAGAGGGTCAATAAAAAAAAGCCGAGCAGCCACGGAGTCAGAAAGGCATACGATGAAAGGTTGTCTCGGATTGCCCTGTTCCGGGCTTTTTTATTCATCCCACCTCCCGATATCGTACAGCACCACCGTGCTAATCGATACACTTCCCCCTTGGCTGGTTGTGGTCTGGATCGAGAAACTATAGTAAAGCGTAGGCAGATTTTCCGGAAAACACAATACGAAATATTGACAAATCATATCCATTATTGACATTCCACTAGCTCCCTTCGGAAACAAAGTGGACTATACTCCATCATAAGATGGATGTCTTCGGACAGGAAAGATCATGAAAAGAGAGGCAATCGCGATTCGGGATCCTTTTGTGCTCGCAGTGCAGGAAGAAAAAAAATACTATCTCTATGGGACCACCGATCCTGATCCCTGGGAACAGCCGGGCATTGGCTTTGACGCCTATGTGAGTTCCGATCTGGAAAACTGGACAGGGCCTCACCCCGTGTTCCGCCCAAGGACCGGCTTTTGGGGAACGCACAATTTTTGGGCGCCGGAGGTACATCGGTATCGAAACGCCTTTTACATGCTTGCCAGCTTCAAGGCACCGAGGCATGAACGCGCGACCCAGATACTGAGAGCTGATTCTCCGCTGGGGCCATTCGAAGCGCACTCCGCCGGGCCGGTGACTCCTCCCGGATGGGAGTGCCTGGACGGAAGCTTTTTTGTCGAAAACGGGCGGCCATGGCTCATATTTTCGCATGAGTGGATGCAGGTCGGCGATGGAGAAATGTGGGCCGTCCGCTTGTCGCCCGATCTTCGCACGACAGAGGGAGCGCCGACGCTGCTGTTCCGCGGTTCGGACGGTCTCTGGACAAAGGGTGTATTGCGTCGCGACGGCAGCGGCCTTGAAGATGCCCGCGTGACCGACGGTCCTTTTGCGTATCGGGCGGACAGTGGGAATCTGTTCATGCTTTGGTCGAGCATCGCGCCTTCAGGGTACGCGCTCGGAGCGGCCCGCTCCGAATCGGGCCGTCTTGAGGGCCCGTGGGCGCAGGAACCAAGCCCCCTTTTGGAGGCGGGCCGCGGACACGGCATGATTTTCCGCGGATTCGATGGAAGGACGTACATAACCTACCACTACCCGAACGAAACCCCAAAAGAACGCTTTCATTTCAGGGAGATTCGTCTGAAAGACGAAAAGCTCGTACTCAAGGGAGAGGAGCGCTAGGCCATGGCGATCGATCGGCGCGCGCTCGTGCGGCGGCACACTCCCCTCCACCATGCGCCCGACCCATTTTCCCCATTCTCCGTCGGGAATGGCCAATTCGCGTTTACCGCTGATATCACGGGGTTGCAGAGCTTTCCGCCGACGGAACCCGGCGCGACGCCTCTCTGCACCATGGCGCAGTGGGCGTTCCACTCCTATCCTGAGATGGAGGGCATGCCGCGCGACGAGCGGCTCCCCAGACTCAGCCACTTCGATCCTGAAAAGCGAACCGGCGGATACATGACCGACCCTACGGGGCAGGAGACCCTGTTCAACGACCTGCGCGTGAACCCTCACAGGCTCAACCTTGGAAGGATCGGCTTCATATTTGACGGAAAGGACCTCTCGGCACATGACGTCACGGACATCGATCAGAGACTGGACCTCTGGAGCGGGGAACTCCGCAGCGCATTTTCATATAACGGGCAGCCTGTGGGAGTGCTGACTCTCTGTCATCCGAAAGAGGATGCGCTGGGCTTCCGCATCAGATCGCCCCTGCTCGCTGGCGACAACTTGGGTGGCAAGTTAGGGATACGGATCGCGTTTCCTTACGGATCGCACGAGATGGCCGCCTCCGACTGGCAGGCGGAAGACCGCCACATGACTCGATTGCTCGGGCAGGCACAAGAAGCGCGCCTATCGCTGCTGCGTATCCTCGACAATGATCGGTACTATGTGGATGTTGCGGTGAGTGAAGACAAAGACGCCCGTATCGAGCGGAAGAGCCAACACGTCTTCGAAATCATCACCTCGGGGCTGGAACTCGACCTCGAAATTCGTTTTTCGCCCCGGGAAACAGAGGACGCGTTGCCATCGCTCGACACCATCCGCGGCGCGGCACAGAAATTCTGGGAAGAATTCTGGTCCACGGGCGGCGCGGTCGAGCTTGCGGAGAGCAGGGACAAGCGGGCACCGGAACTGGAACGGCGCATCGTGCTCTCGCGGTACCTCACCGCCATTCAGTGCGCGGGCGCGTATCCCCCGGCGGAAACTGGACTGACCTGCAACAGCTGGTATGGAAAGTATCATCTGGAGATGCACTACTGGCACGCCGCCCACTTCATTCCGTGGGGAAAACCGGAGTTATTCGAACGAAGCTTCGAATGGTATCGTCGCATCCTCGGGTCGGCCCGGCAGCGGGCCGCGGAACAGGGTTACGCGGGGGCCCGCTGGCCAAAAATGACCGATCCTTCAGGTAGAGACAGTCCCTCCCCCATCGGCCCCCTTCTCTGCTGGCAGCAACCTCATCCCCTCATGTACGCGGAGCTGCTGAATCGGGCCCAGCCCGACCGTCCGGTCTTCGCCGAATACGCGGATATCGTGACGGCGACCGCCGACTTCATGGCGAGCTTCGCACAGTGGAACGAATCGAAGCAGTGCTATGACTTGGGCCCGCCCCTGATTCCCGCCCAGGAAAATCACAGGCCGGAACAGACGCGCGATCCTCCTTATGAGCTCACATACTGGCGCTGGGGGCTTTCGACCGCGATACGCCGGCTCAGAGAACTTGGGCGCGGAGTCCCCCAAGAATGGGAGCGGGTTGCCGCCCACCTCGCGCCGCTTCCCCTGGATCCGCGGCGAAACATCTACCTCTCCCACGAAGCCTGCCCCGCCACTTACGAAGAATTCGCCGAAGATCATCCGGAGATGCTGTTCCCCCTGGGAGTGCTGCCTGGAAAGAGGGTCGATCGCGCCGCCATGTCCCGAACCCTCGATGCGGTCCTCCGCGCGTGGAATATGGAGTCGCTCTGGGGCTGGGACTTCCCCGCGATGGCCATGACCGCGGCCCGGCTGGGCAGAACCCGCGAGGCGGTCGATCTACTTCTGATGGAAACGCCGAAAAACACCTACAGGGCAAACGGCCACAATCCCCAACTGCCCCGCGCCGATCTGCCGGTCTATCTGCCCGGCAATGGAGCACTCCTGCTGGCCGTCGCGCTCATGGCGGGCGGATGGGGAGAAGAAGGCGAAGCCCCTCAATATCGAAGAGGGCCCGTGCCCGCGCTCAGACGCGCATCCAGAGAAAAACCCGCCCGCGCCCAGGCCCCCGGATTTCCCGATGACGGAAGCTGGACCGCGCGGGTCGAGGGAATCAGTTCGATACCCTGAGATCGGGCCGCGCTCCCGTGCAGAGCCCCAGCGACGCGATCCATCCACCCTGGTTCCACAGCGCGCAGCCTCCCTTCGTCTCGGTCAGCTCACCGTGCCTCTCCCTGATGGCGGCGAGCATCGGCGAAGACAGGGTCTCTTCGAAAGAGTGTTCCGCGGCGCTCATGTCGGAGAATGGGGCGAAAGGACAGGCCTCTATCCTTCCCTCGGGCGAAAGGTGAATGAAGCCTCTGCCCGCGGCCAGACAACCGCCGTACGCCTCTTCGTCCCCCGGCAGGACGATGACGGGGAAGGGCAAGCTCGCGAAGCGCCCGGTCTCGTTGAGGCGAGCCCTCTGGTCATCGCCGACGATGAGGCTGTCGGTGCCCTCGGAAACCGGCACGTACTCCACCATGAAGAGAACAGAAATGCCCAACCCGCCGAGGCTCCCGAGGAATTCTGGGTCGAGAGCGGTGTCGGCGTTCTCCGAGGTTATGGTCAGGGAAGCTCCGAACATGATCCGCCGCCGGCCCATCTCTTTCATCCGGCCAAGAGCGGCGGCGTGGATACCGGGGCCGCGCCGCCCGTCCGTCTGCGTCTCCTCTCCCTCGATGCTGAGTATGGGCACGATCGAGCCCTCGGCCGCGAGGTCGATAATCCCGTCGTCGATCAGCGTGCCGTTCGTAAAGAGCGGCAGAAGCATCCCTTTGAACCTCGCCGCGCGCTCGACGAGGCCGCGCCGCAGCAGTGGCTCGTCGCCCGCGAGAAAAATGGAACCTACGCCAAGCTCCACCGCCTGCTCAAAGAGGGCCATGAAACGATCGTCGGAGAGCTCGGAGACAGTCTCCTCCGGGCCGGAGGGCCGCAGCGCGCGGGAATAGCAGCCGGCGCAATTCAGATTGCAGCGCCTCGTCAGGCTGGCGATGAGAATAGGCGGCACCACGAGGCCTCGCCGCTCGGCCGCCTTTCTGCGCTTCGCCTGCCTGCGCTGGAAGAGAACGGCCTCGGCAAGACGTCCGGGACGCAGTCTTCCCGCCGTACCCGACTTCGCCGCCTCGAAGAAATCCGAAATGCGAATATCGAACAGATCCCTTGGCTCAACGCTCATCGCAACTCTTCCCCTCCACGCGCCGGTGCGGACTTCTGGCCAACCAAATATAACGAACCTATAAAATATAAAAAAAGAGGACAAAAAGATACGACGATCCGACATTGAATGGTTATAATTTCATTAAATTCGCGTCTCCGCCGCGGAGGCCTTGATTCTGCCGGGACATATGACTGTAATGGCAAGTGAGAAGGCCCAGCATGCACAAGGTGCTCGTCGGTACGTCGGGCTGGAATTATGAAGACTGGAAAGGCCCTTTCTATCCAGAGACTCTGCCCAGGGCGAACTGGCTCGAATACTATGTCCGCAATTTTCGAACCATCGAAGTCAACGCCACCTTCTACCACGAAATGAAAGAATCCACTTACAGAAAATGGAGGGAGGTGACGCCGGCCGGTTTCTGCTGGGCGGTGAAGGCCCATCACTTCATCACCCACGTCAAGCGACTCCACGATGCGGAGGAGCCGCTCAAACGCTTCTTCGGGACCGTGAGACTCCTGGGCGACAAGCTGGGGCCCATGCTTTTCCAGTTTCCTCCGTCCCTCGCCTTCGACAGGACGGTGCTGGAGGAATTCGTCGCCGCCCTGCGAAGCGCCCAGTCGAGCGCCGACCTTCCGGCGGACTCGCGCTGTGCCATAGAGCCGAGGCACGCGAGCTGGATGCGGGACGAAGCGCTCGAATGCCTCCGCGCGCTCGGCCTCGGCTTCTGCATTTCCGACACGGGAGGCCGTTATCCCTACAGGAAAGCCGTCACGTCGGACTTCGCCTACATTCGCCCGCACGGTCCCACGACGCTCTATGCCTCCTCATATTCCGACGCGCAACTCGAAAGCTGTGCCGCCCGCGTCGCGGCGCTCGACACAGATGCCTATATCTATTTCGACAACAGCTGCATGGCCTACGCCCCGAACAACGCCCTCAGCCTCAAAAGGCTCATGGAGCCACCCCGCGCTCCCATATGAAATGAGCCCTGTCCTTGCGCAGGATGGTCTCCGGGTTCTTCCATATGGCGTATTTCGCCCAGAGCTCCGGAGTAAAATAGAAAAGCGGCGCGGCTTCGCCCGAAGCGGCCTCGGCAGATGCGGCCGCGCCGGAGCGGGCCCCGTCGCCGGACGCGGCGGTATTCTCCTCGAGCCTGAAAAGGTGGTTCCAGCTTATCACCTGAAAATGAAGCGGCGGGTCAAAATTCCCCTTCAGCGACAGAGCCTGATGTTTCACGCTGAAGCTCGCGGGATCGTAGTCGGCGGCGGTCTCGTAGTCTACTTCCGTGATTTTACCGCTCGTCGGGTCTACCGCGAGGCCTACCGACTCGATATCACCGGGACCGTACATGAGGCGCTGCAGCGACAGCCCTCCCGTGTATAGACACCTGCTGAGGAAAGGCCCGAAGGCTTTTGTCGAATTCCATTCCTTCGCCCACAGGGGATGATACGCGATGTGGACAATTCCCGCCTCGTCCCGCGCGGCACGGTAATACACCGCGAGGATCGGCCCGAATTCCGTGGGGCAGTCGAAGACGGGCCGGTAGCGGGCCGCCAGATCGTCGTCCCGGAGAGGCGTATAGCCCGCAGGAGGACTTTCCTTTTTCCCCGCCGGATACCAGACGACGAGGCACACGAGGGCCAGAAGAATGACGACGACTACGGCAAATATTGTCCAGAACTTAGTCCGACTTCTCATGGGGACCTCCGCGAATGATCAGCCTGCAAACCTGATCATCAGTATAGCATGAGGGTGACTACCCGGACCGCCCGGGTATGGCTGGCGACGAATTTAATCCCTTTCTCAACTCTGCCCAGACATATTGGCCGCGTTTTTATAGATACGCTTTTGATACGCGATGGTGTCGCGTACCGAATCTTTCCCGTACGGACATCGTTCCGCTATCGTAAAAAGATGATTGCTGCAAAAACGACAGGGGCCTTCCGTCCGCTCGAAATGCTTGTTTTGGCTGTCGAACCTGATTGTCCCTTTTTCAAATTCTTCGACGATAATCGAAGCGATCATGTCGTATGGCTCTATGAGCATCTTCCGTAAATAGTCCCAGGCGTCTTTCATGTCCTCTTTATTTGCGTGAATATTGTCGAGCGCTATCAGCACCTGCCCGCCGTCCGGTTTGCCACCCAACAGCGCGGCGGCTTCCGGCCATTTCTCCTGGAAGGCCTTCCACTCATCGAGAGAAAACGCGTAACAGCTGGTAAAATTGACGGAATAGGAGAAATGCGGCGCGACGATAATACGTGTTTTGAATTCCGAGGGATCGACTGACATCATGACGTGATTCTGCAGGGTAAACCTCAACCACGCGTACGGGCCAGAAAGATCGTCCGGAAGCTCGGGAGAGAAGCTGAGTCCCTGGAATGCCTTTTTGAACATGCCGAAGGCCGACGTCCCTGAAAAGACGACGATCCTGGGTTTTGTCTGCTGGAACTGCAGGGCCAGCCACCCTCTCTCCGCGCAGCATACCGAAGAGATTCTGCCCCTCTCTTCCTCGGGAACTCCCCCGGATTTCGCGGTCCAGCCGGGAGAGGCGCAGGCGACCATGTCTCCCAACAGCACATCCTCGCCCGCATGGAGATCTGTCTCCGGCGGGATCAGTCCCGCGCCTTTAAGCTTACTCTCCGCGATATCGAGTATCTTTTCAAACAACTGATAATACCCGACAGTCTTCTTTTCTACCTCGGTCTGCACGCCGACCGGCAAGGCGATCCGACCCGCGACAATATCCCCTTTTCTAAAAGTCTGGCCCCTGCCGCACAGAACGGCGGAACCTCGGGGTATGACGATCTCGTCTTCATCATAGCTTAAGCGAATTCTTATATTTTCCTGCGCATCGTCGTAGACAACATAGTTCACGGTTCCGTCTTCGGCGGCGATGACGGAGGAATCGGGGACAATGAACTGTTTCAGAAAATCGATACCATATTGTTCCTGAAAAATGGTCTGATAACGATAATACGTCGCGTACTCGGCGATATCGTCGAAATACGGATAACACCACCGGGTCCCTTCCTCGCTGAGCTGCCACGAAGGCATATTGGGATTTATGCCGATGGTCATGATGGGAGCTTTCCTGCAGCCTCCCGCGATCGCCGGCACCGTAAAACGGTTTCCGTTCGTCCGCGCCTTTATTTTCTTTATTTCACCGGGCTTGATTGCCTTCCTGCTTCTTTCATGAGCCCAGTCATAGGTAAGCCAAGGCCCGAAGTGCTGGTTGAAATACCGACAGGGATGAGTCTGTTCATCATAAGTCTCCCGCATAGCCTTGCATGTCATCACTTCCCACGCCAGCTGCACTTCTACCGACAGACCGGAATTCAAATCTTTATCATTCATAGGGAACCTCCATGGACCTGCGAATTACGGTGGGGACAACATGTGCGCGCAGAGAGAATCCGCTTAACTCCACTATACCCCGCCGCGGATGCGATGCAATGGTGTCGGCACACGGGCATGAGCCAGGAAGAGGGCGTGGCGGTAAATTCAAATTTGAAAAGGAAGACATGCCTTTCCAGTCAGGCTCTCAAAGATTGCCATAAACCTTCAACAGAATTCACTTTTATAAAATCCGCAACTATGCTGCGGATTTTCTGCAATTTTCCGCAGAAAAGGTGCAAAATGCGAGAATCGTGAAGTGGTGTCAACTTGTTTTTATAAAAAACTCAGTACATCATTCCCAGTATCCACAATGGAATCGCGTTGGCGCCAGAAATATTTTTGATAACATATTCTTTTTACAGGAAGATGTTATAGAAAATATTCCTGTCATAGAAATAATAAGCAAAAACCACACAGGCCCCCCATTGTCTAGCCCTGGTTTCTGAATCAGGCATAACCGTCTCGCTGGTGACGTCAGGCGCGGGACGTGTTGGGGCCGAACATCACTCAAGTTTCTTCCACGCGGGCAACAACTTCTGTTGAAGCAGCAAGTCCGCAGCCTCGAGGCCGTGTTCGCCGGCGACACCGAGATCGAGCCAGGTCTGAACCAGCCCCGCGCACCAGATGCCCGGCACGACTTCCACCCTGCCGGTAAACACATCATCTTCCCGAGGTTCGAACACCACGATATTGCCGCCAGCCGCCATCGGCTTCAGGCCGAGATTCCGCTTCAAAATTTCCTTCCCCACCGCGTCCGCGTACACATAGAGCGCCCCCTGATGGACATAGGGAATGTACAAACGGGCCGCGGAATAGGAAGCCAGCACCAGGTGAGCCCCGCCTGACGACTCCTCCAGCGCCTTCCGGAACGCGGCGTCAAACGCTTCCCCGCTTATCGTCGTAGAGAAAGTCTCTTCCAACAGATATCCCCCTTCATAGGATTCGCGCCAGGCACGCAGCAGCGCCTCAGGTTTTTTGATGTAAATGCCATCCCGCGACACTTCTGCCCATTCCCGATCCATGAGGAGCTTGCGGACATTGCTCACCTGGCCGAGGCTCACGCCCGACGCGAGCTCCAGATCTTTCACCTTCCATGAACGCAGTGGTGGCGTCAGCAGCACACGCAGAACTCTGCCCGCCTTCGCGGCAAAAAGAGAGCGCAGGCCTCGCTTTTCTTTGAAAGGATTGTCCTGAGCCTTCACATCGATGTAGACCTGATCAAAACTCACGTGCACGTTGCCGGCCAGATCCACATAGCCAAGCCCCGCCTCCGCGCAGAGCCTCCGGGACTCCTCGGAAAGAAAGGGAGCGGCGAAAAGGGCATACCTGTTCCTCCCGCCCGGCTCCGCGAGCGCGCTCTTCATCAGCGGAATGGCACCGCGGAGCTCCCTGGGCTGGCCGTTCAGACTGCACTCCACGAGCCACTCCCAATGCCGGTCGCCGACATTCATAGCGAGCACAATGTCCGGCCGGTACCCGCCCGATGTCTTTTCCTGGCGCCAGGACCGCAGGGTGAGGAAGGGCACGGACGAACACAGCTCTTTCAGCGCGAAGAGCGTCTTGTCCTCGAGATCGCGCAATTTCAATTTTTCAGCCTGTTTCATTGTTCGTTGAAATTAGGCTATTTAATGAAATATGTCAATTATTTCAGTATTAATGTCTGTTTCAACGGATTGACAGAGGGGCGACTCGCCATGAAATCGCCACAGGCGAACGCGATCTGTATGAAATACAATACATTCTATTAGAATAAAACTAGAGGTCCGCAAGCCATTTTTGAAGCAGGATTGTGCCGCGGCACTACACGAGCGGCCCATTCGTCCTTTTAAAACTACCCATGCGGAAAAGCTCGGGAATAATGTTTTCCTCTCAATGAAAGTAAAAAGCTACTTTAGTATCACTTCAATCTTCTCAATGATTTCCTGGAGCTTAGCACTATCGATCTTCTCTATGAACTCTATATTTCTCTCCATCCAATCGAGGCTCTTTATTTGATCGCTCAATACGGCTCCCTGAATCACACCCGACGTTATCTCGACCTCAAAGGGATAGCCCTTTACTTTGCTCGTGATCGGACAAAAAAGCCCCAGCCCTATTTTTTCATTATACGCCCTGAAGGACAACGTTAAGGCTGGCCGCCTTCCCCGTTGTTCATGCCCCGTCTGCGGATTGAAATCGAGCCACACGATATCCCCACGCTCAGGCACATATCCCTTATTCCCTACCATGCCTCTTCTCCCACCGGCGAACCAGAATCAATATAGTCCTGCATATTTTCTTTGGCGACTTTAGAGAGAAGGCCTTCGAGTGTCGGCTTCGGTGGAAGAATGATAATTTTCCCACTATCTTTGACAATATCAACAAACACGCCATTCTTGAGATCCAACTCTTTTGCGTACACAGCAGGTATCCGGATTCCGAGGCTGTTGCCCCACTTCTGAACAATGGCTTTCATAACATTCTCCATATTCAAAGTTTATACTTTGTATATTCGTGATGTCAAGTTATAAAATAACAAAAATGATGAGTAAAAAATTCCTGACGCACGATATCCGGTGAAATAAGAGCGTTAATGCCGTCTTCCATGAACTGGGGAGCCGCGCCATGCTGTTTGGAGGCGACTTCTCGATATCTTCAAGTGGAACCCGATGGCTCGCACAGAATGCCAGCGCGTCTTCAACGGCCTTCCGCAACTCATCGACAAGTTCTTGTTTGTCCCTGACGGGACTTTTGCCGTTCGTGCCTGCGCCGTAGATGGCCAGCGCCTTTTCCAGCGAGGCGAATACATTGGCGTAGTCCACGATAAGACCGGACTGTTTGCCGGGAAAAACGCGATTGGCCCGCGCGATGCTCTGCATGAGCGTATGGTTTCGCATCGGTTTATCGAGATAAATCGTGGAACAGCTCGGCGCATCGAAACCAGTGAGCCACATGGCGCACACAAACACGAGCCGGAGCGGATCGTTCGGGTCCTTGAAGCGCTCGTCGAGCGGCGGCTGCGGTGGGGCTCGATGTCGAGACCAAGTTTTTTCATCCGGGGAATCTCGTTCTGGCTCGGTGAAACAATCACCGCCATATCCGTCGTTCGCAGCGTCTCCAGGCGTTTCAGAAGATTGGTGAGGACCTGTTGCTCTCTGTCAGAAAATTCTTTTCCATCGATCGTATAGCCCAACTTGCCGAGTTTTTCCTCGACGCGCCGAGCCTCTTCGGCCCAGTACTTGCGCACTTTGCCGTACATCCTGAGCGCGGTGGCCGCGATCATGGCGATAGCGCTCTCGTTCATCCCGCCACTCTCCAATACCATACGGTCGGTGCCCGGCGCGGTGATCAACGGCGCCTGCATCTACCTGTTCGGCGTGATCGGGGCGCAGGGCGTGGCGATCATGATCAACAAGGAGGCGGACCTCTTCGACGCCAGGAATCTCGCCGTCATCGCGGTCATTCTGGTGATCGGACTCGGCGGTTCGTATGGGTTCCCGAACAACATGATCCCCGCCATCGCCACCGCGACGATGGTCGGCATCGTGATGAACCTGCTTTCTGTCGGCAGAAAAAAGCAAGTCGCCCGACAGAAAAGTCGGGTCAGTGTATCCAGATAACACTGCCGCGGAGGGGAATCCGCGACAGTGCGGGAATGGCGCGAAGCGTCCGTTCCTATGTGCGTGTGACTCGCATTGCGCCGTTGGCGCGGTCTGTGCGGAATGAAGTAACCAAGCACGAACCGTGACAGCAGCAATGTCAGGTCAACGCGAATGTTGTAAATCGCTTGTGGTTTTCTATAATGTCTTCAGGATGTCTTCAGCGCTGACAAAAGAAAGTGGGCTTTCTTTTTCTTTCTCTTCAAATTGTTCAATGACTTTATTATCCATAAAATCTTCATACATTTCTTTGAGAGAATATTTTATGAGACTCGATTTGTCTTTCTCAAATTGAGCAGAAAGAAACGATACCATCTTCTCTTCTTCATCGTTGAGGCGAACAGAGATTACTGCCATTTTTTGTACACCTCCTCTCGTTTATCTAAGGCAATGACATAGATATCATCATGTTCAATATAAAAGATCGCTCGGTATTTGCCTCTTCGTAATCGATAATACACCCTTGTTTTTTCATCCGATGTTCTCAATTGGGTGATATCAAACAGGCTCAAATCTTTGGTTAAATCCAAAGAGGAAAACGCATTGTTGAAATGGATGAAGATAGGTTTAGGTATTTGGCCTTTCCTGATGCGTTTTAGAATCTCTTCAAGACAATGAACCATGTTTACAATGTATTACAATTATGGTGTGGCGTCAATAAGATTTTTTGTATGCATAATGCGATGCTATCATAATCCTGATTATTGATAATGCTCTATATTTTTATGTCATAGATAATAATACCATTTATTCCAGTGATACGAGGCTCCTGGCGGTCGGCCCACAGGGCTGGAACGCGCGCCCCACGGCAATCCGGCGACGCCGTACTCTCGTCGAGGAGCACGAGATACCGGGTTGACATTCCTTTCTTTGTGGTAGCCATGGTACAATTTTTCTCGTCGATTTGGATTGAGAATCCTGCTATGCAGAGAGAGCCCGTCCACGACAAGAATCTTTCTGTTCTTCAACAATGATTCTGTTTATAGATACACGGCGTTCAAGAAGAGTTTGTTCTTATAAACAGAAACGCAAAAAATTAATACCTATCTAAAACAGACCCAGTGTGAGCCTACGTTTTCATTCTGTACTTCCATCATGTGGTGTATCAATATCCTCATCATAGTAAAGGCCGCATGATTAGTTATGTTTTCTCCCCTTCACCCCTAATTGAGGTTATTCAGGACCTACCTCAGCAAAACACTCTATAGACTTCTATCTGTTTTTCTTAAATATTTTCGAACCAAGAGTTACTAAAAAAACAAAAACACGTTATTTATATTTCGTTTTTGAATTACTTTCATTTTTATTATAAAATTTAACTATATAACATATTTAATACATTTAAATTGCTTTCATTTTTCTATTGACAGATTAAAAAAACGGTTGTATACAAAAATAATCCTGTTAAGGAGTAATGGAGGTATTCGATGAGGAAAAGTTCTGTGGTTCTCATTCTCATGGCGATCTTTGTGTGTTGTGCCTCGTTCGCTGAAGGTAAAACCTACGAAATCGCTGTTGTGCCCAAAGATGCAACAATCGGATGGTTCAAGCGCATGGAAGTGGGCGTAAAACAATATGCCAAAGAGACAGGCATGCACGCGTACATGAAAGGCCCTTCGAAAACCGATGCGTCCGCACAAGCCGAGGTTATCGAAGATCTAATATCGGCGGGAGTCGACGCGCTCTGTGTTGTTCCAATAGATCCCGTGGCCCTTGAACCCGTCCTTGAAAAGGCCATGAAGAAAGGAATCGTGGTCATCACGCACGAAGGCTCAACACAGAAAAATACAATGTATGACATAGAGGCCTTCGATAACAAAGAATACGGTGCGTTCATCATGGATAATTTGGCGAAAGCCATGAATTATGAAGGCAAATATGTCACCATGGTCGGTTTTGTCACAAATGCCTCCCATATGGAGTGGGCACAAGGCGGCATTGCGCGTCAGAAAGAGAAATATCCCAAAATGCAACTTATCACTGCCGATCAATATGTCGAAATTCAAGATGATCCGAACATTACCTATCAGAAGGCCAAAGAGCTTTTCAAAAAATATCCCGATCTGAAAGGGATTATGGGGACATCGGGACATGCTGCGCCAAATTCCGCAAAAGCTATTGAGGAGCTGGGGCTCAAGGGTAAGGCATTCACGTGCGGCACAGGGCTTCCCTCTCAGGTCCGCACGTATATAAAGGACGGGACCATTCAGTATGCGACGCTGTGGGACCCCGCGGATGCCGGATATGTCATGTGTGTTCTCGCAAAAAAGATCCTTGATAAGCAGCCAATAACCAATGGCATCAACCTTGGGAGAAAAGGTTATGAGAAAATGATCCTTAAGGGGAATCTTCTTATCGGATCTGGCTGGATAACTCTTGATAAGAATAATATTGATGACTTTGACTTCTGAATGATTCTAACTATATAGCTTTCTGTTTTGATTTCCCTCCATAGCGAAATGCTATGGAGGGATAATGTTAAGTTAGGAGAAAATTCTTTTATGGACACCACTCCACAAACAGCAGAGATCATACTAAAAGCAAGCAATATAAAAAAGTCGTTCTCTGGAGTTGTTGCCCTTGACGGCGTGGATTTGGAGATTAAAAAGGGAGAAATCCATTGTCTCGCGGGAGAAAATGGCTGTGGTAAATCCACGCTTATCAAAATCATTTCTGGCGTATATGGAATGGACTCCGGTAAAATCGAGCTCAATGGTCATACATATCACAAAATCTCACCGATCGATTCTATAAGGAATGGAGTACAGGTTATATATCAAGACTTCTCTTTGTTCCCCAACCTTTCCGTAATGGAGAATCTGGCCTACAACACTGAATTGGCGCAAAAAAGGACGTTTGTGAACTGGAAACGGCTTCGTAAAATAGCCGAAGAAGCTATCAGGATGATCGACTTCAATATAGATCTCGATCAAAAAGTCGAACTGCTTTCCATCGCCAATCGGCAGCAAATCGCGATATGTCGCGCGCTCATCAACGATGCAAAACTGATCATTATGGATGAGCCGACCACGGCACTGACAAAAAAAGAAGTCCAAAACCTTTTCCGAATTATCAAATTGCTACAGGTGAAAGGCATTTCAATATTATTTGTAAGCCATAAAATCGAAGAAGTATTTGAAATATCTGAAAGACTGACCATCCTGAGAAACGGGAAAAATGTTTTGGCCTGCTCGACGTCTGAGATAGATAATCAGGATTTTTCGTATTATATGACCGGGAAAAAGTTCGAGATGTCCTGTTATGATCCGACTATCGACTACTCAGCGACCCCAATTCTTAAAGTCAACAATTTATCGCTAAAAAACGGATTCAACGACATCTCTTTTTCCCTTTATAGGGGTGAAATTCTGGGTATCACCGGATTGCTGGGCTCGGGCAGAACAGAATTGGCATTATCACTTTTCGGCATATGTCCGGCAGATTCCGGGTCAATCGAATTAAACGGAATTGATGTAAAAATAACTTCTGTTTTTGACGCAATCCAGAATGGCATAGGATATGTCCCCGATGACAGGTTGACAGAAGGCTTGTTTCTCGATCAGGCAATCAGCGACAATATCATCGTCAGCAATCTGGAAAACTTGTCCAACAAAATCGGAATTCTCGACAATAAAAAGAGAATTGCCGCAATAAAAGAATGGCTAGAAAAGCTGTCTATAAAGACATCGGACCCAAGAGACAATGTTCAGACATTGTCCGGCGGAAACCAGCAGAGAGTCGTCCTCTCAAAGTGGATGTCAAGAAACACTGCAATTCTGATCCTGAACGGCCCCACAATAGGTGTGGATATTGGCTCAAAAAATGAAATACACACGATACTTCGGTCTCTGGCCGAAAAAGGTATGGGTATTTTGATCATATCAGATGATCTCCCTGAAGTTTTAACGACCTGCAACCGGATATTGATAATGAAACACGGCAATTTAATGGGCAGATTGAAGTCCAGCGATATATCAGAGCTTGAATTGGCCAGAGAATGCATCTCAAACTGATCCTTTTTTCAATTTTTAGGAGCTTGCATAGAAATGGGAAAGAAAAGATTAGGCCATGAATTTTATGTGTTTCTAGCGATAGTGTCTCTCAGCCTGATCATCCAGGCAAGAAGCGGCCAATTCTTCACACTGAATAACATTGTTGATCTCATGGTCTCTTTCATCGTGCCGGCGATATTTGCCATGTGCGAGTTAATTGTCATCATATCCGGCGGCATGGATGTATCCTTCCCTGCCGTCGCATCATTGAGCATGTTTGCGACGACAAAAATACTTTTAAGCATGAATTATACTGGTAACGTATTTTTTGCATTCCTCCTGTCAGGCTCATTTGGCTTAATAATGGGCGCGATAAATGGTGCTCTCATTTCGATTTTCAATCTCCCCGCGCTGATCGTGACCTTGGGTACCCAAAGTATATTTATGGGTATCTTGCAGGGAGCGCTCAATGCGCAGGAAATTGCGGAGATCCCCAAAGTCATGTTCGACTTTGGTAATGCAAAACTTTTTGTGGCGACAAACCCCCTGAACGGCCTGAAATCAAATATGTCTTCTTCCATTTTAATCCTGTTCGCCGTTGTAATAATTACATATGTTTTTCTACATTTTACGATGTGGGGGCGTGGCGTTTATGCCATAGGCGGTGATTCCAATTCGGCGATCCGGGCCGGCTTTAAAGTCAAGCAAATAAAGTTCTCAATATATTGCTTTGTCGGTATAGTGGCGGGAATAGCCGGAATGACGCGAGTGTGCATGATGCAAAACTGCCAGCCGAACAACCTGATCGGCATGGAGATGACAGTAATCGCGGCGGTTGTTTTGGGCGGTACAAGTGTCAAGGGCGGGTCCGGAACAATCATCGGAGCCTTATTGGGTACATTCCTGTTAACGATAATCTCGAACAGTCTTCTGCTTCTCAGTATCCCAACTTACTGGCAGTCATTTTTCACTGGATTAATAATAATTATCGGCACGGGAGTTACTTCGTTCCAGTTGATATTGTCGAGCCACCGTTTACCCTCCATGAGGAAATCGAAAAATGAAGCATGACGCCCTGTCATCCAGAAAATTGCAGAAAAATGACAACACTCTTTTGAATAACTTGGTGGTTGCTGCGGTTATTCTGATAACCATGGCCATACTGAAATCTTCGAAGTTTTTTTCCTTTACCAATTTCCAGTCCATGGCATATCAACTTCCTCAGTATGGGCTTATGGCATTTGCGATGGCATTGGCGATGATAAGCGGAGGAATCGATCTTTCAATTGTCGGCATGGCAAATCTGTCTTCAATGATCGCAGCCCTGATGATGATAAAATTGGCGAATCTTATCCCAAATCAGAATCTGATTATTTATGTAATAATAATATCTTGCCTCATCGCCATTCTAATAGGTCTGTTGTGTGGGCTGCTAAATGGACTCCTGATTTCAAAGATAGGTATACCCCCCATACTAGCCACCCTCGGGAGCATGCAACTGTTTTCAGGTGTCTCAATAATCCTAAGCAAGGGCAACGCGATAAACCGACTTCCCCCTCTTTATGCAAAAATAGGAAATTACGCACTATTTAATATTGTCCCTCTCCCTTTACTCATCTTTATCCTTCTTGCGCTCTCTGTAAGTTTCATGCTCAACAAATCAGCGTATGGAATTAAGCTCTACATGGTGGGATCAAATACTAAAGCCGCTAAATTCAGTGGGTTGCATGTAGATAAAATAATCATTCAGACTTACTGCCTTGCCGGCATACTGTCTTCGGTATCTGGCCTTATCATGATGTCCCGCCTGAACTCTGCCAAGTCCGATTATGGCCAGCAATATACTCTGCAGTGCCTTCTCATCGCGATTCTAGGAGGCGTCAACCCTCAAGGAGGTCATGGCAACATTTCTAATGTCATGATCGCCATACTCATTTTTCAGTTTTTATCTTCCTCGATAAACATGTTCCCCTATTTCAGCAATTTCTACAAACTTCTCATATGGGGAATCGTACTACTCGGTGTCATGATTTGGAACAAATATTCTAAATCGAGATAGCCCTTATACAGGCAGAAAAAAAAGCGCTTTTTAAGGAGTAATTTGATGGGTTTTGATATCATTTCTATCGGAGCACCACTCGTCGAGATAATGCGGAAAGATATTGACTGCGATTTTTCCAGGCCGGGTACCTTCCTCGGGCCATTCCCAAGCGGAGACACACCTATATTCATCAACGCGGCGGCAAAACTGGGGAACAAATGCGGCTTTATCGGGGTTGTGGGCAAGGATGGCTTCGGTAACTGCTTTATCAATAAATTATCCAATTCCGGAGTCAATATTTCCCAAATAAAGTGCGCTGACAACGCAACAACTGCCGTGACTTTTATAGCGTATTTCCATGATGGATCACGAAGATTTCTCTACCATCTCCACAACGCGGCAGCGGGGCTTCTGTCTCCCGACGACGTGGATCAAGCTTATTTTAAAGATGCAAAATGGGTACATATCACGGGATTTGCTCTATCGGGCAGCCTTTCCTCAAGAAAAGCCGTTCTCAAGATTCTGGAAGTCATCCCTGACACGACAAAAGTCAGTTTTGATCCCAATATAAGAAAGGAAGCCCTCGGTGCGGATGAACTCAGAAAGATCGCGGATCCGGTACTTGAGCGCGCATGCATTGTCCTTCCCAGCGTCCAGGAAGGCAGAGATTTCATGAATGTCGGCAATGATGACGAAGCCTGTAGGTTATTGCAAAAAAAAGGCAAGCTCGTAGTGCAAAAATTGGGCGACAAGGGCTGCAAAATTTATCATAACGGAGACACCCTTGAAATCCCCGCCTATAAAGTCGATGCCGTTGATCCCACAGGAGCAGGCGATACTTTCTGCGCGGCCTTCCTGACGGGTCTGATAAGAGGATGGCCACTGTATGATACTGGCCTTTTTGCCAATGCCGCCGCCGCTCTTTCAACAACAAAATGGGGGCCCATGGAAGGCGCACCGGCTATCGAGGAGGTCTTCGATCTCATAACAAGCCAGCAGAAACCAAACAAGGCAGGGAGGAAATCATGATTATCGACGTTCACGCTCACCCGTATTTTTTAAAAGAAATGTGCGGTTCGGAAGAGCAGGTTAAATTCAGAAGAGATAATTTCGGATTATATAAAATCGCACTCCAGGACATTGATCTGTTTAAAAGGCAGATCGCTGCGGCAGGCATTGATAAAGTCGTCCTGCTTCCTCTTGATTTGAGCAGCACGGCTGGTGGCACATTGATGTCCAATCATGACATGAAGTATCTGGAAGATCTTGCGCCCGATACTTTCATCTGTTTTGGCAGCATTGATCCAAATTCCAAGACCGCTCTTTCCGATTTACGTACCCTTATAAAGGATTTCGGTCTAAAAGGTATTAATTTTAACCCTTCATCGCAACACTTCTTCCCCAATGACAAAGCCATTCTCTATCCTGTCTACGAAATAGCCCAAAAATACAATGTTCCTATTTGTTTCCATATGGGCATGAGCTGGGAACCAAACAGCTTACTCCAATATGCAAACCCCTTATTGCTCGAAAACGTCGCGAAAGATTTCCCCGACCTCAAATTTTCTATCTCTCATTTTGGCTGGCCATGGGTAGTAGAAAGCTGCATTCTAGCCATGAAATACACCAACGTATATATCGACACCTCAATGCTTTATTTCGATTCCCCAAGAGAATTCTTCAAATATGTCTTTTCTTCTCAAATTCAACCATCCTGGATTGATAGGAGTTTATCGAACAAGGTACTTTTTGGATCGAACTATCCGCGCATCGAACAGCTTCGGATGAGAGAGGCTCTTGAATACGCAGGTTTCCGCGAAGAAACCCTCCATAAGATACTCGAACTGAATCCAATCCGATTCTTAAATCTCCAAGGAGAATACTATGACCAAAATATATTCTAAGGCTATCAAAACATCCCAATCAATCCAAATGATACGGATGGGCAATATCGTTTCTGATATAGTGCAAGAAAGCAGCATTCAAACGGGTGTGGTCAACATCATCACGCTTCATACGACTACCGGTATAACCGTCAATGAAGGCCTCGACTGCCTTGAGCTGGATATTGTTGATCTTCTTAAAAAACTTGTGCCGGATGAAAGTCCATATGTCCACGCACATTTTCTACCTTCCTATGGCAGAACTTCCGCCAATGCGACGAGTCACCTGCGAGGATTGCTGCTGGGGAATAATGCCGTATTTCCAATCCAAAATGGAAAAGTTCTGTTCGGAGGCGCACAGGAAATCTATCTTGTGGAACTCGATGGTCCCCAAGAGAGAAAGATATCCATCGTAGTGTCAGGGGATTAACTATCATACTCTCTTATTGAAAAAGGAGCTGGGTATGCTCGATTATAATCTCTATTTGGACAGACTAGACTCAATAGAGCCGTTTGGCCGAATAGACAAGCTGAGAAAACATATTCTGCATGAACCAAGATATTTATCAATAGAACAAGCTAAAATCATCACCAAGACCTATCGGCAAAATGAAGAAAAGCCCCGGATCATTCAAAGAGCCCTTGCACTGAAAAACGCTCTGGAACAGATTGAAATAAGCTTAGATCCTCAAGAATTGATCGTTGGCAATAGGTCGACCAAAATACGAGCCGGGATCGTTTCTCCTGAAGCTGGAATCGAGTGGATCAACAAGGAGATAGAGTCGCTGCCGACAAGAGCCCAGGACAGATTCAATGTGGATAATAAGGATATTATAGAATTCAGGTCCGAACTCTATCCTTACTGGCATAATAAAGGGCTGAGAGACAAAATAGGTCAAGTTCTCGATGAAAACATGGATGATTTCGAACTCGCAGTCAAAATAAATCAAAAGGATCACTCTCAGGGACATATTTGCCCTGACACAGAAAAATGGCTTTCGCACGGTCCCTCTGGACTCAGAAAAATTGTCCAGGGAAAAATTAAAGATTGTGACATTTCAAAGCGGGATTTTTATCTGTCTGTCGATCTTGTCCTTGAAGGTGCCATACGTTTCATGGGGCGCTATGCAGACTTGGCTAAGCGGATGGCCGATTCCGAGAGTGACGAGTCCGCTCAATCGTCGCTCCTTGAGGTTTCCCGCATATGTAAAAAACTCGAGTCCTCTCCTCCTGAGTCATACCATGAAGCTCTTCAGTCGCTCTGGTTTTTGTTTGTCATTCTGCACATGGAATCGAACGCAAACTCGATATCCCCCGGCAGGATGGATCAGTATCTTTATACATACTTTGAAAAAGACTTCTTGGAAGGACGCCTGACTCTCGATCGTGCGCTAGAATTGACGGAGGCTCTCTGGATCAAGTTCAACCATATTGTATATATGCGCAATACAAAAAGCGCGAAATATTTTGCCGGTTTCACGACGGGCTTCAATGTCGCTATCGGAGGAGTGGACGATGACTCCAATGATGCCACGAATCTCCTTTCATTTATATTCTTAAGGGCCCAGGATCAAGTGAGACTCTCCCAGCCCAACCTTTCAGCCAGAATTCACAACAAAACCCCGGAGAAATTCTTAAATGCTTGCATAAAAGTAATCGGGAATGGCGGCGGGATGCCTCAGATATTCAATGATGAGAGTATCATCCCAGCCCTCACAAACAAGGGAATAGATATAAAAGATGCAAGGAACTACTCGATTGTGGGCTGTGTCGAGCTCAGTACACACGGTAATAGCCTCGGCTGGAGTGATGCTGCCATGTTTAATATGGTCAAAGTACTCGAGCTGACTCTTAACAACGGATACTGCCTTCTCACAGGCAAAAAACTTGGGCTCCAGACAGGATTCCTGTATGACTACAAAACCTACGAAGATTTAGAAAACGCATTTAAAACACAAATTAATTATTTTATAGACAAGATGATAAAAGCATGCATCACCGTGGACAGAATGCACGCGGCCTATCTTCCTTCTCCCTTCTTATCTTCCGTCATGGAGAACTGCCTGGACAAAGGCCGTGATGTGACGGCGGGAGGAGCCTTCTACAATTTTAGCGGCGTCCAATGCATTCAAGTCGCCAATGTTGCGGATTCATTGGCCGCAATAAAAACTTCGGTCTACGACGAGAAATTTGTCATGCCGGTCACATTGCTCGAAGCGCTCAGAAAAAACTTTAAAGGACATGAAATATTGAGAAATAGACTGCTCAACAAGATCCCCAAATATGGCAACGATGTTGAATGGGTCGACAGGATAGGCCAAAAATGGGTAGCCTACTTTTCCAAAGAAGTCGGGAAATATAGAAACGCAAGAGGTGGACTGTTCCAAATCGGGCTATATACCGTATCGGCTCATGTGCCAATGGGACTCAACGTCGGGGCGACTCCTGACGGTAGATTAGCCAAACAGCCTCTTGCGGATGGAGGTTTGTCCGCCGTATATGGCAGGGATCAAACAGGGCCCACTGCACTTTTAAATTCTGTCTCACGAATCGACTCGATACTGGCCAGCAACGGTTCCTTGCTGAATCTGAAGTTTCTGCCGGAATTTTTCCAGAAAGAATCGAATATTGTCAAATTTTCATCATTTCTGCGCACTTTCATCAAACTTCACATTCACCACGTCCAATTCAACGTTGTGCGAAGGGAAGATCTTCTGGCCGCAAAGAAGAACCCCGAAGCATACAGAGATCTTCTCGTAAGAGTTGCAGGTTATACGGCCTATTTTACAGAACTCGCGGATGATCTTCAGGATGAAATCATCAGGAGAACAGAATATGGGGCCGATTGAGACTGGTGAGAGCGGCATCATTTTTGACATCAGGCGTTTCACAATTCACGACGGCCCAGGATTGCGCTCCACCGTTTTCTTGAAAGGCTGCCCCTTGGATTGCAAATGGTGCCATAATCCCGAAGGGAAAAAAAGCAGCATCGATCTGTGGCATTTTAAGAATAAATGTATCGCGTGCCATATCTGTGTCGGAAAGTGTCCACAAAAAGCATTGTCGGTATCGGCGGATAAAGCCAATCATATCAACATCGATAAGTCCCTGTGCAACAAATGCGGAATATGCGTCTCCGAATGTCCCGCCAACGCTCTTGCCTTTGATGGGAGACTCGTGACCGTGCAAGAAATCATCCAGGAAGTAAAAAAAGATACGGCTTTCTATGAAGAATCGCACGGAGGGGTGACATTATCGGGTGGAGAGCCTTTCTATCAAAAAAACTTCAGCAGAAAAATCCTGGAGTCATGCAAGACAGAGGGGATCAATACCATTATAGAAACATGCCTCTACACCACTAGAGAAACCATCGATGAATTCGTCGAATGTGTCGACGAATTCATAATAGACATCAAAATATTTGCCCGAGAGGAGCACATAGTACATACACGGGCCGACAATGAAATAATCAAGGCCAATTTTAAGTATTTAGCCAAGAAGGTAAATTCAATATTGGTACGCATACCACTCATCCCGGAATTTACCGCGACACCGGAAAACATACAGCAAATCGCTCAATTTGTCGCGACAACAAGAAGCGACATCCCCATAGAATTAATCAATTATAATCCATTAGGCAGAAACAAATATGTACTAAGAAACAAAGAATTCTGTCTGTCAGATTCCGTAAAGCCATTCACAGACGACCAAATCAATGATTTCTATGCCATAATCGCTCGCGCCGGAGCCGCTATCGTAAAAGATGATGTAATAATCAGAAAAACCAAAAAAAAATAGACAAAAATATATGTGTACTATTTTAAAGTTTCGTCTTTATAACAAGGAGCCGTTATACCATGAACGCCAACTTATCCAGCAGCATGTCGATCATTTATAAAGAAATTTGTGATCATCTTGAAAAAGGAATTCTGCAATTCTGGATTGATAATGGCATTGATAAAGAGTACGGCGGCTTTTTGACATCGTTTGATCTAAATGGGGAACCATCGGGAGACACGGATAAATACATCGTGACACAGACGCGGATGATTTGGGGTCTCTCCTCTCTATATCTAGAATACCCGGATCGAAAGGAATTCTTAAAAGAGGCCGAAAAAGGCGTTGATTTTTTTCTCGGGCATTTTTGGGATAAAAAACACGGCGGCTGGATATGGCGTACGACAAGACAAGGCGCTCCCAAAGACAAGGGCAAGATAGTATATGGAGAAAGCTTTGCAATATATGCCCTTTCCGAATATACGAGAGCCTCCGGTAAACCCGTGGGTCTGGAATACGCCTCGAAAACTTTCGATCTGCTTGAGAAGTATTGTGCGGACAATCTCAATGGAGGGTATTACGAGAATCTCAAAGAGGACTGGACATTGGAAGAAAAGGGGTTCTGGGCGGGTGACAGAAAATCAATTGATATTCACATGCATCTTATGGAGGCGTTCACTTCACTGGCGCAATGCTCTTCTGCAGAAATACATATGCGACGGCTTTCTGAAGTCATCAATCTTATAATCACAAAAATGATCGATGTGGATAGGGGCTGTGGACGGAATCAATTTGATCTGGCATTCAACCCTATCCCGGCAATAAACATCAATCGGACTTGGAATTCGGAGCGCCTCACTCAGAAAATAGAGGAAGAATCTTCTGATTCGACTTCCTATGGACATAATATCGAATTGGTGTGGTTACTCAACAGGGCGTTGAAAGTCCTCAAGATGCCCATTTCCTCATATGCCGATCTTGAGGAGAAGTTGATTTCCCATACCCTACAATACGGCTTCGACCGAATCTCCGGAGGTCTTTATAGAGAAGGCCCGCACATCGGTCCGGCTTCAAACACGGACAAAGAATGGTGGCAAAACTGCGAAGCGCTCATCGGATTCCTTGATGCTTATCAGACATTCGGAAAAGATGAATATCTCTACGCGTTTATTCAGACTTGGAATTTTGCAAAACTCCATTTTATTGATCATGCCATAGGAGAGTGGCGACAGCTTCTGGATAAAGATGGAAACGTCAAAATCGGGAACATCGGCAATCCGTGGAAGGCCATATATCACACTGGCCGATCAATGCTCGAATGCAAAAAACGATGCGAGTCGATACTTAAGCACAAGGCTTAACGCTGAACACAGGTAGGCCGCCAGATAGATAAAGACCATTTTGATGGGGTTTTAATTCCTAGGGGAAAGTCTTTCATATCATATAGACAACGCTTGTATTTTCAGAGCTTGACTCAGAAGGCCATATTAAGAGAATATTTATTGTTTCCTGTGCGATAGGCGAAAGCTGAAAATAACACACACTGCTTTTGGTGAGGAGACCAGCTCAAAATGAGGACTAAGCAGAATCCCAAATCTGATTATATCGATGAATTTATCACCGAACGGCAAGAGAAAATTCTCGACATTCTTACTGACCGTCCAGGTATTTCTGTGCTCGAGATGAGCAAAATTCTAGGTGTCACTGATGCAACGGTCAGAAACGACCTCAATTTTATGTCCAATAGAGGCCTCATCATCCGCACTCACGGTAAAGCCATGCTTGCCCTCCATCCGAATATTGTCAAACGCCAACAGACAAATTTGAGACAAAAAACCAAGATAGCTCGAAAAGCGGCAGAAATGATGCAGAGTGGAGATACGGTGTTTATCGACTCCGGAACAACCACTGCCATGATCCCACGGTTTCTGCTGGGTAAACGCGATATATACATCATTACAAATTCTTTGCTCCCCATTCAGTCCATTCGCAGAAATCCCTCTGTACGTTTCACGATGGTGGGGGGAGACTTTCGTCTGCTCGACGAATGCTTTATTGGCCCCTTAGCCCTCGATGCCATCAAAAGATTCAATGCAAAATATGCATTCATCGGTACTATAGGTTTTTCCGCAAAATATGGAGTCACGGCTTCATCGCTGGATATTGCGGAGGTAATACGACAAATGGCACGGTGTTCCGATAATGTCATTCTGTGCGCGGATTCTTCCAAATGCAATAAAAAAGGCAATGCAAATACTATATCCTTATCCGAAGTGGACTATTTAATTACAGACAGCGAAATAGATAAAAACTTTGAAAATGAGGTTATGGAACAAGGTGTAAAAATAATAACGGTCTGACAAAGAATTTAAAGCAAATTTTGACATGGTAATCGTCAGGTTATAATAATGCCATCCTTGGATGTATTCAGGTCCCATGAGCCATTGAAGCTTAAATCCAGCGGCAAACGGCTTGCTGCGGACGGTAGCGCTGTTGTCTGCCTCAAACCTGAATGCATGGCCATAATCAGCATATCCTTTTACGATCGTTCCGGGTACCGTATCCTGGCTCATTTTCACGAAATTGCTGATGAAATCATCTTTAAGTTTAGAAAGACTTGTAATTATTTCCCTAAATATGATTGGTGGTATCTCGGGATTTGGAAGATCGAAGAAGGGATGCACAAACAACCGTGCGCCATAAGAGAGCATCTGGTGTATGTCGATACGACCCTTCGGGGAATCATTCCGTGTAGAGGACTTGCCCGCGTTTCTGCTTTCCGTAAGGTTAAACACAAACCAGTCGCGGTTATCGTCATGGCTGCATAGTAGTGATACAGATAAGGAGGATTGGTATCCCCCAATTCGCGAGAGAAGGTGTTTTTGAAAAGAAAAATTTCTATTTGTAAACAAAATTACTTACAATTATTCTTTTTGATGAATAATTGTAAGTATCGTTTTATTATCTGTGGCCGTCAGTAACACTTAACGCATACAGTGTAAATAAAAGGCTTGAAAATTATATAATAATTAATGAGGATAGATTAAGAAACGATCTTGATAATAAACAAGAGCCAATCACAAATAGTTTTTGGAAGACCCGGCACAATAGCATGAAAAACCGAGGCGCAGCTGGCATCTCTGCGACTGACGAGGTGGCGTCGCAATCACTATACAACGATGTCCCTTCACTCTTCTTCCCTCATCCTCGAGGCCGCTCCCCCGTCGAATACATCGGGGTTTCTCAGCACATCCCTCGGCTTCGAACCCTGGGCGGGGCCGACGATGCCTTTTTCTTCCATCATTTCGACGAGGCGGGCCGCGCGGTTGAAGCCGATCTTGAGGCGGCGCTGGATGTAACTGACGGAGGCCTTGCCCTGCTGGAGAACGATCTCGAGGGCTTTCTGGAAGAGAGGGTCGTCGCCGTCATCGAAGAGCGTGGGCTCTTCGAGGTCTTCGTCGTCGATGAAGATTTCCTCGTCGATGTATTCGGGTTCGCCCAGGGTCTTGACGTGGGCGACCACGCGCTCGACTTCCTCTTCGGAGACGAAGGCGCCCTGCATGCGGACGGGGAAGGGGTCCTGGGCGCCGGAGAAGAGCATGTCGCCGCGGCCGAGGAGCTTTTCGGCGCCGACCATGTCGATGATGGTGCGGCTGTCGAATTTGCTGGCGACCATGAAGGCGATGCGCGAGGGTATGTTGGCCTTGATGAGGCCAGTGATGACATCGATGCTGGGACGCTGGGTGGCGAGGACGAGGTGGATGCCGACGGCGCGGGACATGGCGGCGAGGCGCGCGAGAGTGGCCTCGAGTTCCTTGCCGGTGATCTGCATGAGGTCGGCGAACTCGTCGATGATGACGACGATGTAGGGCAGTTTTTCCTGGGCGAGGTTGCGCTCGCGGACGCGGCGGTTGTAGGAGCGTATGTCCCGCACGCCGAGGCCATCGAGCATGGAGTAGCGGCGCTCCATCTCGCAGATGCAGTACTGGAGCGCCTGGAAGGCCTTTTTCGCCTCGGTGACGACGGGCGTCATGAGGTGGGGTATGTCGTTGTAGAGTTTGAGCTCGACGATTTTGGGGTCGATGAGCATGAGTTTGACTTCTTCGGGTGTGCGTTTGTACAGGATCGAAAGGATGATCGAGTTGACGCAGACCGATTTGCCGGAACCAGTGGCGCCCGCGATGAGGAGGTGGGGCATTTGGGTGAGATCGATGAGCTGGACTTCGCCGGTGATATCCTTGCCGAGGGCGACGGGAATTTCCATTTTTGTCTGACGGAAGAGCTCACTCTCGATGAGTTCGCGCAGGGAGACGATGGAGCGGCGCTCGTTCGGCACCTCGATGCCTACGGCGTGCTTGCCGGGAATGGGCGCGACGATGCGCACGCTGGACGCCGCGAGCCTGAGGGCGATGTTGTCGCTCAGGTTGGTGATCTTCGAAATTTTGACGCCGTGCGCGGGAAGTATTTCGAACATGGTGATGACGGGGCCCTTGCGGATGCCGGTCACTTCGGCTTCGATGCCGAACTCCGCGAGCGTCTCCTTGAGGACCCCCGCGCTGGCGCGGGTCTTGTCGTCGATAATCCAGTACTGGCCGTCGGGATAGGTATTCAAAAGTCCATCGATGGGCACGTGATAGGTTTTGGCCGCCTTGCGCTCGAGGATACGCTCGACGATGGCGCGCTTGGGCTCTTCGCCTGGTAGGGCGGGCCGCGCGGGAGGTACGGAGGTGAAGGAAATGCCCGCGGCATCGAGGGCAGATACAGGTGCCGGCGCGACTTGAACCTCGGGGCTCCGGATGGTGTTCTGTACGGGTGCGCCAGCGCCCATTGTAATTTTCTCCTCAGACCTAAGCGGATCGGGAGGCGGCACATCGGGGATATTGAGCGAAATATTCTTCTCCGCGAGGGCTTCCGCGCGCGCCAGGCGGGCTTCTTCCTTTCGCTTGCGCCGCTCCTCTCTCTTCATAGAGACATTTCTCCAAAAAGTCGCTAATTTCTGACCGAATGTCCGCGCTTCCTCGTTTCTTTTCTTTTCGGCGCGCGTCTTGATGTAGCCGTTCGCCTTAAGCCACTCCGAAAGCTTGATATAGCCCGCGATCACCACCACAAAACTCGCGGCGAGCAAAAATCCCAGAGCCGCGTACAGCGAAGAGAGCCCCACCTTCGCCATCGAGGGGTGGCTCTCAAAAAATGCTCCCGGATTGCTCGAAAGGCGGGCGAAACCAGTCACTACCACAAAAGGCAGCGCGGAGATACCCAGAAGATAGGTTGATCGCGGGCAGAGCTTGGGCACAAACACGAGCGCCCCGGCCCAGACCAGCCACAGGGGAAGATAATAGGCCGCCCACGAAAACACGCTCAGTAGGACTTTGCCCGGCACGACAAGTGGTTTCCAGATCGAGGGAAAGTGCGTCCACAGGAGCATGGAGAGAAGCGCAAACGCGCCGGCGGCCGTAAACATGAGGGCCGTAATACCCCGGGCGCTCTTCAAAGACGAGCGCGAGGCCGGAACACGGCGCACTGGCTTTTTCGTGACGACGACCGAGGCTTTGGGATGAGTTTTCTTTTTTGCTTCCATGGGCATTCCGATCCTCCATATTTATCGGCATTTCTGAGCCCGAATGTTACGGAGATCAGGAAGCGGCGCCGGAACTCCGTAAAAAAGTCCATTGACACCTTATTCCGACAAGCTTAAAGTTTGAATTTTGTTGGCCCAGACGTATTCCGGCGTTTCAAGAGCAGAAGGATTAGGATGAAAAATAGGAACTTTTTCGTACGATTCTTCAATCTATTTTTCATATCGATTTTCGTCCTCTTTTTTGCGAATTCGTCCGTGCTCCTCTATCTTTCTAACAAAGACCTCATGACGGCCGGCAGAGAATACTACAATCAAAAAGCGGAGAACATATCCCAGGGACTCGACAATTCCCTTTTGACTCCTCTGTCTGGAATAGTTTTCGATCAGTTCGGGTCATTCCAGAGCTCTTCGATGATGAATTTTCTCATCTACGAAAAGAACGAAGAATTCGCCACGGACCTGTCCCGCGAAATCGCGACTGAAATTCTCAGGTATGAATGGCTGAAGAGCATCATAGTCTACAGGGAAGACGGTCGTATCGTGACCGACCAAAGAATGCGGAGAAACATCGACGATAACCTCTGGGGAACTCAGCTCCAGGGAATAATAAACTGCATCATCAAGAAAAACAGCTCTAGCGGCTGGATCGCGCCGGGGACGCTGAATTACGGGACGGAAAAAGTCCTCATATATTACATAAAATATCCGATCACCGACCCCACGCGGAATCGCGGTACGATCATATATGTAATCGATTCATCTTTTCTGGCGGACGAGATACGGAAATCCATCGATCCCACGGTCGCGCGAGCCATGATAGAGGACGAGACCGGTCAGATGCTGTTCAGCTACGGAAGCAGCACAATACCGGCCTGGATAAACGCGACCCGCCCGGAAAAACTCGAGACCACGACATTCTGGAAAGGAAGCGACAAAGCCTGGCAAGTCATCTGGAAGCCCCTGCCCTATCAGAAAATCTCGCTGGCACTGGTCGTGTCGTCGACACTGTTTCAAAAGAATCTTCTCTATTCTCAACGACTCAACTTCGCCCTCACGCTTTTATTCATCGTGGGGCTCGCCGTCTACCTGTCCTTCATCAAAAATCACGTCCAGAATCCGCTCGCCAAAACCATGGACGCCCTGCGCAACATGATCCATGCAAGTGAGCGCGGCGCGAAAAAGAGCACACTGAGCCTCGACACGGCTCAAATCGCCGACGAAAACAGAAACCTCATCGCCTATCGGTTCATCATCAGCCTGATCACCGAAGGAATGGAAAAGAAGGATTTTGTTCATATTGGGGAAATACTTGGATTGAAATACTACAATTCCCCCTTCCATATAATTCTCATAGAACGAAATCCGCTGCTGCTGCAGGAGTTAGCCTGGGAGGAAAGAGAGCGAGATGAAGAGAATTTCCGGCGTGAATGGGAAGCGGCCATACCGGCGGAGAGGGTACTCTCCATACGATACCCTGCGGGATGCCTGATCTGCCTCTGCTTTGTCGACTCTGCCTATTACCTTCCTTTTGGATTGCTCTTCAGATATGCGAAAAGCACATGCTCCAACATCGTTTTTTCGCAGACTGTCACGGAGACGGCCGATTTCCCGCGAACCTATGCTCTACTCGTAAACGTCCTGGACAATAAACTCTATTACGGTTACGGCAACGTATTCCCTCCGGAAGGGATGTATTGCCCGGTCTGCAACGCGTTCCCCGTGGAATCCCTCAAGGGATTGTTGATGGGAGGCCGCTATGAGGAATTCAGGGCCGCTCTGATAGCGGACACGGCGAAAATGGAGAAGGACGGCAATCCTCCCGTGATAATGAGGGATTATTTCATCCGGATATCGGGGCTTATAAACGAGACGTATCAAAAAAAGGCACGGTACAAGGATAACGCGACGTTGTCGTATGTAGTGATGAGGCAGGAGGTGGAGAGACTTTCCGGAATGGGTGAATTCATCGAGTGGGCGGAGCAGAAAATCCGGATATTGAAAGGCATCGTCCAGCACGCCAGGGAAGAAGGCAACAAAGAGCTCATAGAACGGATTCAAGAATTCATCTTTCTGTCGATCGACAAGAATATTACACAGGAAATGGTGGCCGAACATTTCGGAATCAGCTCTGGCTATCTCAGCCGCCTCTTCAGGGAATACAGTCCGGAAGGCTTCAGCGCCTTCCTCAAGGAGTGCAAACTGAGGGAAGCCGCCAGACGGATCAGGGAAAAAGAGTGCGGTTCCGTGGCAAGCCTCGCCAAGAAACTAGGCTATTCATCACCGGCGTACTTTTCCCGCCAATTCAAGAAGCGATTCGGCCTTCTGCCACATGAATACGCGAAATGCCCTCAAAAAATCCTTGATTGACGGCCAATTAGAAAATTGTAATAAATGTCATTTTTTTTACACTTGTCAGCCAATACAATCACGACCAGATAATTCTTCATATAATTCCTAAGTCCGTTTTAAAAGAAGGAGGAAAAGATGATGAAGAGAAGGTCTGTATTTTTCGTAGGCCTGATGATTCTGGCCCTTACATTGCCTGCTACGGCGCAGAGCGGTAGTGCCGTAGAATTGAATACCCTGGAAGGTCCGGGCCATGTCCAGTTCCTTTCCCAACGCTTCCAGGAACTCGCGGACGCGAAAAACATCAAAGTCAACCTGAATGTCCTTCCATATGGGCGAGACGCCGTGCTGAAGCTTGTCGCCTCCTTTATGGCGGGCGGAAGCCAGTACGACGTATTTGTCCTGGACTGCGTCGATGTGGCTCGCTATGCATCGGCCGGATGGCTCTATCCCATCGACGATCTGGTTCCCGATTCCTACCGGAAAGACATTATCCCTTTCGCCAAGGAAGGCATGACGTACCAGGGCAAATGGTATGGTCTCCCCTGGGCTTCGGAATGGAAATCATTCATTTACAATAACAATATGCTCCAAAAAGAGGGCTTGAAGGAATTCCCGAAAACATGGGCCGATGTTGTTGCGTATAGCCAGAAACTCCAGAAAGACAAAGTGGTGAAGTACGCGACGGCCTTTTCCTGGGCACAAAAGGAATGCCTCATCTGCGATTTCGTAGCCCTGGCCGCGTCGTTCGGAGGGGATTTCTTCGACGACAAGCTCAACCCGCTGTTCAACAAAGGCGGCGCGGTGGACGCGCTGCAATGGATGATCGATAGTATCTATACTACGAAGATTGTCGACCCGGCATCCCTGATATGGACGGAGGACGATGTTCAGGCCGCCATGAAACAGGGAGACATCGCCTACTCTCTGTCCTGGGGGAATCCCCTTGTACCCATGAACAATCCGGATGAATCCAAGGTTATCGGACAGGTTGAGATAGGGATGATGCCCTCCGTGGACGGCAAGCACCCCTATACCATCGCGGGCCCGATGGGGTACGCGATAAGCAAGAACACCAAGCATCCAAAGGAAGCTTGGGAATTCGTAAAATTCATGGCCGGACCGGAAGGCTCGCGTATCGCGCTCGAGAGGGAAGGATATCCCACCGGATGGAAATCGGTCATCGAGGATCCACAGATCCAGAACAAGTTCCCCGAACTGAAAAAGATGGCGCTGCAATCCCAATACATAGTCAACCGGCCCGCCGTGCCCTGGTACGGTGAGTTCAGCGTCATGCTCGCGGAAGAGCTCCATAAGGCTTTGACCGGCAAAATGACCGCCCAGCAGGCCTTGGATGAGGCCGTCGCAAAGACGCTGCAGATCAAGAACGCATACTGAAGACGCAATTCTGAACCAAATCGCCGGGCGACCGGTATCCGCCAGCCGCCCGCGCTAGTTCCGACTCACACGGAGGAGTATCCCGTCGATGAGCAAGAAAACACGGACCCTCGCGGCACAGGACAAAAGACTGGGAATCATACTTCTCTTACCGGCGATCATCATTCTGTGCGCCGTAATCGTATATCCCATGGCGCACTCGCTGTGGCTCAGCACGCAGAATCTGAACGTCAGCAACCCCGCGCGCGGACGCGAATATGTAGGCTTTCAGAATTATCTGGAAGTACTGCATTCCAGTGACTGGTGGCTTTCGCTTCTGCGAACCCTGTATTTCGTCGGCGCAGATTTACTGATCGGCATTCCGCTCGGTCTCTCCATAGCGCTCCTGCTGAATAAAGAAAGAAAGGGCAAGGGCATTATTCTGGCGATCATTCTGTTTCCATATGTGCTGGCCCCCATCGTGAATTCACTCATATGGAAACTCATCTATGACCCCAACTACGGGTTTCTCAACGGCTTCCTCACGCAGCTCGGCATAATCAAAGACTATATCCCATGGCTGGCCAGGCCGACTCTGGCACTCGTCATGCTGATCATAGCCAATCTATGGCAAGGCACTCCTTTCGCCATCGTGTTGTTCCTGGCCGGACTCAAGTCGATACCGAAGGAAGAATATGAAGCGGCGGCCATCGACGGCGCGTCCAGAATCACTTCCTTTCAGTACATCACCATCCCTCATCTGAAACCAATCATCTATATGAATGTCGTGATGAAGACGATTCTGACCTTCAAACTGTTCGATATCGTGTACTCCCTCACGGGAGGCGGACCCGGAGGAAGCACGACGGTGGTGAGCATGCTCATCTACAGAGAGTCGTTTGAATACATGAAATTCGGCCAGGGGGCCGCCATGAGTTATCTGCTTTTGTTCTTCGTCCTTATTCTCGTCATCGTGTATTCCCGAATGTTCAAGGGGGAAGAATCATGAGGAAAAGACGGCATTTCTCTGATTTCGTGGAAATACTGCTCATCCTTGTCGTCCTCGCGACCATATTGCTTCCTCTCTATTGGACACTCAAAATTAGCCTCTCTCCCGACAAGGAAATACGCTCTCTTCCAATGAAGTGGGGAGTCTCCAGACTGAATTTCCGAAATTATCAGGAAATCATATTCTCGTACGCCAAAGCTGTCGATACCGCTTACACCTTCAAACGCGGGCTCGGCAACAGCCTCATTATCAGCGTCACGACAACGATCATTACGGTCTTTTTCGGGTCCCTGGCGGCATACGCGATTACAAGGTTGAAAGTAAAATTCGGCAATGTCATGACCTTTTTTGTCCTGCTCACCCAAATGCTGCCACCCGTCCTCCTCGTCATACCGATCTATATCATTGGCAACAAGATGGGTCTTCTCAATACGAAAACTCTTTTGATAATAAGCTATATAGCGCTCAATCTGCCTCTCTGTATCTGGATAATGAGGGGCTATTTCAATACCTTGCCTCCATCGATAGAGGAGTCTGCTCTCGTCGACGGATGCGGACGATTGGGTGCTCTTTTCCAGATTGTGCTGCCGATTTCGGGCCCAGCTCTGTTTACCGCCGGCCTGTTCGTCTTCAACAACGCATGGAACGAGTTTCTCTTCGCTCTGGTCTTTACCTCGGACCTGAAGGCGAAGACCATGACCGTCGCGATGGCAGAAATGATAGGCCGTTTCAGGACGGACTATGGTCTGATGGCCACTTCGGGAATTCTGGGCAGCATTCTGCCGCTTATGTTCGTCGCTTTCTTTCAGAAATATCTCGTTAGCGGAATAACTGGTGGCGCTGTCAAACAGTAATCTTTTACGGATCAATGTTGGCATCTATTTCAGGAGAGAATCATGGAAAGGAAAAAAATCGTGGTAATCGGCGCGGGGAGCGCGTCGTTCGGACTGTCCACACTGGCTGGTCTGATGAGAAATGAGGCCCTTCATGGCTGCGAGCTCTGCCTCGTGGATATCGACAGGCACGGCCTTGAGGCCATTTACGAACTCGCAGTGAGAATCAACCGGGAATGGAATTCTGAAATGTTCATCAGTGCCTCCGGCGACAGAAGAGAGGCTCTGCCCAAGGCCGATTTTGTCATACTCTCGATAGCGGTAGACAGGGAAAAGCGGTGGAAAATCGATCATGAACTGGCAAAGGAATACGGAATCATGCACTACGCGGAAAATGGCGGTCCTGCGGCTCTCTTTCACACCGCCCGCAATCTGGCGCAGGTCATGCCCATCCTGAAGGACATGGAACAGTACTGTCCCAGGGCAAGACTTCTCAATTTCACCAACCCCGTCCCCCGCATAACCTTGGCGGCGCGGCGGTATTCCGGCATTGCCACCGTCGGCATCTGCCATCAGTTGAGTTTCGGCTACATGATGGCCGGCTATGTGCTGGCAAAAGACCTGAATATGGATGTGCCCGAAGACTATCGCTTCGTCTGGACGGACAAATCGAGCGAAATCGAAAAAAACATCATCGACCAGGCGATGGACAAGCTCGACATCACCGCCGCGGGAATAAATCACTTCACATGGATGCTCGCTGTCAGAACGAAGGCAGGACAAGATATGTATCCTCTCCTCAAGAGAAGGTTCCTTGAGGCGCCGCCTGACTTCGAACCACTGACGCAGGAAATGATAAAGATATTCGACTGCGTTCCCGTGCCGGGCGACTGCCATATGTGCGAATATCTACCCTATACGCACAATATGCATCGCGACACCTGGTCAAAATACAATATTCAGATGTATGACCTGGAGCGAGGCAGCAGAAACCGTGAAAAGTTGTGGAACACCATACTTCAGATGGGAAAAGGCACATTGAGGATCGACGGTCTCAGACAGGCGCGCACCGAAAGGGCGGAGCTCATCATCGGAGCGATGGCGACAAACGCGCATGCCTATGAGCCCGCCGTCAACATTCCGAACCTCGGATATGTCGCGAATCTCCCTGCCGACAGCATTGTCGAAGTGCCCGCGGTCGTCGACGCGGCGGGCATTCACGGCGTTGGCGCCGGAAACTTGCCTGAGCCGGTGGCGGAACTCTGCCGGCGCCAGATCGCTGTGGCCGAACTGTCCGTGAAAGCCGGGGTGGAAGGTGATCGCAGAGCCGGGGTGGAAGCATTGGCCCTTGACCCCATGATCGACGACCCTTCCCTCGCGACGACGCTTTTCCATCGGTATCTGGAGGCCCACCAAGAGTATCTGCCGCAATTCGCGTAATAACTGAAGTCCGCGTCGGGGACGGAGGAGAACCTCATTTCACCCGGAGAAAATGCCTTTTTCATTTATTTCGCGCGATTGGCGTTACTACTCCATTGCCGCACAAGAGAATAATCCATTATACTTGTCCAGCCAGAAGGATGTCCGCGCTGCGGACATCCTCAATCTCGAACAAGGAAAAGGTATGGAAATCAGAAAAGATCGCGTTGTCTCCATCGATTATTCCCTCCGTGACGATACGGGAAGGCTCATCGATTCATCAGAGGGAGCCGAGCCTCTCGTGTATCTCCATGGGAATGAAAATATCATCCCGGGTCTTGAAAAAGAGCTTGAGGGCAAAAACCCCGGCGAATCGATCGCGTGCAGCATCGCGCCGGAAAACGCCTACGGCGATCGGGACGAGGCCCTTGTGTTCAAGGTCCAGAAAAAAGACTTCGGCGAGAACGCCGAGGTCGCGCCGGGCATGCAGTTCGAGGCGCACGGCGAAAACGGCGTGCAGATCGTCACGGTCGTCAAGATCGACGGCGAGGATGTCACGCTCGACGCGAACCATCCGCTCGCCGGAGAGACCCTCCACTTCGATGTGAAGGTCGTCGATGTCCGCGAAGCGACCTCGGAAGAGCTCGAGCATGGCCATGTGCACGGAGACCATGGCGAGGAATGTGACGATGACTGCGATTGTGAAGGCGATTGCGACTGCGATGAAGGCTGCTGCAACTGAACGATACTTGAATTTTCAGTCTTCCTTGCCGACTTGACGGGCTTTCATGAAATTTTCTTTAAAGGTACATGTCCGGCCTCTTGATATTGTGATATTCGGTCTGGCCGCCGTTCTGGTGCTGGGAACCTCGTTGCTGGTTCTGAACCGCCAGAGCGGCACTCGTTATGTCCAAATAACAGGTGAATCCGGCGAGTGGATCGCTCCTCTCGACAAGGATGCCGAGTATGAGATCCCCGGTCCGCTCGGTCTCACCCACGTGCATATCCACGACGGCAAAGCCGCAATTATCGATTCGCCATGCAAAAACAAGCTCTGCATCCTCGCGGGCGCGATTTCGGAACCGAATCAGTGGGTGGCCTGTCTCCCGAACAAAGTGTTTATGCGCATTACGAGCAGTGGCGGCAAGGATGACGGAGGTGTCGATGCAGGTGCCTTCTAGTTCTTCTCTTTCGTGCGGGAACGTGCGTTCACGCTTCGCGAATCGGGCGGATGTGACGGCGCTGCTGGCGGCATTCTGTTTCTTTTTGTCCGCCATCGAGTATATGCTGCCGAAGCCTCTGCCCTTCATGCGGCTCGGCATCGCGAATCTGCCGATACTGCTGGCCGTGGACATTCTGCCATTCAAGTGGTTTCTTGTGCTGGCCGCGGCGAAAGTGGTCGGCATGAGCATCGTGTCGGGCACGCTCTTTTCGTATGTGGCGCTGTTCAGCCTGGCGGGGACGATGATCGCGGCGCTTGTGATGCGCGGGGTCCGGCGCGCGGGCAGGAGTTCAATATCGCTCATCGGGGTTTCGATCGCGGGCGCCGTGACTTCAAATGCAACGCAGATGCTGATCGCGCGCTTTGTCATCTTCGGCGAAGTGGCGTGGCTGATCGCGCCGCTCTTCTTGCTCACAGGGCTCATCACCGGCACGCTGATGGGCTTTTTCGCGGAATACTTCGTCGAGCACTCGAACTGGTATTCGTGCGCGATGGGCGAGTCGGACATCCTGAATACCGAAGAGAAGAGCGGCGCGGACGCAGCGGATTCGGAGCAGACAGGCGGGTCTGCTGAAGCCGCTCCGCAAGGCGCAAAAAAAGCCCGGCGCCCGCGGGCTGAAAAAAACGCGGGCCGATTCGCCAGGCGCCAGCGCTATGAAGCCCTGATAGAGCCATGGGTGGCGGCTATTCTGGGTGTCGCTATCGCAGTGTTGTTTCTGTTGCAGCAGGGGCTCTTTGTAAAAACGCTCTATCTCCCTCTGTTCATTCTCTGGACCTGGGTCGCGGGCAAGCGGTTTTCACTGGTCTCGACCTTGGTCGTGATGGCGGGGATAATCGCGGCAAACCTGCTCATACCCTCGGGGCGTGTGCTCTTCAAGCTTGGTCCTCTTGCCATCACCGAATTCGCGCTCACTGACGGACTCTCCAAGGCGCTTACCTTCGAGGGGCTCATGTATCTTTCCAAAGCGGCCATCATGCCAGGCCTGCATTTCCCCGGGAGGTTCGGCACTGTCATCGCGCAGGCGTTCCAGTATTACGACCGGATCATCGAGTATCGCGGCACAGTGCACGCGAAGACAGCGGTGCGCGACATCGATATTCTCCTTCAGAAAGTATGGTTGAGCGTGCGGCTCGCGGATATCCCTGCTACCCAAAAAGTCAGCACAATTTCTGCTTCAAAACAATCTCGCACCCGTAAATCCATACTCTTCGCTCTCATTATCGTTACGGTCGCCATGTGCATACCGATCGCGGTGAAAATGGTTGGAGTCTGATTCCATCCCCTCAGCTCAATTTTGCCATGTTTTTTCAGCCCCCGCTTCCCCAAAATATGCTTCTATTCTATAATTTCTTAAATAACCGGTACATGTGCATCCGACAGCGGTTATTCTTGAGGTCGCTATGTCGTTCCACTCCATACTGGATTTATTCCAGGGTGTAAGCACGCTTTTTGCCGTCAATCCCGGAATGGCCGTTGCCCGAATCGGCCTTATTTTCCTGGGCATTTTTCTAGTGTATCTCGGCAAGAAAGGTACGCTGGAGCCCTTGCTCATGATTCCTATGGGCCTGGGTATGAGCACCATCAACGCGGCGGTGATGTTCTTCGACCCTTTAGGACTGCATGGCGGGCTTGGGACGCTCTTTGTCGAATCCTCGGCGGGCGCGACGCCGGACGCCATACGCAACGCGGCGGACCTCATGAGCATCCTCCAGATCGATTTCCTTCAGCCTATCTACTCCTTCATGTTCTCGAACGGTCTGATCGCCTGCCTCGTCTTTATGGGAATCGGAAGCCTTCTGGACGTGGGATTTGTGATGATTCACCCCTTTATCAGCATGTTTCTGGCACTCTGTGCCGAACTGGGGACAATCCTCGTTCTTCCGATCGCCCAGCTCTTCGGCTTTACGGCAAAGCAGGCGGCGGCCATCGCGATGATCGGTGGCGCGGACGGGCCCATGGTGCTCTTCACCAGCCTCAAGCTTGCCCCGGAACTGTTCGTTCCGATCGCGGTCGTCGCATATCTGTACCTCGGCCTTACCTACGGTGGCTATCCCTATCTCATAAAACTGATGGTGCCCAAAAGCATACGGGGCATCGCGATGCCTCAGCAGAACTACGACACCAACATCTCTTCCTTCCAGAAACTGATGTTCGCGGTGATCATCAATACCATCCTTTCACTTCTGTTCCCCGTGGCGGCTCCACTCTTTTTCTCGCTGTTCCTGGGCATCGCGATTCGGGAATCCGGCATCAAGGCATTCCAGGACCTGGTGTCGAACACCATTCTGTACACCGCCACGCTTTTCCTTGGGCTGATGCTGGGCATTCTGTGCGAGGCGAGTGTCATTTTCGACCCCAAGGTGCTTCCGCTTTTGCTGCTGGGCATGCTCGCACTGCTTCTTTCCGGCATAGGAGGACTCATCGGCGGCTACATTCTTTATTTCTTCAAGAATGGGGCATTCAACCCGGTCATCGGCATCGCGGGTGTATCCTGCGTTCCAAGCACGGCAAAGGTCGCGCAGAAAAGTGTCTCCAAAGTCAATCCTCAGGCGATGATCATGCAGTATGCGCTCGGGGCGAATATCTCCGGGGTGATCACGACTGCGATCATCGCGGCCATCTATGTGACTCTGTTGCAATGACGGGGGTCTGTGATGATTGAAGTTCAAATTCTGATCGCCGCGATACTCGCCGGGGCGCTTTTCGTTCTTGTCCGTATTTCCTGGACTCTGAAAGGAATACTCGATGTACTATCCGCACAGAAGGACACTCGCGCAGGGCCGAATGTCCCTGTCCAAAAAATGAGCGCCGAAAGTCTCTCTGCGGAGACACCTCCGGCCGAGGACACACTCCAGGACATTGCCGCAGTCATCGCAGTATCAGAGCGGACAATCCGCCAGACTGAATCAAAACCCAAAAAATCCTGAGTATGAATATCCATCCACCGCTGATAAAAAGGAAGTGCATATGAAGAAGATAGATTTTATGCTGACCGCCTTCAGGGATGGCCTTCAATCTGTCTATGGCGCGCGTGTCTTTTCAAAAGATTATCTCCCGATAGTCAAAGCCTGCGCAGAAGCCGGTATCACCCATTTTGAATCCGGAGGGGGAGCGCTCTTCCAGTCGTCCTTTTTCTATTGCAGTGAAAACGCATTCGATGTCATGGATCAATTCCGGAGGGCGGCAGGGCCGGAGGCTACGCTCCAGACACTCGCTCGAGGCATCAACGTCGTAGGCCTGGACAGCCAGAGTTCGGATGTCATCAGACTCCATGCGCAACTTTTCAAACGTCACGGCGTCACGACCGTCAGGAATTTCGACGCGCTGAACGACATACAGAACCTCATCTTCAGCGGCAAATGCATCGTGGAGGCAGGGCTCAGGCACGAAATCGCCATTACGATGATGGACCTGCCCCCTGGCTCGCCCGCCACGCACACCTCTGAATTCTATCTTGGCGTGCTCAGACAGGTGCTCGACGCCGATATCCCTTACCACTCGCTCTGCTTCAAGGACGCGACCGGCACGGCGCGGCCCCGCCTGGTGTACGAGACAATAAAGGCCGCCCGCAAACTTTTGGGACAGGACGCCAGAATCGTGTTTCATACACACGAGACGGCGGGGACGGGTACGCTGTGCTACACGAGCGCCATCGAGGCGGGTGCCGATCAGGTTGACCTCTCCATGGCGCCGCTTTCCGGCGGAACTTGCCAACCGGACATCATAACACTCTGGCACGCGCTGCGAGGATCCGACTATACTCTGGACATCGACATCCACAAGATCGTCGTGCTGGAGGAAATGCTGAAAGAGGCCCTGGCGGACTATATGCTTCCGCCGGAAGCGACGCGGGTCGAACCGCTCATCCCCTTCTTCCCCATGCCGGGTGGCGCCCTTACCGCCAATACTCAAATGCTCCGCGACAACAACATGCTGGATAAATACTCCGAAGTAGTCACTGCGATGGGCGAGGTAGTAGCGAAGGGAGGCTTCGGTACGGCGGTAACCCCGGTGAGCCAGTTTTATTTTCAGCAGGCATACAACAATGTTGTCTATGGACCATGGAAGCGCATTTCCGAAGGCTACGGGAAAATGGTGCTCGGATATTTCGGGAAAACGCCTCTTCCTCCCGATCCGGAAGTGCGGCACATCGCGGAACAACAGCTGGGGCTTGCGCCCACGACCGAAAGCCCACTCTCCCTGAACGACCGCAACCCCAAAAAAGGTCTTGGCGCGGCGGCAGCCATGCTTGAAACCGCAGGTATCGACAAGTCAGACGAAAACCTGTTTATCGCCGCCACCTGTCTCGACAAGGGCATGCTTTACCTCAAGGGAAAAGCTGAGTCTCACGTGCGCAAAATATCGAATACCATGTCTTCGCCGGAGGCCGGCGCCGCCCCGCCGCCTGTGGATTCGCTCACCGTCACGCTTGGCAACAAAGCCTACGCGGTGAAATTCGATAAAAACATGGTGATCGTCAACGGCACTGCCTATATCTTCCAGGTCAAGGAAGGCATCGACGCGGAAGCGGTGGCAAAAACGGCGACCTTGCCAAAGACCACCGAGCTTCCTGCCGTCAGCGAGATACATTTTGTCGAATCCCCTCTCTCAGGCAGAGTAGTCAAAGTCCAGAAAAAAGCCGGCGACAAGGTCGCGGTCGGTGAAACAGTGCTCATTGTTGATTCAATGAACATCGAAACCCCTTTAAATTCACCTTATTCCGGCATTATCCAATCGGTGTTCATCATGCAGGGCGATATGCTCGAAACCGGGACGGCCCTCTACCGCGTCAACACCATCGCGCACGGGACGGTCGACACTGTCGCGCGCGCCGCCGAAGCCCTGACTGCCGAACAAAAGGTATCGGACACCGAAGCGGGGGCACTCACTCAGATTCTCTCGCCGATTACGGGTCTCGTGCTGCGTATCTACAAGGAGCCTGGCGAATCCATTGCCGCGGGAGAATCCCTGCTCGTTATGGAATCGATGAAGATGGAAAGGCCTGTGAACAGTATTGTTGCCGGTGTGGTGGAACGGCTGGCCGTCAAGCAGGGAGACCAAGTCGAATCAGGCCAGATGCTCGCCATCGTGCGCCAATGACCGGGTCAGCAAAAGAAGGCAGGAAATGAATCGATCAGGACTGGGCATTGCGCTGCTCACCTATGGAATCGCGGCCGTCATCTCCATGTTCACCGCAGCGGTCATCGCGCTGATGGTAAAATCGATCAAGTGGAAAAACAGAGCCGCGGACAAAAAGAGACGCGGCGCATAGGGTGTCGGCGGGGGGCCGCCGCAGACTACAAGCCCACAGCAGGACACCCCGCGCAAAAAGAAAATGGGATTGCCCAAAATCGCGGGCAATCCCAGCCTCCTTGAATGACGCGCTGCTCCCGGGAAAGTCGGGACATAGAATTTTAGCGCGGTATTCGGTGAAATATTCTAGTACCGAATGTAGCCGTTGACAAGCATTTCTTATAACCACAGGCCTATTAGAGGCTTACCTGATTACCGCCGTGGCGCTTCGCCCGATACAGCGCACTGTCCGCCTTGCTTATCAAGCTCTCGATCTCGTCAAAGCTGGAAATTGGTGCGGCTGAAATGCCGACGCTGATATGTATTTGTTTTTCAAGACACCATGGGGGCTGCATCGAAGCAATCGCCGATCTTAGCCGCTCCCCCTCTTTCTGCGTTTTTTCGATATCCGCATCAGGCATGAATACGAGAAATTCATCCCCGCCAAAACGGCAGAGGATATCCTGCGTTCCTATGGTGGCCGCCATGGTGCGCGCGCAGGAACGCAGCACCTGATCTCCAAGCGCATGGCCATGGACATCGTTCACGTTCTTGAAATCATCGACATCAATCATGATGAGCCCGACTGCCATGCCATTCCGTATGCTTTTTTCAACCTCCGGACGTATCGCTTTAAAAAAATGACGACGGTTGTTCAACCCCGTCAAATCATCCATCGTGGCGTATCTTTCCAATTCCGCAATCATCTGATGCCGTTCACTCGTATCTTCAAAAACAATCAAATATCCGGAATTCTGCTTCGACCCATCTTTTATCAATGATATTTTGGCCATGAGTCGCGCGGGACCGCCTACTGAGGAAGCATCAAAGTCAACCGCTTTTTCTTCCTGCCGGACAATCGCCCGCGCAAGCGAAGGGAACATGGAAAAAACATCGCTGACAGATCTCCCGATGACATCGGCATTCAAAATCGGCAGGATTTTCTTTGCGCGCGGATTCATGTCCACGATGCGTCCGTTTTCATCAAGAATGACACAGCTTTCTCCCATCGACATGAAAACCCTCTCCCGTGCGACGGGAGCAAAGTTGAACATGCCGGTTCCGAATAGAGCAACGGTTGTCATGACACTCACCACGATAAAAGAAAAAGGATTGACATCATAAGGGACCGAAAACACGGATGTGACATAGAGCACAAACACGACAAGAGGAAGACAGAAACCGACAGAGGCCAGCAAAAGCTGCTTTCTCAGAAGACCATCGGCTTTGCCGACCGCGCGTATGAAGAGCGTTGCGGCAGATGCAACCGACATGCCCAGAATTGCTGTCCAGAGAATGTATACGGGGCCTTTCCCGAAGTGGATGACCTGCAGATCGCTGTAGGGCTCGATATGAGGGCGTATGTACACAAGGCCATGGCGCAGGGTCGTCCACTGGAGCAACATGACAGCAAGGCCAATAATGCCGAGCGTGGCTATCAGTGGTCTTCTGTACTGGAATTCCACATCGAGAAATTCAAACGCAAAGGAAAGCATCAATGCCGGCATGGCGGCAAGCCCGATATACTCCAGGTGAGTGAAGAAGAGAACATGGTCTACGTCGGTGCTCATGAGCTCAAACGCGGCGAAAAAAACGTACCAGGCTATAGCGACGTTGAACAGGGCAAATGTCTTTGAACCTCTTGTTCTGCTGCGAGAGAAACTGATCCACGCATTGAACAATACAACAACCGCGCTCACCATCCAGATGATGCTGATTGTATTGAAGTTCAATTTCATTACACAGACCTTCCTTATCATTATAAATCCGGAAGTGTCGTCGGTATAGTTTTTCTTCCGCTATCTCACCACAAAGCTGACAAGCTTGTCCTGCACGGCGATCGATTTGACTATCTCTTTTCCCGACAGCCATTCGGTTATTTTCTCCGCGGTTTTCGCCATCTCGATGAGGGTTTCTTTGGAAGTGCCCGCGGGCGCGGAGAACTTGCTGCGTACCTTGCCATTTATCTGCACGACGATTTCCTTCTCTTCGTCATGGGTGAGCTCTTCGCGGTAGAGAGGCCAGTCGGCTCTGGACACCGAGTCGGCATGCCTCAGTCTCGACCAGAGTTCCTCGCCGAGGTGCGGCGCATAGGGGGCGATGAGGCGCGCAAAAGGTTCCCAGGCCGCGAGCGGGATGCTTTCGAGCTTCGCCAGCTCGTTCGAGTAGATCATCATCTGCGAAATGGCCGTGTTGAAATTCAAGGTCGCCGTGTCGTTCGTCACCTTCTTGATGGTCTTGTGCAGGAGCTTCTCGAGCTCGGGGCTGAGAGGCCCTTCGGCAATGGGGCGTTCGGAAAGCGCCCAGACACGCTCGAGAAAACGGGAGACGCCCACAAGCCCGGCCGTCGACCAGGGCTTGGAGACCTCGAGCGGGCCCATGAACATTTCGTAGACGCGCATGGCGTCGGCGCCATATTTTTCGACGATGTCGTCGGGGTTGACGACGTTGCCGCGGCTCTTGGACATCTTCTGATTGTCCTCGCCCAGGATCATGCCCTGGTTCACGAGGCGCATGAAGGGCTCGTCGGTGTTCACAAGGCCGAGGTCGTAGAGCACTTTGTGCCAGAAGCGGCTGTACAGAAGGTGCAGGACCGCGTGCTCGGCGCCGCCCACGTAGAGATCGACGGGCATCCAGTAGTCGATCTTGGAGCGGTCGGCGAATGCCGCCGGGTTCTTGGGGTCGAGGTAACGCAGGTAGTACCAGCAGGAACCGGCCCACTGGGGCATGGTGTTGGTTTCGCGCTTGGCGGGGCCGCCGCAGTGGGGGCAGGTGGTGTTGACCCATTCGGGGATGGCCGCGAGTGGGGATTCGCCCGTGCCGGTCGGGGTATAAGAATTCACCTCGGGAAGGGTGAGGGGGAGGCTTTCCTCGGGGAGAGGCACAATGCCGCACTTCTCGCAGTGGACGACGGGAATGGGTTCGCCCCAGTAGCGCTGGCGGCTGAAGAGCCAGTCGCGGAGCTTGTAGTTGACGGCCGTCTTGCCAGCGCCGCGCTCCTCGAGCCATTCGGAGATGCGCGCTTTGAACTCGGCGGTGGGGAGGCCGTCGAACTGGCCCGAATTCACCGCGACGCCCTCCGCTTCGGTGCAGGCTTTCGGTTCTCTATCGAAGGGGCCGGTCTCGTCGGGTCCGGCGACGACCTGGATGATGGGCAGGTTGAATTTCTTGGCGAAGTCCCAGTCGCGCGAGTCGTGGGCGGGGACGGCCATGATGGCGCCGGTCCCGTAGGAGATGAGGACGTAGTCGCTGATCCATATAGGTATGCGCGCGCCGTTGACGGGGTTGATGGCGTAGGCGCCCGTGAAGACGCCCGTCTTGTCCTTGGCGAGATCGGTGCGCTCGAGGTCGCTCTTGGCGGCCGCTTCCTCGATGTAGGCTTCCACCGCCGCGCGCTGTTTCGCGGTGGTGATCTGCGGCACAAGGGGATGCTCCGGCGCCAAGACCATGTAGGTCGCGCCAAAAAGAGTATCGGGGCGCGTCGTATAGATCTCTAGTTGATCGTCTGGGGCGCTCGACTTCGCGGCATCGGCACTCGCCGATGCCGCGAAGTCCGCTATTGCGAATCGCACAGTAGCGCCTTCGGACTTGCCGATCCAGTTCCGCTGCATGAGCTTAATGGGTTCTGGCCAGTCGAGCGTATCGAGGTCGGCGAGCAGGCGCTCGGCGTACGCGGTGATCCTGAGCACCCACTGGCGGATGCGCTTGCGGACGACTTTTGTGCCGCAGCGGTCGCAGTGACCGTCCTTCACCTCTTCGTTGGCGAGCCCGGTCTTGCAGGAAGGACACCAGTTGATGGGCATCTCAGCCTCGTAGGCGAGGCCTTTCTTGAAGAGCTGAAGGAATATCCACTGAGTCCACTTGTAATATTCCGGCTCGCAGGTCGTCACTTCCCTCGACCAGTCGTACGAAAAGCCGAGCGATTTTATCTGTGTGCGAAAGCGGTCTATATTGGCGTACGTGGTGACCGCGGGGTGCGTGCCGGTCTGGATCGCGTAGTTCTCCGCGGGCAGCCCGAAGGCGTCGAAGCCCATCGGGTGCAGGACATTGTAGCCATTCATCCGCAGGTAGCGGCAGTAGATATCCGTGGCGGTGTAGCCTTCGGGGTGGCCTACGTGCAGCCCCGCGCCCGAGGGATAAGGAAACATGTCGAGCACATAGCGGCGCTTTTCCTTGGGAAAGCGCTCATCCTCGACGGCGCGGAAGGTATGCTCATCTTCCCAGCGCTGCTGCCACTTCTTCTCGATGTCCTTGAACGGATACTTCGCCATGGTCTATCTCCCGATGCGATGGTCAAATCGGTTTATGGCTATCGATACTATCCAAGAGGCTTCCGGATGGCAAGTGCCGCGCCTGTCTCCTTTCCGCGACCATATGTTCTGCACATATCATGCGCCGCGCTGGAGCCGGTCACGTCCACACGCCGCCAGCCGGGAGCCCCGCCGGGACAGTGAGCCGGAACGGCGCGAAGTGTCCACTGGAGCCTCTGTTACTTTGCTTTGCCCTGATTGGCGACTGCCTCGGCGGCGGCCCTGACGGCGTCTTCGTCGGCCAGATAATAGTGCCTGACAGGCTTGAGCGCCTCGTCGAGTTCATAGACGAGGGGTATTCCCGTCGGGATGTTGAGGTCGACGATCGCCCCGTCGTCCATGGAATCGAGGTATTTCACGAGCGCACGCAGGGAATTCCCGTGCGCGGCGATAATGACGCGCTTTCCCTCCCTTACGTCGGGAGCGATGACGTCGTGCCAGAGAGGCATGAACCTCGCGATGGTATCTTTGAGGCTCTCGGCCAACGGAAGTTCGGACTGCGCGAGCCCCGCGTACCGCCTGTCTTTGCCGGGGAAACGGGGGTCGTCCGGCGTGAGCTCGGGGGGCCGTATGTCGAAGCTCCGCCGCCAGAGGTGCACCTGCTCCTCGCCGAATTTCCGCGCCGTCTCGGCCTTATTGAGGCCCTGCAGCGCGCCGTAGTGCCGCTCGTTGAGTCGCCAGTCCTTGTACACGGGAATCCACTGCATGTCCAGCTCGTCCAGGACGAAATTGAGCGTGCGGACCGCGCGCCTCAACACCGAGGTGTACGCGACATCAAAGGTAAACCCGGCCTTCTTCAGCGCCCTCCCGCTCGAAATCGCCTCGTCGACGCCTTTGGGCGACAAGTCCACATCGGTCCAGCCGGTGAACCGATTCTCTTTGTTCCATTCGCTCTCACCGTGTCTCACGAGCACCAGTGTATACATTTACAAAATCTCCTTCCGCGCGCCGCGGCCGCGCAAGCACACAGCGCGCACAACACGCTTCCGTGTACTGATTAACTTTTTTAAATATATGAAAAAGGGAAGATCTCTTCAAATCGGGGGCACACTCTGATATGGTATCTGACAGGATACACCGGAATGGTGGCCACCCCCACGCGGACACTCTGCCCGCAATCAATCGCGAAAGGAATGCACAAAAATGACAAATTCATATATCAAAACCATTTTTTCTTCTTTGATTACTCTGTTTCCCGTCATCAATCCCATCGGCACCTCGTTCATCCTGAACCCATTTTTTTCCGGCCTGCCACGGAATGATCAGAAAAAAATCGCGAAAACTATCGCCATCTACGCGTTCTTTCTCTGCGCGGTGACACTCCTTATCGGCCAGTACATCTTGGAGCTCTTCGGAGTCTCAATTCCTGTGGTGCAGCTGGCCGGGGGCATTATGATCAGCAAAATAGGCTGGGATTTGACAAAAGACGATACTCCCTCGAAGGAAGTCGACCTGGGTTCCCCGAGCTCATTCGAGCATCTGAAAAACAAGCTCTTCTATCCTATTACCTTCCCCATTACAACGGGAGCCGGTACTATTTCGGTACTCCTCACGCTCGCGGCGCACAACAAGGGCACCACCTATGTCCACAGTCTCATCAATCTCAGCGCCGTTCTTATCGCAGTGGTCGCGATGTGCATTTTGATTTATGTTTTCTATTCGAATACCACTCATATAATTCAGCACTGGAGTACTACCGAGCGGAACATTGTGAACAAGATTACCGCTTTCTTGATTTTCGCATACGGCCTGGAGATCGCCTCGGACGGTATTTTCAACATTATAAAAACCTTCAACCATTAACTGAATGGAACAGAGGGCCGATAGCGGGCAGCTGGTTGCGAATACAGAGACCCGCGCTTCACTCTTTACGTCTCCCTCTTGCATTTTTTGATCTATTGATTTATCTTTATATAAATATATCTATATAAATCTAACTGATTTATAGAGGAGCATTTGAATGGCACGATACATTATCGTCGGCGGCGTCGCGGGCGGAGCTTCGACCGCCGCCCGGCTTCGCAGGATCGACGAGCACGCCGAGATTGTTCTGTTCGAGCGCGGTCCGCACATAAGCTATGCCAACTGTGGCCTGCCCTATTACGCGGGCGAAACAATAAAAGAGCGCGAGCGGCTCTTTGTCATGACGCCAGAAAAATTCAAGGCATGGCTCAATGTCGACGTGCGCGTTCGCACCGAAGTGATCGACATCGACCGCGGAGCAAAGAAAATTCAGGCGCGCGAACTGGACAGCGGTCGCGAATATTCGCTTACCTACGATACGCTAGTGCTTTCCCCCGGCGCGGATCCCATCAAACCGCCCATACCAGGCATCGAAGATCCGCGCATTTTCACCCTGCGCTCAGTGAGCGACATCGATCACATAAAGGAATACCTCGACACAAAGCGCCCGGAGCGGACCATTGTCGTGGGCGGAGGGTTCATCGGCCTCGAAATGGCCGAGAATCTGCACGCGCGCGGCTCATTCGTCACCATCGTCGAAGCGCTCGATCAGGTGATGAACCCCATCGATTTCGAAATGGCGGCCCTGGTGCATCAGCACTTGAAACAGAAAAACGTCGAACTCTACCTCAGCTCGGCCGTCTCGAAATTCGAGCAGGCAGGCTCCCGGATCGTCGCGATTCTGGCCGACGGGACGCGCCTCGACGCCGACATGATCGTGCTCTCGATCGGCGTCCGCCCCGAAACGGGCGTCGCCAAGAAGGCCGGACTCGATACCAGTCCGAACGGCGCGATACTGGTCAATGAAAACTTGCAGACAAGCGACCCCTCAATCTACGCTCTTGGCGACGCCATCGCCTTTCCGCATCCCGTGCTCGGCATGGCGATGCCCGTGCCGCTCGCGGGTCCCGCGAACAAACAGGCGCGCATCGTCGCCGACAACATCGCCAAGGGCCCCGGAACCCGGAAGTGGCACGGCGCCATCGGCACCTCGATCGCCAAGGTCTTCGACATCACCGCGGCCGCGGCGGGCGTGGCCGAAAAACTCCTCAAGAAGAACAACATCCCCTGTCTGTCGATCATCACCCACGGTTCGAGCCATGCCGGATACTATCCCGGAGCCCAGCCGCTCACCATCAAGACCATTTTCACGCCCGACGGAACGCTTCTCGGCGCGCAGGTCGTCGGCTACGACGGCGTCGACAAGCGAATCGATCTGATCGCCGATTACATACGCTGTAAAGCAAAGGTGACGGAGCTCGGCGAAATCGAGCACGCCTACGCGCCCCCCTTCTCCAGCGCCAAGGACCCCGTCAATATCGCCGGCATGGTGGCCGAAAACGTGCTCGCGGGCTTGAGCCACCAGTTGCAGTGGCATGAAGTGAAAGCATCCCAGGAACGGGGCGGTTTTGTACTCGACGTGCGCACCCCGGAAGAGTTCTCTCTCGGCGCCATTCCCGGCGCGGTGAACATTCCCCTCGACGTGCTGCGCCAGAGGCTCGGCGAAATTCCGCGCGACCGGGAAGTGCTGGTGTACTGCGGCGTCGGCCTTCGCGGCTACCTCGCGGAGCGAATCCTCAGGCAAAACGGATGGACGGCGATTTATAACCTTTCCGGAGGCTACAAGACATGGGAGATCGCGACCGAGCCACAATCGCACAAAGGTATCTACAAACAGGGTCTTGCGGGTCTCCAGTCCAGCCAGGCCAAAGGCGCCCAGGAACTTCTGCACACGACTTTCGCGGAAGGCTCCGGCATGCCCGAATCGCTCGCCGCGAAGCGCCAGACTATCGTCCAGGTCGACGCCTGCGGTCTGCAGTGCCCCGGCCCCATCATGCGGCTCAAGACCGAAATCGACAAACTGCCGGAGGGTGGGCGCGTGGTCATAAGCGCGACCGATCCAGGCTTTGTCCGCGACGCGGGCGCATGGTGCAAGGTGACGGGCAACCTTCTCATCTCGATGGAGGAATCGAACGGCACGTACACCGCGATGATCGAGAAAACCGTCAAGCAAAGCGCCATGGCGGCGGCTCAGGCGGCCGCCGCCGCGGGCGGAGCGCCCTTCATCCAGATGACGCCCAAGGGCGCGACCATCATCGTGTTCTCGAACGACTTCGACCGGGCCCTGGCGAGCTTCGTGCTCGCGAATGGGGCGGCCTCCGCGGGCAAGGACGTCACCATGTTCTTCACCTTCTGGGGCCTCTCGGTAATCCGCAAGCCCGACGCGCCGCGCGTGGCCAAAGACTTCATGGGCAGGATGTTCGGCATGATGCTTCCCAAGCACGCGGGCGGCCTGTCCCTCTCCCACATGAATTTCGGTGGAATCGGACCGAAGATGATGAGGTCACGCATGAAGGCCAAGCGGGTCGACGCGCTCGAAACCATGATGGCGCAGGCACGTCAGGCCGGCGTCCACCTCATCGCCTGCCAGATGTCGATGGACATCATGGGGGTCAAGCGCGAAGAGCTGCTCGAGGGCGTGGAGATCGGCGGCGTCGCGACCTATATGGAAGCGGCGAGCGGCGCGGGGGTCAACCTGTTCATATAAGGGAAAGCGCCCCGGCCACCCGGGGCGCTTTTTTGTGCCGCTACTGCGTCAAGCTTAATCACCGCACGTTCGCCCACGAAAATTAATAGATTATTGACCGTGGATTCACGGATTTTCCACATGATTCATCGTATAAGTGCTTGATTCTCAAACTACCGAGGAGGCATGGGATGAATCATGTTTTGTCGCGGGGCGGCCTGCGCAGAATCTTCGCCGTCTGCGCGCTGGCGCTCTTCGCCGCCGCAGCGCTCTGGGCTCAGACGGTCCAGTTCGTGTTCACGTCCGACGAACACTACGGTATCACAAGAAAAACATTTCGGTCCGGGCAAAATGTCGACGCCGCCGTCGTCAACGCCGCGCTCGTCTCCGCTATGAACGGCATTTCCGACCTGACCTTCGCCGAAGACGGGGGAATGGGCGAAGGCCAGAAAGTAGGCCCCATCGATTTTATCGCGATCGGCGGAGATATCGGAAACAGGCAGGAGGGAACCCAGGAGAAGGCCATTCAGTGTTCGGCCGTATCCTGGAATCAGTTCAAGAAAGACTACATCGATGGAATTTCCCTGAAGAATGATAAAGGAGCGACCAGCCCAATCTATATAATCCCCGGGAATCACGACGTCACCGACGCCATAGGCTTCTACAAGCCCATGTACCCCGCCACCGACGCCACCGTCATGGCCAACGTCTACAACATGATGATGTCTCCCCCCGCTCCGCTGACAAAAGATACCTACAACCTTTCGACAGACAGGATCCACTTCTCAAAAAATTTTGACGGCGTTCACTTCGTCTTTCTCACCATGTGGCCCGACGCCGGGGAAAGAGCGTGGATAGAAAAAGACCTGTCCTCCGTCCCCGAGACCACGCCCGTCATTCTCTTTACGCACGACGAACCCAACGTGGAGGCCAAACACTTCATCAATCCCAACGGGTCCCACGACATCAACGCCAAAGATAAATTCGAGAATATTCTTTCCGAACAGTTCTCGGGCAAGAGCGCAAACGATTCCACCACGGACGAGCAGATGGCTCTGGAAAAGTTCCTGGCCAGGCACAAAAATATCTCGGTATACTTCCACGGCAACGACCACTGGAAGCACTATTCCGAGTGGACGGGAGTCGATAACACCATCGTCCTCCATGTCTTCGGTGTCGATTCTCCGATGAAAGGCACGGTTTCCGCCAGCGATGAGACAAAGCTCTCCTTCTACCTCGTGACCATCGATTCCGCGCGGAGGCTCATGACGGTGAGAAACTGCCTCTGGAATGCCGATCCTTCTAACCCAAGCCAGGGGGTCACATGGGACGATGCGATCACCGTCGCGCTTGAGCCAAGGCCTGTATACTGATATATCAAGAAAAAGCCGCACTGTTCGGTGCCTTTTCTAATCAGAACCAATAAAAAACGCTCCTATTATCCGGGGCGTTTTTTTATTGTGTGTCGATTTTCTCGGTGAGTCTCCGGGACACCTTTACACGCCCCGCCGAGTTGGGGAATTACGGGCTTTGCTGCGTCTGCTCAGTTCCTGCGGGTACGCCGCTGTCAAGGCTCTGAAAGCTCATTTCCCCTGCGGGAGGCCCGGACTCCAGGGCCTCCTGGATCTGCTCAGCCATCGTGAAAGGCTCAATCCACGGCTCGATGCCGGCGACCATCTTCGGCACAGAAATGATCGTCATGTCGTTCCAGAGGGGAACGGTGAAAGACTGCTCGATAGTCTTGTTGTCATCAAAGATGTTTACTTTAATAGTATGCTTCTGTCCCTGGACCATGGCCTTATCGCGGTCCCCCGGGTAATATTCCGAAGATTCCTGCTTGTCTATCGAGACTTCCATGCCGTTGATGGCGCGGTACGAGCCGTCGGCCGCGTCCTTGTTGTCGATGAGAATCGTATGCCGGCGGCCGGTAAGAATCATCAGCACCATAATCAGTATATACGCTACCAGCAGTCCGCCCCGCACGAGATGCCTGCGCGTCTTTGTCTGAGGGGCTCCTTTTGCTTCTGTAGTACCGTTCATGCCTGCCCTCCGTTCCCAACCGCAGTCCCGCCATTTCCCTTCGCGGAGTCATCCTGGACCCCCCGCAGGCTTAGGCGCGCTTCCGCGGCGGCTTTTCTCGTTCTCCACGCGTAGAGCACAAGCGAGAGCGCGATGACGCCATACCCGATGAACTGGCGGAAATACTCGCCGATCATCGCCGAGCCGAAAAGTTTCTGCCCCGCGAGCGGCGACACCACGAACATCGAGTGCAGGAGCATGACGCCCACGAATACGTTGGCGATACTCGCGTGCGTGACCGACGCGCCGCCGACAAGGATCGCGGCCACCGCAAAGAATCCCGTCTGGTCGTGCGCGTTGTAGGTCGCGAGGTTCCCCATGTTCTGGAGGAAGATGATCTGCCCGGCGCAGGCCAGCACCGTCGAGATGATGATCGCCACGATGCGCGTCTTTTCGACGGGGATACCGGCCGCTTCCGCCACTGCCATGTCCTGGCCCACGGCCCGCATATCCTGCCCGAGTTTCGTCTTCTTGAACCACACCACAAACCCGCACAGAAGCGCGATGATGATGAATGTCACGAGGGGAATCGAAAATCCCCCCACGTGCAGCATGACGATGTTGTCGAGAGACTGACGCACCGACTCGAGGTTGAGCGTGTTGCGGATGCCGTAGCCGCGCGAGAGCACAATGGCCTTGTTGCCCATCGGGATGACCGAACCCAGCATATACATTACGAAAAACTGGTATATGCCATTGATGAAAAAGGCCAGTATATACCCCGTGACCATCTCGCGGCCCTTCGCCATATTCATGACAAGACCGCAGACCCAGCCCAGCAACACCGAAATCGGCAAGCCCACCAACATCGCGAACACAAGGCCCTGCCAGTTCGCGATGCCGTAGTTCACGGCAAAAATGAGCCCTACCTGGCCGGCCATCGCGCCCAGCGTCATGCCGAAGTTCAGGCCCATGCCCGCGTAAATCGGCAGGAGAAGCGCCAGCACGAGGAATGAATTCCGTCCGAGCCTCGTGATGATCTCCTGGAGAATATACTTGATCGAGAGGCCTGACGGCGGAATCGCGGCCAGGGTGATGATGACAAAAATGATGACGACCGCGTACCGTGAGAACAACGTCGAAAGTTTTTTCCGTGCGCTCATTTTGACACCTTTACCTTGCGCGTGAGCGCGTAGAGAATCATGCCGTTCGATACGATAATTCGTATGACCTCCGACATATCGGTCTGAAGGAGAGAGTTGATCACCGACGGCGTCATGGTCAAAAGACCCTGGAACAGAATGGTTCCGACGAGCACGTTCGCCATGCTCGCCTTGTTGATGCTCGCCCCGCCTATGAGGATCGCGGCGACGGCGGGAAACACCATCGGGCTGGGCGCGGTGTAGAGCTGAATGAAACCGAAGCTCTGCTCGTACACGATGATGCCCACCGCGCCCAGGAAAGTCGAGATGATGACGGAGATCGTGCGCATTTTGTCGACGTCGACGCCGGAAGCGCGCGCGAAATCAGGGTTCGACCCCACCGCCGTCATGGCCGTTCCTGTCTTGCTGCGAAGGAACAGCCACATCAAAAAAGCGAACAGCGCGACAAACAGAAGCAGGCCTGTCGGGAACACAAAGAACTGGCCTATTTTGATCGCCAGGAAGTTGTTCAGTATGTGCAGCCAGTAGTTCTCGACCGAAATTGTGGTTCGCAAGCCCTTGCCCGCGTAGCCCCAGACCATCGTCGGATTGTTGTACGGCAGAACAAGCCACATGATGCACATGAACATGATGAACGAGAAGCCCACGTACATCGCTATGGTCATCTCCTCGCCCTTCACCTTGTTGAGGAGTTTGGCGTAGAACCAGCCGAGAATGATCGAAAACGGCGCCGCCAGCACGATCGCGCCCAAAAAACCCAGCATTCCGTGAAGCTCAAGCTGCAGCGACAGGGTCGCGCCCAGAAGCCCGGCCACCAAGCCCAGCGCGAGGCCGAAATTCAGGCCGCAGCCCGACTGTATCATCGGCACCATCGCGAGCACCATGATGGCATTCTGCCCGAAGCGGTTCAGCACGTCGGAAACCGACGCGTCGAGACGGACGCGGACAAAGGGCGCCATGACGAAGAGCGCCACCAAAAAGAAAAATATGATGATGCGCGGCCATCCGAAGTCCTGGATGAATGTCTTAAGGTTACGCATTGACGGCCTCCTCCAGAGTGGCGCCTGACATGAGCAGGCCGAATTCAGAGATATCCGCCGTGGGCGGCAGGATACCGGCGATCTTGCCTTCGTCGACGATGGCGATGCGGTCGCAGATTGAGCGCAACTCCTCGAGTTCGCTCGACGCCATGACGATGGTCGTCCCGAAATCGCGATTGTAGTGATGGAGCGTGTCGAGCACGAGTTTCTTCGCGCCCACGTCGATGCCGCGCGTCGGCTCCGACACGAACATCAACCGAGGTTTTATCGCGAACGCTTTCGCGAGACAGACTTTCTGCTGGTTGCCACCGGAGAGTTCCTTGGCCTTCTGTTTCGTACCTGTGCACTTGATGTCGAGAAGCTTCACGTATTCCTGGCAGAGCTCCTCCATCGCCTTTTCGTCGCGCTGAGAAAAAAGCCCGAATACCTTTTTCAGGTACTGCCCGTGCACCTGTATGGCGGTGAAGGCGATATTCCATTCGAGGCTTTCGTCGAGAAGCAACCCGACCCCGCGCCTGTCTTCCGAAACAAAGGCCATCCCCATGCCGAGCGCCTTTGCCGGCGCGTTGAGGGGCACGGCTTTGCCGTCCAGAACCACTTCGCCGCCGGCCGGAAACAGGCCCATGATGCCGTTGGGGATGCCGAGCTTGCCCTGCCCCGCCAGACCCCCGATGCCGAAGATTTCTCCCTTCCGCACCTCAAAGGACACATCGCGCACGGTCTCGCCGGGCATATCGACCCACAGATGCTGCACTTTGAATGTGTTCTCCGCGAAACTCCGCGCTTCGGAGCGTTGCCCGCCCTCGCCGAGGGAGCGGCCGACCATCCAGGAGGCTATGTCGCGCATGCCGATGTTCTCGTTGACCGTATCCTTGACGGCGTGGCCGTCGCGGAGCACGACGATACGGTCGGCGATGGCCAACACTTCCTGAAGACGGTGGGAAATAAAGATAATCGCGATGCCCTCCGAAGCGAGGCGCTTGAGGGTCTGCAGCAGCACTTCAGCCTCCGATTCGGTGAGGACCGCCGTCGGTTCGTCGAGAATGAGGATGCGCGTCTGTTTTCGGTCGATTTCCCGCGCTATTTCGGTAAACTGCTTGTGACCCACCGGCATTTCGGAGACCAGCATGTCCGGTTTCAGCTCCACGCCGAGCTTGCCGATAGCCCTCTGGGCGCGTTCGCGCATTTTGTCGCGCTGGAGCACGCTCATACGGTCGCCAAACACGTCGTTCAGAAAGCTCGCGCGCATCGATTCACGGTTGAGCACGATATTTTCAGTCGTAGTGAAACCAGGAATCAGACTGAATTCTTGGTGAACCATGCCCAGACCGGCATCCAGCGCGTCGAAGGGGCTCAAAAAATGAACCTCCGTCCCCCCGATCTTTATGCTGCCCTGGAATCCTCCGGTTTCAGTGATGACGGGCATGCCGAAGAGAATGTGCATGAGTGTGGTTTTCCCCGCTCCGTTTTCTCCCACGAGGCCCAGAATCTCGCCTTCGCGGAGATCGAAGCTCACATCATGCAGTACGACGTTTCCATAAAAATCTTTGGAAACATGTTCGATGGAAAGAAGAGGACTTCCATTCGCCATAATAGTTCCATTGTAAATGGGTTTACGAAAAAATAGCCCGTATCCGGACAACGCCTGAATACGGGCCGGAATATGTCGCCCCTTCGGGCGGCACCAGTACAAGGAAAAGGACCGCGCGCAACGCGCGCGGCATACCAAACTTAATTGTGCATCTTGATGGTGTAGTACTTCTCGGGGACCTTCTGCTGCGTGGTGGGCAGGAAGCCTTTGCCGAAGACGTAGGTATCCATATAGATGAGGATCTGGTTCTTCGCGCGGACACCGGTGCCCATGTCGACATAGTAGGCGCCGTTCCACTTGGCTCCCGGCGTATACTTGCCGAGCGCGTCGAATACGTCCTTCATGCTGTCTTTCTTGGCCTTGCCTTCGACAACCCTCTTCGCGAATTCGCCGAGACCGGCGGTGAGGGTGTACCCATAGGAATATGCCCAGGTTCCGAAGCGGCCGGCGCCGCCCTTGGCGACGACAGCGGCCTCAACTTTCTTGAGGATGGCGGGAAAATCGCCCGCTTCCTTGGAGAGGTCGAGTCCGAGCGCGCCGGGGTAGCCCATGAGCGGGGAGGGAAGGTCGGCCTCAACGAAGATGCCGCCGTACGCGAGGAGCTGTTTGAGAAGCGGCTCGGTATGCGCGTCGTTGGTGCAGAAGAAGGCGGTGTCCTTGCCATATTTCTGGATCCACTGCGGCACTTTCTCGAGGATGAACTGCTGGGCGCCCGCGACGCCGACGTCAGAGGTCGGGTCCGGAGCGGTCTCGAAGTAGAAATTCAGCCCGAGGTCCTTGCACGCCTGTTCCATGATCGCGCGGCGGCGGCCGAGCGACTCATAGCTCATGTGGCGGGGGAAGGAGATGTGCACGAAGTTCTTCGCGCCGAGCTGCTTGGCCGCCCAGATGATGGTATAGCCGCGCGACACGAAGTCGGCGGAAAGCGCGAGGTCGGCGGCGCCCTGGATGACGAGCGGGTCCTCATGCGGTTCGCCCGCGAAGAGGAGGATGTCCGGTCTCTTGGCGCGCACGCGCTTGAAAGCCTCAGCGGTGCCGGGAATCGACTGGTTGATGACGATCGCCTTCATGAGCGGGTCGTCGGCGAGCGCGACGACATTGGAAATGTACGTCTCCTGCTGCGACATGAAGTCATCAGGATACGTGATGTGCTGGATCATGCCGCCGTCTTTGACGTTGCCGTATTCCTTGATCAGCTGTTCGGCACCGCGCAGGTCGTCTTCAGACTGAGAGACCGTACCGGTGACCACGCCGATATGAAATTTGGCCTTGGTCTGAGCGAATACATCGGCGCCCACCACGAGGAAGGCGAGCACGAGCATCACTGCTACGAACTTTTTCATAGAACCTCCTTTGAGATAGATGATGCGAAATTATTGTACACTCTTCCGGGCCGCCGTCAAGTATTCCTTCATCTTTTGCCGGAACGCCGTCGGGACTTTCCACCGAACCCCGCGACAGGTACAATAGGGCTGATGCAATTTCCCCGAAAACGCTTTGCGGAAGAGCTGTATTACTATTCGAACCAATTCGTCCTCTTTTTTGTCATGATCATCTCCCTGACCTCAGGGTCATGGAAGAACGCGCTCGTCACTTCGCTCATCGTCCTGACCTTCATGCTCATCCAGACGGGCCTCCTGGCGCTTCAGGGTCATATCCCGATTCTGCGGCTTCTGTACTCTTTCATCACTCCGGGGGCGTACTCGATTTTGCGGGTGACACTTTCGGATACTGCCTTCACCGAGACGGCCACTATGCTGCTGTGGGCGTCTTCGATCTATATCGCTGTCTTTCAGACACTGACACTGGTATTTCACAAGCCATTTCTGAAGAGGCTCTCGGAGACCGCGCTCTCGCTGGGTTCCGCGCTCATCTTTATCCTCTTCTACGCATATTTGGATCTGCGCATATCGGTGACCGCGTCTTTCGCAAAGGGTGAAATCGACGCGGAAGCGATGGCCCGGACCCTGCGCATCCAGTCCTTCCCCGCGGTATTCGAGAAATTCATACGCGCGCCCCAGCACCTGTTCGCGCTGTTCGGCGTGATCTCCTTCGACTTTATGCTCTTAATGGCCCGGATGAGGGCGATTACCCTGGAACACCGGCTCACCCGGATCATCGAAATGCCAGAGGAAGCAAAGCGCATCATCGATGCTTCCCGGCAGGAATCGGAAAATGGGGCGTCAGAGGAAAGTCCCGGAGAAAAACAAACCACACCGACACCCCCCGAAACTCCCGAAAGTCTGCCCGTACGATCGCCGACTGCCTTCTTCGTGACCGTAGTCTCCTCGGACATCATCGGCTTCACCGATCTCTCTGAACAGCTGGGCCGCACAGAGGCGACAGCCCTGCTCAATCGCTATTACGGGATATGGACACAGTGCGCGGGAAGCTATGGCGGACGCATCGCGTCGCTTTCGGCCGATACCGTGGTGACCATCTTCGGCCTTGTCGACGCCGACCGCAACGCGGACAGAGCCCTCAACGCGGCCTATGCCTTTCTTGAGGAGATGGAAGGTCTGAAAGAGGATATGGTGGTAAAATCGCTTCCGAATGATATAAAAGTATCTCTCGGCATTCATTCGGGCTTTGTGACCGCCGCGCTCCTCGGCCCTCCAGGCCAGCAGAGCATGAGCTTCTACGGCGACACCATCGCGATCGCGGCCAGACTCGACTCGCTGTGTCGCGAGTTTCACCAGAGTCTCCTCGTGAGTCACGCGGCATACCGGCGGCTCGCCCTGGAAAGCCAGGTGACGCTCGAACGGTTCAGCGAGGTTCTGCTGCGCAAGAGCACGCGGCCGATGCCGCTGTACGCGAAAAAACCATAAAGGGAGTAACGTTTGCCCATGAAATTCCTTGTGAACATAAACTCAAAAAGACCGGCACGTTTCAGACGCCTGAGACCCCTTGCGGCCGCGGTTTTTCTTTCTGCGCTCTTTCTTGTTGCCGCGGCGACTCTCGCGACCACCTCCTGCTCGGGAAACCTCGACGCCACCCTGAGGGGGGACGGCTCCGTGCGCGCGGCGGTTCGGCTCGACATTCCCGATGCCCTGAGCGGGAGAGTGCGACAGTTCGTCGGGCTCGGCTCGCGTGAGCCCCTGTTCAGCCCCGACGCGGTGAGAAGTCAGTTTTTGGGGCGCACGAGCATCAATCTCGTCGACGTATCCTCGCCCACTCCCGACATCCTCACTTCCGTAGTCTGGGTACAGAACCTCGATTCGCTCATCGCGGATACGTCCCTTGTGCCGCAAGGCATGATTCAATACAGAAAGATCCCCGCGCAGGGCTCGACGCCCGCGATGCGCGAGCTCTCGGTCAATCTCTCAAAAGAGAACGCCCCCTACATGCTCAGGCTCTTTCCCGGCGTGGACAAGAGGATCATCGACAGCCTGAGTCCGCCGGCCCTGGAATCCGATCCGGTGACGGCCGACGAATACCGGCTCAACCTCGAACAGGTCATCATAGGGAAGAAAAACATGCCGGCCTTCGACGCCTGTTCGGTCGATATCGCGATCACCGTGCCGAAGGCGATTTCCTCGGCGTCGGGAGGGGCTTTCTCGGGACCGGTCTTCCGCGCGAAACTGCCTCTGTTCGACTTGCTGACGATGGAAAAACCTATCGCGTTCTCGATGCGCTGGCCGGAGTAGAGAAAGGCGCCATGCCGGTCCCGCCTTGGGGCGGAGCGCCTTTTCTCCGCCGTCGTGTCTATGGCATGCTGTAGCGCGGGTTTACCGGGGCGCCGGTTTTGCCTGGCGCGGCCCCTTGTACATACACACTCCACGCCCTCCTCGCACGCAATGACCGCCTGATTTCCTTAAAAAGCGCCATCGCGGCGCCGCGTGGATACCAGCGTCTCAGAAAATCAATGAGCGGCGCGAGTCCCGGAATCTCAGAAGAAACCCCGGCGCCGCACACCTCTTCGCCGGTTTCGGCGACTGTCTGCGGCGAGACACGCTCCTCAATCCCGGGCCGGGCGTCTTCCCATTTCCGGAGCATCGCGGCAAGCCCCGCTCTCATATCATCGACAAGCCGTTCTTCTTCGATTTCCAAAGATGAGGGCCTGCGTCCGATATGTTCGGGCACATGCGCGTCCGACCCGGAAATCACGCAGTGCCGCCCGCAGAGGTTCGCGTCGGGATCCGCGCCCATGGCCTCCACCGCGTCGTAGGCGCCGGCGGGCAGAAACCCGAGCTGGCTGTACACCGAGAACTGTGGCCGGTCCACATGCGCCGGAATCACGAGGGCGCCTGCGTCCGCCGCTTCCTTCGCGAAAAAAGTGAAGGCCTCCCGCAGCGAGTTCCCATACCATGCCGAGGGCGCGGCGAGAATGTTCTCCTCTGGATCGACGACAACCTGGTCGCCGAACTGGCCCGGGTCCACTTCCAACTGAGGCAAATACTGCGCCGCCCAATCGCTGAATGAAAGGGCCGAGAGCGGGTCGGGGAAGATGGCCAGGAGGTGCGCCTCTTCGAATGGGTTTATTTCAAGTCCAAACAGAGGGATACGCCCGGCGCGCGCGCAGGCGATCGCGAAGGCGGGGGAATTGAGCGCGCTGTTGTGGTCGGTGAGGGCAAAAAAGTCGATATCCTTTTGAGCGGCGCGCGCGGCCATGACTGAAGGAGAATTCTCGAGGCTCGCGCAGGGGCTGAGGCACGAATGGTTGTGAAAGTCGAACGTGAAAATCATGGCCCTCCGGACTATAGCCGCTCCTCCCGCAAGGTCTGCATAGCCTGCCAGAGCCGGCCCGACACCTCGAATTGGCTGAGCGAGGTTCTTATTACGCCGGTCCTCGCCTGCGCGGCCGCCTGGATCATGTCATCGATGATCGGCCGATTGTTGCAGAGGACAATGAGCGGGATGTCGACGACCGTGGCCACCGCGACAGTATTCTTGTGCGCCTGAATGGTGATGAGCACACTCGCGTCCCTGCCGTTCGCCAGCACGTCGGAGAGCAGATCTGAAGTGTAGACTCCGGTAAGCTCGACATCGTCAAAATCTCCTTGAAGTATCTCCGCATGAATCAGTTCCGGGACATTCCTGGTCGTCATGTGCCATCACTCCTTGTGACAAAGCAGCCATGTCATGAAAAATATGTCTAAGCGATTGCTTGCAGTATAGCGGCCATCTGTGTTTCAATAAAGATGGAACCATTAGACCACATAGCGCCGAAACGGCGCATCTGCGATCCATCTCTCCCGAAGGCAGGTACATCCATGATCGAACTGCGCGACATTTCCAAAACCTACGCGAAAAGCGGCACAAAGGCCGTCGACTCTCTCACGCTTCAAATACCCGATGGTGTCATTTACGGTTTTCTTGGCCCGAACGGAGCGGGGAAGACGACCACGATACGCGTCATGACCGGCGCTATCGCCGCGGACTCGGGCAGCGTGACTATTGACGGCATCGATCTCGACAAAGATCCCCTCGAGGCCAAACAGCGATTCGGCCTCGTGCCCGACACGCCCGACCTGTTCAGCAGGCTCAGGGCGTACGAATATCTGAACTTCGTCGCCGATGTTTACAAGGTGTCATCCGCGGACAGGACTTCGGCCATCGAAGGGCTCGCCGCTCGCTTCGAGCTCAGCGACGTGCTCAAATCGCCCATTGGCAGCATGAGCCGCGGCATGCGCATGAAACTCAATCTCATCGCGAGCCTTGTGCACACGCCGCACAACTGGATCCTCGATGAACCGGTCGTCGGGCTCGATCCCCACTCCGCATTCGCGCTCAAGGAACTCATGCGTGAACACGCGGCCGCGGGAGGAACTGTCTTCTTTTCGACGCACGTCATGGAGGTAGCGGAGCGCGTCTGTGACGAGTTGGCCATCATAAACAAAGGGAAACTGATTTTTACGGGCAGTCTCGAAGCCCTGCGGGAACTTCGCGAATCGCGCGGGGCCAAGGCGGGCACCGGAGAAGCGGGCACCCCGGTAGCCGCCGAGGCATCTACTGAGGCGTCTGCTGCGGCAGGCGATGAGAGCCTCGAGGCCCTTTTCCTCGCGCTCGTCGAAGACAGCGAGGTACCTACATTATGAGTCAGCGACCTGCCTCTCCATTCATGGCGCTCCTGGCACTGAACCTCAAATCGGTATTCGCCATCCATCTTCCCGAAAAAAAAGCGCTGGCCTCGCCCAAGGTGCTCCTCAAGACCTTCGGCTGGATTCTGCTGGCGATCTTTCTCATCGCCGATTTCGGCTTTATGTTCGCGATGATGGACATCAGTCTGTACAACGCGCTCGCGCCCTTCGGCATGGAATCATTGATGCTCCTCTCCTCCATCGTGACCTCCTCGGTACTTGTATTCCTTTTCGCGTTCATTACGTCTCTCTCCTTTTTCTCAAGCGCACGATATGAGGCGCTCTTTCTCACCATGCCGCTCAAACCTTCCTCGCTTCTCATCAGCCGGATGGCCACGGTCTATGCGATCGAAGCGCCGATCGCTTTTCTCGTAATGGCCATAGCCGCGGGTGTCTATGGCATCAAGAGCCATCCCGGCTTTGACTTCTATCTGTATATACTTTTCAACACGCTTGCGATGCCCCTTGTGCCGCTCGCAGTCTCCTACGCGGTGCTTGTGCCGGTCATGAGCGTATCCCGGTGGCTTCGCAGAAAAAACACGATTCTCTATCTCGGCGGATTTATCGGGCTCGGGCTCGCGCTCGGTTTCAATCTTTACCTACAGACCATGATGTCTCGTATTGAAAATCCGGCGCTGCTTCAAAAAATGCTCTCCCAGGGCCAACTGAATTTTGCGGACATCGCGGACTGGTGGCCTCCCGCGTGGCTCACGATGCAGGCAATCGCGAAGGGAAGCAGCGCAGTAAGCGCCATCGCCGCGACCTTCACGAACCTGGCCCTCGGTGTGGTGCTGACGGCGGCGGTTGCGTATCTTTCCGGCAAAGGGTACGTAAAGATCCTTGCGAATTTCGGTGAGACGAGCGCGACAAAAGGCAAGATCGATCAGACGCGGGCCAGTTCCATATTCAAGTCCCGTCCTGTTTTCCTCTCTCTTGTCCGGCGTGAATTGCGCCTGATGAACCGCGAGCCCATATATCTTCTGAATGGGCCATTCGTGATTCTCCTGCTCCCTGTTATTTTTGCGCTCACTTTCGTTGCGCGGGGCAATGAAATGCGCGACGCGGTCACCCGGCTCCGTCCTTATCTGACCGGTCAGGCCGAGTACCTCATTCCAGCCGGGATGGGAATATTCCTCGCGACCGCGACAAGCATCGCCTGTACCGCGTTCTCACGCGACGCAAAATCGCTGCATTTTCTGAAATCGCTGCCGCTGCGACCCCTGGACCTCATCGCGGCGAAGCTTGTGCACGCGCTCATCTTCGCGGCGCTGGGCATCGCCCTCGGTACGGTTGGCGGGGTCATCATGCTCGGAGTCAGTGGCCTGGACGCGATGATCGCGCTTCTGTTGGCGATATTCGGTTCGCTGGCGCTCAATATGGGAGGCCTCGTGATCGACACCTTCTGGCCCAAGCTTTCATGGGAAGACCCCATGGCCGCGCTCAAGCGCAATCCAAACACGGTGATTACGATTCTGGGTTCAATGGGGCTCATCGCCGGGCTCGGCGTACTGGCGGGCACCTTGCCCTTGCAGAAATACGCTTTCGCTTTTTTGTATGGCACGGCATTGATCGCCGCCTGTGTCGCCCTCGGCCTTGCGCTTTTCCGCGCCGGGCCCAAAAAACTGCGCCAGATGGAGCCTTAGGGGCGCTATTCAATCCGGTATTCGACCCAGCGAACCTTCCCCTGCACCACCGCGTCGCGGACGCTCCGTTCTATCGTACTCAGGGACGAGCGTCCGGTCTTCACCTCTATGAACACAATCTCGCCCACGGAACCCTCGTCCGCGCCGCAAAACGCCACAAAATCTATCGGTTTGCCGATGAATCGCGCGTCGGAAGGATTGACCGGAAAATCGGGCAGCCACGGGGCGATCTGCTCCGAAAGCTGTCCCGAAAGAACAGACCGCGACCGCTCCACCGCGTCCTTCCGCGCCAGGTCCATCCGGTCACGCTCGGCAAGCTGCGCCTCCAAAAGTCCCCGCCTTTTCCCCGCCCGGTATGCCAGCACCCCCGCGATACAGACAGCGGCTAAAAGCGCCACCATGGCTGCAATGAACCATGGCGACAGATACCACGACTGCCCCTGGATTCCAAAACCATTCATGCATACAGCATACACACTGCTTTCTTTCAAGAAAAGCCACATCCGTGGTGCGGTACACACCAATTTCATGTGCACAAAATGAAAAAACGGCCTTATAATGGGAAATTCATCAATAATCCCCGGAGAGAAAACAAATGAGTACAATACTGCAACAGCCCTCGTATGTGAGAAACGAACACCTTTTAACGTGGGTTTCCAATATGAAAGACCTCTGCAAACCCGATTTTGTCTACTGGTGCGACGGTTCGGAAGAAGAATATGAGACCATATGCCGTTCGCTGGTCGCTTCGGGCACTTTCGTCCCCCTCAATCCCGACAAGCGCCCCAACTCCTACCTCGCGCGATCCGACCCCAGCGACGTGGCCCGTGTTGAAGACTGCACGTTCATCTGCAGCCGACGCAAAGTTGAAGCCGGCCCGACCAACAACTGGAAGGACCCGGACCAAATGAGAAATACCCTCAATCCGCTCTTCGATGGATGCATGCGCGGCCGGACCATGTACGTCATTCCTTTTTCGATGGGCCCCATAGGTTCTCGCATGTCGTACATCGGTGTGGAGCTCACCGACTCCGCATACGTGGTCGCGAATATGCGCATCATGACGCGCATGGGCCGAAAAGTGACAGAGGCGCTCGGCGAATCCGGCGAATTCGTGCCCTGCATGCATTCGGTCGGCATGCCTCTCGAACATGGGCAAAAAGATGTCCCTTGGCCCTGCAACCCGAAGACGAAATACATTGTTCACTTTCCCGAAACGCGGGAAATCTGGTCGTACGGCTCCGGCTACGGGGGCAACGCCCTGCTCGGGAAAAAATGCCTCGCCCTGCGCATCGCGTCGGTCATCGCGCGCGATCAGGGCTGGCTCGCGGAACACATGCTCATTCTGGGCGTCGAATCCCCAGAGCGCGAAAAAACATATGTCGCCGCCGCGTTCCCGAGCGCGTGCGGCAAAACGAATTTCGCGATGCTCATTCCTCCTCCGGCTTTCGAAGGCTGGAAAATCACCACTGTCGGCGATGACATCGCGTGGATCCGCCCGGGCAAAGACGGCCAGATGCGGGCGATCAACCCCGAGGCCGGTTTCTTTGGCGTCGCGCCCGGCACTTCCGAAAAATCCAATCCGAATGCCATGGCGACCATCCGCGCCAACACGATCTTCACAAACTGCGCGCTCACACCCGATGGCGACATCTGGTGGGAAGGCATGAGCAAGACTCCGCCGGAAGGTCTCATCGATTGGCAGGGCAAACTATGGGCCCCGGACTCCGGCGGACCGGCCGCGCATCCCAACGCGCGGTTCACGGCTCCCGCTCAGCAGTGCCCCTCAATCGACCCCGACCGGGAAAACCCCGAAGGCGTGCAGATCAAGGCGTTCATCTTCGGCGGACGCAGAAGCACCGTATATCCGCTTGTCTATCAAGCATTCAACTGGATCTACGGCGTGTACCTCGCCGCCACGCTCGGCTCCGAGACGACCGCCGCCTCGACGAGCGCGATCGGCCACGTCCGCCGCGATCCCTTCGCCATGCTTCCTTTCTGCGGCTACAACATCGCCTCGTATTTCAACTACTGGCTGCGATTCGGCCGCTCGAACGGCAATCCTCCCCGCATCTTCGGCGTAAACTGGTTCCGCAAAGACAAAGACGGCAACTTCCTCTGGCCCGGTTTTGGTGAGAACATCCGTGTCCTCAAGTGGATCGTCGAACGCGCGAACAACCACGGCAAAGCCATCGAGAGCCCGATCGGCTGGATGCCCCGCTACGAAGACCTCAGCTGGGATGGACTGGATTTCTCACGGGAACGATTCAACGAGCTCATGTCGGTGGACCGCGATCTGTGGGCGAACGAGATACTTTCTCATGAGGAACTGTTCATGAAGTTGTACGACCGCCTGCCCAAGGAACTCATCTTCGTGCGCGAACTCATGCTTTCGAGCCTGTGGCGCGCGCCCGAGCACTGGGAGTTTGCAACGGTGGCTCCAAACATGTATGATGAATGAGAGTACCGCTGAAAAAACAGTTCCGGGAAGGAGAGTCTGCAATGCGTATTTTCTACATTATTTTCTTGATAGCCGTCGTCATCGTCGCGGTGGTGTTCGCGGGACAGAACAGCGCGCCTGTCACTGTCGCGTTTTTGGGATGGTCCGCCAACTCCTCTATGTCTCTCGTACTTGTAATAACCTTCGCGGTCGGCATATTGCTCGGCATGCTTCTTCTTCTGCCTTCGGTGTGGAAACGCACCCGCGCGCTCTCGGCACACAAAAAGAAATTGCGCGAAACAGAGAACCAGCTTAAAAACGCCGGCAGCATTCCCGAGGTAAAAGCTCCGGCCTCAGATGAAATCGTCGCTGATGCGCCCCCTGCCCAAGACGAATCTCAGGCCGGAGACGTGAAAAAGCCATAGAGTGAGGCACTCTGAAATACGCTATCGATTATTTCTTCTCTTCTTCCTTGGGTTTTTCTTTCTCTGCCTTCGGGGCGGTTGAAATCCCAAAGAGCGTATAGATCGGGCAGAAGGAAATCGCGCTTGTCACCGCGAAGAGTACGGCGATGATTCCCAGTATCCATGCCCACGCGCCGGTCAGCACGCCGGTCAAAATGAGAATCACGATTACAATGGCGGCGACAAGCCGGACCGTCTTGTCAGTTTTTCCCATGTTCGTTGTCATTTTATTCCTCCGCTTACGATGGAATACATTACTTAACAGCAAATATACTGAAAAAAATCGGCTCTTCAAAATAAAAGAACGCCTGTGACAAAAAATATATAAATCATTATACTGAAGTAGTATGGATTTTCTTGTAGCTTCTCCGGGGGACATGTGCCGCAAAAATTGGGTCCCAGGCGATTTGGACGCGATCATCGTTACGGGCGACGCCTATGTTGATCATCCGTCCTTTGGCGCCGCGCTCATCGGAAGGCTCCTGGAGGCACATGGATACCGCGTCGGCATTCTAAGTCGTCCCGACCCCGACGATCCGGAAGCGTTCCGTATATTGGGCAGACCCAGGCTCGCGTTTCTCGTCACCGCAGGCGCGCTCGATTCGATGGTATCTTCATATACCGCCAACAAAAAACCGCGCTCAACCGACGAATTCGCGCCTGGCGGAGACCGTTCGCTCTGTATGAGGGCGGACGGGACGCTCGGCCTTGGTGTGCGCGGCCGTGCCAACGCGCGGCCGGACAGGGCTACAATAGTGTACGCCAACCTCTGCCGGCAGGCATACAAGGGAGTGCCGGTGATTCTCGGCGGCATCGAAGCCTCGCTGCGCCGGCTCGCCCACTACGACTACTGGTCGGACACCGTGCGCCGCTCGATACTTCTGGACGCGAAGGCGGACCTGCTCGTCTACGGGATGGGGGAACGACAGATTCTGGAGACGATGCGGAGGCTCCGTGCCGCCGCCGAAGCGGGGATGGAGCTTGACCTCCGCGGCATCCGGGGTACTGTCTGGGCTGTCCACGCTTCGCGACTGGCCGACGCGCCGGGCGACAGGCTGCCCGAGGAACGTGGCGGCTACATACCGGGAGGCGCGGCCCCCGACGCCGCGACACTTCCCGCCTATGACACGATACAGCCCGACACGGAAGAAGGTCGCCGCGCCTTTGCGGCCTCGTTCAGGATTCAGTACCGCAACACGGACCCGTGGTCCGCGAAACTTCTGGTTGAGCCATGCGGCGACCGTTTCGTCATACAGGAACCGCCAGAATTCCCTCTTCCCCGCGGAGAACTCGATGAGGTATACGGGCTTCCTTTCCTGCACGGGTGGCATCCGATGTACAGGGGATTCGGCGGCGTGCCCGCCCTCGCCGAAGTGAAATTCTCGCTCGTATCTTCGCGCGGCTGCTTCGGTGGCTGTTCATTTTGCGCCCTTTCTTTTCATGAGGGCCGCGTGGTCACTTCGCGCAGCGTCGAATCCGTCATCAACGAAGCCAAAAAACTCACTAAATTGCCTGATTTCAAGGGCTATATCCACGATGTCGGCGGTCCCACCGCCAACTTCCGCGGTCCCGCCTGCGCCAAAATGACCAAACACGGCGCCTGCGTAGACCGGCGCTGCCTCGCCCCACAGTCCTGCCCAAACCTCGAAGTCGACCACCGCGAATACCGGGAACTCCTGCAAAGACTTCGGACCTTGCCCGGTATCAAGCGCGTCTTCATACGCTCGGGCATCCGCTACGACTACCTCATGCTCGACAAAGACCAAAGTTTTTTCAGCGACCTCGTGCAGCATCACATCTCCGGCCAGCTCAAAGTCGCCCCCGAACATATCTCGAACCATGTCCTCGAACTCATGGGGAAACCGCCCCTCGAGAGCTTCGACCGGTTCGCCGAAGAATACGCTCGCCTCAACAGGAAGTTCGGCAAAAAACAGTACCTGATACCCTATTTCATCTCCGGACACCCCGGCGCCACGCTCGAGGACGCGCTCGAACTCGCGCTCTACCTCAAGCGCTTCGGGTTCGTGCCCGATCAGGTTCAGGATTTCTACCCCACCCCCGGCACGCTCTCGACCGCCATGTGGCGCGCCCGGATGAACCCTCTCGACGGGACACCCGTCTACATACCGCGCGGGACGAAAGAAAGGGCTCTCCAGCGAGCGCTTCTCCAGTTCTCCAAGCCCGAGAACCGCTCTCTCGTGCGGGAGGCTCTGCGGATACTGGGGAGAAGCGATCTGATTGGAAGAGGGAAAGAATGTCTGGTGGGGGCGGAAACAAACAGTTGAGAGGGTCTCCGATTGAGCCCCCGAACCAAGTTTGAGAGGGGTGCCTCCTGCCTTGGTAAAGGACTTCATCCAATAGATCGGTATGATATAATATTTTTTAAACTAGTTCGGAACGTCTCATAAGAACGAAAGCGGAATACAGATTATGGCCATGCCTAAAAACAGTGCGAAACGCAATGAAATTTTGCGTTGTGCCTATCGGCTTTTTACAGAATCCGACTACACTAAGGTATTCTTGCGCGATATCGCAAATGAAGCTGGTATTAGCAAATCCCTGCTGCAACATTATTTCCCTAAAAAAAACGATGTCATTCAGAGCATCCTGGAGGAAACGTTAAGTATCTCATTTGAGTATGTGGAGAATCTTATACCTGCCGAGGGAGAGCTTTTCCTGGGCCTGTCCGTCTATACCAGGCTTTTTTGGGAAAGTGTCTCAAAAGACAGGAAATGGGATCGCTTCAATATCAATGTCATTTCCCATCGGGAGCTGCTGGAGAGCTGGATTGATATCATCTATCGGTGGTTGCGCTCAATGAAAGACCGTCATTTAGGGCAGATTAAAGATAGGGATCTAAAAATCGCCTTGACTTTTTCGATTACCGGAGGAATGGAGCTTTACCTTTACCGGGATGAACTGCAGGTAGAGGTGATATCCATCTGTGAACAGATTACGACTTCTTTTATGGAAATATTGAATTGCCAGAACGATGAAATACGAGTCACATTGAAGAAGACCCAGGAGATGCTGACAAGCAAAAATATCGATGCTTTTACGGTTTTCTGCGAAGACAAGATACAATGGTTGAATTCGCCGTAACGACCGGATGACGGATACATTATTGACACTCACAGAATGCCTGAGGCCCCTATAAAGAGCCATAGAAAAATTTCGATATTTTTATATTGACATATTAACGTAACAGTAATAAAATATCAAAATCCTATACTAGTATAGGATACTAGTATCACATTGTGCCATACAGAAAGTCTTTCTGTGGCATGAACGCCATGCATGGGGTTGAGGATCATTTTCAACATAAAAATTTCCTTGGAAAATCAAATCATGGGAGGTATCAAGATGGGGAGCGTAAAGATCCTTTCCGGCGAGGGAAAAGGATTTACGGTTGAAAAAACCGCTGTTGCACACATTAACCCCAGGAACTGCGTAAACTGCGGGACTTGTCGTGAACTGTGCCCGATGGAGGCCATCAGTGAGAGCCAAAGGGTTATCTGCCGGATTTGTCCGGAGTGTACGGAGCAAGACGCGATGACCTTTGACGAGATGTATGAATTTACGACGAAGGCAGCGTGTACCACGGGGTGTCCCCTGGGGATCAGCCCTCAGGGATACATCAACCTGACCCGCGCGGGCAAACTGGAAGAGGCGTATAAACTGGTCTGGGACAAAAACCCGCTTCCGTCTGTCTGCGCGCGGATTTGCCACCACCCCTGCGAACAGGTCTGCAAACGTGGTGTCCTGATCGATGAGCCTATCGCCATTCGTGGTATCAAGCGGTATCTCGGAGAAAAAACAACGTTCCGGGCGGGAAAATACCCTCGTCTTTATGACGAGCGTATCGCCGTGATCGGTGCGGGGCCCGCGGGGCTGACGGCCGGGCATTATCTTTCACGGGCTGGGTATGAAGTGACAGTCTTTGAGAGCGCCACTGAAGCGGGCGGCATGCTGAAACGGGGCATTCCGGAATTCCGGCTTGACCGCAGCGTGGTGGACCAAGAGGTTGCCAATCTTGAAAATGCAGGCCTCACCATCCGGCTCAATGAACGCATCAACAAGCACTCTCTGGAAAAGATCCAAAAAGAATACGATGCCGTCATTGTCGCCGCCGGTGCTCCCAATTCCAAGGAACTGAAGATTGAGGGTTGGCGGCTGAGCGGGGTGATGACCGCCATGGACTTTATGGAACAGGTTAACCACAGACAGGAGATACGGCGGCATCCAGGCCAGATATTCAATCTGGGAGGAGAAGTTGTTGTCATCGGCGGGGGCAGTGTGGCGATCGACACGGCCCGCACTGCGCTCAGGATGGGCGCCACCAAGGTTACGGCTGTCTGCCTTGAATGCGATGAAGAGATTCCCTGTCATCCCTGGGAGCTGAAAGAGGCCGAGGAGGAGGGCATCACGCTGATACAAAGTCATAGCCCCATGCGCTTCGTCGGTACCTACCCGAAACTCGAGGGAGTGGAAGTCTGCAAAGTCACTTCGTTCTCCAAGGACGGCAAAGGCAAAATCAGCTGCGAACTCGACGAAAATGACACCATGACTATTAAGGCCGACTGGGCAGTCGTCGCCATCGGTCAGGCGCCCGATACGATATGGTCCAGTCTCAAGAGTGACAGGATGTATTTTGCGGGCGATATCAGCAAGAGCGCCTGCTCAGTCATCGATGCGATGGCCTCGGGCAGAAAAGTCGCGCTGAACGTGGATGCAGCCCTCCGCGGGCGCACCCTGAAAGACCCCATGGATACGCATGAACTACACAGTGCGCCACTATCGGAAAAAATTTATCCCTATAACCGTCGTAAATCCATCCGCCCCGAAATCCCCATGCTGGCCGCTGAATCGAGAATTCATTCTTTCGATGAGGTCGAGGGAGGCTTTGACGATGAGGCTGCCCAGATGGAGGTCCTTCGCTGTCTTCGCTGTGGCTACCAAGTGGTTGACGAAGAGAGATGCATCGGCTGTGGCATATGCCAGAGGGAGTGTCCAGAGGGTGACGTTATCACCATGGAACCGGTTGCAAAAGGAGGAGAGAAATGAAAAGACAGGTTGTTGTGGTCGGTGCGGGGCCCGGGGGAAGTACCGCGGCGTTTTATCTCGCAAAGGCGGGTATAGACGTCCTGCTCATCGATAAAGAAACATGGCCCCGCGATAAAATCTGTGGAGATTCGTATCTTCCGGCGCTCTATCCGTTTTTCGAAGATATGGGCATCATGGATGAAATGAAAGCGGCGGCCGCCTGCAATCCAAAGGCCCTCCGCATCATCGACCCTGATGAGGAGTACGCGGACTTTGATGTGGAACCGTGGCTCATCGCTCCCCGCCGCATCGGCGACGACATTATCCGTCGCGGGGCTTTGACGTCCGGAGCCGACTTTATGGAAAATTTCCAGGCCGAAGAATTGATCATCCGGCGCGGCGTGGTCAGAGGCATCAAAGGCATCTACAACAACAGGGAAATCGAAGTGGAAGCGGATGCGGTCGTCATCGCCGACGGGAGTCATTCGGCGCTGGCAAGACAGCTCGGCATTTATAAAGAGGATCCCGAATATATCCTCTATGCCGGACGGGCCTACTATGACGGTGTGGAAGGAATGGAGGAGGGCAAGTTCGAGGAATTCTATACGCCTTCCACCTTACCCAAGCCGACCTACAGCCCGATCTGTCTGACATGGGTCGCACCGCTGTATCAAGGCAAATATGCGAGCGTAGGCATCACGATTGCCGAAAAGTATCTGCGCGAAACAGGCATGACGCTGGAAGGGCTGTTCCAGTGGTGGTGCGAAAACACGAAATTCGGCCGGGAACGCATGCATAATGCCAGGCCGGTTGAGAAGCTAAAAGGCTGGCGTCTGCCCGGCAGCCGCAAAATTGAAAAGAATTACGCGCCGGGGGCGGTGGTCATTGGCGACGCCGTCAGTTCGGCAGAAGCGGCATTTGAATACGGCATCCCGTCTTCCATGATCGGCGGAAGAGTCGCCGCATCCTTCCTGCCGGAAGTCCTGTCTTCCGGAGATTTTTCCGAAAAGAAATTCTCCGAATTCCAGACGCTGGTCGGCAAGGAGTTGAATCCCGGACTTGAGTATAACGCCAATTTCAGGGACAACATCCTGGCCAACAAAAAAACCATGAAGCAATTCCAGCTTTGGGCCAAGACTCAGCCGGGATACCCACATCTGATTTACGATCAGTCTGTGGTGAAGTTCATCACTGAGGTGCTTCATAAAGAGATCGTGCTGTCGGACAAAAAAATCACACAATAATTCTAGTATCGTCGATATACGTGTAAATGGTCTAACGAGATGGAGCTGTCCAGGAATCTGAACTGGACAGCTCCATCTCATTTTGAGAGGATTATAAACGATAGAAACCCGAAAAGAGACCGTGTGAAGCCTCAGATATCTCGAAGTTGACAAGCAAAAAGTCGCGTGACACGCGGCCGCCCGCATTCAGCCCGCTCCAAGCAAACTTTTGACACGCGCTCGATCGCCCGGTTGATGTCGAACAAACACCCCTTGCGGTATTGATCGGAGTTTCAAGCAGTGTGACATTTTTTCAAAAAAATTTTTTAAATTCGGACAAATAGTTGAAAAAAATATTTATCCATACTTGCCGGAAAGGACGAGCATGTGCCACACTAAAGCCCCGGAGAGTCTGAATGCATATCCTCGTTCTCATTAAACAAGTACCCGAAACCGACAAGGTCAAAATGGATCCGGAGACCGGCACGATGGTGCGCTCGGGGCTCGAGAGCATCATAAACCCTCTCGATCTGTACGCGATCGAAGAGGCGCTCGTGCTGAAAGAGAAGCTCGGAGCCCGCGTCACGGCGCTCTCGATGGGACCTCCGGACGCGGAGCGGGCCCTCAGGGAGTCGCTTTCGATGGGCTGCGACGGCGCGATTCTGCTGACCGACAGGGCCTTTGCCGGTTCGGACACCTGGGCGACGTCGCGGGTGCTGGCCGAAGCGGTCCGACGCGTGGGGGACGTTGACCTCATCCTCGCGGGCGAACGGGCGACCGACGGAGACACCGGACAGGTCGGCCCCGCAGTCGCCGCATGGCTCGATCTTCCTGTTCTCACGTATGTAAGCTCCCTGGAAATCGAGGCCGCCCCCTTGTCCGACACGACGACCGCCGACAGCGTTTTTCTCCATAAAACCACGCCAGCGGCGATCCGTGTCCGCCGCCTCACCGAGGAGGGCTATCAGGTGCTCGAGGCTGCGCCGCCGTGTCTTGTTACGGTCGTAAAGGAGATCGCTTCGCCGCGCCTCCCGACCCTGCGCGGCAAAAAATTCGCCCGAAGTGAGGAGATTGCGCGTTGGGGAGCCAGTGACCTCGGTCTTGATCCTGCCACCACAGGGCTTATCGGCTCGCCGACACGCGTCACAAAGATTTTTTATCCGAAAGTTGCGCGCAATGGCCTGCGAATCGTGGCCGCTGACGAAGCGGGCATCGAAAAGGCAATCGATCACATCCTGGCGCTTTTTGAGAAGAAGGGCATTCTTGACAAGGCCACGGTTGAGGACGGAGCGTCCACCCCTTCATCGCCTTTTGCCACTTCTTCTGCTTTAAGCTCTGCCCTGGAACGCTCTCCAATTGCAGGAGGCGCGCCAAGTCCCGACACCGCAGCGGCCCCTGCAAAACCTGAATTCTGGATACTGGCGGAGCGCCGTTCGAGCGGCCTCGACATAGCCTCGTTTGAGCTGCTCGCGCGGGCCCGGGCACTCGCGGACAACCGCGGGGCGCTTTTGGCGGCCGTAGTGCTCACCTCGGCTCTTTCCGAAAAGGACGCGGGTGCGCTGATCGCCCACGGCGCGGACAGGGTTGTCGCGATTGAATCTCCGCTTCTCGGCAACTTTATCTGCGAACGTTGGGTCGAGGCGTTGGCAAACCTCGTCCGCGCACGCAACCCCGAAGTCTTCCTTGCCGCGGCCACGACAACGGGGCGCACCCTCATGCCCTATCTCGCGGCGAAGCTTGGCACGGGGCTCACCGCCGACTGTACCGAACTCGCCATTGAAGAAGGGACGGGCCTCCTTCTCCAGACACGGCCCGCGATAGGCGGCAATATCATGGCCACTATCAAAACGGCACGCCACAAGCCCCAGATGGCCACAGTCCGCCCGCATTCGATGCAGCCTCTGTCTCCCGATCCTGAACGCCGGGGAGCGGTGATTCGCCTGTCGTACGAATCTCTGACGAAAAAAGACACTCCCAGGTCGCCGGTTCAAGTCCTCTCCATGGAGAGCAACATTAAGGATTTCGAAAACCTCGAAGGCGCGCGCATCGTCGTCTCGGGCGGCCGCGGGCTCAAGAAAGCCGACAATTTCAAGCTTATCCGCGAACTTGCCCACAGCCTCGGCGCGGTGGTCGGAGCAAGTCGAGAAGCGGTCGACAGAGGGTGGATTTCCTATTCTCACCAAGTAGGGCTCAGCGGCAAAACCATATCGCCCGAAATCTACCTGGGTGCGGGGATTTCCGGCGCCATCCAGCACTTGGCGGGCATTCGCACCGCCAGGACGATCATCTCGATCAATACCGATCCCGACGCGCCCATCCACGCCGTCGCCGACCTCGCGATAGTGGGAGACCTCTTTGAGATTCTGCCTCGGCTCACGGCGCGCCTGCGACAACGATCCACCGGCGCCGCGCCGCACGAGCCTTCCATACTTTCGTCAGACACCCCGGCAGCAGCCCCGCATGTCGCTGAAAACAGGGCCGACACCTCCAAGGGGGCATAAAGATGACATATAATCACATCGACAAACAAATCATCGGCGAGCTCATCCGCATCGCCGGAGAACGGAATGTTCTTCTCGATCCCTCCCGCATCGAGACCTTTTCCCACGACGAAACCTCCAAGGAAGAATATGGCCACATGCCCGATGTCGTCGTGACGCCCCAGTCGACCACGGCTGTCTCCGAAATCGTCAGACTCGCGAACCGCGCTCGCATACCCGTCACTCCCCGCGGCGCGGGGAGCGGGCTTTCGGGCGGCGCCATCCCGGTCTACGGCGGCATCGTGCTGTCGCTCGAAAAGATGAACCACGTCCGAGAAATCGACTACGACAATCTCACCATGACCGTCGAGACCGGCATCGTCACCAACGAGATCAACAATCTCGTCAGGGACAGAGGTCTGTTCTACGCCGGCTATCCCATGAGCCTGGAGACCTGTACCCTCGGTGGCAACATCGCGGAAAACGCGGGCGGAGGGAAGGCGATAAAATATGGCGTGACATCGCGCTATATCCTCGGGCTCGAATTCGTCACGCCCGCGGGCGAAGTCGTCTGGCTAGGAGGAAAGCTCGCCAAAGACGTGACCGGCTACGACCTTGTCCACCTCATCGTCGGCTCTGAAGGAACGCTCGGCATCGCGACCGCGGCCATCATCAAGCTCATCGGCCTGCCCGCCGCGAAATCCGACCTGCTCGTACTCTTCCGCAGCCCCCAGGAGGCGATATCCTGCGTCCCCGTCATTCTCTCCAAAGGCCTCATCCCGACCGCCATCGAATTCATGGACCGCCGGAGTGTGGAGACTTCCTGCGCCTATCTGAACGAGAATCTGCCGTACGCGGAGTGCGGCGCGATGCTGCTCATCGAGATGGACGGCAGGAACCCCGCCCTTGTCGAGAGCGAAGCAGAGGCCGTGGGCGACCTGTGCATGGAGCGGGGAGCCATCGAAGTCTATGTAGCGGACAACCGCACGACGCAGGAGCGCCTCTGGGCGATTCGCAGGAACGTCGCCGAGGCCTTCAAGGTCTACTGCCCCATCCAGAGCCTCGAAGACATCGTCGTACCCCCCGCGGCGATTCCCGCCGTCATTCCGGAACTCGACCGGATCTCCGGACAATTCGGCATCACCATTCCCTGCTACGGGCACGCGGGCGACGGCAATCTCCACGCGACTCTTGTCAAAGATCCCAATATGCCCATGGAAGACTGGCACCGCATCGAACCTCTGTCCCTCGCGGCGCTGTACGAGGCCATCACGAAACTGGGCGGCAAAATCTCGGGCGAACACGGCATCGGTCTCAAGCGCAAAGACTTCATGAAAAAATTCATGAGCCCCACCGAGCTTGAGCTTCTCAAAACCATCAAGCGCGCCTGGGACCCGAATCTCATCATGAACCCGGGGAAGATTTTTGATATGGAAGATTAGTCAGATCCGGGCGCCCTGTGTTTGACAGCAAGACCCTCTACTCGTGGCGCCGGGGCCAAGGGAGTGCCTCGCCTGCTTCAGAAGAAAAACGGTCTCAAAATTCCGCCTATCTCCGATTCGAATTCCTTTTTCTGATACCAGCCGAGCGATTCAAGGAGCGAGGTGTCCATGTGGCAGTCGCGCGGGCGGAGAGCGCCAGATGGCGGCGAGGGGTCGGGCCGCAAGTGGCTCGCATCGAGGCCCAGCGTTCTGGCCATGATCTGCACCATCTCATACTTCGTGTAGGCATGGTCGCCCGAGAGCAAAAAGCGGGGGAAGGGACCAAAGTCGCCCTTTCCTCTCAGACACGCATCGACAACGGCCATTATCGCGGACGAAACATCATCGACATGCGCCGGATATCGTCGGGCCCAGTGATCCACTTTTTGAGGTGAGCTGGATTTGAGGGCAAGAGCCACTTCCGTGACCGAAGACTCCCGGAGCGATTCCACGGGCCCATAGAGAACCGGAATGCGCAGCACGGCGCCGGCGGGGTGCCCTCCGGAGGAAGGTACGGCGCCGGAAAGCGCCATTTCGGCGGTATACTCTGCTTCCAGTTTCATGCGGCCATATGCGTTGAGAGGATGGACAGGGGAGCTGGGGTAATACGGCGGCGATGAGCCGTCATAGACATAATCGGTGGAGACGAGCAGCAGAAAAGCTCTGTGTTTCGAGCATTCACGCGCGACAATCCGCGTCGCGTCCACATTGATCGCCTGCGCCTTCGGCAGTTCCGTATCGACGACGTCGGGGCGTCGCTCGGCGGCCAGATGCATCACCACGTCAGGCCGATACTGAGCAAAAAACAGCGCGACCGCGCTCTCGTCGGTCAAATCCAGCTTTTCAAGCGGTAGCGCCGCCCTCGAAAAAGCGACACCCCTCACCTCGAAATCAGGGCGCCCCGCCAGAAGTCTCATGAGCGAGCGGCCGAGTAGTCCGGATGCTCCTGTAACAAGTATCTTCATTTGAAAATAGTACCATGCGGCCGGACAGCCTAAAAGGCTCCTGTCCGCCCTTGCGCAAAGTACCTTTTTTCGCTAGTGTATGCTTCTACAATTAGTCAACTTCCTTACTGGCCAGCGAATAGCGAGGAGATACAAATATGGAAAAGAACCTCTGGTCAAGTCGCCAGAGCGAGCAGTGGCGCATAAAAGTCGGACTCGCGGAGATGCTCAAGGGCGGCGTTATCATGGATGTCACCAATGCGGCGCAGGCGAAGATCGCGGAAAAAGCGGGAGCGTGCGCCGTCATGGCCCTCGAACGTGTTCCGGCCGACATTCGCGCGCAGGGTGGCGTCGCCCGCATGTCCGATCCGAAGATCATCAAAGAGATACAGGACGCGGTCTCGATTCCCGTCATGGCGAAGTGCCGCATCGGACATTTTGTGGAGGCGCAGATTCTTGAGGCGCTCGGCATCGACTTCATCGACGAGTCCGAAGTGCTCACCCCCGCCGACGATCACTATCACGTCTTCAAGCATGATTTCAAGGTACCGTTCGTCTGCGGCTGCCGCGATCTCGGCGAAGCGCTTCGCCGTATCGGCGAAGGCGCGGCCATGATCCGCACCAAAGGTGAGGCCGGCACTGGCGATATCATCGAAGCAGTGCGGCACATGCGCGCCGTACGCGACGGCATCGCGCGGTTGGCAAGCCTTCGCGACGAGGAACTCATGACCGCGGCGAAAGAGCTGGGAGCGCCCTTTGAGCTTGTCTGGGAGGTCGCGAAGACCGGCAAACTCCCCGTTCCGAACTTCTCCGCGGGCGGTGTCGCGACCCCCGCAGATGCAGCGCTAATGATGCAGCTCGGCGCGGAATCGGTCTTTGTCGGCTCAGGCATTTTCAAGTCCGGCAACCCGGAGCGCCGCGCCACGGCGATTGTCTCGGCAGTCGTCAACTATAAGGACTCGAAAATTCTCGCGGAAATTTCGGAAGACCTCGGGGCGCCGATGGTCGGCATCGGCCTCGATGAGCTCGCCGAAAACCAGAAAATCGCCGGGAGAGGCTGGTGAGTGATCCGCGCATCGGGCTTCTGGCGTTTCAGGGAGATTACGAGGCCCACGGAAAGGCGTTCGCGCGGACGGACATTGCGTCGATAACGATCGTAGAAGTGCGGCGCCTCTCCGACCTTGAAAGTATTGACGCCCTTATCATCCCTGGCGGGGAGAGCACCGTCATGGGCATGCTCCTTGAGCGTTTCGGCATGTTCGAAACGCTCAAGACCCGCATCGAACAAGGCATGCCCGTCCTGGCTACCTGTGCCGGCCTTATTCTGCTCGCCAAAAACATAGAGGACAGCGATCAGACCAGACTCGGGGTTCTCGATGTCACTGTTCTGCGCAACGCCTATGGACGCCAGATCGACAGCTTCCACGCGCCAGTGCGGACCGACATTCCCCAGATAGGCACTATCGACGGCGTATTTATCCGTGCCCCGAAAATCACCACGCTAGGAGAGGGAGTCAAAGTCATCGCAACCCACCGGGAAGAGCCTGTCATGGTGCGTCAAGGCTCGATCGTCGCCGCCACCTTCCATCCCGAACTACTGCCAGGAGCACCCCTGCACCGCTGGTTCATTCAGTCTTTTTTGCTGCAAACCCGGGGATAGCGACAGAATTTCCCGACACGTGGCAAGCGATCCAGGCCACACCTATCGGCAACTCTGGATTGAGCCTCTCCAGGGCCCTTTTCAGAATTTCAGAAGCGGATGGCTGAAACAACGCTCTTATCAGACGGTAATAGTAATATGGACATTCTGTAAGCTCTCTGCTGAGGATAGTCTCTTTCAACTCTTTCATCAGAGGAATGATCCTCTCTTTCGATGTTTGGACAACTCTGGCTATCTTGTCCTCCGTCGCGTACGCGTTTTTCAGAATCGCCTGTTCAAGCTCTTCATAAGAATAGGCATGGACTCTTTCAACATCCAGAATCGAGGCTGCGCATTCGAGGGCAATGAGAAGGTTTCTCTGGTCATAGCACATATACTGCGGCTTTTTGTTGAGCGGTATCGAAGAATCCGGAACGTACACTTTCTCAAGCTCATTGTCAGGCTGTACAAAATAGGAATACCCCACAAGGCGACCAAAGGTCCGCATCGTATCAAGATAACCAAGCCTCATGAATGTGTTCAAAAAATCTCTGTTCATATCCAGAACCCAGCCCATATCGATTGAATTTTTGATGTAAATGGTGATGGAGCCATCAATTTGGGGTTTTCGCGCCCTTCCTATGCCCGAAATATCGGAAATGATGATCTCCCGATATCCCCGTTTTCTGGCCATTGCATAGGGAATATTGTCATACATTCCTCCGTCCATGAAGGATTTCCCGTCAATCTGCGGATTCTTGAAGCCGGGGAAAGCCGAGCTCGCCATGATATAATCGACCACCTTCCCATACTCCATATCTTCAAGGAACACTTCACGGGGCTTCAGATTTGTCACATCGATGGTGACCACACCGAAATCCTTCCCGCTTTTTCTGAGCAACTCTTCGTCGAGGTTGTCGCTGATGAGACGCCTGAGGGGTTTGGTATCAAGTCCCTTATTGTTCACAATCGAAGTGAGTAAATGGGGTATGCTCGATATAGTGTGCAGTCCAATAGATATCTCTCCATCTTTTGCGAATCCGGCCGGTAAACTGATCACATTGTCAACAGTAATTTCCTGTCCCAGCCTTTCCAAAAACTTCCCCGAACCTTGCGCAAGAAACGCTGCCATGACTGCACCAATCGAAGTGCCCAGGAAAGCTCTCACGGGAATTTCCATCTGCTGGAGAGCTTGCCAGACTCCGATATGATAGACACCCTTGGCTCCGCCGCCGCTAAGAACAAGGCAATACCCTTCTGCATTATGATACATTGTCTTCCCTCCCAAAATCTCTGAGGCCTGGCTTTCCAGCAGACGGTCTGGTCAAAATGCGCCACGCAGAGTAAGCCGCCATGAAATATCCAATGAAAAAATACTGCCACAAAAATGATGTGGGACGAAGCCTGCCCAGTGCCTCGATGCCCGCGGGCAGCCACGCGATTGCGTCAGCCATGAACACATACAATATTATGCAAATTCCCAATACCAGCAGAAGCATTTCTGCCTTTGTCGGGTGTATCATCTGCTCCTCATCCTCAAGCGCTGCCAGTCTGCTCCCGCATAGCACCATGAGGCCCGCGATCATCACTGGTGTAATGACAGGTCCCCACCATGGCAAGGGAACAAGAAAGAGTAAATCCCAATCAAGCAAAGACTTGGGCCATCCAATGAACACGGCAAGCCACGCATAATACATAATGTCCCAAAGACCAAACGCATAGACCGCAAACCCAATCTTCGACTGGAGCTTCTTCCCCGACAAAAGTCCTACTGCAAGCAGCATAACGAGCGTCGCAATTTCACGCCCCACCTCAATGACCGATATCTGCGGGGCAAAAGGGGGAATACTGGCCATCAAATCGGTAATGCCATACAATCGCCGCAAATATACCACTACCGCAGCCTCGAGATATGCCATTCCAACTGCATAGAGAGCGATATACAGCAGTTTCTTTCTATACATCATGACGGTTGTTCTCCAATAAATACCCTTTCTTGACGCATCTGTCAAATATATATATTTTTAACCAGTTACTCTGAGAAATTTAACTTTGTCCTTTATGGTGCCCAGAGAGGACGCTAAAATGATGCCTGAAAGGAATGACAATGAAACAAAAAACAAACTCTCCATTTGACGATATCCTGCTTGCCATCGGACAGGGCCGAAACCGGACCAACCTGCTCAAAAAACAGGAACAGAACACCATTGCATTCCTCGTTCAATACATCCCTTCCTGGGTCAGTTCCAACATGTTAACAGGTATCGGCTTTTTGGGGAACGTGATCGTGTTCCTGAGCTTCATTCTCGGAAAAACAGTCGACCCGAGATTCCTCCTGATGGGTGTCGCCGGCTTTGCCATCTCATGGTTCGGCGATTCGCTCGATGGACGCATCGCGTACTACCGAAACAAGCCCCGAAAATGGTATGGATTTTCGCTCGATCTGGTGGTGGATTGGATAGGCATCGTGCTGGTCGGCCTTGGGTTTATACTATACGCTCAGGGGCTCTCAAAACTTTTAGGCTATGCCTTCATTGTTCTCTATGGGCTTGAGATCATCATCGCCCTTCTGCGATACAAGATCAGCGGGGAATATTCCATCGACGCGGGAAAACTGGGTCCGACCGAAGCCAGGATCCTCATCTCTTTATTCATGGTGATCGAAGTAATATTTCAGGGGAGCATCGTCTACATGACTGCATTGGCCGATATTATCCTCGCCGGTTCAAACCTTCTCGAATTCAAGAAACTGGCGAGAATCGCCGAGCGGCGCGACGAACAGGAGAACAAGAAGAACGTATCCCCAATGTCCGATATCGAAGGCAAAATAGAAAGCATGTGAAATGCTGCGTTCAATCCTGGTGTTTTCCAAGGCACAGATATCCTCTTTCATCGGGGGTGTCGTCGATTATGGAGTCATGATTGCCCTCACCGAATTGCTGCACATACACTACACCATTTCGATCGTCTTCGGGGGCATCGCCGGAGCCGCCGTCAATTTCAGCGTGAACAGAGTGTGGGGGTTCTATTCAAAGGAAGCCCCTTACAGATATTCCGTATTTCAACAGCTGATAATGTTCTGTCCAATGGTCCTCGGCAGCATTGCACTGAAATCGAGTGGAACTTTCCTGCTCACCTCGCTCACAAAAATAGACTACAAGTTTACAAAGCTCGCCGTCGACGCCCTTGTATCGGTCTTTTTCAATTTTATGTTACAAAAGCACTGGATTTTCAAAAAGCGACGTTAGGCGCGAGCCTCTCTCCGGAGGGCCAGAAAGCGCAATCGAAAAGCTCATTCCGATTTTTTCACGAGCACTTTGTCGATTCGCTTGCCGTCCATATCGACGACTTCGATGTGCAGGGGCGCCCATTCGATCACATCGCCGGCCTTAGGGATCGAACCTGCGCAGTGCAGCACAAAGCCCGCCACGGTGTCGTAATCCTCACTCGAGACAGCCCCGATATCGAGTTCGAGATTCTCGGCGAATTCATCGATCGGCATCGAGCCGTCGACAAGATACGAACCGTCGCTTCGTCTGAAAATCTGCGGCGCCGTTTCCTGCTCGATATCCGAAATATTGGCCATGGCCTCGAGCAAGTCGCTGATCGCCACGAGACCCGATACACCGCCAAATTCGTCGATAATAAGCCCTGCCGATTTCTTTGCATCGCGGAGAATGCCGAGCGCCTGCAGACCGGAAAATGTCTCCGGAATCAGGACGGCCGGTTCCATGTACTCTTCGACACCGACAAAATGTCCCTCCGCCAAATGAGTCAGCGCCTGCTTTACGGCCAGCATGCCCTTTGTGTGGTCCAGATCGCCATCGACGACAGGCAGATAACCGAATTCGGCGTTCTCGATGATGACCCGAGTGTGGGCCTCGCGCGAATCCGCCACATCAAGCGCCACCACATCCGTCCGTGGCGTCATAAACAGCGTGACCCGCCTGTCATCCAGACTCAGCACCTCTTCCACCATCTCGCGCTCGGCCGCCTCGAACACCCCCGATTCTTCCCCCTGTTCTACAAGGATCTTCACCTCCTCCGGCGTAATTGCAGATTCGGGGTGACGGGAAAGTCCGAAAAGCTTTATGATCCCGTCGGTGACAGACGATAAAAACTTGACTACGGGAAAGAAAATGACACTCAGCGCGTGCATGGGCTGAATGGTGAGCACAGCGATGCGCTCGGGATTATGAAGGGCGATGGATTTGGGAACGAGCTCTCCGATCACCACAGAAAGAACGGTTATCGCCAATACCACTACGGCCACTGAAACCGAAGCCGCGTATTCTTCGAGGAAGGCCCACTTCGACAGCCACTGCGCCAACCAATGGGAAAACGTTGTACCGCTCACCGTTCCCGTCAGAATGCCGATGAGCGTGATCGCAATTTGAATTGTCGAAAGATATCGGCTCGGCGATTCCCGCGCCCTGAGCGCAAGTTTATACGCTTTTTTCCCTTTGTCCGCTTCGGTCTTAAGCCTCACCTTGCGCGAAGAGACAAGCGCCATCTCGGAGAGAGAAAAAAATCCATTGAGCAGGACGAGCACAAGCAGGATAATAAGTTCAGTCGCCATGGCACGCCCCTTCAGAGGAGCCGGGGCGTATCGTTAGGGATGCCGCGCCGGCAGGAGAAAGGCAACAGTCAGGGTCACTCGAAGAATCATCATCATTCTGCATGGTAAGAGAATAGCAAATTATGTCATACGATGTCGAGGCGCCGGAAGAAGTACCCGGCAATTTCCACGATTCCGCTCTTCCGAATCTATCTTTCGCTGGTATATAGTAAAAGAATGAAAACGTCGTTGGATTTGCATATGGCGCGGATTGCGGTTCTCTTCGCATTCGCAAGTCTGGTACGTATACCGCTGATTGCCCAGCAAAACCCATCTCCAACGCAACCATTCCCTAGCACATTCGATACCGAATTCCCCAAAGGTGATGCTCTCAGGAATATTACAGAGCCGGTATTCTTAGGGAAAACCACGTTCCTGCAAAGACTCGGAGAAGGTGGGCGCATACAACAATCCAGCCCCACCCCAGCCCCACAGAGACCGCCGCTGGGTCTTGTGCTCTGTGGGGGTTCTGCCCGCGCGTATGCCCACATCGGCGTTCTAAAAGCGCTCGAAAAAGCCGGCATATATCCCGATTTCATTGTCGCGAGTTCTATGGGCGCCATCGTCGGTATGCTCTATGCCTCAGGCTATTCTCCCGACGATATTCAGATGCTCCTTCATGCAATCCCGCTCGAATCCTATTTTAATATCGTTATTCCCACCAATGGCGGGCTCATAAATACCGAAATTTTCAGGGCAACGCTTCGAAAGCTTATAGGAAAACTCGATCTCTCGGAAACTGAGATACCCATCATCGTAACGGCCGAGGACCTCAAGTTTCGCCAACAGATATGGATCGCGGAGGGCCCTTTCGACCGTGTGATGACAAGCGCCTTCGCGATGCCCGCAATTTTTGAGCCCCAGCCCTTCGACAACTTTGAGCTCATCGACGCAGGAGCGACAATCATCGCGCCTGTCGAGCCGGCCCTTCAACTCAGCGATCGACTGATCATCTCAACCGCTTTCTACGACCGCACAATGAATTTCTCAAGCCCGATAACGGTGCTCAATCGCGCGGTGGATATAGGGAAGACGCGCGTGGGCATGGAAGAGATCCAAAAATCCAACGCGTTCGTTATCCGAAATGATGTCGAAAACCTTTCCTACATGCAATTCAGCGACCCGGACATCATCATCTCGAAAGGCGAACAGAGCGCAACGGCGGCACTTGAAAAACTCAATCCCGATGTGCGCTCGCACCTTGAGAATTCGCCGCCTTCCGACTTCTTTGAACATCGCTCGCGCATCCATGACAGCCTTATCCGCACCATCCGGCAGCTTCAAAGCGGCGAGATGCCCTCGGCATCATTCATGATGAGAGGAGTGCCAATTCTCAGGCTATTAGAACCATTCTCGCGTGTGCCGGGCGAAACGGGAACAGAGCCGTGTGTGGGGGCATCCCTCGCATTTTCAATTTCCAAACTCAGGGCAGGAATCTCTTATTTTTCCGCCCTGGGACCTGAACCAGGAAAAGAATGGGCGGTTGAAACAGGCATACGGGCCAATCCTATAGGGAGCCTCAACCTTTGGCTTACGACGCGCCTCTGGGGAGTATATGGCAGTACCTATATTTTGGACCACAAGCCTGAATATTGGGAATTCTCCGGGCTCGTTAAAAGTACCACGGCATTACAAAACAACAAAATCGGTTTTCAGCTTGGCGGTGATGTATTCCTAACAACAATGGGCGCGGTCGCGACATGGCAGACATTGGGACTTGTAGAGGCGCTCTCAACCCAGAAATTCTCAAAAACCGGGGCTCTTCTGCAGCCCTGGTATTCAGCAGAGGCGGGCGCATTTGTCGAAAACACCTCCGGGGCCCAAATAGCGGCGGGTATCCAAAGCACCCTGATGGGAGGCCTTCGTTCAACCTGGATCACCCCTAAAGCCCGCGCCTTTGCGAAAGTCTCTCTCAACGGGCAGGAATTCGCCGAATCAAAATTCGATGGGTTTCGGAGCTCAGCATCCAGAGGCTCAGCACTCTCCGACTTGATCACCAATATTGAAATAGCGGTCGTGCTGCGAGACATGTACCTCGACATGGCCGAAGCATTGTTGTGCCGAAATTTTGAGCTCGCACCATTCTTTGACACCCGATGGAGCAATGCCTCAGGCGAGAACTTTCATATGAGCGACTGGGCGACAGGTCTCTCCTTTTCATTCGAAGCACGGGCATTCGGGCTCGCGCCCGCCACAATAAGTCTTTATGGAAGCTATACGGGCTCAAAAGTCTTCACACTTCAAATCCGAACAGGTGTGCTCTTGTCGGGGCAATGATTCTGAGAACGAAAGAGCTCACAAATCACAAAAGCCATGTATAAAAAAACGCGCGACCTTCAAAAATGAAAGCCGCGCGCTCCATGCGGATTATAAAACGACCTTGCCCCTTATTTCAACGCATACCGGACGCCGATCGTTTCGCTGAAGCCGGATCCCCCTCCGACAAAATAATTGATATAGTACGAATGAAGATCGATCGCAAGTTTGTTGTTCAAATAATACGAAACGCCGCCGCCCGAAGAAAGGCCAAAGCGTGTGGGAATAATCCCGACGCCCATACCCAGCCCTATATACCAGTCGAAATTCCGCAGAAATTCGGGGAAGTCCTTATACGCTTTCATGCCCCAGTGAAGTGTGGCCATCCCCGCGACGGAAAGATTGGTGCTTGTACCGAAATCCACCCCTGCGAGCCCCATGACACCCATCGAAAGAGGGAAGCCCGAAATCGGAAATTTCTGCACAATATATTCAACCCCGCCACTGACTCCAAATCCTTTCCATCCATAACCGATGCCGCCCAACACATCAAAATTACCCTTTTCGGCATGGACATCGTTCGTAACGTTCTGTGCGAGCACAGGACTTGCCGCAAACACAGCCACCAGAAGCACAACTGCAGCGATTTTCAATTTTTTCATGCTGTCCTCCAAAGCTGCCTGAATTTGTAAAAAATGCTGAATCACGCAGCCATACCCATAATTATACGCATCCGAATCGTTAAATCAATCCCATTTTGTTTCCGTTCATGCTATCATCGCCATATGAACAGATGCCCATGGTGTGGAGACGATCCTGTGTATGTGCGGTATCACGATGAAGAATGGGGCACTCCGGTGCACGATGAACGCACGCATTTCGAATTTCTGCTGCTCGAGACACAGCAGGCGGGGCTCTCGTGGCGCACGATCCTCGGTAAACGCGAGGCCTACCGCAGGGCCTTCGCCGATTTCGATCCGGAGCGCGTCGCCCTTTATTCCGAAAAAGATATCGAGCGCCTGCTTCTGGATGCCGGCCTCATACGCAACAGGCGAAAACTTGAGGCGGCGGTGACAAACGCCCGCGTTTTTCTTGCCATCGAGGAACGGCACGGTTCATTCGACAGCTGGATATGGGGCTTTACGGGCGGGCGGCCGATTACCAACCGCTGGCACAGCATTTCGGAAATTCCCGCCCGCACTGAACTCTCGGACCTGATCAGCGGTGAAATGCACGAGGCTGGTTTCGCCTTTGTGGGTTCCGTGACGATTTACGCGCACCTGCAGGCGATCGGTATCGTCAACGACCATCTCGTGAGTTGTTTCCGGCATGACGAGATTGCGCGGCTCTGAACGATTTTGCCCTTTATATAAAAATCATTATATTAAAATCAAAAGCGGCCCGACCGCTCAATATCGAATTACTACTATGGAGCGAAATTATGGTATCACAGAAAATGGTCGACCGGATAAATCTTCAGATCAATCGCGAAATGTATTCTGCATATCTCTATCTCGCAATGGCCGCCAGAATGAACGAATCCGGCTATACCGGAATCGGGAAATGGCTCACGGTTCAGTATCACGAGGAGATGTTCCACGCGATGAAATTCGTGGAATACCTCCATGACCAGAACGCGGTCGTCGCGTTTGCCAAAATCGACACGCCCGAATTCAAAGAGAAAGACGTAAAGCCCCTCTTTCAGCATGTCCTTGCCCATGAACAGGGCGTCACCGCGAGCATCCGCGAAATCATGGATCTCGCCATCTCCGAGAAAGACTACGCGACACAGACTTTTGTACAATGGTACATAAACGAACAGGTTGAAGAAGAAAAGAACGCGACAGAAATCCTGCAGAATATCGATCTGCTCGGCAATTCCGCGCAGGGCCTTTTCATGCTCAATGTCGAGCTCGGCAAGCGCGATCCGTCTGTGCCTCTCGACTTCAACAAGATGTGACGCGCAAAGATCTCAGGGTAGCTTGAAACCACACCACGTTCAGGCGCCCTTGCCAATCATTTTGAATCTGAAAAGCCCACTGCGACACGGCGGTGGGCTTTTCTCATATTCACGAGTCCTGTATGCTCATGAACATGGCTGTCCGCTATACGAGTACACGGAATGCTCTTGTCAATGTGAGCATCGCAGAGGCTATCGTGCAGGGAATGCCTAAGGATGGCGGGCTTTTTGTCCCCCGCGAAATACCGCGGCTGCCGCCCGAGGCACTTTCAGAACCGGGCCTCCCGTATGCCGAGCTGGCGTGGATGGTGCTGTCTCCATGGTTCGACTGGCCGGAACACGAGCTCCGGCCCCTCATCGAGGAAGCATATTCGAGTACTGGCGACTCCCCCATGTTCGATGTCCAGGAGATTGTACCTCTCGCCGCGGCCGGTTCTCTGGGCTGCGATGTCAGGCTTCCCGGCACGAGCGGCGCACCTTCCCTTTTTCTGCTCGAACTCTTCCACGGCAGGACCTGCGCGTTCAAGGACCTCGCCCTCAGCCTCCTGGGCGGACTGCTGGGGAAAAGTCGCGAAGAATGCGGCATCGATGAGCCGATGCTCATACTCACCGCGACTTCGGGCGATACCGGCTCCGCGGCCCTCGCCGGTCTCGGCGGGCAGCCCGGGATTCGCATAGCGGTCATTTATCCCGCCGAGGGGACAAGCGAAATACAGCGTCTTCAGATGACCTCCGTCCCCGCGGACGGCCGGTTTGTCGTCGGCCTGCGGGGCAATTTCGACGACGCCCAGCGGACGGTCAAGGCCATCTTCCAAACCGCGAATGATCCCGATTCGCCTTTCTATGGGCTCCGCCTCAGCTCCGCAAACTCGATCAACATCGGAAGGCTCTTGCCGCAAATCGTGTACTATGTGAAGGCCTGGCGCGATTTGATTTTTTCAGGCGCCTTGGAGAGAGACAGACCCTTCGATGTCGTCGTGCCGAGCGGCAATTTCGGCGACATCCTGGCCGCCCGCTATGCAAAGGCGATGGGCATTCCCATACGAAAACTCGTGTGTGCTTCGAACTCAAACCGGATTCTGCACGATTTTTTCAGCACAGGCCTCTACGACAGACGGAGAGAATTCTCAAAGACTCTCAGCCCTTCGATGGACATCCTGGTCTCCAGCAATCTTGAACGGCTCTTGTACCTTGCACTCGATGATAATCCTGAACTCGTCGCGGCCATGATGAGCAAATTCGAGCACGAGGGTTTTTTTCAGCTGCCTGAGCATAGCCGTACGAAAATCGCTGATTTCTCTGCGGGATGGGCAGATGATAGTCAAACGCTTGTGAGCATCCGGCACATGTGGGAAGCGCACGGCAGGCTCGTCGATCCACACACCGCGGTCGCCTGTGCGGTCGCGCATGAATCGATAAAGAAAAGAGGGACGGAGATTGAAACCCCGGCCCCTGTCGTCATCGCCGCGACCGCAAGTCCCTTCAAATTCCCCGCCGCCTGTCTCGCGGCACTCCAAGGGCCACTGTTCTCTTCACACGAAAACACCGGTGATCTCCAACTCGCCTTCGAACTTTCCCATATCACCGGTATCCCTGTTCCCACGCCCATCGCGGCACTCGCCGACGCCAAAATTCGGCACCGTACAACCTCCGGAGAATCGGACCTCGCCTCACTGCTCGCCGATTTTGCTCATCAGCCTCCTCAAGCCACCCTTGAAAAACAATTAGATTCGGCGAGGTCTTTATGATAGAGATCGAAGTCCCCGCGACAAGCGCGAATCTCGGCCCCGGCTTCGACTGTCTGGGAATCGCGCTGTCGCTGTCAAACACATTCCGTATCGAAAGAGCCGCCACGACACACCTTAAGGGATGTCCGCCCCAATGGGCCGGCGAAGACAATCTCTTCCTGCGCTCATTTCGCCACGCGTGCTCTATCCTGCAAACCTCTGTCCCCGAAATCGCCGTCGAATTCGTCTCACCCATTCCCCCGGCCAGAGGCCTTGGTTCAAGCGCGGCCCTCGCGGTGGCAGGAGCGGCGGCCGCCCTTCTGCTCCAGACAGGGGCAGAGGGGGGAACGGAGCTTGCGTGTTCCGATCTTCTGCGCAGACCGGAAAACCTGGACTTTCTTCTCCGCGCGGCGACTGATGTCGAAGGTCACCCCGACAACGCGGCCCCGGCCATCTATGGGGGCTTCGCCGCCGCGGCCCTGGCGGGGCAGAAAATCATCGTCAGCCGAAGCGCTCTGCCCGAAGCGTGGCGCTTCGCCGCATGCATTCCCGATTTCAATCTCGAGACAAGCGTCGCCCGCAAAGCGCTCCCCAGCTCCTACCCTCGCTCGGACGTCGTCCATTCTCTCTCGCACGCGGTACTCACCGCCCTCGCGATACAGAAAGCAGACTTGAGTTTGCTTAGCCGCGCCTGCGAAGACCGGATTCACGAGCCATACCGCCGCCCCCTCATCCCCGATTTCGAGATTGTCGAGACCGCATGCCGGGCACAGAACGCCGCCGCAGTGTGGCTCTCTGGTTCAGGGCCCACAATCCTGGCGGTATTCGAACCCTCTGTCCCCGAAAAAACAGAGCAGAGCCTGGCTTCCGTCATCGCGGCGCGCGCCCGGTACCCATGGCACATTGTTCCTTTGCACGCCGACAATCAGGGTGTCCTCGCCCATCGGATTTCTAAGGAGGTATCATCAGTATGAATTCCTCTGCACTATTCCACGCCCCAACTTTTTGCGTTCCTCTTTCATCTTCATCTGGCGACATTCTCATTCTCTGGGAAGGCCGGGATACCTCAAGACTCTGCCGAATCTATCTGCCCAAAGACGGCACGACGCAAATCGAGCGGGCCCGGACGGATTTCCCGCGCCTGACACTTTGGGATAAGGACAGCGTTCCGTCCCCTACCATCGAATCAATCGCCCCGTTGCTTCAGGCTATCCTTGCGGGGCGACCCGTCCATCTGCCCTTTTCCCTTCTTGAAGAGAGCCTCCGGCCTTTCGGCGTTTTTCAACAAAAAGTACTTATGCTCGAGGCCACTATTCCCTTCGGGCACATCAGCACGTATCGGGAGCTTGCTCGGGCAAGCGGCAATCCTCTGGCTTTTCGCGCCGTCGCGCACGCGCTTTCACACAATCCGCTACCTCTTCTCATCCCATGTCACCGCGTCATCGCCTCGAATGGAAGCCTGGCCGGCTACCAGGGCGGCATTACCATGAAGCAGCGCCTCCTTGAACTCGAAGGTGTCCCTTTCTCTTCCGGGCGTGTTGATCTGAAGCACGCCCAACCATGGAATTTTTCTTCATAAAAAACGACGTTGAGTGTGGTTAAACCCCGGTCTTTTTATTGCGCAGGGATTTACCATGAATTATTCTACACATTATGAGTGCTGAGACTGATATGGATGGTAGGGCCGTCGAATCATCTGGTATTATGCCTGTCATTTTCGCCGGGCATGGGCTTCCAATAAACGCGGCGCTGAACAATGATTTCGCCAAATCGCTGAACGAACTTAAAACGCGTATTCCAGTACCACTTGGTATTGCGGTGATGGCAGCCCACTGGAGTACCCCGGAAATCCACGTCACCAGCTCCCCTCGTCCCCGACAAATATTCGACAGCATCGAATTTCAGCAAGAATTGCATGAAATTGACTATGAGCCACCGGGAGAGCCCGACCTTGCAGAGGCGATCTGCGATCTTCTGCGTTCATCAGACATCTCTGCCAAAACCGATCCCAAACGGGGGCTCGATGTAAGCGTTTGGGGTATCCTCGTCCATATGTATCCTGAGGCCAATATCCCTGTGGTCGAAATGAGTCTTTCTTATCACATCGACACTTCAAAAATCATTGAGGTTGGGAAAGCACTTGCGCCGCTCCGACGCAGAGGAATCTTGCTCATAGGAAGCGGCGGGCTGGTGCACAACATTTACGAAATGAGCAAAAACATCAATACCCCCTCCCCCACATGGGCCACCGAAGCGGATAAAAAGATAGCCACGCTCGTTCAAGCCGGAGATGCCGTAGCGCTCAGCGAATTTACATTGCAAAATCTTGGCCATTCTCCGGCCATTCCCACGCCTGAGCACATCTTGCCGGCCATCGCCGCGCTCGCGCTGAAAGAGCCCGAGGACCATGTAAGTTTTTTCTACGAATCATTTCAAAATGCAACCGTCTCGATGCGCTCCTTTCTCATTGAGCGCGAGCAGAGCTAAAACACGGCGGGCCGGGGCTCGCGTCCGCGATCTTCAGGGCACTTCTTCGCGACGACCACGCAGCGCTCTTCTTCCAAAAAAGGAACCCATACTGGCACAATCCGGGCATTTTCCACCAAGCCGCCAAGCACCGGATCATCCGAGAGCTCGGCGAGTTCAAGCTTCGCGTGCATTATTCGCCCTTTGTAGGCACACAGTGCCCCGCCAGGCTGTATCTTTTTCCATATCGATCGAAACAACTTCCTGTCCCCAAAGGGCTTCAGCGCGCGAAACACGACGCACTGCAGCGGTCCGCGTTCGTTTTCCACCGTGCTCTGACGAATTTCGACATTGTCGAGGCTCAGAAGCGTCACCACGTTTTCCAGGAAGCGTACCCTCCTGTCGAGCCGCTCTATCAGAATGAAAGAATGCTCGGGAAACGCCATGGAGAGCGGGATGCCGGGGAATCCCGCGCCGGTGCCGATATCGGCGACGCGTACTTTCCCGTCCTGCGCGACAGGATCCCCGACATCCGTCAGCAGCTCCGCCAACACCCGCCAGGGAGCCAGACTGTCGAGCACATGCTTTATGACGAGGTCCTCGCCCTCGGCGTTGACGAGCCCATAGAGGGGATTCCACCGTTCCAGTTCATCAAGATATCGCGACAGTGCTTCGAGAATCCCGCCCGAGATATCAAAATCGAGGGCCGCCAGCCCCTGCGCGAGCAGCTGTTCATGATTCATCGTCTATCATTATACCACCAGACCGCAGTCTTATGTGTCAGTGTATGGCGACATCCCGGGTCAGGCAGGATTGACAGTCCCTGCGGGAATTTGGGATACTGAAGACCCATGAGAAAGCTATTGTTCGTAACCGGAGGCGTGTGCTCTTCTCTTGGGAAAGGGATCGCCGCGTCCTCAATCGGCGCTCTCATGGAAGCGCGCGGATTTGCCGTGCAGATGGTCAAAATCGACCCCTACCTCAATGTCGATGCCGGTACGATGAGTCCCTACCAACATGGTGAGGTCTACGTCACCGACGATGGTGCCGAAACGGATCTCGATCTCGGCAACTATGGCAGATTCACCACCGCGAAACTGAGCCGGGCCAACTCCATCACTACCGGGCAAGTCTACAAGTCGGTCATCGAAAAAGAGAGAGCCGGAGAATACTTAGGCCGCACTGTCCAGGTCGTTCCCCATATTACCGACGAAATCAAGCAGCGCATCCTCGCCGTCGCAAGCAACCCCGAAGTCGACATGACGATCGTGGAGATCGGCGGAACGGTCGGCGATATAGAGTCGGTACCCTTTCTGGAGGCATGCCGCCAGCTTATCCATGAATTCGGCAAACAGAACGCCATCTCCATCCATGTCACGCTGGTCCCTTCCGTTTCCGGCGGCGAAATTAAGACGAAGCCCACACAGCATGCCGTCAAGGAGCTGCAGGAGGTCGGGATACAGCCCGATGCCCTTATCCTCCGCTCGACAAAACCCCTGAGCGAGGGCTTGAGGCACAAGATATCGCTCTTCACCAACGTTGAGGAAGAAGGGGTCATAAGCGGCTACGACGCCCCCACCATCTATGAAGTGCCTCTCGTCTTCTACAACCAGAAGTTGGATACGTTCCTGCTGCGCAAAATGAACGTCGAAAGCCGTCACGCCGAACTCGGCAAATGGGAGACCGTCGTCCAGGCCGTCACCAAACCGAACTGCAAGGTAAAAATCGCGGTCGTCGGTAAATACATGGACCTGCACGATTCCTACAAATCGATATGGGAGGCGCTGTGCCACGGAGGCATCGCGCACCACGCGGGACTCGAGATCGAAAAAATCGATTCATCGCGGCTCGAAGATCCGAACGCAGACTTGGGCGCTGTTTTTAAAGACATTCATGGCATACTCGTTCCCGGCGGATTCGGCGAGCGCGGCATCGAAGGCATGATCCGTGCGGCGCGCTACGCGCGGGAGCACGGCATTCCCTATCTGGGTATCTGCCTCGGCATGCAGATCATGGTCATCGAATACGCGCGCTCGGTGCTTGGCTGGCAGGACGCGCACTCGACCGAGTTCAACAAATCGACGCCGCACCCGGTGGTGTGTCTTCTTGAAGAACAGACAAAGATCAAGAATTATGGCGGGACCATGCGGCTCGGCGCGTACGACGCGATTACAAGGCCCAATTCGTTTGCCCGCTCTGCCTATGGGACCGAAAAGATCAGCGAGCGGCATCGCCACCGCTACGAAGTCAACAATGACGCCCGCGCCGAGCTTGAGGCCCATCATCTCACCGTGAGCGCGACAACGCCAAACGGCGAGCTTGTCGAGGCCTGCGAGTGGCCAAACCACAGGTGGTCTGTCGGCGTACAGTTCCATCCGGAGTTCAAATCGCGTCCGACCTCGCCGCATCCTCTATTTCGGGAATTCATTAAAGCGGCGCTGAGTCATTCCGAATCATGACCAGCGCGAGGAGCGCACCTCCATGGGAGGCTACAAAAAAGCACTAAAAAGGCCGCTTCGACTCATCGTGGTGCTGTGCCTCGCCTGCACCCTGTCTTTGGTAGCCTCTTCCTGCAGTCAGCAGCTAGAAGAAAACACAAATGCCGCACAGTCAGAGCCCCCCGACGCCCGCTTCGTCGATCTGACAAGAAAAGAATACCGTGGCGGAAAGCTCTCGATGCAAATCTCCGCACATCTCGCCAGATGGTACGAGGCCGATCAGCGCCTGGAAATTGACAGTCTCGCCTTCACCACCTACAACACCGATGACGGGTCGGTCTCCGCGTCAGGAGAAGCGGACAAGGCTGTGTTCTATGAGACAAGCGGCGATGCCGAATTTTCAGGGTATGTGCATGTCAGGAGCGCGGAAGGGGACGTCTCTTTCGAAACCAAAAAGATCACGTACAAGCGGGCCCTCGACATATTCGAAACACCAGACGATACAGACGTCGTGATAAAAGCGAAGGACCAGCTGCTGATGGCCGGCAAGGGCCTCCTCTTTGACGTGAAGCAGAAGTATTACGAAATCCGGGAAAACGTATCCGGTTCCGTTTATCAATAATATGAGGTAAAATAAATCTATGAAAACAAGAGCGCCCTTGTGGCTCCTCGTGATCGCGGTGACGGTCGGGGCGTTACCGGCAGGATTTGCCCAGACTACATCTCCCGTGGCGCCAGCCCAGCCCACCGGCGGCAAAAAGCCCATATCCTTCAGCGCGCGCAGCGTCCAGGGAGTCCTCGCAAAAGACAAACAGGATACTATTCTCACAGGTTCGGTCAAAATCATTACAGGCAGCCTTATCATCACCGCCGACCGCGTCGAACTCAGCGGCGAAGATTACGTAAACGTCGCGTGCAGCGGAAATGTCACCGTCAACGATACCGAAAAAGGTTTCTCTCTCGTCGCGGAGAAGCTCAATTATCAGAGAGACACGGAAATCGGCGTGGCCCAGGGCAAGGTCGCCGTCAACGACACGAAGAACAATACCATCATCGATGCCGAATGGGTCAGATTCGATCAGCAACAGTCCATTTTTGAAGCGGCCGTCTCTGTGCTCGTCCTGAAAGAAGATATGTCGATTCGTGCCGAATACGCGCACTACAACCGCGACACGGAAGAGATCAAGCTTCACGGAGGCGCGATCGCGGTCACGGAGGAGGGCACCCTCAAGGGCGATGTCATTTCCGCGATTTCGGACTGGTCGAACCTCCAGATCTCCGGCGAGGTCTCCGGAGACATCACTCCAAAGGAAAAATCCACACCGCAATGAGCACCGCGACGCTTGAAGCATCCCGCCTGCGCAAGTCATTCGGAAGGAATCTCGCTGTTGCCGACGTCAGTTTTTCCATGGGAACCGGGGAAGTCGTGGGCCTCTTGGGGCCAAACGGCGCGGGGAAAACCACCATTTTCTACATGATCGCGGGATTCCTCAAACCGAGCGCAGGTAATGTCCGCTTCAACGGCACACAGATTGACCGGCTCCCCATGTTCAAGCGGGCCATGCTCGGAATCTCGTACCTTCCCCAGGAACCGTCGATATTCCGCCGCCTGACTGTCGAAGAGAATATCCTCGCGGTGCTTGAAGCGCGCAGCGGCTTGCCACCGTCGGGACGCAAGGAAAAAGCGCGCACTCTCATGGAAGAATTCGGTATCGCCCACGTTGCAGGACAGCCAGCCTACACTCTGTCCGGTGGTGAGCGCCGCCGAACGGAAATCGCGCGCGCGCTGGCCATCGAGCCGAAATTCCTGCTCCTCGACGAACCCTTTACCGGCATCGACCCCATCGCGATCCGCGAAATCAAACTCCTTATACGATCCCTCTCCGCAAGGGGAATCGGTGTCCTTCTCACCGACCACAACGTCCGCGACACGCTCGCCATCACCACGCGCGCATATATCATCAATAAAGGAATTATCGTCGCGCATGGGGAACCGCAGAGCATCATCGACAACCCCCTTGCGCGCGAGACATATCTGGGGCAGGATTTCGAAATGTAACCATTTGGGAGAGTCGGGATGAACCGGGAGATCATTCTCTGACACAATGCGCGCAATTCACAGTAAAATAAATCACTGTTGACGCTGACGCGCCTCCATGTTACATTTAACGACAGTCCGTATGGGCTGCCCACCATTTTTTATAGCGGAAAAACCATGAGGTATTTTGATACTCACGCCCACATCGGGCTTATTTACGATGACCCGATTGAACAGCTCCTCGTTTGCCAGCAAGCGAAACTTGCCGGAGTCAGCCGTATTGTCAGCATCTGCAACAGTCTTGTGGACTTCAAACAGGTATACGAAAACTTGAAGCCTGCGGAGCATGTCTATCATGCCGTCGGCGTTTCTCCCTCGGAAGTGAACAACCCCGGAAGAGATTGGCAGCGCTTCATCGAAGAATCCATAAAACTGCCCCACGTCATCGCGATAGGCGAGATCGGCCTCGATTACTACCACAAGTTCGGCGACAAGCGCAGCCAGATTGAGCTCTTCATCGATCAGCTCGAAATCGCCGCGCGCCTCAACCTTCCGGTCATCATCCACAACCGCGAGGCGGGCAAAGACGTGCTCGATATTCTGAAGGACAGAATGCCTCCCGCCGGGGCCGTGCTGCACTGCTATTCGGAAAATGCCGCGTACGCGGCGGATATTCTCGACCTGGGTCTCGATATCTATTTCTCGTTCGCGGGCAACCTGACCTACCGAAATGCGCGCAACCTGCACGAGACCGTCGCGTTTCTTCCGCTCGACCGCATACTTCTCGAGAGCGAGGCGCCCTTCATGGTCCCCGCCGAGTACAGGAACAAGCGCAATATGCCTGAGTACCTCCCGTCCACGGCGCAGTTCCTTGCGGATTTCCTGAATATCGATGTGGAAGAAATCGCAGAGACGACCTATCAGAACGCCTGCCGGTTCTTCAGACTCAATCCCTGAGGGAACGGCCGGCGGGCCAAACCCGGTTCGGAGGCACGCGGAAGACGCAGGCCCCCATGTTCTTCCTTGCGGGCTCACGGATGCGCCGCGCGCGGGAATTCGCCATGAACCATAAGACATCCTTCCTTTTTTCGCTCGGAGAAGAAGGGGGGACGGCCCCGTTTTTCCTCGCGCCTGTCGCCGGCTATTCGGACGCCGCCTTCCGCGCCGTGTGCGCCGAACTCGGCGCGGCGCTCTGCTATACCGAGATGGTGAGCGCGGAGGCGCTTATCCGCGGCCACGCCAAAACAAAGAAACTCCTCGTGCGCGATCCGGTCGAACGACAATACGCGGTCCAGCTTTTCGGGGCGAACCCGGCGACCATGGCAAAGGCGGCCGAAATCGTATCGGCGTACGGACCCGTCCTGATAGACCTCAACTGTGGCTGCCCCGTTCCCAAAATCATAAGGGCGGGGGCGGGTTCGGCGCTCCTGAGAACGCCCGAGCGAATCGGCGAAATAGTCCGGGCTATGCGCGGGGCGACTTCGGTCCCCATTTCGGTCAAATTGCGTACGGGCTGGGACCAGAACTCCATCAACTATCCCGATACCGCCTCGGCCGCCATAGAGGCGGGCGCCCGCGCCATAACGCTGCACGGGAGAACCAGGGCACAGGGCTATTCGGGCAAAGCGGACTGGGAGGCGATCAGAACGCTCGCCGGACAGAGCCCCGTTCCGGTGTTCGGCTCGGGCGATGTCTTCAGCGCGCAAGACGCGATCTCCATGCTGCGCACGACAGACTGTGACGGCGTCATGATCGCGCGCGGCGCGATCGGAAATCCCTTTATTTTTTCCGAGCTGAGAGCCCTTGCGGGACAGACGGACGCGGAGCGCGCGGGTGAACCTCTGTCCCCGAGGATCATCGCGCGGACGGCCGCCCGCCATCTCGGGCTTGCCATACGGTATCTGGGAGAGAGAACCGCGTGTATCGAATTCCGCAAACATTTCTGCGCGTATACAAAGGGATTCGCCGGCGGGGCAGCGCTCCGGGCCCACGCGGTGCGATGCTCGACTCTCAAGGAATACGAAGCGCTTTTTAAAAAATTCGAGGATATCGCGGACTCGTCGACTTCCGTCGAAGCGGCTTCTAACGACTTGAAACGAGCCAATCGGGCATAGTCCCCAAATACTGCTCGAGCGCGGTACCGAAACGCTCATCGACGGAGCCTCCCTCCGTGGATCCGGCGAGAACGTCCCCCAGCCAGTGACGCAAGAAATCGCGTGAAAAACTGTCCCAGTAGTCGGGAAGAGCCGCGACAATCGGCAACGCGGAAGGCACAAGCGGGTTCTGGGCATATTCCGGAAAGTAACGGGAGAAAACGGTTTCATTCATCCGCACTATACTGCTGAATCCCCCAAAGGGACCGATATAGTCGGGCAGCAGTTGTTGCGACTGCATTTCCCGCCAGATCTTTTCCTGGTTTCCCGCGACCAGAAGCCAGCGCGCGAACGCCAGCGCGGCCTTCTTGTTTTTCGCCCCCTTGGGAATTCCCATATAGCGCGTGTCCGCCGTCAAGAAAATCTTTTGGTTCACTTCCGGAAAACGATATCGCAACTGCGTTTTAGCCGAATAAGGCAGCCTGAAAAACTCGCTCGCCTTCATTGGCCAGTAGAGTACCCGGTTCTCAAGCACGAGTTGATAGCCGGGTTTGTTGAAATAGGTAAAAGTAAAAGCGTTTTCCTGTTCTGCCGTCACACCCGAATTGAGCGCCAAAAGAGCTTCGACGGATTTTTCGAGATTTTCCCTCTCCCATAGAACAGGCCACGAATTTGGATCGTCCGGCTTGAGTGCCGAGGTGGATTTCCAGTTCTGGTTCAGTGAGAAGCCGGAGCCACCCGCAAGAAGCCAGTCTTCCGCAAATTCCAGATTCCACCGGGGAGAAAATCCCATCGCACTTATTTCGTTATTCTTGATACTTGTAAACGCTTCCGACGAACGCTGAAGCGCTTCGGGACTGAGCACCGTGACGCCGGCGCTCGCGTTTCCGGACTTTCTTTCCACCAGCACCATGCAGTCGAACGACATGGGCATCAGAATATGCGCCGCGCCCTGCGTGCCCGCGCTCAGCAGCGCTGGGTATAGGTCGTTCGGATCCAGATAGTACTTCGAAAAAAGATCATCCAGGGAATCAAATTTTTTCGCCAGAGGCTTGGAGAGCAGGTATTTCGCGATTACAAGGGAGGGAGGTCTGCTCGTCTTTTTTACTTCGGAAGCGGCATTCGCCTTATACTCAATATCGACGGCGAACAGACTGTTTTCCTTATTGAAAATCTGCGCGGCGATGACGAGTTCGGGGACGTCGGTCCACACCGACGCGGTCTGAGGCGCTTGGCCACATCCCGACAGGAAAGAAACCAGCAAAAAAACGGCGAGGCCACCGGAAAAACCCGCGCCGCACCCGTACCTCTTTTTCTTCATCGCTCGCATAATCCTTGTCTGTCATGGTATCATAGTGAACGGACGAAAGTCAGCAAAGGAGAAGGGCAGACTCACCGTGCAGGGACAGAGGCAGGAAACAGCGCCGCGCATCAATTGGCATTCTCGATGCCTCAAGGCTCGCTATGGCGAACAGGTCTGGCGGCTCGGCGTCGACGCCGGTTTTACCTGCCCCCACAGAAGTCCCGACCGACTGCGTGGAGGCTGTCGTTTCTGCGCCCCCGACGGCAATATTTCCGCGTATCAGAAAACCTGGACATTCGTCCCCGGCATCGAAGAACAGATCGAACGCGCCCTCCTGTTCACGCGGAGGCGCTACCACGCGAACGCATTTTTCCTTTACTTTCAGGCCTACACCTGCACCAACGCCTCCGTCGAAACCCTGTCCCGCGTCTACGACACAACCATCGGTGCCTTCTGGCGAGTGTATGAAAAAGTCGGCGAGGCACCTCTTGCCCGGCCCGACTCCCGTGCCTCCAGAGCGGGCCCGCTAAAGGGTATTATCGTCTCGACCCGTCCCGACTGCTTCGACCGGGAGAAAGCGGAACTCCTCGCCGCCTATAGGGAGCAGGGGATGGAAGTATGGGTCGAGCTTGGCCTGCAATCGGCACACGAAGAGACCCTTTCGTTCATCCGGCGAAACCATGGCGCACAGGTCTTTCTTGACGCCATGGAAATCGCGGGGCGTTGCCATTTAAAGCGCACGACGCATCTCATGCTCGGGCTGCCCGGAGAATCGCGCGCGATGATGGCCGCAACCGCGCGACTGGCCGCGAAAGCGGGGACGGACGGCGTCAAATTCCACGATTTCCGCATTGTGAAAGGCTCCGCGTTTGCCCGGTGTTTTCCCGCCGGGGAGATCGTCGCCATGCATCCCGCGCGACTGCCGGGGCTCATCGCCGATTGCCTCGAAGTGCTGCCCCCTTCAGCCGAGATCATGCGCATCTCCGCGGACTTCCGTCCCGAGGAGTCGATCAACATCCACCCGCCGACGGACAAACATATTTTGGCGCGCCTCCTGGAAGAGGAACTCGCGCGCCGGGGTTCCTTTCAGGGACGGCGGTTCGCGGACTGAAGACCGCCGCAGCCCTTGACAATTGCCCCGCTTTCTCGTATTGTCGATTCTCGCCGAATGGTTTGCTTAGATTGGAGCGGTGTCCGAGGGGTTTAAGGAGACGGTCTTGAAAACCGCTGTACCGCAAGGTACCGGGGGTTCGAATCCCCCCTGCTCCGTCATAAACCATCTGGTTTTAGGAGAGGTGCGAGAGAGGCCGAATCGGGCTCCCTGCTAAGGAGTTGTACCTCTAAAGGGTACCGAGGGTTCGAATCCCTCCCTCTCCGGTTCTTCGTGAGGCTATAGCTCAGCTGGATAGAGCTTCAGATTGCGGATCTGAAGGTCGGAGGTTCGAATCCTCTTAGCCTCACTTTTTTATTGGAGAGATGCGAGAGCGGTTGAATCGGGCGGTCTCGAAAACCGTTGAACCCTCTGGGTTCCGGGGGTTCGAATCCCCCTCTCTCCGCGATGGAAAACCGCGAGCCGGGGACCTCGGTTTTCTCAAAATTGCTCTTATTTTTGGGAGCGATTCTACCCCTGGAGAGATGACCGAGCGGCCGAAGGTGCGCGATTGGAAGTCGCGTGTACCCGTAAGGGTACCGAGGGTTCAAATCCCTCTCTCTCCGCTTGCAGTTCGAGCGCATAAGGCCAGGCACTGTGCTCGTAACCACTGCCTAACCCCGCCAGGTCCGGAAGGAAGCAACGGTACGCAGCAGGTGCGGTGCCGCAGAGCGCCTGGCTTTATGCGCTTTGACTGCTTTACCCTTCCATCCCGTCATGCTATTTTTCCTACATGCCCTTTGAAGTCACCGCGACACGCAAGCGCCCCCAAAGCTTCGAACAGCTTGCCGGACAGAACTTTGTCACCGCGACCCTCATTGCATCTCTTGAACGGGGACGCATCGCGCACGCCTACCTTTTTTCCGGGCCCCGGGGATGCGGAAAGACCAGCACGGCGCGCATTCTCGCCAAGGCGCTCAATTGCGAGCATGGGCCGACCGCACAGCCTTGCGGAACCTGCCCTTCCTGCCTCGCCATCTCAAGCGGAACTTCCCTCGATGTCATCGAGATCGACGGCGCCTCAAACACTTCGGTGGACAATATCCGCCAGATAAAAGACGAAGTGCTCTTCGCGCCCAATTCGGGCCGCTATAAAATCTACATCATCGACGAAGTCCACATGCTCTCCATGAACGCGTTCAACGCGCTGCTCAAGACCATCGAGGAACCTCCCCCCTACATTGTCTTTATTTTCGCGACGACCGAGCCGCACAAAGTCCCCGCGACCATAAAGAGCCGCTGCCAGCAGTTCAATTTCAGGCTCGTCCCCATCGAGACAATTCTCCGGCTGCTGCGACAGGCCGCCGCCGAAACCGGAGTCGAGGCCGAAGAGGAGGCTCTTCTCTGGATAGCCCGTGAGGCGGCCGGCTCGGTCAGGGATGCCTACACGCTTTTCGACCAGATCGCGTCTTTCTCGGGAGCAAAGATCACCGCGCGGAATATACGCGACACGCTCGGATTGGTGGGCTTCGATCGCCTGAATGACCTGTTTCGCGCCATTGTCTCAAGCGACACAAAAGAAGCGTTCAATGTGCTCGATGAAATCCTTGAGAGAGGAGTATCTCCCGAACAATTCTTGACCGATACGGTTGACTACTGTCGTTCCGTCCTGCTTATGCTGTATGGAGTGCAGAAAGAAGGTCTATTGAGCGCGCCCCGGACAGCGTTCGAGCCTTCGGTGCTCGAATCCCTCTCGAAGGCGCAGGTTGAATACGCAATCGCCCTGCTCCTCGATACATACCGTCATCTCAAGGAAACGATTGAACCACGGTATGAACTCGAATTGGCGGTGGCCAAATTATGCCACATCAAATCATATATTAGCCCGATTGCATTGTCCGAGGCGCTTCATTCCGTACAAAAGGCCATCAACGCGAAAGAGACACCTTCCCATGGACAGCGAGAAAAGGATGCTTCCCTCCCTTTTCAGGGACGCCAAAACAATAGCGCCGACATCCATAGCGCGCCGCTCCTCCGTGACCAGAACGCGCGCCCACAGCCGGGCCCCGAAGAGACGACGGAAGTCTCCGCGCCCGCGTCGGGTCCTCTCTCTTCTCCTGAGTTGAAGAAAAAAATTATCGCCAAACTACGCGGCCAGAACCTTTTTCTGGCGTCGGCGCTTGAAAAATCCGCGGAATGGACCCCAAAGCACAACGGGTTCATCATTCCCGTGATGAATCGCGTGGAGATGGACCTCATTTCCCGGTTCTCCTCACTCATCGCGGAGACGGGAGCCCAGATTCTCGGAACGCCCTGCGCCATAGAACCTCACTTCGCGAAGGACCAGGGGAATCCCTCGTCTCAACCTCGCCAGAGGGAACTACCCCAAAAGGCCACACGTCCGCCGGCGGAATTAAAAGACCGAAGCGCCGACGTGCGGACGGAATCCGATACTGAATACGACGGCCCCGTATCTTCTGAAAACTCATTTACGGAAACGGAAATCGATACCAACGCCGAATGGGAAAATACCACGCCGGGCCAGGACGACCATGCGCTCCCCGAAACCGATGCCCGAACCGTCGAATTCATTCGAAAAATGTTCAAAGGCAAAGTCCTTGCGACCAGAATACCTTCTGCAACTTCTTCCCTTGAACCTTCGGAGCCCCAGTACCCTTTACCGAAGAACGCCTCCGGGCCTTCTGAGTTTTCTGAAGATGCCGAGGAATCCATCAATGTCGACGAAGAAAATCTTGATTGATACCGTGTAACGAAACTGGAGGTAATAATGGATATATCAAATATTTTTGATATGTTGAAGAATCCTCAGGCCCTGAAGTCGCAGGCCGAAGAGATGCAGAAAAAAATGAGCGCGATCCAGGCCACGGGCCAGGCCGGCGGCGGCATGGTCAAGGTCACGCTTTCAGGAAGCATGGAGCTGCTTGAATGCTATATTTCTCCAGAACTATCGGAATTTAAAGACATCCCCCTGCTCCAGGACCTTATCCGCGCCGCCCATCATAATGCGGCGGAGAAAGTCAAAGAAGCTATTCAAAATGAATTTGCCGGTTCTCTGGGAGGATTAGGGCCAGGAATGCCCTTCGGCAATTTCCCGGGGACAGAGGCGTAACGGTCAAAAGGATCAGCCATGAAAGCCATCGAAGATCTCGTTTCGCTGCTTACCCGCCTGCCGGGGCTTGGCCGAAAAAGCGCACTTCGAATCGCGTATTCGCTTCTCAAGTCCGACATCTCCTTCAGCGAGGCGCTCGCCGAGCGCATCCGGACATTGCGGGCGACGATCCATTTCTGCCCCGAATGTGGCTCGTACTGTGAATCCGAGTTGTGCCAGGTATGTTCCGACGCCGCCCGCGACCGAAGCATCGTGTGTGTCGTGGAGCAACCCCAGGATGTCATAACCATAGAGGCGTCGAAGGAGTTCAGAGGGCTTTATCATGTGCTCGGCGGCTTGCTGTCCCCTCTCGAAGGCGTCGGGCCGGACCATCTCAATATCGGGAAACTTATTCAGAGAATCCAAAAATCCCTTCCAACATCTGTTCCCATCCAGGAAGTCGTCATCGCGACAAACCCCACCATAGAGGGCGACACGACGGCCCTCTATTTGAAGAAACTACTTGAAAAAGAACCCGTTCGAGTCACAAGACTGGCCACGGGTATCCCTGTAGGCGGCGACCTCGAATATGCGGATCGATTGACCCTCGCCCGCTCTTTCCGCGGGAGATCCTCTCTTTAGGAGTCAGACAGGATGCGTGCCAATGAGATTGTTCAGATTTTGAACGCGGAGATTGTCGCTGGCAAGGAAATTGCGGACCGCCTCGATATCGGGACCGCGTGCGGCTGCGATCTGATGAGCGACGTCATCGCATTCGTCAAAGAGCGGGTGGCCCTGCTCACGGGACTTACCAACCCCCAGGTGCTGCGCACCGCCGACCTCATGGATATCCGTCTGGTCATCTTCGTCCGCGGCAAGAAGCCATCCGCTGAAATGATCCAAATGGCACAGGAGCAGGGCATTGTCCTCATGAAGACCCGCGACAGCATGTTCATAGCCTGCGGAAAGCTCTATCAGGCCGGAATAAAAGGAGATTCCTCTTACTAAGATGCATACCACCGTAAGGACCTGTCGTCGTGATCATTGAATACATCATTCCCCGATTGGACTTTTCCGCCGCGGGCAAGGCCTCAACCGACACGAAACACCGTCTGACCCAACTTGGATTGCCCCCGGCCCTCATCAAGAGAATCGCGATCGCTATGTATGAGGCCGAAATGAACATCGCCATTCATGGGGGCGGGGGGCGGGCCGAAATCGAAATACTGCCGGGGGAAATCACCTCTCGTTTTATCGATCACGGGCCGGGTATCGCCGACATCGAACTCGCGATGCAGGAGGGATATTCGACCGCCCCGGAAGAGATACGGGACATGGGCTTTGGCGCGGGCATGGGGCTGCCCAATATGAAAAAAAACGCCGACGAGCTTATTATACAAAGTGAACCAAACAAAGGAACAACGGTGCAGATGCACTTCTGTCTTCCTGCGGGAGAAGCATAAGTGAGTTCGATCCCAGCGAATCAATCTTCAGCCACATTCCACACCTTCCATTCTGTCCTGCTCGACGCGGATCTCTGTGTCGGCTGTACGACTTGCATCAAATTCTGTCCGACCAAAGCCATTAGAGTCAGAAACGGAAAGGCCAAAATATTCGAAGATCGGTGCATCGACTGTGGCGAATGCATCCGCCGATGCCCCAAAGGCGCGAAAAAAGCGGTCTCCGATCCTCTCTTCATGATGGATGCGTACGACATCAAGGTCGCGCTTCCGGCCCCCTCTCTCTACGCGCAATTCGGAACAAAGTATTCGCAGCGGGATATCTTCGACGCGATTCACTCCGCGGGGTTCGATGAAGTGTTCGACGTGGCGTGGGGGGCCCTCGTCGTGACCGAAATGACGCGCCGCATTCTCGCACGGAACGCCCTCAGACCGCGCATCTCGAGCGCCTGCCCCGTCATAGTCCGGCTCATTCAGCAGCGATTCCCCAGTCTGATCCCGAACCTTATGCCCATACTTCCTCCCTCGGAAATCGCCGCACGCGAGGCGCGGAGAAGACTAGGCTCTTCATCGCAGAGAATCGGCATATTCTTCCTCAGCCCCTGTACCGCGAAGGTGACCTCGGTGCGGACTCCCCTGGGATACGAGCAGTCAGCGATCGACGCGGTCTTTTCGTTTGGGGATGTGTACGCCTCGCTCAAGCGCGCGCTCGATTCGCCGCCCTCTTCCGCCTCGCGCGTCGATGCCGCACCATCAGGCAACGCTTCGGGCCGGCATCTGTTGCCGATCATGCGCGACCTTGAACCAGGCATGGGCTGGGCCCGGTCGGATGGAGAACTCGACGCGCTTCACATAGAAAACGCGGTGTCTGTAGACGGCATTTCCAATGTCATTGAGCTTTTCGAAGCCATCGAAAACGGCAATATCGACTCGATCCAGTACATCGAGGCGCTCGCGTGTCCCGGTGGCTGTGTCGGCGGACCGATGGCGGTGGAGAACCCCCATATCGCGCGCTCGACGATGCGCCAGAGATACCAGCATCCATTCCCGACTTCCACCGCCAGTGCAACGGCCCGGGATCATCACCGCGCGGCGCGACAAGGGCCGGGCCCCCAACCCCCGGGCCTTCCCGCCACCGAGAAGGGGTGCATCGCGTTCAAATGGACAAAACCGCTTCCCCCAAATCCGGTGCTCGTATTGGACGCCGATCTGTCGAAGGCTCTGCAGATGGCCGAGAAGATTGAGGGCATACGAAACCGGCTGCCCGGGATCGACTGCGGGGCCTGCGGCGCGCCCGACTGCGACGCGTTTGCGGAAGACATCGTCCGGGGTCTCAGTTCCATCGAAGAGTGCCGGCTTCTGACGGACCCTCCCCCGGCGGACAGTGGAGGCGACCGTTCCAAGTAATCGAATTTTCGTTGCCAAACTGGGCGTACATAAATTCCACCGGAGAAGAAAATGTGATATCTATTGTATATAAATAAATTTGACAAATGGATATGGAATGAGTATAGTAAATCACGGTATGATTGAATCTCGCGTAATTTCATGTAAGATTCTCCGGTTACCTGTGAATTCATTGAACGATAAATATTCATCAAGAGGGTAAGCTACTTGAATAAGAAGGATTTTCCTCATATCCACTTCTATGACCAGGATTTTGTCGATATCTATGACAGGACTTGGGCATGGATTGCCGATTGCTGGACAAACGGAGGAACCCAGACAAAAATCAGCAAAATCAAATTTTTCTATTATCCTGAACGGAAAAGGCTTGATTTTCTTGAACAGATCTTTTCTAGTTTTTTCCTCGTTTATAGTAATCGAATTTATTCGGCATCAAATGGACTTGACGCGCTGTACGCCCTTCAAGAGCCCGATGGCGCAATTCACTCCGCCTACGATATCGAGACAGGTGAGCCCCTCCTCCCTTCAGATAACCCCCTTGGGGTGACACTGCCTCTTCTTGCATGGGCAGAATTCAACCTCTATCACAAAACGGCCAACAAAAAGCGCGTAAAAGAAGTTATGCCCGTGCTCAGCAAGCATTACAAATGGCTTGAAACAAATTTCAAAATGCCGAATGGCCTCTTTTCCACGCCGCTCTCTTCCACGGGCATGGAAAATACCCCGCGTACCGATGTGCGGTACTTTATCGATTTCAATGCCACCATGGCGATGAACGCGCTCTACCTCTCCGCGCTCGGCGATATTTTGAATGACAAAGATTCCTCGTTTCAGTACAAGAGAGATTATTTTTCAATAAAAACAAGAATTAACTCAAAAATGTGGAATGCTGAAGACGGTTTCTATTATGACCTCGATGCGCATGAGAATCAGATCGCCACAAAAACGCTTGGGACATATTGGCTCCTGCTCGCCGAGATCCCCAACGAAGAACGTGCAGAAAAACTTGTAACAAAACTTAAGGACCCCCAGAGCTTTGGAACAGAGAACCCCTTCCCTTCCCTTTCGGTCGACCATCCTGCTTTTGATAAAAAAGGACAGGGCTTTCATGGCAGTGTCTTCCCGTGGCTCACCTTCATGGTGATCAAGGGACTGGAAAAGTATTATTTCTACGAACTTGCCAGGGATTCGGCGATACGGCACCTCTATTACATCCTCGACTCGATGCACAGTAACGAACATGAGGGGAATCGACACAATACCCACCCCACGGTGTGGAGCGCGTACCAGCCAATGAATGAAGGAAAAGCAGGCTGGGATGGACACCCTGATTGGCCGCAGCCGAACCATTTCCCCTCAAATGGGCTTTGTACAGTGACATTGATTATCGAGAACATCATCGGACTTTATATTTCTTTACCGCGGAAGACGGTCGATTGGATTATCCCTAATCTCGAAGTCATGGGAATCGAAAATCTTTCTCTCAAGCGTAACATGATTACCATTCTGTCCAGCAAATCCGGCCGTGGATGGGAAATCCACATGGAGAGTGAGAAATTGTACTATTTTACCATCAATGTCCTGGGCAAAAAGAAGAAGACACTCCCCATTCCGTCAGGCAAATGTTCAATGCTCATCGACAAGATTTAATGTCGAAACGTGAACTCACGGAAGAGACGACACACGCACCGATACGGAGCCCATCAGCGCAACACCGCTAATCTCAAGGACCCCTTCAAGAGAAGCATTGGCAGGGACATCCGCCCTGCTGACCGCCTCTCCCATTATCGGGACGACGGAAAAATGCACAGGCGTGCCGGGGGAAACGAGTATTTTTATTTCTCCCATAACCGCGACAAGCTCAAGACGCAGGCCCGAGGCTGGCAACTGAATGCCACGCAGATCGATTATCGTCGAACCCATCAGGGTAACACTGGAAGCCGCTTTATTCGAAAGCAAGCGCCCGTCTACCCGGCGCTCACCCATGATACATAGGAAAAAATCGCCCGACCTTCCCCATTGTCCAAAAGATGGATAGAAGGAATTTTTAGGATCTGGGGACAGAGGTCTTTGATGGCCGCCTGAAGAGACGCGATCCTGTTCATCTTCGAAATCTTTGTTGTTAGAGTTGAACTCCATAGCAGGCATTCGATGCGCGATAAGAGCCGACCTAAGAACGGCTTCCGGGTCTGCGGCTTTTTGTATTTCGGCGGCAAGATTCTCGTATTGTTCCAGAGAGATTTTATCTTGGACATAGAGATTTGTTAGGGCATCGAGAGCTTTTTCCCGGGTATCTCCATATTGTAGATTCTCATGGCTCTGTCTCCTGTCTCGTCCTCTCGATCTTTCTCCACTCATGGTCCCCTCCTAAGCTCTGATCTCTCTATCACAAACGCCGAGACCTTCAAAAACACCCCGATGCGCGTGCGACCTAAGCTATTATTGTGCCAATAAATGATTTCTCTTTTAGTATTTTGTCAAAATTCTCTAGATTAGTCCCTGACGCAAAAATTATGGTAAGCCCAAGCTCTTTTGCTTTCACTGCCGCTATTGGATCAAAGGGAACATTGGCGCCAGGATTCCATACTTTCCCTGTCATCTCTAAGAGGGCATCAAAGGTAATATGTGCCAGAGGCTCTGCAGAAGGATCTTTTTTAGGGTCAGCACTATAGATCTGAGAAATATTCGATAGGTTTAATATCTTATTTGCATGAAACCGTTCGGCAAGAAGAACCGCGTCATAATCTGTCGAGAAACCTGGTTTCCAGCCTGAAGCAACTAAGATTTTGCCATGCATTGAAATATCAGAACTAGGGTCTGTGACTATCGCATCTGGACAGTAATCAGAAAAAATTTCTTTTACCAGCTGCGCGTTGAGTCTTGTCGCGGCAATGCCGATCCGATCGAGCGATTCATCGAGATAAGAAACCCTGTTCAGCCTTATACTTCCGGCCCCGGCATCCCCCGTATCCGGCTCGGTGGCGTGCGCGATAAAGTCTCTATAGGCTTTTTGCCACGTTCGGGCCGCAGCCCCGCCTCCAACGACAATTATCGCCTTTCGATTATCCGCTTTCAACCATGATAACAACACATTTCGAAATTGTACCAGGAAAAAACCACTGGGGCCTTCCGGAGGGGCAACAATCGAGCCTCCCAAAGATATTACAATAGTCATCTTTAACTCCCCAATATCTTAACGTATAACACCATTACACATTGTCTTTCAGCAACCCTTGACAGATTTGGAATACCAAGTCAGGTAAAATATTGAAGGCATAATGGCGATTAACCCGCTCTCCGGACTGATGATATTCCCTGCCCCATGGCCCAATATTTATCACGGGAATCTCTAACGGGTCTCTCAAATACCCATCTAAATCTGGCTGATCTACCGCCGATCTTTGTTTTATATATTCAATGGATTGTTGATCAACAGACGGTGCCAGGAAACTCATGTCAGAAATTCCCGGGAAATAGGGGCGAAGCTTTATGGATTCCTCATGATCCCTATTAAATTGGGCAATTTCATCTTTAATATATGCCAAAAATGCTTGATCACGTTCGGGATTCAATTCAGCTTTTGCATAATAGGGAGGGGCCAACCCAACCACCGCACAGGGGCCTTCAATTTGGGTATATGTGAGTAATTCATGAACAATTTTTGCAGTTTGTAATACTTTATCTTCAGGAAAATTTTTCTCCGCAATCCTTCTGAGGCGCTCTAAAATACCAGGGGCCACATATTCAGCACGATTGATAAGTTCTGGTAAATCAAGGACTTCCGAGGACAATTTCTGCATAGCCACGTGTTCATTCTGCTTCCTGGAAAAAGCTGACATTCTTTCATATAGCAACGAAATAGAACTATCCAGGGCCTTTTGGACCAGCAATTTGAGATTTTCAAAAACTTTCGCGGGACTCTTCTCAAACGTCAAAACATTGAGAGCACAAAAAACATCCGCAGGCATCGTCACATCGTAACGGCTTCGCATTTCCCGATAATACAAAATAGTGGGAGGAGGGGGTTCTTCGCCAGGGAATATCGTCCGAATATTCAGACATTCACTATTGCATTCAGCCTCTCTTGCAAACACCGAAGCGGCCATAACCGGATTGAAACCATCAAAGGGGGCCCCTGCGTGCGCGGGTTTCCCCACAAACAATACAAAAGGAAGAAGCTTGCTGACCGATCCTAAAAACACGGCCTTTGCCTCAGCTCCGTCCCCCTGGTCAACCGCCGCGTCGAGATTGATGAGGGCTTTCAGTCGCAACCCGTGTTCGGAAGCAAACGCAGAGAGGATCTTTTTGGCGGTTTTCATCCCCACAGAGGAGCCCTCTTCATCCGGGACCGCCATATATATAATGTTGCCTGATCTCTCATTCTCTCCAAGAAAATCGGCAAGCGCCGCAATTCCCGCAGCCAGCCCGCTTTTCATATCGAGCATACCTCTGCCCGGGATAAACGATGCGCTTTCTAAATCTCTCTTGAGCAATACTTCTGAGGGAGATGGTTTTTGTTTTGAGGAAAGCGACTGAAGCATCTTTTTTGCGAGGTTTTCAGGATCAAACGCAAAAGGCTCTAAAGCACCATAATTACTCGTGTCAACGACATCATAATGCCCCGTAAGCACAACACAAGCGGTCCCGGCCCCCGGGGCCAGCGCCATAACAATCCTCCGCCCCCGCTCATCGCCGTTAATAGGAAATTCTTGAATAAGCTCAGGATGCGCATTAAAAAAGGAGAGCTCCCGAAGAACGGAGACAAGAGTATCCGGGAAAGAGACTTCTCCCGACGTGTTTGTTACACTCGCTGATTGTACTAAACGGACTGTAAGAGATTGTACATCTATACCATCACTGTTTTTTCCCATGGTATTCAGACTCTAGCATATATGCCGGGTGTTCGTTGAGTATCCGGCAAAAGACAGAAGCGCGTTATTTCAACGAGAACTTCTTGGCGATGAACGAAAGATTCCTTTTATTTATCGTGCTGGAACCTTCGAGAGCGTAGGAATATTCGATGTATTCCTTGTAGACCTCAGCAACCTTATGCCGGACGAGTTTCATTGTCGAATTGATCGTGCCATTCTGTTCGCTAAAAGGTTCTTCCAAAATCTGAAACACTGAAGGGACCCATGCTGACTGGACCTTCTTTGCCCTTGGGTCGCTTTTAAATCTATAGAATTCTTCAATAAGAACCTCCAAGAGCGCCTCGGCGGAATGAAGGGATTTTCTGGTAATCAAATTCTTTACCCTGGTTTCCTCCAATGTGACCAGTGCCGTAGTATACTTTTTATGATCACACCACACCATGAGCTGGTCAAACAGATCTGTCGACATCGTAATGGCTTCTTCTATTTCTTCCGGACTGTATTTCTCTCCGTCTTCCCTTATCAGAAGCGCTTTTGCCCTTCCGATGACGTAGAGGAAGCCTTCTTCGTCCATGTAGCCCAAATCTCCGGTCCACAATCGGCCATCACTGAGAACTTCGGCGGTGGCTTCAGGATTCTTATAGTATCCAAGCATCACATTCTCGCCGGTGATGGTGATGTGGCCCATCGTTCCCTGCGAAACTTCCGCTCCGTTTTCGTCCATAATGTTACACTGTACGGAAGGACCTATAATTCCGGAAGTGCCAAATTTATGCCTTCTGGGCGTATTCGACGAAATTATCGGGGCGGCTTCGGTCAGGCCATACCCTTGATAGACCGGCACTCCAAGCGCCGCAAAGAATTGCTGCTGTTTGATATCCAAAAACGCTCCGCCACCAACGCAAAACCGAATGGAACTGCCGAACAAAGTTTTCTTAATTGTATTGAAAACAAGCACTTTTGCCACAAAATACGGGAAGAGCGCGCTGAACCGATCCTTGAATGGAGGCTTGTGATAGCCGTCGCCGTTCCAAAGAATCCCCGCCGCAATCCCATTCTTAAATATCCTTTCAATAATGACGCCTTTTTCTTCGATGGCCGCGATAATCTTCTTCATGAAATTGCCTGAAAGAGACGGAACGGTAAACAGAAATATCGGATCGCTTTCTTTTAAATTAGTCGGGATATTCCTCAGTGTCGCGATTCCCCCTCCCCGTGAATCCACAAAATAGAGGGAAATCCCGCAAATCATCGCCGTATAAAGGCCCACCGTATGGGCGAATGAATGATCGACGGGAAGGATCAACAGAGTTCGGAAATACATGGGATTATCGAACAGATCTATGGCGTCGTGACAATTCGACCAGTAATTCAGATGAGAGAGCATGATCCCCTTGGGATTGCCCGTTGTCCCGGATGTGTAGGATATTGTCACCACATCATTTTCTTCGGTTTCTTCTTCAATCAAATCCAATTTCCGAACATATTCATCGTTTTTCGCAAGCAATGAAGCTCCAATTGCAATGGCTTCTTTCAAAGGGATAATACAATCTTCGGGAATTTTCGATTTAGACAGAACACTGCGTCCCCACCCAATATCATCATCAAAGTACACAATGCGCATATCGACGAGACGAGCCATCATCAAGGCATTTGCTATTTTTTCCAACTGATTGTGTGTAGTACAGATAATCCTCGATTCAGAATGCTCGAGTCTAAAGGGAATTTCGTCCGCAAGAAGCTTGATGGAAAGCGGGACGGAGATCATGCCCGCGCACAATACCCCGAGTTCCGAGACCAACCATTCGGGAGAGCCCTCAGCAATTATTGTTGCCTTGTCCCCTTTTTCTAAATTGTTTACTAAAAGCCAAGCAGCGAACGTGCGGGCCTGTTCTCTTACCTCCAGGAAAGTAGTGCCGACATACCCCGAATCGGTCTTCTTCAACGCATAAGGAATATTGGGATATTGGGTTGCGGCCTCTTTCAGCATCCGGAGAACGGTTCTTTTCATCATGTACCTGTCCTATTTTAAACAGAATGTCTCCTATTATTACATTCGTATGGGTACTAGTAAATACTTCAAAATGCATCAAATTACAGAAACAACATTTTATCTTGTTGCCAATTCGAGACATATTTTGGAGACCGGCAATCTAATGACGTGAAAGGGCTTAAGCCCGGCATCCCGCAGAAGCCTTTGCTAAACCGGGGAACGTCCTAGTATCGCTCTTGACAGTTATCAAGCCACCATTTATGCTACGCTTTGGGCATAAATTCGAATAATGAGCCAAAGCTCTGACTCTGTTGCGTTTTGGACTCCTTGAATTTGATAAGTACTTATCAGATAATCAGGATAGTCAGAATTAAGAAGTATTGATCTTTTTGGCTGGGATACTGGGAGGAGGGAAAATGGCAGAAAAAACAAATGATGCGCTCGGAATGATCGAAACTCGGGGATTCGCGGCAATGGTGGAGGCTGCCGATGCGATGGTAAAAGCAGCAAAAGTCGATCTTGTCGGCTATGAAAAGATCGGTGGCGGCTATGTGACGGCGATCGTGAGGGGTGATGTGGCGGCCTGTCGCGCGGCGGTCGATGCGGGCGTCAAGTCGGCGGAGAAGGTCGGCGAAGTGGTATCGACCCACGTAATCCCGAGGCCACACGAAGCGGTGGACGCGGCGCTGCCCTTAGGCAGGAACGGTGTGGAGGCATAAGTATGGCGGTAGATTTGAGGACCTACGTATTTTTGGACTCACTTCAGCTCCAAAATGCATCTTTCATCGCAACGATAAGTAAAGGCTACTATCCAATCGGTATGCAGGCATGCTGCATCATCGAGATAGCGCCAGGAATAGAAATCAACCGGCTCACCGATATCGCACTTAAGGCCACGAACGTCACGCCTGGACTACAGATCGTCGAGCGCGCGTATGGCCTGCTGGAAGTACATTCCGACAGCCAGGGCGACGCGCGAATGGCGGGAGAGGCGGTCTTGCGCGAACTCGGCATGACTGAAGAAAACAGAATTAAGCCGCGCGTCATGACCAGCCAGCTAATCAAGAATATTTCGGACCATCACGCCCAATTAATCAATAAGGTCAGGCACGGCAACATGGTCCTGAGGGGTGATACCCTGTATGTGCTCGAGGTCGAGCCCGCGGGCTACGCATACTACGCGGCCAACGAGGCTGAAAAGACTTCTGATATCAACATCATCGAAGTGGTGGGCTTTGGGGCCTTCGGCCGCGTCTACATAGCAGGCGATGAAGCCGAGGTCATCGAGGCACGTAAAGTAGTTGAAGCGCGGCTCGAGGGGCTTGACGGAAGAGTCCTGGCAGCCAATGTGACGCGGATATAAACGTGCGTAAAATCGCAACCAGAATTCATAGGGTATCCGACAGAAAATTCTGGTTTGTCCAAAAGGAGATAAAGAGATGGCAGATATGAACGATGCGCTCGGGATGATTGAGACCCGGGGATTCGCGGCAATGGTTGAAGCCGCCGATGCGATGGTAAAAGCAGCAAAAGTGGATCTGATCGGCTACGAGAAAATTGGCGGCGGTTATGTGACCGCCATCGTCAGGGGCGATGTAGCGGCCTGTCGCGCGGCGGTCGATGCGGGCCAGCGGTCGGCCGAGAAAGTCGGCGAAGTGGTGTCGACCCACGTGATCCCGAGACCGCACGAAGCGGTGGATGCGGCCCTGCCCTTAGGCAGAAAACAAGAGAACCCTTCAAACAAGAAGAAAGTGGCTGGTTCCGCAAAGTAAAAAGGAAGAAGCCATATGGTACTTGCACGGGTAAAGGGAACCGTGGTTTCCACCCAAAAACCCCAAAACATGGAGGGCCTCCGCCTGCTTCTGCTGGAAAAGATTGATCCCGTGAGCCTTAAGGGCAAGGGAGATTTTGTTGTGGGAATAGACAGCGTGGGCGCCAATGCGGGTGAAATCGTATTTTTTGTGACAGGGTCGAGCGCCCGCATGACCGAAATCACGAAGGGGAAACCTTCTGATGCCACAATTATCGCCATTGTGGATACCATAGAAAAAGACGGCACCTTTACTTATCAAAAAGCGGTGGAACAAGAATGAACCTCGCGCGTGTCAGGGGTACCGTCGTTGCGACCAAAAGGTCGGACGCCGTGGCGAGTCCTCGCTTTTTGCTGGTCGAAGAATGTGACCAGCGAGGTGAAGGCCGAGGGGAATATCTGGTTGCGCTGGATATGGTTGGTGCCGAGCGGGGACATCTGGTTCTGCTCACGCAGGGTAGTTCCTGCAGGTGGACTTACGCTACCGACGATAAGCCGATAGACACGCTTATCGTAGCGATCGTCGACGAGATGGATCAGGGTGGCATCGATGTGTGGAAACAGGAGTGACGAATATAAAGATGGCGAACGTAAGCGATGACATACGGGTTGTTGTCGAAGAGGTGCTGAAAAGTCCCGACATCAAGGCCCTGTTGAGTGGAAACGTTCCGGCCGAGGAGGCCGCACCCTATCGGTCTGGGATATTTTCGGATGTAGACTCGGCGGTTGCTGCTGCAATCACTGCACAGCGGGAACTCGTCGCGCTGCCTCTTGAAACGAGAAAGGCCATAATCGCGGCCATGCGCCGCGTCGTGTTCTGGAACAACAGGGACCTTTCCGCCCAGGCGATTGCGGAAACAGGAATGGGGAATCTTGCCGACAAACAGATCAAAAACGCTCTGGCGGCCAACAAGACGCCCGGCGTCGAAGATATTGAGCCGAGGGTTTGTACCGACGAGCATGGGCTCACCCTCACAGAACTTGCCCCTTGGGGTGTCATCGGTGCTATCACGCCGGTGACCAATCCAATAGCCACGATCACCTGTAACGCGATTGGCATGATCGCCGCGGGGAACAGCGTAGTGTTCAACGTCCACCCCAATGCCAAGAAAATATCCTGTCGCCTGATCAGCATGTTCAACGATGCCATTTCCATGGAAGGAGGCCCTCGGAACCTGCTGTGCGCCGTCCAGGAACCGACCATCGAGAGCGCCAGCATTCTCATGAGGCACAAAGACATTGCGCTTCTGGTGGTCACCGGAGGGCCGGGCGTCGTCAAGGCGGCTATGGGAAGCGGGAAAAAAGCCATTTGCGCGGGGCCGGGCAACCCCCCCTGCGTGGTTGACAGCACCGCCGATATCGTCAAGGCAGGCAGGGATATCGTCTTGGGCGCCAGTTTCGACAATAACGTTGTCTGCATATGCGAGAAAGAAGTGCTTGCGGTGGCATCCGTAGCCGACAGACTTAAAGTGGAAATGCAAAAAAACGGAGCCTTTGAACTCACCGGAGCACAAATTGATGCCGTGACGAAGCTTGTCATCGCTGAACCGGGAGGACCGGACCATGAAGGCGCTCCCAATAAAGCCTATGTGGGGAAGAGTCCTGTCGAGATCGCAAGGGCCGCGGGCATACAGGTTCCTCCTGAAACGAAACTTCTTCTTATGGAAGTAGGGCGAGAGCACCCGCTCGTGTGGACAGAACAACTCATGCCCGTGCTGCCCCTTGTGCGCATGAACAACGTGGACGAAGCGATCGATTTTGCCGTTGTGGTGGAGCGGGGCTGCCGTCATTCGGCGATGATTCACTCGCACGACATAGAAAAGCTTTCGAAGATGGCTAAAGTGATGAACTGCTCTTTATTCGTAAAAAACGGTCCCTGCTATGCCGGACTTGGGCAGGGTGGTGCCGGTTATACCTCTTTCACGATTGCGAGTCCCACGGGCGAAGGCATTACGCGGCCACGCAGTTTTACGAGAGAACGGCGGTGCACGCTTGTCGATTCGTTCCGGATCATATGAGGATATGAACAATGAAACTTGGGCGTGTAGTCGGCAGAGTGGTAAGCACAAAGAAGTTACCCTGCTTTGACGGTCTGAAGCTTCTCCTCGTCCAGCCGCTGGATCACCTGAAACGGGAGGCGGGACCGGCCATCGTGGCATTTGACACAGTGAAGGCGGGCGAAGGCGATCTTGTCTTCTTTGAATCCGGGAAGGAAGCCGCGCAGGCCAATCCCAATGGCTGGTTCAACCCTGGCGACGCCGCCATAATCGGCATCGTCGATGCAGTAAACACGGAAGAGATTCGATGATTGTAGGCAAAGTGGTGGCGAACGTCGTTTCCACCGAAAAACATCCGCAGTACGTTGGGTATAAACTGCTCATGGTGCAGCCGATAGATGTCGCTGGCCAACAGAAGGGCAAGCCTATCCTCGCTCTAGACGGTGTACAGGCCGGCATCGGTGACACTGTCCTCGTCGTCGATGAAGGAGGTTCGGCCAGAAGCGTCATAGGCGACGAGAGGGCCCTCACCATCAGAACGGCAATCTGCGGGATCATCGACAGGATCGACATCGAGGTGAATACGTGAGCAACGACAGTAACGAGGAACCCATGGATGTAGTTCGCAGTGTCGCCATAGGATCGGACCACGGCGCGGTCTCGCAGAAGGAAATGCTGGCGCAGTACCTCGAGCTCTTAGGTTACCGCGTTGTGAACGTGGGTTGTTTTGGCATCGACAAAGTAGACTATCCAGACATTGCCGAGGCGGTGTGTCGCAAAGTAGTCTCGGGCGACTGTGAACGCGGCATCATACTCGACGGCGCAGGTATAGGCTCATGTATGGCGGCCAATAAAATCAGGGGGATACGGGCGGCGATGTGTTATAATCTCAGGACAGTAGTCAATAGCCGTGAACACAACAACGCGAACGTGCTGACACTCGGCGGTCCTCTGCATACGCCCGACGAATTAGCGGAAATGGTACGGGTATGGCTTGAAACGCGCTTTGCCGGCGGACGCCATATCGTGCGGATAAACAAAATAATGGCACTGGAGCGAGGAGGCTCTTTACATTGATGGATCAGAACCAGATTATTCAGAAAATAGTGGAAGAAGTTCTCTCCCGCATGAACTCCAGCGCAGCAAACTCGGCGCCGGGCGGCGGAGCCTCCCCGGCGGCCAGCGCTGGTGGAGTGGCAAAACCCGCCGCATCGGAGGAAACCCCTCTCCCTTCGGATTTGTCCAAGTACATCGATCACACACTCCTCAAGCCGGAAGCTTCGGAGGAACAGATAGACGCTCTATGCGATGAAGCGGCGAAATATCATTTCTACTCGGTATGTGTCAATTCTTCATGGGTCGAGTACTGTGTGCGCCGCCTCGGCGGCACGGGAGTAAAGACCTGCGCCGTGGTTGGTTTCCCGCTCGGGGCCATGGATCGCCGGGCCAAAAGCTTCGAGGCGCGGACGGCCGTCTCCAACGGAGCCGACGAGATCGATATGGTGATGAATGTCGGCGCAATGAAGGCCAAGGACATAAAGACCGTCCGCGAGGACATGCTCGCGGTGCGCAGAGCCTGCAGACAAGGAATTATCCTGAAGGTCATCATAGAAGCCTGCCTGCTCACCGACGAGGAAAAAGTGCTGGCCTGCCAGATTGCGAAAGATATCGGCGCCGACTTTGTAAAAACCTCCACTGGATTCGGCAAAGGCGGAGCCACCGTGGCGGACGTTGCGCTCATGCGGCGAACCGTCGGCCCCAAAATGGGCGTGAAGGCCGCCGGAGGAATCAAAAGTTTCGAGGATGCGGTCCAGATGCTGCAAGCTGGCGCGACCAGACTTGGAACCAGCTCAGGCATCGCGCTTGTGAGCGGACAGAAAAGCTCAGGCAATTACTAATCAGCTTTAGAAGGAACTGAGATAGAAGTGAAGTACTCTCGATTCTATCTTATTTGTTCCTCCGTTCCTCGCAGGGCAAGCGTGGGGCAGGGAATCCTCTGTAGCTCCTTCATATTGATTTTTTTGTTGACAACTCTTTATATGTCGTTTATACTATTTTTTGAGCAAATGTTCTGTTGTTGAGCATATGTTCCCGTAGGAGACATGGAGCAATGGCCATTATGCAGATATAGATGAAAGAAAAGGACGAGAAGTTGGGGCGTTCATTAATGAGACCAACGGAAAAGCACTTTTTATCAAAATTGTAATGAAGAAACCAGTCGTGGATCCAATCCCGATGGGAAAGCCCGGGAAACCAACAGATGGTGATTGCCTTCAGTGCATGACATCTTACCAACGTAAACACGCGGAGGTTACAAACTATGACGAAAGGCGAAAGCAACGAAATCACACCACACTTGGATAACTCTGAAGAGGATATCATCACACGAATTGCGTGGTTGTATTATAAAGAAAAACTGACACAGGCAGAGATTGCCGAAAAAATATTCCTTTCTCGTCAAAAAGTACAACGCTACCTGGAGAAAGCCAGAGATCTGGAAATCATCCAATTTACCCTTAAACATCCGCACGTAAATCTACTTGGAATTGAGGAAAAGCTCAAAACAAAATTTGGACTCAAGGATGCGGTTGTCGTACCTTCGCCATATACGGATACGGATGGACTGCGGAAATCTTTTGCCATGGCAGGCGCCAACTACCTTGAGCGCAGATTGAGTGTTGCCGGCGATTGTACGCTTGGTGTGGGGTGGGGCAATACCACCGCCTATTTAGCCGATTATTTCGAGCCACAGAATGTTGAAGGAAAAGTGAACGTCGTCTCGCTCATCGGCAATTTGATGGTGAATGTATCAATGAACCCGTTTTTGATGGGCCAGAAAATCGCGGAGAAATTGGATGCACCATTCTACAACATCTGGGCTCCGGCAATTGCCCAAACAAAAGAAAGGGCGGATGTCTTCAAGTCTGAACCGTGGATCCATGACGTGCTCGACATCGCGGACAAGGCCGATATCAACCTCATTTCCATAGGAGAAGTATCGCGTTCGGCGAGTCTGTTTCAAATGGGGTACCTCTCAGGCGGGGATTTGAAGAGACTTATCAGCAAAGGCGCGGTAGGGGATATCCTGAGCCGATTCTTTGATTCAGAGGGCAATATCATAGAGGATGAAATACACGACCGAGTTATTGGGATACCGTTGGATGCCCTCTGTGATGAACATAAGTTGTGTATTGGTGTTGCAGGAGGAGCCTCCAAGACCAAAGCAATTGCCGCAGCAATACGGCAAAAATATATAAATGTAATAATTACTGATGAGAATACCGCAATGGAATTATTGGATTACTAATGTTCTTTTGGACTGATCCGACGATTTCATACCTGCTACAAAGTCATAAAAGGCGGTATAGAGACAAAACTATGAAGTACTGCAAAATCGATGAGGAGGGATGGCAATGATCGGGCCCAGGTTTGGTGGAAAGGTAGCAATTGTAACAGGCGCAGGTCAAGGCATCGGACGGCAGATCGCCAGTGATCTGGCAGATGAAGGCGCAACAGTCATCATCTGTGATATCAACCCCACCTACATTGAGGAGGCGATCGCCGAAATCATTGCAAGAGGAGGGAAAGCTTCTCCTGGTCTCTGTGATGTATCAGACAGAGCTCAAATCGACAAACTCATCGCTGCGGTCACCACTGCTCACTCACACCTCGACATACTTGTAAACAATGCGGGGATACTTATACCCGCCACTATAGAGGAGACTACCGACCAGATCATCGATAAGACTATTGACATCAATCTTAAGGCCGTACTCTGGATGATACGGGCTGTCACTCCTATCATGAAGAAGGCTAGATATGGACGTATCGTCAATATCTCCTCCATAACAGGAAAAAACGGTGACAACACCTCTACCTTCGCGTATGGCGCCACCAAAGGAGCGGTGATGTCTCTCACACGCTCCGTCGCCCGCCAACTTGGCCCCTTCGGTGTGACCTGCAATGCAGTCGCCCCTCACGCGATAATGACTAAAATGATGATGTACTGGGATGAAGCCAAAAAGAAAGTTGCTTCAGATAAAATCCCCGTCCGCAGGTTGGGTACTCCCAGCGATGTAGCACGCGCGGTCCTTTACTTGGCGTCGGATGAAGCTTCGTTCGTGAATGGTGAAGTGCTCAACATCAATGGCGGCTATTATATGGATTGATAATCATTTTTGTCACAGTCTGAACTGCCCCCCTTCATTCAGCCCTTTTTAAATTTCAAAGTGTCGAAGATTGGATTAACACTACCCACCACGCGTTCTTTCTCTTAAGCTAATCAGGGACTTCATGACTGGGAATAGATTAATAGAGCTTCCTCGACGTCCGAAGGAATCATGGAGTTTTTTATAGATTAAAAACAACTCATCATAAATACCTATATTTTTTAAGTTTGGGAAATAGGATGTACTTGGGTTATGAACCATTGAAGCTTGAGCTTTAGAAAAATCATCATATCCGCCCTGAGAGGCCCCTGCTGCAACAGCAGCAGCTATAGAAGCACCTAATGCACTGGTTTGGGATGAAAAAGCGATTTCAAGAGGACGTTTTAAGATATCAGAGAATATTTGCATTATCATTGGGCTTCTTAATGCAATACCCCCTCCGACAATTACTCTCTTGATAGGTAAACCAGCACTTTCAAAATGCTCTGTGATAATCCTATTCGCGTATGCAGTCGCCTCTATTAATGAGCGATAAATCTCAGCGCGAGTTGATTTAAGATTTAGGCCTAATATAAGTCCAGACAAACGTTGATCCATCAATATAGTACGGTTACCATTATGCCAATCTAGTGAAAGTAATCCAGACTGTCCTGGTTGAATTAGGCTAGACTCTGACTGAATTATAGTATGGATGGAAGTTCCTCCTGGCGCAACAAGATCAGTAAACCATTGATAAATATCACCTAAAGCAGATTGTCCAGCCTCAATGCCAATGCAACCAGGAAGTATGGAATCAGGAATAATTCCTGCAAAGCCCGAAATACTTTTGAGTGACATCTCATCAGAGGCAACCATCATATCAACGCCAGAAGTCCCAAGTATCTTTACAAGAATTCCCGGACCTATACCAGCTCCTATTGCTCCAGTATGAGCGTCAACTGAACCTATAGAAATGGCAATCCCTGGCTTTAACCCTAATCGATAAGCCCATTCTTCACAAAGCACCCCAGCCTTTTCACCAATTCGACGAGTACGCTTTTGGAAAGTTGAAATTATCCTTGGTAATCCAGGATCAAGCCGTGATAAAAATTCTGTATCAGGCCAACCGCCCCAAGTTTCATCATATAAACCCTTATGTCCAGCTGCGCATATATTACGATTAATCGACAATGGTCTTGTGTCGCCAGTTAACAGCGCTGGTATCCAATCGCAGGCTTCAACCCATGTTTTTGCCAATTCGAAAACTTCAGGCGCATGATGAGCACAATGTAAAACTTTCGACCAGAACCACTCGCTTGAATAACTTCCACCAACTCTACGTAGATATGCTGGTCGAATAGCAGATACAAGCGAAGTTATTTGTTCTGCTTCATCATTAGCAGTATGATCCTTCCAAAGCCAAGCAAGTGTGTCAATATTGCCCTGGAATCGGGGCTGAAAACTAAGCGGTTCCCCTAGCTCATCTAGAGGTATTATAGTAGATGCCGTAACATCAATCCCAATACCAATAATCAATGAAGAATCAATATTCATTTCCTTTCTGGCATATTCGACCACGCCGTGTATTACTACTTCTATTCCATCTATATAATCTTGCGGATCCTGACGTGCGAGTAAAGGATTAGCTCTATCTAAAACTACGCCTGATTCTCCTCGAGGATAATTGTATGTTGTGGTAACTATCTCAGTCCCATCTCTTACATCAACAAGGAGTGCCCGTAGAGAATTGGTTCCAAAATCCAAACCGATAGTATACTTACTGCCCATTCTTGCTCCCAAGAATATTACCGAAATTAAGTTGCAACATTAAAAATAAAAGATGAATTAAAAGTGGATAGCATTTTAATCCATGTAATATCCACCATTAATATTTACTAATTCACCATTTATATTCATTGGTATAAAAACCGGGGATCTAGGTCGAACGAGATTCATCTTGGCCACTTTGGCAATGGCATTAACCGTCCCCTCGCATCGCTGTAAAAATCTTAGAGAATTCGGTAGTATCAACAATCTTTCGCACATTTCTCAAGGAGTCCTCATTCTGGGTATTCCCTCATGCATCCGTCTAGTGATTAAATAAATGCCTGTTTTAGTGTAAATTTTAAATACCAGCTCTCACATCTATTCTTTTAAACACGAGCTAAAGACCCCTTTCTTGTCCCAAGACTACCGATAACTATAGCAAATAGAAGGACAATACCCATTATCATTTCCTGAGGATCAGGTAAGATACCTAGTAGACTCAATATATTGCGTATAAGCCCTATTATTATTACGCCTAAGACTGTATTTATTACGCCGCCTTTACCACCTGCAAAGCTTGTACCCCCAATGACTACAGCCGCTATTGCATCAAGCTCCCAACCCTCGGCAACGCGTGGTTCCCCTACATTGAGACGTCCCGCCATACATATTCCGGCTAATGAAGCGAAAAATCCTGATATCGTATAGGCTATTATCTTGTACTTTTGGGGATTAATGCCAGAAAGTCTTGCTACTATAGGATTTTCTCCGGTAGCATACAAGCGTTTACCAAATATGGTATATCGAAGAATGATACTACATATAATTACCGAAATAAAGAAAAGAATCGCGACAAATGGTACAGGCCCGACCATTCCTCTTCCTAAGAATAGCGCCATTCCGTCGAGATTAAATATTGAGCGTCCACCGGAAATTGCAAAAGCAAAGCCACGAATAAATATCATTGACCCTAATGTTGCTGCGAAATCAGCTATTCTAAGCTTTGTTATTAATAATCCATTAATTAAACCAAAAATTGAACCAATAGATAATATTATTAAAAAAAGTATTGGAGTAGGCGCTAAAAGGGAAAGTGTATCGACATGGCCAAGATAGATACCCCAGTGTTGAAATAACCCTAGGAGGACCCCCGAAAATGCGAGGATGGCCGCGACGGAAAGATCAATTCCACCAGATAATATTACAAATGTCATTCCTATACTGATAAATCCAAGAAACGAGAAACTCCTTAGGAGATTTAACATGTTTTGCATGCTAATAAATCCGGGAGCCATTATTGATGCGACGACAATTAAGATCAGGAGAACAACATAGCGTAAAATGATGGAAAGGTCGCTATCATGAGATATATATTTGGCTAAGCGGTTCATACGGCAATGCCCCCCATAGAGTAAGCCACCAACTTTTCTTTTGTAGCATCAGATCGATCGAGAATTGCGATCATACGGCCCTCGTGCATAATTCCAATTCTATCAGCGATGCTCAGTATTTCGGGGATTTCTGAAGATATGAATATTATCGACTTTTTATCGCGAGCCAGATCTCGTATCAAATTGCGTATTTCTTCTTTAGCCCCGACATCTATTCCTCGAGTTGGCTCATCAAAGATAAAGACCCTAAGGTTCATTCCGATCCACTTTGCAAGAACTACTTTTTGTTGATTACCTCCGCTAAGATACTTTACAGTCTGACCTGAATCTGATGCAATAATTCGAAGTTTTTTCATATATTCATCGGAATACTTAGAGATCTTGCCATAATTTAATAAGAGTTTCCCCTTAAGAGATTTCAGCGACGGGAGAGAGATATTTTCGGAGATAGATTTTTCAAGAAGAAGTCCTTGCCCCTTTCTGTCTTCAGGTACAAGACAAATACCATATCCGATAGCATCTGCAGGTGATTTAATACAAACTTTTTTCTTATCAAGGATTATTTGACCTGAATTAATTCTATCTGCGCCGATTATTGCCCTTGCAAGTTCCGTGCGCCCTGATCCTACTAACCCATAGATTCCAAATATTTCTCCTGATGAAACTTTTAAATTGATATTTCTTACTAGATGGCCATGATTGAGGCCATTAACTTCAAAGACGGGGGTTCTGTTCTTATCGATCGATTGATTTGCAATATATGATTCTAAAACTTCATGACCGACTAGCATCTTCACAAGATCAGCACGATTTAAATTCTGTATAGGCTCCGACCCAACAAGCTTCCCATTCCTGAGGACCGTTACTTGATCTCCAATCTCAAATATTTCCTCTAATCTGTGAGATATGTAAATTATTCCTTTCCCTTCGGCTTTGAGTGAAGCAATTATTGCAAACAGCCTCTTAAGTTCTACATCGGTCAGTACGGCAGAGGGTTCATCGAGAATTATTATTTGAGCTTCTAAAGAGATTGACTTAGCGATACTAACCAGCTGTTGCTTAGAGACAGACAAACGACCAAGTATGGTTCTTGGATTAATATCGGCACTTATAATATCGAGCCATTTTTTTGCGTCTTTGTACATTTTTCTATAATCTACTAAGCCGAACCTTGACCGAGGCTGCCTGCCTAAAAAGAGATTCTCAGCCACCGTAAGATCACGAAGTATTGGGAGTTCTTGATGAAGTACGGCTATACCTAGTTCCTGAGCGTGTTTTGGATTTTGAAGATTAATTATCTGGTTATTTAATAGCAACTCTCCAGAATCCATCTGATATGTACCACCAAGAATTTCTATTAAGGTTGACTTTCCAGCGCCATTTTCACCAGCGAGACAGTGTACTTCACCAGCTTTAATAAATAGGTCGACGTTATCAAGTGCTTTTACGCCGGGAAACGACTTGTTAATGCCGCGTGCTTCAAGGATAACTCTCTGTTCAGTCATTGGAGTTCCTCGCTGAGAAAACACCCTGAATTGCCAAAGCGGCTATTATAATAATGCCTTTCGCCATTTGCTGTGGATAAGCGTCAATCTCAAGAAGATTCATTACATTATTAATAAGCCCCATAATTAGTACGCCGATTATAGTCCCACCGATTCCGCCTTTTCCTCCAGAGAGACTAGCGCCTCCAATAACAACTGCAGCTATCGCATCGGTTTGCCAACCCTCTCCAATTTTGGGATCTCCACAACCCATTCGTCCAGACATAATTATACCTACCGCAGCTGCTAACAGGCCAGAAACAATCAACGGAAATATTTGATACAATGAAGGCTGTATACCAGAAAGGCGAGCTGCCTCTTCATCGCCTCCAACCGCGTATATTCTCCTACCAAAACGTGTATACTTAAGTATCCAAACAGCAATAATGCATATAATCAGCCAAACTATTGCTGGCATAGGAATACCTAAAGGTTCTCCATACGCTAGATAGCTTATAGAATCTGGGACACCGAAAAGAGGTTGACCATTAGTATATGAAACCGCCAAGCCTCTGACAAAGATCATCATACACAAACTAACAATAAAGGAATGAATATGGAAACGACTTGAAATAACACCATTTAAAAAGCCTAACAATCCACCAATCAATAAGACAAAAATTATATCAAAGGGTAACGGTAATATAGGTGTAAGAACCGTAGCACCTTTATAAATAAATATTTCATTTGGCATGAAAGTGAAAAAATTGCCATGCATTAAAGTACCATATAAGATAGAAGCAAAACCAACTATTGAGCCTACAGAAAGATCAATTCCTCCGATCAATATTACGAAGGTCATACCTACAGAAAGGATTCCATTGTATGACGCCTGAGAGATAAAATTCTTCAAATTTGCTGCTGTAAAAAATAAAGGAGACAAAAGTGCAGAGATGGCAACGAGTATAACAAGAATAACAAATAGTCCATAATCAGAGAGGAGTGACAGCGCCTTACCCTTCATAAAACCCTCTTATTCAGATCATTTAACGCGACACTATATATAGGCAGCGCAAAACAAAATATTGAACCAAGCTCTCTGGCCGTATTCCCATACTGAACACGGCCAGTGGTTTAAACAATATCTATCATCAATAACAATTAGAAAACAGCATCCTGCTTGTAGTATTTTTGAACATTGTCCTTGGTCACAAGAATGGTGCCAGTAATTACATTCTTTTCCTTTGGCTCTATTTTTTTAGTGATATAATCTATAAGGATATTAACAGCCTGCTGAGTTATATCCCATGAATTATTAATAACAGTAGACTTATAGGGGCCGCCCTTCATAATCTCGACATAAGCCTCCTTTTGACCGTCGATCCCACAAATCATAACATCAGTCATTTTAGCATTGGCAAGAGCAGCTTGGGCACCAAGGGCCATAGAATCATTAGCACAATAGACAAGGTCAATTTTATCGCCAAATGCTGCTATAGCTTCTTCCATTTTTTGCATCCCAAGCATCTGGTTATAAGACGCCTTATATGTACCTAGAATAGTATACTTTCCTTTATTTTCGGGTCTGTCGAGTATTGACAACATGCCATTTGCGCGGCCAATAGAAGCAGAATCACCAGGATCACCGATGATTAGTACGATATTCCCTCCCTTAGGAAGCAAACTCTTAGTAATGTACTCCCCCTGGAGCTCGCCAGCCTTCCACTGATCTATACCAACATATGCTAGATAGTCCCCATATAGATTACGGTCAATAGCGACGACAGGAATACCCATAGCTTTAGCTTTTTTGATTACTGGCATAGTCCCATATTCGGTGACGGAATTCACAATAAGGCCTTTTACACCCTTAACTAGCAGACTTTCGATATCAGATATTTGTTTAGAAATATCCTCCTCAGCATTTAAAATGATTATGTCTGCGCCACGCGCTGCTGCCGTTTCTTTAGCGGCTTTTTCCATTGCTAGATAATAGGGATTGTTCATTGAAACGTGGGCAAAACCAATGAGCGGTTTAGCTTGTGCACCTGCAAATGACAATAAAGCCAAACTAATAACGACCACAAAAATACTTTTCTTCATAATACAACACCTCCTTAAAAGTTGTGATATTCTTAAGAATATCACCTTGACCTTGGACGCTATTTAGTCCTCCTTTTTTGGCGCGAGCTTCTCCTCTTTCTTTAGCGTCCTAACGGATACAACTCGCCAAGACATATATGCAGATTCCGAGGTTGAGATTTTGCTCACTCCTTGAACACCTGCTTATTTAAATTATGAGTCATCTTTGAATACCTGTCAAGAAAATAATTCATTCATGTCAAGAAAATTTATTAAGACTAACTAAGGGTTCTGTCTGGAATTATGATGAGCCTACGTGTCAGGATGGAACTTCCAAGAAAATAAAGAGAGCCTCACTCGACAACTTTTCATGGTGCCCCTCGGTCATTTTTCCCTTTGCGAACTCCATGGAAGTAACTTTCATCAAGTTTACTGACCCGACAACTATCTTTATTATTACTAAACATCAGAAAAGATTTAGGGGCTGTATTAGATAAACAGTTAAATTGAACACCACTTTCGTAGAATTTTGAGCTGTTCCATTGGGGAACCATAGTTGAACCTGAACTCACACTCCTTCAAGAATAATGGGAAATATTTTTTGTCGATTCCATTGTATTTTCTCAATATCCGTTTCGCTTGATTCCAAAAGTTTTCTATCTCGTTGATATGGTTTTTCTCATCAACAAATGCATCTGAAGGATTGATTCAATGATGGTGGAATTCACTCACATCCAACGCGTCTTAACTCCGATAGGTATCTGTATAGACTATGCTGAGCCCAATGGGTA
>DIMW01000007.1 GCA_002425765.1 Spirochaetaceae bacterium UBA5556 | reverse complement strand
CCAGAGGGCCCAGCATACGCTTGAAATAACCTAAAAATAATCCTTACAATGCAACAATCATAATGAAACGTACTATATAGAATTTTTATATAATATTCTTAATAATGCTATCAATGTATTGCAATATAGAACCAATAAGAGTATTATAAAAGTAAGGAGTTCTGGTATGGCTGGACAAGTTACCGCAAATGACCTCAAAACAAAAGGTGTCGGGGCATTCGAACAATTTACTGATGACGACCGCGAAGTCATCATTACGGTTCGGGGAAAACAGAAATATGTCGTACTGCCCATTGCTGAATACAATCAACTCAGAGAATTTGAATTAGATGCAGCTATTCAAGAGGCAAAACGAGATATTGCAGAAGGTAAGTATCATACAGGAGCTATTGAAGAGCATATGAATCGAGTACATCATGTATAAACTGCTCTTTACCGATTCATATGAAGAGAAAGTGAAAAAATTCCTCAAGAAACATCCTGAAATAGAGAAACAATACATAAAGACTCTACAACTGCTCGAATTGAATCCTTTTCATCCTTCACTCCGTCTGCATCATTTTAAGACGAGCAATTTTGAAGGATATTCTGTCTCGATAAATCTTTCCTATCGTATTTCTCTAGAATTTTTAGTTTCAGAGCAAGAAATATTATTAGTGAATATTGGAGATCATCAAGATATATATAATAAAAAATAAGGGGCTGTATTAGATAAACAGTTAAATTGAACACCACTTTCGTAGAATTTTGAGCTGTTCCATTGGGGAACCATAGTTGAACCTGAACTCACACTCCTTCAAGAATAATGGGAAATATTTTTTGTCGATTCCATTGTATTTTCTCAATATCCGTTTCGCTTGATTCCAAAAGTTTTCTATCTCGTTGATATGGTTTTTCTCATCAACAAATGCATCTGAAGGATTGATTCAATGATGGTGGAATTCACTCACATCCAACGCGTCTTAACTCCGATAGGTGTCTGTATAGACAATGCTATCAGGTCTAATTTTCATAGCTATTTCATTCATTAAGGTCTTGTCTTGGTGTTCTCCACTACGACGGTAAACACCTTACCATGACGCTTTAACATGCCAAAGACCACGACTTTCCCAGTAGCTCCTCTCCCGCGGGTCCCTTTGCGAATACCCCCGAAATAGCTTTCATCGATTTCGACTTCACCATTCAATATTTCAGATGCTTCTTTGGCTAAATAATATGTAATTATTTGACGAATTTTACGATAAAAAAGTGCTGCCGAATTTGGGTTAATTCCAAGGAGATCCGCAGCAGAACGTGCCGTTACTTCAAGTACAAAAAACTCCAACAACTTCCTTTGAGTACTTTTCTTTAATTTGCAATGACTTATTCGCACATCTTAAGTGTATCATAGAGCCTTATCTAATACAGCCCCTTTTTTTAAGGTAATCGTTCTCAACCTGGAGCTGGCCTATCTGTTTGTACAATTGATCCTTTTGGCGTTCGGCCTCTTCTGAGGCTTTATCCTTCCCTTCTTTCTCAAAGAGCATCGATGCGTGTTCGAGAACCTGCTTTTCCCAGAGCGCACTCATGTTCGGATGCACCGAATAGGTTATTGCCAGTTCCTGCAACGTCTTTTCGCCCTTGAGAGCTTCCAAGGCTACTTTGGCCTTGAATTCTTTGTCGTACCGCTTTCTCATACCCAACTCTACGCCTCCTTGCCCCAATTCTGCAAGAAAAAGCGGTCCACCTTATTCCATCGCTATCTCTGTCCAAAAACCAAGGCTCATTATAGATATTTACATCGATTTGTTTTTAAGGAGAACTCGGTAATATGACCCCCTTACAGGAACTTACTACTCAGGACACTCTTGCGTGGCTATTGGAAAAAGAAAATCCTTCTGTACGATACTTCACTCTGACCAAACTTTTAGGCGCTCCTGAAAATGACAAAGATGTTCTTGAAACTCAAGCGAATATATACAACTACGGTATCGCGTCCAGTATATTGAGCCAGCAGAATGCGATGGGCTATTGGGGAAATGAGGATAACTTCTATCTCGATAAATACCGTGGAAGCGTTTGGCAGCTCATCATACTCGCCGAACTCGGCTGCAGCGTTCACAATACGCAGGTCAAGCGAGCCTGTGAATTCATTCTCGAGAACAGCCAAGACAGAGAAAGCGGTGGCTTTGCGTTTCGTAGAAGTGGCAGAACCAATGGAGGAAGGCATAGCGAGGTAATCCCCTGTCTTACCGGGAACATGGTCCGGAGCTTATTGAAGCTAGGGCATGTGCATGATGAGAGAGTACAAAAGGGAATCGAGTGGATCTGTACTTACCAGAGGAGTGATGATGGGATTCTCGAACCGGTAAGGGGCTGGCCATATGATCGGTATGAAATGTGCTGGGGAAAGCATACCTGCCATATGGGAGTAGTCAAGGCACTAAAGGCTTTGTCTGCCATAGCCCCCCACGAAAGAAGCAAGCGTTGTAGTGAGCAGATAGCTTCATTGGCTGAATATCTGTTGATACACCATATCTATAAAAAGAGCCATGAGCTGGAAAAAACTTCAAGGCCGGGCTGGCTAAAATTCGGATTTCCGCTCATGTATCAAACAGATGTATTAGAGATAGCAAGCATATTAACCGAGCTGAATTATCATGACGATCGAATGAGAGACGCTGTGGATCTCATAAGAGGCAAACGAACCATAAATGGGAGATGGAAACTCGAAAACACATTCAATGGGAGAATGATCAACAATATAGAAGTGAAAGGGAAAGAATCAAAGTGGATTACGCTGAGGGCGCTGCAGGTTCTGGCCTCAAACTGATCCGGGGGTCCGCCGCCGCCACGTAGTATCGCAATGGGTAAAGGCAAATCGAATAAAACGAGTAAAGTCGAGAATCGCTGAAGAGAATAAAGACGTTCTATAAAAATGCGGTTTCAGAAGCGAGACATCGGACAATGAAGAAATAAACATGATAATCGCTCTATGATAAAAAGGAGAAAGAGAATATTGTGGCTTGTGAGGCCCTGATTGAAAGTCATAAAAGCCGAACACCAACAAGAAAGCGAGATTTTAAGCCATGAGTTTAGAGAGAGCGAAAAGATACTTGCAGCAATGGGACAAAGATAGCCAAATCAAAGAGTTGGACGTATCCAGCGCCACGGTGGAATTGGCCGCAAAGGCCCTCGGCATAGAGGAAGCAAGGATTGCCAAGACCTTAGCTTTCATGATTCATGAGAGCGCGGTATTGATTGTCGCCGCGGGAGACACAAAAATCGATAATAAAAAATATCGGGCTGTCTTCGGCACAAAGGCAAGAATGATCGAGAAAGACTTGGTTGAAAAATATATCGGACATGCCATTGGCGGTGTATGTCCATTTGGGATTAATGATGAAGTACAAGTCTATTTAGATGTTTCATTGAAAAGATTCGCCACCGTGTATCCTGCCTGCGGCAGCAGTAATTCAGCGATAGAGATGACATGTAAAGAGCTGGAGGAAATTGGCAGAGCGGAAAAATGGATCGACGTCTGTACAACAGGGGCCTCAGACTAGCATACCCTTTTATGCACTATAAAAATCGGCTAATCTCCTTAGTATGAATTATGAGACCTACTCAAAAATAGAAGAATACATGCTCTCTTGCATGAGAGACGGAGCCCATGATGAGCAGCATATCTATCGAGTATTACATTATGCGGCAGAACTTGCCCAAGATTATAAAGTTGATATTGATGTCTTAATTGCATCTGCGCTACTGCATGATATCGGACGCAATGCCCAATTCAAAAATCCTCAGGCGGATCATGCCATCGTCGGATCAAAAATGGCTTACGCATATCTGACGAGCATCGGCTGGTCCGCAGTTAAGGCCGATATCGTCAGGAAATGCGTTCGCACACACCGATACAGAAAAAATAGCGAGCCCGAGAGTATAGAAGCGAAAATATTGTTCGACGCGGATAAGCTGGACGCGACAGGCACCATAGGAGTAGCAAGGACTTTGGCCTACAAAGGGATCGTGGCCGAACCACTCTACTCTCTTGATGAGAATGGCCGGGTGCTCGATGGGAGTAAAGATGATACCGCATCATTTTTTCAAGAATACAATTTCAAATTAAAAAACGTATATGGCAAATTCTATACGGAAAGAGCGAAAATTATCGCAGAAGAGAGAAAAGCGGCCTGTGTTAACTTTTATGAAAATATGTTGAAGGAAGTCAGGACAACATACGAAATGGGAACGGAATACCTACAAAAATATTTAGGATATGCTCATGACTATTAGGCAGATGACAATTTCTGACTACGACGAGATCTACTCATTGTGGATACACACTCCTGGGATGGGTTTGAATTCCTTAGATGATTCAGAAGAGGGGATAGAACACTATCTGAGGAAAAATCCCACAACATGTTTTGTCGCCACGGAAGGGTCGAAAATAATAGGGGTCATCCTAAGTGGCCATGATGGTCGAAGGGCTTATATCTATCATACGGCGGTAGCGGTCTCGGAGAGGGGAAAAGGGGTAGGGAAAGCATTGGTGGAGAAGGCGATTGAGGCCTTACAGAAAGAAGGTATACATAAAGTAGCCCTAGTGGTATTTGGCGCGAATGACACAGGAAATAGCTTTTGGGAGAAGATAGGATTTGAGCAAAGAAGCGATTTGGTATATAGGAATAAAGTCATATCGAAGGAAAAAATGGACAGGGTCGATATTTAAAGGAAAAATAAAGGCTCCAACGCCGCCCCTATTCTTCGGATGCGGATCATCGGTTCTGCAAGTCCTTGACTAAAAATAGGGGAATAGCAATAGGCGTGGGCATAGGAAAGAGATCGAATTCATGGGGCGTGATTGGTATAATGAAAGGGGACAGACGGGCTTATAGGAAAGATAGAGATACACCGTATGGGACCATACGCCAGATACGGCTGCGGCTTCGTATGCTCGTTAAAAGGAAGCCTCATGTATAGCACTATCAATCCAAACCCTCTAATATATTTACCTGCTGACGAATAGGGAGGCTTAAAATGAAAGAAATCGTACAATATTATGCCCGGTGCAACCGCAAAATTAACAACGACATGCTCGGCATAATCTCCGCAAATGTTGTGGACCCAATGCACTATGCGCTGCGTGGCTACTTTTTTAAAACGCTCGGGATGTTGCTTGAGCACATCTATATCGCCGATAGAGTGTGGCTCCAGACATTTATTAATGTGAACAGCTATGGAATCGATGCAGAGAAAGAAATGGGAGCGACTCCCAGCTACGGAGAAGAAGTCTTTAAAAATTTTGAAGGCTATAAAAGCGCGCGGGAAAAACTGGACAATATAATCATAGAATACATGGATAAAGTAAAAGAAGACTTCTTTGCCACGAAAGTAGTAAGAATTAACAAAAAGGGAGAGAGAATGGAGAAGGAGGCATGGAAAGCGATAATCCACTTCTTCAACCATCAGACGCATCATCGAGGGCAGATAAGCAATATATTGGATGAGATGAATATAGAGAATGATTACTCGAATATGATACGAATCGAATAGGGAAAAGCCAGACAATCACCCCGCCCCTTCGGCCCAAGGGAAATCGACAGACAAGGGAATGAACATGGCGTTTATCATTCGGGAAAAAGAAAACGTGGATAATGCGTGGATTGTGGAATTATTGAGGCAGAATTGGGGCGGCGATTTCATCATAACGAGGAGCATCAAATACTCTCCTCAAGATTTAAGAGGGTTTATTGCGGAAAATAAGCGGGAGGTTGCGGGGATATGTTTATACAACATCAAAAATGACGAATGCGAAATTGTGCTACTGGAAGCGTTCTCGCAATACCAGGGTATAGGAACTGGGTTATTGGAGAAGATGCGGGATAAAAGCAGAGAAGAGAAATGGCAACGAATCTGGCTTATTACGACAAACGATAATATCGACGCATTGAGATTCTATCAAAAAAGAGGATTCGAACTGGTCAAGATATACAGAAATGAAATGGCGAAATCGAGAATAATCAAACCGACTATACCAGAGAGAGGCAACTATGGAATCCCAATAAGGGATGAAATAGAATTAGAATTAAAGCAGGGCTATTGATCGTTTCATATCCATATCCACTTCAAGCTCTGGGACATGCCGTGGGGGAGCACTCTGTCCGATGAAGAAGCTGGAGTATCAACTATGAAAACATTTAGCTTTGAAAAATTGGCGTCACCCAATCCAAAAGAGAAATACGAATTTGTAAATGAACTGCTGGCCACGGGGAAAGAGCAGCCCCAAGATTTGTATCCATACCTGCCACAAATAGTTGAACTTTTGGACAGCGATAACAACATAATACGATGGGCGGCGATAGATTTGATCGGCTTACTGATAGTGGTTGATACTGATCATAGAATACCTCTCTTGCTTCCAAAGCTCTATCGGTATCTCAACACGGGGAAGATGATAACGGCAAACCACGCAGTATGGGCGCTGTTCGAGATAACTAAAGTAGAGCCCGATACTCAAAACGAAATTATAAAAGAAATCTTGAAGACACAAGGATATTCCTATGACACGGAAGAATGCAAAAACATAGTATATGGAAATATTATCAAAAGCGTGAGTCCGATTTATCCAGCCATAAGGGACGAAAATATAAAAATGAAAGTGTATGAGTTTGTCTTCAGACAGACGGCGAACACACGCAATGCAACGAAAAAGAAAGCGGAAAACTTCATAAAAAAATTTACAAGATAAAAGAGAAGGGAAGCACCATGGAACCAGATCGCTTTGAAAAACAGCTCAAGTTTATTTTCGAAATCGATAAAGTGAAAAATATCATTCGAAAATCCAAGGTATTCGATGGATCGAGATTTGAAAACGACGCGGAACACTCCTGGACAATATGTTTGATGGCTTATTTATTCAGAGAATACTCAAACGTCGAAGTCAATATTGAAAAAATACTGATAATGCTCTTGATACACGATCTGGTAGAGATAGACGCGGGAGACACTTTTTTGTATTCGAAAGAGAGAGAAACAGCAATAGACAAGGAAGAGCCGGCCGCTAAAAGGATCTTCGGACTATTGCCTCAAGACCAGGCCGAATACTTTATAAACACATGGAAAGAGTTTGAGGAGAAGAAGACTCCTGAAGCAGGAGTTTGCCACAGTATTCGACAGGTTGGAACCTGTATTACAAAATTATAAAAATGAGGGATATACGTGGAAGAAATACGGGATCACAAAGAGTCAAATTCTTGAAAAGAATAAACATATAGAAGAAGGATCGAAAGAGATATGGGAATTTTTACAAAAATTGATAGAAGAATGCGTAAAGCGTGGCTATCTGGAGGACAAGTAGACAAAGGAAGCGCAGAATGATCGAAAAAATAGCATGCAATGTAGAAAGAAGAGACGAAGAGCCCAATATCGCCGTTGCTGAGCGGCTTGTGAACGACAGTGACAAAGAAGGTATAGCCGAAATGGCGGAGGGGCTCAGCGACAAGAAAGAACAGGTCGCAAATGATTGCATAAAAGTCTTATATGAAATCGGCTATAGAAATCCCTCATTGATAGTGCCGTACGCCGAGGCCTTTGTTGAAAAACTCAAGTCCAAAAACAATCGCTTAGTGTGGGGTTCTTGTATAGCATTGGCACAGATTGCAGAGATGGCAGGTGATTGTCTCTATAAGGAATTGGGCGCGATCTACGACACCTACAGAAAAGGAAGCGTCATTACCGTAGATAACTGCATAAGTATATTCGCAGGAATAGCGAGATCAAAAGAAGCGTATGAGAAAAAAATATTCTCTATATTAATTGAGCATTTGGAGCATTGCAGGCCGAAAGAGGTGGCACAGCATGCCGAGAGAGCATACGTTTGCGTGAACAGAGAAAACGCCCCTGCATTTAAGGCTGCCCTGAAGAAACGTTATGGCGCATTAGTGGAGTCGCAAAAAAAGCGGGTAGACAAATTGAGAAAGAAAATTGAGAAAGAAGAGTTTTAACCTGGCATCTACGCTCGTATTCACAGGCGGGCGAATATCGACGCGCCAAGGAGAGCAAATGTTCGAGTTACCGGAATACATCACGCTGGCGAAGCAAATAAATACTACACTCTATGGGAAAACTATACACGAGGGCTCATTGGGCAACTCACCGCACAAGTTTGTCTGGTATAACAGGACTCTCCAGGAATTCGCCGCATTGACAAAGGGGAAAACCGTCGGTAAAGCCTATACGAAGGGGCGATGGCTTTTTATACCATTGATTCCAGATTATGTACTGGTGTTTGGAGAATGCGGGGGCAAGATAGTATTCCACAGCACCTTAAATGACGTCCCTCCCAAATACCATCTTTTGATAATCTTCGATGACGGCACCGCGCTTTCGGCCATGACACAAATGTGGGGGGCGATGGAGTTGTATGCGCAAGGAGATGAATTGAAGCGGCAGTATATACGAGGCATGAGACCAACCCCAGTCGATCCCGAATTCACTAATCAATATTTCTCTAATCTCATCGATGAATCCAATAAAACCGAAAAAAGAAGTGTAAAAGGGCTCCTCACGCAGGACCAACTGATACCTGGATTAGGAAACTCGATAGCACAAGATATTATGTATAATGCCAAGTTACACCCCAGACACCCAATCGGCGACCTGCGCGGGGAAGAAAAGAAAAGGCTATTTGATTCAATACAGAAAACGCTGAAAGAGGCTATCAGCATGGGGGGAAGGGATGATGAATACGATCTATACGGAAAGAAAGGCGGGTACAAACGCATACTGAGCAAAGAGACAGAGAGGTGTATGACGTGCGGGGGTAAGGTGGAGAAGATGCAATACCTGGGTGGCTCCACATATTACTGCCCAAAATGCCAAAGCGAATAGTCGGAGCGAATATAAAAACAGGACGGCGCATGATACCTTCCGGATCAAACCGCGGGTTGGGCAGTCCTTCTCGGCGGCATAGAGATAGGGAATAATATCCGATGATATATTATGTATTTCTGAAAGGGATAAATGTAGGCGGAACCACAAAAGTCGACATGACAACTCTGAAAAAGGCCATTCAAGCCCTTGGAAATACGAGGGTCTCTTCGTACTTGAATAGCGGAAACTTGCTGATAAAAACAGATATATGCAAAGAAATTCTTAAAGAAAAAATACAGCGGATTATTTTACAAGAAAGTGGACTGGAGACGCGAGCCATAATAAGGACAAGAGAACAGATCGAAGAGGCTCTGGCGATAAACCCGTTCAAAGAAGATACATCGAAGGTGCTCATATATTTCTTCGAGAAACCGACAACTCAGGAAAAATTGGCTAATTTTAAAAACGGCTCAAAGGCTCTCATAGAAGAAGCTTGCCATGGGAAAGAAGATTTCTTGATTGTCTTCTACCACAACGGAATCGGAAAATCAAAGCTATCGACGAACTATATAGACAAAGTCTTGGATACCTGTTCCACAGGAAGAAACATCAATACTCTCGAAACATTGCTCAGTCGGTCTATAGACGGCTAAGACCGTTCGTTTCCAGCGGTGAAAGGAGGAACTTCCATGCCCGACAGAGAGGTAAAAACAATACGGCAGCTCATCTATTTCCAATACGCCAAGATCATCGCAAAAAGTGCATTCGGCCCGGACGCAAAGCACACGAGCTATGGTTTTATCAAAAAAACATTTCATGACTTTTTGAACGATGAAAAGCATTGGTCTGATATTCTTCGGGAAGACAAACAGTTCATCCAGAGCGAGAAAAAATGTATCTATTGTTCTTCGGAAAAAGACCTGAGCTGGGACCATATTGTTCCAAAGGCACTCTCTATAAACGAACGGTGTGAAACATGCGATAGAATACAGGGGGTCCACAACCTCATATGGGCATGCAAAAAATGCAACTCCGAAAAGGGGACAAAGGGATTATACCATTACTATAGAGAAAAGAATCCGGATGATCCAAAATATTATGACCACATACCAATGTTGCTAGAAAAGAAGTATCTCAAGACGATATATTACTGCCACACATGCAATGGAACTATTGATCGCGCGGATTTCGGCGACCATCAAATAAGCGTGCTCGACCTCGATATTGTTTTACGTTAGGCGTTCAGCCCGGGAAGTTGTTATGATAAGAAAGGCCAAACCTGAAGATGCAAGCAGAATAGCGGACATTCAGATATTCGGATGGAGAAATGCCTATCGGACGATCGTCGATGACAAAATTCTGTTTTCCAAATTGAACATAGAGAAAAAGGCCCAGAACATCAGAAAAACGATTGAGGATAATTCAGAAGAATGGCTTGTATTTGAAAAAGATGAAATAGTCAAAGGGATGATGGTCATGGGGCCGTCGAGAGATGAAGATAAGAAAGACTCATTTGAACTGTGGTGCATCTACGTCGATCCGCTCATGATGAGACAGGGGATAGGGAAAGCCATGCTTCAATACTGCGAACAGGAGGCGAGGACTCGTGGCTATAAAGAGAATGCGCTATGGGTGCTCGAGAGAAATGAAATCGGAAAGAGCTTCTATGAGAAAAACGGTTACAAGGCCGACGGCAAGAGACAGGAGTTGGCAAACTTGCATGCGTATGAAATACGATATTGTAAGAGATTGTAAGAGGAACGCTTCTCCTATACAACATGGAGTATCAGTACATGGCATATAAACAAAATAAGAAAAATAGCTTAGGCGGGACTACCGTCAGTGGCGCTGGTTCGATAGATGCGTATATCGAACAATTCCAAGCGGAAGAAAGAGAAAAGTTGATCGAACTGCGGGGTATCATCAAAGAGATCGCATCAGAGGCTGAAGAGCGGATCAGTTATAATATGCCTTCGTTTTATCAAAATGGCGCAATAGTCTATTACGCTGGTTTCAAGAATCATATCGGCTTTTATCCGACGTCGAGCGGCATAACGAACTTCGAAGACGAACTAAAACCATACAGGCATTCAAAAGGCGCCATTCAATTCAAAATTGGAGAGCCACTACCAGTATCTCTGATACAAAAGATTGTTAAATTTAGAATAAGGGAAAATCTGGCCAACACAAGAAAGACTTAATTGAGTTGAGCTGGGCTAGTCACGCTATAGAATTATAGCGATCCTATATAAATCGGGAACAGAAAGGCGCGGAGGGGAGAACTGATATGCTCGTGCTCATAGGCGGAGGAGAAATCGCAAATAAAGAAACATTGCAGATAGATCGATATATTGTTGAGTCTTGCGGGAAAGAGCTGCCGAATCATCTATTCATCCCAACGGCGAGCGGAGAACCGGAAGGATATGTCGCGACGGTACGGAAAGCATACGAATCCCTCGGATGCAAATGTGATTCTCTGTGTATCCTGAATACTGGCATCGCCTACGATGAAATCAGGCAAAAAATTGACTGGGCGGACCTCATCTATGTCGGGGGCGGAAATACAAAATTCATGATCAATGAATGGAAGAAGGTCGGCATAGATAGACTTCTGCTCGATGCGTTGCGGACGAACAAAGTGATAGGCGGATTAAGCGCCGGGGCACTTTGCTGGTTTGAATATGGCATCAGCGATTCTGAAAGTTTTGGGAATAATGCGGACTGGAATTATTCATATGTAGAAGGTTTGGGCGCATTGAGGGGATGCCACTGCCCTCATTTTGATGAAAGAGAAAGGGAGGACAGATTCAAAAGATTCCTCGAATTGAATAAAAGAAGCTTTTTGGCAATTGAAAATAATTGTGCGGTGAGCATACAAAAAGGCAAATACAAAATAGTACGCTCTGATAGAGACAAAAATGCGTATATCGTCACCCCCACCGCACATGGTATTATAAAGACGAAGGTAGAGCAGACTGGGGCAGTAGATGACCTGTGCAGCGGTATCGAAGGGCAGTAACCGACCAGCCATCTCAATCGGATGACGTCAGCGTTGGTTCCCTTGGGAGTCGCTAGACAGCCATGATACTTTACTGAGCGGGGTCGGCGAGTATGAGGTGATGCAGACGGCCTTTAGACTTCTACGCGAAGAGAAACTGAAATGAAAAGAAGCGCTATCTTGTTCATAATGTGTCTCTCCACAATAGGGGAATTATCTGCAGAAGATGTGGCTGATTCTAAAAAAGCCGCAATAACGACAAATCTAGCCTACCTGACTCTTTCGGCGGTTTCAACCAATAGCAACAACATATTCCTTATCGTGCCTCTTGAGGCGCAAATAATGGTGGGGAATAGGATTAGCGTCAATCCTTCGCTGACATTTCTATATTTCGGCAACCCCCAGAACAACTATGACGGAGCACTGATATTGGGTGAATGCGGCGTAGGATATCATTCGGAAAAAGAGAATTTATACGGCTGGAGCGCGGGAATATCTCCCGGACTCGCCTATGCATTTGACGCAAAACTCTTCGGTTTTGTGTTGTCGGCGGAAGCCGGATATCAGTGGGCCCTTGGTAATGGACTGCTGCTGGGGGTTTCTGGCGGTGGAAAATATATCTGGATGGACGGGGATATGGTTATCCCCGATCTGAAACTGCGCATTGGGTATACGTTTTAAGGCTGAGCGTGCGACGGGTTGATGACCGCCATCGCAACTATGCGTGAGAAATCGGTAAAAGGGATCACCATGCGACTGACAAGCTCAGATGTTGGCTATTCAGGCATTTTCGCCACCAATCCACAGAAAATGGCTATCCGCCTGGATAGATTAAATTATGTCGCCAGGAGGTCATGATGAAGCAGGACTGGAGAAAAGGAGAAAAAATCTACTATCTTCCCAAACAAGAACCGGTATTGGTAGACGTCCCGGAGTTCAAATATTTCACCATCACGGGAAGGGGGAATCCCAACGACCCATTCTTCGCGGAATATATTTCCGTACTCTATTCACTGTCGTACGCGATAAAGATGAGCCCTAAACAACACCGTGCTCCTTCGGGCTATGTCGAATACACCGTCTATCCGCTGGAGGGCGTTTGGGACCTCACTGAAGAGGGGAAAAATGACTACAGGGGAACACTAGACAAGAACGAGCTTCTATTCACCCTGATGATACGTCAGCCCGATTTCGTCACGGAAGAATATGCGGCAGAGACGATAGAGCAAACAAAAAAGAAAAAGCAGAATAGGTTGCTTGAAGAAGTGAATTTTGAAAGCATCATGGAGGGCCGGTGTGTTCAAATGCTCCATCTGGGTAGCTATGATGCCGAACCGGCAAGCTTCAAGATGATGGAAGAGTATGCGAAAGGTTTGCAACTGGAAAGGTTGAGCCGTCGGCATAAAGAGATATACTTGAGCGACCCCGGTAGGGTCGAGAAGGATAAACTGAAGACAGTATTGAGGTTCGGAGTACGGCCGACTGAAAGTCCCTGACGCATGCCCGACCTGATTCGACTATCGATCGCCATATCCGCGCAGGCCGTCGTACTCGGGATTTATCGCGTTTTTCGCCGACCATTTCGCGGAAGGAGGACAGAAGATGAAACAGATTGTGTGCGATGTCTGTCATCAAGAATATCCTGAATACGAATTGATCTCCGGACACGGCATCCGGCATGAGATAGAGAATTTAATTAAAAACGATTTTCCTGATTGGGATGATTATAACTATATCTGCAAGAAAGACTTCAATATTTACAGAAGTAAGTATATAGAGAACATCATAAATGATGAGACCCAAAACATCAGAGACCTCGAAAGCGAAGTCTTAAAAAGCATAAACAACAATGAAATAATTACAGAGAATATAAATGTTGCGCAGCAGGAAAAGATGAAATTCGGGGACATTGTCGCCGATAAAGTGGCCTCATTCGGAGGAAGTTGGGGATTCATAATATTGTTCTTTATCGTTCTGCTCCTCTGGGTAATAATCAACACCGCCATATTGGTCAAAAAGCCTTTCGATCCCTATCCATTCATACTCATGAACCTGATATTGTCCTGCATCGCGGCGATACAGGCGCCAATCATAATGATGAGCCAAAACAGGCAGGAAAAAAAAGACAGAATGCGGTCAGAGAACGATTATAAAGTCAACTTGAAGTCTGAAATAGAAATAAGAACCCTGCATGAAAAGGTCGACCACCTGCTGTTGGATCAGTGGTCTAAGATGATGAAGATACAAGAGATGCAAATCGAAATTTTGGAAGAGATAAGAGAGAAGATGAAGAGATAGCGCTCTCCTCGATCGGAGTTGACCGTATCGACATTGGCAATGGGGATGAAAAAACTTGGCTGTTCTGCGAATGAATATTTGAAGGAACATATGAGTCTTCTTGTCCCGCATTTCGGATGTGGACTCGACAGCAGACGCGTGAGGCCTGATTCGGGAAATGCGCAGTGGAGATATACTATAAAATTAGGAAGAAATATCGTATGAACGATCTTATATGTTTAGAGGGCCAACATGTTTATCTCGCCTCGATATCCAGCAACGATGTGGATATTTTCATGGAGTCAATGAACGATGGAGATGTCAGAATATTGGCGCGAACCCGAAGAGATTTCATGAATGAACTGAATACAAGGGAAATGCTTGAAAAGCTCCAGAGAGAAGAGGAAGGCTTCATTGTTTATGAAAAGGAAGGCAACACTAAGATAGGATATGCCCTCCTGATGGATAAAGATTTGTATAACCGCGAAGCTTCATTGGCGCTGGTTATAGGCAAAAAAGTCAATAGAGGAAAGGGATTCGGGAAAGAAGCGATCCAATTGTTGATGAAACACGGGTTCATTGGCCTCAACCTTGAGAGCCTATTCCTTGAGGTGTTTGAATATAACAGCGCCGCAATAAAGTTGTATGAAGGTGTCGGATTTAAATATGTAGGGAAAAGGAGAAACTCTCGAATCGTTGGGAACGAAAAATATGATACGATCATTATGGATATGATATCCGAGGAATATTTCAAGATTTACAAGAACAACGAGGTTGAAAGCAGAAAATAAGCGTAGATACACGCTCGTTGTAATCGATTTATAGGGGACCCGCGCGCGGCGCCCGCTTTGCGCAATACCCAGAGGCAGCTCATGAGAGTGGAAGTAAAGAATATTGACGCTCAGTCTTTTGTCGATCTCTTCCCCCCCTGCAATGGCTGTATCTACTGGGAGTCCCCCGGGCTGTTCCGCGACGGTGGACACGGCAGACAGTGGCTGTCGGCAAAAAAAGCCACCGAAAGCAAGTACGATTGGTTTAAGAAAACTCTAAAAACATTTGGCCGCTGCGGGGCCGTGCTCTATCTAGACGGCAAGGCCGTGGGCTACTCCCAATATGCTCCGCCCTCGCTGCTGCCAAATGTCATGGAATACGCACAGTCCGTATCGCCGCCGAGCTGGGACGCGGTTCTGATTTCATGCCTGTACATCAGACCGGAACATCAAAGGCGAGGCTTGGGTAAAACGCTGTTCCAAAAGGTTGTCGGGGACATAGGAGAAAGCGGTTGTCGAGCTATAGAAACATATGCCCGAGACGATTTGTCAGATAATTGCTCCGGTCCTACAAGGTTTTACCTTGAAAATGGCTTTACCTTAGTCACAACGAAAAAATGGGAACGGGCTGTTTTTTCTCTGCTCAGGCTCAAATTGACGGAATAATGCTCGCCCCGCAGCCTCAGATGACTCATGCGGGAACGAAAGAATGTATGGGGGTGAAATTTGAGTACAGAAGAAATCATGTTTGGCCGCGTCCGGGGAACCCTGCCGATACCCTCCCTTATAGGGTCGAGCCGTTGAAACACAAAAGGAAATACACTCCTGAAAAACAAATCAGGATGAACATATCAGACAATATGAAGACTATGTCACTGACGCATATAAAATTATGTTTAGGAGAATGTTGAATAAAAGGATTAATTGCACCAAAATGAGTTAAGAAGGAGACAAGCATATGGACCACCTCTATATTTTATGGACAAATGCGGATGAGATTGTCTTTGATAAAATGGTCGCAATGTATGCGAGGAATTCATTATTAAAACACTGGTGGGGCGAAGTGACGATAATCGTATGGGGTTCAACCGCGAAGATGGCCGCGTCGTCAGATATCGTAAAACAAAGAATCACAGAACTCCAGCAGGTCGGTGTCAAGCTTTCAGCCTGCAAAGCTTGCTCCGATTCATTGGGGGTGACAGAATCGTTGGAGAGGATGGGGATAGAAGTAAAATATTGGGGCGAGAGCCTGACGGGTATACTAAAAGAAAACGAAAAACTCATAACGATATAAAAAGGAACAAGGGCATGGAAATCAGCAAATTGAGCGGCGAAAACATCTCCGGGTGGCTTGATTTTTTTGATAATCGAGCTTTCTCAGACCATCAGGAATGGAAGACGTGTTACTGCACCTATTATTTTCAGCCCAAACCCGAAAATTACGCCAAGGAGAGGCCTAAGAAAAGAGATTACGCAATATGGCTGATACACAATGGCTTTATGCAAGGGTACATGGCATATGAAGATACTAAAGTCATAGGATGGTGCAATGCGAACAGAAAAGATCGATTCACGAGACTTATGGAGGAGAAACAGGACAGAGAAGAAAAAATCAAATCGATCGTCTGCTTCTTAGTGGAAAAACAGTACAGGAATAAGGGTGTGGCGACTGCTTTGTTAAAACAGGTAATAGACGATGCCCGAAAAGAGGGGTTCGCGATAATAGAAGCATATCCGAATAAAGAATCAAAGAGTGAGTATAGAAATTACCATGGCGCGTACGAAATGTATATGAGCCATGGTTTTATTGAAAATAATGATAAAGACGCCCTTGTCGTACGCAAATATTTAAAATAGTCGCTACAGTATTTTATTGATTAGAAAGGCCTTCGGCTCTTTAACCGGAGGTCTTTTTTGTTTTTACACCTCCAGGAGAGGCGTTGACTTCCGTCATTTTTGTTCCCTAGTCAATCCATTTCTGGCGGCGAAGAGCGCCGCCTGGATCCTGTCCCTGAACCCGAGCGTTGTCAGAATATTCGATATGTAATTCTTCACTGTCCCTTCGCTCAGCGAAAGCGTCTCGGCGATCTCCGAATTTGTCAGCCCTTCCCCCACGAGAGCCAGTACGTGCCGCTCTCGCTCAGTAAGGAAACAACACTGCTCCAGAGCCGTCGCGTCGGATGATAGTTCCTGTTCTTTATCTTGCAGCGACTCCAGAGAGCCAAGAAGCTTATTCATGACTTCCCCGTTGGCAAGGAAAACGCCTTTGACAACTTGTTTGATCGCCCTCACAAGATCTTCGCTGGGCAGGTCTTTGAGAAGATAGCCAATGGCACCCGAGCGGAGAGAGCGCACAATGTACTCCCTGTCGTCGAAGGTCGTGAGCATCACGATATACTGGGATGTTCCCTCTGCGCGGATTTGTTCGAGGGCCGAAATGCCATCCATGACCGGCATACGAATATCGAGGAGACAGACATCCGGCCGGCATTGGCGGGCGAGGGCCACGGCGTCTTTTCCGTTTTCCGCCGTCCCTACTACGAGGATTTCCTCGTCGAGCCCCAGAAGCGAGGCGATGCCGTCACGGACGAGCCTTTGATCGTCCGCCACAAGAACCTTGATTTTTTTACTAATCGGCGACATCGGACCTCTCCTTCCCAATAAGGGCGACGGGGTCTCTCGGCATACTCGCTTTCAGAACCGTCCCTTTGCCGGGGACCGATTCGACAGAGAATGTTCCTCTCACGAGGTTAATTCTGTCTGCAAGACCAGTGAGGCCGTAGCCTGAAACCCTATCCTTTCGGTTTTGCGCTGCACGGGGATCGAATCCTTTGCCGTCATCGCGAAGTTCGGCAAACGCCCGATCACTATCCAGACGAATCTCCAGATTCACCGTATGTGCCTCCGCATGCTTGAGTATATTCGTAACTCCTTCCTGAACAAATCGATACAGAGCAAGAAGCACGGATATATTGTAGCCGTCCGTACTCCCCTTTATGTCTGAGATTACGGATATCCCAGCCTGCCTGAGACTCCAGAGCGGTTTCTGCACTTGCGAGCGAAGGTCGAAACCCTCAACTTGTGCGTTGAGCGTATCGAGGGTCGAACGGATATCGAGCATGGCTTCGTGCATGCTCGAGCGGGCGTCGATTATCGCCTTAATTGAGACTTCGGGGTCTTTTTTGAAGAAGGCCTCCGCCTTATTGAGCTGGATGGAGATGGCCGTGAGGGTGTGGCCAAGGTTATCGTGAATATCACGCGCTATTCTTGTTCTCTCCTCAAGGGCCACGATGTGAGACACTTTGGATGCATAGCGCTTAAGCTCCTCCTGGCTGGCTTGAATTTCCGCTGTGAGCGCGGCCTGGCGTTCGCGGTTTTTTCTATCCTCTTTCCAGAACTGCGCGAAGAGAAACATGAGCATGATGCTCATGAGCTGATAGAGAAGTATCACAATGCCATACGAATTATCCGATTTAGAGTTCTCGGGCGGAGGCGCGGTGAAGAACAAGAGCATCTGCACCAGCCAAAAAAATCCCACTACGATGTAACTCCACGCCCTTCTGAAAACCAGAGAAAGGTAAAACGTCAAAAGCGGGGCCATCAGCTTCATCATGCCAGGTATCAGTCTGGGGAAAAACGCGACAAGCGCGATGACGGGAACGCAGCGCAATGTGGTGATCGCTATGCCATACTTTAAATTTTTCCACTTATAGTTCCACGCCAGAAATTCGAAGACCTCGAGGACGAACCAGAATCCGATGATCGCGATATTCAGGGCCAAAATAAGCGAAAAATCGGCGGGGAGCGGTCCCTCATGCCCTCTTCTGAAAGAGATGGGCTGCGTTGTCAGCATAAAATGAAAGAGAAAGAAGAGGGTCATGAGGATTATTCGGGTTACGTCCCGCTCTTTACGCGGCTTCGGCAGCAGGCTGGCCATAGTGCAACTATACTTCAGCAGTTTACCCATGCAAAGTGCCGCTGGTCATTCTAAATATGACGTGAGTCACATCTTTTTATGACTCACGTGACTGTTTGCGCCTATGCCCCTGACACTATCTTTTTCCACAACCTGGGGAGCAGAGTATCCCAAAAAGCAGTACTGCCTCACAACACACAAGGAGTCTGGAGGTATGAAGAAATCGTTCTCTCATTATCTGCCACAGCTTGTCATCATAGTGATCATTGTCGCCATAGGAGCCGCCATCATTTTAAAGGCGGCGGGTTCAAAAAGCCCGGCGACCGCATCGTCCACTGGCCTTCCTCCTCCGACAGTTGCCTCCTCAGGCCAGAGCCTCCAACGTGGCAACGAAGAGACCCGCGCGGTCACGGTGCGCGCAAGCACGATAGCTCTCGGCTCTATCAGCAACTATACAAAGCTTCAGGGTGATGTGGTCGCCAACAACGAGATCAAGATCTATCCCAATATCGCCGGAAAGCTTCTCGAAAGAAAGGTGTCCGTCGGAGACCATATCTCCATAGGAACAACCATCGCCCTTGTCGATCCTTCCAAGGTGGGAGAAAAATACCTGCCCAACCCGGTTGAATCGACTGTCTCAGGAACGGTGCTCTCCATACCCGTCCATGAAGGGGACACCATCACCACCAGCACGGTTATCGCCACGGTGGGAGACATATCCCGCATCAAAGTCAGCACCGCGGTTCCCGAAAGATTCCTTGCAAACCTCAAAATAGGAAACTCCGCCGAGGTGACCTTCGATGCCATACCAGACCTCGTCTACACCGCAAAGATTTCGGAAATGAATCCCGTACTGGATACTTCCAGCCGCACCCGCACTATAAGCCTCACACTCGACAGGCCCAACTCAAAGGTCCTCGTCGGCATGTCCGCGACAGTCAAGCTTGTGACTGAACGCAGAGACAAGGTCGTCGTGGTGCCGAGATCGGCGATAACTATCGACAATACTGAAAGTTATGTTTTTGTCATCAAATCCGACGACACGGTCGAGAAAAAGAATATTGTACCTGGCCTCGAAGGCGAAGAATTCTTCGAGGTCAAGCAGGGCCTCAGCATCGGCGACAAGGTCGTCACCGAAGGAAAAAACTCCGTGACTAGCGGCAGCAAGGTCAGGATCATCAACGGCAGTTCCGAAACAGCGGCAGGGGTATCGCAATGAGTGTAGCCCGCAGGTCTATCGACCACCCCGTCACCATAATAATGCTCTATATTCTCATCTGCGGCGTAGCGGCAATATTCGTGACACAGCTCCCCGTTTCACTCAACCCGGAGACCGATATGCCCATGCTCTCGGTCAGCACCACCTATTCCGGGGCGGGGCCTGAAGACGTCGAACAAAACGTCACCGAGGTGCTCGAGAACGCGCTTTCCTCGGTCGAGGGGCTGGAGAAGATGTCCTCCACTTCGCAGCAGGGTTCCAGCACCATCAACCTTGAGTTCGGTTATGATGTCGATCTAGACAAGGCGCAATCCGAAATCGAATCCGACATCAACAGCGTGCTGGACAGTCTGCCGGATGACGCCGAAACGCCCAACGTGAGGCGCTTCAATATGTCGTCGATGCCGATCATTTCCCTCGTCATCAAGGGTGACCGTCCGCTCAAAGAGCTCCAGCAGATAGGAGAGGACACTATCCAGCCCCAGCTCGAGCGGATCAAAGGCGTCGCCTCGGCGAGCGTGATGGGCGGAAGCGACGAGATCATCTCGGTGGAACTTTCGCAAGACAGGCTCGCCGCCTATGGTATGACCGTCACCGACGTGGCCACGGCTCTCGGTTCACAGAATGTCCTGCTGTCGGGCGGGAACATAGTCAGGGGCAACACGGAATACCAGATACGGACACACGAAAATCTCTCCTCCATCGATGAGGTGAAAAACCTGGTAGTCAAGACCGTGGCTTCGGACGATTCGGGGAATAACCGCGTGATCCGCCTCGAAGACCTCGCAGATGTCAAAGAAGGCGAGAAAGACCCTGACAGACTTGTGTACATCGACGGCCAGCGGGGAATCAACATTCAGATAGTGAAGGAAAGTGGCAGCAATGCCGTGCAGATATCCCGCCAGGTTCACGCCGCGATCAAGAACATCAACAAATCCCTGCCAGCGGGAGTGACGGTGGAAGTGCTGTCCGACGACACTACTCTCGTCGACTCCACATTGAAGGAAGTATATAGCTCCGCATGGCAGGGCATCCTGTTGGCGGTTCTGATACTGTTTCTGTACTTGAGGAATCTCAAGGCTACCTTCATCATCGCGGTCTCCATACCGATCTCTATGCTCATCACGCTCCTGTGCATGTACTTCTCGGGCCTCACGCTCAATACGATAAGCCTTACAGGCCTCATTATGGGATTTGGAATGGTGGTCGACGCTTCCATCGTCATTCTGGACAACATCTACCGTTACCGTGAGAGGGGGACAAAGCCCAAAATCGCCGCGATCCTCGGCAGTCAAGAGATGATCACGGCTATTACCGCCTCTACGCTGACGACACTCTGCGTGTTCATACCCATCATCCTTTTCCGAAACAAACTAGGGATGATGGGACAGCTTTTCAATGATCTCGTGTTCACCATCTGCTTTTCGCTTGCCGCATCTCTCGTCGTCGCGGTCACCATCGTACCCGTGCTCAGCGGCCCAGTCATGCATCTCGAGACGCGCGTGCAGCGTCCTCTCAAGAACCCCTTTTTGAAAAAGATCGATTCCACGCTAGAGCGCTTCTTCTCCGCCCAGGAAAGGGCCTACAAGAAAGCCCTCGAATTCTGTCTTAGAAACAGGCTGCTCATCGTCGCGCTAGTGGCTGTCATCCTGGCCGTGTCTCTTCTCTATCTGAGCTCGTTCGGACTGAACCTCTTCCCACGCTCGAACACCGACGACAGCCTGACAGTGAATCTGACCCTGCCCCTGGGCACGACGACAGAGCATACCCAGGAAGTGCTCGAGAACTTGCAGGCCAATGTCCGGGAAGGCGTGAAGGGGTACGAGACTCTCATACTGACAGTCGGCGGAAGCGGCGGGCCCTTCAGCGGGAACTATACCAACGAAGGCTCTCTCCAGATCATGCTCCCCTCCCCGGAAAACCAGACCGACACGCCGACGACCATCAAGACGAAGCTCACGCCATACCTCGAATCCATTCCCGGAGCGAGCTTCTCCTACACCGCAGGGCGCCAGTTTTCCTCTAGCTCAGCGGTGGACGTGGAAGTGCGCTCCAAGGACCAGACCGCCTCGCTCGCCGCGGCAGAGGAGATCAAGCGCATTCTCGCCGCAGAGCTGCCAGAAGTAGAGAATCTCAGCATATCGCTCGAAGAGGGGTCGCCCGAGCTTCTCATCAAAATCGACCGCCAGAAGGCGGCCGCCTATGGCTTCTCGGTTTCCGAGGTGGCAAAGGAGATACGCAGCGCCGTCTATGGCACTACCGCCACGACCTACAATTCGGCAGGCGACATGATCGATGTCGTGGTGAGGCTCCGAGAGGAGGACAGGCGTACGCTCTCCGACATAAAATCCCTTTTCCTCATCACCTCCGCAGGAGACAGAATCCCCATCTCCAGCTTCGTCACAATCTCAAACAGCACAGCTCCCCAGCAGATAAAGCGCGAAAACAAGGAGAGGATCATCCATGTCGAGGGAGACCTCCCCGCATCGTCCAAGGTGACTTCCACGGAAATGGCCCAGAAGGTACAGCAAGTGCTGGATGAAAAATACGTTCCGCGCGATGGAGTCACTGTCTCGCTCGGCGGCGAGAATATGGATGTCGGTACCTACCTTCCCGTCTTTATCCTCATCATCGCGGTCGCCATATTCCTCGTCTACGGGGTCATGGCGAGCCAGTTCGAATCTTTCGTCGACCCCTTCATCATTTTCCTTTCGATTCCTCTTATGTTCATAGGGGTGGTCTGGATATACAAGCTCACGAACGATTCATTCTCGCTCTTTTCCATGATCGGCATCGTGGCCCTCGCCGGCGTTGTGGTGAACAACGGCATCGTGCTCGTCGACTATACGAATACCCTCAGGGCGCGCGGCTATGGCCTCTTCGAGGCCTGCAGCGAGGCAGGACGCCACAGGCTGAGACCCATTCTCATGACAACCCTGACAACGCTTTTAGGTCTCATGCCACTCGCTCTGTTCCCGGGGTCCGGAACCGAAAGCATAGCGCCAATCGCGAAGACCATGTTCGGCGGCCTGCTGGTCAGCTCAATCATGACCCTCTTCCTCACGCCCGTCCTCTACAGCCTATTCAACAGTCGGCACGAACGGAAGAACGCCAAAAAAGAGAGGGAGACGCAAAATCTGCTGAGAGAGGCGAACATGATGGAATCCGAGGGAGAAAGGAAGAGCAACGATGATACACACTGAAATCTACGCAAACCGTTCGGTCGAGGAAGACATCATTGAGGAAATTGAGAAAAGGATTCCGGGTGTATGCTACTCGCTCATCGAAAATGTGAGGGGGAGGGGTAGAAACGGTGTCCATCAGGGGACGGCGATCTGGCCTGAGCTGAACGTCCTCTATGTGCTCTACGGGAATAGTCGGGAGGCATCCCTGATCGCCGAAGCCGTTAGACAGGTCAAAATAATCTTCCCAAAGGAAGGGATCAAGGTTTTTCAGTATGAAGTAACCCCTTTCGCGACAGAGCGAGAGGATATTGAGTGAAAAAGGAGTCAATTATGAAGTCCAGAGGCGGCCTTTCCCTGGCGCTGTGCGCGCTTTGCTTTGTTTGTTCCACTATGCCTGTATCCGCTGGAACGCTTGAAGAACTGTTCACCGCGGCGACCAAATCGAATCAAGATTACGCGGTATACAAACTTGACCTCGAAATTGCCAATCTCAAAAAGACAAAGGGCGAGATCGAGGCCAAGGTCGAGCTGGACAGGGTCAACGCACAGTACACCTATGTCTCATCCCTGGCGGATTATCAGAGTCTGGTCCTAAGCTTTTATGACAAAGTGATCGACGCAGTGTTCGACACGGCGATCGCTGACCTCGACGACCAGTCGGTCGCCCTTAGCCTTGAAAACGCGAAGGAAGACAAAAAATATGCCGATGTCCGGTATCAAAATGGCCTGATCTCCGAGGATGACTTCAAAGAAATCGGTATTGCGTACGATACGGCCGTAAGAGACAAGCAGTTGTCCGAGTATACGCTGCAGGATGCGAAGGACTATATGCGTTCCGTCACAGGCCTGGAATGGAACTGGAACCTCATCCCCGAGATTCCTGCCTTCGAACCGAACACGACGCTCGAAGACTGGGTCGCCAAGGACATAACACTCGAAGAAGCGACCCTGACAAAAAAGATTCAGAACCTTACGACTGCCGCGCTCGCGACAAACACTTCAATCTACGACAGGCGCATTCAGGAGGCAGAGAACGTTAGGGCGGAAGTCGCCGTGACAAATGCAGAGAACAACGCCAAAAGGTCCTACGAAAGCACGCTTTCAACCATCAAGAATGACGCGGCGCTTCTCCAGATACGCAAAGATGAGTACGCCCTCAAAGAGACCCTCTATCAAGAGGCACAGCGTCAGTTCGACAATGGTACCATCTCCCTCAGCAGCAAAAATGAGACTGCGATCGACGTTCTCACCGCGCAGCAAAACCTGCTGACCGCCCAGAAGAACTATATCGAGGCGGTCGCCTCCTATCTGAGCGCGATGGGAGAAACCCCTCTAGGGCTCTAATTATGCGCCGACATATTTTTATGCTCGCCCTCCTTCTCGCGGCATCGGAGGCGTTCGCCGAAGGCTGGGATGAAATATACACGGCCCGCCTCAATAATTCGTCGACCTATCTTGAATCGGTGCTCACCCTGAAATCCGCCGAGGCCGACTATGCCGACTATACAAAACCTTACATTCCCACCGTGTCCATCAGCACCGGCACATCGAGCAGCGACGATACCTATGAGTCCGGCCTCGTCGTCGGCAGCGACGGTGCGACGTCCGGTACGCTGATTCCCTCCATCACCTTCGAAAAACTCCTCGGAGGGGCCGATCTCTCCTTCAAGGCGCCCGTGAATATCGCCTCGACCGGTGAGGTCAGCATGGGGAATCCGGCGCTGAGTGTGAGCCGTACGCTTTTCCCGGAGACCGCGGCAAATCAGATGGATGCCGAGGCGGCGCTGATTTCGGCCCAGGCTTCTCTGCAAGCAATCAAAAACGACATACGCATAGAGCTTGCGACGGACGTGCTCGACACGATCTACTATCGGCGCTTGCTCGAGTCGAGCAAAGAAAACCTAGAGATTCTCGAAAAAGTGCGAAAGGCGACCGTCGATACCACTACCCAGAGAGAACTGGACAAGAGCATTCTTGAGGCTCAGAAGTCTATACTTACCGCCACGAGCGCTCTGGCCGACATCAAGGACGATGTCAAGAACAACGCTGACGCTTTATACGAAGATATCACGCGCCTGCAATCAGGATGGACAGCCTCGATTCAGGGAGAGGAGCCGCAGAGCTCCATGACCATCCATTCGCTAGAACTGTCGCTTGCCGCGGCCGAGAAACGGAAAAGCTTCGCTATTTTGCCCTATCTGCCGAATCCGACTATCGCGGCCTCTGTCTATTATAATGTAGATACAAACAAGATTGACTGGGCGCTGTCGTTTAAACTTTCCTACGATGTGGTAAATAAAAATGAAAATGCCCTGAGCGCGCTCAAACGCGAAGAGTACCCCAAGATTTACAGCATCAAGCTTGAAGAGGCAAAAAAAGAACTGAAAGATGGCCTTCGGCAAATCGATGATGAGCTTAAGTCTCTAGAACTGGATAAAAAAATCAAGGAAATCGATCTGGCCGATTCTGAGGAAGAGATGGAGAGAGAAGAAAAACTTTATAACGGCGGCTTCATCTCAGAGGAAGACTATGTCATGGCGAAGATTGACCTTGCACTCCTGAAAATAGAGGCGCAGAAGATCGACTTCGATATTCTTTTACAGAAATTGAAGCTCGCGCAGTATTACGACGAGGCCAAATAATGAGAGGAAAAACCAGCGTTCACCCTATACATTATGATCGCGTGCGCGCGAATGGCGGTGGGTTTTGACTTCTGATAACTCTACGCTTGACACTGCGCTACCATCTCGCCATCATGCTTCTCCGATGGAACAGAAAGATCCCCGCTACACCAGAATGGTACAGGCTCCAATTGGCAGGTTGATCCTCTCTCTGGCGGTCCCGACCATCATAAGCATGCTGATTACCTCGATCTACAACATGGCGGATACGTACTTCGTCTCCAAACTTGGGACGAGCGCGTCCGGCGCGGTGGGCGTGGTATTCTCACTCATGGCGATCATTCAGGCAGTAGGATTTACGGTGGGCATGGGGTCGGGGAGCTTGATCTCGAGATTTCTGGGAGCACATCGGACGGACGAGGCAAGCAGGGTCGCGGCGAGCGGGTTCTACATGTCGATTCTCTTTGGGGCCCTGCTCACGGTCATAGGTCTTTTCTCCCTCGATCCGCTCATGCAAGGACTCGGCGCGACGAGCACGATTCTTCCCTATGCCCGAGACTACGCGCGGTACATTTTGTTTGCGGCGCCGGTCATGTCCGCCTCCTTCGTGCTCAACAATATCCTCCGGGCGGAAGGCCAGGCCAGGCTCGCGATGATCGGCATAGCAACGGGGGGAATTCTCAACTGCGTGCTCGACCCTCTGTTCATCTTCGTGTTCAAAATGGGAATCGCGGGCGCCGCCATCGCCACGGCGCTGAGTCAGTTGACTAGCATGCTCATTCTTCTTTCCTGTTTTCTCAGGGGTAGGACTGTCTGTAAGCTGGGCCTACGAAAGCTCTCCAGAACGCCGGGCACATATCTACAGATACTGAAAAATGGCCTGCCATCGTTTTGCCGCCAAGGGCTCGCCAGCATTTCCACGGTCGTGCTCAACGTGAACGCCGCCGTCTACGGCGACGCGGCGGTGGCTGCCATGTCCATCGTAGGCAAAATATTCATGTTCATCTTTTCATTCACTTTGGGCATAGGCCAGGGCTACCAGCCGGTGTTGGGATATAATTACGGCGCTAAAAGGTTCGGACGAGTAAAGGATGCCTTCTTTTTTACCTTGAAGACCTGTATGGCCATCATGATAGTCTGCGGGATCGGCGGATTCGCGACCGCTCCCTCTCTCATGAAGTTGTTTATAGCGACAGACCCCGACGTTGTCGCCATAGGGGCAAGGGCCCTGCGTGCCCAATGCCTGGCCATGCCTCTGATTCCGCTTGCCGTCATGTGCAACATGACTTTCCAGTCTATCGGAAAGGCCTGGACTGCCACCTTTCTCGCGGCCACACGGCAAGGGATATTCTTTCTGCCTCTTATCCTCGTTCTGCCTCGCCTTTTTGGATTGACGGGTGTCCAGATCACGCAGCCGCTTTCGGATGTCTGCACGTTCCTGTGCTGCCTCCCATTTATCTTCCATTTTTTCAGAGAACTCAAAACACGGGAAGTTGCCGCGGTCTGACATCCGTAAGGGTGCCCTGTCTCGGAACCCACATCCTTTGTAAACTCAAAAAACCGATGTATAATCTCGTATGCATTGCCGTTTCGTAGGTATTGAGATGTTTTGTACAGAGGTGACATCATGGACAAGGCCACTGTCGGCATTATAGGCGGATCGGGACTGTACGAAATCGAGGGGGTCGAAGTCCTCGAAGAAATTAAAATGGACACACCCTGGGGCTTACCTTCCGACTCGATCACTATCGCGAGCATAGGCGGCGTAAGGGCGGCATTTCTGCCCCGCCATGGGAGAGGCCACTTCATCCTCCCGACCGAGGTGAATTCGAGGGCGAATATCGCCGCCCTCAAAATGCTCGGCGTCCATGAGATCGTCGCCTTCTCGGCCGTCGGAAGCCTCAAGGAAGAAATACATCCGCGTGACTTTATCATTCCGTCGCAGATCATCGACAGGACGAAGGACAGACCGGGATCGAGCTTCTTTGGGGATGGCGTCGTCGCCCACGCAAGTTTCGCGGACCCCTTCTGCGGCCGGCTCCGCAAGCTGATAGAGCCCTTCATCGCCGCGCGCGGCCTACGTCTCCACATGGACGAGACGCTCGTCTGCATGGAAGGCCCGGCCTTTTCCACGAGGGCGGAGAGCCGGCTCTACCGCTCATGGGGGGCGGGAATCATCAACATGAGCGTGCTTCCCGAAGCGAAACTCGCGCGCGAGGCCGAGATCTGCTACGCCATGGTCTGCATGGCGACCGACTACGACTGCTGGAAAACGGATCACGCCGACGTGACCGTCGACATGGTCGTGGGAAATCTCAACGCCAATTCGGCCCACGCTAAGGCTTTGATAAAAGAGATTGTCCCGGCGCTGGACGGGGGCGAGGACTGCTTCTGCCGGAGCGCGATGCGATACGCGGTCATGACGGCCCCGGCAAAACGGAATCCGGAGACCTGGGCGAAGATCAAAACGATACTTCCCGAACTCTGAAGTCAGCGCATTTTCCTGATTAAGAATGGGAAAACGCCCTTTTCGGTGTTCTTTATACTGGAGAAGCGCATGAAAGCCGAAACGATAGACACGCCCAAGGGAAGGATCACCCGATATGTCGAGTTCGATGAACGTCTCGATTCCGCGTCGGCCCTTCTCGACCTGCTCGCGAACACTCAGTCGAAGACCATCGCCGTCCCCAAGGAGAGCCTCGACCCGGAATTTTTCAGCCTTGCCAGCGGGCTCGCGGGCGAGATGCTTCAGAAGATATCGAATTATTGCCGGAGACTCATCATCATCGGGGACTTTCAGGATGTAAAGAGCAAAAGCCTCAGGGACTTTATCTATGAAAGCAACAAAACCGGCCAAGTCGTCTTTGTCGGCACCATCGATGAAGGTGTCGCGAAGCTCAGGTGAGCCCGGCGGCATCGGTGGAGCTGTACCATGAAGGACAAGATCGCGATCGTCACGGGCGCGAACCGCGGCATCGGCAGAGAGACGGCTCTGTGTCTCGCAAAGGCGGGCATGACCGTAGTAATGGCCTGCAGGAACTTCGAAAGCGCCCGCGTCGCCTGCGAAGAGATCACGTCGCTCACGAATAATCCGGATGTCGCCGTCATGAAGCTCGACCTTTCCTCCCGCGACTCCATACGGAATTTCGTGGAGGATTTCAAAAACAGATACGGGAAGTTGAACATCCTGATCAACAACGCCGGCGTCTGTACTATGGACCGCAAGCGCACCGTCGACAATTTCGAGCCCAATATCGGCACGAACTACGTCGGGACCTTCCTGCTCACCATGCAGCTTCTTCCCTTCTTCGAAAAGGGCACAGACGACAGGATCATCAACCTCATCTCCAACATCTACAAGATCGGATGGTTCCGTTTTAACAGGATGAACGGCTACCGCTGGTTCAGAGCCTACGCGGTCTCCAAATATATGGTACTTCTGTTTACGCTGGAGCTCGCGGAGCGCCTGCGGGACAGGGGCATTTCGGTGAACGCGGTGCATCCGGGCATTGTGAGGACTTCGATAATGTACACGCACCGCTGGTTCGACCTTATCATCAAAATCATTCTGACCCCGTTCTTTATCGACGCCGCCGAAGGGGCGAGGCAGATCATCCATCTGGCGAATTCGGAAGAGGCGAGGCAGATAAGCGGCGCCTGTTTCCATAAGACGCGGCGGAAGAAAATCCCCAGGCCGTACAACAGCCCGAAACTGCGCGCCGCGCTGTGGGAATACAGCAGTTCGTTATTGAAGAATCAGCCAATAAAAGGTACTGTTTCCTGAGACATGAAGGCGAGGGGGAGATCGTATGAGCATCGCAATAGCGGTTATTCTCGGTGTTATCGCGATAACTGCCATATCGGCGGGTTTCGACTATCTGGGCAAGCGCACCAAGGGCGCCTCGGGCGAGCTCTCGAAAAAAATGGAAGACCTCGAAAACAGAATCCGCCTTCTGGAGAGTTCCGCCGCTAGCAAAGAGGACGAAATCCGTCAACTGGAAAACAAGATCGAATTCATGGACAGGCTGCTCGAGGACAAGACAAAACAGTAAAAAGCCCGCCCGAGCTACCGGATATTGTCCCGCAGCCAGCCCCGCAGTTCAACGCTCATCGGAAACCGAAGCCAGCCGTCGTCGTCGAGCACCGTATCGTAGCGGAGAGTAATCAGATCATCGAGCACGGCAGGTCTGCAGGCGTTCGGATCGTCCTCCCAGAAATTCAGGGGATACATGGCTAGATCGGAAAGTTCCTGGCGCTCCCCCGACCCGACCTTGCCCGCGACGGCGATGCTGAGCGCGGCTTGATGCAGAAATATCCTGTACACACCATGCTCACTACAATATGCCCGCATGAATCCGTCCCCGGAGAAAATTCGCAGCAGTTTCTCCCATTCCCGGAACACTCCCTGCTCCGGCCTTGTGCCGACAAGGCCAGCCGCGATATAGAAGCGCAGAACTTTCCGGTCTATGTAGCTCGTCGTAGTTCCAAGGACTCCGCAATCGGTGCCCGCGAGTTCGCATGCGCGCCGCCAAAAGCCGTTGCGGTCGCCTGCCGGCCCGGCGCCGGCCTCCTCGCCAATATTCTGGACATTCACGGGCCTGAACGAAACCTTCTTTCCTGGGGACAGGAGTAAGGGCGAAATATCGTTGAGCACGAGGGAATCGCGGTCGAACCAGAGGAGTTCCGACGCCGTTCCCTCAGCGAGGCGCTCCGCCTCGGCAGCGGCGAACGCCTTCTGCGCAAAGGGAAAATCGGCCAGGTCCTGGATAGCTCTATACGGAATGAGATCAACTTTTAGTTCGGCCGCTCTATCGAAAACCCGTGCAGGTATCTTCCCGGCGTCCTGATACATGACCCAAATCGGCACCGATTTACAGGCCCCGCCATACCGTCGTACACTCGCTGCAAGCAAAAGCACATCGGTATTGGGCGACCCTCTGTATGAGTAATCGCAATATGCAATTATGAGAGAAGGCGACGAGCGTATCATACCATTTCCCATCCCTGTATCTACAGCATTTTGTTCATATTGGGAACGCTGCCCAGACAAAATTACTATATTATATATATTGACTTGATACAAACAGGCAATGCTGTCGGAGAGGAGTAAGCCTATGGTAGAGATGGAGGAAAAGAACAACAATGCGGCCCAGATTGTCTATTTTTCTCACGGCGGTGGTCCTCTGCCCATTTTAGGCGACCCCGGCCACCGGTCGATGGTCCGCTTCATGGAGGAGCTCCCGGGAAAGCTCAGACGGCCGGAAGCGATCCTCGTGGTAAGCGCCCACTGGGAAGCCCGCGAGGCGACGATGACGGGAGGAGAGACCCCTCCCCTCATCTACGACTACTATGGTTTTCCCGAAAAAGCCTACGAGATACGCTACCCCGCCCCAGGTCGGCCCGAACTGGCGGAGCTCATCGCCGGACTGCTCCAGAAGAGCGGCATCCCTTCGCGCATCGACAAAAACCGCGGTTTCGACCACGGGATGTTCATTCCCCTGAAACTCATGTATCCCGACGCCCTTATTCCCACGGTCCAAATGTCACTTCTCCATAGCCTCGATCCCGCCGCCCACCTCAGCCTGGGAAAGGCTATGAGGCCGCTCATGGAGCAAAATATTCTGGTCATAGGCTCAGGCTTCTCCTTTCACAACCTGGGGGCATTCTCCTGGCACGGCAAAGCCGCCCCGGATCCAGGGAACGAAGCTTTTCAGAACTGGCTCATCGAGTGCTGCGCCGGCGATATCCCCGAATCCGAACGCGAGAGACGCCTCGCGGCATGGCAAGAGGCTCCCTCCGCCCGCTACTGCCACCCGCGCGAGGAGCACCTGCTTCCGCTCCATGTCTGTGTCGGCCTGGCGAATAAACCGGCCCGAGTCGTCTTCGACGATTCCATACTCGGAAAGCGCGCGGTGGCCTTCCAATGGTAATTATTACTGAAGGGAACGAGTCATGACGGTCACTGTTGTCTTTCATGTGGACGAAACAGAGAAATGGGAGATGGCGCTCGCGAACGTGCACAACCTTCTGGCGGGCATTGAAGTGGAAAGCTCCCAGGTCGAAGTCCTGGCAAACGGGAAGGCGGTGGAGATATTCACCTCGCCCGACGAAAAAAACCTGCGCAGGATGAAAATCCTTTCCGAGCGGGGAGTCAAATTCCCCGCCTGCCGCAATTCTCTCAAGAGCCACGGCATCGACGAAAAGGCACTGCCCGGATTCTTCGCGGTCGTGCCGATTGGCGTGCTGGAACTCACGGAAAAGCAACTCCAGGGTTTCGCCTACATCAAACTTTGATATTGGCGCCCGGACCTCCGGACAATCCTTGACCACCTCTGTGTTCATCGCTACTCTAGGTCTATGAAGATCGTCATCGCGAATGATCACGGCGCGGTCGCCCTGAAATTCCGTCTCGTGAAGTGGCTCGAGAGCCAGGGCCACGAGGTCGTCAACCTCGGCGTCGACGTGGGGGACCGGGTCGACTATCCCGACCAGGCGGAGCTGGCCGTGCGGGAATACTTCAAAGGCGGCTATGATTTCGGCATCGTGTGCTGCGGCACGGGCATTGGCGTCTCGATCGCGACCAACAGGCACAGAGGCATCCGCTGCGCGCTCGTCCACGACAGCTATACCGCGCGCATGGCCAAAGAGCACAACAACGCCAATTTTGTCGCGTTCGGCGGCAGAGTCGAATATTCCGAGCCTGTCGAACAGATACTGGGCGTCTACATGAACGCGCAGTTTGAAGGCGGCCGCCACGCGACCAGGGTCGCCAAACTCGACACGATCTGCTGAAGACCCGCACACTTCAGCGCCGCGACAGCGACGCGCATAAAAAACCCGCGAGAAGGGGCCACCCCATAATCGCGGGTTTTTGTTGTGCCTGACATGCGGCGCTGGGTTCAGGCAATCGTATAGATTTCTCCCGCTTTGACGATCTCCGCATCCTTCGCGCCAGCGTCGAGCACATGCCCGCGCATCGCGGTGAGAGCCTCTCCTTCACCATGTACGAGATAAATTTTCCGAAGACGCGATTTGTCGACACAGCCAAGCCAATCCACGGCCTCTTTCCAGTCTGCGTGCGCGGAGAACGCGTCGATCTCCTGGATGTCCGCGCGCACCTGAAACCAATCACCGTGGATGCGCACTTCCTTCGCGCCATCCTTGAGGCGCCGGCCGAGAGTCCCGTCGGCCATGTACCCCACGATGAGCACGGTGTTCGCGGAGTCGCCGAGCCCGTGCATAAGATGGTGCTGAATACGCCCGAACTCACACATGCCGTCGGCCGAGATGATGATCATCGGCCCCTTGGCCTGATTGAGCGCCTTCGAGTCCTCCACCGAGCGAGAAAAGTTGAGATCGGCAAAACCGAAGGGATTCTTCGCGTGCGTGGTGAAGAGGTCGTAGGTCTCCTTATCGTAGCACTCGGGGTGAATCGCGAAGATACTGGTCGCGTTGAGCGCCATGGGAGAATCGACCCATATCGGCATCTCGGGGATCCTGCCCTCGTCGTGCAAGAGGTGAAGGTAGAATATGAGTTCCTGCGTGCGCTCGACCGCAAAGGCGGGGATGATGAGCTTGCCCCGCGTCGCCGCGGTCCGGTTGACGAGTTTTTCGAGCCTCGACACCGCGTCGTCGGTCGATTCGTGGAGGCGGTTGCCGTAGGTGCTCTCCAACAGGAGTATGTCGATGTCCTTGAGGCACTCGGGGTCTTTAATGATGGGCTTGTTCTTGCGGCCCAGATCGCCGGAAAAACCGATGACGGCCGTATTGCCCTCTTTGTCCTTCGCCGTGACGCGCGCGAAGGCCGAACCGAGGATGTGCCCGGCGTCCAAAAACTCCACCTGCACACCATCGCCGACGAAAATCGGGCGATGATACCCGACGGTCACGAACTGCCCCATGGCCTGAATGACGTCGAACTCATCGAACAGGGGTTTCCACTCGAATTTCTCATTCTTCTTCTGAGCCTGCCGCGAGAGATAGTCCGCGTCGCGCTCCTGGATGTGCGCGGAGTCCGTCATGATGAGGTTCGCGAGATCCCTGGTCGCCGACGTGGCGTAGATCGATCCTCTGAAGCCCTTCTTCACAAGGTAGGGCACGAGACCGCAGTGGTCGTAGTGCGCGTGGGTGAGCACGAGAGCGTCGATTGAGGCGGGGTCGACATCGTCGCCGAGCAGTGCCCTGTTCTTGCTGTCCGACTCCGCGCGCTTGCCCTGGAATGCTCCGCAGTCGACGAGGATTCTTTGGGAATCGACCTCGAGGAGATGCTTGGAGCCCGTCACTTCTTCAGCCGCACCGAGAGAACGAATTGTGATACTCATGTGTATAATATAAACCCATTTTCAACGGGGGAGCAATGTTGGGCCTGAAAATGCCCGATATTTCATGCCCGCGCCTCCGCGGACCCTCACCTCGCGCGACCCTAAAACGACCTGTTGCGGAAAAAACGGGAATCCATTACAGTAAGAAAGCTTCATGACCGACGATTTGCTTACCCTCAGGGTTGAAAAACTCTCCTCTCACGGTGAGGGTATCGCTTTTTCGGAAGGCAAAGCGGTCTTCATCCCTTACTCCATCCCCGGCGAGCTCCTCACCTGCAGGATTGTTGAGGACCACTCCAGCTTCTCGCGGGCGGAACCTATCGATATAAAAGAGGCATCGCCGGACCGAGCGGAGCCGCCCTGCCCCCTTTTCGGCGTATGCGGCGGCTGCTCCCTTCAGCACATAGAATATTCGTGCCAGACAAGGCTCAAACAGGACGCCGCACGTGAGACATTCCTGCGCATCGGTGGCTTCGACCCTGGCGAGCTGGAAATAGTCACCGGGGAACCCTATCACTACCGCAACAGAACCCAGATTCACGCTTGCGGCGACGGAGGGCTCGGCTTTGCAAAAGCCGGCTCGTCCGAGGCCATAAAGATACCGCGGTGCCCCATCCTCGTTCCCGCCCTCGAGCGCTGGCTCATTTCCGAAAACCGGAAAGCCCGCCCTTACCGCGCCCTCTCGGCGCTGATCGGCGAACGGCCGCGATTCTCCGTCTTCGCGCAGGACGAGCGCATTTACATCGAGGGCAGAGACGCCTACGCGCGCGCGGGCGTACGGGGAAAAAATTTTCAGTTTCCGGTGGCGCATTTCTTCCAGAGCAACATCCCCGCGCTAGAAAAGCTCATCGAGAGATGCGTCGAACCGCTAAGGGGCGGGCGGGCGCTCGACCTCTACAGCGGCGCCGGGCTTTTTTCGCTCTTCCTCGCGGACAATTTCGATTCGATCGAATGCGTCGAAAGCGACACGGCCTCGATGGAAGCGGCGCGCCTCAACCTGAGCCTGGCGAGGGCCAAAATCGGCTTTTCGGACATACCCGTGGAGCGCTGGATAAAAACGCCCCGGGCGAACCGCGCCTTCGACCTCATTGTCGCCGATCCGCCACGTACGGGCCTTTCGCCCGAGCTGCGCGCGTGGCTTGCGGGCGCGCAGGCCGACGCGCTCCTCTATGTGAGCTGCGACCACGCAAGCCTTGCCCACGACCTGCGGGACCTGACGCAGAATGGCTGGAAGGTGGAAGACATAACTTTGTTCGATTTTTACCCGCAGACCGGACGGCTGGAGGCGGTCGCCCGATTCGCGAGGCTTGCTCGATAGATCCCGCATCGCGGGATCAGCATTCGTTTAAGGAGGGGATGATGGCCCGCAATGGTCCTTTCAAAGGCAGATCGATCTCGGTCGTCAATGATCTATCGCTCGACGAACAGCGCTATCTGTACCGCAAGGCGAGGGCGCTCAAGGAAGCGGCGATCTCCGGCGGCGACGTATCGGGATTCCGCATCAACGACCTTGACTATCAAGTTTATTCGATATTCATGGAGAATTCGACGCGAACCAGGGAATCCTTCCGCAACGCCGGCAAGTTCCTCGGCGCGCGAGTCAACGTGTTCGACGCGGCGACGAGTTCGTTCAACAAAAACGAGTCCATAACCGACGCCATCAAAATGCTCTTCGGCTACTCCGGAGAGTCCTGCTTTATCCTCCGGACCAAGCTCGAGGGCGTATGCACATGGCTGGACTACGCCTTCTCCGAGTATTCGCGCATCACCGGCAAACCGAAGCCTTCGTTCATCAACGCGGGCGACGGCAAGCACGAACATCCCACGCAGGAATTTCTCGACGAGTTTTCATTCCTCGAACAGCTCGGTTGGAACGACGGCCACATTCACATCGCGATGGTGGGAGACCTGTATCATGGCCGCACCGTGCACTCCAAGGCCGACGGCCTGAAAGTCTTCCGCAACGTCGAAGTCGACCTCATCGCGCCGGAGCTTCTGTCCATGCCACCCTACTACGTCGAAAAAATGAAGGCAAACGGCTTTTCGGTGCGTGTCTTCGAATCGATCGAAGAGTATCTCGCGCAGCCCAAGGTTTCATCCATCTGGTACTTCACCCGGCTCCAGCTCGAGCGTATGGGCGAAGCGGTCCTCGAGCGCGCGCCCTACCTGCGCCAGGCAGTCACCTTCAAGAAGGATTTCCTGGGACTGTTGCCCGACGGGTGCCGTTTCTACCATCCCCTGCCTCGCGACCGCAATTCCCCGACCATCCCATTCTTTCTCGATGAGCTGCCCCTGAACGGCTGGGACGGGCAGTCGATCAACGGATACTGGACGCGCATCGCGGAGATCGCCATGCTCTCCGGCCGCATCGGCGAGGATTTCGAGGGTGAGCACGCGCAGAAGCGCGAATTCGTCGACGATTTCGTGCATGAGGCACTGGCTCAGGAAAAGAACAAGCCGGAATACAAGGTCGGCATCAAGCCCGTCGAGGAGGGCATCGTGATCGACCACATCGCGACAGGAGAACCCGTCGGCGAGATTTGGGACACCATCGACGCGGTGCGCAAGATCCTCCAACTCGATGTGCGGTCGAGTCACGGCGTCTATCATTCAAACCGCGGACCCGAGTCCTTCAAAGGCATCATCTCTCTGCCCGACATCATAAGTTTCGGCGAAAAGGACCTGAAGAAGCTCGCCGCGATCGCGCCGGGCTGTACGCTCAACCTGATCAGGCACGCCCATGTCGCGAAAAAATACCGTCTCTCGATGCCTCCCCGCATCTACGGTTTCGACGAGATCTCGTGCAAAAACGAAAACTGTATCTCATTTCCGGCGAACAACGAGGGTGTGCCTCCCGAATTCATCCGCAAGGGCGAGACGACATTCGTCTGCAAATACTGTGAGCGCGAGCACAAATTCCGCGATATCTGGGATGTGTAGCCGCGCCCGGACAGGCGGTGCTCCCTGGGGAGGCACATCCGGACGCGCACCAAGGAATTCCTAGCCCCTGCACGTGCGCCTGTATTCATACATCAGAATCGCAGCCGACACCGATACGTTGAGGGAATCGACGTGGCCGCGCATGGAGATCGAGATGCTCTCGTCCGCGGCCTCTCTCAGGATTCTGGAAGCACCTTTGCCCTCATTGCCGAGGACGACAAGTGCCTTTTTCGACATCGGGCGCCCGCCTACCGGTGCTCCTTCCATGTCCGCCGCGTACACCCAGTAGCCGGCGCCCTTCAGCGCATCGACCGCGGCCCTGAGGTTGCTCACCTGAATGACCGGCATCCACGCGCTCGCGCCGGCGGAACTGCGGGCGGCGGCATCGGTCAGCGGAGAGGCGCGCCGCGCCGGAATGATCACGGCGTCGACGCCGAAGGCGTCCGCAGAACGCAGGATCGCCCCCACGTTGTGTGGGTCCTCGATGTGGTCGAGCACGAACACGAGGCTGGCGTCAACTTGGGAGGCGCGCTCGCAGAGCGCTTCGAGGCTGAGTTCCCGCCGCAGCTCCGATTCGACCGCGAGGAGGATGCCGCGATGCCCGGGGCTCATCTCCGAAAGCTTCGATTCTGGCACGAAGAGGACCGTCGTGCTCCGTCGCCCCGCCTCCTCAAGAATCTCACGTATCCGCGGGCCGCGCCGGTGCTCCTCTGCCGTGACATACAGCGTGCCCACCGCCGATCCCGCCCGCAAGGTCTCCAGGATGGCGTGAAAAGAAGATAGATGTTTCACAGTCTGTTTTCCGATGAGTAACGATGCGTCGCGCCGATCAGGGCACCACGGTGAATTCCTGCACAAGCTGGATCGCGCTCTCGACCTGCTTCACTCCCGGTATCAGGTTCGCCGCGGCGATGGCGCTGTCCACCGCGGCATGGGTGTTCGCCACGCCGTGCAGCACGACCACGCCCCGTTCGACCGCCGCCTCCAGGAAGTGGATGGGAATCTTGCGGTTGTAAGTGATCTCCGTGACGATCTTCGAGCCGAGCAGAAGGTCCTGCAGCTTCGCGGTGGCTTCCTTCTCCTGAGCCTCGCTGATAAACGACTTGCGGAAGGCTTCGATCGCGGCCGCCGCGTGAATGGGGTCGAAGCGGTCCGTGGTGAGCGTCATGTCGTACTCGGAGGGACTGTACCAATCCGCGGAGAAAAAGTATTTGTGAAAGCCCGCGCGATCGTGGTCACTGCTTTCTATTATTTGGAGGGCGTGCCGTGAATCGATATTCTGCTCTTTGCGCACTCTCTCGACCCTGACGGACTTCGAGGCGCCGACCCGAATGCCGATGAGGTTCGGTATGCCCCTCAGGATGGCGTGTGCTCCCCTGCCGAGGATTATGCAGTCGTTTTCAAGCGCGGTCTCGTAGATCGCCTGTGTGAGAAAGTGCAGATACTCATCCCGCTGCTGAGAGAGGGATGCCCAGAAACCCGGGTTCTTCTCGTCGTATCGTTCCTGCTTCGCAATATCGATGCCGATAGAGGATAGCGCTGCCTCAATATGTTCTTTGTCGACGATCTTGTATCCATTGAGCTTCGCAAGTTCCTGGGCCGTCTCTTCGCCGTAGGATGCCAATTCTCGTGAAATACAAATCACTGCCATATTGGGCCTCCTGTAGTAAGGATATTCTAAGATTGCGCCGCGGTCAAATGAAAACGGAAGCAAGACATAAGAAAGCGCCTCCCCTTTCACAAGAAATGGGCTTTCACTACAATAGCGAAATCATGGAAAAGCTCGCGCTTCTCGCTGCGTTTGGGACTGCGGTGTTTTGGTCTTTTTCAGCGATATTTTTTGAGAATGCCTCGAAAAAAGTCGGGGCGCTGGCGGTCAATTTCTGGAAGGTGGTCTTCGCCTTTTTCTTTCTCGCGATAGCTGGCGCCATCGTGCGGGGAGTGCCTTTCCCCTACGACGCGCCCCTGCGGGCTTGGATATACCTGTCCCTGTCGGGCCTTGTCGGCTTCGTCATCTCGGACTTCTTTCTGTTTAACGCATATATACTAATAGGATCGAGAATTACCGTTATTTTCCAGTCGCTCACCCCAGTCTTTACGGCACTGTTCGCCTACATCTTCATCGGAGAGAGGATGCAGGCGCAGAGACTCGTGGGCATGGCCGTAACCGTGACCGGCATTCTCATCGTCGTGCTCACCCGTTCGAGGCAGAATCGGAAAAACAACGAAGGCAGGCTCTCGGTAAAGGGTCTAGTGTACGCCTTCCTGTCCGCGCTGTTCCAGGCGGGAGGGATGGTGCTCACAAAGGCCGGCATGGGCGATTACGACCCGATTTCCAGCACTCAGATCAGGGCGCTTGTGGCGATTGTCGGATTCGCCATAAACGCCCTCCTCATAGGTCAGGGAAACTACGTCTTTTTCAAGGTGCCGAAGATCAAGGAAGCCTTTTCCTCGACGATCAAGGGTTCGGTGTTCGGGCCTTTTCTGGGCGTGGCCCTGTCCCTCTTCTCGATACAGAATACCCAGGTAGGCGCCTCCAGCACGCTCACGGCGCTCACGCCGGTCGTGATCATTCTGCCTTCGGTGCTGATACTCAAGCAAAAGATTCATTTTTTGGAGATAGTTGGAGCCGCGATAGCGGTTGGAGGAGCGGCGCTTTTCTTTTTGCTGTAAGGTAACGCGGTGTGTAGGTTATTTCATTTTTCGCATTCCTCATTCGAATTAGAAGGAGTATACTGAAAATTGAAGATTGATCCACGACGGTCCACGTCTTTGCACTTCGACGCCTCCGCGTGGACAGAAAGGAGCACTATGAAAGCGCTTGTAAAGCGAAAAAACGAGTCTGGGCTCTGGATGGAAGATGTTCCCGTTCCTAAAATCGGCGACAACGATCTTCTCATAAAAGTCAAAAAAACCGCCATCTGTGGTACTGATGTACATATCTGGAAATGGGATACCTGGGCCCAACGTACAATTCATCTTGGGCAGACCGTGGGGCATGAATTCGTCGGTGAAATCGTGGATATGGGGCGCTCGGTAGAGGGCTACAAAATTGGCGAGCGGGTATCAGCAGAAGGACACATCTGGTGCGGTGTCTGCAGGGCCTGCCGCGCGGGCAGACATCATCTGTGCCCGAACACTGTGGGCATAGGCGTCAACCGCGATGGATGTTTTGCCGAATATCTCTCTGTTCCCGCCCGGAACGCGTGGCATGTGCATGAAGCCATTCCCGACGAAATCGCGGCTATCTTCGATCCCTTTGGCAATGCCACGCATACCGCCCTCTCGTTCGACATGGTGGGAGAAGATGTGCTCATCACCGGGGCCGGGCCGATCGGCTGCATGGCGGCCGCGATCGCTCGGCATGTGGGAGCGCGCAATGTAGTGGTGACGGATGTCAATCCTTGGCGCCTCGAGCTCGCCAAAAAACTTGGCGCGACGCGCGTCGTCAACGTCGCGAAAGAAGACCTCAAGACGGTACAGAAAGAGCTCGGTATGGTTGGCGGGTTCGATATTGGGATGGAGATGTCAGGCAGTCCCCAAGCCCTCGAGCAGATGATAGAGAACATGTACAATGGCGGACGCATGGCCCTTCTCGGTCTTCTGCCTGATGGCGCCGGCATCGACTGGTCGCGCGTCATCTTCAAGGGGCTCTTCATCAAGGGAGTCTACGGCCGCGAAATATTCGAGACGTGGTACAAGATGCAGACGATGCTGCTATCGGGCCTCGACATCAGCCCGGTCATTACGCATCGATTCTCCTTCGACGATTTCGAGAAGGGCTTTGCGGCGATGCTCTCCGGTGAGGCTGGTAAAGTAATACTCAGCCTCGAGTAAAGGCATCTGTGCGGGGGCTGAGGAGCTATCATGGCAGTGAAACGCCACCCTACCTAAGCTCCCCACGAAAAAATTTTTGGGATATGATATAGTCGCCTCATGAGCGAACATACCCTTCTCTATAAATTTCGAATCGGCGAAGATGCGATGTCAGCGCTGCAGAGACTCCCCGTGTGCATCGATGAGGCGAACCCAATCCCGGAACGCAGACGCGTGAGTCTCCGCTACAACATTCGGGACCTGTGGCGTTCGCTCACGATGGAGAGAGCGCATCGCCCCATCGATTATCTTAACGACCCCGCCTTCTTTTCCGCCTACCTTCGCTATTTCATGCCGTGGAATCTCGTGCGGCTCGTCGCTCTCCTGACGGAACTCCCTCTTGAACTCAACCCCGATGCCACGATCATCGATATGGGGTCTGGCCCGCTCACCTTTCCTCTCGCGCTCTACTGCGCAAAGCCCGAATTAAGAAAAACGCCACTCACCTTCATATGCGCGGACCGGGCACCACGTATTATGGAAGCCGGCAAGCTCATCCTTGAGCTGCTCGCCGCCAAACATGGAGGAGAGCTTCTTCCCTGGAAAATCGAGCTGAAGCATGCGCGCTTCGGCGAGCCCCTGCGTGAGAGAGCGGACCTCTTCTGCGCGATAAACGTGTTCAATGAATTTTTCTGGCACCATGAAGGGACACTCTCCGAGGATGCCGCAGAACTGTATCGCCGGATTGCCCCGTATTGCGCTCCCCAAGGTAAAATGCTCATCGTCGAGCCCGGGGAGCCTCGGTCCGGCAGTCTTCTGAGCGCGATGAGGGCGGCCGCAATTGTAAATGGTAGTGAAATCACGGCCCCATGCCCTCACATGTACGCCTGCCCCATGCCTGGCATCTTCAAGAGCGGGCAAGAATACCTGACAAGCCATCCCCGCGCCCTCACCCCAGTCCGCATGCCTTCGCCAAGAGCAAAATATCCATGGTGCCATTTCTCAATCCCTGCCGAATTTGCTCCGAGTTGGCTCGGCACTCTCTCCGAAGAAGCCGGGCTCTCAAAAGAAAAATTGTCCTTCAGCTTTCTTTTTGTAAAAAACAAGGCCATACGGCAAAAACCAGGCCGCGAGAGTCCCCAGTGCCATGAGAAGAGCTCCCGTATCCAACCGACAGTGGTGGCTGAAAAGAGCACAGATGGACTCGCCTGCCGTATAATCTCGGATGCCTTTGCGCTGCCCGGCGACAGAAGCGGCAAATATGCCTGCTCCCCTTTGGGCTATACACTGATCTCCACCAACAAGCAAAAAATCTTGCCAGATTCGGGTGCACTTCTGTTGCTCCCTCCCACCCTCCATGAAGACGTGCGACCTCGGGGATTCAGGCAGGAATCTCTGGAATTCGACCAGAAGACAGGGGCCGTTCTTATATCCTATTGACACAAGAAAGAAGCGCCGGTATAGTAGCATTCCGTCAGCAATGACATGGGGGCGTAGCGAAGCTGGTTTATCGCGCTGGCCTGTCAAGCCGGAGATCGCGGGTTCAAGCCCCGTCGCTCCCGATCACCGCTGCATAGTGCATGCGCGCAGGCGCGTATCTGTGCGGCTCCGCGTTATGCGGAATTAAACCCGTCCGCCGCGCGACGGGCTTTTTTATATGTCAGTGCGGCATCCGGCGGGGATGTGCACTGTTTTTTGGTATTTTTCGGGCTGTAGCGCAGGGGCTAGCGCGCTTGGTTCGGGACCAAGATGTCGGAGGTTCAAATCCTCTCAGCCCGACAGATCGAAAAGCCGCTCTTCGTGAGCGGCTTTTTTATTATATTATAATAACTTACAAGCACACTTTTCCGCACAAAAATTGACACTTGAAATGGGCGTTTTATGGCTTAAAATACCATCGAAAACCCTTTACTGTGTACAAGCCGATATTTAATCAATTCTGGGGTAAATAGTATTTATCTACTACTCCCGATCTATAAATTGCGAACGTCCTCCCATCTGCCTGCTTCAAAACCGTCGCCACGCGCGGCGCGCTCTTCGACATCTGGGGATTGTAGGTGGGCAGCCTCCGGTACATGACAAGCACGAGCTCATGCTGGCGCATGGGCATGTGGTGAGAGTTAAGGAATCCCACGGGATTGGACTTCACGCATATCAGGTCGTCCCGGGAGCACTTCCGGTTGGCGTTGACGAGATCGATAGCACCATAAGGGAGTCTCTTGATGCCGGTTTCATAGTTTTCAAAGAAGATACGGTTGAGGAGATTGTCTGGGAGCATGGAAAGAGCTTGGCTCCATACTTACTATTTGTAAAGTATATTTAAGGCAAAAACAACACATGAATATTTTTTGATGCAGAAAGCAGAAAAATCCTGTTTCTATAACAAGGGGCTGACTAGCTTTTAGGCAGCCCCTTTCGTTACTTAGTTCCTGCGCTCAGTAACGATTGTTGTCGCGACGGGGTTTATCCATCGCCTCGTTCACCTTGATCGCGCGTCCATCAATCTCGGTACCATTGGTTCCCGAAATTGCCTTGGCAGCTTCTTCGTTTGAACCCATCTCCACAAAGCCAAAGCCTTTGGATTTACCCGTATAGCGATCCATGATGACTTGTGCAGAGACTACAGTACCATACGTCTGAAAAAGATCCCGAAGGTTTGCATCTGTGGTATTATAGCTCAGATTCCCCACGTAAATTTTCTTTCCCATACAACATATCCTTCGCTCGAATTATGACGAGCATCTTATGACATATATCCACGACTTGCGTAGATTTGCTGAATCATGGATATCCTTCAATCCATTTCTTTAAGCTGAGTGCAGTATGTCACACAATCGCGGTAATAAACAGGTGGTGCATTGAGCGCCTTCAGAATATAAGTAACGCTATTCCTTTCGTCGCTTTTCACCGCTGTACTGATTAGGTCTCACTGGTTCTCCTCGGAGGATATCGGTATCGTCCATTTCCAAATATCACCTTTAGACTTAACCTTTAGGGGACCTGGGCCGTAAGGCAAAAGCATTATTTATTGATTATGCTCGACCCAGATCAGTTTTGTGACATCGTACCCAAGGCCTTGTGCGATCATAAGATAGTTGGTGCGTATGGTGTCTGGTATCGTCGTCGTTCTTGAGAGTATCCAGAGATACTTTAAATTGCTTCCCGCGACGAGCGCATACTGATAGTCTGCATCCAATGCGATGACATTGTAGGCCCCATAGAATGGTCCGAAGAAAGAGACTTCTAGTGCAGCGACCGTATCATCCCCCCTGAACCTAGCCTTACCGTTTGCCTCCTGCCATTTCTTGGTGACGTAATTGAATCCCCGGTTTTTTACATTGATTGTTCCATCTGGTCGTAGTGAATATTCGGCGGTCGTATTGTTGAGGTTTCTTTCGAAGGAGAAATCAAAGCGGGCGATTTCATACCATTTCCCCAGATACTTTCCCTTTTCAAAGTGATCTATCACACTCGCCCCTTTTGGGAGCGTCGCGCACGCAGAAAGAAAAACCGTTCCAGCAAGAAGAGTCATGCCAAAAACAAATCCCCTTTTCATACGCCCTCCTATATAGAACTCCTAAAAGAGTTCTTATATAGTAATAGTATAATAGATGAGGCCCTCTCAAAAGTCGGACGAGTTTTGAAAGGGCAACCTTTTATCGCAGCATTTGCGTACCACGGTTTCAACGAAACCGGAACAAATGCAAAGCCAGTTTCAGAAGTAACTAACTTTCGAATATCAGAATTTTTCCTTTTCTTTACGAATATGGATGCATCCAGGTCCTTATTAAATATTCTACTAAACATCCTTTCTGTTGCGCTTCGCCCTTGAATCCGGGGTTATTGAAAACGCTCGCTTCACCCGTGAAGCATTCATGGCACGGTTTGTATGTCAATATCTGGCATTTAGCCGTGCCATGAACTGATAACCAGGGAACGTGTGTCGAATTTTATACTCCTATAACCCCCAAATTAAATTTACTGGTGTCAAATATATCAGCTATAAAGGCTACTTTTGCAAATGGAAGGATACCTTTTTTTTCATATGCGGTTGCGATAGCTGCACCTTTCCAAGGATTCATCGTACCACCTTGCATCTCAGGCCCGCCTGTCCACCAGTTATTCCTGTCGCGTGCGCTGTGTCCTTGAGCTAGCAACATTTTTTTCACGACATACGTTTTACCAGTGAATTCGAATGTAAGCGTACCAAAGACAGCGAAGTTTAATTTGGAGGGGTACCGATCATCAGTATCACATCCAATGACAATCCCCTCAGCGGCATAATTTTTGAACCAAGCCGCTACTTCACTTGTTCCGTGTCTTCCCGCCTTAATTTCAATCTTATCGTCTGACGCTACAGAGACGCCATCGTAAGGTTGACCGGACGAGACACAGTGGTCTTCCTCTTTAAAAGACACGATTTTAATACCCGTGAGACAGAGCCGGACGTAATTGTCTCGTTCTGTTGTTGCCATACCATTTCTCCTTTGAAAAAGGATAAATCCACCGCCAACGGCGGCAATATTACACAAATGGTTATGCTCCAAGACCAAATGGCAAAAGCTGTACGACCCTTTCGGGGATTAATAATCTGGTATTGTTTAGAAAAAGAGATGGTCCCTCCTGGTTATAATTGCTCTTTACCATAAATACCTTTATCAAAGAGGTAATAATATGAATTATTATCATTAAAGGACATTCGCGCAAGAGCTGAATTGTAATCGTAGATATTTGTATTATAGTATATTAGTAAATTATTTACCCAACTAATTTGATCTGTTTTTGTCGATCAATAATAACGTGCATAACTTTCAAATCTAATCCCTATAAATTGTTCAACATACTCATTGGAAAGACAGATATATAATTTCGGTAGTTCGTGGTGAAGGCACATACATTCAGTATAATGAGCCGATTCGTTCTTTCTGGATTCTAATGATTATCTTTTAAATACCGGGTATTTGAATGTACTCCGCCCTTATGCATCTTTGTCTTTCTTGGCGAGTTCCGATCAATGCGTTGCCTCAACACAATCTTTTCACGGCACTTTTCTCATGTGTTTAGTAGGAATCTCAATCCGAAGGCTGCAAACACCATAACAATTCCGATATTTACCAACAACCTTTCCCAGAATCTATTTTTAAAAAACAATAAATCAACGCTAATAACAACAGCTATCAACAACACAATGAAAAGTACGATATACACTTTTCTTGGCATTTCGCTCACCCCCTCAACTACGAACAAAGAGGTCCACCTGATATATTCTACATCAGAAAATCGTATGAGCAATAGATAAACTCAAATGAAGACCCTCACCATAATACGATGGTTTTCCCCCTTGAAACACAACAATAAAAGTATTTTCTATCATATCTGGATATTGTGGGTGCTCGATCCAGGGCCTCGAGAAGAACCTGCTGGAGATCGCCGAGGAGATCGCGCAATCGAGTATGGGAAATTGCATATTGTCGTGCATGGAGGAAAGATTACCAGCCTTACTACGATAAAATCCAGAATAGCGAACATCAATAAAAACATTCGACAACCAAGGAAGCCGACGCATGAATAGAACGATTCAAAGTAACGCTAGACAAAACAAATATGACAAATTAAAATTGATGTATCCATGACAATGAAAAAACACCAACATATTTATCATTTATCATCCAGAATAATAATGATAATTATTGGTATGGTTGGAGTGCTGGGACTCACGTTAGCCTTAAGCCTCTATATCACCAGGTTCATAGGTCAATATTCGGTTCTAATCAATGATTCAGGGAAAGTCCGTGGAGGAATACAAAGGACGGTAAAGCTGGCGCTCATGGGTGAAGACTATACAACTGTAGCCGATGACATCGATGGATATCTAATAAAGATTAGAACTTTTGAAAATTCAACAAGATTCTTAATAAAGAAGCCTGATGAAAGCGATCTAGTCATCCTTCAAAATCAATGGAATCACTTAAAGATTCTATTACATGAATACGATGCTAAAAATGGTCCAAGTGTTGAATTTAACAATCTAAGTGAAGAAATATGGGTTCAAGCAAATATCGTAGTCACGGGAATAGAGAATAGTTTTCATTCCTATATAACCTAAATTCCCCTATTTTTGT
>DIMW01000004.1 GCA_002425765.1 Spirochaetaceae bacterium UBA5556 | reverse complement strand
TCGCATATATACAGACTCACCTTTCTCTGCTTGTCGCGGTTAATCTTCAAGCCTTGCCCGTAGGGCGTCAAAATGATAGTATAAAGTCAATGATATCAGTTTTTTCCTCTTATATTACCCGTAAAGACATGGACCTCGTTTTGAGCAGAATGGTCGAGGACGCCGTGGTCGATGATATCTTCAGCGACCGTTTTGAAAAGGCTATTAAAGAGCAATTTCAATTTGAATATGCCATCGCCTTGAGGAGCCCCTATTGTGCGCTGCTCAAGGCCCTGAAAATTTGTGAATTGGGTGCGGGCGCAAAAATAGCAATTTCAGCCCTGGCCCCCGCATGGCATAGAAATGCCGTAGAAGACATTGGATTTATTCCGATAATACTCGATATTGAGGAGGAGACTCTCCATCCTTCAACAGAGAGCATCCAGCGCGCAGACCCCTCCGCGATCATTTTATTCGATGCGCTTGGAAAGCTTCCTCCGGGTTCTCTGCTTGAGAAGATTAGCGTTCCCATCATTGAAGACATCTCCCAGACATTGGGAAGCGGCAGCCAGTCCAAGTCCAATTTGGCTTTTGCGTATTTTTCGGTCTGGGGTCTTGAAGCCGATTCCCCAATAGCGACGGGAGGAGGGGCGCTGCTCTGTGCCAAAGGGAAACGAGATGCCCAGATATTGCGCGCGCTTGACGAGGCTCTGCCTTCAGAATTAAAGATGACGGACTATAATGCCGCCTTGGGGCTTTCTCAGCTCAAAAGTTATTCTCAAATGATGGAACGCAGGAGAGCGATCAGAGAGATATTGCAGGCTCAGCTTGCGCGCACTCGGCATTCAGGTTTGCAGATTGAAGAGCCGGAGTTGTGGCCCGCCTATGCGTTTCCTGTTTTTTCCGAGACAAGTGCGAAAGAAATAATTGACTACGCGAAAAAACACGGTGTGCAGGCGGAACTCGCCTTCAGCTCGAGTTCTGCAATGCTTGGACAAGACGCCGAGACAGTTTTCCCTTCCGCGCGCTCAATAGCCTTGCGCTGTGTGCTTTTCCCTATGCATCATAAACTTCTGAATCAGCAAGTTGACCAAATTGGTAAAATAATAGCGACATTGCCATAGGAGAAGATTATGTCAAAAAGCAAATCTGCGCTCATATTTGCAAACCTCAACAAGAATGATGCTGGCCATGCGGCGCAGATTGTGCAAGCCCAATTGGGCGATCGGGGCTGGCGCGCGGAGGTCCTCGCATTTCACGGTCCGATCTCAGAATATCCCGATTTTTCTCAATATGGCCTTTTGGTCAGTCTGGGAGGTGATGGCACACTTCTGTATGCTGCGAGCTTCGCCGGACCGCTCGGTATTCCAATTTTGCCGATAAATTTAGGCACACTTGGCTTTATCGCGGCCAATAAGATGGACACATGGGCGGCCACCTTTGATGGTTGGCAGGACAGGGCAATAGAGGTTTCCAAACGTCTCATGCTGAAAGTCCAGGCCTATCGGAAGAATAAGATCCTATACAAAGGCATCGCTCTGAATGACATTGTCGTATCTTCCGAGGGCAACGCCCGCATGATCAGAATGTGTCTCTATGTCAACAAAGAGTGCTTTGGCCATTATCGGGCGGATGGACTCATCGTCTCCACGCCTACAGGATCTACCGCGTATAACCTCGCAGCGGGTGGACCGGCCGTTCACCCGGAGATCAGCGCGCTCATCATCAACCCTATCTGTCCGTTTACTCTGGCATCGAGACCACTGGTAATTCCTGGCACGCTCGCCGTCGAAATTGCCATCGATGAGACAAAAAAGACAGGCGCGCTGCTCACTGTCGATGGGCATGAGATGATATCCTTGGAGAGAGATGATGTAGTCAAGATAGAAAAATATAAGAAGCCCGCCTTGTTGGTGGTCCCTTCGGGGAACGCCTTTTTCTCTGCGCTGAGGACAAAATTAGGCTGGTCAGGAGACAGCGATGCTTGAGCAGCTTTCGGTGCGCAATTTCGCAATAATTGAGCAGATTGACCTCGAACTCTCGCCTGGGATGACGGTGTTCTCCGGGGAGACGGGCGCGGGGAAATCGCTGATTGTCGATGCTCTCGGCTTCTTGCTAGGGGCGAGAGCGGACAGTTCTATTATTCGAGAAAGCGCACCTGAATGTTCTGTCTCGGGACTCTTTTCTGCCAGTAACACCCCTGAGATTGAACGCTGGCTCAGAGAGAAGGAAATCGACTGGATTCCTAAAGACACCATACTCCTCCGACGAATTCTCAAGCAGAGTGGCAGAAGTCTTGCATGGATTCAGGACCGACAGGTCTCCAGAAACGAACTTGCTGAATTTACCCAGTACCTCGTTGACATCCACGGCCAACATGAGCACCAACGCTTGATTGATCCCGCCACGCATATCGATATGCTCGATTCGTATGCCTTCTTGGAGCAGGAGCTTCGAAGCTACGAGAGTGTCTATGTCGAGTGGAAAAAAGCCCTCCATGAATACCATGAGCTTCTTGAACAGAAAGCCAAGCGCTCCCAGCAAGCGGATTATCTCGAATTCGTGATCAAGGAAATTTCATCCGTAAAGCCAAAGCCAGACGAAGATGAGCAGCTTGCGGCTGAGGAAAAAATACTCTCACAGCATGAAAAGCTGTTTGGAACCGTCTCAGAGGCGGCAGACTTGCTCGGCGCCGGCGAAGGTACGGATGTGTTGCATTCTCTGAAGCGGGTTCGGTCTGATATCGAAAATGCAAAAACAATAGATGGCCATCTCGGCTCTTTGTCGGAGAGACTGTCTGCCGTATACTATGAACTTGAGGATGTATCCGAATCGATAAACAGCTATCGGGCGAACCTTCGATTTGACCCCGCCAGACTGGAAAGCATTGAGCACAGGCTCTCCGAACTGCAGAGACTCAAGCGCAAGTATGGACCCCAGCTTTCTGATGTGCTCAATAAGTATGAGAGCGCCCGAGCGACATTGGAGATACTTTCCCATGCGGACGAGAACGCCGCCGAACTCGAAAAACAAGTGAAATCATTGAAAGAGAGAGCTCTCGGCGCAGCGCTGCGGCTTTCAGAAAAGCGCGTGGCCGCCGCTTCCGCGATGTCATCTTCAATCGAGAAGATCGTCAAGAGCTTGGGAATGCCCGATGTACGCGTCGATCTCCGCGTCACAAGAACCGTGGATGAACACGGTGCATACAGGGCGACATCCCGGGGTATCGACGAAGTGGAATTTTACATTGCGCCCAACCCGGGCGAGCCGGAGCGCCCGCTGTCTCGTATCGCCTCTGGAGGCGAGCTCTCCAGATTCGCCCTCGCGCTCAAGGCGGTGCTCGCCGCTCACGATGTCGTAGAGACTCTGGTCTTCGATGAGATTGATACGGGCATCGGCGGACAGGTGGGTGTCGCGGTGGGAAATTATCTGAAGCAGTTGAGTCAATACCGACAAATTCTCTGCGTAACGCACCTGGCCACGATTGCCGCCCGGGCTGACCAACAGGGGAAGGTCGACAAATATATCACCAATGGGAGAACAAGCACTTCTCTGCGCTTTTTATCGCGACAGGAGCGGGAATCAGAAATCGCGCGAATGCTCTCGGGCTCATCAGAGAGCGACGTTTCCCGCACCCATGCGGCGGAGCTTTTGGACCAGTCTCAATCCCAAGCTCTCTTATGAGCGCATCTGCCCATCCTGCACCTGACCGGAAGAAAGGTCGTGTAGCGCATCGTGCGGCAGGAGCTCTCCGACGGTTGAGGCCACGTATGAATCTTCGGCATTGCCAAAGATGACCGCCGCGGACGAAGGCATGAACTCGGAGATTACCTGCCGGCATGCTCCGCAGGGACTCACGGGGTAGGTCGCGTCGGGCGTCGCGATGACGAGGGCCTTGAATTTTGTCTCGCCGGCCGTTACCGCGGCCGCAATCGCATTGCGTTCAGCGCATATTGTCAGTCCAAAACTCCGGTTCTCGACATTCACGCCGGTGATGACGCTGCCGTCTTCGCAGAGCAATGCGGCTCCGACGCGGAAATGCGAGTACGGGGCGTAACTTTGTTCACACACCTCGTGGGCGCGTTTAAACAGGGAAGCATATTCTGGCTGCATCTGATATCGATCCTCTTCTAAAAGATATCCTATAACACTGGACAGGGAAAGCACTGCGCAGTCTTGACTCATTCGCCATGCCCGTGCACCATCAAGGTACGATGAAAAAGCGAACGTATACTGTAGTCCTCATTATAGCAGCACTTCTCTTTTCGCTTTTTTCGATACGGAGCACGAGACAGGAAAATGCAGCGGAAAAATGCGTTTTCCTACCCTTTTCTCAAGCCCAGGATGTGGCCAATATGCAGTCTTCTCCGGATGCGCTGTTGTCGTTTCTGGGAGATTCAGAGCTAGGGTATATCGACATCACGGCCAATCGGTTGTATACACAGACATATCAAGGGAAGGCTGCAATCGATAATCAGGGGTGGATCATCTATGACCGACTCGCAACCAATCTGCAGTTGTATGGAAGAGATGGTCAGTCCCGCGTGCCGGCATATGCGTACCCATGGTTTAAAGCCTCATGGCGAATTCTTGTCCGCGCTGATCAGATGGGCATTGCCCGGATCAACGGACAGGGCGCGATATTGTGGGAAAAAGAGTTTTCAATGCCTGTCACCGCCCTCGATGCGTCTTCTCAAGTAATTGCCGTGGGCCTGTTGGACGGTTCTCTGCGCGTTTTTGACGTTCATGGAGCGCCTGTTTTCAGTGTAGGGGCTGGTTTTCAGAACATTCGGGCTATCTATGGCGTCGCAGTTTCCGGTGACAGCAAATATGTTGTTGTCTTGAAAGGCCTTTCTCCTCAAAAAATCGAGACTTACAGACACTCGGAGTCTTCATATATCAAAATTTCTGAATCAACGCTCAAACAGCAGTTCGCGCTTCAGGCAACGACAGCCTTTGCAGAGGATGACTCACACGTGATTATCGCCTGTGGGACGCAGCTAATTTACTATAACATAAAAGGTAATTATATAAAAAAGATTGAATTAAATAGAGGGGAGGGCGGCTCTGCCGATTGGGACGAGGATGTGCAATTTTTTGCACTCAGGCCCACGGGAGGCGCGACGGTGGCGGTTTTGCAGATAGAGGGCGCATCCGAATCGCTGGACTCTGAGGTACTTATCCTGAAACATGGCCTTGTGGAGCGGGTTGCGCCGGATGCCATCTCGGTCTCTGTGAAGCAGGGCACGCTGGCGATGATATACAAAGACGGAATTGAGCTTTTGAAAGGATGGCGGCCATGAAGAGACTACCATATCTTGCTTTCATTTTTTTATACCTCGTCGCTTCAGCGCTTGGTGCTCTCGATTTCCAAATACCCGAGGCTCTGGATATCTCTGGCTTCGGGACTATCCTCGCGGATCAGATGGCTGCGGAATTGCCTGGAAAACCTTATGAAACAGGGCCCTTTTATGGCCGGACTCCAAGAAGCGATATCGTGCTTACATCGGCAAACCCCGATATCAAGGTTCCCGCCAGCGGCACGGTCATTTATGTTCAAGCTGAGGCGCCCCTGAACACGGTCTTTTCCTTTCCGCTGGGAGGGGCTCTTTCAATCCTTCATCCAGAGAGCTATATCAGCCTTATTTCGGGTCTGAATGCAGAACAGAGTATCAAATCTTCAAAACAGGATACTACAAGAGTTATAGGCAGCCTGGCCATAAAAAAAGAGGAGATGCTTTCGGGGGGAAGTGGCTCAGGCGTCTATCCTCCGAATTGTTTTGGCCTTAGGCTCTTCGATGCCAGAAATTCGCTTTGGGTCAACCCGATTTTTCTCGCCTCGTGGATTCAGGACCGCACGTCGCCTGTCATACGCGGTGCAAGACTGACTAAATCCGACGGCGGCAGGGCTTCTTTCGATTTAGGAGCGGCCTCCAAGGACAGGCGGATTACCTGCGTACAAGGTAGCTACAGAATATATGTCGATGCATTCGATACGATAACTCCAGGAGCGCGCAATTATTCTGCTCCTTATCGGGTCCTTGTCATTCTGGATGGGAAGAGCGTTGTCGACGCCTCTTTTATGGCCGCAGGCTGCAGCGAAGACGGGCTTTCATTTCTGGGAACGGCTGCGCCATCAGGGGAGGCGCTTGCGACGGATGGGGCATACAACGTCGGCCAGCTCACGCTCACGAGAGGTGAACATGAACTGCAGTTGCAGGTGAGCGATTATGCAGGCAATAGAAGCACCATGAAAACTCTCATAATCGTTTATTAAACCTTGCCCAGATCGCCGTTCACTGATAGATTTTTACTATGCCGGACAGTTCAGCAGTCATTGCGGAGAATATAGCGCGCATCGGAGAGCGCATCGCGCGTGCCGCAGAATCCGCGGGGAGATCGGTGGATGACGTTTCGCTCATGGCGGTGACTAAATTTCATCCTTTAGAGGCCGTGCGGTACGCCTACCTCTCCGGAATACGATTTTTTGGGGAGAACAGGGTCCAGGAAGCCCTGGCGAAATACCCGCCAATCCGTGTATCCATAAAAGACGCTTCTCTTCATATGATCGGCACACTCCAGAAGAATAAAATCAACAAGGCCCTCGCGATTTTCGATGCGATTGAGGGGATCGACAGCGTGGATACTCTTAGGGCGGTACTGACGAGAATCGATGGACGCAAGGAGCCTTTTCGCCTCTACCTGGAGCTCCATACGGGAGAGGCCTCGAAGGCGGGTTTCCCGAACCTCGATGAACTTCTACGCGGCTGTGAGGCATATGCCGAGTTCCTCGAAGGCGATGTAGACATCAAGAGCGCTAGGCTCTGCGGACTTATGACCATGGCGCCTTTTACTCAAGATAGCTCGGAAATCCGAAAATCGTTCAAGATGCTCGCCGCGGCGAAAAAGGAAGTTGAAAAACGCTTTCATTTTTCCAATTTTGGTGAACTTTCGATGGGCATGAGCAATGATTTTGAGATCGCCATAGAAGAAGGTGCGACTCTGGTGAGAATTGGCACTGCCATTTTCGGGGAAAGGGATGTCCACAATGCTTAGGCGGGGCTGTATGCTCATGGCCATCATTTTGCTTGCGAGCGTATGCTTCCCTCTTCATATCGCGGGAGCGCAAGAGAGCGCTGACAACACGTCTTCCTCCGAGCAAGCCTCTGACTCTTCGCAGACAACGGCTAATACTGAAGAGAATCAGTCCGAACCGTCTGCACCGCCCGTTTCGTCGACCAATCAGACAACGCTTCCAAGCTTCTCTTACAAAGATGCCAAAGAGAGCACGATCGGACGTACCCTCATCCTTTCGATCGGGGTTTTCCCCTTCACTTATTTTTATACTGGCATTGTTCTCGACGTAACGAGATATGTCTCTCATGACTTTGATTCGGCGTATGCCCCATGGTCATCCTCGGTATCGCTCACCGACAGTGAGATGTGGACCAAGATTGCGATTTCATCCGCCGCAAGCGTTCTCTTTGGCCTCTTGGGAGCGATCCTCAAGTGATATACATACCAGGCCATTTTCTGTATACTACCTCGCAACCTTTCTATAAGGTCGCGCCACGATTCCCTGCGGTAAAGAGGCAAAGCATATGGTGAATGACAGCGCGGTCCACAGCGAGGCTGATGGATTTAACCTCGACGACGCAATCCGCAAAGTTCCGGATTTTCCGAAACCCGGTATATTGTTTTATGATATAACGAGTATTCTTGCGAATTCTGTTGCATTTCAATACTGCATCGATTCCATGCTCAAGTTATACAGAGAGACCGAATTCGATGCGGTCGCAGCCATCGAATCGCGTGGTTTTGTATTTGCCGCACCATTCTGCTACAAGCGCAATCTCCCTCTTCTTCTCGTGAGAAAAAAAGGGAAGCTGCCGGGGAAGACAGTTTCTTGCTCCTATGAGCTGGAATACGGTTCGGCGGTCCTTGAAATGCACCTCGAAGATATCAAACCAGGTGCCCGTTTTCTGATCATCGATGACCTTATCGCCACAGGTGGCACGATCAACGCTACCTGTGACATGATAAAGCGCTGCGGCGCGGTGCCTGTACGCGCATTTTCTGTCATTGGTTTACCTTTTCTTAATTATGAAGAAAAAGTGCAGGATGTCGGCATCGACACGCTTATTGAGTATTTTGGAGAGTGATGGATGCCTGCGCGCAAGGCTTGCGGGCAAGTTGATATCGCGCGGTCATATTAGGCAGTTTGGAGTTATCAATGGTTGAACCTCTTAAGAAAAATGTAAAATGGATGGGGAGGAGAGGGCCTGTTGTCCTTGCCATTATGGATGGCGTCGGGTATGGCGCATACAAGGAGGGCGACGCGGCCCTCGCGGCGGACATGCGACATTTTAGGGCGCTGAAGGCGACCTGTCCCGCGACCACGCTGAGGGCCCATGGGACTGCGGTTGGTCTTCCGAGCGATGACGATATGGGTAATTCGGAGGTGGGCCACAACGCGATCGGCTGCGGGAGGGTGTTTGCCCAAGGTGCTTGTCTCGTCAATCTTTCCATTAAAAGCGGAGCAATGTTTCAGGGGCAAGTCTGGAAAGGACTCGTTGGGAATGTGCTTTCCAACAAGTCCGTCCTGCATTTTATAGGGCTGTTCTCCGACGGCAACGTGCACTCTCACATCGACCATTTGAAGGCGATGCTCACACAGGCGTGGGAAGAGGGGGCCCCTCGGGTCCGCGTCCACATCCTCCTCGATGGCCGCGACGTGGGGAGTCAGAGCGCCCTCGATTATGTCCTTCCCTTTGAGGCCTTCCTTGACCGGTTTAGGGCGCAGGGCGCCGATTACCGCATCGCATCGGGGGGCGGAAGGCAGTACATCACCATGGATCGCTATGGCGCGAACTGGCAGCTGGTCAAGCGAGGCTGGGATTGCCACATACGGGGCGTCGGGAGGCAGTTTGAGAGCGCGGAAGAAGCGATCCTGGCCTATCGGAAGGAAAATCCCGGCGTCATCGATCAAGACATCCAGGAATTCGTGATTGTCGAAGATGGGAAGCCCATAGGCACGATCGAAGATGGAGATTCGGTTGTCTTCTACAATTTCCGGGGGGACAGGGCGATTGAGATCACCGCGGCCTTCGAGCAGGATAATTTCGACAAATTCGACAGAGTGAGGCACCCCAAGGTGTACTACGCGGGAATGATGCAGTATGACGGCGATCTCCATGTGCCCAAAAATTTTCTTGTCTCCCCTCCGGCGATCGACAAGACCCTCGGCGAATACCTGGCCTCCACGGGAGTAAAGTCGCTCGCTATTTCAGAGACACAGAAATACGGACATGTCACCTATTTTTTCAACGGCAACAGGTCGGGCAAATTCTCTGAGACGCTCGAGGATTATGTCGAGATACCAAGCGACAGGGTTCCCTTTGAGCAGCGACCATGGATGAAGTGCGCTGAAATAGCGGATTATGTGATTGGCGCCGTCGAGTCGGACAAGTATCGGTTTATCCGCCTCAATTTCCCCAACGGGGATATGGTAGGGCATACAGGAGTATTTCAGGCCGTCGTCTGTGGCCTTGAAGGGATAGACATTCAGCTTGGCAGAATAAAAGAAGCGATCGAAAAAGCGGGTGGGGTACTCATCGTCACCGCGGATCACGGCAATTCCGACGACATGTATGAGCATGATAAAAAGACAGGCAGCGTGCAGTACGACGCGGATGGCCAGCCTAAAGCCAAGACCAGCCATTCCCTTAACCCCATCCCATGCGTCATCTATGATCCTCAGTATAAGGGCGAGTACAACAAACTGCTGCGCGAGGGCCTCGGCATCTCCAGCCTTGCCGCCACATGCATAGACCTGTTGGGGTATGTGCCTCCCGGCGATTATGATCCGTCGGTTTTAGAAATGGCGTAAGGGTGAGGGATGATTAATCGTGGCAGTGAAAGATAGTGCCCACAATGTGGAGATCGAGCTTAAAGCGCGAATTCGGAACAGGGAAGAGATAGAGTCGCGTTTGGCTAAGTTCATGCGTCCTGTCGGTAATATCGACAAACGCGACGAATACTGGGAAGTGTCGAGCAGAGACCCCCTAAACCCCGGCATATTTCGTTTTCGTGTTCGCAGAGAAGCGGGGCACACCACGATCACGTTCAAAGAGAAGACCTTCGACGGGAATTTGGAAATCAACCGCGAATTTGAGTTCGGCATCGACAATGAGGCCGCGTTCAAGGCATTCGTGGAGAGACTTCAGGGTCGATTTGTCTACAAAAAACAAAAAACCGGAACGCGCTGGGAGAGCGAGACGGGGATAGTGGCGGAAGTCGTGGAGGTGGCGCCCCTCGGGCTTTTCCTCGAAGTTGAATGCGTGTGCAACACTCAGGATGGAATCGGGCAGGAAGAGGCGAAGTGCCAGCTTTACGAAGTGGTCGACTGGTGCGGCGTTTCTCGACGCGCGCTTGAACCGAGACCTTACTCTCAGCTATTGGGATATTGAAAAATGAAATGGGCGCTGACGGATTTGAACCGCCGACCTACTGGGTGTAAACCAGCCGCTCTGACCAGCTGAGCCAAGCGCCCTCTCGCCGCTTGCGCGGCGGAGCCACACTAGCATATGGTGGGTGCATGCGTCAAGCAAAGGGATATTCCCGCGCGCGGATCCTTGGCATAGGACACGCCATGTGCGATATTTCGGTAGAGCTTGAAATTCAGGCTTGGAACGCGTTCATAGAGGAATTCTCTTGGTTGGCGCCCGGAGAACCCGTGCACATTGATGCCGAGCAGGCGCGGCTTGCCCTCTCATATCTTGAAAAAAGAACGGCGCAGGGGCAGGGGAGCATTGCCTGCGCGGCAGGTGGCTCTGCGCTCAACGCGGTGCGCGTAGCCTCTCTGCTCGGCGCGAAGGCCTCATTTGTAGGATGTGTTGGCGATGATGTGTATGGTGATATCGTCCGTGCCGGCTTAACCCGCGCGGCGGTTGAGTCTCTTCTCGGCACTCTCAGCGGACAGAGGAGTACCGGGATTTTTTGTACAGCCAGCTCTACACTGAGGGGTGATGCAGACAAGGGATTTGCCCACGAGCGTATCACTTTTGCTTCTCCCTCTGGGGCCCGCCGCGTGCGCGACATGGACTTCGATGGCCTCGATCTGGAGAAAGTCGGAATAGTCCACGTGGAGGGACTGCTCGCGGATAGTCCTCGCATGCTGGAGCCGCTTTTTCAGTGCGCCCGAATGATGAAGAAGATGGTGTCGATCGACGCGGTATCGTCGGAGGCGACAAGGCGCAACAGGGAAGCCCTCAAATACCTGATTCAGCGCTATGCCGATTTCGTTTTCTGTAACAGAGATGAGTTTGAGGCCTTAGACGTGAATATACGGGAGTGTCGGCCGGATATCGCGTGGGTGATTAAGGCGGATAGAGCCGGCGTCGATTGCTTTGCATCGGGCCAGCGCATTCACGTGGACGCGCCGCGGTGTACAGTGGTAGACGACCTTGGCGCCGGCGATGCCTTCGCGGGCGCCTTCCTGTCCGGGATGCTCGTGGGACTGCCAATTGACCGGTGTCTTCAACTTGGGACGGGGGCTGCCGCCTGCGCCCTGCAGTCGCCTGGGCCAGAACCGGATGAGCGCTGTCTGCGGGAGCTTTCTCGGGAAATTCTTGCCGAATAACCTTATTTTTCCTTACATTACATATACGGACAGTATTTGGTGTCCGTTCTGATTAGATTTTCATCATAGTTTTAATAGGTGGTACTCTATGTCGGCAAGCGAACTGATACCTATAGACCAGATTTTGCCCAACAAGCTTCCTGTCGTCACTCTCGTCGGAAAACCAATTTTCCCGGGTATATTCACGCCGATCATGATCGGCAAAGAACCGGACATCCAGCTCATCGAACAGACCATTTCTGCGGATGGGATGATTGGGCTCGTACTGCAAAAAGAGGATTCCGATGAGTCCTCCTCGGCGAACCTCTTTTTAGTGGGCACGGCCGCGAAAATCATAAAGAAGATCAATCTTCCCGACGGTGGAATCAACATCTTTATTTCGACGTTCAAGCGTTTCAGGATAAAGAAATACATATCCAAGGAGCCTCCCATCATCGCCGCGGTGAACTATCTCGACGACGAGAATTTTGATACCGATGAGGTGAAGGCGCTCACGCGCGCGCTCATCAGCGAGATGAAACAGCTCAGCGAGAACAACCCGCTTTTTTCCGAAGAGATGCGCCTCAATATGATTAACATCGATAATCCCGGCAAGATCGCCGATTTCATCGCGAGCATCCTTAATATTGAGAAGAAGGAACAGCAGGACATCCTGGAGACGCTCGATGTGCGGGAGCGTATGGAGAAAGTCCTCATCCACATCAGTAAAGAAAAAGAGCTCCTGCGGATTCAGAAAAAGGTGCAGGCCGAAATCAACGAGAAAATCGAGAAGAGCCAGCGGGACTATTTTTTACGCGAGGAGCTCAAGACTATCAAACAGGAGCTCGGCATGGCACCGGACGCGCGCACTTCCGACTACCAGCGCTTCCGCGAAAAGATCGATTCATTTAAGTTCGAAGGGGAAATCAAGGAGATCGTCGAACAGGAGCTCGAAAAATTCAATCTCATGGAACCCTCGTCGAGCGAGTACATGGTGACGCGCAACTGGCTCGACCTTGTCTGTTCACTTCCCTGGAACACCGATCTCTCTTCGGATTTCGACATCAGGCATGCCCAGAAGGTGCTCGAGGAAGATCACTACGGCCTCATGGACGTCAAGGACCGCATCATCGAATATCTCGCCGTCCGGAAGCTAAAGAAGGACACACGGGGAACGATTCTCTGTCTTGTCGGTCCTCCGGGCGTCGGCAAGACGAGTGTCGGGCGCTCTGTGGCGCGCGCTCTCGGCAAGCAGTTTTTCAGATTTTCGGTGGGTGGAATGCGCGACGAGGCGGAGATCAAGGGCCACCGCCGCACCTACGTCGGGGCTCTCCCCGGCAAGATCATCCAGGGGCTCAAGATCGCGAAGAGCCGCGATCCGGTCTTTATGATCGACGAGATCGACAAGATGGGTATTTCGTACCAGGGAGACCCCTCGAGCGCCCTCCTCGAGGCGCTCGACCCCGAGCAGAATTTCAGCTTCAGGGATCACTACCTCGATTTGCCCTTCGACATCTCGAACATTTTTTTCATCGTCACCGCAAACACCCTGGACACCATTCCGCGTCCCTTGCTCGACCGCATGGAAGTCATACAGCTGCCGGGCTATGTCGATGTGGAGAAGATCGAAATTGCGCGGCATTATCTCATTCCCCGAAGCCTCGAGCGCAGCGGGCTCGCGAAAAACCAGGTGAAATACGCGCGGGATGCGCTTCTGGCGATAATCGACGGCTACGCCCGCGAGGCGGGCGTACGCAATCTCGAAAAAGCGCTCGACAAGACGCACCGCAAGATAGCCAAGAGCATCGTCATTGAGAATAAGCGAGAAGAGAAATTCATCATCGACAAGCACACCGTGGAAAAATATCTGGGCAAACCGTTCTTCCGCGACGACGAGCTCAAGCGGGCGACACGCCCGGGCATGGCGGTCGGTCTCGCGTGGACCAGCATGGGTGGCGACACTCTCATCATCGAGGCCGTGGCCAATCCGGGGAAAGAAGGCTTCAAGCTCACAGGCCAGATGGGACCGGTGATGCAGGAGTCGGCAGGCATCGCCTACACTTACGTGAGAAATATCGCCGCGCAGAGATATGACATTGATGCTCAGTTTTTTGAGTCGAGGCAGATACACCTGCACATTCCCGAGGGTGCCACGCCCAAGGACGGCCCGTCGGCGGGCATCACGATGGCGACCACGCTCCTCTCGCTCGTGCTCAACAAACGCATCAAGGACAGGCTCGCGATGACGGGCGAACTGAGCCTGACGGGGCAGGTACTCCCCATAGGAGGCCTGCGAGAAAAAACGGTCGCGGCCAAACGGAACAAGATAAAAGAGATCATCATCCCCGCGGCGAACGAGAAGGACCTCGACGAGATTCCCGAGCATGTGAAGAAAGGACTCACGTTTCACCCCGTATCGAGGATGGAGGAAGTGATCGATATCGTCTTTGGGGCATGATACACTCTGGAGCCATGGAGCTTGTTCCTTATTTCTGCGGCAAGGACTGTGGAGGTGACGCCTGCCCCCTTCTTGCGGAGCTTGAGGGAGGCCGCGTGTGCGGCATGCGCAGGAATCCCGAGGCTGGCGAGTGGATAAGTCCCTGCGGCAAGGGCTTAAGGGCGCATCTTGACCATTATTCTCCGTATCGACTTAAAAGGCCGCGCATTCGCACGGGGCCGCGCGGTTCCGGTCAGTTCAGGGAGGCGGACTGGGAAGAGGCCGCCTCCCTCGTTGCCCGGAAGCTCTCGGAGATCAGGGCCGAGAGCGGCCCCGGTTCGACCCTCTGCATCGCGAGCGCGGGCGCCACTGGTGCTCTGCACAACACCGAGGTGCTGGCGCGACGCTTCCTCAACTCCCTGGGCGGATGTCTGAATGTCTCGGGCAATTATTCCAGCAACGCGGCGAATTATGCCATTACCCAGATGTTCGGAGGTTCGCAGGGGGAGAGCGGCTTCGACGCCGCGACCCTGGAATATTCGAATCTGATCGTGCTGTGGGGCTCGAATCCGCTCGAGGCCCGTCTCGGCGCGGAACTCCCCGAGCGCCTCCTTGCGGCAAAAAGAAGGGGAGCGCACATCCTCGTCATAGATCCGCGCCGCAGCCGCTCAGCGAGGGTCCTCGACGCCGAGTGGATAGGCATCCAGCCGGGCACCGACGCTGCGCTCGGCTACGCGCTCTTGTATGAGATAATGCAGGATCCACGTTTCGATGAGGGCTTTGTCGCCAGGTTCTCTGAGGGATTCCATGAGCTTGCGCGGTATGTCGCGGGCGACACGGACGCTGTCCCAAAGAGCGCCTCCTGGGCCTCTCGCATCTGTGGGATTGATGCGGGCGTCATACGCCGCATGGCTTCCCTGTGGTGGAGAGAGAAACCCGTCATGCTTTTCCCAGGCTATTCCATCCAGCGGGTCGCGTACGGTGAAGAGGCCATGAGGCTCACCGTCGCGCTCCAGCTCGCCACGGCGAACAGCGGCGTGCCCGGCGCGTCGGCAGGTTCCCTCAACAATCGCCTGCCGGGCCCGAAGATAGGCAAGATGAGCGATGTGCCGGCTCTCGCGGACGCGGAGCGGCTCTTTACGGCGAAAGTACCGATACTGCGCTGGGCCGACGCGATCCTCAATCCGGACGACTATGGGCTTACTCCGATACGTCTTCTTTATTCTGCGGGCGGAAACTTTCTCAACCAGGGAGCGAATGTCCAGAAGAACGTGCGGGCCCTTGAAGCCGTCGATTTCGCGGTCTGCCACGAGCTCTTCATGACGCCCACGGCGCGCCACTGCGATGTCGTGCTGCCGGTGGCCGACGCATTCGAGAAAGAGGACATTGGCATTCCCTGGGCTGGCAACTACGCGCTGTACAGACCGCGGATTCTTGAGCCCGAGGCCGGTATCCGCAGCGATTATGAGATATTCTCCGAACTGGCGAAACGCCTCGGAGCCGAGACCCCGTTTACCGAAGGCAAAGACGAAGCGCGGTGGGTAGCGCAGTTTCTCGATGAATCGGAGATAGAGGACGTCGGCGCTTTCAAACGCAGCGGCGTCTTGATAAGAGAAGGCTCGCCCCGGTCGGGATTGGACGCTTTTTTCAGCGATCCTCACGGAAATCCGCTCGGAACCAAGAGCGGAAAGATCGAATTCTCAAGTCCCCTCTGGAATGCGGAAATGACGAGGTTCTGGGAAAGCCTGGGAGGAAAAACTCCTGCGGCCGCCGGGACGGACACGTTTAAGCTTCTTACTCCGAAGGTCTCCGAATTCGTCCATTCTCAGAGGGGAGCCCGCCAGGAGCCCACAAAAAACGCCCGGATTCATATTCATCCCAACGATTTGACGCGCATTGGGGCGCTCGATGGGGAACTTCTGAAAATCTGGAATGACAACGGCGCGGTACTCGCCGCCGCCTGTTCAGATGAGCATATGAAGCGTGGCGTCATATGGCTCGCAGAAGGATTCTGGGCCTCTCCCTCTGACGGCGTGGACCCACAAGGCAGCGCCAACATGCTCACGTCGGATGAGGGAACGTACGAGAGCGTTTCATGCATCATGCATGGAGTCGATGTCAGCATTGAACAAGTTCACGAGGCGTCCAGCGACCGTTGACGCAGCGCAGTCCATAGGCCTGTTCCAGGAGCCATGCCTGTCCTTCGTGGAGCGTCTTGCCCGTCTGCCTCATCTGTGCGGATACAGTCCCATCGTCGATGCCGAATCCGCTCGTGAGGAGCATTTCAACGAGCATCTTGGCGGCCAGGAAGCGCCTCTTCTTGTCCACCGCGAACGCGATGAAATCTGGCACAAGAGAGACGACTTCCCAGGTGACCTGCTCGGCCTGGGAATATGTCCCCGCGTCTTTATTCTGATCTGAGAACCGTACCGGAAGATTTTTCGCGATTTCTTCGAGGTGTGGCACCAGCCAGTCGAGATCGAAAATGCCGGTTGCGCAGTTGAACAATATCGCGGCGCCACTCCGTTCGAGGCGCTCGATCTCCTGCAGCTCGATCGCAGGCCCGATATCGACGACATTCCTCAAACCATCTCTGGTGCGCACAAGAATGCCGCCCTTTACGTCTACAGGCGTTTTGAACGAAAAATCGAAACCCGCAGGCTTGCCTGAAATCGCGAGGATGGCCAGCTCGACGGGGTCGGCATAGGCGCCTATATTGTCGATATTGCTCAGCATCGCGTATCGCATACCCCTGTCCCGAAGGTCACGGAAAACATCGGCGAGAACCATGAAGCTCTGGCCGTGGCCACCGGGAAGAGCGAGCGCGCTGTGCTCTCTGCCGTAAGCCTTGTCGAAAACGCGCTTCGGGCGGCCTTCCGAGGAATGCGTGTACGCGGCGATCATAGGCTGGACTCCGCTTAGCCATTCTGCGGGCTTAAGTCCGACCCCGGCGGCCAGTGGGGCCAGGAAAGACGAGGCCTGGATGTCTTCGTACGCGCGCGTCAGTTGCCCATGGTTGGCCACGCTCGTCATCTGGAAGAGGGGCATGAAGGGTGTCTCGGCGCGGGCGGAGTAGAGGAGTCTCCGGGCCGCCAGGAGGCGGGCACGCATCTTAAGTTCAAGAAAACTTGGGCCAGGTGTGCCGTCGGGGTTGATGTACGCGGGGGTCAATCCTTTGGGCATATCTCTGCACTGACTCGCGAAGCGCTCGAACGAAGGCCTGATGGCGGAGAATAGAGCCTCGTCAATGGCCCGGTTCTTTTTGAGATCGGCGTAGCTGGTCGCAGAACCACCGTTGAGGACACCGTATGCGCACCGTCCGAGCATCTTTTGTCCGATTTCCTCTAAAACTTCTGCCGTAAAGGTGAGGCAGGTTTCACCGTTTTCTTTTTTTTCGGGCAGCGCGCTCGTTCCAAGGAGTGTCCCGCGAGAGAGCAAAATGCCACTTTTCTCGAGATTTGCGAGAGAGCGTTGTTTGGGGAACTTGAACAGAAGTCTGTCTGGGCTTTTATCTCTTATATCGACGACGGCAGTTCCGTCGACCGTAGGAATGCCATCGGGGATTATCTTTACAAAATGATCGAATTCACCGATGTTGTATCGGTTCAGAATATCGAGGGTGAGGCCGATATCGATGTGCTTCGCGAGCATGTCCTCGCGCAGCGCCATGTCCAGATCTTGCTCTGCCATAGAATTTTCCTAGCCTTCAGCCATGAGAGGAGAACTGAAGCGCGGCGACCGCCGCTCCCCGCAGTGAAATGTCATAATTTTTGACAATCAGGACTGGTGTATGCGCGAGGAATTGGCGGATATGAGGGGCATAGTTCCTCTCAAACCAGCTCATGAAACGCGCGTTTTTAAGCAGCCACGCCTCATTTTTGGAAGAGATGCCTCCGGCGAGCCATATGCCGCCTGCCGGCAGAAAGAGGGAGGCGAGATTCGCGGCCTTGAGCGCGTAGAGCCGAACAAAGAGCTCCATGGTGAGCGCGCAGAATGCGTCGTCCTCGGCGTGGAGCGCGATCCTCGCGGGCCATTCCAGGCGCGGTAGCGTCAGAATACTTTGAGCCGTTTCGGATGGTCCCCTCTCTAATGCCGCGCATGATACCTCATAGTCGCTGGACAGCATTCGGATACTGAATTCGTCCGAACAGATGAACTCAAAGATATTCGCTATCCCCTGTCCTGCGATGGCTATTTCGGCCCCGGCGGGATAGCCGTATCTCTCGCTCAGCCATCGGTGTATCGCGTGGCTCAGTTCGTCGAAGCAGGGCATCTCCGAATGCCCACCCTCCGAAGGAAAAGCCTTGATGTTGTCGCCATTTCGGTCTACAAAACCAACGCCAAGCCCCGTTCCCGCCCCAATGACGAGCATAATGCCGTCGCGCGGTTCGTAGAGCGAGCCGTCTGGATGCGGAAGCTGGGTGACTGCTTCCGCGTCCCTATAGTCGAGCAGTGTCACCGCGTACGACAGAGCCGTGAAGTCGTTGATCAATTTGACGGGAATACTGAGCAGCGAGGAGAGTTCGGAAGCATGGATGCTCCACGGGGCGTTTGTCAACGGAATGCTCTCATCCGCCAGGACGGGGCCTGCCCCTGAAATACAGCAGAAATCGATAGGTTGTACAAACCCTCGTGCGTGCTCCGCTTCTAAAAATCGTCTGACAGGATTCACCATTGACTTTTCCTGCTGTGTCGAGAATCTCGCTTTTCTAATCAACTGGATGCCGGACCGATCATATTTTGCAAGAGCCAGATTCGTATTCGTTCCGCCTACATCGCCGACAAGGAATAATTTGCTCATGGATGTACTATAGCGAAAAATTCATTCCGATGAAACTGCGGGTCCCTCTCGTGATGAATCCTTCAGCAACGCGATTATCTCTGTGTTCCGAAAGGACTTCCCGCTACGCGCGTCGAATATTTCAAGGTGCAGATGATCTCCGCCACCTTTTTTCCGAGCGTTGATGCCGGTATTGCCAGCGTGCCCAAGCACCTGCCCTCGCCGAATGATCTGCCCTTTTCCCACAAGAACGTCGTAGAGGTGAAAATAGAGATAATATCGCCGTTCATCGGGTGAGTATACTATTACGCCATTGCCGGATTTTGGAGATATCCCTCCTTCGATAAAAGAGAGCGGTTCGCTTTTCCTTGGGAAACCAACCCACCCTCCCTCAGAGGCAACCACAATGCCATCGCTCAGCGAATAGATCATAGGGCCACGCTGGACGTCTCCCGGCAGGTATTCCACATTTTTAAGAAAAATATCCAGAGCGAACGTGTGCGAGTAATCGAGATCCTGAAGTCTTGGCAGTGTAAACAGGTGAGGAAGGGTAATGTCACCTTGCCAGGCTTCCCAATCTTTCTCAAGCCATTCCAGGGGAAGTGACGGCGCGGAATCTTTCAGCGATTCATACAGAGAATCGAACACCGATTCATAGCGAGAGCGCAGTGTGTCCATCGTCGGGTGCAATGAGGCGATGCGGTCATAATACAGTCTTGCAGGGTACGACAAGCCATCGAGGTTCTGGTATTCCTCGGAGTCCCCGTCATCTATGAGCATCGCGAGGATGTAGCCAGAAGAGGGAATGAGTATCGCCGCCAGACTTTCCGGGGTATAGCCCAAGCCGATTCCCTCTGCTGCTATGTCCTTTACAATCGCGGCAGCGGACCGGGGCGAGATCAGGCTTATTCTGCTTGATTCAAGCATTGAGAGGTTTTCGTAGAAATCAGGTATAGAAGAAGCATACTGCATGTATTGTGTGTTTGCGGTCGTGTCGGGATATGGATTCAAAGCGAGCATAAAGAACCGAATGCCCAGCACTACAAGCACAAAGAAAAGCATTGTCAACCCATATTTTATCCGGAACCACACAGACTTGCCTTTCGATTCTGACAATTAAACTCAACATTTATTCGTAAGGGCCCTGATCGATGCCGCAAACAGGCGCATGCAGGTAAGTGTGTCGCCAAGCGCTCTGTGCTGCGCATCGGACTGGAGCCCGACCGCAAAAGCAAGTTTTCCAAGGTTGTACGAGGGCATGGAAGGGAACGCCAACTTCGCCATGCCAAAAGTATCGGCACATTCCTGAAACCCTCCTTCGATGCCTGTGCGCAAAAATTCCTTCTCAAGAAAACCGATATCAAAAAGCACATTGTGTCCCACGATCACTCGGTGATCGCACACACTGGCAATTTTGGAAGCGATATCTTTAAAAAGCGGTGCATTGGACACATCCTCGTTGGTGATGCCATGAATGCGGCTCGCCTGCGCGGGGATATCAGTGTTCGGGTTGATCAGTGTAGAAAACCTGTCTTCTTCGCTGAGCGCCCCCTCCTCGTCGAAAAAAAATCGCACAAGAGCTATTTCGACGATCTTTCCGGTTTCAGCGTAGAGGCCTGTCGTCTCGACATCCAGCGCCACATAATGCCGGGCTTCCCAGGGTTCTTCATCACATGCGGGTAGTGGCCATGAAAGACCCTTCCAGGCGCCGCGCTCTTTTTTATACCAGGGGGCGGGAGGAGTGCGCGCTTCGCGACGCTCTCCGAAAAGTGAGGTCCAGAGAGGTGCACCCTTCTCGTCTGTCATTTGCGATGCGAGTCGACCACAGTACGAATATCTGCTTCAATCAAGGCAATCTTGTCCTGTGTCATTTTTTTGCTGAGGGAGAGTTCTCCGCCCTGGCCGTGACAGAGGACATAGTATTTGATTTTAGGTTCGGTGCCTGATGGCCGCACGGTCAACAGGGTGCCATCTTCGAGCCGCCACTGGATTACATCGCTCTGTGGCAGATCAACCCTGCGCTGTTTTCCGTCTTTGTCCCGCTCGACCCCCGCCTGGATGTCCCTCGTCCGTATCACGGCCAGACCACCGAAGCTCTGAGGCGGCTCTTTGCGGTAGGAACTCATGATACCCTTCATGATCTGCATACCCTGCTCGCCCTCAAAATAGAAGCTTAAGCCTTTTTCCTCGTAATAGCCGTATTCGCGGTAGAGGTCTTCGAGGCGGTCGAGGAGGCTCTTGCCCTTGGAGCGCCAGTAGAGGGTCATTTCGGCGGTCAATGCCGCTGCGGAAATTCCATCCTTGTCGCGCACCTCCTGTTCGATGAGGTGCCCGTAGGACTCTTCGGTCGCGTAGATAAAATCATATGTTTCTCGTTCAAAGCGCCGCATAAGGTCAGCGATCCATTTGAAACCCGTGAGGCATTCGAAACTGGCTATGCCATGGTTCTCGGCGATCGCCGTTTGAAATTCGGTGGTCACCACGCTGCGGATGGCCGCAGGGCGGGACGGCATTTTGTCGAGTTCCTTCAGCGTGAGGGCTATATAGTCGAGGTGGAGCACCCCGAGTTGGTTGCCGGTCACGAGCGTGAAGCCTCCCGTGCCGTTCGGAACCGCGATGCCGAGGCGGTCGGCGTCGGGGTCGGTGGCCATGACGACATCGGCGTGCGTCTTTTTACCGAGCGCGATTGCCATGGCGAGCGCGGCCGATTCCTCGGGGTTGGGGTAGGATACCGTAGGGAACTCTCCGTCGGGTTCGCGCTGCTCCGGAACGGTGAGCACATTCAGGCCGAGGTCTCCCATAATGCGCTCAAAGAGCATGGCCCCTGTGCCATGGAGCGGGGTGTACACGATATTGACCGATTTTCCGAGCCGGGCAAAGAGTTCGGGCCTCTGGAGATGGGATTTCACCATCGCCACATAGGCGTCATCGATTTCCTTGTCGATATTCACCAAAAGGCCTTTTGCGCGCGCGCCTGCTTCGCTGACGAGGTTGACGGTTCGGACTTTGAGCACTTTTTCGATGATGCCGGTGTCGTGCGGAGGAACGACCTGCGAGCCATCGTTCCAGTAGGCCTTGTAGCCGTTGTACTGCGGGGGATTGTGGCTCGCGGTGACCACTACGCCGGTGTCCGCGCCGAGCATGCGAATTGCGTATGAGAGTTCTGGCGTCGGCCTCAGCGATGAGAACAGATATGCTTTTATGCCATTGGCGGCAAAGACCAAGGCCGTGGCCAAGGAAAATTCCTTTGATTTTCGTCTGGAATCGTAAGCTATGCACGCGGAGAGCGGCTTACTAGGAAATTGCTCTTTGAGATAATCGCATAACCCCTGTGTCGCCCGTGTCACCACAAGCGTGTTCATGCGGTTGAAGCCTCCGCCGATCACGCCGCGCAATCCGCCGGTGCCAAATTCAAGGTTTCGGTAGAAACGGTCTTCGAGTTCTTTCCAGTCGCCCTTTTGGAGAAGACTCTTCACTTCATCTGAGAAGAAAGAGTCTGTCTCATTTGCAATATAGTCCTGCGCTCGTGCAATGATCTCTTCGCGGTTCATATTGTCTCCTCAACAATGCCTGGCGCCGGTGGCGCCAGCGGAAAGGGGTCTGTTCTCATGCCGATCCTTAAAAATATAGCCTTCATTTTTCAAAAAGAAAAGCGTGTGCTGAAGCGCCGGCGCCAACTTATGTCCTGCCTATGAGCGAAAGTAGCTCCAGGGGCGACGCAATACAATAGTCCGCCCCTGCCTTTTCCAGCTCTTTCCGCGATCGATAGCCGTATAATGCGCCTATCGCGATCATGCCCGCGGCTTTCGCTGTCTCCATGTCAACGCCAGAATCGCCCACAAAGAGACTGTGTGCAGGAACCGCTTCCGCTATTCTGCATATCTCGAGCGCGGCCGAGGGATTGGGTTTGCGGGGGCGTTCGGGATTGTTCCCCCACACCGCGACGAAGGGAATGGAGCCAAAGAGGTTTTTGACGATCGCTATTGACATGGTATCAGGCTTGTTTGAGAGCACGGCGAGCCGGACGCTCTTCCGGGACAGCGTTTCAAGTGTTTCGATCATCCCAGGGAAGGGCCTTGTGTTCTCAAGGGAATGTTCAGCATATTCATGTACCGCACACTCGAACACCTGTTCGAGGAGCGCCTCATCACACAATTTTTCCTGAGGAAGCGCACGTTCGATCAGAGGGCGAAAGCCGTCGCCGACCATTCGTTTATAGATCGTTACTTCGTGCGGCGGCAGTTTAAATTGAGAGAGCGCCCGATTCACCGACGCGGCGATATCCTCAATTGTGTCGGCAAGCGTGCCGTCGAGATCGAATATTACAAGGTCTGGAACCTGTGATATCATTGTAAAATCCTGAATATATAGAGATTTCCTCTGGAGTTGGGAAGACGCTAGCAGGAAATCTGAAAATCGTCAATGCGTGACAATATTGATTCTTTTCGGTTTTTCGTGAATATAGAGAATCAGTATGGCTGGTTGCGCGGATTTTGACGCTTTCTATGAGACGCTGTATGGTGATCGCTGGAAGGGACTGCGCTGTGCCTTGCTTGCTCCCAACGATGCCGTGGGGCTGCGCCTCAAAACGACAGGCGAGATTGAATTCTTCGAAGACCCTCCGGAGGGTGTCTATCGAATGGACCGTGCATCCATAAAAGGGGCGAAGACGATCCATCTTCCAAACGAGGGCACAGTTCTCGATGCCTGCGCCGCGCCGGGAGGGAAAACTCTTGTGCTCGCAGGGCTCTCCGGGCCGCAGACCCGCATTGAGGCCAATGAGTTGTCCGCGGAGAGACGCCGGCGCATGCGAGAAGTGTTTAAGGTGCAGATGCCCGAATCGATTCGCCCGCGTGTCAGTGTCACGGGATACGACGCTGCCAGACTGTGCAGGATAAGAAAAGACTGGTATAACTCTATTCTACTCGATGCGCCGTGTTCTTCGGAGAGACATGTCTTGAATTCTCCTCATGCACTTTCGGAGTGGACCGCGGCCCGCACGCGCCAGCTTGCCGTACGGCAGTGGTCATTGCTCTCGAGTTGTTTTCTCATGCTCAGGCCGGGCGGCTGCCTTGTATATTCCACGTGTTCCGTTTCATGGTTTGAGAATGACGGAGTAGTACAGCGCCTCATCGAAAAGTACGAAGATCGCTGCAATATAATCGAAGAGGAATGGGGAGAGCGGACGACCTACGGTACTATCATCCTTCCAGATATCTCCAATGGGGCCGGACCTCTCTATGTGGCGCATATACATAAAAAAGTATAGAAGGTGTGCAGCGACGGAGCTTCTAAAAATGTGACTTCCCGATACCGGAGTTCGGGGCTTTCGGGGCGATTACGCTTTTTCTCTTTCGTTCAGATCGTTCTCTTTCCCACCCTTGGACCTATAGAGCGTCTCTTTTTCATCGATGAGATGGTCGAGCCCCTCAAGTTCTTTGATTATCGGCTCAATCTCCGGGGTGGAAGAGCCGATCATTGGCTCGTTTTTCTCAACCAGAAGAGTATATACTTCGGTACCAAGCTTTCCGGTGAGCGCTTGTGCTTTCGATCTGAGTTGAAGGATTTCGATCTTGAGCTTCCCCATCTCACCCCATACCTGTGCCTGATCACTCGTTTTTTCAAGGAATTCCTTAGAAGCATCGATACTGTCTTCCATAAATTTCTTGAGTTTTTCTGAAAACTTCATGCGCATCCTCCAGCTCACTCGAAAATCCTAATTGCACCTTTATAAACAATACAATAATCATACGAAAGAAAAGAGGCAATAGTACTTTGTACTTTGTGAAATTAAAGAAAATATAGTATACTTATCTCAGTCAGGAGGCAAAGAAGATGTCCTTGATTATCGCCTGTTTTGTGGTGCTCGCCGTATGGTGGATTATTTTTATCGTCGTGGCAATCGCGCGAAAGCAGATGCCCGTCTTCGTATTTCTTTTCGTTCTGTTTTTGGCATGGGCCATACTGGAACTGCTGTTCATCGCCAGGACCCCCGAGGTGGCGACGGGGCTCCTTGTGGTACCGTTCATCATTCTGATCCAGATGATGCGCGTCATCCCCGAATATCAGCGGGGCGTGCTGTTTCGACTCGGCCGCATGCAGAAGGTGATTCAGCCAGGCTTCAACCTGATCCTGCCGTTCAATCTCGACATCATGCGCAAGGTTGATATGCGTACCTTCACTATCGATGTCTCAAAGCAGGAGGTCATCACCCGCGACAACGTGACGGTCATAGTCGACGCCGTCGTATATTTCAATGTCTTCGATCCGGTTCTGGCCGTCGTCAAGGTCGCGGACTACACCAAGAGCACGAGCCTTCTCGCGCAGACGATTCTCCGGTCGGTGCTCGGCCAGCACGAGCTCGATGAGATGCTGGCCAAACGAGCCGAACTCGGCCAGATCCTCCAGAAATTGCTCGACGAGGCGACCGACCCCTGGGGGATCAAAGTGTCGGCGGTAGAGATAAAGGCGGTCGAGCTCGCGGAGACCATGAAGCGCGCGATTGCGCGGCAGGCGGAAGCGGAGAGGGAGAGGCGGGCGAAGATCATCGCGGCCGAGGGCGAGCTCCAGGCTTCGGAAAAGCTCGCGCAGGCAGCCGACGTGCTGTCGAGGTCGCCTTCGAGCTTGCAGCTCAGATATCTGCAGACATTGACAGAAATTGCCGTCGAGAAGAATTCGACGATCATATTCCCACTGCCCATGGATTTTTTGAAGGCGGTCTCGAAGTTTGCGGAGAAGGATGCCGAATGAAGTGTCCCTACTGCGGAAGTCTTGAGGATAAAGTCATCGACTCGCGGACGCTCGCCAATGGAGAGGCCATACGTCGCCGCAGAGAATGCCTAGCCTGCGGCCTCAGGTTCACAAGCTACGAGCGCATTGAGGAAAAACCGCTTCTTGTCATTAAGCGCGACGGCCGCCGTGAACCCTTCGAGCGGCAGAAGATTGAGCGCGGGCTGGTTCGTGCCCTCGAAAAGCGGCCCGTATCCCAAATGTCCATCGAGAATCTCATCAACGAGATAGAGGATGAGGCCGCCGAACGTGCCAAGGCCTCCAATGAGATTTCCAGTGAGGAGTTGGGCAGTATGGTGCTGCAAAAGCTCTACACTCTGGACAAGGTCGCCTACATTCGCTTTGCCTCGGTGTATAGAAAATATGACACGCTCGACGAGTTCATTCGGGAGATCGAACGCCTGGGAAAAGGACAAGGAGCCTCGTGATGGCATGGCGCGCCGGGTCGTCATATGAAAGCGTATGAAAACGGGCCGCTGCATCATGCAGCGGCCCGTTCAATAAATGTCCACTAGAATTGCGGCTCAGCCTTATTCCTCTTCCGCTTCCTGAGTCTTAAACGCCTGGGCGGCCTTTATGACGTCTTCGGCGATCTTGCCCGAGATCGGCGAGTAGTGGGAGAACTCGATTTCAAAAGAACCGGTGCCCGAGGTCATCGAGCGGAGATCGATCGCGTAGCGCAGGAGCTCCGCCTGAGGAACCTGGGCGTCGATCTGGACGATGCCGCCGCCTATGGGGTTCTGTCCAGAGATTTTACCGCGACGGCCTGAGAGGTCGGACATGACGTCGCCGAGGTACTTCTCCTCGACAAAGACCGAAAGGTTCATGATCGGTTCGAGGATGACGGGATTCGCCTGCCTCATAGCCTCGCGGAAGGCGCCGCGCGCGGCGATCTTGAACGCCATTTCCGACGAGTCGACCGGGTGCTCCTTGCCGTCGATGATGGCGGTCTTAGTGTCGACCACGGGGTAGCCTGCGAGGACGCCTGCCTCCATGGCCTGGTGGATGCCTTTTTCGATGCCGGGCATGAAGCCTCTGGACACCGCGCCGCCGAAAATCCTGTTTTCAAACTCATAGCCCTTTCCACGCTCGAGCGGTTCGATTTCGAACACGACGCGGCCGTACTGCCCATGGCCGCCGGTCTGTTTTTTGTGCGTATACTCGGCCGTTGCCTTCTTGGTGATCGTTTCGCGGTACGCCACGCGGGGCACCCTCGTTTCGGCGGCGATCTTGGACTGGGCCTTGATCTTGTCGAGGATCATGTTGATCTGCTGTTCACCCATGCCCGCGATGACCGTCTCCTTGGTCTCCGGGTTGTAGTTTACGCTGAAAGTGAGGTCTTCCTCGGCAGCCTTGTAGAGGAGCTCGTTGAGCTTATCCTCTTCCTTTTTGTTGACCGCCGATATGGCGAGCATGTGTACCGGCGAGGGGAGCCGCAGCGGGATATAGGCAGTGGGTTTGTCGAACTGACTGATGGTGTCATTCGTTTTGAGCGCGGTGATCTTGGCGAGGATGCCGAGGTCTCCGGCGGGGATCGACGACAGATCCTCGAGCTTTTTGCCCTGCATGGTGTAGAGCTTGCCGATGCGCTCCTTGTGCGCGTCGCGGCTGATGAGCATGTCCATGTCGGGTAGGAAGGCGCCCGTCATGACTTTTATGTAGCAGAGGCGGCCTGAGAACTGATCGATCTGGGTCTTGAAGACGAAAGCTGAGGCAGGTTTTGCCGGATCGATACGTATCTCGATCTGGGTGCCGTCCTGGTCTTGCGCCTTTTCCGGGGTACGGAGAAGAGGCGATGGGGCACTGCGCACTACAAAGTCGATGAATGCCGAGGTCCCACTGTTGGCGAGACCTGCGCCGGCGAAGGCCGGGATGATCTTGCCCGCGGCGAGAGCGTTCTGGAAGCCCGCCAAGGTGTCCTCCTGCGTGAGCTCTCCTTCGAGGAGGTACTTCTCCATGAGCTCGTCGCTGCCTTCCGCGGCGGCCTCGAAGAGCTGACCTCTGGCGGATTCCACCGCGTCGGCGAATTCCGCGGGGACCTCTCCAACTTGCTCTTTCTGATCGTGGGAAGAGGGACGCATGTAGGCCTTTTTGTTGAGCACATCGATGACACCCTTGAAGGAGGGGCCTTCTCCCATCGGGATGGTGAGGGGTACAGGGGCCACCTTGAATTTCTCTTTTATATCCGCGAGGGCGGCTGCGTAATTGGCCCTCTCTTCATCCAGGCGGCTCACGAATACCATCCTCGGTTTCTGGTGGCGCTCCAGAATCCTCCAGAGCTTGACAGTCTCGATCTGTACACCGGACTTGCCGTCGATCACGAGCAGGGCGGTCTCTACGGCCCGTATCCCGAGTATGGCCTCGCCCACAAAATCGCCAGCGCCGGGAGCGTCTATGAGATTGATCTTGCAGTCATCGGTGTTGACATGCGTGAGGCTCGAGCGAACTGATATCTTGCGCGCAATCTCGTCGTCTCCGTAGTCGCTGACGGTTTTGCCCGAATCAACCGTTTCCGGTCTCGATATCATTCCGCCCTGAAAGAGAATGTGTTCAAGCAACGTGGTTTTGCCGGTGCCTCCGTGTCCGATGATGGCTATGTTGCGAATCTGTTCAGTCGTATAGGACATACTTACTCCTCACAGGGTGGATGGATTCAACTGTCCTTTTGTTATCAAGGAAGCCGAGCTATTATAATTCAAAAATTGCAGGTGTCAACAGCAGTTCTCTTCAAATGTCCTGAATTATTTTTGCACCGTCTTCGCCGGCATGAGCGCGATGCAGTCAAAAACGGTCCTGCTCCCCTGGTATGCCGTGGCGCTCCTGCGCACGATCCTCCATAGTCCATTTTGATACGAACCGTCCATATCGAGCCGCTCGGCCAGGCCGGCCGTGCTCTCGATGAAGTTCATGAGCTCAAGATTCTGGGTGAGCGCGAACGGCCTCATGCCGGAGCCCGCGATGATCGAGACCGGTTCGACGATGAGGCCGGACAGGTCAGAGACGGGCTGAGTGGCCATGGCGGCCTTAGACTGCAGGCGTATCATCCGGGCACGCGCGTCGGGACCCACGGTCTCTTTGCTCGCGGCGATCAAGTCCAAAAGATAGTTTCGTACATCGTTCAACTCTTTTATCGAAGGCAACTTGTCTATCTCCGGAGAAGATTTGAGCACCTTCGCCATAATGGAAATTTCCCGCAGGTAGTGGTTTCGCTGGTTCGAGGGCACGAGATACATGGTGATGATCGATACAGGGACGCCGTCGGGGGCTCCATATTCGATGCCGGCAGGACTCCAGCCCACGACGCACATGAGGTCTTCCTCAAAGTCCACGCGGGCGTGAGGGCAGGCCCAGCCCCTGCCGAGCGCGGTGTTCATCGACTTCTCCCGTGCCATCACGTTGCCGACGATGTCGGTCCCCGTCGGAATCTGGGGGAAGGCTTCGATTATATGCGCCAGAAACTGAAGCGCGTGATCCTTATCGTCTTCCGGAAGTTCAAAAAGTCGTCCTTCCTGGAGGGCATCGAGTATAGAGTCCATCGTTATACTCCTTCAAAACGCCTGAGAAACCAGCGTTTTACCTTGTGCGTGATTATCGAGTAAGAGAAGAGGAAGCCCGTGATCCACAGCCAATAGACCCCGGGGAGCGGCACGAGACCCAGCGGGGCCGCAAGCGGGGAGTAGGGGAGCCATATCCCTATCGCCATCACGACCAGGGTCGTGAGAATCATCGGCGCGGAGGTCCTGCTCTGGAAGAAGGGAATGCGCCGGGTCCGTATGATGTGCACGATGAGCGTCTGCGTGAGCAGCGACTCGACAAACCAGCCGGTTTGGAAGAGCTTGGCCATGGCCTCCTTCTGGATGGCCGGGAAGGCTGGGACAAGATAATTGCTCGCATGGAAGAAGAACCACATGAGTGCGAATGTGGCGTAATCGAAGATCGAGCTGATGGGGCCGATACACATCATAAAGCGCTTGATATTGGTGATGTCCCACTTGACCGGCTTCGCGATGAGCTCCGGGTCGACATTGTCCATGGGTATACCTGTCTGAGAGAAGTCGTAGAGCAAGTTGTTGGTGAGAATCTGCAGAGGCTGCATGGGGAGGAAGGGCAGAAAACAGCTTGCCCCGAGCACGCTGAACATATTGCCGAAGTTGGAGCTTGCCCCCATGCGTATATACTTTATGATGTTGGCGAAGATGCGCCTTCCGCCCAGGATGCCTTCTTCGAGGACGAGGAGGCTCTTCTCCAAGAGGACGATATCCGCCGCTTCCTTTGCGACGTCGACAGCCGAGTCCACCGAGATACCCACATCGGCGGCTTTGAGTGCCGTCGCGTCGTTGATGCCGTCGCCCATGTAGCCCACCACGTGCCCCTGCCGCCGCAATTCCCGGACAATCTCTTCCTTTTGACTTGGTGTGAGCTTGACAAAGACCTCGCACTCCCTGACTTTCGCCGAGAATGCTGCCTTATCGAGCGCGCTCAACTGTGCACCAGTGATGGAAGAAGTAAAGGGGATGCCTACGTCCCTGCACACCTTCTCGGTGACGAGGCCGTTGTCTCCCGTGAGAACCTTCACCTCGACCCCCACCTTTGTCAGGAGCTGTATGGCTTCGGTGGCCGACTCTTTGGGCGGGTCGATGAAGGCTATGTAACCCAGGAGAATCAGCTGACTTTCATCCTGCACCGTGAAAGTCGTCTTGTCGCGACTGAACTCCCGGTACGCTATGCCAAGAACCCTGAATCCCTCTTCATTGAGTTTTTGGACCTCCTCGAAGAGGTCCGCGCGGATCATGTCGATGAGGGGATATATCTCCTCATCGATCTGGTAATGTGTGCAACAGCTGTAGATCTCCTCCACTGCGCCCTTGCAGATGAGCACGTTGTCACCTTCGTATTCGACGACCACCGACATGCGTCGACGCTGAAAATCGAAGGGCAACTCGTCGACGAGCCTGCATTCGTCGACATTCAGGTCGACGTGTTCGATGACCGCCCTGTCGAGCAGGTTCTTGAGGCCGGTCTGGAAATAACTGTTGAGGTAGGCGTAGTTGAGGACTTCGTCGCTTTTGTTCCCGATGATGTCCACGTGGTGCTCGAGCACGACGCGATCCTGGGTGAGCGTGCCCGTCTTGTCCGTGCAGAGGATGTCGATGGCGCCCAGATTCTGGATCGAAGGCAATTTCTTGACGATCACCTTTTTTTTCGCCATGGCGAGTGCGCCTTTGGCGAGGTTCACCGTGACAATCATGGGAAGCATTTCGGGCGTAAGTCCTACCGCGACCGACAGGGCAAAGAGCAGTGCCTCGAGCCAGTTGCCCTTAGTGAGGCCCACGATCAGAAAGACAACGCTCACCATGACCAGCATGAAGCGGATCATGAGCCAGGTGAAAGAACGCACACCTTTGTCGAAGCTGGTCTCTTCGCGGCGCTCGCTGAGCTTCTTCGAAATAGTGCCGAAAAGGGTGTGCGTGCCCGTCATCACAACCACCGCTCGCGCCGTGCCGCTCGTGACGCTTGTTCCCATGAAGCAGGCGTTGGGCGTTTCGAGGACCGATCTCACTGACGAAGAGGGAGAATTGGCGGATTTTTCCACGGGCATCGATTCGCCCGTGAGCGCGGACTCACTGACGAAGAAGTCCTTCGCCGAGATTATCCGCACATCGGCGGGGACAATAGTTCCTGCCTGCAGCAGAATCACATCGCCGGGTACGACTTCGGACATTCTGATTTCAGTTTCCGCCCCATCGCGGAGGGCAAACGTGCGTGACTGCACACGTTTGCCTAAGGATTCGACTTCTCTATTGGAGCGGCTGTCCAGTATATAGGAGAGCCCCACGCTCAAGAGGATCATCATCCCCACAATGATCGCGGAAGTCGCCTGTCCGATGAGGGCGGATACGGCCGCGATAACGAGAAGCTGGACGACGAGAGGGCTCTTGAATCGTTCGAGCATGTCCTCCCAGAAACTGAGCTCTTTCAGCTGGGATATCTCGTTCCGGCCGAATTCCGAGAGCCGCTTGTCCGCTTCTTTTTCAGAGAGTCCCCGGGAACTCGAGTCGAGCTCGGAGAAGGCGCTCTGTATTGAAGCCGTACAGAGCGATATCAGCCTGTTTTCTTCTTCGCTGAAGCTGTTGCCATTGCGCGTCTCGCGCTTTTTCTTAAGGAAAGGTAATAGTAGATGAAATTTAGTCATAGTTCACCTCAAATTACTGCCGCGTCCCCTAACAGCAGGAGGTGAATGGCTTTTAGCCTAGAGGCTGTGTTTTGCCGTATCGTTGCCAGCTGTCAGGTTAGATGGTCGCGGGAATGGATCTTCGGGCTCGGTACATATGCAATAACTATGACTGCCATCCGAGTCGTTCATGACGCACCCTCCTTTTTGCTGGATTTGTGGAACATTTCGAACCGCATCTACTATGTATTAAAAAATGGTCAGAGTCAAGTCAAAAACAATTTTTACTCTATAGTATTTTGACGGCGTATCCGCCGCTTGGCCAGATGTCAGGTCGGCCCGGGACCGTCTGAAGATCCAGCGATATCTTGACAGCAGGCCTATTTTTCATCTAGTTTACAACGCTGGAATCGGGACGTAGCCTAGGGGCTAAGGCGTCTGCTTTGGGAGCAGAAGATCGGAGGTTCAAATCCTCTCGTCCCGAATAGAGTATTGAATGGGATCGTAGCTCAACTGGATAGAGCAACTGCCTTCTAAGCAGTAGGTCGGGCGTTCGAGCCGCCCCGGTCCCAAATGGTTTATTTCTCCTTAAAAAATGTCATTTCTTAATAGGGGCTCCGCGGCAATCCCACAATACCTAATTTATACCGGATATCCCTGCATCGATATCTCTAAAAAATCAGTATTGTCATTGCACCAAAGGCATTTATACTGATTTTGCACGTAGGATAACAATCGGCCGGCACATGAGGTTTGAGATTCTGAAGAGCTAAGCGACCGATGGGAGTCGAACCCACGTCTCCAGCTTGGAAGGCTGGGGTAATAGCCGTTATACGACGGTCGCGTTATAAAATTCGTCGCTTCCCGCGACGTTTTCAAAAGGTACCCCAATGACGAGGGCGATTTAATCGCAAGGCGGCGATCCTGTCAAGAGGGCAAAATAGACAAATTCTCCCTTGCCCTAATGGCGCTTTCAGTATAAACTCTATCGAGTTATAAAGGATACTTTTTGGTAATATAGTATATTTTCGATATATCGAACTCAACCAGAGGAAAACTACTATGGAGATTCAAGTACAGGAGCTTCTTGAAAGGATCCGGAGCGAAGGGGTAGAGGTTGCAAAGCAGCAGGCCGAAGAGATCATTCATAAGGCTCAGTCGGAAGCTTCGGAAATAGTGAATCGCGCGAAGAAAGAAGCCGGAGAGGCGCAAGAAGAGGCTTCCCGCCGCATCGAGTCGATGGAGGCGGCCTCTCGAGAAAGCCTCCTCCAGGCGTCGAGAGACACCATGATTGCGCTCAAACAGAGTATTCAGCGCTTCCTTGATTCGGCGATAAACGCCGATGTCGCCGGCGCATTCGACGCAAAGATGGCGGAACAGATCATTCCAGAAATTTTAAGGTCTCTGGCCCTAGGCCAGTCTTCCGACACAGAAGTCTTGCTTCCTCCTGTCTTTATTCAAAAGATAGATGCATCTCTTTCGGCGAGGCTCGCAAAGGAACTCTCCAAGGGTGTGACTTTAAAACCATATCCTGCCATCGATGCAGGGTTTCGTGTAAGCCAGGTCGGTTCTTCCGCCCAATATGATTTTTCGGCGGAGAGTCTCGCGCAGATTCTTTCAGCCCGCGTCAACAGCCTCCTTTCGGAATATTTAAAAGACGCCTCAGGGAGCCTTGATTGAAATGAAGCGTTATTGGTACTTCGCTTCAACTCTTGTATCATTTCCATTTGGGGCACCTCCGCCTATTTCGGTCGAGGAGTTCGATCTGCTCTGTTCGAGGCTCGTAGAGAAGAGCGATCTTGAGCTGATTCGCCATGTCGAGGAAGTGAGAACGGGAGAGTACTCGGCTTCTATTGAAAAATCTGCCTTTTTGAAGGCGTATTTTGAGTGGGAACGCGGTGTTCGGAATGCTCTCGTGATGCTTCGGGCCAGGGCCAACAAGTGGGATGCCGAACAGTGGACGAGACCGGGCAGCATCGGCGCGGACGCTCTTCAGACGGCGCAGGCGGTGCACGGAGCTCCTGATCCTCTGCAAGCGGAAGTCATTTTCGAGCATGAGAGATGGACTGTAATTGAGAGACTCTCTTCTCTTTCCTCTTTTGAGCTTGATTCTATTTTAGCCTATAAAATGAAATTACTCATCGCGACCCGCAGTGCTTCTTTCGACAAAGAGCGCGGCAGGGAAGGGTTTAAAGTCTTATACCAGGATATCGTCAGTGCGGCTGCCGAAGCAACGAGCAGCGCCTTAGACACCGGAGTGGCACCATGACAGAAGGATTCGTGACCGCGGTAAACGGCAATATGGTTTCCGTCAGCACCGACGGAGTAGTGACCATGAACGAAGTCGCTTATATTGAAGCAGGGAACAAGAGTCTGAAGAGCGAGGTGATCCGTATACGGGGGAACTCGGTTCAGGTTCAGGTCTATGAGATGACCAAAGGTATCCGGGTCGGCGACAGCGTCCGATTCACCAACGATCTGTTGTCGGTCGAACTCGGTCCAGGCCTTTTAGGCCAAATCTATGACGGGCTCCAAAACCCGCTGCCGGAGATCGCCGAGAAGGTCGGTTACTTTCTTGAGCCAGGACTTTATCTGAAGGCACTTTCACGCGACACAACATGGCATTTCACGCCTCTGGCAAAAGAGGACGACCTCCTTCAGCGGGGCATGGCCGTCGGTTGGGTTCCCGAGCTGCATTTTAAGCACATCATCATGCTGCCATTCGATTTTTATGGAGAGTGGAGCGTCACTAAAATTCTGCCCGAGGGCGACTATACGATCGACGATGTGATCGCGGAAGTGTCCGATGCCAAAGGAAACAAGAGACAGGTCCGGATGTGGTTTTCCTGGCCAGTGAAGCGTGCGGTCGACTGCTATTCGGAGCGGCTCAAACCCGCAGATCCTCTCGTGACAAAGACGCGAATCATCGACACGTTTTTTCCGGTGGCGAAGGGGGGAACCTACTGTATCCCCGGCCCCTTCGGCGCAGGGAAAACAGTCTTGCAGCAGGTGACGAGCCGCCACGCCGAAGTCGATATCGTGCTCATCGCGGCCTGCGGCGAGCGCGCGGGCGAGGTTGTGGAGACGCTCAAGGAGTTCCCTCAGATCATCGATCCAAAGACGGGCCGGGCGCTCATGGAACGGACGGTGATCATCTGCAACACTTCGTCCATGCCGGTCGCTGCGCGCGAGGCTTCCGTGTACACCGCGGTGACAATCGCCGAGTATTACCGTCAGATGGGGCTGGACGTGCTCTTGCTCGCCGACTCCACAAGCCGGTGGGCGCAGGCGATGCGCGAGATGTCGGGACGCCTCGAGGAAATCCCCGGCGAAGAGGCTTTTCCGGCCTATCTCGAATCGGTCATTGCGGCGTTCTATGAGCGTGCGGGGATAGTCCGGCTCTACGATGGGAAAACCGGTTCCGTCACGATCGGCGGCACTGTTTCGCCGGCGGGCGGCAACTTTGAGGAGCCTGTCACTCAGGCGACACTGAAAGTCGTCGGCGCCTTCCACGGTCTGTCGCGCGAGCGATCGGACGCGCGCAAGTATCCTTCGATCCATCCCCTCGACTCTTGGTCGAAATATGACGGGATAATGCCACAACAGGCCGTGCACTACGCCCACACCTTCCTCGAGCACGGGGCCGAGGTTGGGGCGATGATGAAGGTCGTCGGGGAAGAGGGCACCAGCCTCGAAGACTATGTGGTGTACCTGAAGAGCGAATTCCTCGACGCCGTCTACCTTCAGCAGAACTCCTTCGATCCGGTCGACGCCGCGGTTTCTCCTTCGCGGCAGAAGCATGTATTCGAATTGGTACTGAAAATACTCGCGTCGCACATCACTTTCAAGGACAAGGAAGATGCTCGCAACTTCTTCTATGAGCTGCGTCAGACCATGCTCGATTTGAACGGCACTCCGGAAGACAGCGATATGTTTGTTTCCCTCTATAAAAAAGTGAAAGAGGCGCTTATGGAGAGAAAGCCCGAATTCGAAGACCGCGGGTTGAAAGCGATAAAGGCGCTGGAGTGATGCATGAACAAGATATATTCGAAAATTGAATCAATCGTCGGCAATGTGATTGCGGTGAAGGCTCAGGATGTCGCCTACGGCGAGCTCGCGCAGGTGAAGACACGCTACGGCATGTCGCTCGCCGAAACTATCCGCCTCGATGGCGACATGGTCTATCTCCAGGTATTCGCGGGCGGCAGGGGAGTCTCTACCGGCGATGAAGTTCGTTTTTTAGGACACCCGATGCAGGTGAGTTTTTCGGACAACCTCATGGGGCGCATCTTCGACGGCGCGGGCGAACCCCGCGACGGAGGCCCAGTCCTCAGCGACAACCTCGTCACGATAGCCGGTCCCTCGGTGAATCCGTACAAGCGGATCATCCCGCGCGAGATGATCCGCACGGGCATCCCGATGATTGACGTCTTCAACACCCTCGTAAAAAGCCAGAAACTCCCCATTTTCTCCGTTTCCGGCGAGCCCTACAACCCGCTTCTCGCGCGCATCGCGATGCAGGCGGAAGTCGATCTTATCGTCTTGGGCGGCATGGGCCTTAAGTACGACGATTATCTTTTCTTCCGCGATACGCTGGAGCAGGGCGGGGCCCTCTCGAAGACGATCATGTTCGTGCACACCGCGGCCGACCCGATCGTCGAGTGCCTCATGGTGCCGGACATCTCGCTCGCGGTCGCGGAGCGCTTTGCCCTCAAGGGCAAGAACGTGCTCGTCCTGCTGACCGATATGACAAACTTCGCGGACGCCCTCAAGGAGATAGCGATAACCCAGGAGCAGGTTCCCTCGAACCGCGGCTATCCCGGTGACCTCTACTCGCAACTCGCGGCGCGCTACGAAAAGGCGGTTGATTTCTCGGATGCGGGCTCCATCACGATTCTGGCCGTCACCACGATGCCGGGCGATGATGTCACGCACCCCGTCCCCGATAATACAGGCTACATCACCGAAGGCCAGTTCTATCTGCATGGCGGTCACATCGAGCCTTTTGGCTCTCTCTCTCGACTGAAGCAGATGGTGAACGGGAAAACCAGAGACGATCATCGCTCCATCATGGATGCCATGATCAAGCTCTTCGCGGCCTACAGGGATACTTTGGAGAAGAAATCGATGGGATTTCAGATGAGCGCGTGGGACCGCAAGTTGCTCAAATATGGTGAATTGTTTGAGCAGCGGATGATGGACCTTTCGGTCAATGTCCCCCTCGAAAAGGCTCTGGACCAGTGCTGGGGAATCCTCGCCGAATGTTTTGAGCCTCGGGAGACGGGGCTTCGTTCGGACCTGATCCAGAAATTCTGGGTCGGCAACGAGTGAGCGAGACCGTACGGTAGGAAAGGCGACGCGGCATGGCAAAGATTAAGCTGACGAAGAATGAGCTGAAGAAGAAAAAAGATGCGCTCAAGATGTACCAGCGCTATCTTCCGACGCTTCAGCTCAAAAAACAGCAGCTGCAGGTCGAGGTGCGCAGTGTCCAGACGCGGCTGGAACAGCTTGAGGCGCGCAAGGCGACCCTCGAAAAAGAATACGATATATGGATTGCGGTGTTTTCGGAGCAGCAGATGGCGAGGACTTTAAAAGGAGAGCCGCTGCTGAGGATATCTTCGCTGAAAACAGATACCGGCAATATCGCCGGTGTCGCCATCCCCATTTTCCAGGGTGTGGATTTTGAGCGTCAGGTCTATGATTTATACACCGCCCCTCCTTGGGTCGATTCCGCCCTGATACTTATGGAGCAACTCTTGCGCACCCAGATGGAACTTGAGGTCGTCTCAAAACAGAGGGACTTGCTCGCGCACGAACTGCGCATCACCACGCAGAGGGTCAATCTGTTTGAGAAAGTGAAGATTCCCGAGACCATAGCCGATATTCGGAGAATACGCATATATCTCGGTGATCAGCAGACAGCCCAGGTCGTCAGAGGAAAGATAGCGAAGCGAAAAGTCGAAGGAGCCGAGCGATGATTGTCCCCATGAAGAAGTTCTATCTCATCGTGCTCGATAAGGACAGGGGAAATGTGCCCGAACGGCTTCGGAAACTTGGCGTTGCCCATGTCGAGGAACTGCAGGGCTCTGGCGAGACATACCAGAGCCTTGAGCGCGAGAGGGCCGAGACTGAATCCGTATGTTTTCTGCTTCAGAACTATAATAAAAAGAAATCGAAGCCCGATCCATCGAAGAGCTTATCTCGATCTGATATCGCAGGAGTAAAGAGCCTCGTTCAGGAAGTTTCAGAACTGAAGCATGAACTGGATTCGTTGGGCGAACGGACGAACCAGCTTGTCCGCGAAATGGACCGAGTGGCGAGTTGGGGGGATGTTTCTGTTGCGGCGCTCGTCGAAGTGGACAAAGGAAGCGGGCGTTCGCTCCGTTTCTTTGAGGCGCCGCTCAAAGAGATGGCCAGCCTGCCGAAAGAACTTGAATATATGAGGCTTCAAGCTCCCAAAGGCAAATTCAGGTTTGGCCTCGTCCTCGGAGACGGGGAGAAGTTGCCGGAACTGCCTCCATCTTTCCAGGAATTTCTGCTGCCTGAGCTCTCCCTCACGCAGATGCGCAGGGAAATTGTATCGATCGATCAACGGAAGAAAGAGATAGCCCGGGCGTTCAAAGACCTGTCGGTTCGGGTGACGTTTGTTAAAATGTATCTCCAGGAACTCGAGGCGGATATCGTGCTCGAGCGGCTTCGATCGGGCATGCCCGATCAAGAGCATTTTGCGTATTTACAGGGCTATGTCCCTGCCAGGGATTGCGATAAATTCAAGAAAATCGTCGCCAAGTATGGATGGGCGATCGCCTTCAACGATCCTTCCGATGAAGAGAATCCACCCACTCTCGTGGAGAATCCGCCGGCGATTCGTATCATAGAGCCGGTCTTCGAGTTTCTCGGCACGGTCCCGAATTATCGGGAGTACGATATTTCCCTCTGGTTCTTGCTCTTTTTTTCGTTGTTCTTTGCGATGATTTTCGGAGACGGAGGGTATGGCTCTCTGATTGTGCTCGCCTCGCTCGCGTCGATTATTATGGGGAAGAGGAAGGGTCGTCCTGTGGGCGACGCACAGAAGCTTTTCTTGCTGCTGGGCGCAGTCACGGTGGTGTGGGGTGCGCTGACCGCGTCCTGGTTCGGCATTCAATTCAACCATCTTCCATCACTGCTTCAGAGAATCTCTCTCAACTTTATAAATGGCCAGTCACCAGATTCCGAGAGTAACATCAAGGTCTTCTGCTTTATTATCGGACTTGTGCAGCTGTCCATCGCTCACTTGAAGAACATCAGGCGCGATTTCCCGAATTTGAAATTTCTCTCGCAGATAGGCTCTCTGCTACTGCTTGTCGGCATGTTCAACGCGGCACTGAACCTGGTTATCGATGCGACCCGCTTTCCCCTCAGAAGCTGGGTCCTCATATGCATAGCCATCGGTTTCTCCCTTGTGTTTCTGTTTGGCAACTGGAACGGGAAGTTCGGCTCCAGCCTCTTGGAGAGCCTCAAGGGCATCATTCCCACTTTCCTGGGCACTGTCAGTGTCTTCGCCGATATTGTCTCTTACATCCGGCTCTGGGCTGTAGGGCTGGCCGGTCTGGCCATCTCGCAGACGGTCAATGGGATGGCCTCAGGCATACTGGGAGGGGCGGCAGGCTTTTTGCTCGGTTTTATATTGAAGCTTCTTATTGCGATCGTGCTCTTGCTCGTGAGCCACTCGCTCAATTTCGTGCTCACGGTGCTTTCTGTGGTTGTGCATGGTATCCGACTCAACATGCTGGAGTTTTCCGGACACCTCGGTATGGAGTGGTCTGGTTACAAATATAATCCGTTGAGGGAACAGAAGTGCCCTTCAGCGGCTATGGAATCATCCCTTGAGGAGATTGGAGTATGAACATTGCATTGATCGGTGCGGCATGCGTGCTGGGACTGTCGGCGACGGGGTCCGGTATTGGCGCGGGTATTGCCGGTATGGCGGCAATCGGGTCGTGGAAGCGCTCCTATTTGAATAATAAAGCGGCATCATTCTTGCTCGTCGCCTTCGCGGGCGCACCGCTTACGCAGACTATCTATGGCTTTATTCTGATGGGCAGAATCATCAACTCGGCGAAGGACCCCTTGCTCCTCCTCGCTGCGGGGGCTATGTCCGGTCTGGCGATTGGCATGTCGGCGGTTGCCCAGGGACAGGCTGCGGCCGCGGGCTGCGATGCCTACGGGGAGACCGGCAAGGGCTTTGCCAACTACATAACCGTCGTCGGCCTCTGCGAGACCGTGGCGCTCTTTGTCTTGGCGTTCACCTTCAGTGCGATCTGATTCTTTATCGAACACTTGAGGCGGGGCTTTCTGCATGTCTCTCACAAAGACGATAAAAGTCGGGAATGTGCTCTTGGGCGGCGAGTGGCCCGTGAGCATTCAGACGATGTGGAAAGACCCGCTTCCCGTATTTTCTGGCACTGACGATCCCTGCCTTTCTCCCATAATTGAAAGAATTTCCGGTTTAAAAAAACTCGGCTGCCACATCATCCGATTCGCCGTCCCGGATATCGAGGCAGCGGAATCGCTTGGTATACTCGCCGGTCGCTCTCCAATGCCGGTAGTCGGGGATATTCACTTCGATTGGCGCATCGCACTCCGGTGCATGGATTTTCCCATCGCAAAGATCAGGATCAATCCGGGCAACATCGGCGCCGAATGGAAGGTCCGTGAAGTCGTCGCAAAGGCCATAGACAAGGGCATTCCGATCCGCATAGGCATCAATGGAGGCTCTCTTCCCAAAGACCTGGCCCGGGAGCGGGATATCGTGAGTGCCGCACTGAAGGCGGCGGAGCGCGAGATTGAAGTTCTGGAATCAATGCGATTCAGCGATATTGTCGTTTCGCTCAAGATGAATGAACCCGACGAAGTGGTCCGCGCCAACGAAGAGTTTGCCTCGCGATACCCTTATCCCTTGCATCTGGGTGTCACCGAGGCAGGGCCGCTCGTCGCCGGCATTGTCCGGAATACCGCAGCGCTGGTGCCGCTCTTGAAACAGGGGATAGGGGCAACCATCCGCGTATCCCTCTCCGATTCGATGGAACAGGAGGTGATGGCTGGCAAAGAGATTCTCGCCTGCGCCGGCAAGAATGCGCATGGGGTGAGAATCGTCTCCTGTCCGCGCTGCGGGCGGGCCGCGTTCGATACGCACGCTTTCACCTCGAGGTGGCTGAACAGGCTCTATTCTATAGACGCCGACATCTCCGTCGCGGTCATGGGCTGCGTGGTGAACGGGCCGGGGGAGGCACGACAGGCCGATTTAGGCATAACTGGCGCGGGGAATTCCGTATTGATCTTTAAACGTGGAGAGATAATCCGAAGGATCGATGCGCGCGACGCGGATGCGGCGTTTCAGGAAGAACTCGACAGGCTCATCGAAGAGAAGGCGAATTAAGTTCGTCTCTTGTGATGTGATAAAAAATAGACAAAAATAACAACTATTTCGAATGCGTGTCGTCTGCATCGGCACATATTTCAGAGATCATAGAGTCGATTAAGTTTTTGATGAACGGGTCACTTATGGAGTAAATGCGGCGCGTTTTTTTCACTTCTGAAGACACAATGCCATTGCGCTTTAAAATAGCCAGATGCTGGGACACAACAGGCTGAGGCTGATCGATACATCGCCAGATATCTCCGACACAGGGGACTTCCTCGTGCGCAATGAGGCAAAGGATTTTCAGTCGAATAGGGTGCCCAATCGCTTTATACTTTTGCGCATAGGGCGACAACTGTTTTTCATTGCATGGTTTTGGGGTTACGTCCATAATGCGATTATTATATAGCAAATTTTATAAAGATGCAAGTTCGAGGATACATTATTCTTTCATCATGCGCTGAGCTTTCGCGACAAGCCTGCTTCCGCGACGAGGAGCGTGCATGAGCCCTGAGAATTCGGCAAAGAGAAGAGAGGGGGATTTGGATAAGGCCTCTTCCTCTATGAAAACAGAGGAAGAAAATGCTGGGTATTCCTTTCCCACCACTATCATTTTGCAGCGTTGCAGCGGCTTATAAAACCGGATCAGAACCGCAAGCAACTGCGCGTGCAGCGGAAAATCCTTCTGCCGTACGATGAGGGCATCGGGTGCGAGCTCGGCGATGTAGTCCAATACACGCAGCGGATCGCGATAGCGAATGACACTGACGTCGGCATCGCGCAACTCTTTTAGGACAATATCCGCGATGGAGTTTTCTTCAATCAAAAGTAGTACAAGCATAGTATTTCAATCTTGGCGCCCATGGAAATCGATACGCAATAAAGGTATACTGAACGCGCTTTCAATGGGACAGCATACGATGAAACCAGATAGTCTGCAAGCATTGTTCGACAAAATATCCCGTAATTCTGCGCTACGAGTAGTACGTGAACAGTTGGAGCGCGGTGTGTTCCCTATTCATATACAGAATTCGGAGAACTCCCTCCTTGCCTTCAGCCTGGCCCCGCTTGCCCGGCACACGGGGAAAAGGTACATAGTCGTGCTCCCTTCTGAGCAGGAGGCGGAGGAATTTGGACAGGATCTCGCACTGACGGATGCCAGGGTTCTTTTTTTCCCCTCTTGGCCGGGTGCCCCTTATCGGGCAATTCCAAGCCGGTCCCGTATATTCTCCGAGAGGACTTCCGCGCTCGCAAGGCTCGCCGAAGGTGATTTTGAGATCGCCGTGGTCTCGGCGCGTACCTTGGCGATTCCCGTACCTCCCCCCGAATACATGCGCGGTCACACTTCGCTTCTCAAAGTAGGGGCCCTTTTCGAGCCGACTACAATCTCAAACAGGCTCGCGGAGCTTGGATACCTCCGTGTTCCCTCTGTCAGTTTACCTGGCGAATATGCGATGCGCGGGGAAGTGCTCGATGTCTATATCCCCGGCGACGAATACGCGGTCCGTATCCATTTCGGCTTTGATCAGATTGAGAAAATTGTTCGTTTTGATCCTGCAACTCAGTCTGGAAACGAAAAGATCGAACAGGTGCATATCCGTCCGCTGAAGGAAGTCATATGGGATATGGGCGCGATCGCGCGCCTGCGACAGAATTCGCTTGAATTTGCACAACCGGAAGCTCGCCTTGACCAGTTACTTGAGGCGTTGGCCACGGGTAGAGAGATACAGGGTGAAGAATTTTGGTTCCCGCTCGCCTTCGGTCGAACGTATAGCCTGCTCGATTATGCTGATTCGAACACTCTGTTTGTCGTCGTCGCACAGGAGCGCATTGAGGCGCTTTCCGAGACTATCCGGAAAGAATACGCATCCATGTACCGACTCGCGCTCCGCGAAGCGATCGTGCCGCCGCCCCACAAGATCGTCTTCAATATTTCCGAACTTCTGAGTTCGGCGTCAGCCGCGGTCTTCTGCTATGCGCTCAAAGGCGTCGATGCCTCGACAGACAGGATTTCGCTTGGGGCTGAGCCTCCACGCTCTTACTTTGGAAACATCCGGCTATTTAAGGAGGAGCTGGCAGGTTTCAAAAGAGATCAGTATCGCACATGGATATTTGCTTCGACCGAGCCCCAGGCTGAGCGAATAGCCTCGCTCATTCAGGATGACTCAATTACGATCGCCCATGGCCCTGTTTCTTCGGGTTTCACTGTGCCCGCGCTGAAATTGCGCGTGCTCGCCGAACACGAGCTCTTCGGCCGACGCAAGCATGTGCCGCGCTCGCTTGCGAGGGCGAAGAGTGCGGTGATCGAGAGCTTCATCGAACTTTCGCCAGGCGATTACGTGGTGCACGTCAACTATGGGATAGGCAGGTTCAGTGGCATTGAGCGGCTTACGGTGTTGGGGCTCGAGCGGGATTATATCCGCATCGATTATGTCGGAGACGAAAAAGTCTTTGTGCCCATCGAACAGGCGAATCTTGTACAGCGCTATATCGGAAATGAAGGAGAGGCTCCGCGGCTCGACTCGCTGGGTTCAAAAGCGTGGGAAAACCGCAAAAAGAGGGTCAGCAGATCGGTGGAAGAGCTTGCCGAGCGCCTCATCCGGATTTATGCCCGCCGCAGGGCCGCGCGCGGCTTTACTTTTCCTCCCGACAGCGAGTGGCAGATTCAATTTGAGGCGACGTTTCCCTTTGAGGAGACGGAGGACCAGCTGCGCTGCATCGAGGAGGTCAAACGCGACATGGAGAGCCCGAAGCCAATGGATAGACTGGTCTGCGGCGATGTCGGCTTCGGAAAAACGGAGATAGCGATGCGGGCCTGTTTCAAGGCAGTCACCGCCGGAAAACAGGTCGCATTTTTGGCGCCTACCACTATTCTTGCCGAACAGCATTACGAGAATTTTATCGAGCGTATCGGAGAATTTCCTGTAAGGGTGACGCTTCTCTCCCGCCTTATCGACAAGAAGACTCAGAAAGCCACCGTCAAAGGTCTCTCCGACGGCAGTGTTGATATGGTGATCGGCACTCACCGGATATTGCAGAAAGATATTCGGTTTAAGGACCTTGGCCTTCTTGTCATCGACGAAGAGCAGCGATTTGGCGTCAAGGACAAAGAACGGCTCAAGGAGATGAAGGCAGGAATCGATTGTCTTACCCTGACGGCGACGCCGATTCCCCGTACTCTTCACATGTCTCTCCTCAAAATCCGCGACATGTCGGTGTTGCAGACTCCTCCGATGGAGCGCCAGTCGATACAGACTTTTGTCGAGGAATTTTCTCAGGAACTGGTTGCGCGCGCGATCCGGCACGAGATGGCGCGTGGCGGCCAGATATTTTACCTCCACAATCGCATAGAGACGCTTCCCGATGTTGAACAGTTCATCCGACAACTTGTGCCCGAGGCGCTTATAGAGAGCGCCCATGGCCAGATGGATGCGCGCGACCTGGAGTCGATCATGCACCGCTTCATCCATGGAGCCTTTCATGTGCTCGTCTCCACCACAATCATAGAGAACGGCATCGACATCCCAAATGTAAATACGATAATTATCGATCGAGCTGATAATTATGGCGTCTCTCAGCTTTACCAGCTCAAGGGAAGGGTAGGCCGCTCCGACAGACAGGCGTATGCGTATCTCCTTTATCCGGACAAGAGGGCGCTCAGCGAGCTTGCAATGAAGCGGCTTCAGATTATCTCGGATTTTACCGAACTGGGTTCAGGCTTCAAAATCGCGATGAAAGACCTCGAAGTGCGTGGCGCTGGCAATCTCTTGGGCCGCGAACAGTCGGGTGACATCTACGCGGTCGGCTTCGATCTTTACCTGAAATTGCTCGATGAGGCGGTCTCCCGGCTTTCCGGTATGGGACAGGCTGAGGAGGAGCCTTATCTGGAGCTCGAGTATTCGGGATTCATCCCCGACGGCTACATCTCGGTGCCGATGATAAAGATGGAAATTTACAAACGGATCGCCTCAGTGCAGAGCCAGGAAGAGATGGATTCGCTCCACGAAGAGCTGGTCGAACGCTTCGGTCCTCTTCCGGAGGAGGCGCTTTCTCTGCTTTCGCTCGCGGAGATGCGGGTCCTCTGCAGAAGGCTCTCAATCAGCAGCCTCAGAGAGCGCAATGGCGTTGTCTCGGTCGAGTTCTCAAAGGTGTCGAAGATTTCGGTTGAGAAGATACTGCGCTTGATCCGCGAATCGTCGGGAGCGATTCGTCTTTCGCCCGAGAAACCGAACGCCATACAGATTCAGACCAAGGCGATTGGCCTCAACGAGAAGAGCGCCTATCTCAAGGAGCGACTCTCATTCCTGGCCGGATAGGATGAGTGCCGGAACGGGCCCTGTGCGTCGTTCTTATCCGTAGTAGGTCATGGTTATCAGGAATGGAATAACTATCCATGCTTTTTTTTGTCCATGAGCCTCGCGGGCAACCCGAAGCAGAACACGGCCGGCAGGCCAGGAGCTGTGAAACTATATTTTCTCCATAGGGTGATGGGCATAGAGAGGACTGTCGGCTGTTCTGTGCCAAGTTCGCTGGCAAAACAGAGGTGAATCTTTTCGGGAAGAACGTCCTTGCAGGCTTCAATAGTTCTTGCATTTCGATATGGGGTTTCGATGAAAATCCGCGCTGCACCATCGTTTAATGCCGCGCGCCCTTCGCAGACGAGTCTTTTTCGTAATTCCTCCTCGCGTACCGGCAAATAGCCCAGAAAGCTGAATTCCTGACCATTCAACCCCGAAGAGGCGAGCGCCATGAGCAGGGAGCTGTCACTTCCCAGTGGTATTACTTTTATATTTTCACGGTGTGCTGCCGCGACCAGGGCAGCCCCCGGATCGGCAATGCACGGCAAGCCCGCCTCAGAGAGTATCGCACCGTCATTTCCGGCCTTCAGTGCGGCAAGGGGCGCCTGCAAATCGTTGTCAGTGGAATGTTCATCGAGTGGCAGGAAATGTACCTGCGCGAAGTGTTCAGAAGATAAAATTCTCGAGAGGAAGCGTGAGGCCGATTTCTCAGATTCCACGACATAAAAAGAAATGGAGCGCAATTTCTCAAGAATGTCGGGCGCGATCATCCCGAGGATGCGCCGAGGTTCCCAATTCTGTGATGAATAGGGGGTCAGGGGCGTTGGAACGAGGAAGAGCCTGCCTGCGTTATTTGATAGCTCTGACATAAAAAGCCTCACCCCCCTATGTGTTTGACCGCTGTAGATTTTCCAGCGCCTGCGAAATGAGTGGCAAAAGAAGTTCAACATTCCAGAAATTACTCTTGCGCAGACTCTCCGCGTACATCCTCAGGGCATTCTGCAGAATCCTTGCCGGCAGAGGGTAGGGAGAGGAAATAATTCTTTGTTCGGCGTCATAATCCCTATATGCACGGGCGCCAGCGACGACCAGTTTGAAATTCGCAATCGAGCGACGGTCGACGGTCGCCGCGGATACGAGATATGCCCCGTCCCCCTCGGGGAACATGCTCCCCCCGACACGTTTTATGAATAAATGATCTATGGATTGAAGAGGGATTCTGATTCTTGTGAGAAGATTTCCGGATCCAATCGCGGGAACCCCCCGCTCGTCCGCTAAATACCAGATGTTTTTTGTGCTCGTTTTTAGAATAGCCTTGAATTCCAGCTCGGCATCGAGGCATGCCAGAAGGGCCCATAAGGTCAAAAACCTTTTCCCGTACATGAGATGGCCGCCAATCGTCGCGATATTGCGGACCGCGGAAGTGCCAATGGTGTGCATCAGTTCTTTTGCCTGCCCCTGTTCAAAAGGGTATACATGTTCAAGTTCGCTGAGAGTGCAGGCCGCTCCAAAGGAAATCATCCGCTCTGTCTTATGGATCGATATGAGCTCTGGAATATGCCGGATGTACGCAATAGAGGGCTCGAACGAGAGATAGCGTGACGCTTGAACGTATCCGAACGTGGTGCCGCCCGCGATGATTTGAACGTTTCGCTCATGCTCCAGCAGGAGCGTCAGCTCCTGTAAATTGTGTGGGTAGTGGATTTCACTGAGGTTCATGGCGTTTTTCTCGCTGTTGCCAAATGCTGCATTGTTGTTAGAACCGCGCTGGCAAAATCTTCTGGAGCGATGCAGTCACAGTGGGCGTTGGCCAATGTGTCGAAGATTTCATCTTTTGCGGGAGCCTGTGTCCTGCGCACAAGGGACATTCCCATGAGCATAATCGCGTTTTGACAGGAAGAGCATGATGCGCTTCCCTCTCGGTTTAACTCGGAATACAGAAGGCTGTATTCCCGCGTCTTTGTAAAGTTTTCTATTGTTTCGACCCTGCGATCGCGCAGAAAGAATGCGGGCATTATACAGCTGTAGGCGGGCTTGTTGTCGACAAGGATGAGACAGCTCCCGCACCGTCCCTCAAGGCATGTTCCGGAGAGGCTTTTTATGTTGCATTGTCGCATGAGTACATCAAGAACTCGCTCCACGCTGGTGATGGATACCTTTTGTATGGTGCCGTTCAGGGTGAATTCAATATTCATTCCTTGTCTCCTGATGCCATGACAGAGGGGAAAGGCCTAAAAGGAAGCGTCAATCTATTGGAGTCATTCATTTGCTGTAAGACCCCCAAAAAACAGGAGAGCACCAGCGCATAGGCGAGATCGCCCAGGGGCCGAGGGATTGATGCCTTTTCATCGTCTATCAAATTTACATTTATTGTGCTCCGAGAGAGCATGAAATCATAGCTGTCGTTGTGATCCTGTCTTTCAGGATGGGTACTCAAAAGGCAGGAACGAAGCGCCTCAATGCTTGAGGAGCGAATCGCCGATTTTGCCTGGGGGTGTGACAGCATCTTCCCTGCATATACCGAGATGTCTAATCGAATCTGCTGGATAATTGCCGTCCGGGTATCGTATTCGACTTCGAGAATCGCGGCCCCCATTGAAGGGCGGAGCGTGGGGGGTGAAATTTTGCCGGGCGTCCCGCCTTGCCGCAGGAGGGAATACGTCCGAATGGTAAGAGGGAGTGTTTCCCTAAATCTCATGCGCTGGATGCGATCGCTTGCCCGCCGCCCGAGATCGCTCATTATTGCCATACCTGATGAAGAGATTAGAGGAATCGAACCGGGATGAGCTTGTTGCATATTCTCGAACGAGACGTGTGCCGCCGGTATCGCAAGCTTCTGCGATATCTGGAGTCTTAAGGCCGTCTTCAATCGTTCTGAGGAGTATGCCGCGTCGGACTCGATCACGGCTTTCTGGGTGCGATCCAGCATCAGCCGCATTTGTGCCTTCTGCGCGGTGGCGGGAAGAAAGACTTGGGAATTTTGATGCGCCAAAGAGAAGAAAACCGCACGGAGCTTCGCTTCTTTTTCACCTGGGTTTCTTTTGTAGATTTGTTCATAGGCGGCATATTTGCGATAGAAATCTGTCTGTTTGAGCAGTGGTCGTGCGATCCTTAAGGCAGGGATTTCCTTTTCGGCGTTTTTGCGTGTATTTTGAATTGAAAACGCTGATTGACAGAGCTCCAATAGCCCAGAATCCATGGCTCTGGCGGCACGGGCGATATGGGCCTCAATCATTCCATATATCGCTGCCGTCGATATACTTTCGAGTGCTCCCATGGGGACCATGTCGGTTCTGATTGCGAAACCGGTTATGGAAATGGGGGTGTCCGGGATGCTGTCCGCGGCAAAATACGCAGTCTTTTTCAAAAGAAGCTGGGCAAATATAGAATATGCTCCAATGGGGATTGCAAAACGGCATTCTACATGCAATGGCCGGCGCGTATTTTTCGACCATATTGATTTTAAATGGAGAGATATTCCGTGGATTTGAGGTAGAAACTGCTTCTCCCGCCTGACCGAGACGATGAGCTTTACAGGCTTTTTCAAAGCCCAGGCGGCAGCCGTCGCTCGGGCTGAGAGCAGAGATGGATACCACGAATATAATTCCGAACTGTCATGCATCTGAAGGAGGGAGATTTCGATATCTTCCACCGACGCATCCATCATTCGCGCGATGCCTGTGCGCACATGCTCAGGCCAAAGTGTAGGGCATGCCAGCTTCAGTTTGTCGTAATCCCACTCGGCAAGTGCGCCAATGCCGCTGTGAAATGTCAATTCATGCGGCTCGATATTCAAATAAGAATTGAATTCTACTGTATTGGCGGACTTGAGATGTTCAGAGGGATGCGCGCTGTCGTGTCCGCGGGAGAGATCGATTCTGGCGGCAATACGGGAAGAAGAAAAGGAGTGCCAGTCGAGAAAAGGTTCGCGCTCTTCACATTCGACCTCTGATGTAGAAGCCAATTCTTCGACTACCAAGGGGTCCGGCCCTATGACGAGGCCGACCGCCTCTCCTATGTACGACACTGATTTGGAGGCGAATAGAGGTATTGAAATGTCTTCTATCCACAGTTCATTTCGAAAAGGAAGCTGCTCGGCGGTAATCAGACTGTAGCCCGCTGGAAGGGGTGGTGTCCTGATCGCATGGATTTGTCCGATGCTTGAGCCGGCGCGAACAATGTTCGCATAGAGCATTCCGGGCACGGAGAGTTGCTCAAAAGGAACCGATTCATTTCTTTTCATGGTGCATGCCTTGAACGCCTGCTTCAGCAGCCTCCGCTTCCAGTTCTAAGACCTCAAACGCCAAATCAAGGGTCATTACCGATTCCGCGATGGTCAATCTTACTTTCGCCCGGTGCTTCCGTCGGTCTACCTTGATGATAAATCCTTCGATGCCAAGGAGCGGCCCCTGTATCACTTTTATTTTCTGATTCTCGTCAAATTTTACCAGCGATGGCGGAATGAGGCTGCCGAAATTGATGAAATGGCGGATGATTTCACTATCACGGTTGTTCAGTGGACGTGGGGATTCGTTGTTCGGCAGGAACCGAATGAAGAATCGCGAATGTCGGATTTCATGAATGACCTTTATCGGAAGCGCCTCATCTTCATACTCGAAAAAGATATACCCCGGAAAGACCGGGGCATCCTCGAGTTTTGTCTTGCCTTTTCTCCGGATATACATTTTTTTCATTATTTTATGGAATCTGATGTCTTTTATCTGCAGATGAATGCGTTCAAGCCAATCATCTTCCCTGCGAGTGGCAATCTGGATTGCGAAATAACGCATATGCGAAGAATACCATATTTTGGGGCGGCGCGTCATCTGGAACCATGAAACCACTGAGTGGCCAGTGACAATTTGACAGTACTGGGTTTGTACAGATACTATTAGTGCATGTCAGATGTTTTACGCAGAGAAGATAGCGCAACAGCGTCGCGAGCCCGAGAATTGGAGGCTTTGATTAGGCGCCATCAAGGGCTCTATTATAACGGTGAGCCCGAGATTTCTGATGAAGAATTCGATGCGCTCTGGGATGAGCTTGCCTCAATTGATCCAGAGAATGCACTCTTTGCCTCTGTAGGGACCGACCGTTCTGAGCGCTGGCCCAAATATAGACATCGAATGGTTATGGGCAGCCTCTCCAAGGCCACCGATCCGGAGTCGTTCCTGGCGTGGGCTGCAAAGGTCAACTACGGGCTCTATCTTGTCCAGTACAAGCTCGACGGCGCAAGCATGGAACTGCAGTATGATGATGGAGTCTTTGTGAGAGGGATCACGAGAGGAGACGGAGAAATTGGCGACGACATCACTCAGAATGTCATGCGTATGCATGGTGTCCCCAAAAAGCTTGTAGCGCCATTTACGGGCGCCGTGCGCGGCGAAGTGCTTATGTCCCGGGACATTCACGCGACGAAATATACGGACAAGGCCAATTGTCGAAACGCGGCCAATGGCCTCATGAAACGCAAAGATGGAGTCGGCGCCGAAGACCTGGATATCATCTGCTACGATGCGGTTGGATCATTGCCTGCGGGTACTGCGTTTGCGACAGAGCAGGAAAAGATTGCGTGGCTACAGCGCATGGGTTTCAATGTCGTGCCAACGACGGGGTGTGGAAGCCCCGAAGAAGTGGTTGCGTACCGTGCAAAAATCATGGATATCCGCGCGACCCTTCCGTACGATATCGACGGGCTTGTGGTGAAGGGAGACAGAATCGATCCCAGAGACGCAGATAAGCTCAGGCCAGAACTTCAGATAGCCTTCAAGTTCAGTCCCGAGGAGGCGGTGACCACGCTTATGGATGTGGAGTGGAGCGAATCCGGCGCCACCGTGACCCCGATAGGCGTGGTCGAGCCAGTGCGCTTGGCGGGTACCACAGTTCAGAGAGCAAATCTGGCAAATCCCGGAATGATCCGTTTGATGGATCTGCGTATTCGTTCCAAGGTTGTAATTACCAAGCGTGGCGAGATCATCCCCAAAATAGAATCACTCGTGGAGAATCCTCCTGATGCTATGCCGATCGTCATTCCGACGCAGTGTTCCCTTTGCGGGACGACGCTTGTCGACGAAGACACGCGCCTTTACTGCCCGAACCAGGTCTGCCCGGGCAAGGCGTACCATCGTCTGGAGAAGTGGCTCTCGGTGATTGACATCAAGGATATTGGTTCCGCGCTTCTAAAGAGACTTTTCGACGCCGGAAAAGTAGTGCGCATACCTGATTTGTATTCGCTTACGGTGGCGGACCTCCTCTCGTTCGAGAGAATGGGGGACAAGAGCGCGCAAAAAATAGTCCGCAATATTAAAGCCCAGAATAAGGTGAGTCTCTCCCAGTTTCTCGCGGGTTTTGACATAGAAGGGATTGGGATGCTGATGGCGGATAAATTGATCGCCGCAGGCTACGATACGCTGGATAAACTGTTCCTCGCTTCCTGGTCCGATTTTGAAGGCATAGACGGTTTTGCGGAGATCACCGCAAAAGCGCTGCATAGCGGGCTCCGTCTCGTGGAGGCCGACATGCGCGAACTTGTGAATAAGGGCTTTGTGCGCATCAAGTCGCCGCCAGCCAACGCTTCAGAAAGCGAGAGCCCCGTGGCGGGCAAATATTTCTGTTTCACCGGTGAACTCATTGCCATGAAGCGCGCTGAGGCCGAAACACTGATAAGAGACAATGGTGGCTTCGTAAAATCGGGCGTGACAAAGGACCTCGATTATCTCGTGACCAATGATCCTTTTTCGGGGTCGGAAAAGAATCGTAAGGCGCAGGAATTCGCCATCAAAATCATCAATGAAGAACAGTTCATCGCGATGCTGGGCAGAGGCACAGATTGATTACGCCGTCCGAACTTGAGGCCAAGCTCCACTACCTCGGACCTGCGATTCACCACGAGAAAGAGGGTACCGCCCTGGCCGTGACAGTGATCCCGCACGCCCCTCGCAATGTCGTGGTGGGATTCCGCAATGGCTGTCTCCTCGTAAAGGTCGCTGCCGCCCCGGAGAGGGGCAGAGCGAATGAGGCCGTTCTGGAACTGATCGCCGGCTTCCTTGGCACCGCCCCGTCAAATCTTCGCATACTCCGTGGCCAGACCTCCCGCAACAAGGTGATCTTATTGCAAAACATGGCCTAAAACCGATACAATCATCTACCTGATGGAACACTACATAGTCCAATGGAAGTCGGTCGTCGCCGCACGTTTGAACGCGTTTGCCCGAGAGAAGGGGCTCCTGGGTTATCGACTCTCTCCCTATGAGATCGTAGCCGAGAAGCCCCCCAAGCCTGAATTGGGTGACATCGGTTTTCCCCTGTTCTCCTATGCGAAGCAATTCCGCATGGCTCCGGCCCAGATTGCTCTCGAGATCGCGAATCGCGAACACGATATGCGCGCGGACAATGTTGGGCGCGATTGGCCAGGAAATCTCAAGGCCGTCGGCCCATACCTCAACGTCTATCTCGACAGGACTCAGGCCGTGGACTATCTCTTGGCGCACTCTGAAGAAAGCTCCTGGGGCACGAGTTCTCTCTTTAATGGCCGCAAGATAATGGTGGAATTCTCCTGCCCCAACACAAACAAGCCACTCCATCTGGGGCACTTGAGAAACAATGTACTTGGCGAGTCGCTCGCGAGGATCACGGCCGCCGCCGGCGCCGAGGTGAAGAAAGTCGACCTGATAAACGACCGCGGCATTCACATCTGCAAATCGATGCTCGCGTACCTCGCCTATGGGGAAAATCGTTCTCCCGAGGACGAAGGGCTGAAGAGTGATCATTTTGTCGGCAAATACTATGTGCTCTTCAATAAGTTAAAAGAGGAAGACCCGCAGGCGGAGCAAAAGGCTCAGGAGCTGCTGCAAAAGTGGGAGGCCGGAGACCCTGAGGTCATCGCTCTCTGGAAAAAGATGAATGACTGGGCTGTTGAAGGCATCATGGCGACGTACCGGAGGCAACAGGTCAGCTTCGACGAGTTTCATTTCGAGCACGACACCTACAAGCTCGGCAGAAAAGAGGTGCTGGACGGCCTCGCCCGCGGCGTTTTCTACAGGGGCGAGGACGGTGCGATCTGGATAGATCTTGAGGACCTGGGGCTCGGGAAAAAGGTGCTGCTCAGGAAGGACGGCACGAGCATCTATATCACGCAGGACATAGGCACGGCGATCATGCGTCACGAGAGATGGCCCTTCGACGAGCTCATCTATGTCGTGGCTTCGGAGCAGCAGTATCATTTTAAAGTCCTGTTCGAAGTGTTGAGGCGGCTCGGATATGACTGGGCGGCGAACCTCTATCATCTCTCGTACGGACTTGTGAATCTGCCTTCTGGCAGGATGAAGACGCGCGAGGGTACGGTGGTCGATGCCGACGACCTCATCGATGAACTGACGAGGCTGGCGGCCCAGGAAATTGTCGAAAAAGACAGAAGTGAGGCGGTGGGCGATATTCAGTCTGTCGCGGAGAAGATTGCGCTGGGCGCCCTGCATTACTTCCTTCTACAGATCTCGCCCAATAAAGACATGCTCTATAACCCTGAGCAATCGCTCTCTTTTACCGGTGACACAGGCCCATATATCCAGTACATGGGCGCCCGAGCGAGCTCTATTCTGCGCAAATACGAACAGGGGGAGGGAAATGCTTCGCGGGGTACGTCGGGAGCCGCGCTCCTCGCGTCTGATGCCGACTGGCCGCTCGTGCGGCTGCTGTTGGAGTTGTCCTCTACGGTTGAGCAGTCTGCCAGGACCAAGGACCCCTCAATTCTCGCGGGCTACGCGCATGGGGTCGCCAGTGAGTTTTCCGCTTGGTACAGGGACAACCCTGTCCTCAACAATGACGATGCGAACCTTTCGGCGAGTCGCGTCGCACTGGTGAGGGCGGTACAGTCGACGCTGAGGCGCGCGAGCGAATTGCTCTGCATGCCCTTCCTTGAAGCGATGTGACAGGTGAAATTTAAGACACCCCATATTTTCTTTCATTGGGACATGGCGCCTGTTGACATAAAAGGGCGATAGAGTGTATAAATCTCCGCCTGACATGAACATTACGTGAGGATAACGCATATGTACGCAGTTGTGGAAATCAATGGAAAGCAATACCGGGCGGAACAGGGCAAAGACCTTGTCGTGGACCGCTTCAACGCGGCTCCCGGTGAATCGGTGGTTTTTGAAAAAGTGATGCTCCTTGGCGGCGAGAAGGCCCAGGTAGGAACGCCATATGTGGCGGGCGCTGCGGTGAAGGCCACGGTCAATGAAGAAACCAAAGGCGATAAGGTCGTTGTGTTCAAATATATGCCGAAGAAAGGCTATCGGAAAACGCAGGGCCATCGTCAGCCCTACACCGTGCTTACGGTGAATGAAATTGTAGGCGCCTAAGCGCTTCGCTCAACCGGAGGAAACAGATATGCCACATAAGGGTGTAAATGGTCGTGATTCGAATCCCCAGCATCTCGGTGTGAAGGCCTATGCGAGCGAGCAGATCAGCGCGGGAACGATTATCGTGCGTCAGCGTGGCTCGAGAATCAATGCAGGCAAGAATGTAGGTATGGGCAAGGACGATACGCTCTTCGCTCTCGTCGATGGGGCCGTGCGATTCCGCGAGTACAAAGGCAAAAAGTTTGTCGATGTGGAGCCAGTCGTTCAGGCGTGAGTGTGCTGTCTTTTGGGAAATTGTAACCGCTCCTGTAGCAAAAGGGGCGGTTTTTTATTATGCTGGTCATTATTCAGGGAGTTTTCTGTGATCAAATTCGCCGATGAAGCGATTATCACCGTGGCAAGCGGCAAGGGTGGCGACGGTTGTGTTGCCTTCAGGCGTGAAAAATTCATACCTCTTGGAGGGCCCGCGGGCGGCGACGGAGGCCGGGGCGGCGATGTCGTCTTTGTGTTGAAAAGAAATCTTCGCACGCTCGCCTATCTGCGCTACCGACAGGTCTTTAAGGCTCAGAATGGTCGGCCGGGCATGGGCAAAAACATGCACGGCCACGATGGCGAAGATGCTGTCATCGAAGTTCCTCCCGGCACTATCGTTCGCGATGCGGATACTGACGAGATATTGAAAGATTTCGGGGCCCGCAACGGTAAGGACACAGATACTTCTTTCTTCGGCGCTAACCGCTGGGTGTTGCTGAAAGGCGGCAAGGGAGGCTGGGGCAACACCCGCTTCAAGAGTTCCGTGAATCAGGCCCCTCGTTTTGCACAGCCCGGGCAGGCGGGGCAGGAGCGTCGGCTTAGGGTTGAACTCAGCCTCATTGCGGATATCGGCCTTGTCGGGTTTCCGAATGCGGGCAAGTCGAGCCTGCTCGATCATTTCACTAACGCCCGGCCCAAGATCGCTCCCTATCCATTTACCACGAAAATACCCAATCTGGGCGTGCTGACTGTGAATGAGAGGGATATCATTCTTGCGGACATCCCGGGCATCATAGAAGGGGCGCACGAGGGGGCGGGGCTAGGGCTTCGTTTTTTGAGACACATCGCGAGGACGGTCTGTTTGGTTTTCCTTGTGGATTTGTCCGACGAAAACTGGCGCGCGGCGTTTCCGACGCTTCTCCAGGAGCTTGAACTTTACTCTCCGGAATTGGCGAAAAAACCACGTATTCTTTTGGGGACGAAGATGGACCTGCCAGAGGCGCAGGAGCATTTCCAGGCATTTGAAGCCGCTTTCCCCGAGGAAAATGTGTATGGGATTTCTGTTTTTTCAGATTTTGGCCTTGATGCGCTAAAACAAGTGTTTTTCGAGAAAGTAGTCGAGTATGAAGCCGGAGAGAACGAGAAAGAAAAAATTTCAGAGCCTCTGTTCGACGAGATCGACTTTGATGACGAAGGACTACAGGAATGAGAATAGCAATGCTGGGGGGATCCTTCAATCCGCCGCATATTGGGCACTTGATTCTGGCCGAAGAGATTCTTGCCACCCGCAGATATGATAAAGTCCTGCTGGTCCCTGCAAATCTTCCTCCACATAAAGTTCCCCAAGGCGACCCGGGAGCCGAGATGCGCCTTGCCATGCTCCGCGCCAGCGCCGAAGACTGGCCACAAATCATTGTCGAGCCCTGTGAACTCGAGAGGCGGGGCGTCTCTTATACGATCGATACATTAAATGAGATTGCCCAAAAGTATATTTGTGACGGCAAACCGGGACTTGTCGTCGGAGACGACCTGGCGTCAGATTTTATGGTGTCCTGGAAAGACCCCGAGAGGATATTGGATTTGGCCGACCTTATCATCGCGCACAGACTCCGTGCCGAGGAGATAGACCTGCCATATCCACACCGGTACGTCGACAACATCATGATCCCTGTCTCTTCTTCTCTTGTGAGGGAAAGAATTGCGCAGCAGGGCGCGTGGCGTTCTCTCATCATGCCGCGCGTGCGGGAAATTATAGAAACTTATGGATTATATAGAAATAACTGAAATAACCAAGCGTGTTGAAATCAAGATTGCCGCGACACTATCCCCCAAAAGATACGCTCATTGTAAGTCCACGGGAGCGGTGGCCGTCATGCTCTCTGAGCGGTTCGGGGTGAATAAGGAGGCGAGCTATCTCGCCGGTCTTTCGCACGATATGTGCCGGGAACTGAGCTTCGAAGAACAGGAAAATCTTGTCGATAACTATGGTGCATGCATCGCGTTTTTGCGCGGGCGTCCATCGCTGGAAGCACTTTTCTCGGATACAACGTACAAGAGAAAAATGATCCATGGCCCCGCCGCGGCATGCCTGCTCTGCCATGAATTCGGAATGAGAGAGCCCGATATCTTGGAGGCTGTGGCATTACACAGCGTCGCGGATGAAGAAATGTCGAATATTGCGAAGATAGTATACATCTCCGATAAACTGGAACCTCTCCGCAGTCGTCCGCAGGATGTAGATGAAAAGCTGCATACGCTTGATTTGGATGCTCTCTTTGTTTATACCATTGCATGTGTGGTGCACTGGTTCTCGGAAGCCGATAAGCCCCTTTCACCTTTTACCGCCGATCTCTATAGCAGGATGCTGAAATAATGAGTGATCTAAAATCGGGCATGCTCAAGCGAAGCGCCTTACCCCTGGTATTCATATTTCTGGTCGTGGCCATGAGCGCGTTTTTTGTCGCCAGGCTTATGCAAAAGGGAACGGTCGAGACAATCATTAAGAAAGACCAGCCGATGGGAATACTTTTTATCTTTGAAAAAGATAAAAAGCCCGTTTCGAATCAGCTTTTGATATGGTACCCGTCTCGGCGCAAAGCTGCCATCATGGATATCCCCAGTTCCATGGGAATAATATTGAAAAGTGCGGATAAGATGAGCAGTATAGACAGTGTCTATGATTCCAGGAATCCTGGCAAATTCGTAAAAGAGATAAGCGACTATCTTAAATTTCCGATAAATGGCTGGCTTGCCTACGATGAAAAAAGTCTTGCAAAAACGGTTGATCTGTTGGAAGGGATACAGATATTCATCCCCGAGCCAGTGATGAATAATGAGGCGCTGAAAGATGTTTCTCTCCCCGGGGGCGCTGTCGTGCTCGACGGTGAGAAGGCAGGCCAATACCTGAGCTATGCGCTCGCCGCAGATTCGTATTCCGAAGAGATTAATCGAAAACAAAAAATGCTTGTGAGCCTGCTTGCCCAGTTTGCGCAGGAGTCGGACATACTTGATAAGCACAGCGATGTCCGCCTGCTCGCACAGGAGCCCCGCAGCAATTTCAGTCTCGTAACGCGGGAAGAGCTGTTCAGGCATTTCGCGCAGATCGATGTCGATATGATCATCACGCAATTCATTTCGGGGTCCTTTAGAACCTTTGAGGGCAGGAAGGTCCTTTTCCCTTATTATGATGGGGAACTTGCCCGCGATGTGGTGAGCCAAACCGCGAAAGCTCTCGGAACTGAAGATGCGAATTCGATGCAGAAGTCCGTTGTCTCCGTGGAGCTCCTGAATGGCTCTGGAGAAAAGGGCCTCGCGAACAGCGCCGCGACCCTCTTCGAGAGTTACGGCTATCAGGTCGTTTCTATCGGGAACGCGCCGTCGTTCGATTATGCGAAGACAGTGATGTATGATAATGATGGGGATAAGGCCGCGTTTCAGCAGGTTGCGAACGTCATAAACTGTAAAAATTTTGGCGATGCCTCGGCGCTCCCCGGTTTGCGGAAAGCGAATATCACGGTGATTCTTGGGAAGGATTTTAACGGGAGGTATTGTGTTGGACAGTAAAGCGTTTGCATATCAAAGTGCAGAGATCTTGGCACAGCACAACGCGCTCAATGTCCTGGTTATGGACATTCACGAAGTGGCAGGGTGGGCGGATTATTTCGTCTTGGCAACAAGCACGAGCTCAACCCATATGCGCGGGCTCCAAAAGTATATCGAAGAATTTCTGAGGGTTGGAAATATTTCCCTTCTCAACAGACCGGAGGTAAATGATGATCAACGTTGGCTTTTGATGGATGCGGGCACCGTGGTTGTCCATATCATGAGCGATGAAGCGAGACAGTTTTATGATTTGGAATCGCTCTGGTTCAATGCACCGCGCTTTGCCGTTACTTTTGACGGGCAAAGGAACTGAATTTTTATAATAAGTTGACAGAAAAGAAGGCGCGGCGGAAACCGCGCCTTCTTTATTTGACCGTGTCGTCACTCGTCAGTGTCGTCGTCATAGTCGAAATCATCGTCCTCAAAATCCTCGTCGTCCTCAAAATCCTCGTCGTCGAAATCTTCCTCATCCTCGTCGAAGTCTTCGTCGAGATCTTCGTCCTCTTCGAAATCCTCGTCTTCTTCAAGGTCCTCATCATCCTCTAAATCTTCATCATCACCAAAGTCCTCGTCATTGTCGTAATCAAACTCATCATCATAGGCGCCATCGAATCGAACAGTAGGTCGAAGCGAATATATAGTGTCGGCAGAATCACCATTGGTGAGAGTGATTAATTCAAATTCTTCTTGCGGATCGGCGGTCATTGTGGTTTTATGGTTCATGATGCGCTCCTCCCTTCATTTTTTCTTCGTATTGAAGCAAGTGTAATATTACGAGAATTAGCCAGTGCGTCAATACAGAGACAAGGCAAAATTTATAGGTTGAATTGAAAACTGTCAAGGAAGATTTGCAAAAAACATTCATTTTTAGAGTGCCTTTTGACCAAAAGACTTTTTCGATATAGAGTGGGACAATGAATGCAATTGAGATTGCCGCCTTCGCTAAAATAAATGTCGGCCTGGAGGTGTTCGAGCGTAAATCTACAGGCTACCACGATATAGAAAGCATTTTCCAAAACGTCAGTCTTGCAGATTCTCTCCGGCTATGTAGAAACGGCCATGGTTCAATTATTGTCGAAGGCGAGTTTGGATGTCCACCGAATGAATCCAGCGTGTATCATGCGGCTATGGCCTTCGACGCCGCCTGCGGAGGGCTGGTATGCAAAGAGGGCATTTCAATCTATGTCAAAAAGGGCATCCCCGCTGGCGCAGGGCTGGGAGGAGCCGGCTCGGATGCCGCAGCGACTCTTTGGGGCCTAAATGAACTCTTTGGAGCACGATTTACCCGGGACGAGCTCACGCGGCTTGGCGGGCGCGTCGCGAGTGATGTGCCTTTCTTTCTGTTTGGGGGGGCGGCGATTGTGAGGGGAAGAGGAGAGAGGGTGTCTCCAATTCTGCCGAGGACCGATTTTGGGCTGGTTGTTTTACAGCCGCCTTGGACTTCGCAGACCCCCGAGGCGTACATGGCACTGGATTCGCTACACGAAGAAAAAAGCGTGCCCAGCGTGCGACTATCCGCGCTGTCCGACGTTTCCTATACTCTGTGCGTCCCGGATAATGAGCTGGAGAGTTGGTATAGATCACCGATTGCGCAGTGGCCATTTAAGAATGATTTTCAGCCAGTGCTTGTGAGAAGGCACCCGTCATACCAAGAGCTGTTTTCACTTCTCGAAGGACACGGCGCTGCGTATGTCAGCTTGACAGGTTCCGGGTCATGTGTTTTCGGGGCATTTGAATCTTTTGACCACGCCCGGGAAGCCGCGGGAAAATTAGCGGATAATCAATGTTCCACTATAAATATATTTGCAGTACAACCGCTTGCGCGAAGCATGAATGTAAGGTATATTCAAGACTGCAACCAAGATACAAGGTCAGACAAGGAGCGCCCTTGCTATGGAAGTGACTGACATCCGTATCCGGAAAGTAAGTTCTGAAGGTAAGCTCAAAGCGTACGTGACTGTGACCTTCGATGAGTGTTTTGTTGTACACAATGTTAAAATCATCGAAGGAAAGAGCGGCATGTTCATTGCGATGCCCAGCAGGCGGACCAAAACAGGAGAATACAAAGATATCGCCCATCCGATTTGTCCGGATTTCAGATCCAAGTTGCAGGAAAAGATTCTTGCCGCGTATGATTCAGACAAACCAAGCGATACATCTGTACCTGAATTTGACTGACCTTCAAATTTTTTAAATTTCCGCGTATATTGCAGCTTATTCATCCAATTGGGACGTAGGCAAGCGGTAAGCCTCCGGATTTTGGTTCCGGCATGCGCAGGTTCGAATCCTGCCGTCCCAGGTAGAAGTACATAGTCGAAGGAGTAGTAGAAATGGAGCATATTGAGCTGAAAGCCTCTCCGAGGCAGAAGATGACTAAAGGGGAGCTTAATAAGGCGCGCAAAAGTGGAAAAGTGCCCGCCCAGCTTTATGGAAAAGAAATCGAACCGGTGTCGATCTTTCTTGATCGCGATGATTTTGCCAGCATCGCGAGGCGTGTTACCGAGAGCATGATCATCGACTTGAATCTTGAGGGGAAAAAAATTGCCGCGCTGATGAAAGAGGTTCAGAAAGAGAACATCTCCGGTGAGATTCTGCATATCGATTTTAACCTTGTTGAGCGAGGCCATAAGATACGCGTGAAGGTTCCCCTTCATCTTGTTGGCTCCGCAAAAGGTGTCCGCGAGGGTGGTATCCTTGAGCACGCGATTCACGACATCGAAGTGGAATGCGAACCCGATGTTCTTCCTGAGAAAATTGAGATCGATATTTCGGGACTTGAAGCGAACCACGCCCTCCACCTTCGGGATATTGCGCTACCAGAGAGAGTAAAATTGCTCACGAATCCCGAGACAGTAATCGCGATCATCAAGTTTGCGCGCGCAGAGGTTGAGAAGCCGGCCGAGCCTGAAGCCGCCGAAGCGGAAGGCGCAATTCCTGAACAGGCGGCCGCGGAAGGCACAAGTGAGGCTGTACAAAAATAATTTTTATTTGTACTTGGGATTATACAAGAATCTGGTTTTTCGGCCACAGGCGCTGGAAAACCGGGTTCTTTATTTTTTAGCGCGGCCACGAGAGCGTGTCTTGTGAGGTCTATTGCATGAAGAGCTTGGAATCTGTTGTGAAAAAAGCTCTTTTCAGCCTTGATTTTAAGCGGGAGCAACCTGTGGCTCTCGCCTTCTCCGGTGGTCTTGACTCAACGGTATTGCTCAATATTCTTCTGCAAATAGTAGGTAGCAAGAAACTCAGGGCCATTTATGTATGCCACAATCTCAGATCTAAAGAAGAGCTCGCAGAGGAAATATCGCTTATACAGAGGACGTGTCGTATCATGCGCGTTCGGCTCACCGTGGTGCGTATTCGGGACGGAGCGATTGCAGGGTATGCAGCACGGGCGAAATGCGGCATTGAGGCGGCAGCCCGCCGCTTTCGGTATCGTGCGCTTGTCCGAACGGCACGCAGATGGAATATTTCTACTATCATCATGGCCCATCATGCGGATGACCAAATTGAGACTTTTCTTATGCGGTTTATACGCGGAGGGGGCCTCGATTCTCTTGCGGGCATTTCTCCATCGAGAATTATCGATAAGACTTCCGGGATCCGGGTACTGCGTCCTCTGTTACAGACAGAGAGGCGGGAGTTGTTCGATTATGCCCAACAGAGGGGCATTGTGTGGTCGGAGGATTCGACAAATGAAGAGACGATTTTTTTGCGCAACCGGATACGGCATGTGCTCATACCTTATCTGGACAGCAATTTTCCCTCATGGAGGCGGTCTGTCCTTGGCTATTGGGGGCAAATCCAAAATGTCCAGGCGTTTCTGCGCGCTTTTACGCTGGAACGAATGCGGGACATTCAGAGAGAACAGGGGGGCAGGCCGGTCCTTGAGTTCAGCCTTTTTAGAAAGGAAGAACCCGCCGTTCGCCTGGCGATATTAAAAGATTTCCTGCAAAACTTCGGTATTGAGCATCCTGTTGGCTATCATGCGCTGCAGAATCTCGACAGGGCGATTTCCAATGGAGCTCTGAAGGCGGAAGGGGGTGCATACGAATTTGATCTCTCTGGTGGACTGATACAGTTGAAAGGACAGACCCGATTTTCTTCAGAACCATCTACGCGCAGCGCATCTTTTTTGCTTGATTCATATAAAAAAGACCAGTACCTTCTTAAGGTGCTGGGTCCTGGGGAATACGAGTGTGGCGCTTTTAAGCTTATTGTTGCTCACGATTCGGGCGAAATTCCGGGTTTTGGCAAGACCATACCGGGAGAATCTGATACTACGGCGAGCATCGAGGCGGCTATTTCTTTCCCGTTTGTCTTTCGAAACAAAAAGGAAGGAGATGGTATTCTTACAGAAGCAGGAATGAGAGAAATCGATGCCATTCTAAAGAAATCCAAGATTCCAGAAAACATGCGGCATCTGGTGCCTCTACTGGAAGACAAACACGGGATTGCGGCGGTCCTCATCTTCGCATTTGCGAGGGGTTCAGCCACGAATGTCATATACCGAAAGCCCTCGCTGGGCGAAGATGGCGAAATAGTGTATATTTTGCTTTCGGTGATGAAAGGAGATCGTATAATCAATGTCTGATCAGAATGACAATAGGAATGATAATAGACCAGAGTTGCCTCCTGTCCCTAAGGGCAATAGGGCGGCGCTTGCAGTGTTCTTTTCGCTCATTGTCCTCTTCGGTGTCTATCTATTCTTCGGACAAAAGGAGAATACAAAAGAAATTCCCTATTCTTCATTTTTATCCTATCTCGATCTTGGTGAAGTCGGGTCTGTCCGAATCATCGATCAGCGGGATATCGAAGGCTCTTTGAAGGGGAAGAATGGCGTGGAAATGCCATTCACCACAAGGATACCGTATTTTGACTCGGAACTCATGTCCAAACTTCAAGGGAAGGGTGTAAGCATAACGGGTGCGGTCAGCGGGACGAGTACACTTCAGATATTATTCGAGCTTACCCCATGGATTTTTGGATTTGTTCTCATATGGATCATGATGCGACAGATGCAAGGTAACAATAAGGCGTTCAGCTTTGGGAAGAGCAGGGCAAAGCTCTACAGCGATGTCGGAAAGAAGACTACCTTCAACGATGTCGCTGGTCAAAAAGAGGCCAAATATGAACTCATGGAGGTCGTCGATTACCTGAAGCATCCTAAAAAATTCGTCAAAATGGGCGCGAAAATTCCTAAGGGTGTGCTCCTTGTGGGTATGCCAGGCACCGGGAAGACCCTTATCGCAAAAGCGACTGCGGGTGAGGCCAATGTTCCCTTTTTCCACATGTCGGGTTCCGATTTTGTCGAGATGTTTGTGGGCGTCGGGGCGAGCAGGGTCCGCGACCTTTTCGAGCAGGGACGCAAGCATGCTCCGTGCATCATTTTTATCGATGAGCTCGATGCGGTAGGCAGAACCCGTGGCTCGGGGCTCGGGGGAGGCCACGACGAACGGGAGCAGACCTTGAATCAGATGCTTGTGGAGATGGACGGGTTTGACACTCAGGATGGCGTCATCGTGCTCGCGGCGACCAATCGTCCCGATGTTCTCGACCCGGCGCTTTTAAGGCCGGGGCGTTTCGACCGGCAGGTCGTGGTTGCCATGCCCGACGTACAGGAGCGCGCCGAGATACTGAAGATTCACATGAGCAAGATTCCTGTTTCCGGAAGTGTCGATATCGACAAGCTCTCGCGGGCCACGCCCGGCACGTCCGGTGCGGATCTCGCCAACATGGTCAACGAGGCGGCCCTCTTTGCCATCCGCAAAGAGAAAGAGATTGTCGAAATGGACGATTTTGAGGACGCGCGTGACAAGATACTCATGGGTGTTGCCCGTAAAAGCATGGTCATCGCAGATGAAGAGAAGCGTGCCACCGCGATCCATGAATCAGGGCATGCCCTGCTGCATTATTTTTTGCCTCATTCAGACTCCTTGCACAAAGTGACGATTGTTCCAAGAGGAAGGGCCCTCGGGCTTGCGCTTTCGCTCCCGGAAAAGGATACGTATTCACGTACCTATGGTTGGCTCTATGACCGCATTGTGATTTCCTACGGCGGATATGCCGCCGAGAAAATCGTATACGGCGAGACGACGACCGGAACCGCGGAAGACATCAAGCAAGCGACGGAAATTGCCCGGAAGATGGTGCGCGAATGGGGAATGGCCGAAGGAATCGGTCCAATTTCATTGGGAGAAGAAGAGGAACCGATTTTCCTTGGCCGAGAAATTGCTCAGCACAAGAATTATTCCGAAGAAACTGCGCAGAGAATAGATTCGGCCATTCAGGCTATTCTCAATTCCGCCCTGGGGAAAGCGATGGCTATTCTGAAACATGAAAAGGATCGTTTGCTCATGCTTGCGGATAGACTGATGCAGATAGAGACCCTTGAGGACAAAGACGTGAGAGAACTTCTCAGTTTGCCCAATGGCAAAGTTGTATTAGAAGAATAAACCACAAAATGCTGAGGAATTGAATGAAAACAGATCATTCTGTGCCGGCGTTGTTTGTATTCCTGAGCATTTTTATAGCATTAAATGGTTGCGTGTCCTCACCAGAGGACGCATCATCGCTTGCCCCCGCGGAGGCTGTCGCAGGGCGCATCGCAGGGCTCGCGGAGACAGACCCCGAACAGAGCATCGCCATACTCTCCGACATTTTCGAGAGACAGCGTGAACAGGGCACCCCTCTGGAGAATAGTATTATCGGAGAGCAGGCGCTGACGCTTTTCGGAACTTCGGTAGACAATATTGTCGCTTTGTTTAAAAAGGCGATAGGTGAAAATGATGTCGTCTCAGCAAGACGACTTTCTTTTTCGGTCTCTTCGATAACCCGCTATGCCTCGTTGTATGATGTGCTTGCAAAAAGGCTTCCTGCCGAGTTCTCCGTCATCGGTGCCCCGTCGATGCGATTACAGCTTGCATTCCTGGAAGCCGAGGAAAAGTTTCAAAAGAATGGCTATGTCGCGGGTAAAGCCTCGTTGTCCGCGGCGATTATGGCAGAGCCCGGCCTGTCCTCGCTGAGCACGGCGCCAAATATGAGCGAAGACCTGAAATCGGTCATCAGTATGAAAGAGCCGACGAGCTACTATAAAAGCTGGGTGGAACGGGCAAAGGAAAATGAGGATGCCGATGCCGAAGCCTGGTTCGGTGCGCTGGCCGACAATAAGGTGTCTGGATCGGTGTTGGCGCATGCGCCGGCCAATGATTGGCTCGCTGGAGCAGTTTCAAGCGTTGTCACGGTCTATGTCGATCGAGGTTTTAAACTCCAATCGGGATACAGTGTGCCCGACCGGGTATTGGGAACCGCGTTCCAGATTTCGAAGGGTCTTTACCTCACCAATTATCATGTGATCCAAAGTGAGGTGGACCCGACGTATAAAGGTTATTCCCGGATCAGCATCCGTCCCTCTGAAAACCCTCAGATAAAAGTCCCCGCCAAGGTGATTGGTTGGGATGAGGAGATGGACCTTGCGCTCATTCAATCCGAAGAAGCCGCGCCAGGAACGATATTTTTGCCTACGACAATGAAATTTCAGGCGGGTGATCGCGTTTTTGCGGTAGGTTCTCCTGTGGGACTGGAAAATAGCGTCACTGCGGGAGTTGTGAGTTCATTGAGCAGGAAGATCATATCATATGGGGAGGCCGCCCAGATCGATGTTCCTGTCAATCAAGGGAATTCCGGGAGTCCTCTTTTTTCGGCCGAGGGGGTTTTGGTTGGCATGGTCTTTGCCGGCCTACCATCGTATCAGAATATAAACTTTGCACTGCCCGTGCAGTGGCTCGTCGCATCGCTTCCTGCATTGTTTGATGGAAAGGCCGCCAGCCATCCACGATTGGGGCTCATGCTGGGGAAGGGGAGTGGGAAGGCCCCTCTGGTGCTCGCCGATCTTGATACGTCTCTGTCCGCCTTCCGCGCTGGAGATGTCCTCTCCGTGGTGAATGATGGTCTCTCGAAAGATATTGCATCGATTCAACTTCAACTCGCAACAATTCCGAAAGACGCCCTCTGTTACGTTGAAGCTCAGCGCGACTTCCAGCCCATAAGGAGGCTCCGGCGTATAGGCTTCACCGATGGGGCCTCCCTGATTCCCGCATGGGATGGCATTCAGAAAAGTGTCGTCCTTGAAGGGATGCTGGGGGCGAAGCTGACTCGCCTCGAAAATTCGAATAAGGTTGAAGGCCTCTATTCGGTGCAATGGGTGTGCCCTGCAGAAGCGGCTGACGAAATTGGTCTTGGCGAAAACGACACCATAAAGATCAATAAATTTCAACTGGACAGGAAGAATAAAACGTTCATCCTTGAATTTTCCACAAAATCCCGTTCGAGCGGTTATTTTGAGCGTACAATCCGTTTGGAGTTTCCTGCTGAAAGTGCTACAATCATTTAAAAAGACCGCTTCATAAAAGAATAACGTGAGAGGCTAACACTATGCCACGAATTGCAGTTGTGGAGCCTGATTCTATTATAGCACTCGATATCGCGAAGAGCATTGAAAGAGAAAGACTTGCAGAAGTACATCTCTTTTATGAGGCTAATGGCATTCTTGGCGATCAGAAAGAGCAAGGCTACGCGCTTTTTATCGTAGATATAGGTGACAACCAGCAATCGAAAATCGATGAAGCGATAGAAATTCACCGAGAGGCCGGTATATATTGTCTTGTTATAAGTGATCACACAGTTCCCACTTCATTGGCAAAGTTGCGTGAAGCAGAACCCCTCGGTATATTGGTAAAACCCTTCTCTTCGCGTGAACTCATTGCCAATGTCGAGGCAGCCCTCTACCGTGCATCGATGGAAAAAAAGTTAAGGGATAGTGAGCGCAGATACAGAAATCTTTTTGCGTATAGCCTCTCCGCCCGATGTGTAGCAGATCACGATGGGAATATAATAGAGCGCAATAAGGCCTTTGAATCGCATTTCCCTGCAACCGGAAGAATTGAGAATATCAAGGATATGTTCCAGGAGGGAAAAGAGTGGTCCAAAATTCTCGATACTCTTCAACGCGATCATGTTTTTCAGGAAGAGATCCTCACGAGAGATGTGGGGCAGGGACAGCGGGACCTTATCTGCAATTTTTCGTTTTTTCAGGAAGAGCTCAATAAAATAGATATCTTATGTGAATTCGTCGATATTACAGAGTCAAAGCATTTGAGGGAAGAGCTTTTTCAGTCTCAAAAGATGGAAGCCATGGGGCGACTTGCAAGCGGCGTTGCCCACGACCTCAACAATTTCCTGACATCGATCATGGGCTTTCTCGAGATGGTAAAGATGGAGCTACCTGAAGACCATGCGGCGCTGGAAGATGTTCATGGTATTGAGAGGGTCATTCAGAAGGCCTCTGTCTTGACGCGGCAGCTTTTGGGCTTTTCCCGCCCCAAGTCATATTCGCCGGGCGTAATCGACTTGAGAGAGACTCTGAATGATAGCTTCAAGATATTGAGAAGGCTTGTGCCGGAAAGGATATCATTTTCACTGAGCATGCCCGATGAGCCCGTATTGGTGAATGTCGATGCGAGCCATATCGAGCAAATAATGCTCAATCTTGTCGTAAACTCGAGAGATGCCCTGGAAAGAATAGAGAACCCCCGGATTTCTATCCAACTCGATCTGCGAGAAGATATTGTGTCGCAGCGCCGTGGATATGCAGTCATAAAAGTGAAGGATAATGGTACAGGCATAGATCCCCAGCATGTAACGAAGATTTTTGAGCCATTTTTCACCACAAAAGAAATCGGCAAAGGGACAGGTCTTGGACTCTCAATCGTAAAGTCCCTCACAGAAATGAATGGGGGGCGTATAACGGTAGAAAGCGAATTGGGCGAAGGGACTGTCTTCAGCATTGAGATCCCGAGTCAGCAGAGATCAGAATCATTCAATGATCCCGTGAAACCAAGAGAGTCTTCTTCAGCCATTTTAGGCGACGAGGTTTCAAAGATTTTAAGGGGCAAGCGTATTCTCATCGTCGATGACGATGAGTCAGTCTTGGAAGCATGCAAACGGATACTCGAAAGAGGAGGGGCGGATATTGAGACCTGCGTCAGTGCGGGCGAGGCCATCCTGCTCGCTGAACGGATGGAATTTGATCTGTTGGTCGCAGACGTCGTGCTGCCAGGCATTTATGGCACAAAGCTCTGGACACGGCTTCAGAAAGGCAATCGGATTGCTGCTTGCATATTTATGACAGGCCATGAATCTCACGAGGTTGATCTTCCCAGCGATGTTCCTCTCCTGCGTAAACCGTTTGATGCCCAGGCCCTTGTCGAGGCTGTCGCGAGAATTATCTAGAATCTTTCGATTCACCCAAAGCGTTTGCTTGGTAAGGCTGTGCGGAGTTGCCAGCGTGATCGAAGCCCAACAGTCGGTAGAGTTGTATCTCATATTTTGAAAGTTCTGAAGAGGTGAAAATTCTCTTTTCATGGGGTATGTCAATATTCAGCGTTCCTGTGATGCGTGCGGGCCGCTGGCTTAGGACGACGACTTTATCCGCGAGAAAGAGCGCGTCGTGGATATCGTGCGTGACGATGACGACCGACGGCTTTTCGTCGATCCACAGGCGGAGAAATGCCTGCATAAGCTCAATTTTCTGCTTGAGGTCTACCGCCGAAAAAGCTTCGTCGAGCAGCAGTATGTCGGAGGGAAATGCGAAGGCTCTGGCCAAGGCGAGGCGTTTTTGCATTCCTCCTGAGAGTTGATTGGGCCTGTATTCCCTGAACTCCAAAAGACCGGATTCGCCCAAAAAGCGTTCCATGCGCAGTTCTATATCCCGGGAGTCTTTCCGAGAGTGCATGAGGGAGGATAGTGCAAATCGAAGATTCTCCTCGGCGTTCAGCCATCCCAAGAGCCTTGGCTCCTGAAAGCAATAAGAAAAACGCTTGTGTTCAAAGCCGTCGAGAGAGCCGGAGTCGGCTTTAAAAATACCCGATACAATATTCAAAATAGTGGTCTTTCCGCAGCCGCTTGGTCCAAGGATCGAGACAATGGAGGAGTCTGGGAGCTCAAAACTTATATCTTCAAGGACATCCAGCGAGCCAAAGCTTTTTTTAAGATTTTTTACGTAGGCACTCATTGTCCACCTCGACCTTTGTCTTCACGCGGGAGTGCCTGGAATCGGTCGCTGAGCCTATTGGCAAGGAGGCCGAAGCAGTATTCGCTGAGGCCACAGAGCAGGATCGTCGTGATTGCCCAGGCAAAGACGCTCTGGGTCTCGAGCGTGAGCCTGGCATCTTGCATGCCGGTGCCGAGCGCCATTCGGGGCTGGCTCAATACCTCGCCGGCAACAATGACCTTCCACGACAGGCCCAGTGCGTTTTTTGCTCCCGAGAGCAGATAGGGGAGCGCGGAAGGTACCCGGAGCCGCCAAAATATCGTAGACTTGGACACATGGAAAAGATTGGACATCTGTACTAGCTTCTGATCCGCGGCGTGAATCCCCGACTCTGTGGAGGTGTGCATAATAGGGAAAGCCATGAGGATGGCACTAAAAACAGGCACCTGGGATGAAGGGAACCAGAACATTGCGAGCAGGATGAGCGCCAGAACGGGCGTCGCACGCACTACGGTGATAAAAGGGCTCATAAAAGCTTTTACCTGAGGATAAAATCCGCTCATCGCGCCGCTCACAAGACCAATGAGCATGCTCAGGAAAAATGCCTCGAGCACGCGCAAAAAGGAGCCCGCCACGGACAGCCAGAATGAGGTTGTTGTCAACAGTTGCGAAAGGGCGGATACAACCTGCAGCGGCTTGGGCAGAATCAACGCGCTCTTCACAAAGAGAGCCGCACACTGCCAAACAGCAAGGAAGACGGCCACTCCCACAAGCCGCCATAAGAGCGGCGGCAGTTTTGCATTATTGGATCGGGGCATAGAAGGAACGGTTTGGCATTATGCCGCCAATACTGACTGGATCGAACTGCAAAAACACTGACAGCAGAGCTTCGATGCTGGGAACGGCGCGGGCAGCCCCGATGAAGACGAAATTGGAGATAGGAATTGCGATTGTTGCGATCTGGGTGGAAATCCCAAGACCAAGGCTCTCCGCAAGTTTCCCTGTGACGGCAGGGTCCTGAAGGGCTTTCTGAATGGAGGCGCGGTAAGAATCGACGAGTATTCCGATCTTCTCCGGCGAGGATTCGACGAGTGAACTTCGGGCGACAAAGAGAGACATCGGATAGTCGCTCTGATTTGTTGCGGCCCGCCATTCTTTGGTGATGTCTATCGGCGTTTTTATGTCCCGGTTTTTCGATATTGCCTGAGCCGCGAAAGGCTCAGGCAGCACGGCGTACGCAATTTTGCCACTCGCCAGGCCCGCGGCAATCTCCGGATAAGCAAGACTATAGACGGGCACATAATCTGTCCCGGCGGAAAGGCCTTTCTGGGCGCAGAGGTATTGGAACACATAGTCGGGGGTCGCCTTTTGTCCCGCGATGTAGATTGTTTTGCCTTTGAGATCGGCCAGGCCTTGTACTGTGGGATCGGTTGTCAGAAATTTCACCATGCCGTTACCGACTATGGCCAGAACCTGAACCGACACTCCGGCATTATAGAGCTTCGCCGCGACATTCACCGGCAATACACCCGCATCTATCTCGCCGTTTAAAAGCTTCGCCACTACCATGTCCGCACTCGATACGGTGATGAATTCAAATTCGTCGGGGCTCGTTCGGGAGAGCTCTGACATCATCCACGCGCCGCTCAGGCCGGAAGGACCTTTGAGTACGGAGATGGTCACTTTATCTTTAGGAGAAGCGGCAACTGTTGATATGCTTACAATAAAGAGTGATGCTGTAAAAATGGCCCACAAGCGTTTCATGGTGAATATTCCTCCCCGGGTGGATTCTCTTCGAGTATGTCACGGATTTGTGCTTCAGTAAAAGTAATATATAAATTTTTCTCGAGATAGGGAACCACCAGGCCAGGGGGACCACCTTTTGCCCTGCGTAAATTCTTGGCGAATGTTGAATGGACATCTCCTCCCAGGTTCTTGCGGGCCTTTGAATAATAAAGGGCAAGCCGGGCGGCCGCCTGGAGTACTTCCGGCGGGATTGACTTGTTTTTTTGAACCCGGATGAAGACATACGAGCCAGCATAATCTCGGGCATGGAGCCAAAGGTCCGAACCACGGGCAATATGTCGCAGTATCTCGTCATTTTCTTTGCCCGATCTGCCTATGAGAATTGTCCATCCTCTATATTCCAGATATTGGCAAGGGTAGCGGGGCTTCTCTCTGCTCCGCGCAGCCCCGCCTTTTCGGAGGGCCTGGGCGATGGCGAGAGGATCGGTTTCTGACTCGAGACGCCTAAACCATACCTCGAGCCGTTTGCGCGTCGCTTCCCAACGATGGATTTCTGCGTTGATCTCGTCAATGCCGTCCTTGGCTTTGTGGTATTTTTCATAATATGTCACAGCATTTTGGGCCGGGCTGGCTTTGGGATCGATTTCGATGAGCAGCTCTCTGTTCTCGTAAAAATCGAAGCTGCGGGCAAAGGTTTTTACTCCCCGAATTTCGGTGGAATAGCCGGCGATGAGGATATCGCCTATTTGGCGATATCGTTCGGCCTCTAGATATTCTTTTTGCTTTGACACGAGTTGTGCGAGCCGCATCTCGATGCCTGACTTTTTGCGCTCAAAAATCTCCTGAGCCTGTGAGATCAAGGTCTCCCGAGACAGGTGGCCTGCAGACTGTGCGTAATAGCGCTCGACACGCTGCCAGAAAGGCCCCTCGCCTTCGAGCTCGCGGATGACATATCGCTTGGAGGGCTGAGTATTTCCCGGGGGAGGCGAGAGAGAGAAGGTCGCCCCCGACATTTCGTTTCGGGAGGGGAGGCGCCGGAGTACATCGATGATGATCCCTTCATTCGATACGAGCAGGACGTTTCCTGCGCCGCTCCAGAGTCGTACATAGAGATATAATTGTACCGGAAAGCCATCTTCATCAGCCCTTACGATATCGATTTTTATGATGCGATCCTTTGCAAGCTGCGCCGCATGGACGATGCTGCCTCCCCGTACCCGTGAGCGAAGGCATTCCATAAAGCGAAGGGGGCGCTCGTTTTTTGGAGGCACCACGTTTAGCGGATGAAGCCTGCACGCATTGTGTGCGATGCTGATGAGGTACCGGGTGAGGACTCCCTGGCCATAGAGCTCCAGTATCAAGGAGTCAAAGGAGGGCTGATAGATATTCTGTATCTTTGTCCCTTCAAGAGGAACCTCTGAAAGAATGAGATCGATCTCTTCACAATTGAGCGACATACTACAGGCTTCGGCTGTTCATCGCCGGATTCTGGCCTGACGTTTTTTTCTCATCGGCCATGACAGTATTTATACTTTTTACCTGAGCCACAGGGGCATGGATCGTTGCGGCCGATTTTCTGGCCCTGCCGCACGACAGTGGTGGAGGCAGGGGCCGCCGCCGCGGCTATGGCCGACTCCTTGCGCGCCTCACCAGCCTCTCCCGCAAAGGAACCCACCGATTGATGACTCGTCTGCGCAGCCTCAATCCTTGGGGCTTGGGGCGCCTGTGCTTCTGCGGACTGGGCGCTCTCTTTGATTTTTACGCGGAAGACCTTTGAAGCGATGTTGTGGCGAATCGAGAGGATGAGGGATTCGAATATGTCGGAGCCTTCAAGTTTGTATTCGAGGAGAGGATTTTTCTGGGCGTAGCTCCGAAGGTAGACCGCCTCCCTCAAGGCCTCCATCGATTCGAGGTGATCGAGCCACTTTTCATCGATTTCCTGCAGATATGAAAACCGGATGAAGAAGTTGAGACTCTCGGTTCCCGCCGTTTCAACCTTTGTGGCGAGGTCGAGGCCGAGTATTTTTTGCACTTCTTGGGAGAGATTGCCGGACTGATAGAGTTCGGCCGCTTGCTTCGCCGGAAGGTCGACGCCAAAAGTATCGAAAGTCCAGGAGCAGAAATCCGGTATCGCCTTGCTGGGGGTGTCCTTGATGGCCTGGGCGAGTATCTCAATTTGATCCTCAAGCATCTCATGGGCTGCGTCCCTGGCTCTCTCTATGAGATCATCGTCGGCGAGTATCGAGTTGCGCTGATCATAGATGAAATTTCGCTGTTTGTTGAGCACATCGTCGTATTCTAGCAAGTGTTTTCGAATTTCGAAGTTTCTCTCTTCTACCTTTTTCTGCGCGCTTTCGATCGATTTATTGAGAAGAGGGTGGTAGATAGGTTCTCCGGGCTTCATGCCTGCTCTGCCCATGAGCTGTTTGAAGTTTTCTCCTCCGAAGAGGCGCATGAGGTCATCATCGAGAGAGATAAAGAATATAGAGCGGCCTGGATCACCCTGGCGGCCGCTGCGACCGCGTAGCTGGTTATCGATTCGTCTCGACTCATGGCGCTCCGTGCCAATCACGCAGAGCCCGCCTAGACTCTTCACCTCCTCATAATCGTGTGTCCATATTTCGTACTCTTGGGCCAGCGCTTCCCTGTATTTTTCCTCGGGGGCCTCCGTGCCGGCCTTTCGCCGTGCCTGAAATTCAGGGTTGCCACCGAGCTTGATGTCGGTGCCGCGTCCGGCCATGTTGGTTGCGATCGTCACGGAGCCTTTGGCGCCCGCCTCGGCGATGATCAGCGCTTCCCGCGCGTGGTTTTTGGCATTCAGAACTTCATGCCGGATACCGTTGCGCATCAACATAGTCGAAAGTTTTTCGGATTTTTCAATCGACACGGTGCCGACCAGGATAGGTTGGCCCTTTGCGTGCATTGTCTTTATCTCATTTAAAATTGCGTCGAACTTTTCTGCTTCGTTCAGATAGACCAGATCGTTTTCGTCGGCCCGGACGACAGGTCGGTTTGTGGGGATCACCACGACATCAAGATTATATATTTTGGTAAACTCCTCCGCCTCGGTATCAGCGGTCCCCGTCATGCCGGCTAGTTTTTTATACAATCTAAAGTAATTTTGAAAGGTGATCGTCGCCAGCGTGCGGTTGCGCCGCGCTATTTTTATCCGCTCTTTCGCCTCAATCGCCTCATGGAGACCATCTGAATAGCGCCTCCCGTGGAGAATGCGTCCGGTGAATTCGTCGACGATTTGTACCTGATTTTCCTGAACGACATAATCGACATCCTTGTTGAACAGGCGCTGGGAGCGCACCGCCTGTGTAAAGTAATGGACAAATTCAAAGTTCTCGGGGTTGAAGAGGCTGCCTTTAATGAGCCCGCGCTTTTGAAGGAGCGACTCCATATGGTTCATGCCCTCACTCGTGAACATGATTCGCTTCGATTTTTCGTCGATTTTAAAGTCGCCTTCGAGCAGCTCTCCCTTGGACTCATCGGGATATTCCCCCGTCTCTGGATTTTTCTTTACTTCGACGAGAGACAGGGCAAGGCGATTGACCTCGTTGACTTTGTAGGTGTCGTCATCGGCGGGGCCAGAGATGATGAGGGGGGTACGCGCCTCATCGATGAGGATGGAGTCTATCTCGTCGATGATGCAATAGGCGTGGCCCCGTTGAACTTTCTGGTCCATGGACCACACCATATTATCGCGCAGATAGTCGAACCCAAATTCGTTGTTGGTGCCGTAGGTGATGTCGCAGGAGTATGAGATTTTCCTGGCCGCGTTGTCCATTGACGAGAGAATGCATCCGACGGACAGACCCAGAAACTTGTATATCTGGCCCATCCACTGGCTGTCGCGTTCGGCGAGATAGTCGTTGACCGTGATGACGTGGACACCTTCTCCCGTCAGTGCGTTGAGGTAGACCGCGCCGACTGATGAAAGTGTCTTACCTTCACCGGTTTTCATCTCCACGATTTTTCCCTGATGAAGCACGATTCCTCCGACCAACTGCACGTCGAAGGGGCGTTCGCCGAGTTTCCGCCGGGCGGCCTCGCGGACAAGGGCGAATGCCTCTGGCAACAAGTCATCAAGCGTCTGGCCCTGCGCAAAGCGTTCCCTGAATTTGTTTGTCATCGCGGGGAAATCGGCATCGGAGAGCGAGAGAGCCCATGACTCAAGAGCATTTATCTTGTGCAATATAGGCAAGACTGCCTTGATATCTTTCTCTTTTTTTGAACCTAAGAGAGCGGCGAGGATGTTCCCAGACATGCATAAAGAATACTTTCGTTCTCATAAAGGGTCAAGGAATGCTATAATCCAGGCGATGAAGAGAATTTCACGTTTCCTGCGGGCAAGTGTGCTCATTGTGCTCTTTGCAAGTTGTTCCGCCTCGACGGACGAGATGAAGACTAAAGTGTTCTTCGATCTTGGGTATGGAAAGTCGGATTCCTCACTCGACATGTCAGGAGGGGAGAAGAATACCGTCGGCATTTCGCTCAAGCGAGGTATATTCCATCTCTTGAGCCGGGGGGAGGCTAAAATTTTGCGCATTTCATCGTATGGCCAGACATTGGCCATGTGGTATGATCCAGAGAAGGGCAGCGCCCCTCTCGTGCTGAAAGATGTGCAGATCAATGACCTTTCCGCAGGGAAGGAGCTTGGACGCATTGCCATGCAGGTCGCTTTCAATGACCCGTGGCCAATGACCGCGGACTCGAGACAACTCCTGTATGTGGCAGACAATAGGTTCATCAGACGATTTGATTCCAATGGCAGAGAGTTACCGTCACTTGGACAGGAAGGTATTGGCGGGAACATGTTCCCGGTTATCACAGAGCTCGACGCTCTGGAAAACGACGATCTTGCGGTGCTCTGTGCCTCGGAATCCGAGACTCTTGTCTATTTTTATGACAGGAATGGCGTATTTTTGCATGTCCTGAAGTTGAACGATCAGACTATGCCAGTTCCTTCCTCAATCCTTGAAAAAAATCCGGAAGGCAGAGGCATCCGCATAATCGCCTCGCTTGAATCCATATCTCCGACCTATTCCAACGGAAGACCGGTTGTCGTGCTGAAGATCAACTACTACATGGAAAAGTACGATCCCGATTCGGGAGTGACACTCTCCATCGATCCCGTCGGCGGCTGGATCGTAGAGATCGACGCCGGAACCGGCACGATTTTGGATTCATTTCCCCTGCAGAGCAGTGTCAGCGATTTAGGGGTCGACCAGCAGCTCATCGCTGCGAGATCAAGCAGTATTCTCAGTATTCGTTGGGATGCTGTCGGCATCGGAGGTGAAGTGTTCCGATACAATCAAAAGGGGAAAGTGATCGGAAAATTGAATTTTTCGGTTCCCGATCCTGGAGCTACGCTTGTGGCGATGACGGTGGGGGATGATGGTTATCTGTATCTGCTTGGGCAGCTTCCTTCAACATTGAGAATGTATGCGTGCAAACTTCCGCATATGTGAAGTGAATAGGTTTTATGAACGCATGGTTTGCTTGCCGTATGAAAGTCAAGCGAGTATAGTGAATCCGGAGGTCTTATAGATGCGTCCTCTTCTATCGACTTCTCAATCTCTCAGACTTGATGCATTCACCAGAGAGATGTTTGATTTTTCATCGGACAATCTCATGGAAATAGCGGCGATGCGGCTGTGGCAGGAGTTGAAGCAGAAAGTGATTCAGAAAAAGCTTATGGAGTCTCAGGCGGCAGATTCGCGCGAGCTTGGAAGGGAGATATCGATCGCGGCGGTGTGCGGCAAAGGGGATAACGCAGGCGATGCGCTAGCGTTGCTGAGGCACGCAAGGCTTGAGGGTTTTCAGCATCTCGTAGCGTTTATTCCCCGGCCAGACACTCTGAAAGAGACCGCGCAGTTGAACCTCCGCCGCGCCGAACGGTCCGGCGTCGAAATCGTCCGTTACGACACCGCCGGCGAGGCCGCCCTTTCGGCGAAGCTCTCTAGCCAAGATATTGTTCTCGATGCAATTCTTGGCACCGGCGCGCATGGTCGCGCGAAGGAGAGCGCGGCGGGCGCGATGCGAATGTTCGGGGCCCTGAATCAAGACCGAGCGGTACATGGCGACAGAGCCCCTTATATCGTGGCTATCGATATACCGTCGGGTTTGGGGGATGACTGGCAACCGGATTATCCTGTTGTCCGCGCGGATGCTACACTCTGCATAGAACCGATGAAGGAGGCCCTCTATATGCCGGCCGCAAGGCCTTACGCGGGAGAGATTATTCCTGTTGGTGGAATCTTCCCTCTTTGGGCAGACGCGCCTTCGGCGGGCACATGGCTTCTGGAGGACGACGATATCGGGAATTTTTTGCCCCCAATCTCCCGGTGGGCGCATAAAATGCAGCGAGGGCGGATTGCGGTTCTCGCCGGGAGTCCGTCTGGGGCAGGGGCCGCGCTCCACTGTGTCCGGGGAGCGGCCGCCGCGGGAGCGGGCTACATCTCACTCTATTGTGATGAGGAGCTGTTTTCTTCATATCTCACCGCGGTGGGAGATGCCGCGATCGTGCGCGTACTCTCCGAGAAGTCCTTTTTTCCGGAATCCTGGGATGCGGTCGTCGTGGGCCCCGGCTGGGGGGCCGACGAAGGGAGAGAGAAAGTCCTCGATACGCTGATCCATGCCGAGACTCCTCTCGTCCTCGATGCGGATGCCGTTCGTCTTTTTGCAGGGCTCGCGGAAAAAAATCGTGACCATCCCCAGTTCTTCAAGGCACCTCTTATTCTCACCCCTCACCCGGGGGAATTTCGAGAACTTCTTTCCTTTCTGGACGAGGCAAACAGGCCCGCCTCTAATAACTCGGAGACCGTGAGACAATTGGCTGCCCTCGCAGAAAAATTTGGTATTACTCTCGCCCTGCGTGCCTCGACGACGCATATCGCCTTTCCGGACGGGACTTGCGCGGTCTTCGACGGAAGCGCGGCGGGCCTAGGAATAGCGGGGTCTGGCGACGTATTGTCCGGGCTTGCCGGAGGGCTTCTCGCCCGCTGGATCGCCTTTTCAAGAGAAAACGAAGCCTGTGAATCAAGTGAAGATAATACCTTGTGGCACAATAATTTATCTTGGGCAATAATAGCAGCCGTGCTTGTGCACGGCTGGGCAGGCAGACAGCTTTCGCGCGACAAGGGCTGGTTTACGCCTGTCGATCTTGCGCACGCATGTGCGCGTATGACTTCAGAGAGCACGCATGGCTGAGAGAGAAGCGATGGGCAGCAAACAAAAAAGAGATACATCTATTTCATTGTTACGTTCCGTAGCCGGTATCGCCGTACGCGGCGAGCTGTTTTTCGTTGCCCGGCGCAGACAAGATGCCTCCGAGATGAGTCAGCGCTGGGAATTTCCCGGAGGAAAGGTCGAACGTGCGGAATCGGACGAAGAGGCACTTGTGCGCGAATTTCTCGAGGAGTTTGACGCGCCCATAAAAGTGCTTCGATTTCTTGGCGAAAGCCTATTCGCACACAAGGGCAAGACTCGCGCGCTGGCGGCCTGGGAAATTTCACTGGATCCCGCGAATATAGCGATTCTGAACGAGCATTCGGAAGCCGCCTGGCTGCCGCTCGATACTATTATCGACATGGAGCTCGCAGACTCGGATAGATCGCTGATACCGATCGTCCAGGCTGCGCTTGTGGGTGGGCGGTAGGACTCGTCACTCGTCTTCTTTCCCTGAAGCCGTCTGCTGTTCGTCCTCCGACGTTTCAAAATCGGCGATGCGCGGAGAAGTTGATTGTTCCATCCCCGTCTCCTCGAGGCTGTTTAAGAGGACCTCCACTTTGCCCTGAAGTGCATCGAGCTCGCCTTTCAATTCACGGGCGAGAGAGACCCCTTCCTCGAAAAGGCCGAAGGATTTTTCAAGCGGGAGATCGGGGTCACGCATTTTTTCGGCTACCTGCTCTAAGCGCGCGATTTTTTTTTCAAAGTCTTTCATTGTTCGTTGCTCCTGTCGGCATCGGGTGCGGTGCCACGAATCGAGGCGTCCGCTTCACCCTCATAGAATAAGATATGTACCTCATCGCCCGTGGTCAGTGTTCTCGCAGAGCGGATTATTTCGCTCACATCGTTTTGTCCTCCAGCGCTCGTGCGGCTGTGTTTCTCTACGACAGAAAAACCCCGCTTCATGATTGCCCTGGGATTGGAAAGTTCGACAGCGCTGGAAGCCAAGGCAAGGCGATTGTGGTAGCCATCCATTTTTTTCTGCATGCCATGCCGAATCGTCTCGATCGCGGTATCGAACTGCTGTACCAGCGAGAGGTGCCTTCGGACGAAAATTCCCTCCATGGTGCGCGGGGAGACCGCCGACAACCTCTGCCGTGCGTGCGCGAGGGTCTGTTTCATCGACTGCGTGAGCATGGTTTCGAAGTGAGTTAACTCTTTGTAGACCAGTTCAATGTCGCTGCACGCCATCTCCGCCGCCGCAGAAGGAGTCGGCGCCCGAATATCCGCGACATAGTCCGAGAGTGCCCAGTCAGTCTCATGCCCCACGGCGCTTATGACGGGTATATTCGATTCCGCGATGGCCCGAACCACGATTTCCTCCGAAAAAGGCAACAGGTCTTCTATGGAACCGCCTCCACGTCCCACGATCAGGACATCGGCCAGATTCCACAGATTCGCCTGTCGAATTCTTGCGGCGATTGACGTCGCGGCGTCGTCTCCCTGCACCAGTGCGGGCAGCACGAGAATGTCGACCTTTGGGTTCCTCCTGTGGAGTACGCGGATGACATCGCGCACCGCCGCGCCCGTAGGGCTTGTCACGACGGCTATTCGTGAGGGGAGGAGAGGGATGGGCTTCTTTTTCGACTCATCGAAGAGGCCCTCTTTCGCGAATCTCTGTTTTCGTTCCTCGAGCATCGCGAGGATATCGCCGAGGCCCGCCTTTTTCATGCTCCTTGTGATGAGCTGGTACTGCCCCCTTCCCGCGTAGACCGAGATACCGCCTCTCGCCCAGACTTTCATACCATCCTTGGGGACAAACGAGAGGGAAAGCATGTCGCGGCGGAACATGACGGCCTGCAGGACCGACTGTTCGTCCTTGAGTGAAAAATAGAAGTGGCCCGATGCCGCCGTCTTGCAATTGGAAATTTCACCCTCGACGGTGATGTCCGGATATTTATTTTCAAGGTCATCTTTTATGAGCGAGGTAATCTGGGAGACCGTGAGCGGAGCAGGAGAGGACTTGAGGTCTTTCGGCAGATCATCGAATTGCATAATGTGATTTTAGCAGAAAGTACCGCGTACGGGAATGTCGGATACTGGTTAAAATCTGTCCTGGACGCTACACTTGAAGACATGATAAATCCTCATGATCTACCAATCTATCAACAAAAAGCCAAGATTCTTGAAGCGCTCGCCGAAAATCAAGTCATCGTCGTGGAGAGCCCGACGGGCTCGGGAAAAACCACGCAGCTTCCCATCATCCTTCATGAGGCGGGATACGCTTCGAACGGGATAATAGGCATCACCCAGCCCAGGCGAATCGCAACCTTATCCGTAAGTGATTTTATCGCACATCAACTAAATACAAGCATACCGGGCATCGTCGGGTATAAGATGCGGTTTGAAGACGCGACCGTACCCGATACCGCGATAAAAATAATGACGGACGGCATCCTGCTCCAGGAGATGAAGCTCGATCCCTACCTTAGCCACTACAACGTGATCATGGTCGATGAGGCGCATGAGCGCAGTTTGAACATCGATTTTATCCTGGGTTTATTGAAAAAGGTGCTTGAGGCGCGACGAGAGTTTCGCGTCATCGTATCGTCCGCGACCATCAACGCGGAAGTCTTTTCCGAATACTTCGGGGAATGTCCGGTCGTACGCATCGATGCCCCGATGTATCCGGTGCGCGTGGTCTATGATGCCATCAAGACCGTACCGGAAGTGCCATCGAATCCGGAATCTCGGACACAGGGGGCCGAGGGCGTCTATTATCGATCTTCGGATGAGGCGCTATACGACAAAATTCTGTCGATTGTCGGCAGAGTGGTCAGCGGCGACGCGGGCGCGGAACCGGGGGACATCCTCATATTTCTGCCTGGCGAGAAGACGATAAAGGAATGTCTTCAGACCCTCATGGCGAGCCAGTGGGCTCGCAGGCTTCACTGCATTCCCCTCTATGCCCGGCTTGGGAAAGACGAGCAGGAGAAGGTTTTCGAGCCGCCGCCCGAAGGGAAAATCAAGGTCGTGATTTCGACCAACATCGCGGAGACGAGCGTCACCATCGACGGAATCACGGTGGTCATCGATTCCGGGCTTGCAAAGATAAATTATTACAATCCGCGAACCTTTACCGCCAGTCTCATAGAGACACCGATCTCAAAAGCTTCCTGCAATCAGCGAAAGGGAAGGGCGGGCCGCACGCGTCCGGGCATCTGTTATAGGCTGTATTCGATCAAAGATTTCGATTCGCGGCCGCTGTATCCCACCGAAGAGATACACCGCACAGACCTGTCCGAGGTATTGCTGCGCATGGCGGAACTCGGCATCACGGATTTCGAACACTTTGATTTTATAACGAAGCCACCCAAAAGCGCGATTCGTGGCGCCATCGAAGTGCTCAATCTGCTCGATGCACTGAACCCCGACCGCACGCTCACGCGCATCGGGGAAATGATGTGCGCCTTCCCGCTTCTGCCGAAGCTGTCGCGCATGATCGTGGAAGCGCTGCTCAAATATCCGGACGTGATCGGCGAGACTCTGATCGCCTCGGCTTTTCTTTCCACGACGAGCCCCTACATCCTTCCTCCCGGGGAGGAGACCGAGGCACGTGCGGCGCACCATCGGTTTCGGGACCCTATGGGCGATTTTGCCTCGTATCTTCGGCTCTATGGCGAGTTTTTCTCGGCCCGAGACAAGGCGAGATTCTGCGAGCGCAACTATCTCGACGAGCGGACTCTGCGGGAAATAGTGAGAATAAGGGAGCAGCTTGAACTGATTGTGTCCGACCTCGGCGTTCCGATCGGTTCGGGCGGGGCGATCTCCGATTATCTGTGCGCGGTGAGCCGGGGGCTCATTCAGTTCGTGTGCGCCAGGGAGGGGAGAGGGCTGTTCAGTTCCCTCACCGCCGAGAGGATTCAGATACACCCGGGCTCGGTCATGTTCCGCCAGGATGCCGACTTCATCGTCGCAGGCGAGATCGTGCGGACGACGCGCATGTACGCGATGTCTGTCTCACCCCTTTCGAAGGCACAGCTGTATCGCATTTCCCCCGAACTTGCGGACCAGCTCGTCGCGATCAGGCAGAAAGGGTCCGTGGCAGGGAAAAATCTTAGAGCGTCCAAAGAAAGAGAGCGCGTGAGAGTTCCTGAGAAATTTGTGCGGGGCGAGACCCTGCATGACAAGGGACGCGGAAAGCGTAAGTCCGAACAAGAGCAGGTAGAAGCGTCCGTCGGTGGAAAACTGGACACAATCTCGCTCGGCGGCGAGCTGTTCCCTATAGAGGGAAAAAAGCAATCGAAGAGGACGGTGGTGCTCGATTGGGGCCGCCTGTCAAAAATCGCGGCACTCATCGGGCCGGCCGACGAGGAATTCGGCAAGACACTCAGGGCACGGGTCGTCTGGGGTAAGGCGCAGCTGTTCAACGGCGAAAAGCTTTCCACCGTGATTAAAGCTCTGAAATGGATTGATATTGGCCGTGATTTGACAACCGATTGGCCTCAGCACATGAATTTCTCTCTTGAGGGGGAATCGGGTTCCGCCGAACAGACGCTCGCCGCGCTCGCCAATTCCCTTGAGATGATCCTTCATGTGACCAAATTTAAAAAATCCGGGGATCTTGGATTTATAGGTCTCTATTCCGATGGTGTAGGCAATTTCTGGTATCAGCCGACGCGCTCCTTCTCCGAGGCGCTCAATCAGAGCCTTTCAAGCGCGGAGCTCCTCGTCGATTACGCGGAAAAACTTGCAATTCCGGGACCTCTGAAAGAAAAAATAAGCGCCCTTTATCGAAGACTGAGCGATTTTTTCAACACTTTGTGAGTGATGTTTAGGCTTTGACGTAAAGCAATTCGAACGTGCCACGGCCAGAATGTATCGCGTGCTTTTCAAATTTTGTCTCCGGCCGCCATGTCTGGTGTGGCGCATAGCCTTCAAATTGATTCTTCAGCGCGAGGCAGGAATCGAGGGTGCCCTTGGCAAACGACGCATACTCTTCGATGTCGGTCACGAAATAGAGATACCCGCCCGGCGCGAGCTTCTCCGCCATGAGCGCAACGATAACGCCTTGCATGAGCCTGCGCTTGTGGTGCCTTTTCTTGGGCCAGGGGTCCGGGTAAAAGACATGGATGCCTGCGAGGCTTCGGGGAGGGACCATGTTTTTCAGCGCCTTGATGGCATCGTACTGGATAATGCGTACATTTTTGAGCCCATGGCGCTCCAGATCGAGTATGAGTCTTCCGACACCAGGGGCGTGAACCTCGATGCCAAGGTAATTGAAGGTATTTCTGCCTTGCGCGATTTGCCATGTCGCCTGCCCCATGCCGAAGCCGATTTCAAGGACAAGGGGCCTTGCCTCAGGAAAGAGGGATTCCAAATCGAGAAAGTCTTCTCCAATCGGCACAATGTAGTTTGGCCCGAATTGTTCAATTGCCCTGCGCTGAGCCTCGGTCAACCTGCCCGATCGCAGGACGAATGTGTGGATGCTGCCGTCGAGGAGGCCGTTCTCTTTCGCAGGCGTTGGATCGTCAGCCTTTATCTCCCCCGTTTCTGGGGCCTCAAGCCGAGACATGCAGCTCTCTCTTTGCGGTTTCGCAGAGGTTTGTGAAATCCGTGATCTCAATATTTTCGCGGCGGGAAAGAATTCTCATCGTGAAAGGACCCGACGCCGCATTCGTAAAGACCGCAAGGGGGATATGTTTTCGTTCGGCATAGGTATATTGGGCGATCGTCTTTTTCGGTTCGGGGAACACTTCGCAGGCAAATCCTGCATTCCTCAGCGACGCCGCAAGTCTATGAAGTTCGGTGCCCGGTGCTCCTTCCTGATTGATGACGAGAACCTGCGTCGATATATCAGAGCCTGCCGCGATGCCGATCGCATCTAGGGCCGCCATAAGCCTGTCAAGTCCGATCGAGGCTCCAACTCCAGGCAATTTTCTGTCGGTATAGAGACTTGCGAGCTCATCGTATCGGCCGCCGGAACACACGGAGCCGATTTCCGGCAGGGCCGCGAGCGAAGTCTCCACCACCATGCCGGTGTAGTAGTCGAGCCCGCGCGTGATGCTCGGGTCGAGTACGATGTGGCGCTCGGCGCCGGCCGCCGCGAGGAAGTTCATGATGTCGAGAAGCCGCGCACGGGCCGCCCGTGCCTCCTGGTCGCCCGGATCGCAGAAGCCGAACATTTTCTCGAGCGTCTGTTCGAAGCCTTTCTCTTTTTGTATGAAGGAGAGAATATCGTCCGCCAGACTGGGGCTTACGAGAGTCGCGAGCATCTCCGCCGTTGCCTGCGGCCCTGTTTTTTCCAGCTTGTCCACGGTCCTCAGGATTTCGACCGACTTGTCCAATGCATCGATGCGGGCTAGAAACCTGTTGAAGAGCGCACGGTGATTGATGCGGAGCGAGAACCCCCCGACTTCAAGCGCAGTCATGGCCTCCGCCGCGGTGAGGAGAATATCGGCGTCCGCCGAGGCGGCATCTGTGCCGACAATGTCGAAATCGCCCTGCATGAATTCCCTGTATCGACCGCGCTGCGTATTTTCACCACGCCATACTTTCGCAATGTGGTATCTCCTGAAGGGCAGATAGAGCTCTTCGGCATGTTCCGCCATAAAGCGCGCGAAGGGTACCGTGAGATCGAAGCGCATCGCCACATCCCGCTCCCCGTGATCCAGGAAGCGATATACCTGCTTGTCGGTTTCCCCGCCTCCCTTGCCGAGCAATATATCGGCATATTCGAGAACCGGCGTGTCGATGGGGACAAATCCAAATAAAGCAAATACTTGCTCAAGCTTTTTTATAAGGGAGGCGCGCGCCATCTCCACATCTGGCAAAAAGTCGCGAAATCCTTTTAAAACTCTCGGTTGAATAGAGGGCATGTAATACACTCCAAAGTATTGAATAAAGCAGCTCAAAATATCGATTGCTCCGCTATTATGAAAATAAATCGCTGGCCATGCAAGCGGGCGACGCTTGCTCTTTGCAATCTTTTGTGATATATAGACAAGGCCCTCTTTATCCGGCTGTATCGCCGGATCATGCGCGCCCGTATGGGTGCATACGTCCACAGGGAGGATTGAATGAGACAGTATGAACTTGTCGCTGTCTTGAACTCTGAGGAAGATCAGTTCAAGGCTGGCAAACAGGCGGTTGCCGATGTGCTCGCGCAGCATAAGGCGATGGATGTAAAAGAAGAAGATATGGGAGATAGGCCTCTCGCGTATCCTATCAAGAAAAAAGCGCGCGCTCACTATGTGCTCTACCGCATGAATCTCGAGCCCGCATCGATCGTTGCGCTTGAACGCGCGATAAAGCTTAGCCCATCGATTTTAAAGCACCTAGTCGTAAAAATTGAAGAATAAATCCGGGGAAAAGGGAAGGAGCGTATCGTGAGCGATATCAATGTTGCAGTGTTGGTTGGACGCCTTACTCGTGACAGCGAATTGAAATATACCCCGTCGGGGCTTCCAATTTGCCGTTTTTCGATTGCGGTGAATCGCTCGAAGAAACAGGATGATCAGTGGGTGGACGAACCGCATTATTTTGATATCGAATTCTATGGCAAAAGCGCAGAAGGATTGAGTAAATATCTTCTGAAGGGCCGCCAGGTCGCCGTGCAGGGCGAACTCCGCCAGGACCGATGGGAAAAGGATGGTCAGCAGCGCTCAAAAGTAGTCATCGTCGCTGCGACGATTCGCCCTATCGGCGCTCCTCCTCAGGGAAGCGGAGATGTGAGTGGTAGAAGATATGCTCCTGACGCAGCCGCCCCGAAGCCCGAACCCTCCAATGGCCAGACATCGGTTCCTCCGGCAATCGACGAATTCACAGATGACATTCCGTTTTGACAGGAGATTAGTATGGATGAAATGAAGGATATTGAAGAGGCCAAGGCCTCTCGCGCAGAAGTGGATCAGCAGGATCTACGCAGAGATCAGGATGACAGAAACGGTCCCCGCAAGGGCAAGGGGTTTTTCCGCAAGAAAGTCTGCCGGTTCTGCACCCAGAATGTGAAGATCGATTATAAAGATGCAGACATGCTTCGACGTTATACGACAGAGCGTGGCAAAATTCTGCCGCGCCGTATCACGGGGACATGCTCGAAGCACCAGCGTCTGCTCGCCGTCAATATCAAGCGCGCCAGATCCCTGGCGCTTCTGCCCTATGTGGTAAAATAGCCAGAGAAGCACTCCTCAGAAAGCGCAAAGACAGAAAATGGAAGCACAAGAGAGCATGAATTCGGTGTACTCCCGCGATCGCCACATTCCTGTATTTCTCTCTTCGGGGATTTTGTCGGGTATTCTCTACGCAAGCGGATTTCTCGCGCCGGCATTTCTTGTTCCCATTCAATATGTATTCCGCAAGGAAGGCAAAAAAGAGGGTTTGCTTTCCATGCTTGTGTCGCTTATCATTGTGGGACTTGGCAATGCGCTGAGACTTTCCAATCTCGAGTTGATGCAAGTGCCTTTTCTGCTGCAGACCATTGTGTCCCCGGTGTTGCTTCTCTTGGCGATAGGCTTGGCAAATCTGGTTGGCATTGATGTATGGAAAAAACTTGTGGTGGCTGCTGTGGTGCTTGCGATCATCTTCGGATTCCTTCTGCAAGCGAGCATAGGTACACAAGAAGTGCAGCAGTCAATCGCTGGCGTTATTGTACAGATGCTTGCCTCAACCGGGCTGCAAAACCTGGATATAGCGGCTATCGCGCAGACCTACGTCGCCCCTGCAGTCTCCATCATATTCGACTGCTTCGGCGCAGTGCTGTGGCTTATGCTCGCCGGCAGCTGGTGGATCGGCAATCGTCTCGTGGTTCTTAAAAAAGCATCCGGTAAAGATGCAACGCAAGAGAGAAAGACACCTTCATTCGATGTGCCGTCGTGGCTGCTGTGGCCGAGCCTCGCCGGATGGGTCCTGTTGCTCGTCGTGCTCTACGGACACAAAAGTGGTATTCTGGCGATTATCGCGTGGAATGCCTCGCTGGCCGCTGTTTCTTGGTATGCGCTTCAGGGGTTCAGTGTTGTTTCGTGTTTTTTCCAATCGAAGGGCATGCACCGCATGACCGGCTTTGTGCCGGTTCTGCTCGTCGTGCTCATTTTGCTCGACATGAAAGTCGGGCTGACTGTTGCAATGCTTGTGCCGGTACTCGGCGTATCGGAAGTCTGGTTGCAATATCGAAAATATAAAGGAGCCTGAACATGAAAGTTATATTAAATCAGGACATACCCAATCTGGGAGAAATTGGAGACATAAAGGAAGTTGCCCCTGGATACGCGCGCAACTATCTTTTGCCCAAAAAGCTGGTGATGGTCTACAATGAGAAGACCGCGGCGATGCTTCAAAAGCGTCAGGCTGAGATCCTGGCCATAAAGGAGCAGAAGAGGCTCGCATCGCGCTCTCTCAAGGAAAAAATCGAGGCAGATCAGCTTATCATTACTATGCCGGCGGGCAATAACGGAAAGCTCTACGGGGCGGTGACGAACCACACGATTGCCGATGAGCTCTTGAAAAAGGGCATCGAGGTCGATCGGAAAAAAATCGAAGTACCGGGCCGCGCGATTAAGTCCGTGGGCAATTATAAAGTAGTCATAAAGCTTTATGAAAAAGACGAAGCGGTTCTCCGCTGTTCCGTAGAAGCGCAGGCGGCCACCGCATCGGAAGAAAAAAAGCCCGCCGAGGGAGAAGCGAAGAAACATAGGCCTCGCCGCCAGCGTGTCGAGGCTGAGCCTGCCACCGCAGAAGAACAGGCTGCGGCCTTCGAGGCGGCTGTCAATCGCGGACAGTTGGGCTGATTGGGCTAATTGTTCTTCCAAGAATACTAGAGATACATTTTTTGTCCGCCCCCTCAAAGGGGCGGTTTTTTATATTGACCCCGAAGATGACAGAGTATAGATTCAGTGTGCGAGTGTAACACCCTTAAGGAGTATTGGATGGCAGGTCCATCGCTCAAAGATACGATGCCTCTCTACAATGGAGACGCGGAGCAGGCCTGTCTTGGCGCCCTCCTCATCGATCCGGAGGCCATAAACAACGTTCTGAAATATCTTCGTTCTGAAAGCTTTTATGAGCCTGCAAATCAAGAGGTTTTTGAGGCGCTCCTCGCGATGCATGAGAAGGGCCAGAAGCCCGACTTGATTACACTCTCCGAGGAACTCCGCGGCCGCGGCAGCCTTGATAGGATAGGGGGCAGCGCGTATGTGGCAAGCCTCGCGTCTTTTACCCCCTCGGCGGCCAATATTGAATACTATGCCCAAATCGTGCAGGAGATGGCGACGAGGCGGCGCCTTATTCAACTGTCGTCCGAAATGGCCGCGATGGCTCATGAAGAGACCATAGATGTCGATCAGGTCCTCGACGAGCTGCAGGCCAAGATTTTCGAGATATCCCAGAACCGCCGGAGCGCCGAATACCATTCGGCCAAAGAGATCGTCACCGAGACAATGCTGCTCATCGAGAAGCTGAGCACGAATCCCGAGGCCTTTACTGGAGTCCCTTCCGGACTCACTGACCTCGACGCGATGACGAGCGGCTTCCAGAACTCGGAGTTCATCGTGATCGGCGCGAGGCCTTCGGTAGGAAAGACCGCCCTCGCCTTGACGATAGCCGCACACGCCTCGATCGACCTGAAAATCCCTGTCGCTTTTTTCTCCTTAGAGATGTCGGAGTCGGCGATCATGCTCAGGCTCATATCTTCCGAGGCACGCATCCCCGCCGAGCGCATACGCACGGGAAGAATCCGTACCACGGATTACGACGGCCTCATGGAGGCCGCGGCGAGAATCTATGAGGCTCCGCTCTATATAGTCGATATGCCGAACATGAAACTGCTCGAGCTGCGGACTATGGCGCGCAGGCTTGTGCTCGAACGCGGCATCAAAATTCTCTTTATCGACTATCTCACGCTCGTCACGCACGAGAACGCCGATCTGCCTCGCTGGGAGCAGATTTCGGCGATTTCGCGCTCCCTCAAGGCCCTCGCGCGCGAGCTCAACATTCCTGTCGTCGCGCTCTCCCAGCTCAAACGGGAAGCCGAGGGAAAACAACCGACACTCGCGGACCTCCGAGAATCCGGTTCCATCGAGCAGGATGCCGATCTCATTCTGTTCCTGCACCGGGACCGCGAGATGTCAAAGGAGCACGACCAGCAGAGCGACCAAATGGAGACAGACCTTGTGGTGGCGAAACAGCGCAACGGGCCCATCGGCAAAACTGCAGTCTGGTTCAAGAGCAGCTATGCGAAATTTGTGAATATGGACCGGCACGAGCACAAACAATAGATCGTCGAGTTTTCTATTTCCCCACAAAAAAGAAAACGTCACTCATCGTCGCCACAACGAACAGGACGAGCACAAATGCGGCACCTATAAATTGATAGCGGTAGAGCGATTTTGCGGTGAGGGGCTTTCTCCTGAAGAGTTCGATGATGAATACGAGAATGAGTCCACCATCCAGCACGGGGAGCGGCAGAAGATTCATGATCGCGAGACTCACGGAGAGAAAGGCGAGAAAACTGAACACAGGGACCAGCCCCGCCAGGCCATCGGCTTTTATCTGCTCCGATGCCGCAGTCCCAATCAGATACGTTATTCTCGCAGGCCCTGAGACCGCCTTAAAAACGTTCACTCCCCGAAAAAGAAGACCAATGCTCTTTATGGTGAGGGACAAGGTAGATACTGTCTCCTTGAAACCTTTCGCGATAGCGTCAGGGAGAGATGTCGCCTTATCAGTCCGTATGACACTCACAAAGCCTATGCCCGTCTCTTCGAGCGATTTTGAGACAATGGTCATGGAAGTGGACTTCGCGTCGCGTACCACCGTGAGATTTACCGGGCCGCTTGCGCCCTTAAAGGCCTCCATCAGATCCACGGTATTGCGAATCGCCTTCCCATTCGCCTCGGTGATTGTGTCGCCAGTGCGAAGATCGGCAATGGCCGCGGGACTTTGGTCTTTAATCGTTGCGATGACAGGATCAACCCACGCATAGACGCCGATGACGCCGGCGCCTGAATTGGGATCGAGGTGGGGCGTAATCACAAGATTCTGGGCGGTTCCCCCGCGCATGACTTCCACAGAAAGTGCCTTTCCCGGATTACTGGCGATGACTTCCTGAAGATCACTGTAATCGCGAATTGTTTTTCCATCGACGACGCGGATGATGTCGCCCGTCCTCAAGCCCGCAACGTCTGCAGGGTTAGAACTGCCGCCCTGAACCATTGCGCCTGTTTCGCTTGAAAGCACTATCCTGTTCGGGGCGGTCTGAATGGTGGTTCCAATTGCCACGACGAATATAAAGACAAGTACCGCAAAAATCATATTGAAAGTGGGCCCCGCAATGGCGATCGCGATGCGCTTCAGCGGATGGACCGAATAGAAACTGCCCTTATCCGCGGGAATGAAATCAAGTTTTTGGTCGAGCGCGGCACGGAATCCGTCTTCTCCCTTTAATTTGCAGTAGCCTCCGATAGGCAAAACGCCCAGCCGCCATTCCGTCCTCTTTCCTTTATGCGTAAGCAGGGCAGGCCCCCACCCGATGGAGAATGCCTCCACCTCCACACCCATTGATCGGGCAATGACAAAATGACCAAACTCATGGACAATTACCACTATCGATAGGCCAAGGAGGCCCAGTAATATCGCAATCATGTATACTCCACAATGTCGGCGGCGATTTTTCGCGCCTTAGTATCAATATCGAATATATCTTCGAATGAGCCGACAGGCAAATTCCATCCTTTTTCGAGTGTCTTTAACACCACATCGGCAATTTGAGTGAATTTGATATTTCCTTTGTCGAAATACCCGACAGCTACTTCATTGGCAGCGTTATAAGCGATACACGCCGCCTCTCCCTCATCGAGAGCCTGGCGTGCGATCCAGAGCAGCGGATATCGCGCCTTCCGTGGTTCATGGAATTCAAGACTTTTGCCCGCAATATCTGCAAATCCAAAGGCGGCGGGCATGGTGTCGGGCCAATAGAGCGCCGCGTGGATGGGGAGGCGCATGTCCGGTTTGGAAATCTGGGCATACAGCGCTCCATCGACAGTCCTTACCATTGCATGGACGTAGCTCTGAGGATGGATTAAAACCCGAATATGTGCCTGCGGCATATCAAAGAGCCGCGAAGCCTCGATGAGCTCGAGCCCCTTATTGGCCATTGTTGCGGAATCGATGCTGATTTTGCGGCCCATCTTCCATACAGGGTGTTTGCAGGCATCGTCTGCCGACATGGAAGAAAGCCGTTCCAATGGAAGAGTACGGAAGGGGCCTCCGGACGCGGTGATTGTCAGTTCGGTGATGATGCTTCTGCCCACTCTCTGAATGAGCTGGAAAAGTCCCGCATGTTCAGAATCGACAGGAACGATTACACAGTGATTTTTTTCAGCGAGCTCTTTTAAAAGCCGGTACCCCATGACGATCGATTCTTTGTTCGCAAGAGCCAGGCTCATTTTATTGCGCAGCGCGAGGATCGATGCCGAAAGTCCAGCCGCTCCCGCTATGCCGTTGACGACAATGTCCGCCTCGGTTTCAGAGAGCAACCTGGAGAGAGCCTGCGGTCCTCCCCAGGACATTCCTTCAGGGGCAGAAGCCATGTCGCCGGTCCATGCGCCCTTGGCCTGAGGGAATTCATTTTTGAGCTGCATCGGTATTTCGCGATTGCTATGAACGGAAAAACCGGCGAGTTCAAGTGCTTCCGTTGACACCATACTCTGCCGTATCACATCGAGCGTCTGTCTGCCAATCGAACCTCCGGCTCCCAGTACGATGACTCGTCTCCTCATCTTTCCACCCATAAAAATTTCCGCCGCTAAAGGCCAAACAAGTGAAACAAGAATGAAAACGCGATGAAAAAAGGCGCGCTGAAATACAGGCTGTCGAACGAATCCAAAACTCCGCCCCGCCCTGGAACAATACCTCCGGAATCCTTCGCTCCCGCCGATCTTTTTAGGGCGCTTTCAAACAGATCTCCCGCAATGACAAAAAAGGCCATTCCCAGCCCAAGAGCGAGGCTTACAATAACATAATTCCAGCCCAGTGGTTTCCATGGAGCCACGGCGAGTGGTCCGAGTCCCACAAAGGCGCCGACGACTGATCCAATCGTTCCCCCGATAAAGCCGGCGATACTTTTATTGGGAGAGACATCGACAACATTTCTTTTTTTCCCAACATACTTGCCCAAGAGCCACGCCAGACTGTCATTTCCAAGCGTGAGCATGACGAATGTCGCTGTTGCATTCCGTGCATCAGGGAAGCCGGAAACGATGAGTATAAGAAGGCTCGGCAGAAGTGCGGTATAAAAGTGGACAAGCACGATGGCGCCAGCTTCTTTGAGAAGTTCGGGGAAGAGCGCCTTTTTTTTTGCCCCTAAGGGCACCAATTCGATTGTCAGACAGATGAGCGATGCAAAGAATAAAATCAAGGCAACCTCTGTCGGGTTGACGGACAGAATACAGGCGACATACACACCGACAGATTGAACAAGGCCTACGATCGTCACCCTCAATCCAGGATCACGCAATCCCCCGCGAGAAAGCATGGAACGAAGTTCAATGGATGAGAGGTACTGCACTATGAGCACAAGCGCGGCAAGTATCGCAAAGTGTGCAAACTGGAAGAAGCAAAGAACAAGGACGAATAGAGGAATCGCAATAAAAAACAGCAGTAACCTGGCTCTGGTATTTTCGTTCACTGTGCATCTCCGAACCGACGTTCCCGGTGCGCATACTCCGCGAGGGCCGCGTGGAAATCTTCAGGCGTGAAATCTGGCCAGTATTTTGAAGAAAAATACAGCTCGCTATAGGCTGACTGCCAGAGCAAAAAATTGGAAAGCCGCATTTCATCACCGGTCCTGATGATGAGATCAGGGTCCGGGATTTCGGGATGATCGAGATTCTGTGCGATCGTTTGCTCCGTCACGACTCCGGTGATCTCATCGTGTAATACTGCAGGATGCTGGGCATCGGTTGTATACAGATTTGGAATCACACGGTGGATCGAGCGCACTATTTCGTCTTTGCCTCCATAGTTGATCGCAAGGTTCACCGTAAGCTCATGGTGATGCTTGGTATCTGCGACCGCCCTGTCGATTTCGGTCAGCACTTCTCGGGACAATCCTGACCGGTCGCCGGAGTGCACAATCCGGATCTCGTTCTCCCGGTAAAAATCGAGCTCTTTCATGAGATGAATTCGGATCAGCGACATCAAAAAGCCGACTTCTTGTGCAGTTCGTTTCCAATTTTCGGTAGAAAAAGTATAGAGAGAAAGAAACCGCACCCCTTCCCGACGGGCCGCCAATACGATACGCTTCGCTACTTCGAGTCCTTCCCTATGGCCTTCAGTCCTCGCAAGTCCTCTCTGCTTTGCCCATCGCCCGTTGCCATCCATAATGATCGCAACATGTGATGGCACGCGATTCTTTTCCATTTTGAAAAGTCCTTACACTTCCATTATTTCTTTTTCTTTTAATTCAAGTATTTTACCGATCTGGGCAATATAATCGTCGGTCAGTTTCTGAAGTTCAGTCTCTTCCTTTTTAAGAGCATCTTCAGCGACACCGCCGGCGCTCTGCTGTTTTTTTAGCTCCTCGAGGCCGTCACGGCGAATGTTCCTGACGGCGACACGGGACTGTTCCGCGATGTTCCGTGCCGTTTTGACAAGTTCTTTTCTTCTCTGTTCGGTGAGGGGGGGGATGGCGATTCTGAGCACTTTTCCGTCGTTCGATGGGTTTAAGCCAAGATCCGACTTAAGTATGGCCTTTTCGATTTCGCTGAACAGGGAGCGGTCCCAGGGTTGAATCACGATGAGACGGGCCTCGGGAACGGAAATCGTAGCGACCTGAGAGAGCGGCGTCTTTTGGCCATAGTAATCGACGCGCACCTTGTCGAGAAGGGCGGGAGACGCTCTGCCGGTGCGGATTGCATTGAACTCGTCGTGGAGCGCAGCGATGGTTTTTTTCATTCTCTCTTCATTTGCAGCCTTGATCGATTCCATAGTTTCTCCCCTTGCTTTTTATTTTACAAGCGAAGAGGGCGGCCGCAAAAGGCCGCCCTCTCGTTTCCGGCTTCGCCGGAATCCCTGTTAGTTCTGTCCGACCTTCGCGAAGTAGTATTGCACAATGGCGAGCTGATACCCCGTTTCTTTGGAAACCTGTCCTAAAGCCGCGGCGACGGTGATTTTCTCGTCGCGGACAAAACCTTGATCTACCAGGCAGACTTCGGCAAGGAGCTTTTTGAGCTTGCCGGCCAGAATACCTTCGAGCACCTTTGCAGGCTTGCTCTTCATCTTCTCATCCAGATCAACCTGCTTCTGGAAAATCTCTTTCTGTTCGGTAAGCCATTCCTGAGGCACTTTGGACTCGTCGAGGAACATGGGGTTGAATGCTGCCACATGGAGGGCAATGTCGTGTACAAAAGCGGCGACCTTTTCATTCTTGAAAGCGGCCGAGTCATTTGCCTTACACTTCACGACGACGCCTATCCTGCCCTCGCCATGGAGGTATGCGTGGAGCTCCTCATTCACGCCTGAGCTGAAATAGGCGACGCGCCTGAGCGCGATGTTCTCTTTGATGCGCGAGGCGATCTCCTTGACCAGCGCCTCAAGGCTCTCATTCGGGGCGGAGGCCTTCTGCCGAAGCGCCGTCTCGGCAATTTTAGTCCCCGCGACGATGAAGTCATTGTTTCTCGCCACAAAGTCAGTCTCGCATGCGAGCTCGACAAGCGCCAGTTCGTTATCTGTCTGGGCTACAAAGATACGGCCCTCATTGGTGGCCCGGCCAGCGCGCTTTTCAACCCCGGCCATTCCCCATTCGCGCAGGAGCTTCTCCGCGGCGGCAAAATCGCCGTTGGCCTCTGTGAGTGCCTTCTTGCAATCCATCATGCCCGCGCCGGTCTTTTCGCGCAGCGCCTTTACGTCAGTAGCTTTGATTTCCACGATATTCTCCTTGGCCTTGCCTATTTTTCCTCATACAGCCGATCCTCGTCGATAATCGGCGTTTCGATCTCTGCCGGTTCCTCGGATTCCTTGTGACTTTCGCCCTGCGCCGCAGAGTCCGCATAGTTTTCGACATCGATTTCGACTTCATCCTCTTCCTTTTTCTCAGAAGTCGTGAGCTCCTGCTCTTCTTCGGCGGGCAGCGTCTCTATGATCTTGAGCCCTTCCGAGGCGCCAGCCTCAATGACCGCATTCGCGATGATCTGCGTGAAGAGACTGATGGAGCGGATGGCATCGTCGTTGCCGGGGATCGGGTACGTGATGCCTTCGGGGTTGCAGTTCGTATCGACAATCGCGACTATGGGAATTCCCAGGCGCTGGGCCTCCGCCACGGCGATCGCCTCCTTGCGGGTATCAACCACGAACAGAACACCTGGAAGGCTCGTCATCTCTTTTATGCCGCCGAGGTTTTTCTCAAGCTTCGTCTTTTCCTTGAGAAGACTGGCAATCTCTTTTTTTGTCAGGCTGTTGAAGGTGCCATCGACTTCCATACGCTCGATTTTTTTGAGTCTCTGGATGGATTTTCGTATGGTGGAAAAATTTGTGAGCATACCGCCAAGCCAGCGGTTATTCACATAGAATTGTTCGCAGCGCTCGGCCTCTTTTTGAATCGCCGCCTGCGCCTGTTTTTTTGTCCCCACAAAGAGCACGGATTTTCCGGAACTGACGATTTTCTGCACCGCATCATAGGCCTCTTTGATGGCCTGAATGGTTTTCTGCAGATCGATGATGTGAATGCCATTGCGCTCCGCGAAAATATATTTCTTCATTCGCGGATCCCAGCGCTTGACCTGGTGCCCGAAATGCACACCAGACTCAAGCAGGTTTTTCATGGTGACTACTGCCACGTAGACCTCCCGCGATCGGATATGATCCGATCCCCTTCCTTGTATCTCGTCCTGTTTCGAAGATCGAAAAGCAGGCGGAAAATGTCCGGCATCGAAGCGCCGGATTGTCGGTACGTTTTGTTTCTCTTTATAGTGAAGCCAAATAGCCCGACTCACGGAGAATGCCATATAATTCGCGAATTGGCAAGCCCATGACACAGGAGCAAGAACCTTTTATCTCTTCGATGAAGTAAGATCCAACCCCCTGGATTCGATACGCGCCTGCGGCACCGCGCCATTCTCCAAACCCTAGATACCACTCAATATCTTCCTTGGCCATGGGGGAAAACTGAACCTCTGACACCGACAAGGCGACATATGGCTTGCCGTGAATCATGTCTAAAAGGCAAAGGCCGCTGAACACATAGTGCCGTTTTCCCGCCTCCAAAGAGAGCATGTCGAACGCGTCGCGCTCATTGGTCGGTTTCCCAATAGTGGTCCAACCACCCTCAGTGTGAAATGCGACCAGGGTATCGGCTCCAAGCACAAAGCGAGGGGCGACGGAAGGCCGGGCGCCTGCCTGTGTTTCATTTCGGTTCGTGTTTTGCTGTTTTTCAAGCCAGAGGGTTTTGCCTCGACGGGCCTTGGTCGCCGCGAGGGCCGTCACCCGTTCTCCGGGCTCCAGATGGTCGAAGATCGATTCGTCTATGGAAGGGACGATTTTTTGAAAGGGGATATGGAGCGACTCGAGAATGGCCGACCTCCTGGGTGATTCGCTCGCGAGAATAATTGGCTCTCCATACATATGCACTTGAATGTAACGATAACGGTATCTATTTGCCAAGTTCCGAAAGGATGATCCGTAGACTTTTCCGATCCTCTCGCTTGACGCGGTAGCCTCGGATCTTTATCATTCGACCGTCAGCCGCTGCAGTATTCGCATTGCACGCTGCGCGGGCGATTAGCTCAGCTGGATAGAGCGTCGGCCTCCGGAGCCGAAGGTCGCGCGTTCAAATCGCGCATCGCTCATCATGTGATCCATACAAGCACACCGAGTGCCATAAAAAAGAGCGCCGACAGAACGCGCACGAGCACGAGGTGTGCGCCATACCATTGTCTGATTCTCTCGTGGCGGAATCCAAAGAAATAGAGCGCAAAGACAAGGGCGAGTGGAAAAATGAAAGCGATATTGTATACTAGAAGAAGGATTATGCTCCTGGAGGACCGGACGCTCTGGTTCATGTAGACGATGGTCGGTAAATAAATTTGTCCCGTACAGGCCAGCTCGACCACCGAGACCAGAAATCCCGAGAGCGCGGCCCCCAGTACATACAGCGGCAATTGATTGAAATATCGGATGACCCTGTGGTTTATCTGTTTTATAAAAAGCGGCATCTGGAGGAAGGACTCAGAGGCTCGCCCGCGGGCGGCAACAACCGCGTCACGTACATTTAGGGCGGCGAAGACGGCGGCGAGCGCGGATACGAAGATGTTGATGTACAGCGAGAATCGTTTCTCTGAAAGAAACCTCCTGAGCGCCCCCAGAAATCCCAGCCCGATAAGAAAATAGGCGACAAATACCGCGAGAATGAAAGAAATGCCGACCAATGCGAGCGACCGGCGATCCTTTCGTCTAAGCGCCATGAAAGAGAGGAAAAAGAGCATTGTGGAGAAAGCGCAGGGGTTGATGCCGTCCAGGAGGCCAGCCAATATTGTTGGAACGATGGAGGCGGAAAAGGCGTCGTCGGCTTGGTTGGCATCGCTTATGAGCTCATTCGTTCGACTTGACGCCGGCCTGTATGAGCCGTGCACCAAATAGTACTCGATTTCCTTTGGTACATTCTCTTCTATGGCGCTGCTTCCTCGATAGATGTTTGAACCGATGAACAGAACCGGGAACACAGAAAATTTCAGCTGCCGCTGTTTGAGCATCTCCACGCACTCCGCATATCCCTCTGCAGAGAGGATGTCGTGCGTCTCAAGAACGATATTGACATTGTAAACTTGCTCAAGTTTAGCCTTTTGGACGTAGAGAAAAGAATCGCAGTGGTCGCAGCCGGTCTCCGTAAAGTAGATTCCTTCAATATCGGGGCGTGTGGGCACGACGTCTTTAGGCTGTGAAAATATGGGCGACAGTGACAAGATTGACACAATCGCGAGCAAAGACAATCTTGTTCCCGATCTGCACATCAGTCTCAACAAAAGCCTCCGCGGATCTCGATCCTCACAGATATACAATATGATTTATAGAAGCACAATGGCATTGTCTGAGCAATTTGATCGTATTTTGATGCGCTCTTAATTATTTTTTCTTTTTTTTCCTTGCCATGCGCAGATAGATGACAGATAATACGTGTAGTATGAAAAACCATGAATTGTTAGGTCGATATTTCTTGGCGATTTTCATTGTTGGAGTATTGATTGGTTGTGCGACTTCCCCTCCTGCGGCGCACACAGCATCCCCTGAATCGCAACAGGCAAAAAATATTGTACAGGGCACCCCGACTCCTGACATGCCAGCAGCGACGCCTGCGCCTCCCCAAGATCCCAACGCGGCCGCGAAAGCGGCCGTCGGAAGCCAGCCCATGCCTGGCGGAACTCCATCCACTCCGCCATCTCCTCCTCCCGCCTCTCTGACGGGCGCCGCCTCCTATAGTTCTCTTACGCCCGATGAAGCTCTTTTCTTTCAAAATTACATAAACAGACTCAGTTATCTGGTGTACTATGACGAAAATTCAGGCCTCGACCCCCAGTTGGCCAAGGCCGCCGTCTCTCAGGCCAACCGCTACCTCATTGAAAAACTGGGGCTCTCTGCCATCGACTTTGATCAGGTACAGAAGAATAAGAAAGATCAGATGAGCGCGTATCAGGCTGAAACCGGAGGCTCCATCGACATCATCACGTACATTGCGCAGAAGTTGAACGCAGATATCTACCTCGAAATCGACGCGAAGACGACATTCGGGGGCGGCCCTGGCTCATGGACTGGTTCCGCGCAGGGGAGCATGAAAATTTTCGATGCCTCTACCGCGACGCTCCTAGGTGCAATTTCATTCTTAAGCCCGCAGACCTTCAGCCCGGTCTCTTCAGACGCTGCGATGATGAACGCGATAGCGGGAAGCGTGTGGCAATCGATGCCCAAAGTGACGGAGCAGTCGAAGGCCCTTCTGAGCACCACCATGGCGACCCGCGGTGTACGTTATGAGCTTGTCTTGCAGAATACTCCCGATGCGAAAGCCGTCTCTCAGTTTGAAAAGAATCTCTCAAAGAGAGTGCGCGAAGTCGAGAGACTCTCGTATGCTCCCGGAGAGACTCGGTTCACACTGTACGCGTTCATGTCGGCATCAAAAATTCAGGACGCGATATACGACGCGGCATCGGCTGCGGGTTTTCCTGATTGCTACTTGCTCTACATGAGAGGGCGCTCATATACTTTCAATACGGGACTTTAAAATTATTATTTCACAAATGGAAATTTAGCAAAGGAGGAGAGCATGAAAGTATGGAAAGTTTTGCTGACTGTGATGGTCGTGCTGCTTGTCGCATCGTGCGGCACCAAGGCTCCGTTGAGGAAAGGAGAAGTGCTGCTTGAGGATAAGGGTACCGCCTATGGCATCAAGACTCCCAAGTGGGTTGAACTGGCGATTATCGGAGGATATCGCGATATTGAAAAATTGGCCGATTATAAAGATAAAACGGTCTTTATAGCCCAGTTTGAGGCGCAGAATTTACAGAGCGCCCAGCTGCTTGCGGAACGCATGCAGGCCGACACCGAACTCGCCCGCTACCTTTCGACCAGAGTGAAGGACGCGTTCAAGGGCGCCAATGTCGCCGATGCCGACTCAAAGAACTTCGGCGCCTACGGAGAACGCTTTGTCGCGAGTGTCGGCGAGGCCAAATTCTCCGGTTTCAGGATGGAAGCCGACTGGTGGGTGAAGGTCCAGACCTATACCTCTGAGAATAAGCCCGATAAGCAGATTTATCGAGTGATTCAGCTGTGGGCCATAGAGAAGGCCATGCTGCAGAAGCAATTCGATATTCTGCTCTCCCAGATGGCGGGGACCGAGCAGCCTACGCCCGAGCAAAAGCGCGCGATGGACCTCGTCCAGAACACCGTGGCGAAAGACTTCTTTGGCGAGGATAAATAAATAGTTTGGTTCGTGAAGGTTCTGGTGCTCCCTTAGGTGCCGGAACCTTTTTATTCGGTGCCTTGCTTTTAGTGACTCTTCGATGAGGAATACCCATGAGAAACATGAGACATTTTTTGTTGCTGACGGTCGCCGTCGTGGTGTCGGGGTGTGCGAGTACTCCTTCCATACCAGAATGGATTCGGAAAACACCAGAGCCTGACTCGAAATACACGTATTTCGTCGGCTCTTCCTCGGCCCGGGACAGCGCGACGGCCCTCAACGATGCGACCGCATCCCTCATCGCGGGAATTATGCAGTACATGGGTGTCTCCATCAGTGTCACTTCGGACGCGGAGGCTCGCGCATCGCTCGATGATTATCAGGCACAGATTACCCAGACCGTCAAAACGGAAGCCAAAGGCCGCCTCGCGGGCTTTGAAGTGGCAGAAAAGTACATTCAGAAAGATCCGAAGACTGGCCAATATACCGTACATGTCCTCGCGCGCTATGAGACGAAAGAGCTCCTTAAGGAGAAAACGCGCATCGAATCACTGTTCGTGGAAAAGATCGATGCGGTTGTTGTGCCTGAGCGAAAAGGCGACGCCGCAGCTTCGGAGGGCCGTCTGCTCGACGCCATACGGTCATACGCGGAAGCGATGACTGCGGCGGGCGGCTCGGACATAGAGAACGCCCGGATCAAGCTTGAGCGCAATGCAAAGAAAGCTTCAGGCTTGGCCGCGACACTCGCATTGACCGTTCCGCCGGCACCGAGCGCGAATATAGCAGTGGGAGGTCGACTGCCTTCTTTCCTCGTCAGGCTTGTGACGAATAGGGGAGGAACCGAGCAGGGGGTCTCGGGAGCTCCTCTCGTAATAACCTATCCCCGCAGGCTTTCCTCTGGAAGAGTGGGGACAGCCACAACCCAGGTTTTCACCGATCAGAGCGGAAGTGCGACATTTGAGGTGCCAGCGATCGATATGATAGGGAATTACAAGGTGACCATACAGCTCGATTTTGCGAGCATCGGCGATCTGTTGGCGAGTTTGCCGTCCTGGGCCTTGCCCTACAGTGATGCCCTTGAAAATGATTTGTCGGACATTGTCACCTATCTAAATTATAAAGTGATTTCTGCTGCGAAGAATATTCCCACCGCTATCGCCGTTTACAACAGGAACCCCGCAAATACGGGTAGACTTGATCTGGGAGTTTTTGCGAATAGCTTAAAAGAGCCGCTTATAAAAGAGGGTTTTGTGATACTTGATGCGAAAGCGCCAGAAGTAGATGGAGGTTCAGGTATTGCTCAATTGAGAACGGTGGCGCCACCTCAGGCTCAGCGCTTCGCGCTCGCCGCACTCGATCTTGGGCCCATTACAAAGGATGGGGATTACTTTATTGCGAGTGTGTCTGGCTCTATGAGCGTATTCGACCTGACAAACGGAAACACTGTGTATTCGGCGAGCAAAAGCGCTCAAGGGATGGGACTCTCCGAGGCCGAGTCCATTGCCAACGCGCTGAAGGTACTCGCCGAGCAGTCATTCGCAAAAGACCTTTTGAGTTTTCTGCCTTAAGATTTTGTGGACAGAGGATATTGACGCTTCAAAGTCTGGCGCTACCTTCCGCCCTGAGGCGATTCGGATTCGTGATAAATGCCATCTTCATTCTGTTTCTTCATCTCTTCAATTGCGAGACCAACAAGGGTGTCGCAGCGCTCGTTGTCGGGATTTCCCGCATGGCCCTCCACCCACTCAAAGTGCGGACCAAGTTCGGAACAGAGGGCATCGAGTCTCTGCCAGAGATCCAGATTCATCACGGGTTTTTTCGCGGCGGTCTTCCATCCTCGCTTTTTCCAGTTACCGATCCACCCCGATATTCCATTTTTCACATACATGGAGTCGGTGAATATATGGATGGCTGCGCTTGTCCAGGAGGGCTGCGCCGCATATTTGTCCGCGCATGAAGCGCGCGTGGCATCCATTCGCCCCTTCAGAAAGGAAAGAGCGCTGATTACGGCGGTGAGTTCCATCCTGTTGTTGGTGGTATGGGGCTCGACTCCCCATGATTCCCGATAGCGCGTTCCAAACCGCATCACATAAGCCCAGCCTCCAGGGCCAGGGTTCCCTCTGCAACCACCGTCGGTATAGATGACAATCGTTCTTTGCGTCATGTGTGCACTATGACAAACGAAGCTTTTTCGCGCAACTCCTGTTGAAACTCCTGTTGAAACTCCTTGCATACGATTTTGAGCATCGCTAAAATAAAAAACTCATGTTTAAAGAATATGTGACGCTGCTGCCCCATCTGAGACAGTACAAATATAGGTATATCGCGGGCATACTCTGCCTCATTGTGGTCGACGCGAGCCAAGTGCTCATTCCCCGGTACGTGCAGACGGCCATTGATACTATTGTGAGCGGCTCTTTTCAACTCCAGGAGATTGTGCATCCACTGGTCATTATGGTGCTGCTCGCTCTGCTTATTTCAATAGGTCGTTTCTTTTGGCGCTATTTTATCAATACCGCCAGCCGGCGCATCGAAGCAGAGATGAGGGAGAGGCTCTTCTCGCATATTCTTATGATGTCGGGAGGTTTTTTCAGAAAGAATACTACGGGCGATCTGATGGCGCGGGCAACCAACGACATAAGCACTATCCGGCAGGCGACAGGGATGGGTTTTGTTGCGCTCGTCGATGGGGTCTTCATGACCGCGATGATACTCGTCGCGATGTTCGCGAACAATGCCGCGGTCGCGGCGTGGGTCATAATTCCGCTGCCCCTGATTACGGCGCTCATTCTTCTTTTCGGGAAAATCGTCGGCAAACTGTTCAAGCGTATTCAGGATATCTATGGTCGTCTGTCGAACATCGCCCAGGAATCACTCTCCGGCGTGCGGGTGGTGAAATCCTTTGTAAAGGAACATTATTTTTTCGAGAAATTTGAAGTATCCAATACCGAATACAAAGATGCCATCATGGATCTTGTGAAGACTTTCGGGTTCTTCTTCCCTTTCATCACATTTCTCTCTGGTCTGAGCACCGTGCTTCTCATTGTCTTCGGGGGCAACGCCGTGATTCACAACAGGATGACGCCTGGCTCGATCATTGCGATGCTTTCCTACCTGGAGATGCTCGTGTGGCCCATGATGAGCGCGGGTTTTACCGTGAATATCGTGCAGCGCGGAGCGGCCAGCCTGAAAAGAATCAATGAGATTCTCAACACAGAGCCGGAGATACAAGAAACTTCCCGGCACGTTGAGGGGAAACCTCGCGGCGACATAGAAATTCGTGAACTCGACTACAGATACGCCGGCTCGGATACGCCGGCTCTCAAGAATATCTCTCTGCGAATCCCGGAAGCGTCGATGCTCGGCATACTTGGGAAGGTCGGCTCGGGTAAAAGCACTATGCTCAAGTTGCTCCCCCGAATGCTCGACGCCGGGGAAGGCCATGTGTTTATCGGTGGAATAGACAGTTGCTTTTTCGGCTTGAACGAGCTGAGGGCAATGTTCGGAGTGGTGCCTCAAGAGAGTTTTTTGTTTTCTGAAAGTATTCGGAACAATATCCTTTTTTCAGCGCCCGATATCGACGCCGGACGATTCGAGGATGTAGTTCGGATTGCGGGGCTTGATCGTGACATGCACCTGTTTCCTAATGGCTGGGACACGGTGGTAGGCGAGCGGGGTATTACGCTCTCGGGCGGTCAGAAACAGCGAGTCGCCCTGGCACGCGCACTCGCCATCGACCCCGCCATTCTGTTGCTCGACGATGCGCTGTCGGCGGTGGACGCCGAGACCGAGGAGCGAATTCTCAGTGCCTTGCTCCAGGAAAGACGGGGAAAAACGACAGTGATTGTGTCGCACCGCATATCTACCTTGCGCAATACGGATCAGATCGTCGTCCTCGATGGTGGGAAAATAGTGCAGAGAGGTACGCATGAGATGCTAATGGCCGAACAGGAAGGATTCTACGCCAGAATTGCGGCCCTTCAGCAGTTAGAACAGGAATCCTGCGCGGCCTGCGAAGAGGCGTGTTTAGAAGGGGAGACCATCGATGGCTGAATTCTTCGACACGGAACCCGTCACGAAAGGCTACGACTCTCAGATAGCTCGGCGCATTATGTCATACCTCAAACCGTATAAACTCTATGCATTCATAGCTCTCGCCGCCCTCGCGCTGAGCACCGCCGGAGAACTGCTTTCGCCCACGATCATTCAACGCGCGGTGGACAATGCATTGGTCCGTGAGTGGTATGGCGCTGCCCCCTCGATCGTGGGCACTTGGCCGAAAGCGAATGATTCGACAGAGATAACCATTGGTGCGCGCACCTATGTGCGCGCTTCTCGGCTTGCCGGCATCACGGATAGAGAGAGAACACAGCTCAATACACAGGGGCTTCTCGACGCTGAGCCAAGTTACCTGTTTTCCCTGGGCTCTCAGCGCGAGAAAAAGCTGTTGATCGCCCAGAACTACCCACAGATTATTCTCTCCGAGAGCTGGGGGGCGATACCTTCTAGCCTCCTCAACGCTCTGTCTGCCGACGACGCCGCGATAATCAGGACCGGAGACAATGCGGTTCTCGGCCACTACGCCGTCACGCTGCTGCTGATCCTCGCCGGAGTGTTGTTCGCCACGTTTGCGATGACATGGTTTACCAACCAGATCGGTACCCTCATCATGAAAGATATGCGGCTTCAACTCTATCGGCACGTGATAGAACAATCCCTCGCATATCTGTCGAGGCAGCCGGTCGGTCGCCTTGTCACCCGGCTCACGAGCGATATCGAGGTGATCAGCCAATTCTTTACCGATGTGCTGAGCGCATTTATTAAGGACGCGACGATCATGGTTGGCGCGCTTGTCGTGCTGTTCGTGCTCAACTGGAAATTGGGGCTCGTCGTATTCGCGACGGTTCCTCTCATCCTGATAGCCTCCGCAATCGCACGCGTCAGGGCGCGGGATGCCTTTCGCAACCAGCGATACTGGACGAGCAAGGTCAACTCATTCCTGTCTGAGCACATTTCGGGCATCGATATTGTGAAGTACTTCGTCCAGGAAAAGAGGGTTTCGGAGAACTTCGGGAAGGACAATCGCCAGCTTTTAAAGGCCAACATAGCCGAGATGTACGTGTATGCGACATTCAGGCCTTTTGTCGATTTCATGTCCACCCTGACAACAGCGCTGGCTGTGTTGGGGGGAGCCATTCTCTTTCTCAGACTGCAAATCTCGGTCGGAACCCTCATCGCTTTTATCAATTTGATCGCAATGTTTTATTCGCCGATCAAGGATCTCTCGGAGAAATATATTCTCCTCCAGAGCGCCATGGCGAGCGGGGAAAGGGTGTTTGGACTCCTTGATGTCGATGACAGGCTTCCCGATCAGTTGCCCGCGGTGAAGGGAAAAGATGCGCCCATGGCTATACGCGGGCACATCGAGCTCTCGAATGTGTGGTTCGCCTATAAAAATGAAGAGTGGGTTTTGAAGGATATCTCGTTTGTCGTCAATCCGGGAGAAAAGGTGGCGATAGTGGGCTATACCGGGGCAGGCAAATCGACAGTCGCGAACCTTCTCGCGCGGTTTTGGGATATCCAAAAAGGGAATATCCATGTTGACGGAGTCCCCATAGGGCAATATTCGCTCAAGCGCATACGAAAATTCATTCAGCCGGTTCCGCAGGATGTCTTTCTTTTTCAGGGCACAATCAGGGAGAACATTGCGCTCGGCCTGGAGCTGAGCCAGGAAAAACTCGAAGAGGCCGCCAAGGCCGTGTACGCGCACGAATTCATCTCCGCCCTGCCGCAGGGCTATGATTCCCCTCTCTCCGAGGGAGGCTTGAACCTTTCTCTCGGTCAGAGGCAACTCATTTCCTTTGCCAGAGTGTTGGCTCATGAGCCTTCGATCATCATCCTCGACGAGGCGACGAGCTCGATCGACACGGAGACTGAAAAGCTGCTCCAAAAGGGTATTGAAGGGCTCTTGAGAGGACACACCAGCATTGTCATCGCGCACCGCTTGTCGACCATAAGGGACGCGGACAGGATTATTGTGTTGGGCCAGGGACATGTGGTCGAAAGTGGCACGCACGATGCACTCATCGCGCAACGTGGTCTGTATTGGAATCTCTATCGGCTTCAGAACAAGGAAATGGAATAGGGCATGCCGTTCATCGACGCGAGTGAGCCGTACATAATCGATATCAGCCATGGTGTGGCCGCTATATTCAAACCTTGCGGCTGGCATTCGACATCTCACCGGCGGGGCGACATTTCAGTGCCTTCATGGTTTTTTGAGCACGAGGACATTCTCCCCGCGTCGGAATTAAAGAATCTAATACATGAGCGGTCAGCGTTGGTTCAGAGCGACGATCTTCGCAAGGATGGTGCAGGGGACCGGTTCCGTGATGAATTGGGCATGCTCTATCGTCTCGACAGAGACACGTCCGGAATTCTCCTCTCAGCCTTGGACAGGTCAACCATGGAGCGCATGGGATTAGCCCAGGATAAAATGACTTTGAGGAAACGCTATATGCTCGTGTGTTCCGGGTCGAATCTCGGGCTGCCCGGTTCCATGCCCAAAACCCGATATACCGAGCGCGCCGCGTTTCTGGAGAGGCTTTACGCGAGGCAGGAAGTCGAGGTCGCGAGCCACTTCAGTTCGTATGGGCCGCTGGGCGCGCGCGTGTCCTGCATATTGCCCGAGCTCGCCCAAAAGACGAAGAGAAAGATCACAAGAGACATCTACCTCACGGAGTATCTATGCGCCCATATTGCGGGAGCTGGGGATGTCGCCTCTCTCGGGTTGTCGCCGCATGCGATCCTTTTAGAGGCCGAGATACGAAGAGGATTCCGCCATCAAATCCGTACCCACAGCGCCTGGATGGGCCTGCCGATCGTCGGAGATTCGCTGTACGGCGGCGCTCCTTCAAAGAGGCTTTTCCTCGAGGCTTTTTCGGTGACCTTGGATGATGGAGCGCACACGATCGCGGAGTGGGCATTGTACAATGGAAACTGAGGCGCCTTCCAAAGTGACAGAGAACCGGTATTATATGGAATTTGCATTCCCTGGCTCGTCGCCGGCAGTGGCTCCGCGGGCGCTGTTGAGCCTCAAAGAGGCGGGCGATATGAAGTATGACCCCCGCAGTGAATCCGCCGCGCGCCTTGCGTTTTTCAGGCACTTAGGGATCGAACCGGAGAGGATTGTCGGGATAGAGCTTAAGCATACGCGCAATGTGGCCTTCATAGACAACAAGGAGGATTTGCAGGTCCTCCTGGAGGCTCAGCCCGAAGGCGGTGGATTCGATGGCATTGTGACTACGAATCCACGGCTCGTGCCCAGCGTAACGGTTGCCGACTGTATGCCGATTTATCTGGCCTGCGAAAAGGCGGGGGCCTTTGGCGTCCTTCATTCAGGCTGGAAGGGGACCGGCATTTTAAAAACGGCGGTGGAGGGCATGATTGATCGGTATCTCTGTAAGCCAAGCGACCTCTCGATAATTTTCGGGCCGGCCATTGGGCCTTGCTGCTATGCGGTCGATGCGGAACGGGCCGCCCTCTTTAGGCAGGAATTTAGCCTATCCTCTGTACGTGAAGAACGAGAAGGAGAAGAGAGGCGCTATTACCTTGACTTGCTCGCGGCCAATGTAGGGCTGGCCCAGACTCTCGGTATCGCACGCTATGACGCAGTCCGCTCCTGCACTTCTTGCGATGTCCGTTTCGGGAGCTTCAGAAGGGATGGTCCTCAACATTTTACAAGAATGCTCGCCCTCACGCCGAGCCCATTCCCATATTAGAGTTTTAATGGTAGAATAAGATCAAGCTCGAATAAGATGCTCCAACTTTTATACTAAGAGGTTCATCATGGCATACAAAGTAACCGATGCATGCACCAACTGCGGCTCATGCGAAAGCGAATGCCCGGTCAGCGCGATCACCGAGAAGGACAATGCCCGCTGGATTGACCCTGACACTTGCATTGATTGTGGCTCATGTGCATCTGTGTGTCCTGTAGAAGCCATCGTTGCCGGCTGAGAGTACACAACCACAAAAATGCCGCCCTAAAGGCGGCATTTTTTATTGGGATAGTCTATCCAGAAGGGGGGCCAGAGAAACCGTCCAAGCTTCTCGGCATATTTTCCTCATCACAGATCAGCGGAGTTCCATCTTTGAACAAAAATTGTTCAAGACTTCTTCCAGATTCGGCGAGCCGATTTCCTGGAGTTCGTAGCCGACGCGCACGGTGGGTTTCTTGATATGGATGATGCGATTGAGGTCGATGGGCGTCGCGATGACGACCGCGTCGCAGTCCGTGCGATTGATGGTATCCTCGAGATCTCGCTTCTGAACCTCGCTGTAGCCCATGGCGGGCAGCAGTGTGCCTATCTCGGGGTAGGTTCTGAAAGTCTGTACAAGTTCTCCGCTTATGTAGGGGCGTGGATCAATGATCTGGGCGGCCTGGAATTTTCTCGCGGCGACAATACCGGCGCCATATTTCATCATCCCGTGCGTGAGGGTAGGGCCATCCTCGACACAGAGCACACGTTTGCCTCTGATGAGTGCTGGGTGATCGACCATGATAGGGCTGGCGGCATCGATGACGGTTGCCTCCGGATTCGTCCGCGCAATATTTTCCCGCACGGTTTGAATCTGTTCGGGAGAAGCTGAGTCGATTTTGTTGATGATCACCACGTGGGCCGTCCTCAAGCTCACTTCGCCCGGGTAGAATGAGACTTCGTTGCCCGCGCGCAGGGGATCGGCCACTGTAAACTGGAGATCGGGAACATAGAATGAGAAATCATTGTTGCCCCCGTCCCAAAGAATGACGTCGGCTTCCCTCTCGGCCTCACGGAGAATGGCCTCATAGTCGACGCCGGCATAGATGATGTTGCCGCGGGCTATATGGGGCTCATATTCTTCCATTTCCTCGATAGTGCACTTGTGGCGGGCAAGGTCCTCGATCGTCGCAAAACGCTGGACTTTTTGCGCAACGAGATTGCCATAGGGCATCGGATGGCGGATGGCGACCACCTTCAGCCCGCGCCTCATGAGCATCTGGACAATCTTGCGAGAAGTCTGACTTTTTCCTGAACCAGTACGAACGGCACAGACAGAGATGACAGGTTTAACGGATTTTATCTGGGTGTCTCTGGGGCCCAGCAAAGTGAATGACGCTCCTGCCGCATTGACAATCGCCGAGACTTTCATGACATGCGAATAAGGCACATCTGAATACGAAAACACACACTCGTCTATGTTGTAGTCTCTTATGAGCGCCGGTAATTCCGATTCGGGGAAAATCGGTATCCCCTCTGGATACAGCGGACCCGCGAGCTCGGCAGGGTATTTTCTGCCGTCGATATTAGGAATCTGCGCCGCCGTAAACGCTATGACTTCAGCGCTTTCGTCCTGTCGATAGCGAGTGTTGAAATTATGGAAATCTCTACCCGCCGCCCCGATAATGATGATTCTGCGTCGTTTCATTGACTCTTCCTTCCTTTCATCACCTCTTCGTTTGAGATCGCGAAAAAGACCAAAGAGGTTCAAAATTTGATCCGGAAACTCCTATATCTTCCGGCACTTGACAGAGGAAGTCAACATGGGGAAATGAAAATAATTTTTTGTATTACAAGTATTAAAATGAATAATGATACGCCAGTCCCACCCCTTTTCTGTGTATATTTGCAGGTTTGAACGGCCATGTTTTAATACATATGCATTTCGAGCGCCCTTCTCGATTGTACAGACATTTTCTTTTTTTTAGGACATACTTGCGGGTCATGAGAAGCGTAGGGATTGAGAACGAGATAGGGCGCCTGCGACGAGTGATCATCCACAGCCCTGGTTCGGAGATTGAGGCGATGACTCCCCGTGAAGCGGAGCGATCCCTCTACAACGACATCATTCCTCTCTCGGCGGTCCGGCAGGAATACGTAAAACTGCGCGATTTCTTGAGGTTGGTGACGACGACGTATGAACTCATTGACCTTCTCGCGGCATGCCTCTCCGATGAGCAAAACAAACTTCAATTTTTAAAAGAATATGGCAAAATCAATCCCATCGTCCACATCATCGATGATCTTATGAGTTTCTCCCCGAAGGAGCTCGCGCACTTTATTTTGACCGGCATAATCGCGCCCAAAGACAGCCTCGCGCGTTGCCTGAATCCTCATAGCTTCATCGCAAATCCTTTGCCCAATGCGTATTTTATGCGGGACAGTCTGGCGATTATCGGGAGCAAGGTCGTTTCCGCGGCGTTTGCCTTCGATGTACGCATGGCGGAAGCGTACATCACCCGGTTTATATTTCTTCATCATCCGGATTTTCGAAATGACGGCATCCTGCTCGATGGGCCCGAGGAGCGCAACCGGCTCGTTACCATTGAAGGCGGGGACATCCATGTGCTCAGCTCCAATGTGCTCGCCATCGGCATATCTGAGCGCACGACCGCCTTTGCCATAGATCGCCTCGCCAGGAGAATCGCGCGCGCCGCCGAAGTCCCCACGACTATCTTTGCCGTGGATTTGCCGAAAGAGAGAGCGACGATCCACCTCGACATGGTGTTCACCATGGTTGACCGGAACGCTGCATTGGCATACAAACCTGTGATGCTGGGTTCGCATAGGGCGCAGGTGTACCGGCTCGAGACCAACCTACAGGGCGAAATACACTATGAAGAAGAAAAATCCCTCTTCGACGGGTTGCAAAAAGTAGGCATTGAGCTAGAGCCCATCCTCTGCGGGAACGGCCATCCCGTGTATCAAGAAAGGGAGCAGTGGCTCTCCGGGGCCAATTCCTTTGCATTCGCCCCGGGCAAAATCCTGATGTACTCCTGCAACATGCACACGCTCGAGGCGCTCGACGCGAATGGATTTGCCGTTGTGCCCGCCCAGGATTTCCTCGAGGCCCGTGCCGACGCCGAGGGGTATGGGCGCCTCGCCGTTGCCTTTGACGGCATTGAACTGGCGCGTGGCGGAGGCGGCGCTCGCTGCATGACTCTGCCCGTGGAACGGGGGAAAATAGATGGTTGAGACTGGTGGCCCCAATCAGCTGCAGCCGGTCGTAGAACCACAGGTGTCGCACTTGAGGCATGTCCCGTTTCTCACAAGAGTAAGGTTGCCGCACACGGGACAGGGGTCTCCTTCATATCCCTTTTGACGCGCAGTCCTCATGAGCATGATTGTCTGATCTTTCTCTCTGCCACCGGAAGAGGCTTTCGCCGGGGAGGGCTGTGTACGAGCTGCCCTCGGCTTTTCCTGTTTTGCGGATTTCTGCTTTCTTCCGTTCTCGAAAGCGTCTGAATCTTTGTCGGTGATGGATTGCGTGGACGTCGCAATGAGGTCTTCCGGCTTGACCTGTCCCAGATCATAGCGCTGGAGGTAGGAAATCGCGAGCTCCCGGAAAATGTAATCCAGCACGCTCGTCGCCATTTTGAGGTAATCGTGGCCGCTCACCATGCCGTTCGGTTCAAACCGTGTGAAAGTAAATGCGTCCACATATTCTTCGAGTGGTACGCCATATTGCAGTCCAAGGGACACCGCGATTGCGAAAGAGTTCAGTATGCTCCTGAAGGCCGCGCCCTCTTTGTGCATATCGAGGAATATCTCGCCGAGAGCACCGTCCTCGTATTCACCGGTACGCAGGAAAATGGAGTGTCCGCCGATTTTTGCCTTCTGTGTGTATCCCTTTCTCCGGTTTGGCAGTGCCCTGCGCACTCCACGAGGCGCAAAAGGCATACCGGGCAGCTCTGGCTCCGGACTTTTCTGCAGTGAAGGTGGTGGAGAAGCCTGATTGTCGGGGACAGGCCCTTCGGCCATGAGGCCGCTCGACTGTAGGGCAACAATGGAATCGGCGATGAGGTCGGAGCCAGGCGCAAGGGCCGCGAGAGGCTGTGAAAGCTTTGAGCCGTCTCGATAGAGGGCGATCGATTTGAGCATGGATCGCCACGCCAGCGTATATGCACCCTTGACGTCGTCGATGCTCACATTGTTAGGCATATTGATAGTCTTGGAGATGGATCCCGTGACAAAGGGCTGTGTCGCGGCCATCATGGCGATGTGCGCCTGCCATGAAATGCTCCTCGTGCCCCTCTTCCCTGAAGGGGTCGCGGTATCAAACACCGCAAGATTTTTTTCTGCTAAGTGGGGCGCCCCTTCCAGGCCCATCGTCCCACACGCGAAGAGTTCAGCCTCTTCTATATCCTTTTCGGTATACCCCAGGCGGGAGAGCAGGCTAAATGTAGGTATATCCGCCTCTTCTCTGGATATTCCCAGTTTTTCCAAAACATCATAGCCAATGACGTACGGCGAGAAACAGCTCTCCAGGCTGATGGCATTCTGGAGTGCCTTCTCCGCCTTCCGCAATGCTTCTTCGGGGATTCCTTTATCCAGAAGGGATTGACGAGGAATGCCCGGCGCGCCTTCAAGCGTACCCTTTCCCAGCGCATATGCGATGATGTCACCGATCTGAGCCTCCGAATATCCCAAGGCGTGCAGCGCCGGCGGTACCGAAGTGTTGATTATCTTAAAATATCCGCCTCCCGCAAGTTTTTTGAATTTTACGAGCGCAAAATCCGGCTCGATACCCGTTGTGTCGCAGTCCATGAGGAGGCCGATCGTGCCCGTCGGTGCGATGGCGGTGACTTGGGCATTTCTAAAGCCGTGTTTCTCTCCAAGCTCAAAGGCCTCATCCCAGCACCGATGTGCCGCGTCGATGAGATTTTGAGGGCAGAACCGTGCGTCGAGGCCTTTGGGAATGACGCTCAGCTCCTCATATTCCTTTTGGGGAGCATCGTACGCCGCGCGGCGATGGTTACGGATAACCCTGAGCATATGCTCCCTGTTGGCCGCGTATCGCGCGAACGGGCCGAATTCCTTTGCCATGCGTGCAGACTGGGCATAGGACTCGCCGGTGAGGATGGCTGATAATGCCGCGGCAAGGGATCGGCCTCTGTCAGAATCATAGGGGAGACCCATCACCATGAGGAGGCTTCCAATATTCGCATACCCCAATCCAAGAGTCCGGTAGTCGAAGCTCTTGCGGGCTATCTCTTTCGAGGGGAACTGTGCCATCACCACCGAAATTTCCAGCACGATGGTCCACAGCCGAATCGCGTGGCGGTACGCCACATCATCGAACTTACCTGTCCTCTCGTCATAGAACGAGAGCAGATTGAGTGAAGCGAGATTGCAGGCCGTATCGTCGAGGAACATATATTCGGAACATGGATTCGAACCCCGTATTTCTCCGTCGGCCCTGCATGTGTGCCACTCATTCACCGTGGTATGGAATTGCAGGCCAGGATCTGCGCAGAGCCAGGCCGATTCTGCTATTTCATCCCAGAGCTCCCTGGCTTTTGTGGTGCGAAACGGCTTTTGGGTGGTACGCCCGATGAGCTCCCAATCCAGGTCGTTGAAAACGGCCTCCATGAACGCGTTAGAAACCCGCACGGAATTGTTGGAGGACTGGCCCGAAACGGTGTTATATGCTTCTGATTCCCATGCGGTATTGTAGAGCGGCATGTGCGGGGCTTTTCCGGTCTGTGAATAGAAAGTCAGCACCTGGTGAATCCATGATGAGGGTATACCTGCGTCCAACGCCTGTTTGACGACCTTGCGCAGGAACAGGTTGCGGTCGGGCAAATAGCTGTTCTCATCTTCCGCACCCATGTCTTCGATCGCGGAGATCATCGCCTGCGCATAGTGGTTGAGCAGGCCGCTGCCGGCGGCGAGGCAGGCGACCTTATATTCCTCTTCAGTTTTCCACCGCACAAACTCTCCGACATCTGGATGGTCCGCATCGAGGATGACCATTTTTGCGGCGCGCCTCGTTGTCCCGCCGGACTTTATCGCCCCGGCCGATCTGTCCGCGATCTTCAGAAAGGACAGGAGCCCCGATGAGACTCCTCCTCCGGAAAGTTTTTCGTTGGCTCCTCTCAGACGGGAAAAATTCGAACCGGTGCCTGATCCATACTTGAACAGGCGCGCCTCTCTTGTCACGAGATCCATGATACCCCCCTCGTTGACGAGGTCATCTTTGACGTCGAGTATGAAGCACGCGTGGGGCTGAGGCCGCTGATATGCCGATTCGGATTTTACTACCTGGTTGCTTGCAGGGTCGACAAAATAGTGCCCCTGGGCCGGCCCTTCGATGCCGTACACGGCAAAAAGACCCGTATTGAACCACTGTGGACTGTTGGGGGCGGCGATTTGATGGGCGAGCATATGGCAGAGTTCATCGTAGAACGCCTTTTCATCCTCTTCCGAGTCGAAATAGTGGGCAGTTCGCGCCCATTGGCACCATGTATAGACGAGCCTGTGGAAGACCTGGCGGGCATCGTGTTCAGAGTCGTCTGCGATGTCTTCATTTGAGAGCTCAGTCTGAGAGACGGGCACATATCTTGTCCAATCGAGCGCCTTATCTTTGGGGACACCCGCCTTGCGGAAATACTTCTGGGCGATAATATCGCTCGCGATGGGACTCCAAAACGAGGGGACAATCACCACATCCATTGAAAATACCGATGTTCCATTGGGATTGCGGATTTCACTTCTACGCTTCTCCCATACAATTCCTTCATATGGCCCACGGCCTGCTTTGGTAAACAAGCGCTTTATTTTCATCTTTTCCTCCTAGGGAAAGGAACTATACCATCTATAACAGTATCAGACGGAACCACTACAATATATAGTGGTATATGATCCGTATCTCTATATACTGCATCCATAGTGCATCTGCAAGTACTTTTGTATAAAATTGTAAAAATTTTCCTTATAGGCTCGGGATGACATAAAAAAGATTCCTTGATATTGTTTAATGCAATGCATGTATGGTGGGACAGGCACAATTTTGATATGCGGAGCCGCAGGAAGGCGATTTTAAGATACTTTGCGATTGTACTCATGTTCTTTTTGGGTGGGACATCTCTTGCTGTGGCAGAGGGGACACAGCAAGAGGATGTGAGCCTGTCTAACTTCGCACAATCCCTTGGCGCTTCCCTAGAATATGACCCACTGACTCACGCCGGGACTCTTACAAAGGAGGGACGAGGCGCCAGGTTTGCGCTTGATGTCCCCTATGTCCTTTTGGATTGGAGCATTATCAGAAAGGTTCCGGCACCTTACGAAATGGATGGTTCTTTAACAGTTAAAAAGGAATTTGCGGACACCTTGCGAGAATTTTTTCAAGCAAAGCCTGGAATTTCCTCCAGATATTCGGTGAAGGCGATCGTGATAGATCCCGGCCATGGGGGAAAGGATCCAGGGGCCATCGGAGAATTCGACGATCTCAAGCTCCAGGAGAAGGATGTCAATCTAGCCATCGCCCACAGACTCGCTGAACTGTTGCGTATCCGGTACCCCGATCGCACAATCCTGCTCACTCGTACCGATGATACGTATCCGAGCCTTGAACAGCGTGTCGATATGGCGAATACGATAAAGTTGGGAGAGACCGAGGCGGTCATCTATATTTCTATTCATGCCAACGCCTCTTTCAACAAGAATACCCGTGGGTTCGAAGTGTGGTATCTCAATCCGGACTATCGAAGGACGGTGGTGGATGAAGAGACCGCAAAAGAGAAGGGACAGGACATCGCGCCTATCATCAACACCATGCTGGAAGAAGAATTCACGACCGAAAGCATCATTCTTGCACAGAAAGTGTATCAGCGCATGGGAAAGATGATCGGAGATCAGAGCCCCGCCAGAGGAATCCGCGCGGAGGAGTGGTTTGTCGTGAGGAACGCGAAGATGCCCTCGATACTGATTGAGGTTGGATTTGTCACGAATAGAAATGAAGCGCTTCTTCTATCGCAGGCCGGTTACTTGAGGCGGATAGCGGATGCCGTATACAATGGGGTCTGCGATTTTATCGAACATTTTGAGCAATGATATGAACACGGCATCCAATAATGAACATAAGGACCGCTACATAATAGTTTTACTCATCATCGTCGCCGTTGTATTCATTCTCTGGCGAGGGCCAACCCTGCAGTTCAACGGGTTGCGTCTTTATTTCCCCGATAAGAGCGGACAGACGCTGAAGCTTGAAAAGCGTCCGATCGCCCCCATTGGCAGTTTGGAAGAAAAGGCGAAAGATGTTGTGGAAGAACTTTTGCTCGGGCCTCTTTCGCGGGATCTGCAGCCTATAGCGCATGTCGATATCTCGCTTGAACGCGCGGTTGCAGGCAAGAACGAGCTGTACCTTGATTTTACCATAAAAGACCTGTCCGCTTTTTCTGCCGAATACAAAATATTTAAGGCCGCGATCGACAGAAGCCTGCATGACACGATCCCTGGCAATTTTCATGTTTATCTCTATATCAATGGAATATTGGCACGTTGACTTCTTATCGATGGGTACTTTTATGGTCGGGAACGCAGAGGTCTGCAGGGCATATTTGTTTGTCAACAGAGGCGTTTCATGATACCTTTAACCATATGAGCGATATAGAAAGTATCCCGAATAAGGCGCTTCTTTCGGATATATACATTAAAAATCGGGCAAATTACGAAGAAGCGCTCGCAAAGATCATTCGCGATATCTCCAAATTGCTGCAGCGTAAGGGCATTCATCCTACAATAAAGAGCCGCGTCAAAGATTTCGAATCCTATTTCGCAAAGAAAATCAAGCTATTGAAGAGCGCGTGGGATGAGCACAGAGACCCTTTGCCGATCAACGACGTGCTTGCCATGCGCATTATATGCCCCTTTCTCAAAGACCTGGACGAGGTTGAGGCAACCATAGCCAAGCACTATGACATCGTCGAGATTGAAAGGAAAGGTCAGGACCGGTCCTTCAGGGAATTTGGCTATGAATCGATACATGTGCTCATCCGCATACCCGATGAAATTCTCCCCCTCTGCGGGGGCCTCGAGCGGAACGTCATCGAAATTCAGCTGAGGACTATTCTTCAGGAGGCCTGGGCCGAAGTAGAGCATGAGCTTGTCTACAAGGCTGAATTCACCCCCTTTGATGAACCCTTGAAGAGAAAACTCGCCGCGCTGAATGCGACGCTCACTCTCTCAGATATTATTTTCCAGGAAATTCTGGATTATCAGAAGAAGTTGAATGACGCGTTAAAAAAACGGAGGGAGGCCTTCTATGGTAAAATTGAGCAGACAAGCGCCCAAGTGTTTGGTATTACCGAATCACTGACCAATGCGCTTCCTGCGTCGGTCCGCTTACAAGAGACTTCGGGGAAGACAAGTCCCGCCGAGAGGAAGAGCGCGGAGCAGAACAGATGGGCCGGGCTCGATATCGACACTCTGCTTCTCTCTGCCCTCGACGCTCACAATGCCTCGGATTTCAAGACTGCGATCTCTATTTATACGGAAATTCTCTCAAGAAAGCCCGAAGCGGCGATCGCCGCAGTGGTGTTCAAGCACAGGGGCATGGCATATTTTGCCCAGTCTGAATATCCGGACGCCCTCGCCGATTTCACAAGCTGTTTGATGCTTGACCCAGACTGCTATAAGGCACTGTATTATCGTGGAGTAGTCAAGAGCATTCAGGATGAGTTGCCGCAGGCAATAGATGACTTTACGAAGGCACTGGAGATACACCCTTATCATTTTTTTTCCCGATACAGGCGGGCGCTCTGCTGGTGGCAACTCGGCGACTATGTGCAGGCGCACGCAGACTGTGAGATCGCTCTTCGGATAAAACCCGAGAACAAGCTTGCGCAGGAACTGCAAAAAAAGATCCAGGAGAGCATCGCGAAAGAGGAAATATAACCAACGCAGGAAATAGAAATATATTGACACGCTTTGGAAATTCTGATAGGTTCACTGCCGTTCGTCGAGAGTGTCCAGCATGAGGAATGCTGCACACTGATCAGAGGTCCCCATCGTCTAGCGGTCAGGACAGCGGGTTTTCAACCCGCCAACAGGGGTCCGATTCCCCTTGGGGATAGGCAGAAGCGAGCTGTTCATGTACATGGACAGCTTTTTTATACTCCTACATCCATCAGAGTCTGTTCATGGTTGCCCGGGTCGATTTGATAGCCATATTCTTTTAGGGCATCTGTAAAATGCAGAACCTTTTCCTCGGCATTCTCGACCGAGGTTTTTATGACATTTCCTAATTCGAGCGACTCGAAATATGCGAGAAGCTCGCCGAAGTCAGGCTTCAAGATCGGATGTTTCGGGCTGAACAGGACACAGCAATCCTCGTATGGCAGTATTGAGATGTCGTAAGTTCCGATGTGCCTTGCGAGAGAGATGGTCTCTTCCTTGTCGATGCCAATGAGGGGCCTGAACACCGGTAGCGATGCCGGACTCTGAGCAAGGCGCATGTTTTCCGCGGTCTGACTCGCGACCTGCCCAAGACTCTCTCCCGTGACAATGGCCCGGGAATGGATGTGGCGAGCTATCAATTCTGAAGCCTGCATCATCGCCATCCGGAGCATGAGCGTGTTGGCCTCTTCTCGTGGGCCTCTTGCGATGGCCTGTTGTACCTCGGTGAAGGGCACAGCCCACATGTGCATGCCACCCGTCCATATGGCAACCCGGGCAGCGAGGCGTTCGACTTTTCGTTGGGCCTCTAAGGAAGTGTAGGGATATGTATGAAAGTATACACTTTCAAGGGCGAGGCCCCGCCTCGCCATCATATACCCCGCCACGGGGGAATCGATGCCTCCGGAAAGTAACAGAAGACCTTTCCCCTGGCTCCCTACGGGCAATCCTCGCGGGCCAGGGGCAGTGCTGGAGTAGATATAGGCCCGCTCTCGTATCTCTATCATCAGAACAAAATCCGGCGTATGGACATCCACGGAGAGAGCGGGGAAGCGTTCCAGCACCGCATCCGCCGCGGCAACAGACATGCCATATGAGTCGAGCGGAAAGCTCTTATCTGAGCGGCGGGTCTCGACTTTGAACGAGCCCGCCCCGGAGGTAACCTCCGCTTCTGCGCACTCGATCGCGGCCTGCACAATTGAATCGACTCGCTTGTCTGTCTTTATAGCCCGCGCCACGCCGTTGATGCCAGGGCAATGCTGCAGGACAAAGAGGGCCAGTTTCGAATCTTTGTCTTCGATACTGAGAAAAAATCTGCCGGGATACTCTTCAAGATCAAAGTGAAGCCCTTTTAGCCGCCTGTGGATTTGGTCTTTCAGTCTCTGTGTGAATTCATGTTTATTGCCGAGTTTTAATTCAATTTCTCCGGGCTTGATGAGGAAAAAAGTACGCATGACCCTGTAGTATCAGGTTTTCAGCTTCCTGTACAAGTCCTCGGCATGTTCGAGAAAAGCATCGATATCTTCAGGTGTCGTGAGCGGTCCGGTTGAGAGGCGTATCGTGGAGAACGATATATCGTCGGGGACGCCCATCGCCTGCAGGACGCGCCTTCCCTGGCGCCGCCGATTTGAAGAACAGGCCGAGCCTGTGGACACGGCGATTTTTCGGTCTGAGAGCGCGCGCACTATAATCTCGCCGCCGAGTCCCGGGAATGCGATCGAGATAATGGAGGGGACATAGCCCGCGTCGCGTGGGCGCCGCTGAGGGACCAGAAGCGCCCCCTTGATGCGCGAGACACCTTCGATGAGCCGAGATTCCAGCATGAGGGCGTGGACATTATGATTTTCCAAGGATTCGCTGACTTTTTCCACCACATGGCGAAATGCGAGCACGCCAAAGAGATTTTCAGTTCCGGGGCGGATGCCGCCTTCCTGACCGCCACCGCATGCGAATGCCTCTAGTGGACGCGAAAGCCACAGCGCGCCAATCCCTCTTGGTCCTCTTACCTTATGCGCCGAAATGGCAAAGCTGTCGGCATAGTCTGGCACCTCGCGCATTGCAAGCTTGCCGAGCATCTGCACCGCGTCGACGTGAAACCAGGGCTTTTTCATGCCGATTCCCTGCGCGGTGTCTTTGATCCTTTGCCCTATGGCAGATATGTTTTGTATGGCTCCCGTTTCGTTGTTTACACCCATGACAGTGACGAGTACCGTCTCTTTTCTCAGGCGCGCCGCAACCTGGTCCGGATCGACATGCCCCTGCGAGTCAGGGTTGATCCAGGAGACTTCCACGCCCAGTTTCTGCAATGCGCGGATTTGGCAGTCGATGGCCGAATGCTCGATTGTGGAGACGATGACATGCGGAGCTCTACGTATATCGAGGGGTTTTAGCCTGTGCAGGAGCGCGAGCAAAGGTATATGATCTGCTTCGGATCCGCTGCCGGTAAAGACAAGGCTGCCTTTCGAAATGCCCAGGGCGCGCATAAGGCTGGTTCGGGATTCCTCCAACGACTGTTTTGCCTGGCGGCCGAGCCAATGATTGCTTGAGGGATTGGCATAGGCCTCCAGGCTCGGCTCAAGAGAACTCCGCAGTATTTCAGGGTCGGCGGGAGTCGTCGCCGCCCAGTCGAGATAGACATCTTTCATACTTCTCCGAATCTGCGGTCAGGTATGGGCTGAGGTGCCTTTCCGGCCGCGACGAATTCCCTCGAAAGATAGAGCGCGCAATAACAGTGGCCATATTCGGCGATGTCCGGCCTTGACCAGATGCATGGGCAGAGAGCCGGTTTGTCGGCTTCCCGGCTCCCTTCGGTGTCGCGGCAGGGGCATAGAAAGTACCCGTATCGGTTATAATTCTTCGTTAGGCCTTCGACGAGCGTCTCGTAAAAAGCTTTGTCGGGGTTGAGCGCCCAGCCCTGCTTATTGGCGACCATCTGAGTGAAGATAATTGTCTGTTCAATCGTCTTATTGCCCATCATATATCTCCGCCTAAGTCTTAAACCTGCAATGTCGATTTCCAGTCCGCCTCGATAAAGCCAATAAGGTATTGCTTGTCGTCTATCACCGCGAAGGGAAAGGCGACGTTTTCCTTGAATCTCTCTTTGAGTTCCTGTTTTATCGCATTTTTCACATCGATCGGAATAAGATCGACGTAGAGATACTGATATGCGAAATGGTTGGCCTCCAGAAAAGCGAGGGCTCTCTTACAAAATCCGCAGGTGGAAAGCGCGTATACCATGATAGTATGATCGCTCCGAGTTCCTTCTTTTGTCACGACGGGAAGATTTTGAAGATTCATGGTACCTCCATTTTCCGTTCATTATATACTCTCTCGATTCTGTCGGCATAGAGCTCGGCGTCAAATTTTCTCCGCAGGCCATCTGCGGTCATGCTGCGGACCGTCCCGAAGAGGGGTTTCCTGGGCCATGGCCGGTCATGCCGCCCAAAGCACCAGGCGATGCCGGCGTAGCCGTTGGGGTCTCTTCCATCCAGAGAATAGCGGTCATTCATCGAGACGGCGAATGAAAAGGCCTCTCGAGGGTCAGCGAACCAGGCAAGCATCTTTTTTCCCCAGTACATTCGCATATAGTTGTGCATCTTCCCTGTCAGGATCATCTCCCTCTGGGCCGCGTTCCAGTATCGATCCCCGGTCTCGGCAGATTCCAGCGTTTTTACGTCGTAGACATCCGTACGGGCTGTGTTCTTCAGGCTTTCCCGGGCCCATAGGGGAACCGCCTCTGCGAAGTCACGGTAATCGCGGCTAAAAAGCACAAAATTAAGGGCCAGTTCGCGCCGGACAATCAGTTGTTCGATATAAGGCTGGGCGAGATCCACATTGGTGTCTAGCGCGAGTACCGCGAGCCTCCTCGCGGAGACCTGGCCAAAATGGAGGTACGGGCTCATATTGCTTTCGGTGCCCGCGTTGGGATCATTCCTCGATTCTTTATAGAGCGCTAATTTCTCCTTGAGAAAACAACTGTATACGCCCATCCCCGCTCTGTAGCCGGGCCTAAGCCCGATCTTTTGAAGCTTTAAAAGCGGAAATCGGTTACCCTGTTCCCCTGCGCCGAGGGGAGCGCAACAGAAGAGAGCATCATCAGAGAGCGCGTCGAATGCATTATCATGAAAGAGCTTTTCCAGACATGAGCACGATGGTGCCAGAAAATGCGGCAGATGGGCTGCAATACGCGGTCTAAGTTGTGCGGCAGACCATGCGAGCTTCACAGCAGCGAGCTGCGCAGGAACCACGGCCTCCGTCTCGATCAGCACGAACATCGGCAGGGAAGGGGCGCCTGCGAGTTCCGTGCGCCACTGTCGCTCTATGAGCAGCCTTCCCTCATCGCCCACCAGCATTGCCGCGTCCGCAGCCATTGTGAGGACAGTCTCGACCATGTTTCCCTTGCGGATGCAGAAAGAGATGTCCATTGCCCGCAGCTCGTCCGCGGTCTCTTTGAGCCCTTCGAGCATAAAGGCGTAGTGGTGCCAGCTCGCCGCCGGGTATTCGGTGAGCACAAAGAGCACGAGGAGCGGCAGATGGAGTTCGTGCGCGGCATTGATCGCAAAATCAAGGGCCGGATTGTCGTAGGCTCTCTGGGCCTTCTGCATCCACAGGAGCACATAATCGCGTCCATGCGTGATCTGGCCGGCATTCGCAGATCTTACGAGCCGAGGATCAATGCAGGTTTTTTCGCAAATTTTTTCTATCTCTTGGGTAATCATAGGCGTCCCACTCAAAATCATGCTCCGTTGATAAAAGGCATTGTTTCGTATACATTGAGCATATGATCGAACCGGAGCGCATTCGTAATTTTTGTATTATCGCACATATAGACCATGGGAAAAGTACCCTCGCAGATCGGTTCATCGAAAAAGCCCATCTCATCGACCTGCGCAAGTTTCAGGACCAGATGCTCGATAATATGGACATAGAGCGCGAGCGTGGCATCACGATAAAGAGCCAGGCGGTGAGCTTGCCTTATCTCGCGAAGGATGGGCAGACTTATATGCTCAACCTCGTCGACACCCCCGGACACGTCGACTTCTCCTACGAGGTCTCCCGCGCGATCGCAGCCTGCGAAGGCGCGATTCTCGTGATAGACGCCACACAGGGGGTCGAGGCCCAGACTCTCTCCAACATGTACATGGCGTTGGAGCATGATCTTGAGATAATCCCCGTCATCAATAAAATTGACATGCCCGCCGCCGATGTAGAGGGGGTACGGCGCCAGATAGAAAAGGACCTTGGCCTCGATGGTGATTCAGCTCTCGCCGTCTCAGCCAAGCTGGGGCTGGGAGTGGATGAACTTTTCGAGGCGATCGTCGATAGAATTCCGGCTCCCGCAGGGAAATCGGACAACCCGCTCCAGGCTCTTATCTTCGATTCTCACTACGATTCATACCGGGGGGCAGTAGTACATTTGAGACTGAAAGAAGGCGCGATAAAGAGAGGGATGCCCATTCGCCTTATGTCCACCGGGGCAGTCCATGAAGTGGAGGAAGTAGGCCATTTTCGGATTACTTCGGTGCCTTCCGAAGAACTGGGCGCGGGCGAGGTCGGATACTGTATCGCGGGCATTAAGACCGTCAAAGAGGTCCGGGTTGGCGACACTGTCACCAACAATGAAAAACCCTGTGATTTCCCCTTGCCTGGCTTTAAAGAGGTGAAACCGGTCGTCTTCAGCTCAATCTATCCCATCGATTCGGCGGATTATGAAGAGCTGAGGGACAGCCTTGAAAAGCTCGTGCTCAATGACGCGTCGCTCATCTTTGAAAAAGACCATTCGCTTGCGCTGGGCTTTGGCTTCCGCTGTGGCTATCTCGGTCTCTTGCACCTTGAGGTTGTGCAGGAGAGACTTGAGCGCGAATACGACCAGTCCGTTATCATGACGGCGCCATCGGTACGATATAAGCTCCTGCTCAAGGACGGGACTACGATGTATATCGACAATCCGAGCGAGTACCCCGACCCGGCGCGTATTGAGGGCGCCGAAGAGCCCTACATCAAGGCGCAGGTGATTACGCCCGTCGATTATGTCGGAAACATTATTTCGCTCTGTCTGGCAAAGCGGGGAACACAGGAATCTTTTATACACCTGGATGAAAAGCGAGTCGAGCTTATCTTTGAAATGCCACTTTCCGAGGTGCTCTTCGATTTTTACGACAAACTGAAATCGACTTCGCGCGGCTACGCGAGCTTCGATTACGATGTGACAGGCTATCGGTCTGTCGAGCTGGCCAAACTCGATTTCCTGATCAATGGAGAACCCGTCGATGCGCTTTCGATGCTCGTCTATAGACCGAGCGCCTACGACCGCGCCAGAATCGTCTGTGAGCGCCTGAGGAACAATATCCCCCGCCAGCAGTACAAGGTGGCCGTACAGGGCGCGATTGGGAGCCAGATCATCGCGAGGGAGACTGTCAATCCTGTGCGCAAAGATGTCCTCGCCAAGTGCTATGGTGGAGATATAACGCGAAAGCGCAAGCTCCTTGAAAAACAAAAAGAGGGCAAGAAGAAATTGAAAATGATCGGCAATATTGAGCTTGGACAGGAAGTATTTCTGTCAGTGCTGCGCGCCAGCGAAGAAGAAGAGCGCTGACCGACAAAAAGAGCTGCCAGACTGAGCAGCTCTTTTTATAGTTCGGCAATTTCTGCGTCGCTACTTTTGCGCGGGCGTGAACAGCTTGACAAAGGTCGTATTGAATTCGTCTTTGAACAACTTGGAAGAAAGAATCGTACTGCGTATCTGGTTTTCCAGAGCAGTCTGATAGAAGTAAGGGTAAGCGAATTTCGTGTAAGATATCTCCTGATCTGTACCTTCCGTATCGTCTGTCACCGTCATCACGATCACCGAAGCGTCGAGGACCACAGGTTTGGATACCGCATTTTTTGCGGTCGAAAAGAGTGTCGTGAGGAAAGTTTCATTTTCTTCGGCGCCGACAAGTTCGGTATCCAGAGAACGATAGGGCTCCTGGAAAAGGCCGATCTGCTGCCCATAGAAATAGAAGCTCGGTTTTCCATAATTGAGGACAAAGGGGCCCGCGGCCTTCACCTCGAGACCGGCTTTTTTCGCGGTGGTGGCGAATGGGTTCCTCGAAGCCTCGGCGGCGAATTCGTCCGCCTTCGCCAACGCCCAGGACTCCATCACGCTTTTCTCCTTGTCAAACAAGTAGCTCTTCGCCTCATCGAGCACGGATTGCTTGGAAAAGTCCGGCATGCTGGCCTCAGTGTTCACGCGATAGAAGGCCCATGTGTTGCCAGCCTCTTTATACACTGGAGATATCTCGTCCTTTTTAAGGACCATCACCGCTTCGGCATCTTTCTCGTTCAAGAAGTCACCTTTGAGGTCATAGAAGATTTTTGTTCCCATATCGCCGCCCTTGTCGGCATAGGAATCTTTTGAATGACTCTTGGCGGCGTCCTCGAAAGAGAGGCTGTTTGCCTTTATCTGTGCGAGAACCTTCTCCGCATCTTTCTGCGATGTGTTGATAGTAATTTTTGAAAGCCCGATTGTCCTGAACAGCGATTCATTGGACTTTGCCCACTCTAGCGTTTTCTCCTGAGGAAAATTCGAATACGAAATATCGACGTACTGCATCGTCCGCTGGGGCTTTGCCATTGAAGCGACAAAATCAATCTCTGCGGTCGAAGGGGAGACCGACATTACATCACCGTAATAGTTTTGAATAAGCTGATCATCACGGATCCTGTTTCTGACCGACATGCGTGTGGAGAGTGGGGTGCTGTTATATTTTTCGATAGAAAACTTTCCATCAACCTGAAACTGTGAATTCTTCGCAACTTCTTCATCGATGGTCTGTTCACTGATCTTCATGCCGGAGCGCTTCGCGGAATCGAGGATTGCCGTCCGTATCACCGTGTTCTGAAATGCCATGCGCCATACCTGATACGCGTATAGTTGTGACTGCGATTCGTTCATCCCCTGCTGTCGCAAGTAATCATTGATTTGAGAAACCTGGTCCGCAAAGTAGGAATCCGAAGAATACTGAATTGGCGTGCCATTCCACGAACCGAATGTAGGTGCCTGTCCGCCCGACGAGGTGCCTGTGCTTACCCCCGGAATCAGAACAAATGCGACGATGGTCAGCACGAGAATGACTATAGTTCCGATATACACGAACGGATTCTTGATACTCTTTTTTAGAGAGTTCTTGCCCTTTTTGTTTTCGGCTTTCTTTTCGCCGGATGCTTTGCCTGTGTTCGAAACCTGTTTTTTATTCTCTTCAGATGCCATAGTAATCCTTTCGTCCGAAAACGTAGAAAAGTACTTCAATAAGCTACCATGAGGCAGTGGAATAGTCAACGACAGGCAAATGCATGCGGATTATATGCCAGGCCAGTCTTTTGCCTGTAAGTACGCCATGGCTTCGTCACGCGAAGCGAAGCGCTTCCATGTGCGTGCCGTACTAGGATTATTATCAGATATCGCGAGCTCAAACGTGCCAATGCGAGCCTTGTAATCCATTTTGGGCGCCCCGGGTATCCAGAACCCAAGATAATAATAACGGGGAGAACCATAAAGCTCCTCAATATAGCCGTCAACCTTAGGGCCCATAGGTTTTAATAAATTTTCATTTTTGTAGAAGGAAATGATTTCTTTTGCCGAGATAGATCTGTATTGTGTCGATGTATCCGGTTTTGTGGAGAGAGCGAGGTACGCCTCCGCCAGCATTGAGAAAAATCCAAGGCTTCGGGCCTTAGCTTCGGGCGCGAAGGAAAAATAGACCGAAGAAAATCCGTCAGCGAGAGGATCCACATGGCCCAATGCGACAAGTTTTTTGCTTTTATTGTCTTCTCTGTATTCAAATATCAGGCTCCAAGGTTCAAAGAGCTGGCAATAAGAGGCCTCGTCAAGCTCGTCAAGAGTGCCGGGGTGTTTCCATAGAGAGTACTTCTGCCATAGCAGCCAATGTTCATTGGCGAATGCTGGCGGTTTTGGAATGATGAGCAAATCTCTGTTGAGGGAAAGAATTTTTCTTAAGGAACCAATAAGGTGAATTGAGAATGCTTGAGTGCGCAGGGGAATACAGAGCCTGCAGTGTGGGCACAGCATGCGATAGATGCTCTTGCCGTACCGCCTCCATCCATCTTTGATCAGGGCGCCGTAAAGCGATGGATCGACTTCTTGTTTAAAAATGAGATAATCCGTGACCGATGCACGGTGATCCATGAGGTAAGGGCATGTTCCCCGAGCCTGACAATGGTGGACTGTCCTCTGATCCTGCGACATGGTGTATCTTCTTCCCTTCTCCTTATGGTTATAAAACATACAAGAAAAACAATGTATCGGTTTACCATATAACTTGATTGAATGTGAGAGTATGGATAATTTTATCGTATGAGCATTGTAACGAAAACAGGCGACGATGGGACCACTGGCCTGTGGTCGGGCGAAAGAATTGGAAAAGATACGCTGAGGGTGGAGGCGTACGGCACTATCGACGAGCTCTCTTCGGCATTGGGTGTGGCGCGCCACGTATGTCTTCAGGACAATGTGTTATACGCGGTTGAGTACATCCAGCGTCTTCTCTTTAGAGTGGCGGGAGAACTCGCATCGCTCAGTGTGGCCTTTGATCGTCCCATCAACGAGGATGATGAAAGAACGATCGAAACAAAAACCGCCGAAATTGAAGAGCGAATTCCTCTGCGCGGATTCGTTGTCCCGGGCATGACGCAAGGTTCTGCCGCACTCGATGTCGCAAGGGCCATCGCGCGCAGGGCAGAGAGGCGCGTCGTTGCGCTCTCCAGGACTGAGACGATCTCCCCCGTGCTCTTGCGTACGCTGAACAGGATGTCTGATTTTATTTACATGCTCGCGCGCGAGGAAGAGTCCGCACAGGGGAAACTGATGTTCGTCTAACCAGAAAAAAACGAGACAAGCATTCAAGTCGGAGGACGGTATGAAACTCTATTCGAAGACACAAGTCGGCATTGCGGTCGTCATTTCGGTAGCTGTTACTGCATTATCCATTGCGGGCATTGTTTTTATCCTCAATAAACCTATAAAAGCACAGGCGTCTTCAAATTTTGTCACTCCAGTCGAAACAGACAATAAAGGAGCTGTCAGTAATTTGGGGTCATCTGCTCAGGCAGACACAAAACAGCCTGTATCCCCTCAAGCTGTGCCGGTTGTGAATGTTGCCCAATCTTCGGGCGGCTATAGCTCCGAAGAAGTGGAGAATATTTCAGTTTACGAGAAATACAACGAATCGGTCGTGAATATAACCACCGAAGTGCTGAGTATCAATTGGTTTCTGGATCCTGTCCCGCAGAGTGGCGGCTCGGGCTCAGGGAGCATCATCGATGAACGAGGGTATGTCCTCACCAACAATCATGTGGTGGACAAGGCATACAAGCTCTATGTGGGTCTCTCCGACGGGAGCCGCTATGAGGCAAAACTTGTAGGCGCGGATCCAGAGAGTGATCTGGCCGTCATAAAATTCACTCCAGAAGCGGGGAAAAAATTAAGGCCAATTCCTTTCGGCACGGCAAAAAGCCTCAAAGTAGGCCAGAAAGTTCTGGCAATCGGTAATCCCTTTGGCCTTGAAAGAACGCTGACCACGGGCATCATCTCTGGGCTTGGGAGGCCGATTCAGGAAAGCAGCACGACCATCCTCCAGAATATGATTCAGACCGACGCCTCGATCAATCCTGGCAATTCGGGAGGCCCTCTGTTCAACACGAGGGGTGAAATGATCGGCGTCAATACGATGATCTATTCGCCCTCGGGAGGCTCGGTCGGGATTGGCTTCGCGATTCCTGTCGACACCGCGACGAGAATCGTCCCCCAGCTCATCAAGGAGGGTCAGGTCAGGAGGGGCTGGATCGACATACAGGCCATTCAGCTTTTCCCAGATCTGACCGATTACCTGAAGCAGGCCGGCAAGGGAGCGCCCGTGGACAGTGGTCTTCTTGTATCTACCGTCACGCAGGGCGGCAATGCCGAACGGGCGGGTCTTAAGGGAGGAACAACGGCCGTGCGATACGGTTCTACAGTATTCTACATTGGAGGAGACATCATAGTGAGTATCGAGAATAAACCCGTCACCAGCATAGCCCAGCTATATTCGGCGCTTGAGGACACGAGCCCCGGACAGCAGGTGACCATCGAATTTTACCGTGGCTCCAAGAGACTGAGCGCCGGCGTCACGCTGTCGGAGCGCAAGAAGTGAAGCCATTCAAGGTCGTCGCTCCCTATGAGCCGGCGGGGGATCAGGCGCAGGCCATCGATGCCTTGGCTGGCGCCATAAAAAGGGGAGAGCGGTATGCCGCCCTCAAGGGGGTTACAGGCTCAGGGAAGACCTTCGCCATGGCGAAGGTCATTGAGGCAATCCAGAAGCCAGCCCTGGTCATCTCGCACAACAAGACACTCTCGGCCCAGCTCTACCGAGAGTTCAAGGGGTTCTTCCCCGAGAACGCGGTGGAGTATTTTGTCTCCTATTACGACTATTATCAGCCCGAGGCCTACGTGCCTTCCAAAGATCTGTACATAGAGAAGGATTCCGACATAAACGAGGAGATCGACCGCATGAGGCTCGCGGCGACCGCCGCCCTCATGGAACGCCGCGACGTGGTGATTGTCGCGACCGTCTCTTGTATCTACGGCCTGGGATCGCCCGACCTCTACCGGGACATGCGCCTGTACCTCGACAGGGGACAGAACGTCGATCTGGACGCCGTAAAGCGGAACCTCATCAGCCTTCAATACGAGCGCAACGATATGGTGCTCGAGCGCGGACGCTTCAGGATCCGCGGCGACGTGCTCGAGATTTTTCCTGCGTATCTCGAAGAGGCGTACCGTATCGAGCTCGACTTCGACACCGTAGTCCGTATCCGTCGCCTCAACCCCCTCACGGGCGAAGCCTCGGAAGAGCTCGAGGAGGCGGTGATCTATCCGGCGAAGCACTTCGTGATGCCCGAGAACATGGTTCAGCTCGCGGTCGAAAGGATAAAGGGAGAGCTTGCCGAGAGAAACAGGTTTTTTCTCGAACACGGCAAATACCTCGAGGCCGAACGGATAAAATCGCGCACCGAATACGACATCGAGATGCTCGAGGAGATGGGCTACTGCAGCGGCATCGAGAATTATTCGGCCCCTCTCTCGAACCGCACGCCGGGGGAACGCCCGGGTGTCCTCCTCGACTATTTTCCGAGGGATTTCATCACCTTCATCGATGAATCGCATGTGACGCTTCCGCAGATCGGCGCGATGTACGCAGGCGACCGCAGCCGCAAACTCTCGCTGGTCGATTATGGGTTCAGACTCCCCTGTGCCCTCGACAACCGACCCCTCACCATCAACGAGTTCGAATCGATAGTGCCCCAGACCGTCTATGTCTCCGCGACGCCGGGAGAAACGGAGATAAGACGCTCGAAGACGCTCGCCGAACAGGTACTCCGTCCCACAGGGCTCGTGGACCCTGAAATTCAGGTACGCCCCACCGAAGGCCAGATGGAGGACATCTACGCCCGCGTCCGACAGAGAGCCCGGAACGGGGAACGGAGCCTTATCATCACCCTCACAAAGAAAATGGCCGAGGAACTCTCCGAATACCTCGGAGGCCTTGGCCTGCGGGTGCGCTATATTCACTCCGAGGTCGAGACCATCGAGCGCGTCGAAATCCTGACGCAGCTGCGCGCGGGCGAATTCGATGTCCTCGTGGGCATCAACCTGCTCCGCGAGGGGATCGATTTGCCCGAAGTATCGTTTATCGCGATCCTCGACGCCGACAAGATAGGATTCTTGCGCTCGGAGACGAGCCTCATTCAGATCATAGGCAGAGCGGCGCGCAACGCCGCGGGTCTCGTGGTCATGTACGCGGACACGATGAGCGATGCGATGCGGAGGGCCATAGCCGAGACGGAGCGCCGACGGGTTCTCCAGCAGGCCTACAACGTCGAACACAGCATCACTCCCCAGACCATCCGGAAAAAGGTGCAGGACATTCTCGAGCGCCACCGTGAAGAGAAAGTAGCGGCGTCGCAGGACGAGCTTGACCTTATGCGGCGCACACATAATATACTGATTCCCGAACAGCGCAGATCCCTCATCAAAGAGATGGAAAAGCTGATGTTCGAACACGCGAAAAATCTGGAGTTCGAGCAGGCCGCCCAAATTCGAGACGAGATCGCAAAATTAAAAGAACTTTAAGGACTAAAAATGGCACAGCAACATGAGGATTTCTATGTAATCGACGCCCACTGCGATACTCTGATGTCGCTCACCGGGCGGAGCATGAACAAAGAAGAGAATAAATATCGAGATTTTTTCGCCGATAACCCTGAAGTGCACATCGATCTGCCGAAGCTTTCCCGCGGGCACGTCGCCTGTCAGTTCATGGCCATCTTTCTCGAAGATGGACAGCTGTCGAACGCGACGGAGGAGGCGATGCTGATGATCGACGCGTTCGAGCGCCTGCTAGAGAACAAGACTTCTGGATTTTCCCTGGCGAAGAATGGGGCGGATGTCCGTCGCGCCATAGCCGAAAGGCGTGTGAGCGCGTTTCTTTCCATTGAGGGCGCCGAGGCGCTCGGAAATTCCCTCGACAGCCTCGACGAGTTCTACGGTCGCGGCGTGAGGGCGATTGGCTTGACGTGGAACAGGCGGAATGCGTTCGGCCGCGGACTGAAGGCCGAGGGGGACGACGGGCTCTCCCCTCTGGGCAGGCAGCTTGTGGAGAAAATGCAGGACATGCGCATACTCGTCGACGTTTCCCACCTCTGCGAAGCGGGTTTCTGGGAAGTAGCCGAGCTCACCAAAGGCCCCTTTATTGCCTCCCACGCGAATGCCCGAGCGGTCGCGGATCATCCGCGCAACCTTACCGACAAGCAGATCCGCGCGATCGCCGACCACGGCGGGGCCGTGGGCTGTGTCTTCGTCCCCGCTTTTGTCACGGTGGACCCGAACGACTGCAGCCTCGACGCCCTCATGCTGCACGTCGATCGTATCGTCGCCGCGGGCGGCATTGAGAGCTGCGCGATGGGCTCCGACTTCGACGGCTTCAAACCCATAGACGCGCGCGTGATCGAGGATGCCGGCGAATTTCCCCTGATTTATGAGGCGCTGCGGAAAAGGGACTATAGCCACGCCGAAGCCCAAAAAATACTCGGCGCCAACTGGCTGAGGGTTTTCGATGAGGTTCTGGGCTGATCCCCATGAAAATCGCCCTCATAGGGATGATGGGTTCCGGCAAGACCGAGCTGGGCAGGATGCTGGCCTCGCACTACGGCGTCGATTTTTTCGACCTCGACAGCGTCGTCGAGGAGCGCGCGCAGATGAGAATCGCGGATATGTTCTGCGATCTTGGTGAAAAACACTTTCGGGATATCGAGGAAAATTCAGTCAAGACGCTGGCGGAACGCGATATATCCATGGTCCTTGGATGCGGCGGCGGCGTGGTCCTGCGCGATGCCAACCGCCTTATTTTAAAAAAACAGTTTATCACCGTATGGCTCGAGGTGCCGCTTCTTGAATTGGCGCGTCGGCTTTCAGGGAAGAGGGAACATAGGCCACTGCTTTCCTCCGGGAACTGGGTGGTCGATTTGGAGAACATACTTCACCAGCGCGAAGAACTCTATCGGGAGTCTGCGATCATTCAGTATACCTGGCGACAGAATCACTCTCCGGAAGACAGCGCAGAAATTATTGAGAGCCTTATAGACACAAGGGCGGGTCTTCAGGGAGCAGCTGGCACAGACGGGTATTGATCGATAACTCGATGTCCGTTCCTTCCTGATAGATGTCCGGACCGTCACCCTTGAGGGGTAATTCAAAATAGTAGTTTTCCTCCTCAGGTATCATCAAAACCAGCTTTGGAACACTCAGAGTGTTTCGGATGGAGCGTACAACCTTCGCTTTGATTTTGGCTGTACCGACAGCCCCCGCGCTCGCTACGGCGCCAGAAGGCACATAGAGACAGGCTTTTTGCGTCAGAGCGGAGACGTCCGCGCCGCCTTCGGGGGAGGCGTATGAGACAGTGCCCGCGATCGTCCTCACCTCGAAGGCAGGCCCCAAACCGTCCGCAGGTGATATTTTCGTCACAGGAAGCACAAGGCCGAGATTCATAAAGCGCGCGAGCCACCCTGAACCAGGATTTTTTTCGAGATCTTCTATCCCGCCTCGCCCCACCATTTTCCCGTCGCGCACTACTATGATCTCATCCGCCAAATCGATCGCCTCTTCCACATCGTGCGTCACGTGGATGGCTGTGAGGTGCCCCTCCGCGAGCTGCCGGCGGATGAAGCGTCGCATCTCTCTCCTGAGCGGAGCGTCGAGCGCCGAGAGCGGTTCATCGAGCAGCATGAGCGAAGGCTCGGATGCAATGACGCGCGCGAAGGCGACTCTCTGTCGCTCACCTCCGGAAAGTTCGGGGGGATAGCGTTTCAGCAAATGCTCGATTCTGAAACGTCTGGCCAGGAACAACACTTTTTCGTGTATATGTTTTTTGTTCTCATGGCGGACCGAGAGGCCGTATCCAATATTGTCCTCGACGCGCATCTGCTCAAAGAGAGCAAGATCCTGAAACACAAAGCCAATATTCCTTTTTTCCGTGGGAAGGCCATCAATCCGCGCGCCATCCAATGTGATGGTTCCGTGCTGTATCGGCTCAAGCCCCGCGATCGCCCGGAGAAGCGTCGTCTTACCACAGCCGGAAGGTCCGAGGAGCACCAAGACTCTCCCGCTCTGCAATGAAAAATCAGCTTCAAGAGAAAAGGCGCCACGTATCACCAATAAATCCTTGACTTCAAGCGACATCGATGACTTTCTCCTTGAGCAAAAAAACAACGCCCGTTATGAGTCCCAAGACAAGGCCCGCTGCACATGCTTCATTGAAACGATACGCGGAGGTGAGACGATACAGGAGCAGGGGGAGCGTCTCCACTTCGCCCATTCCCAGCATGAGCGGCACATTGACGTCTCCCGCGGTGATAGAGAAAGCGAAAGCGACCGCAGATGCGACCGATGGCAATATGGTGCGCAGTTCAACAGTTAAAAAAGCGCGGAGAGGCGATGCGCCGAGCGTTTTTGCGGCTTCCCGTGTTCGTGGGTCAATCGCGTGGAGAGACGCATGCACGGCCCGGCTCACGAAGGGCCAGGCGATCACAGCCTGAGCCGCGACGAGCGCGGTGCTCGCGACCCGATTAGACGACAAAAACAGCCACCCATAGGCGAAAATCGCCGAAGAGACGGCCATGGGCAGCCACTGCAACGGCCCGATCAGTCTGGGTACGAATCTATTTCTATTCGACTTCTCTGCAAAAAAAAGGGCCAGACTTGCGACAAGACCCGCGACCGTCGCGAGCACGGCGGCAGCCCCGCTGAATTTGAACGTCGACAAAATCGCCCCAGGGAGGGGAGCCTGGAAACCTCTTATCAGTCTTTCAAAATTGCCGAGGCCAAATTGTGTCGTTCCTCCCATCGAAGAAGGCACCTTGAACGCTTCGATGACAATCGATACCAACGGTCCAATAAAAAAGACGGCGATAAAAATTCCATATACCGCGATGAAAAGAGACTGAAGCCCCTTCGGTGCGGCCAGCTCGCGGGACCTCCCGAAATCTCGCAACGACTTTCTCGCCCGCCCCTGGATCCTGGTGAGCGCAAGAATTCCGAAAAGGGCGAAAGACGTCTCTATGACCGCGAAGACGAGCGCGAGGGCATAATCGGACCGATAACGGAGCGCCTGATAAATTTCGACTTCAAGGGTGGTACCAATTCTTCCTCCGAACACCAAGACGGTGGTGAAGCTGAAAAAACAGTACAGGAAGATGAGGCCCGCCGCCTGGGCAATTCCCGGCAAAAGCCATGGGAGAGTGCCGGTTCGAAACGCCCTCAGCTTGCTGGCGCCCAAGGTCCTCGCGGCCTCCATCTGGGTGTCGGGGATACGAATCCAGAGCGCTGCTATCTGATGCACTGCGATGGGAAAGTTATAGAATGCGTGGACCATCACTAGACCCCAAAAGCTGTAGAGGAAGCCCTGATACTGCTTCCGTGGGCCGAAAAACAGAGCGAGAGCGGAGGACAGCAACCCCTCTTTGCCGTAATACAGGATGAAGGCGAGAATGACCAGTATCGGGGGAAAACAGAAGGGCACGGCGGCGAGGGCCAGAAGAGCTTTCCTGCCCACAAAGCGAAATCGGGCCGTGAGCCACGCACCAGGAAGGCCAATCGAGAGCGCAAGCAGCGTGCTCACAAAAGACTGCAAGAGCGTAAACGTAAGGCTTCTCAGTATTGTGGATACAGGTATGCGCCTTAAAAGACTTGAAAATGTCCCTACGGCCGCCGAAGATTTGTTGATTTCTCCAAGATGCCCTAATGCGATTTTCAGAAAAGCGACAAGAGGGGACATCGAAAAGACGAGGATACCGCAGAGCGCTATATAGAGAAAAAGAGATAACCTTCGTGAAGTAATTTCTCTGCCCATCTTGCCGCTTATCCTAAATCTCAATCACGGATTGCTCATGAGAATATTCGCAGCGTCGGAAGGATCTCGTTCTATATCTTTCACATTGGCGTTCAGTGCGGGATATCCGCTCACTACAGAGAATGACGGAGGTAGTTTTGTATTCATGTTGGAAGGGAACATCCATTGAGTCTCCGGCAAAACCGCCTGACATTCCGCAGACAGAAGGAAATCGACAAACTTCTGGGCGAGTTCCTTGTTCGCACTCGAAACAAGCACACCCGCAAATTCGATCTGCATGGGGTGCCCTTCTGTGAATTGGAGTGCTTTGTAACGCTCTGTACTCTCATATGCCTTGTGATATGCGGGATCGGTGGAATAGCTCAGGACAAGTGGCGCTTCGCCTTTGGTGAAGAGGCCGTAGCCCGTATCCCAACTTGGCGTCATGGTGAGGATAGAAGGGGAGAGCCGTTTCCAGTAATCTCTCCATGCGCCTTTATAGACTGCCTCGGTCCACGCGAGGAACCCCAGTCCAGGAGTGGATGTCCTCGGATCCATGATAATGATTTTCTTGTGGTAAAGAGGCTTCGTGAGGTCCTCGAGCGAGCGGGGAGGCTCTATGCCACTCTGTGAATCCCAGATAAACGCGAATTGGCCAAAATCGAAAGGGACAAGTTTTTTTGTAGAATCGAGCAAGAGATTTTTCTGTACATCCGTGAGATTCTTTAGAGAGAGCGGAAGAAAAAGTCCGCCTTGCAGAGCTTTTTCAAGCTGTCTGTTGTCCAGACCCACAACGACATCCGCGTTTGGCTGTTTCACGCCGTCCATGAGTGCCGAGAGCAGCGCCCCGCCGTCCCCCTTGGAGACGAACCGCAGCCTGACGCCGTAGGTTTTCTGAAAAGCCTCGGCTATCTGCGCGGCGGGCCCCCACTCAGACATAAAGGAATCGTAGGTCCAGATGACAAGTTCTGCGCTGGTCGGATTCGACTGCCCCCCAAGAGGATTGTTCGCAGCGATCAACCCTCCCACGAGAAGAAAAATGGCGATGAATTGTCGTGTACGCATATCATCGTTCCCTCCGCCGGTATTACCCGGATCAGGTAATATGGGTGTTTTCTCAGGCCACCTTCTCCAACGGAGACTGGCGACCACCCCATTGATTTTTGCGTTTAAGCTGTTTTCTGACGATATTCAATAATACAGCTGCCCTTGCCCTCCACTGCGTCGCGTGTCAGAACGACCTTTTTTACATTGCTATCGCTCGGAAGCGAATACATGAGATCGACCATGATGTTCTCGACGATGGCCCGCAATCCTCGCGCGCCCGTCTTCTGCGCGATGGCCTTTTCCGCGATGGCATCGACTGCCGCCTCGTCGAACTCGAGCTCGACGTTGTCGAGTTGCATCGAGGCCTTATACTGCTTGAGAAGCGCGTTCCTTGGTTCGAGAATGATGCGCTTGAGTTCTTCCTTGGAGAGATCGTCGAGGGCGACCTTGATCGGCAGTCGTCCGACAAACTCGGGGATAAGGCCGAATTTTATAAGGTCGTCAGGCTGCATCTCTGCATAGAGCTGACTCAGATTTTTTTCATGCTTCGCCTTGACATCTGCTCCAAATCCCATTGGATGAGCGGAAACTCTCGATTCGATGATCTTGTCGAGGCCTACGAAGGCACCTCCGCAGATGAAAAGAATATTGGTGGTATCGATGCGAAGATATTCCTGATTCGGGTGCTTGCGTCCACCCTGTGGCGGGACATTTGCGACCGTCCCCTCAATAATCTTTAAGAGCGCCTGCTGTACACCTTCTCCAGACACGTCGCGGGTGATCGACGGATTTTCGCTTTTACGCGAGATCTTGTCGATTTCGTCGATGTAGACGATGCCACGCTCCGCCGCCTGAATGTTGCCGCCGGCGTTCTGTATGAGCTTCAGCAGAATGTTCTCGACGTCCTCGCCGACATACCCCGCCTCGGTGAGCGTCGTTGCGTCCGCCATCGCGAAAGGAACTTTCAGCTTGCGGGCGAGCGTGCGGGCGAGCAGTGTCTTGCCCGACCCGGTCGGCCCTATGAGCAACACATTCGACTTTTCGATCTCGATGTCGGGAGAAGGCGCGGAGACTTTGTGCACGAGGCGCTTGTAGTGATTGTAGACCGCTACAGAGAGAACCCGCTTCGCATATTCCTGGCCCACTACGTACATGTCGAGAAATTCCTTGATCTCTTTCGGCTTGGGAACTTCGGTCAGGAAGTCCAATGTGACCTTCTGCTCTTCTTCATCAAGTATTTGGCTGCATATACGGACGCATTCGTCGCAGATATTGACGCCGGGACCGGCGATCATCTTGCGGACGTACGAGGAGCTTTTTCCGCAGAACGAGCAGAAGGTTTCCTGTTCCAGGTCAAATTGTTTATTTCTTGCCATGCGTGCGTGGCTCCCAAATTGTATCGACTATACCGTACTCGAGTGCCTCCTGAGCGCTCATGTAGAAGTCCCGCTCCATATCCTGCGCGACTTTCTCGAGCGGCTGGCCGGAATGCAACGCGAAGTAGTCGATCGTCAACTTCTTCAAACGAATTATCTCCCGCGCCTGGAGACTGATGTCGCTCGCCTGTCCCGACACTCCTCCCCAGGGCTGATGTATCAGAATCCGCGAAGAGGGCAGGGCGGAGCGCTTCCCGTGGGTTCCGCAGGCGAGGAGCAGCGCTGCCATGCTTGAAGCCTGGCCGATACAGATAGTCTGTACCCCAGGTTTTATATACTGAATCGTGTCATAGATCGCGAGGCCTGCGGTCACCATACCTCCAGGGCTGTTGATATAGATAGAAATATCCCGCGACGGGTCTTGCGATTCCAGAAATAACAGCTGGGCTATCACTAAGTCTGCGGTGAGGTCGTTGATCTCTCCGTCTATAAACACAATACGATCTTTTAAGAGCCGAGAATAGATATCGTACGACCGTTCTCCAATACCGGTTTGTTCGATGACAATGGGGACGAGACTACTCATATGTTCGGACATGGCTGGTTCCTTCATCGCATAAACATGAACAGCGGCCAGATGTGAAAACCTTGCCGGCTGCACCTTTCAATTTAATCATTTTCCTTCATAAAGTCCAAAAAGGAAACAGGTGCAGCCTCTTTTATGACTACGGAGGAGAGCAGCGCATCGAAGAATTTACGGGCCCTGATGTCGTCTTTGATGTATTCGATTGTGCCATGCTTTTCATACTCGGCCTTGATCTCGGCAGAGCTCATTGTGGTATGGGCGGCTTCTTTGGCAATTTCGGCGTCGACTTCTTCATCCGTCGTCGTGTAGGTTCCGGCCTCGATCAGTTTATCGAGGAGTATTCTGCTTGCAAGCGCTTTTTCGGCGAGAGGCTTCCATTCCTGAAGGAGCTGCTCTCTCGTTTTTCCCGAAATCGAGAGAAGCATATCAAGGCGTTCATCATTATCGACGCCCATCTGCCGCTTTAGTGAATCCCAGCGCATTGCGAGCTCGGCGGCGAGCATCGACTGGGGGATAGAGACTTTAGTTCTCCTGAGCAACGCATCGGTGATGGCGTTCTCCTTCGTTCTGCGGAGCTTTGCCTCGAAAGACTCCGTGAGCTGCGAACGCACTGCAGCCTTGAGATCTTCCAGTGTTTTGTACTTCTCCGAAACATCCTGAGCGAGCTCGTCGTCGAGGTCCGGCAAGTCCTGTCGCTTGACCTTAGTGACTTTGACCTTGATGGTGACGGTCTTTGAGGCGTATTCAGGATATTCAAAGTCTGTGGGGAAAGTCTTGGTAAATGTTTTTTCATCATCTGCCTTAAGCCCGACGATCTCATCGTCGAACTTGTAGACATTCAGATTCTTGCCGAGATCGAAAGAGAAGTCCTGACGCGCGGTGCCAGATACTTCGCTCCCGTCCTCCGCGATTTCGGCGAAGTTGACGGTGACAATGTCGCCTGTCTGGGCGGGCCCGTCCTTTTCCACCACTATGGCGTTGCGCTGACGGATATCCTCGAGCTCACGCGCGACATCCTCGTCTGTAATCACGATACTGGGCACTTCGATTGCGATTCCATCGAGAGATGGAAGGTCGAACGAGGGATATGCGTCATAAATGACACTGAAAATAAAGTCAGAATCAAGCTCGAAAGTAGGCTCTCCATCGAGAGCGGGCGGCTCATAGGAGAGGGGTTGTCGCGCGACATCCTTGAGCCCGGCTTCCACGGCCTTTTCAATGACGCGCCCCATCGCCTCGGTCTTCAGGGAAGAGCCGAATTTCCGTTCGAGGACCGAGACGGGGACATGCCCTCTTCTGAAGCCGTCGATGCGAGCCTCTCTCGCATATTCGTTCATCATCGCATCATATTCTGCGCGCACATCACGGGCCGGCACGGTGAGCGTCATGCGCACTCTGGAAAGCTCAAGTTCCTCGATTTTTTTTTCTGTAATTTCCATGGGATCCTCTGCCTTTACTCACAAGAATAGTGGATGAAGGTCCGCAATACCGCGGTACCGTCGCACAAAAAAAGAGGCGATTCGGCCAGCTTTCCGAATCGCCTGTTGTAAGAGCGGGAAACGGGAGTCGGACCCGCGACATCCACCTTGGCAAGGTGGCGCTCTACCACTGAGCTATTCCCGCGTTCGTGGAGACCATTTTTTCAGGCCACCGCTGTTCCTTCCGCGCTGGCTGTTCCTTCAACAAATAAATGATGAAGGTACCCTGCGAGAGAAGGGACTTGAACCCTTACGCCGAAAGGCACCAGATCCTAAGTCTGGCGTGTCTGCCGTTCCACCACTCTCGCAATTCTTGGCGAGGCGCATGGTAGCGGAACGGCGCCTTTTCGTCAAGGCCTACAAGCATTTTCAAGCCTTAACACTAAATGAGCCGCGAAGGTTTCGAACCTTCGACCCGCAGATTAAGAGTCTGCTGCTCTACCAGCTGAGCTAGCGGCCCAATTAAAAAACATGCGTCCGGCAGGACTCGAACCTGCGGCCTACGGATTCGAAGTCCGTCGCTCTATCCAGCTGAGCTACGAACGCCTTCAGGCTTTCGTCCCGAAACCGGAAAACGGTGTCGGGCTCGGGTGGGTGATGGGGATCGAACCCACGACAACCAGATCCACAGTCTGGCACTCTACCACCTGAGCTACACCCACCGTGCAATCGGTGATGGTAACAATGCCGAAATATGTAATATCTGTCAAGAGGTAATCTTCAGTAATATGAATAGACGTACTTTAAATACCGCCTTGCGGTATCGCCCATCGTATGGAGTATCTCCAGGGGCAAGGGGAGCTCGGAGAACTTCCATGCGGGGTGATATCGAGTGATATGAAGGGGTATTTCGGGAGAGACAGAGGCAAGGAATTTGGAAATTTCTTCGATTTGTCCTGGAGAATCCAGCACGCCAGGAACGGCAAGCGATGTGACTTCAGTATGACAGACCCCAGCGGCGATCTGTATGAATTTTTGAACAACCTTAACTTCTCCACCAAGAATGCTTCGATATATGGTTGCGTCGGCTGTTTTCAAATCGACATTGGTGGCGTCTGTGTTGAGGAGAATCTCATGGGCAGGCTCTGCCAGAATATTCCCGTTTGTCACCAAAATTGTTTTAAGCCCATAGTGATGCGCAATCTGCATCGCCTCGACCACGTATTCAATGTGCAGCGTGGGTTCCGAATACGTAAAACTGATAGAGGGACAGCCTGACGCCAAGGCGCCCTCAATGAGTTTTTGCGGGGCGATGATATCTCTTTCAACATGGAAAGGATGCGCGATCTCCCAGTTCTGGCAGAAGGGACAGTCCATCGTGCAGTGCCAAAAACCCACGGAATACGTCCAGGTGTTCGGCATAAAACGCCTGAGCGGCTTCTTTTCCACAGGGTCGATCGCGATGGAGGAAATCCAGGCATACAAGGGCAGAGCCATACCGCCCCCGCAGTTCTGCCGCGCGTTGCAGTGGCCTTTTTCTCCATCCGATAAGACACATGCGTGCGAACAGAGCAAGCATTGGATTCTTTGGTTTTCCAAAAGGCGCCAATAGCGCGCACTATTCCTTGTTTCCATAGGTTTATTCTGATTGTTGGGATAATACCCTGCTGATACTATTGGCATCAAACGGCCTAAATTCTTCATCGGTGACTTCAAAAGGCTCAAAACGTACCGCGATTGCCCTGCGGCGAACCCAAATGCGGAACACATTGATTGTCGTGCCCGCAAGATCGATTGAGGAGGGGAGCTCATCCAGTCCCTGTACATCGCGGGTTTTAAGCTCTATCAACTCACCTTCCTTGAACCAGGGCATGCGATTCTGCTTATGGAGCAAGAGGACAAGGCATTTTTCTTGATCATAGGGGTGTTTCTTTATAGAACCGACAAACGGGACAGCGTCGAAAGCGGGGTGTTCACGATACCGTACAACATTGGATGCATCTTCTAGGTCCCCTATATATTCTGCGTTGATATAATTTGATATACTCAAGACATCCCTCCTCCATTATTCATATTCTACCAATATTATAAATGATAAGGGTATCAATTTATTACACAATTTTCTTTTCTTTAAGCCTCGGGCGCCTTGAACAGTAACCAGGCAAACCAATCACCAAGGCGTATATATAAGGTCAAAGGCGATGGGCGATGCGGAAAACGGTACATCGACAGTCGTCGATCTTGCCTCAATTAGAATTTCTGTTGACCGTTTTGGAAACCTACATTACAGTAAATCACATGCCAAACGCAGTATTTGCCGGGAGCTTCGACCCGCCGACGACTGGCCACCTCGATGTCATCGAAAGCGCGCTCAGCATCTTCGAAACGCTCTATGTCGTCGTCGCCCACAACCCGGAAAAAGAAGGGCTCTTCAGCATAGATGAGCGCATTGAGATGCTCAACGCGATGAATGCATTCGGCGAGCGCATGCAGGTCTGCACATGGGAAGGCCTTGTCACCGACTTCGCGCGAGAGCGGCACTGTGCGGTACTTGTGCGGGGCCTGCGCAACGCGTCGGAATTGCCGTATGAGTCGACGATGGCCTACATGAATCGGCGGCTTGCCCCCGAAATCAAGACTGTCTTCTTCCTCTACGACGCGAAGCATGTCGATATCAGCTCAAGCCTGGTGCGGGACCTTGTGGCGTATAAAAAGCTTCCCGATGATATTGTGCCAAAGGCCGTGTCAAAAGTGCTTCGGAGGATTTTGAAGGAGAGAGGGCAACCCCTTTCATAAAATGCAAGAATGATATATGGTTATCGACTGCGAGGAAGTCTGTCTTGACATTTTCTCGATTTTTGTATAATTTGGGCATGCGACTGTCATGCCGATACCGAAAGAATGATGAGGTTCTACCATGGCTGTACCTAAATTCAGGACGTCCAAAGCAAGGACGAGAAGGCGCCGCTCAATCAACATGAAGCTGGACGCCCCTACTATCGTGCATTGCAGCAACTGCGGCAATCCGGTCATGCTGCACAGGGTTTGCCCAAAATGCGGTTTTTACAGGGGTCGTCAGGTTATTACCCCTGAATCCAAATAAGGAGTCTCCACAATGGACGAACTTTTTGAGAAAATCAAGAAAATTATCGCTGAGAAGCTCGAAGTAGATGAAAGCAAAATCACCATGGATGCAAGTTTCCGACAGGACCTTGGCGCGGATTCTCTTGACACCTATGAGCTCGTATATGGCATTGAGGAAGAGCTTGGTATTCAAATCCCCGATGAGAAGGCGAACGAATTTGAAACCGTAAAAGATGCCTACGAGTTCATCAAGACTCAGGTAAAATAACGGTAGAGGGCGTGAAGCACTCTAATTCCAGCCTGTCGCAATTAAGCGGACCGAACGGTACAGCTTCACGCCATACCTCATTACAGCAATTTCAGCAATCAGCTCACATTTCCTTCCACAACATTGCTCTACTTGACACTGCATTTACTCATAGTTCTTATGTGAACGAAATTCGTGCGATTCGAAACGATAACGAGCTCCTTGAATTTCTCGGCGACAGTGTTCTTGGGCTTTGTATCTCACACATTTTATACGAACAATTTCCCGACAAACATGAAGGTGAACTCGCACGTATGAAGAGCGTGCTGGTCTCCGAATCCTCTCTAAGCTCTGTTTCCTCAAAACTCTCGCTCGCGGACTATCTGTTGCTTGGAAAAGGGGAAGAGATGAGTGGTGGACGAGAGAAACCCGCCATTTTGGCAGACGCTACTGAGGCGCTTCTTGGGGCCTATTATCTGGATAGCGGGTTCGAGGCTGTAAAGGCCTTCGTGCTGAGGCTCTTTGCGGATGCAATCGAGGCCTTGGCTTCTACTTCAGGAAAAGACTTTAAGTCCATAGTTCAGGAATATGCACAGAAACAGGGCATGGGGCTTCCGCAATACGAGATCGTAAAAACCGGAGGTCCCGAACATGCCCGACATTTTTATATTTCATGCGTCCTCGGTGGAGAGATCTTCGGCCCCTGTGAAGGGCATACCAAAAAAGAGGCTGAGCAACGGGCGGCACAGCAGGCTTTCGAGTCCCTGCACACTCGAGGCGGAGAAGCTGAGAGGATTTTCGATGTCATCACCGGAGCAATCGGCACAGATTTTAGTGTTTCAGACTGAAATATTTCGCTTTGGCTATTTCGAGCATCGCCTCTTTTGTGTTGAGGTTGGGATCCTCAAGCGCCGCGTCCAGGAGCTCTGACAGCAGGGCTCCCATCTCTCTGGTGCGCGGAATACCCAAGGCAGCAAGATCGTCGCCACTCACCGCTAGGTCCTTTAGGGTAAGGGCCTGTTTTGCTTCGACAACATGATCAATCCTGGATTGAAACTCGGACAGGTTGGGCCAGGAATATGGCTTGCCCGCCGTGGCAATAGTATCGGCCAGGCGCAGTGTAAATAAATCCCTGACAGATTGAAGCCCTACGCGTGCGATGAACCTGCGGACCGCCGCATCCGTCCATCCAGGTTCATAATTGAACATGTGGTGGCGGACCAAATGGCAGACTTTTTCAACAATATCATTGGGGTATTTCAACTTCCGAAGTGTCTTCTCCGTAATTTTTTCTGATTCTATTTCATGTTTATAAAAAGAGATGGAATTATTGTCATTTTTATAGCACACCGGTTTGCCAATATCGTGGAAAAGTGCCGCGAGTCTCAATATAAGGAGCTCTTCCCCTGACAGATTATCCGGAATCACCGCATCTAGAGTCGCGAGAAGGTGTTCGAGAACATCCTGGCGCCCGTGATTGGGTTGGGGCACTCCCTTACAGGCCAACAATTCTGGGATAATCGCCTCGATTGTCCCAGAATCGATGAGAAGCCGCAATCCCGTCGAAGGTCTCCGGGCTCCAAGAATTTTGGAAAATTCGTCGCGGATGCGCTCCGCAGAAATCTTGAAGAGTCCCTCACGACATTCGGCTATCGCGCTGAGTGTCGCCGGCTCTATGGTAAAGCCGAGTTGGGCGGCAAAACGTATCGCCCTGATTGTTCTGAGCCCGTCCTCATGAAACCGGTCGAAAGGATTGCCGACGGCGCGGATTGTCTTGTGAGCAAGGTCGCGCTTTCCCCCAAAGGGATCAAAAAAAGTATCGCGCGCCAGGTCAAATGCCATGGCATTGATCGTAAAATCCCGCCTCGAAAGGTCTTGGGCGATATCATCGACAAAAGCCACACTGTCCGGATGCCTACCGTCAGTATAAGCGCCTTCGGTCCGGAACGTGGTTATTTCGACCTTATATTTGCGCGAACGGGGAATTACCGTAATGGTCCCGTGCTGTATCCCCGTCAGAATCGCCCGGGGGAAAAGTCGCATGCACTCCTGGGGTGTGGCGTCGGTCGCGATATCAAAATCGGTGACTGGCCTTTTCAGGAAAGCGTCGCGAACCGCCCCGCCGACAAGGTAGGTTTTTTTGCCACTCTGTATGAGTGTATCCGCAATTTTTCTCAATTCGGAGTCGATGCTAGGTATTCTCATTCCTGGGAAGGAAGTGTATCTTAGGCTCATGGTTCTGTCTACGAGGAAGTGCATATGCAAGCCCTTGTCGTGACTGGCGGCGATTGTCCCTCTTATGAAGTTATCCGCAGGCTCTCAGAACGTGCAGATCTCATCATCGCGGCCGATTCGGGCCTCGAGGCCTGTCTTTCGGCGGGGATTGAACCGGATTTCGTGGTTGGAGATTTCGACAGTGTTCAACAAAAGTCGCTTGCACAAATCCCCAAAGATAAAATTCTACATTTTCCTGAGGACAAAGAGTATACCGATACCGAACTCGCGATAGAACTCGCCCACAATCATGGGGCATACGACATAGCGCTCGCTGGCGGCGGAGCGGGGCGGCTTGACCATTTGCTCGCCGTCAGGGCTTTGTTTGAGCGAAAAAATCCCATTCAGGAATGGCACACGGCCCAGGAGAGTGCCTTTTTTCTCCCTTCAGGGCATGGCTTGCGCTTCTCCGCGGTTGCATCTCTTGTTGTTTCGGTCTTCCCTCTTTCGAAGGGCGCGAAAGGCATGCATTCCACTGGACTCAAGTGGCCGCTCGACGGTCTGAAATGGAACAGCGGTCATTTTGGGGTAAGCAATAAAAGCGTCGCTCCGGAAGTAGAAATCGATGCCGGCCAAGAGCCAGTCATCGTTATTCTGCCGTTAGGTACCGAGGTCAACCTTTTCGGTAACGGTTAAGGTGCGAAAGATTTCTTTCAGTTGGACAAGTGTATCTTTGGGGTCCTGCACGAGCACCCGTGATCCGCCGATAAGCTCGGCGATGCCTATTTCTTTCGGATAGCGGGGGATAATGTGCAGATGCAGATGCTCAATGCTCGCTCCGGCCGAAAGGCCCATATTGTAGCCGATGTTGAACGCCGAAGGCTTGCCATATTTGTCGAGGGCGTCGAGGCAAAGAGGAAGAAGCTCGTCAAGGCCACTCTTTTCTTCTTGGGTATACTCGCGAATATCCGTGATGTGCCGTTTGGGAAACAGTATCAGATGCCCCGGATTATAAGGGTACAGATTGAGGGACACTATAAAGAGCCCTGTTTGGTGAACAACCAGTTTTTCGACATCCTCGGAGCCGTCCCTGATAAGGCACGGTATGCAACCTTCTGGTCTTTTCCCCGTGAGATATGCAATTTTATTGAAGCTGAACAGATATTCCATATGGGATTATGATATACTGACACCATGAAAAACGAAAGCGGTACCGACGGGGGAGGATCGGGCTTTTTGCGCGCTTTCCAACTCTTCCGAAAGATTATCGAAATAATCGTGGTCATTCTCTGGCTGACGATCACCATACTTATGTTCATTATAAACTCCGAGCTGTGGCGTTCGGCCTTCGAGATTTGTTCTATGGCCCTGCTCGGTATTAGTATATTCAATGCAATTTCGATGATAGGTTTCGGTGTTCTAAAACGAGAGCGCTTTCAGACAGGGCACTTCATAATGCTCCTAGCTCTCATTGTCGTTGCCATCATCGCTCTGGCGCTCAGCCTGTTTGTGATGGGCATACGCCTGCGCTGATCGCACGGACACCTTTCGGCATTTGTTCAATTCTTGCAAAGAAATCTGCAGAAATGTATAGTAACGCAGCATTCAGCATTTGAAAGATCACTGTACATCAATGAGGAGGGATAATGTCTGTTCGAGTACGGTATGCACCATCACCAACCGGGAATCAGCACATAGGCGGCGTGAGGACCGCCCTCATCAACTATCTATTCGCCAAATCTAAGGGCGGAAGTTTTATTCTGCGCCTCGAAGACACTGACCGCAGGCGATATTCTCCGGAATATGTGCAAAACCTTTACGACACTTTCAAATGGTTGGGCTTTTATTGGGACGAGGGGCCCGACATTGGCGGACCTGTCGGACCCTATGTGCAATCCGAACGATTTGAACTCTACCGAAAATACGCCGAAGACCTTGTGAGAATGGATAAGGCATACTATTGCTTCTGTGATTCCGATCGCCTCGAGAGGCTCCGTCAGGAGCAGATTGCCACGAAAAAGGATGAGATTGGATACGATCGCCACTGTCGCTCTATCTCAAAAGAAGAGAGAGATCGCAATATTGCTGAGGGAAAGCCTCATGTAATCCGTCTGAAAATTCCTCTCGATGGCGTGACGGTGTTTCACGATGAGTTGCTGGGAAACATCGAGTGGAAAAATGCAGACATCAGCCCCGATCCAGTCCTCCTTAAATCCGATGGGTTCCCCACCTACCATCTGGCCAACATCATCGATGACCATCTCATGGAGATAACGCATGTCATGCGCGCCCAAGAGTGGATTCCCTCTGCGCCTCTCCACAGAATCATCTACGACGCCTTCGGATGGGAGATGCCGGAACTCTGCCATCTGCCGATGGTGCTTGGCCAGGATGGTCACAAACTGTCCAAACGTCACGGCGCGACTGCGGTGAACGAATTCAGAAAGGCTGGATACCTGCCCGAAGCCCTGATCAACTACATCGCGCTTCTTGGCTGTTCATACGAGGATGGCCGGGACATCTACAGTCTGGATGAACTGGTCGGTCTTTTTAAAATTGAGCGGCTGAACAAGGCGCCCGCGGTATTCGACTATCAGAAGCTTGAATGGTTCAACGGCCAATATATCCGCCAGAAAAGCGATGAGGAGCTGTCTGTCCTGATCCATCCGTATCTGATCGAGGCGGGGCTGCGTTCAGAATTGGATACGGCAAAGGATCAAATGGAACTCGCCGCGATGCCTCTTGTCAAAGAGAGGCTCAAATTCCTCACGGATGCTCCGGCGATAATGGCATATCTCTACGGGCGGCTCGATCTTCCTCCCGTAGAAACCTATCTTCCCAAGAAGGCGGATGCGCAGGATGCTGCGGTTTTCCTCGAGGAGGATACGAGGATACTCCAGGAATTCGGGCTTGATGACATCTCCTCTGTAGAAGACAAATTTCGGGAGCGCGCTCTTGAGATGGGCAAAAAGCTTGGGGATTTGCTCATGCCATTGAGGGTCGCGATAACCTACACTCGGGTCAGTCCGCCTCTTTTTGAATCCATGAAAATCCTCGGCCTGGGTGAAAGCCTGGACCGAATCGAGAAGTCGATCCAGTATCTGCGGGGAGCTTGACCCATCGCTTCGTTGCAGTCCATATTTCTCGTACTGCGCCTCTGAAGCGCAGGAAGGAGAGTTTTAAATGTCTGAATCAGATGAAAAAACCGAATATCTCGACTTCATCCGCGAGGCCGTCGCGGAAGACCTTCGTATCGGGCGCTTCAAAGAAGTGCACACGCGGTTTCCTCCTGAACCCAATGGATGGCTCCATATCGGCCACGCCAAGGCCCTCTTCATCGATTTCGGAGTGGCGCAGGACTTTGGGGGAAAATGCAACCTGCGTATGGATGACACGAATCCTGAAAAAGAAGACATGGAGTATGTCGAGGCGCTACAGAAGGATATCAAGTGGCTTGGCTTCGACTGGGAAGACAGGCTCTTTTTCGCGTCGGATTATTATGAGACGCTCTACGAACTTGCCTGCAAGCTTATCCGGAAAGGTCTCGCATATGTCGATGACCTCGACGAGGAACAGATAAAAGAGTACCGGGGCACCAACGTGCCGGACAAGAACAATATCACCTATACTCCCCCAGGGCGCGACAGCCCGTGGAGAGATCGTGCCATTGAGGAAAACCTCGATCTCTTTGAGCGAATGCGGGCGGGAGAATTCCCCGACGGCGCCAAGACCCTGCGGGCGAAGATCGATATGGCACACCCGAACCTTCTCATGCGGGACCCGGTGATGTATAGAATCCGGCGTGAACCCCACTACCGGACGGGCGACAGATGGTGCATCTACCCCATGTACGACTTCGCACACCCCTTGTCCGATGCGACAGAAGGAGTCACGCACTCCCTGTGTTCGCTGGAATACGAGATTCACCGGCCGCTCTACGATTGGTTCGTGCGGAACGCCGAGGTGTTCCCCAGCCGCCAGATTGAATTCGCGCGCCTCAACCTCTCCCATACGGTCCTCTCCAAACGGTGGCTCCTGCGGCTTGTCAGAGAAAAGAGGGTATCGGGGTGGGATGACCCGCGGATGCCGACTATTGCCGGTATGCGCCGCAGAGGTTATTCGGCAGCGGGAATCAGGGATTTTTTAGGCAGAATCGGAATCGCGAAGACCGACTCAATGGTCGATATTCAGCTCCTCGAACACTGTATCCGGGAAGACCTCAATGCCCATGCGCGCCGTTATATGGCGGTACTCAATCCAGTCAAGCTTGTGATAGAAAATTGGCCCGAAGACCAGGTGGAATGGCTCGACGCCGTCAACAATCCAGAGGATCCGGCTGCCGGGATGCGGAAGGTCCCCTTTAGCGGTACGCTCTATATAGACCGCGACGATTTCAGGGAGGTCCCGCCTCCAAAATATTATCGTCTCTATCCGGGGAACCAGGTCCGGCTCAGATATGGCTATATCGTCACCTGTACAGGCTACGAAAAAGATCCCGAGAGCGGTGAGGTGGCCCTCATAAAGTGCAGCTACGACCCTGCGACCCGCGGCGGCGATGCCCCCGACAATCGAAAGGTCAAAGGGACTATCCACTGGGTCTCGGCTGAGCATGCGGTTCCTTTTACGGGAAGGCTGTATGATCACCTATTCGAGGCCGAGCGGCCCATGGAGGTGCCCGAAGGCAAGACCTTCCTCGACAACCTCTCCGCCCATTCGCTCACTGTCGAGCAGGACGCAAAAGCTGAGCCGGCGGTCGCGGATATCGCGGCTGGAACGACGGTGCAATTCGAGAGGATGGGGTATTTCTGTAAAGACCCCGATTCCACGGTCCAGCGTGCGGTATTCAACCGTACGGTGACATTGAAGGACACATGGGCGAAACTTGAGAAAAGACTTCAGGACCAAGCATAATAAGGAGACGACAATCATGGCGGACACGGCACTCACGATGGATAAAATTGTATCTCTCGCGAAGCGGCGGGGGTTTGTTTTTCAATCATCCGAGATCTACGGTGGGCTTTCGGGCGCGTGGGACTATGGGCCTCAGGGTGTTGAGCTGAAAAACCGCATCGCCCGCTTCTGGTGGAAGGAGATGACCCAGCTGCACGACAATATCGTGGGTATCGATGCGGCGATCCTCATGCATCCCAGGGTATGGCATGCCTCCGGACACGTCGAGAATTTCACCGACCCGCTTGTCGACTGCAAAAAATGCAAGGCGAGATTCCGCGCCGATCAGATACCCCCCGAGAATCTCGCGGCCAAGAAATGCCCCGAATGCGGCGGCGAACTTACGGAGACGCGCAAGTTCAACCTCATGTTCAAGACGACGCTCGGCCCCGTGGAGGACGAGTCCGGCATCGTGTATCTACGCCCCGAGACCGCCCAGGGCATCTATGTCAATTTTAAGAACGTGCAGCAATCCAACCGCATGAAAATTCCTTTCGGCATCGCCCAGGTTGGCAAGGCATTCCGCAACGAAATAGTCACAAAGAACTTCATCTTCAGGACCTGCGAATTCGAACAGATGGAAATGCAGTTCTTCGTGAAGCCGGGCACCGACATGGAATGGTTCGAATACTGGCGGGAGCAGCGGTGGAATTATTATAGAAAACTCGGCATAGACATGGACAAGTTGCGCTGGCATCAGCACGGGCCGGACGAACTCGCCCACTACGCGAAGGTTGCCTATGACATCGAGTTCGAGTTCCCGATGGGGTTCAAGGAGCTTGAGGGCGTACACAACCGCTCGGACTACGACTTGAGCCGTCACCAGCAGTTTTCCGGTAAAGACATGCAGTACATCGACCAGGATAATGGGAATGAGCGTTATATCCCCAATATCATCGAGACGAGCGCGGGCCTCACCCGGCAGCTCCTCATGCTGTTGTGCGACGCATATGAGGAGCAAAAAGTCGCCGACAAGGGCAATGAAGACGATTGGCGCACGGTGCTGCACTTTCATCCCGAAGTGGCCCCCATCACGGTCGCGGTACTTCCCCTTATGAAAAAAGACGGCCTCGCCGAGCTTGCGCAGGATATTCGGGCCGAACTGAAAGAGGATTTTGTCACCGATTACGATCAGTCCGGAGCGATCGGCCGCCGGTATCGCCGTCAGGATGAGGTGGGGACGCCTTTCTGCGTCACCATCGATTATCAGACAAAAGAAGACGGCACCGTGACGCTCCGCGACAGAGACAGCATGCTTCAGGAGCGTTTGCCCCGCGCGCGGATCTCCGAATATGTGAGGCAAAAGATAAAGGATTACAAGCGTGCCGAACGCAACCTCTGAACTTCTGTTTATACCAGATAATAAAAAGGCGGCCCATCAAAGGGCCGCCTTTTGTTTCTCAAGCTATAGGTCAAAAAGTGCAGACAAGGTTATTTGCCCAGGACTGCGTCCTTGCAGGGCTTGGCGACATTGATTTTGATGACGTTGCGGGCGGGGATGGTGATCTGCTGACCTGTCGCGGGGTTACGTCCTACTTTGGCTTTTCTGTGGACAATCTTCATGATTGCAATCCCCGGCAAGGTGAATTTCTTGTTCTTCTTTGCTTCGCTGTATGCGAGTTTTGCGAGTTCATCCAGAACCAGACCGACATCTTTTTTAGTGAAGCCGGTTGTTTTTGCGAGTGCATTGATAATCTCAACTTTGGTGAGCGGTTTTCCTGTCGATGGCATATTTTTCTCCTATTCTTTGAGATTGCAGTTTCGGACACTATTGAACTGCAGCCGACTGTATTTGCATGTCGGCGATCTTATTCTATCACAATTGTGCCGCTTGTCTATATTTAGTATTGAAAACTTGATACATTTCTGCACTTTTATGGGGAAAATAGAGACTTATCAATGAGAACCCGGCCTTTCAAAAAACATATAGGCTTGAGTAAGCCATAGTTTCATTTTATACTGGGCCAACCTAAGAGGAATCATATATGAATAACGCGCTTAAAGTTCTGCAAGAACGAGGATTTGTACAACAATGTACGGATATTGAAGGGCTTTCCAAGCTGATGGATGACGGGCCTGTCACTTTTTATATCGGTGTGGACCCAACCGGACCTTCGCTCCATATCGGGCACATGGTGCCATTTTTCGCTTTAAGACATTTGACGGATGCGGGACACAGAGGTGTCGCGCTTCTCGGCGGGGGCACGGCGCGAATCGGAGACCCTTCCGGCAAAACCGAAATGAGAAAACTCATCTCTTATGAAGAGATAGACGCCAATACCGAGCGATTTGTCAAACAGCTCGACCGCTTTGTAGGTTTTGATAATATCCATACATTTACCGCCAACAACAAGTGGTGGCTCGCCGACCTCAATTATATCGAATTTCTGAGGGATATCGGCCGATATTTTTCAGTAAATAGAATGCTCTCTTTTGAAGCATACCGAATTCGGATGGAGGCCGGCCTCTCTTTCATTGAATTCAATTACCAGCTTCTGCAGAGTTATGATTTTCTCCAGCTTTACAAGCGCCACAATTGTCGCCTGCAGATCGGCGGCGATGATCAGTGGGGCAATATCGTCTCGGGGATCGAACTCATAAGGCGCATTGAAGGGGCAGAGTGCTATGGCCTCACCTTCCCCCTCGTCACGACCAGTGACGGCAAAAAAATGGGTAAGACCGAAAGGGGAGCGCTCTTCCTCGACCCAGAGATGACGAGCCCCTACGAATTCTTTCAATATTTCAGGAATGTGGACGATGCCGATGTCCAACGATTCTTGCTTATGTTTACTTTCTTGCCCGCGGAAGAGTGCAGACATCTGGGCTCATTGAAAGACGCCGCGCTGAATGAGGCGAAAGAGCGTCTGGCCTGGGAAGTGACCTCTCTCATTCATGGCAGGGAAGAAGCGGATAAGGCTCTCTCTGCCGCACGCGCCGCATTTCGGGGAGACGGCGATGCGACACAACTGCCTACGACCGAAATTGAACACTCCCGGTTAGAGACAGGCATTGGAGTGCTCGATCTTTTTGTGGAGGCGGGGCTTGCTCCCTCAAAGAGTGAGGCCCGTCGGCTCATCCAGCAGGGAGGAGCATCGGTCAATGGCCAGAAAATAGACGATGAAAAACAGATATTCAGTGCCACGGATCTGAATGGCGGTGTCCTGATGCTGCGCGCAGGAAAGAAACGTATCGCCCGCGTTGTGCTTAAAAGAGAATAGACTGGTTTTACGCGATATCGAGCGCTATCTGTATCATTGCGTCCAGCGAGTTTTGACGAGCCTCTGGGCTCATCTCTTTATGCGATATGTTGGAATCAGAGCAGGTAAGAAGCGTGAGCGCCCTTTTATGTGCCCATACCGCATTGCAGTACAGGGCGTAGCACTCCATATCGGTGGCCTTGCATCCCATGCGGCCCCAGCGCCGCCAACCTTCATCTGCGGGCAATGCCGAATATAGAGAGAACAAGTCCGAGGAAAATATTGATCCGACATGAAATTGGATTTTCTTCTTTCTGGCTTCCCTGACCGCCTTCTCCAGCAATGCAAAGTCCGCGGAAGGCGATAGCGTGCCATTCAATTTATATTGATGGGCATAATTTGAATCGGTCGAAGCAGTCATCGCAATGACAAGGTCCCCAACATCTACTTCGGGAACCAAGCCACCACAAGTCCCGATTCTGATAATTGTCTCTACGCCATAGAATGCATAGAGTTCGTAGGAATAAACCCCCATCGATGGAGCACCCATGCCGGATCCCATGACACTTACTTCTTTCCCCTGATATTCACCTGTATAGCCGAACATGTTCCGTATGGCGTTGAACTGATGCACATTGGAGAGCATTGTCTCGGCAATACGCTTTGCTCGCAGGGGGTCCCCCGGCATCAGGACAGTGGGCGCGATTTCTCCAGACTTGGCGGAATTGTGGGGTGTCCCGCTGTCGTACTGTGAAAGGTCTTTCTTGTGGACATCGTCGCTCTTCATGGTAGGATCCTCCGTTTCTGAAATACTATCTAGCCTGTATTCCAAAAGAAAGTCAACAGACGTGAATTGCTGAAATCCCCGTTTTTGCGTAAGATGGACATATTGGGAAGGAGGCCGGATAGAGATGGCAAACCTGTTCCTGGCGCTCGCCGACGTTCATGGAGAGGCCGAGACACTCGGGTACATCCTTAAAGAGAATACCCAGGTAAAGGGAATATTTCTCGCAGGCGACGTGACAAATTTCGGGCACGAGAAGGAGGCGGAAAGGGTGCTCTCAACTTTTGCGAGACTCGCGCCCGACACGAAACTTTTCTTCGTCGCGGGGAATTGTGATACACCAGGGGCAAGGCGCTTCTTTGAGAGACAGGCAGGCTACCTTGAACGAAAATGCGCCGTTCTAGGCATGGGCTGCGGCGGGCAAGCGGCGCGGGCTGCGACGGTCCACATTATTGGATGCGGAGGGGGGCTGTTGCATACGGGCCTCACTCCGTTTGAAATCAGCGATGAGGAGATGGAATCAGGCTTGAGACAGGCTTATGAACAGTGCGCGCCGAAAGGGCGGGGCAGCCCACTTCCTTCACAGGCGCCTCCCTTGGTCGTGCTCACGCACACACCTCCCCGGGATACTTTTGCGGACATGCGGCACATGAAGCATTTCGGCAGTACGGCCTTTGCGTCTTTCCTCTATGAGTACGGACCCCTCCTCTGGATATGTGGCCACATCCATGAAAGCCGCAGCGTACAGAGAGAGGGTAAAACGCTTGTAATAAATCCCGGCCCCGCGGCGCACGGCTCGTACGCCCTGATCCTCATCGAGGAGAGGATGCAGGGCGGCCTTCAATCCGCCGCGGAACTCCGGGCGATATGAGCTTCTACCTCCCTGATGGACTATAGAGATACTTGAAATAATCCATCCCGGTAGACAATGTCTTGTTAAATGTTGGCATTGTTTTGCGATATGATTCGATAGCTTTCCAGAATTCAAAGAATGCCGGATCTCGTCCAAATGAGTCCGCGTATATCTTGGACGCCTCGGCATCGGCTTTGCCCTTTATGGATTCGCCTTTCGCGTACGCAGAAGAGAGGATAGAGCGCTTTTCGTTCTCGAGCTTTCCAAGCCACTCCGCCTTTTTGCCTTCTCCGTACGCGCGGAACGCCTGAGCGATCTGGTTACGCTCTTTTATCATTCGCTGGTAGACGCTTTCGGTCAGTTCATCCGAATATCGTATCTGGCGAGGCAAAATATCGACAACCTCTATGCCGAATGTGGGCACTATATTTGAAACGAGAGCCGTCATCTCCTCGGCGAGCACCCGACGCCCCTTCGCTATCTTCTCATACTGAGTCGGCGTGATGGCGAGCTGCTGAAGGGTGCTGCTGTTTTCGACCTCTCCCGTCTGGAATGTCTCGATTTTGCTTGAATTCAGTATCTCATCGCTGCTGCGCACCGCCTCTCTTAAATAATTTGAAGAGATGACAGTTCGCACCGCCGAATCGATGACATCGTCCAGTTTGCCGTAACCGCCCTCAAGCGTATTGACCGATTCATAGAACTTGACCGGATCCACTATTTTCCACCGGGCCGTAGTGTCGACATAGATGAACTGATTTTCCTTCGTCGGAATCCTCTGGGCCTCGCCATCCCACGACATCAGTTTTTTTGGATATTTGATGACAGTGTCGACAAAAGGACTTCGCCATTTTAGACCGGCGTCTGTATGCTGCGCGACAATTTTCCCGAATCTCACCACGACCGCCTGCTCGCCCTCCTGCACCACGAAGAGAGGCCCGAATGCGGCGATGAAGATTATTGCCAATACGACAAGAATCAATACGACTATTGGTATCTTTTTCATTGGGAGGCCTCCTGTGTCGTGGTTGTCTGGCCAATATTCTTTATAGGCAAGATATTCTGAAGCGATTTGTCGATGAGGTCTATGTTTTTCTGGTCTTTGAATATCTCTTCCATCATTTCATAATAGAGGCGCTTCTTGGTCACTTCTGGTGCCTTGCGATATTCTGCGTATACCGCATCGAAACGTGCAACGTCACCCCGTGCCACATTGACACGCTCAGCGGCATAGCCTTGCGCCACTTCTATGGTTTGCTCAGCCTGTCCCTGAACTTTAGGAATTTCTGCGTTGTAGGCCTCGCGTCCCTCATTGATGAGGCGGTTCATATCCTGGATGGCTTTATTGACATCCTCAAACGCGGCCTGGACTCCCTCCGGGGGCACAATATTCTGAAGCTGTACCTGAGTCACCACAATGCCGAGCCCGTATTTGGTGAAGAGCTCGTTCATCAAGGCGACGGCGGAATCCTGGATGTTCTGGCGATCGGGGCCGATGACACCGAGGATCGTACGGTCGCCAATCAGCGTATTGAGCACGGACTGTGAAGTGTCTCTGATGGTTTTTTCTCTGTCGGTCACATTGAAGAGCCATGCTTCAGGATTAGCGATTCTGTACTGGATTATCCATTCGACATCGACAATGTTGAGGTCTCCTGTCAGCATTGTGGATTCATCCGGGTACTTTTGGCTTGAATATTGTGTGACCACCCCCGGTTTTATGGTACGAAAGCCGAAGGTCTCAGTCTGAATTACCTGAGTCTTGACGATATACGCCTTTTGAATTCCAAAGGGCAGTTTGTAATGGAGCCCAGCCCCGACTGTCTTCGTATATTTGCCGAATGTCGTGATGACAGCCTTTTCTGTTTGATCAACAATAATAAAGCTTGTCGACAAAAAGACGATGACGGCTATCGCAATCACGACAATCAGGACAAGGGGCCATTTTAAATTGATTTTAGGTGGTTTTTTGAAAATAGTGGTGTTGGCCATGTTTTCCTCCTTACTTATTAAAACCCGAAAATTGATCAATGCTCCAACAATTGCTCAACCCTATACAAAATCTCCGTATTTAACTTTTCAGCACTCGTGTCAAAGAGCGCCACAACCATTGTATAAAAATCCCCGGGTAGAGGATCGACGATTTTTGATGGCATATCCCCGAACAATGGGTCTCTCAAATATAGGCAGTATGAGTGTAAAAAATAGCTTCGAGTATCGGAGAGCTTTTGACCACCATATTTCGAATCGCCCACGAGCGGAAGACCATGGGCAGCAAGCTGAGCCCGAATCTGGTGCGTGATACCGGTGTGTAACTCAACCAGGAGAAGGCTATAACCACCATTCTTTACCAGAGGAACTGCATAGAGACTTCCAGGTCTGCCCTTTTTACCGACGATACTCATATGTCTCTGCGTATCACGCAAGAATATATCGTACAACAACAGAGGCTCGGAGATACTCCCCTGCGCAATAGAAATATAAAATTTTCTAATCTGCCGGTTTCGAATCGCTGCAGTGAACTTCTCGGCGCCTATTCGCGTTTTCGAGAACATGACGATTCCCGAAGTGTTCCTGTCGAGTCTGTGAAGAGGCCCGGGAGAAAAGGAAACCGATGGGGACAATTGATCGCGGAGACAGCCGAGTGCATAAGTGTTAAGGCTCGCCTGTCCACCATGCACAAGCATACCGCCTGGCTTATGAAACGCCACCAAGTGTCTGTTTTGCCAGATAATCCGAGGAGTTTCACTTTTTGAGAGATCACAGAAGCCATTTTTTGATGAGGATATGTTCCCCGATGGAGAGGGAGCGCCCTCTGGCTTTTTGTCATGCGCGGGGATCAGCGCCTCGGGCATGGATATTTTTATAACTTCCCCCTTTTTTAGTCGATCATCGGGTTTTATAGAATGGCTCTCGACTTGGACATTGCCCTGACGAAAAAGACGATAAATAGTAGAGAGAGAGGCATTGCTCAGAGCTTTTCTCACTATTCTGTCCGCCCGGCGGCCATCATCATCTTCGCCCAGGACCATTTCTCTCATCACATACACACATTCAACATAATGCCTAAAGGGAGCAGGGTCAACGCAAAATTTTTATCATTTTTAGGCTTGACAGACATTGCGGGTTCCCGCACACTTTCAATGTGGAAATATCGTCGCATAGCTTTGTATCGCTTTTTTCTAATCCCATTTTTCTCTCTGGTGCGTTGAGCCTTTTTTTGGCACAGGTGGTCAAGGCGCTCCTGACACTATTGAAACACCGGCAATTCCAGGCAAAGGAAATTGCATTCATCATGCTGTGGAAAACGGGGGGCATGCCATCCAGCCACTCCGCCCTCGTTGTTTCTTTATCCGCCTCAATAGCCTTTGTCGAAGGATTTGATTCTCTCTTCATCCTGTCGTTTTTCCTGGGGCTCATCGTCATTCGAGATGCGCTCGGCGTGCGTAGGTCGGCGGGACTGCAGTCCAAAGCGCTGAATCTCCTAGGGAAACGGGTGGCAGAGCGCCTGGATATCCCCTTTGCGCCAGTCAAAGAAATCCATGGCCATCGCTGGCAGGAAGTCATGGTGGGAGGTCTGGTCGGATTGGTCGTTTCCATGCTCATATGCTGGCGCTTCATTTTTTAGCAGCGTCCTCTTCAATGTAAGAGGGTAATCGTGTAATATTGTGTGATCGATTGATGCCATAGGAGCAGTTTCTTCGATGCAGAGCTTCAGAGTAGTAATAGGGATGTATAACAATCTTCCATACAATGCTTCCAATGCGCTCTATGAACAAGAATATCAGGGTGCCTGGCGTCCTTTTCTCTCCGGGCTCTATAAGTTCCTTTCGATAAAGTCAATTATTCACTTCTCTGGCGCTATTTTTTCGTGGCTGGAAGAAAATCATCCCGAATATATGTATTTGCTCACCGAAATGGTTCGCAGAGGCCAGATCGAACTTTTGGGTGGCGGATTTTACAACCCAATTGCCCCCCTCATAAGCACGCAGGACATGACGGGCCAAATTGAGGCCCTGAGCGCCTTCATCCGAAAAACATTCGGGAAAAGGCCTTCGGGAGCCTGGCTGTATGAATATGCATGGACTCCTTCGCTGCCCGCCGTTCTTCAGAATTCAAAGATACAGTATGCTTTTTTGCCGGCACAATATTACATCGAGTGTCATTCAAAAAATATTTCTTGCCTTCCTCTTGCCTCTGAAGATCATCGAAAGATTATTTCACTTTTCCCTGTTTTTGAGTCCAGAGCGCGGGATGGAATTTTTGAACCATATGAAATGACCCTGCTTAACCTGCAGCAGATTTATCCGCAGTGCAATACGTACGTCATTATGGCAGATGGGAATGAAGTCGCGCATAGCTGGGAGAAAAGTGGACTTGAATCTCCTGATGTGCTTTTCGAACGGACATTCGCATGGTTTCAAAAAAACTGTCTGGAATATGACACCGTCACCGCCGCCCAACTCAATAAGACCGTCAAACCAACAAAAACAGTCTATTTCTCTCAATGCTATTCCGAAAGATACAGAAGTTACTGTCAAAACACTCTCGTGCAGATGTCTGTCGCCGATCCAGACTGTATCCAAATCTCAAAACAATCTGTGCTGAACCACCCATTAGTGTTCGCCCTTTATCAGAAACTGAATTTTGTATCTACAATGACAGGGCTCTTCAGAGGCGACAAATCGAGGAAAAAGGCTTCTCTCGACGATATTTGGAGAGCCCAATCCGGTGATTTATACTGGACGGGCCCTTCAGGGGGCATATTGCTCCCCGAGTCCCGCCTCGCCGCCTATGCTTCCCTGGTGGAGGCAGAGAAGACGATACGGCAGAGCCGGTTCCATCATTACCTATCCTTCGATGATCTCAACTTTGATGGGATAAGAGAGGCTCTCTTTCAATCGTCTCTTTATACATGTTACCTTCGATCGGATACTGCGTCGGTGAGCGAGTTCGATTCGCTGAAAACGGGAATAAACTACGCATGCGGGTGGAATGCGGCGCGATGTTCTACGGGCTGCTTCAGAGATTCCATCAAGGAAGAAGGAAGCTTCGACGACGATCTCTTTGGGGAGTCTCAGAGCTGGAATTTGATCGAAAATATGAAAGAGTCAACGCGTGTAGCGTTTAATCATGATTTCGCGGGGAAAACACACAATCGGTCGATATCTCTAACATGCCGAAAGAGCTATCGATTTGAGAATGATTTCTTTAGCATCGACTATGAGCTGATCAATAAAAGCTCACACACTCTTCCTTTTAGGTTCTGTACTGCTTCTGATATCATCGCGTCGGCCATACCGGAAGAGCATGGGATAAAGGTTTTTAAGCAGAGACAGAGTCAATCATTGGATGTGTTTAAAACCTTCTCTATTGATTCGATCGACGGACTTGAACTGTCAGAATCTCATGGGACAGAGAAATTACTCATCCGCGCCGACATGCCTTTTTCGCTTTTTGAATGTCCTAACCTGTTGAGGGAAACGACTAAAAATCGCCCTGACTCCGATAAAAGCCTTGATGAGTCTGCTATATTTGAGGGCTTTTCAATAAAGCTCGGCTGGGATTTCGCGCTCCCCCCGGAGGGAACCGCCTTTTTTTCTCTTTCTGTGCACTTGGAGCATTAGGCCTCGCCCGCATTAAGAGTGCCTCTCTGTAAAGGACTTGTAGATTAAGCATGATTTTATTTACAATTGGAGAAATTTATGGAAACGATAGAATTTCCCGAGATACTCAAGGGCCTTCATATCCACCTTGTTGGGGCGAAGGGCACGGGAATGACCGCTCTGGCGGAAATCCTACACAAGAGGGGGGCATTGCTCACGGGCAGCGATGTTCCCGATGTGTTCTATACTGACAGCATCCTGCATGCCCTCAACGTCCAGCTTTTCGAAAGTTTCGAAGCACTACATGTCCCGGCGAATACGGACATAGTCGTTTATTCGGCAGCATATTCACGAGAGGCCAATCCAGAGCTCAGGGCTGCGGTACAGCGCAACATCCCTATTTTTAGCTACCCCCAGGCGCTCGGCGCCCTTTCTCTCCACAGCAGATCTGCCGGCATCGCCGGAGTTCACGGCAAAACCACTACGGCTGCGCTGTCCGGCATTCTTATGGAAACGCTCTCAATGCCAGCGACGGTCCTCGCCGGCTCGGCGATTTCAAACTTTGGCGGCCGTTGCACACTCATTCGTGGGGACACCTACTTTCTGGCCGAAACCTGTGAATACCGCAAGCATTTTCTCAACTTCAAACCCTCCTGGATAGTGCTTACTTCGGTGGAGAGCGATCATCAAGACTATTTCCCAACATATGAGAGCATAAGGGATGCCTTTGTAGAGTATGCGCTTACGCTTCCTGAGGGTGGAGTCCTCATTTTTTGCGCCGACCAAAAGGGCGCAGTTGAGGTCGCCGATATTGTCCTACAAAAACGTAATGACATACAATTTGTAGAGTACGGATTTTTGGCGAAAGGGAAATATAAAATTCGGGATTTTCACACAGGCGCGGGGACAAATATTTTTAGCATCGGAGATGCTCCTTCACCAATTGAGCTTCATGTGCCAGGCAGGCATCTCGTTCTGGATGCTGTGGCGGCCATTGCTTTGGCAGAATCACTTTTTAAGGCGGAGGCTTCACGTGCATTCGGCGTGGAGGAGTGGAAAAAAATTGCAGACGCGCTGTCGTCATTCCGCGGTTCGAAGCGCCGCAGCGAGATAATCGGCGAATTCAAAGATATTCTGATTCTTGATGATTATGGCCATCATCCCACGGCAATAAAGACAACCATCGAAGGAGTTAAAAAGTTTTGGCCACACAGGCGCCTCATCGTGGATTTCATGTCGCACACCTATAGCAGGACGATTGCCCTGCAAGATGATTTTGTTGCTTCCTTTGACGGGGCGGACGCCGTCGTCATGCATAAGATTTATTCCTCCGCACGCGAGCAGCCTATCCCCGGATTCAACGGCATGACCCTTTTCCGCAAACTCTGCGGGCGACGTCCTGATCTCATACCAATAGAAATTGAAGCATCACCCGCAGAGGATGCAGTATCGGATCAAATAAGTATCTCTTTAAGGCAAAACAAGGGTGTTGCCATATACAGCGAGGAGCCGATGGATGCGCGGGATAAAGTGCTAGAGATTTTGCGACCAAGAGACATTTTCCTCACTATGGGGGCGGGAGATAATTGGAAATTGGGCAACGCCATCGCAGAAAAACTGAGCGAACGCCCGTACAGTAACGCTATCAAAAAAGACTGAGGAGCAGCATCTATGAAGAGCATGACAGGCTTTGCACAGCATACAATCTCAGGAGATGGCATAGGGGGCACAATAACCCTGAAATCTTACAATAATCGCTTTCTGGATATTTCAGTATCGCTCCCCCCCGCAGCATCCGGCATCGAACCGCATGTCCGCGATTTTTTAGGCTCGCGCATTTCGCGAGGTAAAATCGAATGTACTTTCAGATTAAGAAAAATGGAATCATTCCCTCAGGATATCGAGCTTCATTTCCAGTCCGCAAAAATGCTGTCGGAACAGCTGAGGGGCCTCGCTGAGGCATGTCAGATCGACGACAGGCCGACACTCGAGGTCCTCACCCGCTTCCCCGGCATTGTCGAAATGAATACGGAGATCGACGAGTCCGGTCTGTGGAGGATTGTGTTGCCCGCCCTGGAAGAGACGTGGAGGGAATTTGAGGAGAATAGATTGCGTGAGGGGCTCGCAACCGAGGCAAATATCATGAGTCAATTAGAGAGGCTCGCATCAAAACTTGCGGAGGTAGAAGCGCAGGCCGATACGCTCGAGCGGTTGGTCCACGAGCAGATAGTCACTCGCTTCAAGGAATTGCTTGGGGAAAAATATGATGAGGGCCGCGTGCTTCAGGAGGTCGCGGTTCAGCTCGTCCGGCTTACGATCAATGAGGAAATCGAGCGACTGAAGACCCATGTCGAGGCTTTTCATCTGATGTCGGCCCAGGCGTCCTGCGGCAAAAAACTTGATTTTCTCTGCCAGGAGATGAACAGAGAAGTGAATACCATAGGCTCGAAGAATATGCTTGTGGCGATTTCGCATGCGGTGGTCGAAATGAAAGACGCTCTCGAAAATATCCGGGAGCAGCTCAGAAATGTGGAGTAGAAGTATTATGGGTATAATCGCTATATCCGGTAAATCTGGCTGTGGCAATACCACAGTGCTCCGCCTTGTCGCGGAAAAATTGGGATTTTCTCCCGTAAATTATACATTTCGCTCGATGGCGTCGGATATGGGCATATCGTTTAATGAACTTTTAGAGCGAACGGAAAAGAGCCTCGAGTATGACCGCAAGCTCGACGAGCATCAAGCGATGCTTGCGCGAAGAGGTAACACGGTAATCGGTTCCAGGCTTGCGATCTGGATGGTGCCTGAAGCAGATCTGAAAGTGTATCTGAAGGCGAGCCATGCGGTCCGCGTCCAGCGGATTCATGCGAGAGAAGGCGGGGATGTGACGACGATAGAGCGGTTTACCCGGGAGAGGGACGCAAAGGACCGCGGCCGTTACCTCGCGCTCTATAATATCGACATCGATGACCTCTCCTGTGCTCACCTCGTGATCGATACCGAGCGATGGTCGGCGCCGCAGGTTGCCCAGATCATCGCAGATACCTATAATGTAGGGAAATAAGAGGGTCGTATGGATATGGAACAAGACACACATCACAAAAAGGTGGCTTTTGTTACCGGCGCCACAAGTGGCCTTGGGCTCGCAATCGCAAAATCTTTAGCGAACGCGGGATATACTGTCTATGGGGCGGGCCGGCGCCAGGCCCCATCAGATGTACCAGCCAACTTTACGTATGTGCAGACCGACGTTACTTCAGACGAGTCCGTCAGGAAAAGTGCGGACTATGTTTTTTCCCGAGAGGATCATATTGACCTTCTCGTGTGCGCAGCGGGTTCCGGCATTAGCGGGGCGATAGAAGACATTCCCGTAGATCAAGCTGAATCGCAGCTCGATGTGAACTTTTTTGGAGTAGTGAGGGCAGTACAGTCCTTTCTGCCAGCCCTGCGTCAGCAAAGAAGGGGCAAGATCATCATTATCGGTTCGATCGCAGGGAGGACAGGGATGCCTTTTCAGGCCTACTATTCCGCCAGCAAGTTTGCACTTGAGGGTTTTGTCGAATCCCTGCGCTATGAGGTGCGGGCATTCAACATAGAGGCCTGCATAGTGGAGCCCGGAGATTTCAAAACCGGTTTTACGGGGGCAAGGCAAAAAATCGTCCCCGATAAGAGCGCTTATCGCGACACGTTTGAAAAAGTCATCGGTGTGCAGGAACACGATGAGACGCATGGCGTAGACCCAATGGTTGCGGGAGAAAAAATTGTCCAGCTTGTGGGTTCGCGCCGGCTTCCCGCGCGCATTACGATTGGTCCGCTGTTTGAGCGTTTTGCAGTATGGGTACGCCGGATTATACCCGACGGCTGGTTCGAGGCTTTCTACAGAATCTACTACAAGCTCTAGGCCTCGAGAATTTTTATCATTTGCGTTATGATAGTACACGATCGGACACAACTCATGGGGAGAACCGTATGAATGCGATGGTATCGAACATAGAGATAAAGCCTTTCGGGATTCTTTCCAGTGGAGAAGAAGTTTCACTCTTCATTTTAAAAGCGGGGCACTTCCGTGCGACATTCACAAATTGGGGCGCAACGTGGATAAGTCTTGTCATGCCCGATAAAAGAGGCCACCTCGACGACATACTTCTCGGTTTTTCGACGCTCTCGGGCTATGTGGGCAAACACCCGTTTTTTGGCTCTACGGTAGGGCGTTTCGCGAACAGGATCGGCCAGGCGAGATTCAACATGGATGGCAGAGAATACCGGCTTTACGCCAACAATGGCCAAAACCACCTGCATGGAGGTCGTCGTGGTTTTGACAAATATCTATGGGATTACGAATTATCTACTCTTAACGGAGAGCCCCTCATCAGGTTCTCACGGATAAGCCCCGATGGTGAAGAGGGGTACCCTGGGAAACTCTCTGTAGAGCTCATGGTCAGCTTGTCCGAAGCAGGTTCGTTGAGGCTGCGATACCAGGCAAGGACAGACGCAAAAACTCCCGTCAATCTCACGAACCACGCGTATTTCAATCTCGCGGGAGAGGGGCAGGGCCTGATTCTTGGCCACGAGGCACAGATACACGCGAGTTCGTACCTTCCTGTCGATCAGGAGCTCATTCCCACCGGAAAAGAGATGCCGGTAGAGGGAACGGCGATGGACTTCAGGCACACAAAAACCATAAGAAAGGATATTGTACAGGCAGGAGGCTACGACTTCTGCTATATCATCGATAAAGAATTTCTGCCCCTGAAGCCCTTCGCCGCCGTACACGAACCGGATACGGGGCGGAGCATGACGGTCGCCACCACGTTGCCGGCCGTGCAGTTTTATACGGGAAATAATCTTGCAGGGATTGAAGGCAAACGCGGTTCGGTGTACGACAAACATGCCGGATTCTGCCTTGAAACCGAGATGTACCCCGATTCCCCAAACCGCCCCGATTTTCCTTCGCCATTTCTCATGCCCGACGAGAAATGGGACAATGAAACGATATATACATTTAGTATAGACAAATAATGAAAGGAGGCAGACATGCTTGAAGACCTGGCGAAGCCCATTCACGACTTAAAAGAGGAAGTCCTAGAAATCTGGGGGCGTCTTTGACGCACCTGCCATCGAGGGGAAGATACACGAGAAGGAGACGCTGACCACAGATATCGATTTTTGGTCAGATCAAAAGAAGGCGCGGAGAGTTCTCACTGAAATTAAAACCCTCAGGGGGCGGCTTGAGACATGGAGAAAATTGCACGATGATATTCTTTCACTGGAAGAAATGTACGAACTTGTACGGGAAGAGGATCATCAGGATATGGAAGGGGACCTGCTCGCAAGCCTTCAGGATACCCAGGCCCAATTCGATAAGGCCCTGGTGATCGAATTACTCTCCGGAGAAGCGGACGCAAACGATGCATTCCTGACTATTCACGCCGGTTCGGGAGGCACCGAGGCCTGTGATTGGGCCAGTATGTTGTACAGGATGTACCTTCGGTGGGCGGAACGGCACGATTTTAAAGTTGAAACCATCGATTTTCTTGAGGCTGAGGGAGGCATCAAGTCGGTGACCATTCAAGTCTCCGGAGAATATGCGTATGGCTATCTCAAAGGTGAAACGGGCGTCCACAGGCTTGTGAGGATATCGCCCTTCGACGCGAACGCGAGGCGCCACACATCCTTCGCCTCGGTCTCCGTGATGCCGGTACTGGACGACTCGATAGAGATCGATATCAGGCCGGAGGATATCCGTATCGACACCTATCGTGCAGGTGGGGCAGGCGGGCAGAAGGTCAATAAGACCGACTCGGCGGTGAGGATTACCCACCTCGCTACGGGCATCGTCGTAACCTGCCAAAACGAGCGCAGCCAATATAAGAACAAAGACGTTGCGATGAGCATCCTCAAGTCGAGGCTGTATGAGTATTACAGGGCGGAACGCGATAAGGAAACGGCAAAATTCGCTGGCGAGAAGAAAGAGATCGCCTGGGGTTCCCAGATTCGCTCGTACGTATTTCAACCATATACGATGGTCAAAGACCACAGAAACAAATTCTCTGTCGGGAATGTACAGGCTGTGATGGATGGAGAACTTGATCCTTTTATCGAGTCTTACTTACATTGGCAGTGGAAGGGCGGGACCGCCGTCGAAGAGGAAGATGAAGACATCTGAAAGATTCATGCCCGAGCTGATTCTTCTCGTCTTGCTTTTTTTGCCGATGGGCCGCGCATCGGCGCAGGCCGCCTCTGCCCCGCAAGACGGTCTGAAAAATATTGCGCTGTGTTTTCCCATACGGACTGATCAGCGGGGCCTCTCGCAATTCTTTTCTCAAGAGCCCGACGAAAAATTATCGTGGCGGCTCATTGAAGAGACGCTCGCCACACCTCAGTCGCTCGCCAACGGCGGTCCATACCCCGAGGCTACCAGTCTTGAAAAATTGATGGAGGAATCGCTCCGGGCAAACACGGAGATCGGCCACATAATTCCCATCGGCATTGACACGCTGAAAACGCTGCACCCAGAAGAACATGACACCGCAATATTTCAAGCCGCCGCGCTACAGAATGTCGATGCCGTCATGTTCATATTGTACACAATAATAGACAATAATATGCAGTTTGGGGTCCTTTTGCTGACAAAAACAGGGGAGAGCGCTACTTACTTTTCAGGGGCCTGTTCGATTTTTAATCTTTCTGAGGCGACCAAAGAAGCTGTAACTATTTTCATTGCACAGAAAATAGTGGCACCTGCACCGTCGCAGTCTTCGGCGAATTTTTTGTCGTCGGAGCAGGGCGTTTCAACAGCGGCTTTAAAATTGCCCGTCATTGAGCCATGGATCGATAAGCCCAAGTATGAACAGGCGAGCTCAAGACTCAAATTTTCAATCGGAGGCGTTGCGATCGGTTTATCTCTGTCCATGGTGTCTCTGGGCCTGTGGGAAACCTATCAGGAGGCCGCGTATAGAAATACGGCGTTTGAAAATGCGGTGACAGCCTCCGGCATAGCGACCGGGGCCTGCGCGGCTGCCACTGCCGCATTCTTGACTTCCGCCATATGGAATGCGGTCATAATGCTCCAGGCATCGCGCTGAATACTAAAAATTATGGAGAATCTATGAAGTTTGCTGAAAGAATTAAGGCGCTCTTTCGTCGGAATCAATTGAGCGATGAGGTCTTTGAAGAGCTTACGGATGTATTGATCGAGGGAGATATCGGCGCTTCACTCGCGTTTGAAGTTGTGGACGAGCTCAGAAGTTCCTGCAAAAAAGAAGGTATTTCAAATACCGAAGAGGCGAAGAGGAAATTAAAGGATCTTTTGCGTCCATATATTAAGACTGCGACATTTGAACTTGATCCCGACAGACTGAACATCGTGCTCATGTTAGGCGTAAATGGCGTGGGAAAGACAACGAGTTGCGCGAAGCTTGCCTCCTGGGCGCAAAAGAGAAATCCCGCGAAACCCGTCATTCTTGCGGCAGGCGACACCTTCCGCGCCGCGGCAATCGAACAGCTAAAGATTCACGGGGAGAGGCTTGGGGTGCGCGTGGTGGCGCAACAGCACGGCTCCGACCCCGGGGCAGTATTGTGGGATGCCGTGGATGCCGCAAAAACCAACAATGCCCAACTTGTCATCGCCGACACTGCCGGCCGCATGCATACCCGCGCCGATCTCCTCAAGGAACTGGAAAAACTCGACCGCGTTGTGAATCAAAAGGCGGCCAACGTCAATTATCGCAAACTGCTGGTGCTCGACGCCACGACGGGACAGAACGCCATGCGACAGGCGGAGATTTTCCATGGCGCCGTGAAGGTCGATGGCGTCGTCATGACGAAATACGATTCGACTTCGAAAGGGGGCATGATTATCGCGGTGAACCGACAGTTTGGCCTTCCGACACTCTTTTTGGGCACGGGAGAAAGGTATGAGAATTTCGAACCTTTCGATCCCGACGCGTATCTCGATGATTTCGTTGGCGAATAGGGTGAAAGACCAATGGTGGCTGATGAGAAAGGGCGGCGCTTCTCTGTAAAGAAGGAAAACCGAAACACCCCCAAAAACGCGAAATTTATGCCTCTTCTCCATATTGCCATCCGCTGGTCGACGGCAAAAAAGAAAACCTCGCATCAGACGGGGCTACAATTTGCCATACTGGGTATCGCCGCGGGGATTGTGGCGCTTATCGTAGTCTTGAGCGTCATGAACGGATTTCAGCGGCAGTACATAGATTCGCTTCTGGAAACGACAAGCTTTCATGTCAGGATAACGCCTGAAAATTCGGATATTCAGACCTTGTCGCAGTTCTTGCGGCAGACCCCCCTTGTCCGATCGGTGACGCCGTTCGTAGAAACGAGTCTCCTCGCCGAAGGGGCAGAAAATCGCCAGAACGTTGTGCGTGTCATGTGGATCAAGCCGCAGGACTTGGCCAGGGACGCCGGCTTCTGCAAGACTTTACATATTCCCGCGCCCCTGGCCGAAAAGAGCCTTGAGAACGGAATCCTTTTGGGTTCCGAGGCCGCGCGCCTTCTCGGAACCTATGAAGGGACAAAACTGATCTTGCGAGGCGCGCTCGTGAGCCCCGACGAGGGCATTCAACAATATGAAATAGATGCGCCGGTCTCCGGTCTTTTCAGATCGGGATATTACGAGCTCGATGCGGGGCTTGCGATTCTTTCTCAAGAGAAAATCACCAGCCTGCCGACTGCGCCCGCGCCTCTTGTACTGGGCGTGAAACTGAAAAAGTCCGAACAAACGGACGCACTGGTCGCGGCGCTCGCACACACAGAAGGGATAAAAAGTATCGAATCCTGGCGCGATTACAATCGCAGTTTCTTCAGCGCGCTCCGCACGGAGAAGATAGTGATGTTCCTCCTCGTCAGTATCATCTTCGCGGTGGTTGCCATCAATATCCATTATTCGATGCGCCGTACTATCGCAAGAAAGGCAAGAGACCTGGCCATATTGTCGGCGTTTGGCACCAGCCAGCGATCTATTTCCACTATTTTTATGCTCGAGGGGCTTATCGTCGGCATCGCGGGCGCCGCGCTTGGCGTCGGTATTGGCATCCCCGTGGCACACAATGTAGACAGCATTATAAATGGCGTTATCTCTCTGCTTGAAAGTGTCATTTCCTTGTTTTACCGCATGGGTATTGCGAAAAGTATCCCCGATCTCAGGCCGTTCTCTCCGTCGGTCTTCTACATCGACGGCATTCCCTCGAACGTTTTCGCTTCGGACATAGCTCTGATCTCGGCATTCGCAATTATTTTTCCTGCCATTGCGGTATACCTTGCATATCGACGTTTTAAAAACGCTTCTCCTCTGGAGGTCCTGCGAAGTGAATGAACCCATAATCGAATGCAAAGATCTTACAAAAACCTTCTCTTCCGGCGCCGAAGTCCTGCGCATCCTCGACCATGCAGATTTTATGTTAGAAAGAGAGAATATCTGTACGATTCTCGGACCAAGCGGGTCGGGCAAAAGCACGTTTTTAGCGATTTTAGGAAGTCTGGAACGCTTTGACTCTGGTACAGTGCGCGTCGACGGGTATGATCTGCATATGGTACCGGAGAAATCCCTCTCCGTTTTCAGGCGCAACGTTGTTGGGTTTGTGTTTCAGTTTCACTTCCTGCTCAATGATTTCACCGCGCTCGAGAATGTGGCCCTCCCGGGCTATATGGCGGGCATATCCCGAGCGGACGCATGGGAAAAGGCGACAAAACTGCTCGATCTGGTCGGACTCGAGAATCGGGCCCATCATTATCCGTCTCAGCTCTCAGGAGGAGAGCGGCAGAGAGTCGCGATCGCACGAGCGCTCATCAATGGGCCCACGATAGTGCTCGCGGATGAACCGACAGGCAATCTGGACGCTGCGAGCGCGGAAGAAGTGCGGTCTCTGCTGCAGCGCCTTCCCGATGTCGCAAAGACGACTCTTGTGCTCGTCACGCACGACTCAGCGCTCGCGACAATCGGCAACACCTCGCACCTCCTCAAGGGGGGGCATTTCGAATGCATCAAATAAAAGCCGATAACCTAAGACCGCTTTCTTTCCTTGGGTTCCGCTTTCTCTTCGGAAAACCAGCGCAGACCCAAGAGGCCGCTGCATTGCATCACGTGCGGCACAGTGCGTTTTGGGGAGCAGTCTTGGGAATTGGCATAAGCATAGTGCCGCTGTATATCGTGCTTTTTGTGTCGAACGGCATGATTCAGGGAATAACTGACCGGTACCTTGAGACTAAGACAAGTCATCTGCAGTTGAGTCTCCCCTTCAACCTGAATGGCGAAACACGAGAAAAGATTCAGCAAGACATTTTAGGGCTGCAGGATGTTACCACCGCCTCCTTTGAAGTGGACGGCATCGGCCTCGCAGCTTCCTCGAGCGGATCAATATCGGCCCAGATCAGGGGCATGGATCAGTCCGTTTTAAAAGATGAGGGCTTTACAAAGTTCATTCAGGTAGACGACGGAGCGATGTTCCCCGAGAGGCAGAACGAAGCGGTGCTCGGCCGCTATCTCGCCAAAGCCCTAGGTGTCAATGCCGGCGACACTGTCACGCTCATTACGCTCCGCAGTTCCGGCGGAGATGAAGCACAGATGCTTCCGAAGCTGAGTATTTTTCGTGTCGCGGGAATTGTGTCGAGCGGCTACCGTGAATTGGACGCAAATTGGTTCATCGTCCAATCCGAAACCGCATTGCGTCTTCTGAATCCTTCGACGGCATACACTTTTATAGGCATAAAGACCATGCACCCCTATGGCGCCGAGCTGAACACGGTGGCCTCTGAAATCGCGGATCAGATGGCAAGAGCTGGCCTTTCAGGCATACCAGGAGTCGATGTCCGCTCCTGGCGAGACATCGAACGGAGTCTCTTCGCATCCTTTTCCAGCACTAAATCGATTCTTATTCTCATTATGGCCATCGCTATCCTCGTTGCCTCGATCAACTTAGCCTCGGCCCTCACGACATACGTCATGGAGCACAGAACAGAAATTGCAATTCTCAGGTCATTTGGTGTTTCTCCACAGCAGACGGCGGCGATTTTCTTGGTGGGCGGCGCAGCCACAGGTACGTTGGGCTGCATCGTAGGCAGCGCGGTCGGAATTTTCATCTCATTCTATATCAATCAGATACTGAGGGGTGTGCAGGCGGCGATAAATTTTGTTTTAAAGCTGTGGGTGCCAGCCCTGCACCCCATGACATTGCTCAATCCCGACTATTACCTCGAACATATACCCATCCATATTAATTGGAATTATATTATTTTTATTCTGGGCGCAGGAATTGTAGTGAGCGCGTTAGTGTCTCTTGTACCTGCGATCAAATCTTCGCATATCGCTCCTGCGGAACTCATCCGCCATGAGCAATAGATGTAGAATGTCGTACGGCAGGGTGCAGAAATTGCAATCATGTGATACAATTTGCGCGTCATAGAGGATGGAGGGAAATCTATAATGGCGAGACGACAAACCCGCGCCGCGGAAGAACCGGTGAACGAGCAGAATTCCAAATTTGCGCAAGAAGGCAATATCGATCCTGAATTCCGGCGGGAACGGGAAGAGAAATTAAAAGCCTTGGAAGCGGCGCGACTGCAGATCGAAAAGCAGTTCGGCCAAGGTGCCCTGATGAAGCTGGGTGCCCATGCAATCGCACGTGGAATCGATGTTATCTCTTCCGGCTCGATTCTGCTCGATGAAGCTCTCGGCATCGGAGGCTATCCGCGAGGGAGAATAATTGAAATATATGGCCCGGAATCTTCGGGAAAAACGACGCTGGCGCTCCACGCAATCGCCGAAGCACAAAAGAGAGGAGGCATTGCCGCGTTTATCGACGCCGAACATGCGTTGGACCCCATATATGCCCGAAACCTCGGCGTCGACACCAATGAGCTCTATATTTCACAGCCTGACAATGGTGAACAGGCCCTCGACATCGCCGAGTCCCTCATCCGTTCAGGAGCTGTCGACATCATTGTCATAGACTCTGTCGCCGCACTCACTCCTCAGGCGGAAATCGAGGGAGAGATGGGTGATTCCCATGTAGGCCTTCAGGCCAGGCTCATGAGCCAAGCCCTGCGCAAGCTCGCAGGAGCCCTCTCAAAGAGCAAGACCATTCTGATATTTATCAACCAAATAAGAATGAAAATCGGGATCATGTTCGGCAACCCCGAGACCACCACAGGCGGCAACGCGCTCAAGTTCTATGCATCGGTTCGGCTCGAAGTCCGAAGGATTGAGACTATCGAGGGGGGCCAGGACGACGAGGCGATCGGAAACAAGGTGCGTGTAAAAGTGGTTAAAAACAAGGTCGCTCCGCCATTCCGAAAGGCGGAACTCGAGATCATCTTTGGCAAAGGCATTTCCTGGAGCGCTTCACTTTTGGATGCGGCTGTCAAATGCAACGTAATGGAAAAAAGGGGGGCATGGTACACGTACGGAAGCGAGAAGGTGGGGCAGGGGAGGGAGAACGCCAAAGCCTATCTCGAGCAATCCACTGAAGTCGCCCAAAAAATCGAGGCCGAAGTCAGAGAGATACTGTTCAATCCCGACAAATCCAAGGCAGCCGAGACAAGCCCGGGCGAAGAAATCCAGGATATTCCCGTACAGCCCTTTGTTCAGGAAGCTGGCCGCGGTGACTCTGGTCTCGACGACTCAAGAATTAGGACAGAAGATCTATTCTAATTTAGAGCAAAGATGGAGTGTAGTATCCAGATATATTCTGGTTCTGGTTTAAAAAGAAACACCCCGGGGAAAAAAGTATTTCAATGATGGAAAAGTTCTGGCTAGGGCTGGGATCAAATAAGGGAGACTCTTTCGTCATTCTAAGGTCGGCCACGGATGAGTTGGAAGCCCTCTTCTCTGATTGCCGGCATTCAGGTCTCTGGCGCTCTCGGGCCCGCTATTACGAGGAGCAGGCAGATTTTCTCAACATGGCCCTGTGCGGAATGACCGAGCTCAGCCCGCGGAAGCTCCTCAGAAAGATCAACGAAATCGAGGCCCGGTTCGGCAGAGACCGCGAACATGAAATCAAAAAGGGACCCCGTACCCTTGATATCGACATACTTTTATACGGGAAAAGGATAATTACGGAACCAGATCTGATCATTCCTCACCCGGGGCTCGCCGAACGGAAATTCGCTCTCCTGCCCCTCCTGGAACTTGACTATGAGCTTTATCATCCAGGCCTGGGCATCTCAATACAACAGCTTGTGGCCGCCCTTCCTCCTCAAGGTATTTACCCGGTCAACGACTGTAGATATGATGGGCCATACTCAGAATGATGCAAGAATTAGATATAGATTCCAGCGAAGAGCAGATTGCGGGCCTCTCAAATGGGCGCACCTTCCATCTGAGTGATTTTGAAGGGCCCTTGGACCTTCTGCTCTATCTAATAAAAAAGAATGAGATGAATATCTACGATATTCATCTTTCGAGCATAACCGAACAGTTTCTCGAGTGCCTGAACAGTGACCCTTCAGCCGATCTCGACGAGGTGTCCGAATTCTATCAAATGGCGGCGACGCTTTTATACATAAAATCGAGAAGCCTTCTTCCTCATTCCGACGATGATCTGGAAGAGATTGACGACCCCAGAAGAGCCCTGATCGACCAACTCATCGAATATCACCGGTTCAAGAAACTCTCTGAACTGATGGAACAGCGCGAGATGGAGGTCGAATGGTTTGTCGAGAGGTCGTCATCGCAGCGCCCCTTGCCCTTTGCCGACAATCCCAACGATGATCCCTGGATACCCGCTGATTCATGGGATCTGTTGAGAACTTTCGTCTCCATGATTCGTCATTTCAATTCCGAACGGATCATCGACCTCTACGAAGAAGTGAGCATCAACGAAAAAATCGCGCTCATCAATGAACTTTTGACCAATAAGGGCAGCTTTCGTTTTGATGACCTGATCGCGAAGCACGCTTCGGCGATGGATTTGGCATGCGCATTTTTAGCCGTCCTGGATTCGACGAAGAATAAAATAATTCGGATTCGCCAGCACAGGCTTTTTGGCGACATTCTCATAATTCCATATGCCACGGCCGGAGATACCCATGAATGAAGAGTTAGACCGAGATGCAGCGCTTATCGGCGCGATTCTTTTTCTTGAAAACGAGCCTATCTCTGAAGGGAGACTCGCAAAACTATCGGGTTTCTCTGAGGAACAAGTGTCGCTTTTATTGCAGCGACTCTGTACGGAATTCGATCAGCCGGTGCACGGCTTTGCACCGACACGGAGCGCCGGTGGCTGGATTCTTGCGCCGAAACTCCTCTTTTGGGATCAGCTCAAAGACCATTATGGCAAAAAAAACGAAATGAAATTATCGCGCGCCGCAATGGAGACGCTCGCCATCATCGCATATTCCCAGCCCATCACGCGCGCGGAAATCGAGGCTATTCGCGGAGTCAATATCGATGCGATGATCCGCCTCCTGTTGTCCCGAAATCTCATTATGGACGTTGGAAAGCGCGCTGCGCCCGGAAAGCCCATGCAGTATGGCACCACCAACGAGTTCTTGAAGTATTTTAAATTGGATTCGATTGAAGACTTGCCCAAACTGGATGAAATTGAGAATACCCGATTTTCAAAACCGGAGACACCAGAAGGATGATGGGAGAATCCGAAGAAAAATTGGTCCGTCTGCACGTCTTTCTTGCCTCCGCGGGCGTTGCATCGCGCCGTGCCTGCGAGGAAATGATCCGACAGGGAAGAGTGGCGGTCAACGGTAAAACTGCGACTATCGGACAAAAGATCAATGGGCACGAAAAGATAGAGATAGATGGCGAAATTCTGGTGGCGTCGCTTCAAAAACCATTTCGCTATGTCCTTCTCAACAAACCTAAAGGTTACCTCTCGTCGGCGAGCGACCCAGAAGGACGTCCCTGCGCGATCGATCTCATCGCAAAAGGCGTACAAGAGCGGCTCTACAATGTGGGGCGCCTGGATCAATGGTCGAGCGGCCTGCTGCTTTTCACCAACGATGGAGACCTGGCTTCAAGGCTCATGCATCCATCCGGCGAAGTCGAAAAAGAATATCTGGTGCAGACTGATGCGCCACTTCCCGCCGGGTTTGCCTCGAATTTTGTTCGGGGTATCCTCTATGAAGGCGTCAGATACCGTGCTCGTTCCGTTCGGCTTCTGGCTCCTGACAGGGCAGTGATAGTGCTCGTTGAGGGGAAAAACCGGGAAATTCGCCGGGTACTGGAGCATTTTGGCCTGCGCGCAAAGTCCTTAGCGCGCGTCAGAATAGGCCCCATCCAGGATGCAAGCCTTCCGCAAGGCCAGTGGAGAGACCTGACTGAAGATGAAGTACGCGCGCTGAAGCGTGTCGTCAATCCTAATGATAGAGACAGAGGGAAAGGACAGTGAAAGTAGCGATAGACGGGCCGGCTGGCTGTGGCAAATCGACAATCGCGCGCATGATCGCGGACAATTTCGGGTTTTTATACATAAATTCCGGCAACCTGTATAGGGCCGTGACCTATTTGGCGTTGGAGGAAAAAGTCGGTTGGCGGCACGTTCCGGCGATGATAGCCCTGGCACAGCGGCACCGCTTCGATTATTTGCCCGATGGGTCTGTGGATGCCGACGGAAAACGATTGTCCGGGGAATTGCGCACTCCCCAAGTGGATGCAATTGTTTCCCAAGTCTCTGCCATTCCTGAAATCCGCGCCGAAGTAAACGCGATTATCCGCTCGATTTCCGAAGGCAAAAATGTCGTCAGTGAAGGGCGAGATATCACGACCGTCGTTTTCCCCGACGCGGAAGTGAAACTTTACCTGGACGCTTCCGCTCAAATTCGGGCTGAACGGCGCTTTAGAGAAAGGCTCGCCCAGCAAGCCTCAGACAAACTTTCCGATGCGCCCTCAATCGAGGAAATACAAAAAAACATTGAAATGCGCGACAAGCTTGACACTCGGAAAGCGGTTGGAGCGCTCAAAATTGCAAAAGATGCCGTATATTTAGATACCTCAGACTTGACCATAGAGCAAGTTTATGAGAAAGTATACAAAATTCTAATGGCAAGGATTGGACATGGCAGAAAATAAGGAAGTGGAAATGGACGTTCATGAACCCTCCCGGGACGATATCCAGACACAATTGCAGGAGCAGTACCTCAAGTCGCTCGAGGGGCTGGAGGAGGGGGACTTAATCGATGGCAAAGTGGTACAGATCGCGGGCGACACGGTGTTCATCGATGTAGGATACAAATCCGAAGGCAAGTTGAATCTGCTTGAGTTCGGCGATACGCCACCCAAAGCGGGCGATGTTGTCAAGGTAATCTTAATCCGCAAAGAGACCCATTCAGGGGACATTGTAATATCCAAGAAGAAAGCCGATGAGAAGGTTTTCTGGAAGTCGATAGCAAACGCCTTCAAAGATCATCTTCCGGTGGAAGGAACAATTATAAAAGAGGTGAAGGGTGGTTTTGAGGTCGATCTCGGGCATGGGCTCTCGGGCTTTTTGCCGCTGAGCAAAGCAGATGTCCAGCGAGTCGAAAAGAGCGAGGACCTGGTGGGCATTCACGCCGAATTCTACCTCGAGCGGCTGTACTCAGATAAAAAGATCAACATCATTCTCAATAGGCGCAAGCTTATGGAGGAAGAGATTGAGCAGCGCCGCGAGACCTTCTTCCAGAACACTCAGATTGGTGACACGGTGAAAGGCACCGTGAAGAGCTTTACCAGCTTTGGCGCATTTATCGACCTTGGTGGATTCGATGGTTTGTTGCACATCAACGATATGAGCTGGGGCCACGTGACCCGTCCTAAAGACTTCGTCCGGAAAGGCCAGGAAATCGAGCTCAAGGTCATTCGGCTCGACCCCGAAGAAAAACGGATCAACCTTTCGCTCAAACACTTCACTCCGGACCCCTGGAACAGTTTCGAAGAAAAATACCATGTCGGCGATGTCGTAAAAGGCAAAGTGACCAAACTTACCGACTACGGCGCGTTTATTGAAGTGGAAGAGGGAATCGAGGGCCTCGCCCACATCTCCGAATTCTCATGGTTAAAGAAGGTTCGGAAGCCGGAAGATATGCTGAAAGCCGGAGACATCGTCGACTGCATGATCCTTGGATACGACATCCCCGCGGGTAAGGTCTCTCTTGGGCTCAAGCAGGTTCAGCCCAATCCATGGGACACCATCGACGAACGATATCCTTCAGGCACGAGGCTTAAAAGAAAGATCGTCAAAGTCACCAATGCCGGCGCCTTTATTGAGCTGGAAGAGGGAATCGACGGATTTTTGCACATCGATGATTACTCCTGGACTCAAAAAATCAAGAACCCCTCATCTGTACTCCACGAAGGCGAAGAAATCGACATCATCGTGCTTGAAAGCAGCCCCGAGGATCGAAACGTCCGCCTTGGCGTAAAACAGCTCAGTGAAGACCCATGGCGCTCCTTTGCCAAGACGTACAAGCCTGGTTCAATCATAGAGGGAACCGTCTCTTCGGTGACCGATTTTGGCGTGTTCGTCAAAGTCCCCGGGGATATTGATGGCCTGATAAAAAAACAGGATCTGGTCTCCGATCGAAGTGAATCCTATGACGAGGCCCTCAAGAAATATCAGCCCGATATGCAGGTCAAAGCCGTTATCATCGACCTCAACCCCGACCGGCAGAAACTGGGTCTCTCCATCAGGGATCTGGTGCAGAAGGAACAGAGGGAGGAGATGTCCCGGTTTATCCAGGAAGACGAAGGCGAAGCGGGTTATACGCTTGGCGACCTTCTCAAGGCAAAGGATAAAGAGAACGACTGAGCTGAGAAGTTCAGTCACATAGTGTGAAGAATAATGGTTTCAGCGATTGATTCGGAGAAGTTTCGGACGTTGATCGATATCAACGCGAGGCTCAATTCCAGTTACACGGATTTCCGTTCGTTGCTGAAGACGATTGTGGAATCAGCGGCGAGGCTTGTTGGTGCGGAAGCGGCAAGCCTCGCGCTTTTTGATGCGCCGACCAATACCCTAAGATTCGAAATTGCCCTTGGCCCTCGCGGTGCGGAACTTCAGGGGAAATCCATCCCGACATCGGACGGAATCGCAGGCTGGGTGTTTCAGAATAGTCGCTCCATCATCGTAAATGACGCCGCTCACGATGTCCGATTTTCACCCACTGTCTCCAAAGAAATTTCATACAGTACGAATTCTATACTCGCGGTGCCCCTGAAAGTAAAAGATAAAACTGAAGGTGTCATCGAACTCATCAATAAGACTTCTCACGGTTTATTTGTCGGCGACGATCTAGAATGGGTGGAATTATTCGCCGTGCAAGCCGGTCTCGCCTTCGATAATGCGAAGCAATACGAGCGGACCGAGCATGAGCTTCTCTATCTTCAGCATAAGGTGCAGGAAGAACAGGGTTGGCATCCTCTCATTTTCTCTTCGCGAGTAATGCAGGATCGCCTTGATCTTGTCAAACGGGTTGCGCCGAGCGATGCCTCTGTCCTGATTCTCGGGGAAAGCGGTGTCGGGAAGGAGTTGATCGCCGAACAGCTGCACCTCAATTCTCGCAGGACTCAAAAGCCCTTTGTTCGCGTCAACTGCGCCGCGCTTCCCGAGAACCTGCTCGAAAGTGAGCTTTTTGGCCACGTAAAAGGCGCATTTACTGATGCCATAAGCAATAGAGAGGGGCGCTTTGAGGCCGCCGACGGTGGCACCATCTTCCTCGATGAAATCGCCGAACTCCCTTTAAAGCTGCAATCGAAGCTCTTAAGAGTGATCCAACAAAAAACCTTCGAACGCATAGGCTCAAATGAGACCATAAGGGCGGATGTACGGATCGTCGCTGCTACGAACAGGGATATAGAACAGCTTGTGCAAAATCAGGAATTTCGAAGTGATCTTTACTATCGTCTGAATGTCCTGCCGATTCAGATACCGCCATTGAGAGAACGTCTCGAAGACATCCCGACGCTGGCAGAGTATTTCCTGACAAAATACGCGAGAGAAACAAACCGCGGCATCCTGCATTTCTCGGATTCTGCCGTGGAATGTATGTTGAGCTACAGCTGGCCAGGGAATATCCGCGAACTGGAAAATGCAGTAGAGAGGGCCATCCTCATTGCCAAAGGCACTATGATCACCGCAGATGATTTGATGATAGGGACACCACCAGCCGCCGGCGATGAACAGTTCGACGGAAAAGAGCTTAAAGAAGCGATTATTTTATTTAAAAGTAATTACATACGGGCCGCGCTCGAACAGAATCGCTGGAATCAGACCGCAACCGCCCGGCATCTGAAAATCCAGAGAACCTACTTGTCACGATTGATAAAAGAGCTCAATATTCTGCAAAGTAAGGAGTGACGTGTGAGTCAACAGGAAAAGCAGCCTCAGAAGGATACAAATGTCCCGAAACAGACAGAGAAGAAAACTTTTTCCGAGAAACTAGCCAACTTTATCAGCGCAAACCGGATTCTGATTATCGGCATTGGCGTTGCCATCGCTCTGGCTATCGCCGCGGTAGGTATCTATACTGCAGTTTCGGGGAATATCGCCTCGGCATCGGGCAGGGCGATGGACCTCGCGGATCAGAAGCTTCAGGCCTGGTCACAAGAGACGGACGAGCAGAAAAAGGCGGACGCCGAGACTTCATTGATCGCCGATCTGGATACGATCGCAAAGAAGTGGCCGAGAACACTCGCGGCACAGCGCGCGCTCCTCAGAAAAGGCGCGATCCTAAACCAAAAGAAAGATTATGCAGAGGCCGAGAAAGTGGCGCTCGACGCTTATGCGAGAAACAAGAAATCATACGCGGCGCCCATCGCGCTCGAACTCGCGGCCGTATCGGCGGAGGAGGCCGGTAACATCGATGCCGCTCTGGCGCATTATACAATTTTGACGAAAGATTATCTCAAAGATAACGCGATTGCGCCTTCGGCGCTCTTCAATCTCGGGCGCCTGCAAGAGGGCAAAAAGGACTATAAGGCTGCGGTGGTGAGCTACAATCAGCTCGTTTCCTCGTTCGGCGACTCCGATTGGGCCATGCTGGCAAAAAACAGGGTCATATATTTAAAGGCACAGGGGCTGGCCGAGTGACGGTTTGTCTGAATTGAATTTTTATAAGAGGCGGACGCAGATGAGAGGGCAGAGGGACAAAATTACTTTCTTTCCTCAAGGGGCGATCGCCTTTTTCGTTGCATTAGCAGCGGCCATTTTATTCTTTTCATGCGGGCTGCCAACGCCAGATTATCTGTATCCGACTAGTGGTTTCTCTCAAGAGGGCGCTAATATCGTCGTGCTCTCTCACAATTCAGACAACGTCCATGACGATAATGGCTTCAACGGCTATGAAATTTATTACCGTATTTTTGATGATTATGATAATGCATATAAGAGCTGGGAGTATCTTTCGAAAAACCTTACCAGCGACATTAAGACGATAGCTGATTCAGAAAGATATTATCCACTTCTTAAGAAGACATCCGACGGGAGTGCCTTCGATTATGAAACACTTATTCGCTATACAGAATGCGAAGCAGATGCTAATACTAAATTTTCATTACATATAGAAACTACGAAAACTTGGACTATCTCGTATTATAGTTCTCCTTCCGACGCGCTCAGCTATGTTGTCCGCAATCTGGGGGAAGGTGTAGATATTTCAAAGGCGGAATTTTTTAAAAAGTCAAATTACGAGGTGGGCGATCAAGATTATGATGGGACTGTAAATGGTCCTAGTACAATTTATATTGTATATTTTGCCGTTGCCTATGGGACATCCCCGACGTCGTTAAGTGACATATATAGCAATCCAAATGATGACAATGGGGCTGGTGATATTATAGGACCCTCATATTCATATTCACCCGGCTCATGATCCACAAAAGGGCAGCATTAAGTTTAGAGGGTTGTTTTGATTCTTATTTTTAACACCCATTAGTTCGCATAATGTATATTCTGTCTACCCGTATGCCATCCAAGCAGGTTCTCCATTTACGCTCACTTTCTCCTTATAGAATATCCCGAAGTTTGGTATATCCCCCGTTGTCTTCCAGTACACCGTAACAATCGATCCTTTCGGCTTTAAAATAATTTTCTGTGGCATCACTCACGAAAGCTTCCACCGCCAGACCACTTTTTAAGATTTTATAGAAGCTCAAGGTTTTCCCTGAAGCCCCAGAAAATTTTTCCACGAGGTCAATCTCATTCTGCGCCATAGCCGTATCATTCCAGGCTAATGAAAAATCATTGGGATATTCGGCAAGAATGGTATTTGCTTTTATATATAGTTCTTTTGTTGCAAACCTATATTTCCAGACCGTAGCCTTCAATAAGGCTCCTATTGTTCTTTTTCTATCATCATTGAACCTACTTATACCCAATGATTTAACGGTAAGTCCTTTGGCTAAGTTGTTATTCAATAATGATAGAACATCATTTTGACGCTCAAGGATGAATTTCTCAAATCCTCCCAGGCTATTCTTAGGTATATTGATCCATATCAGGAGGAGTTCATTCTCGCCCTCGACCCCCAAAGGCAAAGGCGGCGAAAGTTCAAGCCTTGGCTGGGGATTAAAGCCACGAGTAAAAGAGACTTGATAGCCCGTGACATGAAATGCTCTTGAAAACGATCTGGCCACATCGTGCAGAGGATAGAGGACCGCAGGACCTTTTTTCGACCAAACTGCGATCAATTTCACCTCCAGCATATTCGCCTCCGCGGCGCTATCGGGAAAGAACTCTCTCCCAGCTATACGAAAATCACTCCCCACATAGTCAGAAGCTGATAAACCAATATGTTTTTCTTCTTTATTAAGTATACTTTTAGACACAATACTATAAAAATGACCACATATACCACATTTTTCAGTACATTTTTCAGTACATTTTTCAGTACATATTGAGGTCAGTTTTTTCTCTTGTGCGCGCTCTCTTTCTCTTTGAAGCCAGCGTGATGCCACTTTTAATGATATTCCCCGCCAGGGCAGCGGTTCCCCTTCCCCTTTTTCTGCCAGAAATGACTGCCAGGCGGCCCCCCCTCTTTTCTCATCGAAGCGAGTTAAAACCTCACGCCACAGATCACGATCCATATGCTCGTCCCAGGCGTCCAGTCTGGCGCCCTTTGAATATGCGTCGAAAATGATGTCTGCGACAGACTCATCTCCGCGCGAGAGCAACCCTTCCAATACAGATAAAAACGGTGGATGATAGCTCACTTCAATATTTTTTCTATATTTTAGGCTCCTCCGTATGTATTGGATGCACTCCAGCGCCTCCTCCTCGGAGAGTTGAGCCTCACGTTCAAAAGGAGTATGAGGCTTTGGGATAAAAGTCCCTACATTCACATGGATCGAAATCCGTTCCAGGTCTGCTATCCGCTCGATATAGTCGACTATTTCCTGGGCCTCTTTCATGCCTTTCTCTGGCACGGGAAGCCCGACCATAAAATAAAATTTGGCTGACTTGAATCCTTTGGTCTTGGCTTCATGTAGAATAGCCGCAATTTTTTCAAACGGCACCTGTTTATTTATGGCGCATTGCCATGACTCGAGGGCTGTCTCAACGGCAAATGTCAACCCCGATTTCCGTACTTCCGAAATTTTTTCCAAAAGAGGCAACGTGAAGCTGTCGACTTTAAGGCTTGGGAGTTGAAAGGACACTTTGTGTTTCGACCATGCAGTATTGAGGTCGTCGAAGAGTTCGATAATCCCCGGATAATCGCCAGAGGACAAAGACGAGAGTGTAATCTCTTTATATCCTTGCCTTAAAATGAGATTTTCAACTTCCTTTTTTATTATTTCCGGGTATTTCGATCTCTGGGGGCGATAAAAATATCCTGCGTGACAGAAACGGCAGCCATTGGGGCAGCCTCGCATAATCTCGACAGAGCCGTGCGCATGAACAGGGCTCAATACGGGATATGGAAACCGGAGCACGGGTTCAGTCCTATAAAAATCCTGAAAGATAGCCCGCACGACATGTTTTTTGTGTGGAAGCCCAAGACTTTTTTCCAGTGATGGGGGTATCCAGACTGAGGGGTGTTCAGCCAACAGGATCAACGTATCTCGCCGGCTCGCCCCAGACTTCTTAAGCTCCGCCAGCCCAATCACGAGATCAACAAAGCCTGCCTCCGCCTCACCAATCCAGACAGCATCGAGAAACCGCGCAAATGGCAAGGGATTGGTAATGGCCGGCCCGCCCGCGATTACAATCGGATCCCCCTCCCCTCGCCTCGCCGTCTCAATAGGGACACCTCCCCGCTCCATGATAGTGAGCATATTGGTGGCGAGCAGCTCATATCCCATGGTAAATGCAAGTATATCTAGATCAAATAAAGGGATACCACTTTCTAGAGTATAGAGCGGTATGTTTTTCTGAATCAGAAGCTGCTCAAAGTCCGGAGCGGGCGCAAAGACCCTCTCGCACGCGAGCACATTCCGTCTTTCATTCAACATTGAATAAATGATTCGAAGCGCATTGTTCGACATGCCTATCTCATAGAGATCCGGGAAGGAAATCGCTATTCTGAGACGGCTGTCTTCCGGTCCCAGCGGAGGTGCGGCACCGCACTCCCCCCCCACGTACCGGGCCGGCTTTTGTACCTGAAAAAGGGCCGTGCCGATATCTTGCATCGGTTCAATGAATCTTTTATTCACGCCGAATACCTGCGGGCAGAAATTCCAGTTAAAATACCGATCGAAATGAGCCCTGACCACAGGGCAGATCCGCCGTATGAGATGAAGTACAGTGGTATCCCGGTAACCGGCATAATCCCCATCGCCATCCCGATGTTTATCATGAAATGAAATGCGAATATGCCGAGAATGCCACCCACCACAAATTGGCTGAAGCGGTCCTTTGCTGTCTCAATAAGGATAAAACATCGAATAAAAATTACGGCATAGAGCACAAAAAGCACCATGCAGCCGAAAAAGCCGAATTCTTCCGCAATAATGGAAAATATAAAATCGGTGCTCTGCTGAGGGATATAGCGTGCGTGGCTGTGAGTCCCTTGCAAAAAACCTTTCCCCAGAAAGCCTCCTGATCCTATCGCCGTAATACTCTGAAGGATGTTCCAGCCAGACCCTTTTGGGTCGATGTTGGGATCAATAAAAACAAGGAGTCTTTCGATCTGGTAGGGTTTTAAAATCTTATGGGCAGCCGTCGCTCCTGCGATGGAGAAAGCCAGAATTGCGAGGGTATAGGACAGCCAATAATAATAAGGTTTTTTGAATTTGATCCACCCAATCCCCGAAATTATCGAGATAACCAGTATAAGGACAAAAACAATAAGCAGAACTTTATCCTGAGTCACCAAGATATAGATGATATTCTCCGGATTGGGATGATTTGCGGCATAAAGAGGAAGGCTTAAAAAGAGGAAAATGCCAAGTATAGATAAAACGCCGAACAAGATATATCGGAAATCGACATCCGCGAGCGTCAGCATGACGAGCGCCGCGGGAAAAAAGACAAGGGCAGAGCCGAAATCGGGCTGAGACAGAATGAGCACAAGGGGAATGCTTAAAATAAGTCCGGTCTTCAACAATTTTTTGAAGCTCGAGTCGAATTCCGCCGAATCAAGATAGCGCGCAAGCATAAGCACCGTGGTAATTTTCGCAAATTCTGCCGGCTGAATACCAAAACCGGCGAACCCAAGCCATGATCTGGATCCGTTTACCACTTTCCCTGTAAGCCGAGTCAGGATAAGCAGGATGATGGTAAATGCAAAAAACATCCACGAAGTATCTTTAAACCTTGAAAAATCGATGAGCGCTGCGCCAATCAAAAGAAAAAAACCAATTACAAACCAAATAAGCTGTTTTATGTACTCATTCGACACTACTGTGCCGTTTGCATCTACTCCTGCGGAATAGATTGCGGCAATGCCTATCGCACACAAGAAGAAAGTCGCAAAGAGAAGATAATAATCAATATTGCCGAACAGGCGCTTGATGCCCTGAAAATTCATTCTCTCCTCCCGCTGACAGAAGCGCCCTCGAGACGAACTCCCACGGTTTTGGCCGCTTCCTGGGCAGTCTGTCCCGCATAAATCGCTTGATATATGACGTTGGCGGCATAGGGAGCCCACCACTCCCAGGGGTTTGAGGCTTCAATCATTGTAACTACCACTATTTGATCCTTGGGTGGGGCATCATAGGGGCCAAAGGAGGCGAACCAGGAATGCCATCTGTCTTTCAGACCAATTTCACCTGTACCGGTTTTCCCTGCGACCTGTACCACTTTTGTCGAAAGGGGCGCTTTTGCGGTACCCTTGACGATCACGTTTCGTAAATATGAGCGCAGTGTATCAAAAGTCCTGGACGATATCGAGGATTTATGCAAGACTTCAGGCTGTATTTCGTTTATCAGGGCACCGGTGCCTGGATCACGCACTTCCTTTAATACGTGGGGCTTATAGATCACTCCTCCATTGACAATCATCGCCATCATATTGGCTACTTGCAGCGGAGAGGCGAGCATGTATCCCTGCCCGATGGAGAGGTTCATTGTATCGCCAGGAGTCCAGGGGTCATTATACTTTTCTTCTTTCCACGAGGGGGTAGGCAAAAGCCCCCCATTCTCGCCCGGGAGATCAACGCCAGTATCTTTTCCATACCCAAAATCCTGGGCATAGCTGACGATATTCTCTACGCCAAGATAGTCGCGGCCTACCGTCCAATAGTAGATATCGCAGGACTGGGCGAGAGCCTCCTCGAGATCGAGTGCGCCATGCCCTGGCTTCTTGACCCAGCAGCTCCAAGAACGACCCCCATAGGAAATTTCGCCGGGACAATAGATGGTCTTATCCAGCGGGATGAAGCTCTCTTCCAGTATGGATGCGGTGAGTATTGTTTTGAATGTGGAAGCCGGTGGATATGAAGACTGATATGCCCGATTGAGCATGGGTTTTTGGGGATCGTTCAGAAGACCGAGATATGCGGCGCCTGCATTATCAGACATAAATATTCTGGAATCATAATAAGGATAGGTCACCATGGCCAAGATTTCACCGGTCGCCGGCTTCAACACGATCACCGACCCCTGGCGCTTCCCGAGCGCCTCTTCCGCAATCTTTTGAATATTGTTGTCTATGCTCAATACCAATCGCTTGCCGGAGACCGGCGGCTGTACTGTGGCGGCATTCCCGGATATGTCCTTGCCGTGAACATCGACCGCTTTTGATACCCATCCATCCTTGCCCTTAAGCAAGTCTTCATACGTCAATTCAACGCCAGCCTTCCCCGTGAGGTCTTCTAACGTATATCCCTTATTATATAATAATTTATATTCATCACGGGTAATATTGCCGACATATCCGATCACATTGGAAAGAGAGGATAAATCTCCATAATCCCTGAGCGGCTTGGATGTCCATGAGACGCCCGGAAACTCATCGATTCTGGCGGCGATCTCTGTCACCGCAGCGAGGCTCGCGTTTTTTGCTATCGCTATTCTGCCGTAGGAATATGATTTGGGATCCGGAAGTTTGCTCTCTATATCTTCTGACGAAATACTTAAAAGTTTTGCCAGATTATCTACGACTGTTTGTCTTTGGGAAGCGGGGGCGGGTAATTCCGATGGTGTTATGTATACGGAATATGCCTCAATATTTCCAGCGAACAGGACATTCCCCGATCTATCATAGATTTCTCCCCGTGGGGCCGGGATTCTGGTAGATTGAATAGAAATACGTTCCGCCTCGCTCACAAACAATTTTCTGCGCAATATCTGCATAGAGAAAAGATTGAGCGCATATATGGCTACAAGAGCAACTATCAATATTCTCAATATACGGATGCGACGAGTTATTTTCTTATGCAAAACCGCCATTATTTCTGCCCTCTTTCACACCGATACCGATTCATCATGGAAGCGCTTTTCTCGGGCTATATTCGAAAAATCGCTGCACAAAGGATAGAAGGAAGAAAATCAAACCCGTAAAAAGACCGTTCATAACGAGTTCAACGCCGAATTCCGCGCTGAATATCTGATATGAATGAATATTTGCAGAAAAGACCAAAGCGATCATTCTCGAGAGAACGCCCATGACAATTGTCGCCCCGCTTCCAAGAAGAAATGGAATGACAAATAGGTCCTTTTCCGTCACATAGCTTAAGAGTGTCGCCAAATATGCGCAGCTTGAAAAAAGAAACGCAAAATGACCAAGAGGTGAGGCGCTCAGCATGTCGGCGACAATCCCCACGATAAAAGAGGCGATTATTCCGTGTCCATTTTTATTGATGAATGAAGAAAAAAGAAGCACGGACATCGCTAAATCGGGGATAATCCCCAAAACTATGCCATGAGAAAGCCATGTGGACTGTATGAAAAGCATGAGAATTGCCGTGGCAGAAGCTATGAGGATGCTCTTCATTTCCCTGCCCCATCTTCTGAGGAAATCATTGGCGGAGTACCAACTACAAAAACATATTCGATGCTGCTCAGATCAATTGCAGGCTGTACATCGATAACAAGAGAGCTCGAAAATTCGTTGAGCTTGAAGCCTTCCACTCTTCCGATCATTATCTCCGACGGGAATACTTGATCCAATCCGCTGGTTACAACGATATCACCCTGTTTGAGCTGATCCCTTTCATTTTTTGAAATATAGAGCAGGCTCAATGGTGAATCCCGGAAACCCTGGCCATTGATCATCCCTTCCGCGCGTGTCTTCGCAAGTCTAGCCGCAGCAAAAAAGCGCTGATCATAGAGCGGCTGAAGTACGCTCGTTGAAGCATTGACCTCTATAATCTTTCCAACCAGACCTTCGACCCCGCCATGATATGCAATAACAGGCATATATTTCTTTATGCCATCATTATATCCTTTATCGATCACAAGGGAGGAATACATATTGCTGGGGTCTCGCGCAATGATATGGGCAATCATTTTTTTTGTGTCTGGCAAACTGCTCAAGTCTAAAAGCTCTTTTAGCCGCTGGTTTTCTTCTGCCAGCGCGGCAAAATCCCGCTCTCTCAGTTCATAATCCTGCATCTTGCTCAGAAGGGACTCGTAGTCTTTCTGTATGGTCCGAAGCTGTGATACTGCGCCGATAGTCCGTGAAAAGAAAGAGCTCACTGCCGAAAACCCCTTCTGCATGCTTCCGATTATGTAACCCTTAAAAATATCGGGGACCCGGACCATGGTTTTTGTTGAGACGAACAAGATCGCCAGGGCGAGAACCAAACAGATACTAGCCTTTTGATGCACGGCTCGAGTAGGACCATGAAAGCGGTTGTTTTTCATGCCTATCCTGCCGGTCTCATAGATTTAAGCTTTCATAAACGCTGCTGCTTCCTACATTTTTCTGCATGATCTCGAAATATTTGCCCGCACCAAGCGCGACGCATTCGAGAGGTCGCTCTGCAAGTATCACGGGCACGCCGGTTTCTTTGGCTATGAGTTTTGCCAGGCCTTTCAAGAGAGCGCCGCCTCCGGAAAGCACGATGCCTCGTTCGATGATATCCGCAGCGAGTTCTGGTGGCGTTTTCGCAAGAGTTTTTTTCACTTCTTCGACAATAAGGTTCACGGAGTCCATAAGCGCCTCTCGAATTTCCACAGAATCGACCTCAAAGCGTCTGGGTAGACCGGTGATCGCATCGGTACCCTTTATCTCCATCTTTTCTATGGTCCTTTCGGGACTTGCGTTGCCGATTTCGATTTTCAGTCTTTCTGCGGTCTGCTCTCCTATTATAAGGTTATGAATGCTTCGAATGTGTTTGACTATGGCATCATCAAACTCGTCTCCACCGACGCGAATGGCGCTTGTCACAACCATGCCTTTCAGGGAAATGACGGATATTTCAGTGGTGCCACCCCCTATATCACAAATCATATGTCCCGCTGGTTCCGTGATAGGAATACCAGCCCCGATGGCGGCGGCGAGCGATTCAGCGATGACCTTCACCGTCCGGGCTCCCGCCTTATACGTGGAATCTATTACCGCATTTTCCTCAACTTTTGTGATGCAGGTCGGCACTCCAACGACGACCCGAGGTTTAAAAAAAAGGTTCTTTGGGAATACCTTTTGAATGAAATATTTAATCATCTTTTCAGTCATGTCCGGGTCGGCAATGACACCATCCCGGAGTGGACGCTTGGCGATAATATCCGTAGGTGTTCTTGACAGCATCCCCTTGGCCTCGGTGCCAACCGCAACGATGCGGTTAGTACCTCTTTCGACAGCAACGACCGATGGCTCATTGAGTACGATGCCTTTTCCTTTTACATATATGAGCGTATTGCATGTCCCGAGATCGATCCCGATATCAGGGCTAAATATGTCCACGATACCCACTGCTCTTCTCCTTCCCCTTATAATTTTTCCGCCAAACGTCGCCTTGCGTCCGCATGGTTCGGGTCAATCTGAACAACTTTTCTGAAGGCCGCCCGCGCGCCGAGCTGATCATTCTCTTTTGAGTATACCAGGCCAAGACCGTACCAGGCATCCACATTGAGCGGGTCCTCTTTCAAAACTTCTTGATATCTCTGCAGCGCAGCGCTTATATCGCCGGAATCGAAGCTGTCCTGAGCAAGAAGCAATGTGGCTTTTAGCCGGATATTGGCATCGGAAGCCGAAGTCTCCAGGCGCAAAAGCAAATCCCGCGATTTTTCTCGCTGATCTATATTATTGTAGGTGATCGCGGCAGAGAGCAAAAGGGTATCCGACGAATCATTTTTCAAAGCCTGCCCGAACCATTCTGCGGCACGGGCATAGTCTTTTTTGCTGGCATAGACTATAGCGAGATATTGCGGAATATCCTGCTCTCTACTGCCACTCTCCTTTGCGAGCAAAAAATAGCGTTCCGCCATGTCGAACCAAGGATCGCCCTTTTGATAATAGGCTTTGGCGAGCACATAATATATCTGCGCTTTCATCTTTGCAGGCACGCCTACTGCTAAGGCTTTTCGAAGGGAAACGACTGACTCTTCAAAGAGTTGCTGGCGAGTTTCTTCGTCTTGGGCATTGAGCGCCCAATAATAAGAAGCAATACCTTTTATGCTGAGATAATATTCATCAAAAGGGAAGGCTTGCGTCGCCTTGCGGGCCTCGGTGAGGGTTTTTTCGACCTCGCCAGAGTTCCAAAGCGACGCGATGGCTGCCCTAGACATAATCTCTTTCGAATTATTCTGACGATGAAGAATCAGGTAACCGCCCAGTGACGCGGCGACGGCGATGATGAGCAGCAGCAGGAAGATGGGTCGGCGGGATTTGCTTTGAAAAAATCTATTCGGCATTATAATTACTATATCAAAAAAAGGCGGGCCTGTAAGCCGGGTTCTGTATGCATCGAGCGCATCTCGCGCTCTCCGCATGGCTGCCATCTCTCTGGGTGTATCATTACTGATACACTCTAGCGGTCTACCCGCGATTTTTGCCGCAAAATGCGGCATGGACGGGCAATCCATCGCTGTTTGACCTTGCTCGCGATGAGGTTTGCCATGCCATTCCCATTACTGGAAACGCGGTGAGCTCTTACCTCGCCGTTTCACCCTTACCGCTTTTGGGCGGCGGTATGTTTTCTGTGGCACTTTCTGTACAGGGGGAATTTACGGTTCCGCATATGCGGAACCGCAAACGCCCCCTGCCCCGGACGTTATCCGGCATCGAGCCCTGCCGAGCCCGGACTTTCCTCAAGCATTGCCTGCGGCAGCCCGGCCCGCCTAAAATTTACTCATTCATCCATATTATCCACGAGAAAATCATTGTCGATCAATGGTTCGCTTTGTATTTTCTTCTTCCGCGCGGAACCTCGTTTCGACTTGTCCGAGGTATCGTCTGAATCATCATTCGATTCAGAGTCCTCGGGCTCTTCGCTCTCCTCGTCATTCAAATCCACAAGAGAACCCGTGAGAATCTCTTCCATGGATTCGTCCACTTCCATCTCCTCGTAATAGAGAATACGAGAGCAGTAAGGACAAAATACAATTTTGTCAGCCTGACGCACCTCGTTCACAAAATTCGCCGGCAAAATCATGTGGCACCCAGTGCACACCACCCCATGAATTGGCACAATGCCCATGCCCGACTTGCTCCGAATGATTCGTTCAAATTTAAACTTCAGGTCCTCATCCAGCTCCTGCGTAAGATCATTCTCTTCGGTCCGCAACTTGTCTACCTCGTCGGATATCTCTCTGCTGTTTTCATCGATCTCGGCGCGCTTTTGTGCAATTTCTGCATCGAGAGTCGAGACCGATATCTCTATGCGGTGCAACCGATCATCGATCTCGGCAAAGCGGCGTTCTTCTTCCTGAATTCTGCGGCGAAGCTCTTGCTCTTTTTCAGACGCCTCCCTGATTTCCTTGTTGACGGCATCATACTCCCGCTGTGTCGTGATGCCATCCATCTGCTTTTCGGCATTCTCGCGCTTCAGTTCGGCTTCTCCCAGCGCCTGCCTGAGCTCTTTGAGGCTCGACTCGGACAGCTCGTATTGCTCTTTAACTTCAGAAAAGGACTTTTTCTCTCGGGAAAGCATCTGGTTCTGGATTTCGATGGTCTTGGGCATAGCCTCAAGTTGCTTCTCAAGCTCAACTCGCTTACTCAGCATTTCCTGATACTGCCTAAGAGTTTCGAACACTTCATCCATTCTCATGGGCATACTTGTACCTCGATTAGTGATCTATATAATCCCGAAGCTTCTGGCTCCGTTTAAATTGCCGCAACTTCTTGAGCGCCTTCGCCTCAATCTGCCGGATTCGTTCGCGGGTGACATTAAAATACAGGCCAACCTCTTCCAATGTCAATGAATACCCCTCGTCCAGGCCGAAACGCATCCGCAGCACTTCCTGTTCGCGTTTGGGAAGCGTCGCGAGCACCATGCGGAGCTGCTCCTGCAAGAGGTTGTAGTCGGTCTTGACGGCCGGGTTCTCCACTTCCTTGTCCTCGATAAAATCCTGTAGAAGAGAATCTTCATCCTCGCCGATAGGCGTGTCGAGAGACACCGGTTCGCGGGCGACATTTTTTACGGCTTTGACCCTATCGATCTCCCATCCGAGCTGTGCGGCGACTTCTTCATCGGTCGGTTCACGGCCAAGTTTCTGCATGAGTTGCCGGGATTCCCGCACGACCTTGTTTATCTGCTCGATCATGTGCACGGGGACGCGGATAGTTCTCGCCTGGTCCGAGATCGAACGGGTGATGGCCTGGCGTATCCACCATGTCGCGTAGGTGGAGAATTTGTATCCTTTGCGGTATTCAAATTTTTCGACGGCCTTGATGAGGCCAATATTGCCCTCCTGCACGAGATCAAAAAACTGCATGCCTCGGTTCGTATACTTCTTTGCGATTGAGACAACAAGCCGGAGGTTCGCTTTGATGAGCTTGTCTTTGGCGCTTTTCATCATCCTGCGGCCACGATTCACTTCTCGTGCCATCGAGATAATTCTGTCGACAGGGGTCTCAAAATTGTTTTCAATATCTTTCAGTTTTTTCTCGTCCACCTGAAGCTGACGAATCCGGTCTTTGATCTCCTCGGCATTGAGACCGAGCCGCTGCTCGATCTCTTCGCGTTTTTCCCTGATAGTAAGATTTCGCCCAAGAGCTCTCAAATCTTTGGATGAGGTGACCTGAAGTATGCCTTCGACCCTATCCTGTTCTTTTCGGTAACGAATGATCTTTTTAGCCGCCGCGATAAATTTTTCCGAGAAGGCGGTAATCTCTTCTGGGTGTATATCCGCCCCGTTCACGATGGGAAGGAGCCGCTCGCGGATTTCCTTGAGTTGCTGATCTTCAAAAATATTTCCGCCCTTCGCGATAACCCATTTTTTGAGCTCGATATATCCTTTTAAGTCGGAAGCAGAAGTATCGATCAACTCTTTATAGAATTGGTTGAGCCTCCTGCGCTCGGCGATCTTTTCCGTGTTTTCCTTTTTTTGAAGCGAGATATCCTTGGGTTCTTTGCGCGTCGCCTTTGCCGCGATCTGGTGGAATTCCGGTATCAGCATCCCTGACTTGCGGAGCGTGTTCTTGATGATATTCTCGCCCTGCTCCATCGTTCTCGAGAGCTCCACCTCCTGCTCGGCCGTCAGAAGATTCTCTCGCCCGATGTCCCTCAGGTAGAGCCGCACGGGATCATCGTTCGCCATCTCTTTGTCGTTGGCGACCATTTTGTTCTTCGCGGGGGCCGCAACCAGTTTGGGAAGCGGTTCCTCTTCAATCTGTACTTCTTCCTCTATTTTGACATTGCTGCTGACAAGGAGGTTGATTATCGCTTCCATTTTTTCAGAATTGAGAATCTGCTCCGGGAGCATGTCTGACAGTTCGTCGAAGCTTATCGTCTTTTTTTCTTTTGCGTATTCAAGCACTTTTGCAATGGAGGGATCGAGTTCTATATCACTCATTGACAGCTCCTCCCCTGGTTTTGAGCTCTTCGTCTATTTTCATAATATCTTCTAATATCGTTTTCTCCCGCGAGATATCGCTACCACCCGCCTCTGAGGCTTGAAGCTGCACCACCAGTTTTTTTCGCTCCTTCTCTAGGATGACTCTTCTTTTTTGCGCAAGGCCATCCTGCAGTATCTTCTCAAGCCCGGCCTTCAATTCACCAGAAGCATCGACCTCGCGAACAAATCGCACCGCCGCATCATCTGCACATAATGACAAAATTCCCTCAACATCTTGGATGCCATCCTTCTGCGCATCCTGAAGGGCGGCAAACAGGTCCCTCGCCCTGGGATCATCGATATCATCGCTGTCCAAATTCGCCGATAAGAGTTGAAAAGAGTTGTGTGACAAAATAGCGGCCGCGACAAATACCAAATCCGATGTTCTTGCCGAATTTGAGGTGCTTGGTGTCAGGTTTGAATTGGTCACATTTCTTAAACGGTTCATCCCCGATATTTTTGCTTTCGCGTAATCCATCTCAACCGCATGGGCGCTTACCCCCAAAACTTTCCCAATTCCCTTTATATACTCCTGACGCCGCACATCGGAGTCGAGAGCATCCAGAAAGGGGAATAAAAAAGAGACTGCTTTCGCCTTTCCCTCCATTGTCGAGATGTCGAAAAGCTGGCCGGCACGTGTAAGCAGAAAATGTCCTGCGTTTATAGTATTTTTCGACATTCTCGTCAACTCCCCCGCCCCCCTCTTTTCCAAGATCTCGGAGGCATCTTTTCCCCCCTCGGGCAGGAGTACTGACGTCTCAAGGCCTACTCCCGCGGCAATCGAGCACGCGCGTTCAGCTGCGTGCAACCCCGCTTCATCACTGTCAAAGCAGAGCACAACCCTTGAAGCCCTGCGACGAAGGGCCATGGCCTGGTGGCTGGTAAACGCGGTCCCCAGTGGAGCTACGGCATTCGTCATCCCGGCGGCGTGAAATGAAAGCACATCCATATATCCTTCACAGATAAGCGCTTCATCCAAGCTCTTGATGGAATCGAGAGCTTGCGAGAGTGCGAAGAGCGTATCCTGTTTCTTGAAGACCACAGTCTCCGGGCTATTGATGTACTTGGGCCCCTCTTGTTCCATCGCGCGCCCTCCAAAGGCAATGATCCTTCCCTTCGCATCGCTTATAGGGAACATGATGCGGTTGGCAAATAGAGGCCAATACTGGTCATTCTTTGAAAACAGACCGCTGCGCTTAAGGAAATTATCGGAATATCCCTTCTTTTTAAGAAATAAGTAGAGCCACTGTGTGTTTGCCGGGGCATATCCGAGGTTGAATTTTTCGATGAGCTCGTCGGTCAGCCCTCTTTTATGAAGCACCTCGAGGCCCTTGCGCCCCGATTTATGGTTGACCAAAAACCAGTGAAACGTCTTCGAGAGCCTGTCATACAGCTCAAGCAACGCCTGGCGCTCTTTCTCGACCTCACCCGTGCGTTCGGATTCTTCAAAATGGATCTGTACGCCCGATCGGCGTGCGAGTTCCTCCATCGCCTCCGTATAGGTCAGTTTATCGACATCCATGAGAAACTGGATTATCGAACCCCCCTTGTGGCAGCCAAAGCAATAAAAAAGTCCCGTATCCACACTCACAGAAAATGATGGCGTCTTCTCGGAGTGAAATGGACACAGCCCCCAATATGAGGCCCCCTTTTTCTGGAGATGGACATGTTCTTGATACACCGAGAGAAAATCTGTCTTGTCGAGTATTTCTTGTCTAATCTGTGGTGATATTCGCGCCATTCTTTTTCTAGAGCCCCTTAGGAATTATCGCCACTTCATTGTGCTCTTCCAAGGTGCGGGAAAATCGATGTTTTCCAGAAGAAGTATTGTCTAATCTAAAATATAGAAAATCCGTTTTCGAGGGAAATAATACGGCCCTAAGGCTTACTTCTCCGGGATTCGATATTGGGCCTGGCGGCAACCCTCTGTTGATATAGGTATTATAAGGATCTTTAGCCTTTAAATCATTATAATACACAACTGAAGGATGTGGGCGCCCCAAATGTTCCGTCAACACATACACGACAGTGGCGCACGATTGCAGCGGCATATTCTCTTCAAGCCTGTTGATAAACACCGAGGCAATGAGGGGGGCGTCTTCCGGCACCCGGTATTCTCTCTCCACAATGGAGGCAAGGATGACCTTCTGGTGTAGTTCTTCCGGAGTAAGGGCACTCATCTGCGGGCCTTCGATCTTTGTAACGATGGCGTTAAAATTGGAGACCATCTGTCCGATTATGTCTTGAGGATCGCTTCCCTGTTCAAAAAAATACGTGTCGGGGAAGAGATAGCCCTCGCAACTTGCGGCTGGGATGCCAAGCCTTCCAACAAACTCCGTGTTATTTACTTCTTTTAAAAAGGCGTCTTTGGACACAATATTTTGAGCCTCTAGAAGTTGCGCTATCTGACCGACCGTCCTCCCCTCGGGGATGACCACTTTCTGAGCGACTATCTCTCCTCGGATCATTTTTTGGGCGACCAGAAATGGCGGAAGCGAAGGAGCGAAGCGGTAGGTCCCAGTCTTTATTGCACGATCCGCGCCTAATATCCGCATATAAAACACAAAGACCTTCGAGGAGGGTATCACTCGGGCGACATGGAGTTCTTGCGCCACCGTACTGAGGCTGGAGCCTTTTTTGATTTTTATTTCAGCACTGTCCTTTCTAAAGGGTGGAACAAAAATCAAAATACTGAGGACAATAAATAAAAGTATGCATGAAAGCAAACAATACTGCATAAAGGCTTTCATTTTGTAATACTTCCCAAACGACGCGGCATAGAGAGCATCTCCGGATTCATATCACCACCAACAAAAAACCTCCCCTTTCGAGGAGGTTGTGGGGAGAGAAGGATTTGAACCTTCGAAGGCGAAAGCCAACAGATTTACAGTCTGCCCCCTTTGACCACTCGGGAATCTCCCCAATGATGGACTTTCGTCCCTCGAGCCATCTCCCGGAATCGAACCGGGGACCCCGAGATTACAAGTCACGTGCTCTGCCAACTGAGCTAAGATGGCGTGGGCAACGCAGGGCACTATATACGAAAGGTTAGGATTTCGTCAAGGCCTCGCAAGGTTTTCATACGCGACAGGCAGGAACATTCGGCGCCTTTCTAAAATACCGCCGTGCCATTGAGCGATGGATCGTGGAATGCCCGGGGATGAATCTCAACCAGGCTGACGGCAATAAAACCTTGTGAAATGGCATGGTGGTCCGAAAAAATATCGGGGGTGCGTTCCTGTCTGCCCTCGGCAAGAAAACAATATGTATATCCATCGGCACCGTCAAAGCACTTGAGATTATCGAGGTATCTATTCTTCCCGGGTACTGTCCAAACTGCCCGCAAGTCGCTGCAGGATGTCGATGGACCATTGATGTTGATGAATGAATCCGGTCTCCACAGCGTCACAAGTCTCTCGAGATTGTCCGTGATAAAGGACGTTAGACCCCGATACTCGAGATTATCGCCGAAAGTGGCACAGGATACCGCAATCGCAGGAATCCCCTCAAGTGCGGCTTGCCTCGCCGCGCCACATGTGCCGGAATAGATAATATCGGTGCCCAAATTCGGACCCCTGTTGATCCCTGAAATCACCAGATCAGGAGCCTCGTGAAGCACTCCAAGCCCTGCTACGATTATGCAGTCGGCCGGCGTGCCGGAACAGCTATACCGAAAATCTCCTAATTCTCTAATTTTTGTCGGCTTTTTTAATGTCATCGCATGGCTTACGCCGGACCGTTCATGTTCCGGAGCGACGGTCCAGACTTCATGCAGGGGATTTCCATCTGTATCTCTCAATGCAAGCAATGCATCATTCAGTGCATGCAGCCCGTCCGACTGTATACCATCATCATTTGTCAACAAGATCCTCATGCAAGCTCCATTCTTAAAGATTATGTATGAATCGGAATCAATGTTCGAGAATACGCAGGCCAGCGCCGGTCGAAACATCGTGGACTATAGGTCGAAAACCGAATATTCGCTCATACTCTTCCAATTTATGATGATACCCTTCTCTTTCTTCGCTTTTGAGAATAGTGAGTGTGCTTCCCCCGAACCCCTGCCCCACCAGCCTTGCGCATAGAACACCGTCGAGTTCAAGCGCCCGTTTCGTAAGCCAATCTATTTCAGGACAGGATATCTCATAGAGGCTTCGCAGAGACGCGTGCGATTTATTGACTACCCTACCAAAGCTTACGTAATCCTGCCTTGAAATAGCCTCTTCCGCTTCGCTCACTCTCCGAACTTCTTCGAGAACATGCAGACAGCGCCTCCGCTTGCGCTCTGGCACAATGCCTAGAAGTTCATCCAATTCCCGTGGCGCGATATCCCGAATTGAGCGATTCCTGTTTGGAGTAAGCACAGACAGGCAGGTATTGCAATCAGCGGTTCTCTGCTCTAATTCCGCATCAACCGAAGCCCTCGGCACTTTCGAATCGGTGAGCAGCATTTCCCATGGCTCTGGCAGGAATTGAATTCCTCGCCGTTTTTTTAGGCGAAGGTCGATAACCGAAAAACTCCGGCCAGCCGGAGCCGTAATACCAAGATAATTAGTGATCGGCAACTCTTTTTCAAAGAAGGTAGATTGAGCCCTCCACGCGTGTACCGCGAGCTCATCCTGTTTAAGATCGAGGTTATATAGAATTCGAAAAATATAGGCCATCGCCATATTGAGCGCACTGCTTATACCCAATCCAAGCCCAAGCGGCACATTGCTCTGTATCGTCACATTGAGCCCTTTGGGCTCAATGTCAAATGTGTGCCAAAAATAATCACATATGCTTTTTATATGGTTGGCCCAGCGGTCTTCTCTTTTATATTTCAGTGTAGCGATATTGGCACGTTTGCGTTCATTGAAATCAGCGGCATGGAATCGAAGAGAATTATCTTTTCTGAAAGATACCGCGACTCGTACTTCAAAAGAGAGACAGGTAGCCAGTACAAGGCCATCCGTAAAATCTGTATGCTCACCGAGGATCTTCACGATTGCAGGAGCTGCCGAAGCACAATCTGGAGATGCTTCATACTCCGACTGGTGAATTGCAAAGATATCCTTCATTGCGCTCATTTTATCCTATTTGCTATCTATCTTCAACTAAATTTTTTCGCTTCATCCAGAAGATGTTTAATTTTTTCTAACTTTTTTTTCGTCTCTTTTGCCTCTTCCTTGTATTTCTGCCTCTCGATGATTTTAGCCTGCATGGACCTGCATTGCCACGAATCGGCTTTCCCCAAATATCGACAGCGGACATAAGAGCCTTCTCTCCACTGCAAATAGGCGTACACCATGTGGTATCGAGGTTTCATGATGATACTGCCTTTAGGCCTCGATGCACATTCATTTTCAAGTCGTTGAAGACGATTTCGGAGCAGTTTTTCCTCGTAGAGAAGCGCTTGAACTACTGATTCCATGATCAAAATATAGTAATATGGCTTGCATGCCTATGCAATCTTGAAAATATTAAAAATTATAAAAATCCCCAGATTTCTTGCATTCTTTTAGTAAGGACGTATACTTAATAGATGAGAAAACCCAATGCAAACAGAAAGATTAATTCGCTGTCCTTTGTTATCAGGGATTTTCTATCCTTCTGACTCAGACGAGCTCCACTCCGAAATAACCCTGTTGGCAAAACACGCAAAACAACTGCCTCATCCTGCGTGCGCGATTATCTCTCCCCATGGAAGTTTTCCTTATAGCGGCAAGATTGTTGCAGAAGCCTGGGGCGCGCTCATTGGCACAGCTCCCTCGCTCATCGTCATTGCTGGTCCAGCCCATCTCCCCTATGAGGAAGGGGTATTCCTGCCGGAATCGACACAATTCGACATACCTGGAACATCCTTTTCGGTGGATGCCAATCTTGAAGAATATCTTCTTGCACGAATACCTGCGTTGAAAAAGAGTGATCTGCCTCATCTGGAAGACCATTCTATAGAGATGCAGCTGCCATTTGCAGCACATTTCTTCCCAGGCGTGCCGATCTTACCGTTCATTGTCTCCGGCAGGGAGCAGGCGACTGTCGATATCGCGGCTAAATTATTGGAAGAAATACGAATTTGCGTCGAGAATCAGGGCATTTTGGTGATTTCATCAGATCTTGCTGTCAGCGACACGGTTGAAGAGTGCGATTCGCTCTCGCAAGAATTCATTGCTTCGTTGTCGACACAAAAAATTGAGCCATTTCACGGCTTCGATGCTTCACGTCATTCCTTCTGTGGAGAAGCCGCAATCCGGTCTTTCAGAATGGCCTATCCTGAGGCGAAGCCCACCCTTCTGGATTATGTGAACTCTTCAGCATTTAGAGAGCAGAGTGACGAGCTTGTTGTAGGCTACGGTGCGATCTGTTTTAAGGGGTAATTTGTGGATTTTTTGATATCTGTCGATGATCAAAAGAAACTTCTAAAATACGTACGCGATGTCATTCAGGCCTCGCTGTATCGTCAAGGCAAAGCTGAGGCGCCAGAGCTCGCGGCCACCATGCGATGTGGCGCCTTTGTGACTCTGAAGGAAAATGATTCATTGAGGGGCTGCATAGGTCGCATGCACAGCAACGATCCCCTTTTGGAGACTATCTCCGAAATGGCGCTCGCTGCAGCGTTTGAAGACCCCCGTTTTGCCCCATTGCGAAAAGAAGAACTCGCCCTCATCGATATCGAAATTTCCTTGCTGTCTCCCCTCCAGCCAATTGCTCCAGATGAGGTCATTGTCGGTCAACATGGCCTTCTCATCTCTGCATGGGGAAGATCGGGGGTGCTCCTGCCTCAGGTGCCGGTAGAATTTGGATGGGATCGGAAAACTTTTCTGGAGCAAGTATGCAGAAAAGCCGGCCTCTCTCCTGACACCTGGAAGTCGTCCTTTGCCCAGCTCTATGGATTTGAAGGATTTGTTTTTTCGGAATCTTGATTCTCCGAAGAAGATTTTTCCGCGTAGTTTGAATTCTGAGGAAAAACGCGCTTTTTAAACATCGTGCGATATAATTTCCCGATATTCTTCCTTATTTTTTTATGCCAGAGGAGGCGCAACTGTTCTCCCGCCCTGAATGCCCGATATATAAATGGACGAAATCCTAAGTCATATGCCCCATATCGGTGGAAAATATCGCCTCCAAAGCCTGTCTTAAAAAGAAAAAGTCCCGCCATTGGATGAAAAGCGTCATGTTTTTCAGGAGGGATGCCCCAAAAATCATATGTTTTTATACCGCGTTTTTTTGCCTCCGTGATAGCATGCCACTGCAAGGCATACGCGGGCATCAAATTGCGTTTTTTATCAGAAGAGGCTCCGTAGAGATAGGTGGCGCTTTCCCTCATATGCAAAACAATAATTCCCGCAAGCGCGTCGCTCTCGTGACGCGCAACATAGAGCGACAGATATGGCTTAGAGGCCTCCGACAGCTCTTCCTTTTCAACCGAAGAGGAAACTTCGGCCGCTGTTTCAAACAGGGTCGTATAATAGGACAGGGGATGAATTGCAATCTTGTCGCGTCGTGCAGTCTCACGATAAAGGCTCATAAACGTCGGCAATCCCTCCATGCCTTCGTCCTCGACAAAAACACCTTTTTTTTGAGACAGGCGGATATTGTAGCGCCATTTTGGCTTCATCCCGGCAAGAAGCTCTTCTTCACCTTTGGTGATATCCAGAACAACCGTATCTGGCACTTGGACATCCATGCCTTTATGCAGACCAAATTTTTTTATTTCGCTCTCTCGTGGGGAATCTGTTTCTGCATCACAAAGCTCAAGGGGCCGCATCCATGGTATATCAAATCGAATAAATATATCAGTACCGCCAAGAGATCTGCCTACTGCGCGTCCGAGAGCGGCCAGGGTGGCCCATCTTTCGGGCAAAGGCTCTAGCTCCTCAGCTCCAAAAGGGACATAGAGAAATGTAAAAAATCTCGCAAATTTTCTTCGCAGAACAATGAGGTGACCAGATATACTCTTGCCCTCAAAGCAATAGGAACAAGAATAGGCCTGCCATCCTGTCCGAGATTTAAACAATCCCCAGAACTTAGACTGCAGAAAGCTTTCGGAACCATACTCCGGAGCACAATCTTCGGAAGAGGTGATGCGAGATATCTGAATACTCGGCAAATCTTTCATAGTGCCCCGAGAAGAGTTCCTGCTCACCCAATTTTGCCATTCAAGACTTTTTCGAGCATTATATAGTCAGAGCCGACCTTGAGGCGCTGCGATCCTACCCACGCGTAGCCGTCCTTTGCGACCATAGGAATCGAGAAGAATGTATCGACATCGATGATGTCGGCGGGAGCAGGCTGCGATGAGACATCAGCCCCTAACACCTCAAGGGATACCCCGTCGCCGGGTTTAGCATTGGGGGCGTCGAGCACTTCGACGAGTTCCTTACCTTCAGGCCCCTCCACTGACGCGGCGAGGAGCATGCCTGCGCTCTCGATGCCGCGAAGTTTTGCCGGCTTAAGGTTATTCACAATGATTATCTGTTTCCCAAGCAGCTCCTCTTCTTTGTAGAAGGGGACCAAACCAGAAACGATCACCCGCTCTGTACCGCTTCCGTCGTCGAGCGTCTCAACATAAAGCCTGTCGGCTTTGGGATGACGTTCTATTTTTACGATGCGCGCGACCCGAAGGTCTATAGCGCGCCGAAAATGAATTTCTGGGGGCTCTTTAGCTTCCGGTGGAGAGGAAACTGCGGACATGGATTCTTTCCCTTGGGGCTGTGAGACGACTTGTGAAGCCCGTGGCTGACCAGCGTGTTCGTCTGCGGATTGCATGGGTGTCTCGCTCTGTCCATCTCGCGCTTCCCTCTCTTTTTGAGAGCCTGAATAGCGCTCACGCAAGGCTGTAATCTTGTCATCCTCAAGCTTCTGAAACAGCATTTCAGGTTTTTGGACATTTTTGAGTATCCCTTTTGTGCCCAGATCATTCCAAGAGAGCCCTCCGGTCCCCAGTGTTAACCCAAAAAATCCTGCGAGCTGTGCCGCAGCCTTCGGCATATATGGGTGGATCATGATCGCAAGATCCTTGAGGACATAGCACAGATCGCGCATGAGTGAAGCCGCCTTCTGTGGATCGTTCGTGCGGGCCTTCCAGGGTTCTTCGTCCTGGAATCGTTTGTTGGCGATATCGGATATCGCGAAGATACTCCTGAATGCATCTCTGAGATCGGCGCGTTCCAGATGGTCGCCTACTGACTTCTCACGCGCGATCACCTCGCCCCAGAACTCCTCATCCGGCACTCCTTCCGGGATGATCCCGCCATAATAACGCGACACAAAGGTGAGAGTCCTGTTCACGAGGTTGCCGAGGTTCCCGATGAGCTCACCATTCACTTTCTCCTGAAAGTCGCTCCAGGTAAACGTATAGTCCGATGTCTCGGGCCTGTTCCAGAAAATATAGAAGCGCCATACATCCGCGGGGATGCCGGTTTCCACCGCATCGGTTCCGAAGACGCCGATGCCCTTCGATTTTGAGAATTTTCCGGCCTCGTAGTTGAGATATTCCGAGCTCGACATGTGATGAAGCATTGTCCAGTGCCGACCGCTGCCCAAAAGGCTCGACGGAAAAATAACCGTATGAAAAGGTATGTTGTCCTTTCCGATGAACTGAAAGAGCTCTACTCCCTCGGGATTTTGCCACCACGATTTCCAGTCAAAGCCCTTTTCTTTCGCCAGTTTTGCCGTCATCGAGATGTAGCCGATGGGCGCGTCGAACCAGACATAGAAGACCTTGTCTTCAAACCCCTTTTTTGGCACGGGAATACCCCATTTCAAATCCCGTGTGATGGCGCGCGGGTGAAGCCCGTCGCGGATCCAGGCCTGCGTCATCTGAATGGCGTTGTTGGCCCAAAAACCCTTGACACTGGCCTCTTTCATCCATGCCTCAAGTTTCGGAAGAACCGCAGGGAGGTCGATGTACAGGTGCGTCGTCGAACGGGGCCTCGGTGTTCCTCCACAGGTGGAGCATTTGGGGTCTATGAGTTCCATCGGGTCAAGCAGCTTTCCGCACATCTCGCATTGGTCGCCACGGGCCCCTTCATAGCCGCAGTGAGGGCAGGTGCCTCGTACATACCGGTCGGCCAAAAAACGCCCACAGGTGTCGCAGTACAACTGGTCTATGGATTGGCTCGTGATATAGCCATTTTTATCGAGGTCAAGAAAGATTGACTGCGTCACCTCAGTGTGTTCAGGCGTCGACGTGCGGCCGAAAGTATCAAAAGCGATTTCAAACCAACTGTAGATATCGCGATGTATGGCGTGGAACCTGTCACAGAGCTCTTGAGGAGAGACCTTCTCCTCAAGAGCCTTGGTCTCCGTCGCGGTGCCATATTCATCCGTGCCGCACACATAGAGAGTTTCATACCTACGAAGCCTGCAAAAACGAGCAAACACATCGGCCGAGAGAACCTGGATGAGGTTGCCAAGATGTGGAACATTGTTCACATAGGGAAGAGCTGACGTAATAAGTCTTCTTTTCATGGTTTGGACAATATCCCTGCGGACGGGGGCTGTCAAGAACAAGCCTGCGTGATAATATTGTTTAGATGGTTGTATCAATGCTGCGTATGGTGCTCAGGCTTGGTGAGGCATCGACAATCAAAGACAAAAGAAAAGTGGTTTCGGCGATAAAAGACAAACTTCACCATCGATACAAACTGTCCTGCGCCGAAGTCGATTTACTTGACTCCATATCATTTGCGGAGATTGGCGCTGTATTGGTATCAAATTCTCCGCAGTTTGGAGAAAAGGTGCTTCGGGATGCAGTCACATTTGTCGATGACCACTATCCCGTCGAGCTCTATGATGTGCAAACGCACTATGAGATATATGGATGAAAGGATTGAACGAATGAGCAAATTCCGGAAAATGTTGCCGAATCTCCTGCTTATCCTCGTCTGTGTAGTCGACCTCACTTCGTGCATCGGCATAGATGCCTCCGCCAAAATCGACGCAAAAGGTGCCGGAACGCTTTCAATTGAATATCAAATATCAAAAGATTTTGTCCAACTTGGTCCGCTTGAATCCACACCACCCTTGCCCCTTCCTCTTTCCCGCGAGGACATCGAGCGGGGGCTTCAGGGAACGCGTGGCGTGACGTTAAAGTCATACTCAAAGAGTGAACGTGGAGACAACATCATTGTTTCCATGGTGCTCGCATTCGATTCCCCTTCGGATATGACGGCATATCTGGACCCAAACGGGAAACTCGCTCAATATCAAGAAGAAAACGGGCGTTCGCATTTAAGGCTGTCTTTCGGCGATACCGTTCAGCCGCTCGACCCTCAGGTGCAATCGGAAATTTCGGAAAAACTGAAGCTCTATCGCTTTAAATTTGCTCTTGAGGCACCGCGTGCCGCCCCGGAGATTTCGATCAAAAATGGAGACTTCTTTCATGTGACATCTTCTGGCAAAAAAACTGTAGTGGAATGCCCGATGGCAGATATCATCACGTGCAACCAGATGCCTGAAATTGATATTACCTGGCAACAGTAATTTTCTATGTATTTATTATAAATTCAAGATATAGTATTGATTTACAAAATATAATAATAAATAACGTTATTTATATATAGCTTGACTAATTTAATAGTTTCGATTAATTTTTCGCAAAAGGCGAATAATCTATTATTCGTCAGCCTTTTTTTATTCATTGGAGGAACAACCTCATGCCCAAGAAAAAATTCGTGTATTCATTCGGCGCGGGCGTCGCCGAAGGCAGTGGCACCATGAAAGAGCTTCTCGGAGGAAAAGGCGCGGGCCTTCACGAGATGACCAAGATCGGGCTGCCGGTTCCGGCTGGATTTACTATTACCACGGAAGTCTGCGATCTTTATTTCAAGAGTGGAAAAAAGTGGCCCGAAGGGCTTGAAAAAGAAGTTCAAAGACACCTCGCACAGCTTGAAAAGACGACGAAGAAAACGCTTGGAGACCCAAGGGACCCGCTGCTCGTTTCTGTCCGTTCCGGCGCGCCTGTCTCAATGCCAGGCATGATGGAAACAATATTAAATCTTGGTCTCACTGATGCTTCTGTTGAGGGGCTTGCCGCAAAGACTGGGAATCGTCGCTTCGCCCTCGACGCATATCGCCGGTTTATCATGATGTATGGTTCCACGGCCATGGGCATCGATCGCGAAGAATTTGACAATGCGTTCAATGAAGTCAAAGAAAAACGGACCCGAGTCCGATTGCACGCTGCCGCCGGTCAAAAAATCAACGATACCGATGTCAACGAGGAAGAGCTCGATGGGCTTATCAAGGTCTTCAAGACACTCTACCGCGAGCACATCAAGGCGGATTTCCCTCAGGACCCATGGGAACAGCTTAAGGGCGCCATCGATGCGGTCTTCGATTCATGGATGGCGGAGAAGGCGGTGACATACCGAAAAGTCGAAAAGCTTGTCGGCATCAAAGGGACGGCGGTCAACGTCGTACAGATGGTGTTTGGAAACAAAGGGGAGACCTCCGGTACCGGCGTGTGCTTCACCCGAGATCCGAACAGCGGCGAGAATCTGTTCTATGGCGATTATCTCATCAACGCCCAGGGCGAGGACGTCGTCGCTGGAATTCGCACCCCCATCAAGCTCGCCGAGCTCGAAAAACGCGATGTCAAAGTCTACAAACAGCTCGTCAGCATACGGAAGAAGCTCGAGACGCACTACCGCGACATGCAGGATCTCGAATTCACGGTCGAAGAAGGCAGGCTCTACATGCTGCAGTGCCGTACCGGCAAGCGCAGCCCGATCGCGGCCTTCCAGATCGCGGTGGATATGGTGAAGGAAAAACTCATCACCAAAGAAGACGCCGTGCAGCGCATTAAGGCTTCGGACATCGAAGGCATCTTCTATCCAATGATCGACAAGTCGAACCCGGCGGAACTGAAGAAAGTATTCCTCGTGCAGGGTATCGACGCGGTTCCGGGCGCGGCCGCCGGGAAAGTGGTGTTCAACGCCAAGACTGCCGAAGAATGGGCCGCGAAGGGCGAAAAAGTCGTCCTCGTCCGCAAGGAAACAAGCCCCGAGGATGTCGGCGGCATGCACGCAGCTCAGGGCATCCTGACAGCCACTGGAGGCAAGACCAGCCACGCGGCGGTCGTCGCGCGCGGGTGGGGAAAATGCTGTGTCGTTGGCTGCGAGAAGCTCGACATCGATTATGAAAAAGGCCTCTTCAGTGTCGGCGAAACGACCATCAAGCAGGGCGATTTTGTCACTCTCGATGGCGGGACCGGCAATGTCTATGTCGGCCAGCTCAAGCTGGTCAAACCCGAGCCACCCAAGGCTTACACGACCCTGATGTCCTGGGTCGACAAAATCAGAACGCTCAAGGTCCGTACCAACGCCGACACACCATACGACGCGGAAAAGGCGCGTGAGCTGGGCGCGGAAGGCATCGGGCTCTGCCGCACCGAGCACATGTTCTTCGACTCCGAAGAGCGCATCCTTGCGATCCGCGAGATGATCATCGCCGATGACATCGAAAGCCGCAAAAAAGCGCTCGCGAAGCTTCTGCCCTTCCAGACCAAGGACTTTGAGGGCATTTTCAAGGCTATGGACGGGCTCCCTGTCACTATCCGTCTCATCGATCCCCCGCTCCATGAGTTCGTTCCGCACGATGAAGAGGGACAGAAGGCGCTCGCTGAGGCCGTCGGTGTTCCGCTGGAGAAGGTTGTTCAGCGCGTGAACCAGCTGCACGAGGCCAATCCGATGCTCGGGCACCGCGGCTGCCGTCTCACTATCACGTACCCCGAAATTCTTGACATGCAGGTCACGGCCATCATCACCGCCGCCTGCAACATGACAAAGAAAGGCGTCAAGGTTCATCCCGAGATCATGATCCCGCTCGTCATCGATGAGAAGGAGCTCAAGATACTCGAAACCAGGACACGCGAGGTCGCAGACGCGATCATCGCGAAGTCCGGGCTGGCTCTGGGCTATATGGTCGGCACAATGATCGAGGTGCCCCGTGCCGCGCTTCTTGCCGACAAGATTGCGAATGTCGCGGAATTCTTCTCTTTTGGAACCAATGACCTCACCCAGATGACCCTCGGTCTCTCTCGCGACGACGCGGGCAAATTCCTACCCGACTATGTCGATGAGAAGAAAGCCGGCATTTTCAAGGCTGATCCATTCCAGAGCCTGGACCAAGAAGGTGTTGGCATGCTCATCCGCATGGGCATTGAAAAGGGTCGCTCCACGAGGGCAAAACTGAAAGTCGGAATCTGCGGCGAACACGGCGGCGACCTCGCTTCCGTGAAATTCTGTCACCGCGTCGGTATGAACTATGTATCCTCCTCGCCCTTCAGAGTGCCCATCTCGCGGCTCGCTGCGGCGCAGGCCGTCGTCGAGGACAGCGTGGTCGCAAAGAAGCAGGCCAAGAGAAGAGGCAGACCACCCAAATCGGCAGCCGCCTCGGCGAAAGCCAGCAAAAAGACTGCGGTGAGTAAAGCTACGGAGACACAGGTCAAGAGACCCAGAGGACGCCCCCGCGGGTCAAAAAATAAAAAATAATTCTTTATTGGGCTTGATTTGATAAGGCCATAAGAGGGAGCGGCGACTTGCGGCTCCCTCTTATGGTTTCCCAGACATCTGGTCCGAGCACTATTTAGCAAGGTGTGCTAAAAAGCCTTCTTTGAATCCAGCAAAATCGTAACAGGTCCCTCGTTGATATAACGGATGCGCATGATCTCTTGAAATTTTCCCATTTGTACATGGACACCTTGTCCGCGCATCTCTTCGCAGAAAAACTCATACAGGGCCCTCGCCCGCGATGGTTCGGCTGCTTGAGAATAGGAGGGGCGTCTCCCCTTACGAGCATCGGCAAGCAGGGTAAATTGAGAGACGATAAGGGCCTCGTGGCCAAGATCGAGGATCGAAAGATTCATTTTTTCGCAGTCGTCCATGAAAATTCGCAGATGGGCTATTTTATCCGCAAGATATTCGGCGTCTCCTTCGGAATCATCGACACCAACGCCAATATACACAAGGAGCCCGTCTGATATGCCACCGCAGAACTGCTCTGCCCCCTCCACTCCATTGTGTTGAAGACTGTCAGAAATCTTGTAAGTGATGGATGCCTCAGAAACGCGCTGTACGACGGCCCTCATGTTCGAACCCTCTCTGCCAACTAATGAGAAGTCGCCGTCATGGAGCCATTTTCAAGCGTATCGAGATCTGACATGATCGACCGGACCTCTTCATCAGTAATAGTATCAATATTTTCTATTGCGCCGTCTATTCTGGAGACGAGAGCCAGAATGGCTTCCACATCGATGGAGAAACTGGCGGCATCGATTGCCGACGCGTTCTCCTGAGATGCTGCGGCGGCCGCGGTTGCTTCTTTAGGTGGATAATTCTGGGCAAGCCATGAGATGAATTCACTTCCTGGACCACCTGAAAGCCAACGGCTTTCAACCCTCACAACACCTTTTGCAGGCAGAATCCTTTCATTCCAATAGAGACCAAGTGCAGAATCGTTGGCAGAATAAGGCGAGAGCGTAAAACCTCTCATGAGCTCAGAATCATAGTAGAATTTCGAATCACTCAGCCGTTTCCAGTTCGCTATTACCACCGAGTCCGGCCTTGGCTCGGCGTCCATAAGAAGCGCGATTGAAGCGTCCTGTCCCGGAGATATGACATAGGGCTCTTTTGCATCAGGGCCGAGAAGCATCTCATCGGTGACATTAGGATTCGACGCGAGTACGATATGGTTCCCCCTGTCTTCTCCGAGCCATGTATCGCACACCTCCTTAAGCATTATTTTCATATCGCGCGATGTATAGTTTTCAGCCTCCAGTTCGATGATAAAGCCATTTGCGACCCGGGAACCGGCGAGGGCGGCGAACATAATTCTTTGAGTCACCCTGTTGGTCACTGAGCGATATTCGATTTCGACGCCATTCTGGATACGGCGTTGCGTTGTCTGATATTCCTGTGAGGAACCCATCCTGTAGATGCGATTATCGACACTGATCGTTACAAAGCTCGTGCGTGGATCGCCATTGAACCATAGAGGCTCATATTTCGACCTTCCCGCGATATTGACGAGACGATAGAGCATCGGGCGCAATGTCAAATCGTCGGTAGTAATCCGAACAAGCCCGTCCCGTATATCGAAAGCAGCTCCAAGTTCGACCAGGGCGACGACCATGACTAAAAAAAACACCGCTCGCTTCATGGTTCTATTTCCCTCAAATAGGTTTTTATTTTTGATATAAGCAGATCCAGCGCTCGTTTTTTTGCGTTGAGTAGCATATTGAGCCTGGTATCTCTTATATTATTTCCTACAACCACCGATGACAAAGGTTGTTCAGAAAAATTGTTGCCCCGGCGGAGAGCTCGCAACCAAAAATATTCTCTCAAATATCGCTGTTCTCTGTAAGCGTCACTTTGCATCTCTGCAATTCCTCTGAAGCCGTTCTGTTCCGACTCAAACGCCGCCAATCGAGAATATTTAGCCTCTCTTACCTCCAGCCCCATCACATTGAGGCGCCACGCCGCCTGAGAAGCCTTATCAGAACCGGGCCATTTTTCTGTTATCTCGTTGAATAGAGGCAAGGCGTGGGCTATGTCCCCCAATTGATAAAAACTTTCGGCCTCCCAAAAAAGGGCAGAAGGATAAAGAGCGTTGTCGGAATACTTTTTGAGAAAGGTCTCGAAGGCCCGGGTTGCTTCTTCAAAACGCTGCATCTTGAATAATATGCGTCCACGCTGAAATTCCATGTCGGGAATATTTGAGTGCCCGGGATATGTTCGGAGAAAGGCCTCGCAAAGCCTATATGAAGAGGGATAATCTCCCGCATTGAAATACGCTTGAGCGGCCATAAAACAGCTGTCGGCAGCAAGGGCATCTCCTGGCCAAGCTTGATAGAGATGGGCAAAAGACAGCCCTGCGTCCTGAAAATCGCCCTGTTTGAACAGGTCAAAGGCACTGCTGAATTCATCGAGGGCAACACCGTTCATCTGCCCGTACACCAGAAATCCAACATTAAGAAAAATGAAAAAAGAACCGACAGCAAACTTTTTCATGCCTTAAGGTGCCTCGTCACACAAGTTTTATATTGAGCGCTTATGGCCTTTCTACAGTATCTATCTGAAATTTTCAACCGCATGTCCCCAGACATTCAAGATATCCGAGACAAATACCTGCTTGTCCTGAACATTGAAAAAGGCGCTCCCCATGATAAGCACATCGGGCCTGTGGAGCGCTATCTGTTGAATGGTGGTCAAGTTGATTCCCCCATCGATAGCGATTAAAAAATTGAGACCGTTCTTCTCCCTAATCTCCCGAAGTTCATCAACCTTTGCAAGACAAAAAGGAAGAAGTTTCTGCCCACCATACCCTGGATTTACAGTCATAACCAGTACCTGGTCTAAGGATTCGAGAAGAGGAACGATGGAGCCGACAGGCGTTGAGGGCACGATAGAAATACCCGCTTTCACTCCCGCGCGCTGAATGGTCTGGATCAGCCTATGAGAATGGATGCAGGCCTCAGCGTGGAAGGTAATCGCATCTGCCCCACTTTCGATAAAGGAGTGAACGTGCCGTTCGGGCTCGGCGATCATGAGGTGGGCATCCATAAAAAGATTTGTGTGCCTCCTTATGTCAGCGATCATTTTATTCCCATACGTGATCTGTGGAACAAATCTGCCATCCATGACATCGAGGTGCAGCCACGGGCATCCGCTCGACGCTATATCCTGAATCGCGGCACGAATATCATAAAAATCCGCCGATAAGATCGAAGGTGCAATAATTGGCTCTTTCATATGTCCTCAATAATACCGTGTTTCCACAGATTGTGCCAGATTCTTTTCTACTGCTGCCCACGATAAATAGCAAATGCAGAAATATAAACGATATACGCATTGACGAATAATTCAAGCCTCGGATACTATTCTTAAAGAGATTCATAAGGAGAAAAAAGCCCTCATGGCATATCAGCCTCAAACACAGAGCCGAACAGCGGCGGATAATCTTGTTTTTGCATACGAGAGCTTAAAAAATGCCGATCTCCAGAGCGCGGATTTCTATCTCGAAAATGCACTGAAAGCAGATTTCGAACACCCCGAAGTCCTCCTCGCCATGAAATGCATGGCATTTTGGAAAGATCAACTCTCCAAAATGCCCGAAACGAGAAATCTGTTAGACCGAGGAGATTTTTTATGCGTGTCCTGGAAAAAATTTGTGCTTTTCCTCACTCGTATCGGCGATACTTTTGAAACAGTCCGCTACGCATACAAACGTTTCGTGTTCGGTCTCGCCCTCGACCAATATTTGGCGCTTCCCGATGAGGAAAAAGATACTCTCGGCGCCGCGCTGGACCTTCGTCTCGGACGAGCCCGCAAGGCAACGGGAGACATCGAGACGGCACTCGTCCACCTCGAGCGAGCCTTGCAGGCGCAACGGAATGATGCGAGCGTACTGGCCGAACTCGCGGACGCCTACGCCATGGCGGGCGAGGCCCGGCTATCCAAGGCCCTCTTCAGAGAAGCATTTTTCCTTGACCCGCAGGCCATAGAAATTGAATTTTTAGAGTCTGAGTTCATTGTAAAGATCATTGAAAATATACAAGAATTAGGGTATTCTGGTAAGGATATAGCTGAATGGATTCCTGTTTACGCGGAGATCTGGGGTGTATTCAATGTCAAAAGAGAATTGAATGCCGCTGAGCATAATCGAATTTCGGCATCTGCACGCCAACTCGAAATCGAGTTGAGGGAATCGCCTCAGCGCCGGTCAAGCCTGGCCCCTCGCCTGCTCAATCGGTATTTTTGGATGGCTGATCATCTGAAAGCAAGTGGCGATGAAGATGGATTGCATTCAGTGCTGCTTAAGATCAAGATTCTTGATCAATCAATATATGCATCATATATAGAATAAGAGGAGAAGATAATGGCTGAGTCTCCATTGAGTGAAAAATTACAGCTCATGTTGAATGAAGAAAAATGGACCAGAACTCTCATGGCAAATTATTCTGTCGCCGGATTAAAAGAGCTTGATCGTTTTATCGACGAAACAACGGCACAGGGCATGGCCGATGATATCATAAAGGTTTGTACCGATCACCTTTCCCAGACGAAGAACAGTGTCATCGCGCTCTATGTGGCGGGCGTTCTCAATATCATGCGTCAACCGGCGGATGAATCCTTTCTGGTACAGCTCATGGATTTGTTCGCGGAGAGCAAAAAAAACAATATTATCGAATACATCTGCAACCACATGCTCGACTTTGGCGAGAATCGCATTGCACTCGTAAGGCTCGCGGAATGCTATACCGACGAGAATAAAATTGAACAGAGATATGCCGTCTGGGAGCGGCTTGTCCGCATCGATACGGAAGAGGCCGAACTCGCGCAGCTCATCGCGGAATGGAAAGAAAAAAATGACCAATTCGAAGATGCCATCGATTTCTACAAAAAGGCCCTCATCCGCTACATAAACAAAGGTCTTTTCGCAAACATAAAAGAGATTTGGCTCAAGTTGATCGAGTTCTCGCCCGAAGATATGGATTTCTTCCTGCATGCCCAGAAAAAAATCGCCAAGCAGATCTCTCCTGAAAAGGCGGCGATGCTTCTTATGGATTTGTATGCGTGGTATAAAAAAAACGAAAAGTGGGAGACCGCGCTCAATATCCTCAAGCTGATCATCGAATACGACGAACGAAATCCCGCACTGCGAAAAGAGTTCCTCGATTGCTATACCGCCATATATTCGGGGCATTCAATGTTTGACGAATGCGTCCGTCTCTCCAACCTTACACAGACATATCGTTCGCTGCATGAGGCCATCGCAGACTTTGAAAAGCGAATCGCCTTCGACAAAGGAAATTTTGTTTTTCACAGAACTTGGAATATTGGCCGGATATCGAACATCACCAACGATGAAATCGTCGTAGACTTTGCGAAATCGCGCAACCATCACATGTCCCTCAAAATGGCCTTCGACAGCCTCACCACTCTCTCAAAAGATCACATTTGGGTATTAAAGGCAACCTGGCCAAGGGAAAAACTCAGAGATAAAGTGAAGGCCGACCCGGGTTGGGCCATCAAGGTCATCATCAAGAGCTTTGACAATCGCGCAGATATAAAGCGGATAAAGGCCGAACTGGTGCCCTCCGTGCTTTCTTCTTCTGAATGGAATTCATGGAGCACACGCGCCAAGGACATTTTGAAAACCGACCCCATGTTTGGAAACGCACGGGATGATATCTCGACATTCATTGTCCGCGATCGCCCGCTTTCCTTTGAAGAAAAGATATATGCTCAATTCAAGGCGGAAAAAAACTTCTTCGCACGAGTGCAGTTTTTCAGGGATTACATTGAAATGAGCGACGACCTCGACACGGATTACTTTGAAGACATGCTCTCTTACTTTGTGTCTTTCCTGAAATTGACGCAGGCAAACGAATTTATGATCGGTTCGTACCTCCTTGTAAAAGAACTGTCCGGACGTTATCCGAGACTGCAGCAGTATGTGACGATGCGCTTTGCCGATCTTTTCGGACAAATAAAGGAAACCATTGTTCCCCTCTACCTTGCGCTGAAAGACACGGAGCTGAGGAATCAGTTCATTCAGAACATAAAGACCTTTATTCCGAACTGGCCGGATATCTATATTCAACTGCTCCCCTACGCCAGGTCCGCGAAGATGCTCGATGCCCTTGAATCCGCGGGGCAGGAGGAGAAGCTTAAACGGATGGCGATGTATGTCGTAGAAAATTACAAGGATATGCGCGAGGCCTTCATCTGGCTTGCCAGGGACCTCAAAGAGAAGCCTTGGCTCAAAGAGCTCGGCATTGTGCGCGAAAAAATCATCCTCACTCTGCTTCACATCCTCGATATAACCTTTAAAGAGATCGATAGCCATAAAGACACGACCGAAAACCGCAAAATCAATAAGCTCGTTCAGAATATTCTCTTTAAAGAAAAAGATTTGGAAGAATTCCTTGATGAAGCGCCGCAACAGGTCACGGAGCGGGTTTATTCGATGCTCGCCGACATAAAAGAAGTGGACCCGGCCATCAAGCTTGACCTCAAGAAAAAAATCGGCGAGCGATATCCCAACATCAAATTCTATGACGGAAACGAACGCCTCACTGTCTCGCGCGGTCTCATGGTGACAGCCGCCAAATATGAAGAGAAAAGGCATCTGCTTGGCCACATTATGGAGGTCGATGTCCCCGCAAACCAGAAGGAAATCGCTTTTGCGCTCTCTTTGGGAGACTTGCGGGAAAATGCCGAGTATAAGGCGGCCAAGGAAAAACAGGATGAGCTGAATTCCAAAGTTGGCAAGCTCAAGAATGAGTTGGACCGCGCCCAGATCATCGGGCCGGAACAGGTGGATGCCTCGGGCATCTCCTTCGGCACAAGGATTGTGCTAAAGAATCTTGCGAGCGGAGAAGAAGAAACATATACCATTCTCGGGCCTTGGGAATCAGATCCGGAGAATCAGGTCATCTCCTATCTGTCGCCGCTTGGCAAGCACCTTCTCAACCACAAGGCGGGAGAATCGCTCAATTTCACAATCAATGAGCGCAAATTCAGCTATAAGGTATTGAAGATCACAAAAGCCGAGTTTTAAGTCTGTTTTTCAAATTGTATTAAGACGTTCGAAACCTGATACCGAGGGCCGCCCGGCGAGTCTTCCTTACGAGCGGCCGATATTTTTACTCGACGGTCTAGTGCTCAGATGCCCGGCCTTTACCACGATCCGCCGTTCATTGCGCTCGCGTCCTGATTGGCCGACCTGAGAACCGCCGCCACATAGAGTTATCCAGGAGCGCATCCACAAAGAACTGGCGGATCAACCCCTCTATGTCAGCAGCTCTTTTAGCGGATGGGTGATCATATCCGGGTCCCAGTGATCGGTGAAGCACTTGGCGAACGAGGCGATGACCCCTCGCCTCCGTTCGATTTCGGCTAATAGCAGCAGCTCGTCATTGCTCGATCCGGCGGTATTATCCCGTACAAGCTCTATTCGTCGCCGTCGGTCCTCTTGATGGCGGGCAATCGGCTGTTTTAACCGCCTGCTAATGGCAATGAAACGGTAACCGTCGTTCCTTTGCCAGGCGCGCTCCCTAGATCTATGGAGCCTCCCGCTCTTTCCACAATACGCTTTACTATCGCCAGACCTAAACCGTTCCCGCCACGGCTGCGTGACGCGTCACACTGGTAGAACCGCTCGAAGACTCGGCGCTGACACTCCCTAGCAATGCCGATGCCTTCATCGATCACCGAAACAATGGCTTTCCCCCCTCGCAGCGACCGACTACCCTGACGTGCCCACCCCTGTTGGAGAACTTTATCGCGTTGTCTATGAGATTGACCCATATCTGCTGCGTCAGATCCTCGTCTCCTCTATATTCCAGTTCGGGCAGCTCAAGCCCCACATCGACGCCGGAGGAAGTCCAGCGTGCCTCGAAAAGAAGCACAACCGAGCGTATCTGCTCATCGAGCCGAAAGCAAGAAACTTCGCCGCCGATCACGCCAGAATCGAGACGTGAGAGTCTAAGCATGTTCGACGCAAGTTTATCGAGGCGGTCGGCTTCATCAAGTATTATGTTTGCGTATTCCTTGGCCTTCTCCTGAGGAAGCCGCCTATCGCCTAACATTTGGGCAAAGCCGCGGATAGACGAAAGAGGAGTCCTGAACTCATGAGAAATGCCGCTCACAAAGTCCTTTCGTAGATACTCCATGCTTCCCAGTCCCTCCGCCAAGAGAGTATTCAACAAAAGTAATACCGTGGGATTACCCACGAGAATTTCAAGTTCGTCGAGTCTATGCGAATGGATGTATTCGTTGGGGTTCCTATAATTGGATTATGGTTTCAACGGCATTAATCCAAAAAGACATTGGTCTCGAAGAGCTTGGAAATGGAATCTGGCGCGTATACTTTAGAAACAAATTGCTTGGCTACCTCGAGGAACAGAAACTACGTATTCAGGATCTCAAGGCCTAGCCAATGTGCTATACTAAAAGTGTTAAGGATGTCCTTAGTATTCTGTAAACTATGCCTTAGTTAGTTCAAAGAACTCCTTTTTGGGAAGCTCGATCGTGCCATGTTTTGTCTTTACGCTCAGTTCTTCCTCGTCTATGACGACATTGCCTACAACTATCCGTTTCTCGCTCGCTATTCTGGCTCGCCGCAGAAGGGCCGCGACCCGAAGTACCAGCTCATTCACATCGAGGGGCTTGACCAGGTAATCGTCAACTCCCAGGGAAAAGCCCTTCCGCTTGTCGTCAAAGTCGTCCTTCGCCGTCACTATGAGAATGGGTAAGGCAGGATCGTGGGATCGTATCTTCGCCGTCAACTCATACCCATCAAGGCCCGGCATCATGATGTCGGAAACGATGATGTCCACACGCCGCTCCGAAAGACAAGTCAAGGCCTGTAGCCCGTCCACGGCCAGTATAGGCTCGTAACCTTCCATCTTGAGCCGGTCTGCCATAAACTTGGCAATATTGGCATTATCCTCGACGATCAGCACCCGAACCATGACCATCCCCCATCCGTTACGCCGTGGCCATCCCCGCCGCCTCGGCATCGCGTGCAACGAGGGAGCATCCGCCGGTGTGGCCCATGGTAAGCATAGCGCTAAAGCTCGATTTTCGGAAGAACGGCGAAACGCGCTCAGGCATAGCACCACCCGCGATGCGGGCCCCTATTAGGGGTCAATTCCGATCGACCGCTGCCACCTCTCGAGCGAAGACACGTATGGCCTTTAGGTCATCGGCATTCGGCCTTCCTTTGTGAATGGGACCGAAAGCACCTCGGCAATGGAATTCGCGCTCTTCAACCTCAAATCCAGATTGCTCAAGCAAAGATTTCAGTTCCTTATAGGGAGATTTGGCAACAGCGGCGGTTCCAAAAACGGCTATCTTGGAGACATTGCCACGTGCTGTCTTAATGAATTTTTTTATGGAATTATCCACACCTCCCCAATAAACAGACGCCCCTAAAAACAAAAGCTTGGTGCCGCTGGGAACACTCTGATCGATCGTTTTTGCTTCCACCCGCAATTCCTTTCCTATCTCCCGCGCTAGTTTTTCCGTGTTCCCTGATCGCGAAAAATACCTGATCTGGATACTCATTGATCATCCTCCTCTATAAAATCTACAAGGAATATAGGCAATAAATGTGACACTAGTATGAACTATTCGGGCAGATTTGTCTCCGAGGAAGTTTGCAACTTGGGAAGTTAAAACCCATCCACCAGCAAAAACCCAGGACGGCGGTCAGGCCCATGCCGGCCGCCATCCCGGGTTATAAGAGCTACCTCTATCGGGGGATAGACTTACACAATGGGCAGATTGAGACTTGATTGGAATTTCGCGCTGTGGAATATCTGCTGCACCGCCTTTTGCGCATCTTCCTTTGTCCCAAAGGCCGGGGTTACGCGAGAGTTCAGATTGCGATCGAAGCGCGGGAAATTGCTGCTCGTGATCTCCAACCGGACACAATGGTTCGGTAGGAACGTATGTGCGGTGTCATAAAGCTCGATCTCGAACTTTGTGATTTCCCCAGGCGTAAGGAACTCCTCTTTCTCTTTGCTGTTTCGATAGCGGGCCCTGACGATTCCGTCGGAGATATTGGCGCAATAGCCATCGGGCTCAACGTCAATCAACTTGACAACAAAGTCGGTATCCTCGGCGCTGCTGCTGGCAAACAGTGTGACCGAAACCGGGCCAGCAATTGCTACGGGTTCGGCCAGGCGCGGTGTAGTGTACACGAGGATATCTTGACGCAATTCGTGCTCCGCTTGGTTGTGCACTCCTTGTGGAGCGGCCATTGATTGACCACCGAAACTGATCACTGGATCGAAAGGATCGTAGACGTAACTGTCCGAGGGCTCTATCGCCGGAGCCCCGGTTGACAGGCCGCCATTTCCCATCCGGCTGTTCGCCCGCCCCTCGCTGTGGAGGTAGTACCGTGTTTTCGTGTGTTTCGGCGGCCAATCAGGAACTTCCTTCCAAACATTCTCGCCCATCTGGAAGTATCGGACTTTATTTCCCTCGGCCAGGAAAGTGGCTTCCTTGCCCTTTAACCAGTGATCAAACCACTGAAACATGATCGGCGCAAGGGCAGCCGGACCAGTCGGCGTACCGAAGTTACGCTCACCGGCGTATGTGGAAAGGCCATTGTAGTAAGCGCTGTGATCCCATGGTCCAATAAGCAAGCGGGACTGATCGTATGCCCCTTTGCCGCCACGCTCCGACATGGCGCTATTTAAATCTATAAGATCAAGCAAGCACTGATCGTACCACCCCCCGGCGTCCAATACGGGGATTTTAATGCGGTCGGCTTGTGCCGCCGCGTCTATCTTTTTCCAATATTCATCGTACGATGGATGGGAAACCCAGTCTTTCCAATAGGGAATATCTGCGACCGCGGGAATATCTTTCACCGGAAGATGCTTATACGCTTCGAGGTTGGGACCGCCGCCCCGCGATATCGCCAACGCGTCGGCGCTCGACGTTGCCTTCGATTGGTCAGCCGTAGGAACCACGTGGTGATTCGGGTCCGCGTTCAGAAAATCGGCCCAGAAATGGGTAAACCATAGCTCGAAGGCACCCATCGTATAGAGCCACCCATTGTGCCAGTTGGCGGAACTCACGTAGGAAAAAACAGCCTTCAAATGCGGCGGCTGCTCAACTGCTCCACGGAACGGTGCATAACCCACACCGCACCAACCATACATACCCACATTCCCGTCGGACCACGGCTGTATAGCCGCCCACTCTACGGCGTCATAGGTGTCTTTTCCTTCGTCCACAGAGCCGTACCAGGTGCCTTCAGATTTAAATCTCCCCCTGGAATGTTGGACGAGCACCGCATACCCGTGTTCAGCAGCGACATAAGGACTGCATACAAAGTTGTGTATCATTCCCCAATCATCTTTGTCATAGGGAGATCGGATAACCAATACTGGGTGCTTCTTTCCGTCGTCCTGCCGGTAAATATCGGTAGCGAGCTGTACAGAATCCCTCATGGGAACCATCACATCTTTTTCAACAAGTATATTAGGAAGCTTGTTCGGTATCACTTTTTCCTCCTTCATAATCTCTCTTTTTCCTCTTTCATGATCTCTCACAGAACACTAAAAAGACGAGCACGAGCCTTCCCGCAACGTGTGTCTCCGCTACAAAGTACCTATTCACCTCCTTTTCGGTCGACGTTGTATCAGTCCTCCTTGAAAAGTGTGTTGCCAACCTGATCCCCAAGTCTCACATGGGAATAACATCCCCTCCCACTCCGACGATGGCTTGTGCGAAGTTACCGAGGTCTGCCATCGTTGATTCAGGAATTGACCACTGATTTGTTGAAACGATTTTTCCAAAATTATCACGTACATCTTCAGGTGTGAGCCCAATTTTCGTGTACCCTTCTGTAGACCCAATGAAGAACCGCGAGACATGCCAGCCTAAACAATTGATTACTTCGCCACTGAGCGGGCAATCCGGATGAATAAGCCACGCCAGAGCTGCGCTCACTCCTTCGGGATTCATGTATTTCTTGAACCACTCACCAAGCTCAGGAGAGAGCATACCAACCGACATGCGCGAAAAAGCTCCCACAGCTAATGCGTTGCAGCGTATTCCGTGTTCTTTCCCTTCGAGGTGTACGGTTCGCATGAGTCCAACCGACGCCATCTTCGCCGATCCGTAGTGCGCATACGTATTGTTTCCAAGTATGCCGGCAGCCGAGACGATGTACACAAGGCGTCCTCCTCCTTGCCGAATAAAATATGGCCACGCTTGCTCGGTGAGATAGAGAGCCGCCCTAAAGTGGACGTTGAAGTTCGCGTCAAGATCAGTCGTGGTGACTTCCGGTAACGGTGTGGGGTAGCAAATCCCTGCATTGTGAACAATTGCATCGACACGGCCGAATTTTTGCATTGTCTTATCGACTAATGCCATACACCCCTCAGGAGTGGCGATATTGTCTGCGCTTGCAAGCCCTATACCACCGAGGGTTTCAATTTCGTTGACTACATTCTGAGCGACCGCCGTATCACAGCCTTTCCCGTTCAGGTCGCAACCGACATCGTTGACTACGACCTTTGCGCCCCGAGACGCGAGCAGGAGCGAATGAGATCTACCCATTCCCCGCCCCCCTCCGGTGATAATAATCACTTGATCGTCGAACTGTAGCTGAGCCATTTTATACCTCCTCTGCAATACTCTTTTTGAATTCTGACTCACAGTACATCTTATGATCGCATCCTTCTGGACAGGACAAAATAGGCAAAAGGGAGAACTTTGAGCACATGATTTGTGCGAAGTGCATTGGTATGATTTTATTTGACGCGAGGAGAACGGGAGGAGTACAATACTTTTAGGTATTCGTCACTGGTGTCGCTCCATGGGTGTGGCTATTCTTAATCGCGGAGCGGCGGGAGGGGAGTCGTGTTAAAAGATCAGCTTTACCCCTTGATGCTGGATGCGCTTATCAAAGGAGGATTTCATGAGCTTATAAAAGCAGCGTACGAATACCTGCAGCTCCCCGTCTTAATTGTAGATGCAGAATATAACCACATTGGTCACTTTCCAGACGAACCCGTAAACGATCAGGTGTGGAAGGAATTATTGGAGTTTGGGAGAGTTCAATATCAGACTATTCAAATATTAAATAATGAAGGCACAATGAGGTTCGGGATACGGCAAACGCATTCATACCTCCTGTCAGATGGCTTCCTGGAAAAGAGCCCTCATATTACCGGTAACATCCTTTTGGGAGGAGCGATCGTCGGCTATATCGGAGTCATTTGTCAACATGGCTCGGAGTGCACGAAAGAACGTCTCGAAGCAGTAGATATCATATATGCAGGTCGTTTGAGATCGAGTTTCAACGTCAGCAAATAAGAGCGGGGAGGATCAGCGACTCTTTTGCAATGTTTCTTACGTATCTGCTGGAGGGCAAAATACAAGACGATGAAGAGTTGAAGCAATGGCTCAGTCACTTGGGAAGAGAGATTAAAGGTGACTTTTGCATAGTAGCGGCAAAGCCGTATGGTGGTTCTTCTAAAAAACTACTGCTCCCATTTATTCAGAGAGACATAGAACGGATCGACACGGAATTGCATCCGGTTGTTTATGGAGATGCGATATATTTTTTGATTATGGATCATAAAACGAGTGAAGATTGCCGTAAAAAAGTGTCTTCTGTCATGAAGCGATTGTCTTTAATGGAGCTTCGCTTTGGAATCAGCGGTAGGTTTTCCGATATAGCAAAAATAAAAATATACCGTGATCAAGCCTACTTCGCTTTGCATATCTGTTTAAAGAGGACTGATGCGATAATTACATATTATAGCGAGTGTGCTCTTCAGCAAGTGTTCAAAACAGTGTCGGAGAATCTTCCCTCTCAGAGCTATATTCATCCCGCGCTAAGCGCACTTGAAGCCTATGATCATGAACATGGAAGTAATTATCTGGCAACACTTTCAGCATACATACTTTCGATGTGCAACATAAAGGAAACAGTCAACGAGTTGCACATTCATAGAAATACACTCCCTTACCGTCTCCGGGTAATCGAGCAGATAGCTGACATAGACCTTTCCCAGCGAGAGATACAAGTCCACTTGCTCGTGAGTTTGTACATGAAGCAGTATATCCGTCAAAATCGCGCATCTTGATATCTGATCTACCCCCGAAGGTAGGAGGCTGGCTCGATTCTGTTTCCGGCAAGGTGCGTGCCCTGGTGCGCCATCACCGCCTTCTGTCTTACCCTGGACCCTGCTCATAGGCGCCCAAAAAATCGCGGGCGAATGAGTCGAACTTGTCCTCTTCAATCGCATGTCGGATATCACTTACAAAGTGTGCCATAAAATGCAGATTGTGCTGGCTCGCGAGCATCGAATAGAGGATCTCGTTATTTCTGAAGAGGTGATGCAGGTAGGCGCGACTATAGGTTCTGCATACGTGACAGGTGCATTCCGGGTCTATCGGCAAAAAATCTTCTCTGTACATGACCTTTTTTATGGTGATCTGGCCTTTTGAGGTAAAAAGCAGACCATTGCGCGCCGTCCGGGTCGGGTATACACAGTCGAAAATGTCGATGCCGTTGCGCACCGCCTCAATGATATAGTCGGGAGTCCCTATCCCCATGAGATAATGCGGCTTCTCCGAAGGCAAAAGTGCCGCCGTGTATTCAAGGTATTCAATATAGGCATCTTTTGGTTCGCCGATGGAGAGGCCACCGATTGCAATTCCGGGGAAATCAAGAGAAATGATATGCTCCGCGCTCATTTTCCGCAATTCTTTATAAAAATTGCCCTGCACGATCCCAAAAAGATACCCCTGATAGCCGTGGTCGCGCTGCATAAGCCACTGATTTTTTGCCCGTTTCGCCCAATCGTAGGTCAGCATAGCCGCACGATACGCCTTTTTTTCAGTCTCGCCCCAGGGAGCGCAGATATCGAGGGCCATCTGGATGTCTGAATTGAAAGCTGTCTGCACATCGACGACGTTCTCAGGGGTGAGAACATGTGAAGAGCCATCGATGTGTGACCTGAAATGTACTCCTTCCTCGAGGATTTTCCTGAATTGTGAGAGTGAAAAGACCTGAAAGCCGCCGGAATCCGTGAGAAAATTTTTCCCCCAGCCTGAAAAACCATGTAAGCCGCCGGCCTTGGCGATAATGTCCGGGCCAGGCCTCAAAAACAGATGGTATGTATTGGCGAGAATGATTGAAAAGCCCATCTCTGCAATATCTTTTGGTTCGACGGCCTTCACGGTGGCATTCGTGCCGACAGGCATAAAAGCAGGAGTCTGGACATCCCCGTGAGGGAGCGCGAGAATGCCGGTGCGCGCACTGCACGAAGTGTCTCTATGTATCTCATGGAAAACAGGTTCAAACATCAAATTTACCCTTTTACGTTCTGGCGCTCAGATACGCCACAAGCGATACAACCGCGAAAACGAGCACCACGCTCCAAATTGAAAAAGCCGCACTCACCATGCCCGCTTTCGCGGCCAAGGAAGCGATCATCTGTGCCACATAGTATAATGTCGCGCTTGAAAGGCTGAATAACATACTCAAAAGAAAAATACTTTTTTTAAAACGACCGACGAAGACACCTGCCAGGCCTATCACAATAAGCGGCGTCAAGGAAAAAGATATTCTTCTTTGTTTTTCCACGTCGGCGCCGACTGACGGCAATCCTGAGGCTTTTAAGAAACTGATTTGGGCCTTAAGCTCCTTGATGCTTAAAAGGCGGACATCCATTGAGGGGCGCGAAAATCCGGATGGTGGTTCTCTGAATGCCGGATCTGTAAATTTGGCAATTCTCAGGAAATCCCAGGAACCATCTTTTTCTTGGTAAATGACCGCATTGACAAATTGCCAGACGCCGTCCTTCCAACTCGCATTTTGGGCGGAAACTTTTCTTGTCAAATTCCCCTTGGCGTCTCTTTCGACTATCGATACATCATAGAGACGCGAGCTCTTCTCGTCAAAATATCGATATGTGTATACTTGTCTTCCCTTATCGACAATCAATCCGGGAACCATATAACGGCTATCTGATTCTTTTAAAATCTCCGACTGGAGAGTATTCCGAATTCTTAAAAAGGGTATTGATACGGCGTCAGTAAGATAAAATTCGAAAGCGCAAAAGACTATTGAAAGCACAAAGAGGGGCAGTAAAAATCGTTGCAGCGATATTCCCGCACTAAAAACCGCCTCGAGTTCACTGTTCGCATGCCAATTGCTAAGCATAAATACAATGGCAAAAAGAAAGGCAACAGGGAGGGCCTCGACGAGGTGATTGGGGGCGCCAAGGCCAATCCACCGCAATATATCCCAAAAAGAAGCATTTCGCGCCAGAAATTTCCACAAGAGAGAAAATAGTTCCGCGAGAGAAATCACGAGCGATAAAAAGAGCGTTCCTCCGGCCGTCCAGAGCAATATCTTCGCCAACAAGGTCTTCCAGAGTATGACCGGCGCACCCTGAACACCATGGTGCCCGTGCGACAGTGAGTGGGACCCCCTTTCTGCCACCATCATACAAAATGTCCCTTGGTGACTTTCCGGAAAATCCACAGACCAGCTGTGGCAAAAAGCATGATCAGATTGGGCATCCACATCGAAAGCGCCGGATTAAAATTTTGACGGTATCCAAGTGTCTGACCGGCGAAGAGAAGAGCCCAATAAACGACAGAGAGCAGCAACGCAAGGCCAAATCCGGCGGTCCGCCCTGCTCTCTTTGAACCAATCCCGAGCGGAAAAGCCAAAAGAGCAAAAAAGAAACATGCTGAAGGAATAACAAATTTTTTTTGATACTCAAGACGATAAATCTCTAATGAGGTGTCGCTTATTTTTTGGTTGCGAAGAGATTTGATCGTATTGAGAAGGGAGCTTACATTCCCAGATTTGCTCGACGTTTGATCTTTCGACCCCACAGATTGAGCAGGCTCGCTTTGTGCATGAGGGGAAGCATAACTCAAGCGTAGTGCGTCGAGGGCGGTATCCTGCTGGGACTTATTCCCTTCCTGGCGAATCGAAAGTTTACGTTCTTTTTCCTTTATCTGTCGAGCGAGAACCGCCAAAGACATTTCGGAAGGGGCCGTCGCGCTGTAGTTGGGTATCTGTTCCTGGATCTGAATCCGAATATCCGCAGATTGAGCCTGAGTAATGGAAAAATCTCCTTCATCCCCGTTTTGAAGCCTCTTTTCTTCCGTGACATTATCCATACTTAAAATTGCGGCGAGCGAATCTGCAGAGAACTCTATACCGACATTGTTTGCCGTGACTGTGTCGGAATCGTGTCCCGCTCCTTGATCCATGATGAGCACATTTTGGATGCGGCCGGCCTCGGATGGGCCCGTCACCAGCAATTTATCTCCGTATTTTTTTATTGAGTATGGAGTAAGCTCGATCTTTGCCGATCCGCGGATGAGCTCGGCGTAGACGCGTCTGTACTCCTGCGCCGCGCGCGGCATAGACCAATCGTTGAAATAAAATGATCCTATGGCTATCCCGACACCTATGATCAAAAAAGGGATATAGAGCCATAGAGGCCTCATTCCCAGTGTCGAGGAAGCGAGGAATTCATTGTCGGCACTCTGCCGCGACGAAGTCATGAGCGTCGCTGCCAATACCGAAAACGGGACAGTGATCGCAAGAATGGTCGGCAATGAGTAAAAAAGCAGCTTTGCCACGGAGAAAAAATCCGCACCACGGGAGAGGATATCTTCCGCGAAGAGCAAGACCTGGTTGATTAAAAAGACCACAAAGAAAAAGAAAAAAGCGGTAAAGAACGAGGATAACAACTCTTGGAACATCATTCGCCACAGCACAAATGGAGGTTTCCCTTTCATTTCAGCGGCCCGTAGAACCAAAACCACCCGCCCCACGCGAGGTTTCATCCAGTCGTCCCGAGATATAAAAATGTGCCTGAATAACGGGAGCGACAATGAGCTGAGCGATGCGGTCGCCATCCTCGATGGTAAAAGGTCTGTCGCCAAGATTGATGAGAATGACCTTGATCTCGCCCCGGTAATCGCTGTCGATCGTGCCCGGAGCATTGAGACAGGTGATGCCGTGTCGTAGAGCAAGCCCAGAACGCGGCCTTACCTGGGCCTCATACCCCGGTGGCAGGGCGATCTTCACCCCCGTCGGGATTAGGGCCCTTGCAAGCGGCGGCAGGACCACCGCCTTTTCGAGAGAAGCAAAGAGATCTGCGCCCGCAGAATATTCTGTCGCATACTGAGGAATCCGCGCATTTTCGGAGAGATGAATCTGCACGTTCAGCGCTGGCCCTTCAGGTTGGTTGGTACCCAAGATAACCCTTCTGTACAAGTGTTTTCTGCGGAATCGCGCCAAACACGAAGCGCGACCACTCGGCGCGCGCCACAGCCACCGCAGCCGAGACTATTTCATCGTACCCGATTGTCTTGAGGTGGACAAGTTCTTGCTCCACCGACGCAACTCCGCCATACGCAAAGTACTGCCGCGCCATTCTCCGCTGGCGGTAATCGCTGTCGTCCATGGCCAATTTCATAAGACCGGCAACGCGGTTGCGTGCATCCTGATATTCCTCAAAGGCAGGAGGCTTCCCATAAAGGCCCGACAATTCTCGCTCGAGCATATCGAGGGCGACGGGCAGTTGTTTTTTGCTTGTCTGAAGGTGGACGATCCACACGCTTTCTGTGTTTTCCGGCTCATAGGAGGAAAACACCGTATAACAGAGACCTGCATCCTCCCTAAGTTTCTGAAAAAGTCTGGAAATCGTCGACCCGCCGAGTATCTCATTGACAATAGCGTTGACCAAATACGCGCGGTTGTCGGCCGGCGGTAAAGCCTGAACGCCGTGAATGACGTACGCCAGGGAAGACGGATTCTGTTCATAGAGCGTAAAGCATTCAGCAACGGCTGGCACCGAGGACTGGACTGGACATTCGTGGGGGCCGCTTGAGGTCTGGCTCAGAATGGCCTGACGCTTCTCCTGTACTCTTTCGAGCACGAGCTCCACAAATTCCGCCGTCTCCTCTTCTGAAAGACCTCCCGCGACGCTGACGCATGAGAGTTCGGGCCTAAAAATCGCCAGATAGAATCGGTAGAGCGCCTCTCGGGTTATTGAACCTACTTCGTCGACCTTGCCGGCTATTGGAAGCCCAGCCGCCTGCCCCGGCCAAAACCTGTGGAAAAAGTGCTCATGCGCTATCTCTTCAGGATCGTCCTCTGTCTGAAGGATTTCGGAGATGATGACGACCCTCTCCTTCTCGAATTCTTCATTGGGAAAGACCGAGAGAAACGCCATGGAAAGCATTGTTTCACAGGCTTCCCTCCAGTTGTCGGCCGGCATCGTGCAGTGGATGCAGGTAGCGGAGCGCTCGGAAAAAGCGTTGACAAAGCCACCTGTGCTCTCGAAGACGCGCGCCAGCTGACGTGCGTTTCTCTCCGAGGTTCCCTTGAAGAGCATGTGCTCAATATAATGAAAAAAGCCCCTGTGCTGAGGCTTTTCATTTCTGGAACCAAATGGCAGCCAAATGCTCATCGAAACGCTCGACGTGTTTGGCATCGCATCGACAGCGAGCATCGCGCCCGCCGTCGATCTTTTAAGAAGAGGCATAGTTGAAAATTTTACCTGTCCCTGTATTCTCTCCGCGGAGGCCGACTGTCCCGGCCGCGGTCCGACGATCTCCCTTCGCCTCTCGCCGGGCGTTGGGGAGCTTCGCCATTCTCGTCGAGCGAATCGACGGCGGCGAGATTAAGCCTGCCGAGGTGATCGATCTCCATCAATTTGACTTGAATGGAGTCACCCTCTTTCACGACATCGGTCACTTTCTCAACCCGACCTTTTGCGAGCCGGGAGATATGGCATAGGCCCTCCCTTCCGGGAATAATTTCTACAAAGGCGCCGAAATCCATAATTCTTTTCACGGTGCCGTTATACATTTTCCCGACCTCGGGCTCTTCGACCATCCCGAGGATCGCGTCGCGCGCGTCGAATGCCGATTTCTGATCCTTGCCGTAGACCGTCAACGAGCCGTCTTCCTCAATGTTGATCTGAACGCCATATCTCTCGGAGAGCGCCTTTATGTTTTTGCCGGCGGGTCCGATGACGAGCCCGATCTTCTCGGGATCGATGCGGGCGCCCAGCACCTGCGGGGCGAATGGTGAAATCTCGCTCTGCGGGACGGCGATCGTCTTCTCCATGATCGAGAGGATATGGAGTCTGCCGCGCTTGGCCTGGTCGAGTGCCCTGCGCAGAATTTCGGTGGAAACGCTAGAAATCTTGATATCCATCTGAAAACCGGTGATCCCGTCCTTCGTGCCGGCCACCTTGAAATCCATGTCTCCGAGGTGATCCTCGTCGCCAAGGATATCCGACAGCACGGCATAGCGCGCTTCATCGGTGATGAGCCCCATCGCGATGCCCGCAACGGGCCTACTCATGGGCACTCCCGCATGCATGAGCGACATCGAGGAAGAGCACACTGTCGCCATGGACGAGGAGCCGTTCGACTCGAGCACTTCAGCGACGACGCGGATTGTGTACGGGAACTTTTCCTTTGGCGGCAGCATGGGTTCGATGGAGCGGCGCGCCAAGTCGCCGTGGCCGATCTCGCGACGGCCCGTACCGAGGCGTCCCACTTCGCCGACGGAGAACGGCGGGAAATTATAGTGCAGCATAAAGCGCTCGCGGCGATCGCCTTCGATGTCGTCGAAGATCTGTTCATCAAATACCGTACCCAGCGTCGTTACGGCCAATACCTGCGTCTCTCCGCGGGTGAACATCGCGGAGCCATGAGTCCGCGGCAGTACGGCGGTCTCGCAGGTGATGGGGCGGATATCTTCAAGACCGCGGCCATCAACCCGCAGGCTCTTATCGAGAATGGAAGAGCGCAAAATCTCATACTGAAGATCATCCATCAATTTCGAAAAGAGCTTCTGCTGTATATCATCGGTCAGAGATTCTTTGAACTTTTCCTTGGCCGCGGCGATCGCCTGCGCGACAGCCTTGGCGCGCTCCTGTTTGATCTTCGTGAAGAGCGCCTTGGAGAGCAGCTCATGCGCGTACGCGCGAATTTCCTCTTTGCCGTTGAGCTCGACCAAAAGTGGCGCGAGGGCGAGCTTCTCTTTGCCGGCAAGGCGCCTGAGCTCTTCAATCGTGGCGCATATCCGGGAGATGGGCTCCTTGGCGGTCTCGATCGCCTGGATCATCTCCTCTTCGGTCGCTTCATGGGAACCGCCCTCGACCATCGTGATGCCCACGGCGGTGCCGGCGACCACAATTTCCAGCTTTGCTCGCTCAATCTGGTCATAGGTCGGGTTTACGATGTATGAGCCGTCGACGAGCGCCACACGCACGCAACCGATGGGCCCTTCAAAGGGAATATCAGAGATGTGGACCGCCGCGCTCGCGGCGTTTGCGGCGACGACATCGGGCGGGTTGATCTGATCCGCCGAGATGCAGGTCGGCACAACCTGAATCTCCCGTCCGAACTCCTTGTGAAACAAGGGTCTCATCGGTCTGTCGATAATGCGGGATACGAGAATCTCTCTATCCTTGGGCTTGGTCTCCCGTTTTATGAAGCCACCGGGGATTTTGCCCGCCGCATAATATTTTTCCGAATATTCAACGGTGAGCGGTACAAAATCCAACCCTTCCGTAGGGGTGGAAGAACAGCAGGCCGTCGCGATCACCGCGCTCCCGCCATACGTGGCCAACACGGCGCCATTGGCCTGTTTGGCCATTCGTCCGGTCTCGAACACTAAGGTTTCGTTACCGATTTTACATTCAAGTTTGTTGATCATCACATTCCTTCTCTCAATTTTACACCATCCGGCATCTCCGCGGCGGACGCAACGCACCGCGGAATATTTCACTATTTCCGGATCTGCAGTTTTTCCATAATCGCACGATACGATTCGAGATCGGTCCTCTGCAGGTATTTCAGGAGCTTGCGGCGCTGGCCGACAAGCTTGAGGAGCCCGCGTCTCGAGTTCGTGTCTTTTTTGTGCGTCTTGAAGTGCTCGGTGAGATACGTGATCCGGGCGGAGATGAGCGCGACCTGCGTCTCAACTGAACCGGTATTCTTCGCGTCCTTGCCATACTCGAGCACCAACTGGGCCTTGTCTTCTTTGCTCAAAGCCATACTAAATTCTCCTTCTCCTGAGTTGCCTTATCAACGAACGCCAATCGGATTCTTTCCGATCGCATGCGTAATCCTAATACAATGTGCTGGTGAGCCACGCTCACTTTTGTCTGTGCAACAGACTCGCCATCCTTGACAAATACATCGTATTCGCCATCAGCCGGCAAGAGCAGATCGTCATCAGGCACGAGGATTTCGCCATATTCGCTCTCCCCCTCCTGCCGGGCGATAATCTGATATGGCCGGCCCAGCATCTCTTCGGCTTCTTTGAGCCGGCCCTCGAGCACCGCGTGACGCACTCTGCTCGAACTCACCGGATGGCCCCGATACATGATATTTTTTACAATGCAGGAGCGCATTCCGATCTCATGACTGAGCATTTCCAGCCTTGCGGGATCTGTATCGAGTCTGTACCCGAACTGAAAATTCTCGCCGACCGCAACAAAGCGAACATTTGCATTATACAGCGCAGCAAGGAATTCCCTTCCCGCAAGTGTAGCGAAATTATCAGAAAAGTCAATCAGCACGCAATACTCGATACCCTCGGATTGAATTGCGGAGAGCTTCTGCTCGATCGTCAGGAGACTTCCACGATAGCTTGAGGGGTGCAAAAACTTCTTCGGATTTTCCCGGAAGGTGATGACGCAGGGAAATAAATGCGGGTTTTTCTGCCTGACAGTGTCTATAAGCGCCTGGTGCCCTACGTGAAGACCATCGAATACGCCTATCGTCGCCGCCAACCCCAGTTGCGATGGCTCCCTATTAAATTCTTGCCAAGTCAACACTTTCATTGCCATAGCTCCTCCAGGGCCACCATCCTGGCACTCCAATCTTCCCCGCGCCTTTCGACAAGTCCGATGAATTCGTTGCCCTCCGTGAATAGCGCCACCACCGATGCGCCGCCGTAGCGCAGATTGACGGCCTCCTGCGGCAAGGCCGAACCATGCTGAAATCGAACAAGAAATTCCCCTCTCAGGATACCAGCTCCGAGTCCGATGTCGCGCGCGATGTCGACGGTAAACGCGTGAATCTTCCCGGCCGTGCAGTCAACAGGAGCATACGCCGCATTCAGGGCGAATTCTCCTATGCGCGTTCTTCTGAGTGCCTGCACAAAGGCGCGTGAGCCACAGGCCCGCCCTATGTCCCGCGCGAGAGCGCGGACATAGGTTCCCGAAGAACACTGGATACTGAAAACCGCCTCACCGCCTTCGAATCTGAGCAATTCAAGCCTTTCGATAGAGACAGGCCGTGGTGAAAGCTCCGGAACTTCACCGGTTTGTGCGATTTTATAGGAGCGCTTGCCATCGACATGTACGGCACTGTAAGAAGGTGGAATCTGGAAAACGGTCCCACGGAATTGCGGAAGGACAACTTCGAGCTCGGTCAATGTCGGCCTCTTGGCGCTCGCGATGACCTTGCCCAGAGGGTCGAGCGTATCGGTCTCTTCACCAAACCTGAAAATGGCCTCATATTCCTTTTTCTGATGCATGAACCAGGGGGTAAGCCGTGTTATCGTGCCGACCAACACGAGGAGGAGGCCCGACGCAAATGAATCGAGTGTGCCTGCGTGTCCGAATTTAAGCCCACGGGAGGCTGGTTCACTCAAAAACCCTCGCCTGATATCCTGCAGAACCCTGTTTGAAGTGGGTCCTGCAGGCTTGTCAACAAGGAAAAAACCGCCGCATTGCATTACTTGAGAAGATCCTTTAGTTTTTCGGTGACTTCGAACCCCTCTTTGATACCCCGGTCAGACACAAAGGTGAGCACAGGCGTAAGCCGCAGGCGGACACGCTTTGCGATAAGAGCCTGAATAAAGCCGGCGGCGTGTGAAAGCCCCGCAATGGCCGCATCGAGTCGATCTTCTCTATCTTCGAGGCTGCTCACCCAAACCCGCGCGTGAGATCCATCCTGTGCGGCTTCGACTCTCGTGATGGAGAGAAAGCTGTTTACGCGTGGATCCTTAATCTCACCAAGGGCGATCATCCGCGAAACCTCTTCACGGATCAATTCTTCAAGACGACGCCTTCGTATCTGATCCATTGCCATTTCCTGAGTCGAGTGTGCGGGCCACCTCAACCATTTCGTAGAACTCGAGAGTATCGCTCTCTTTCAAGTCATTGCAGTTCTCGATGCCGATTCCGCATTCATACCCAGCCGCGACTTCTTTCACGTCATCTTTGAAGCGCTTCAGAGACGACAAATTGCCCTGGAAAATCTCGATACTGTCGCGGATGACGCGCACCTGGCAATTCCGCTTGACGACGCCCTCGGTGACGAAGCAGCCGGCGACGATGCCAACCTTTGGTACCCTGAAAATGGAGCGGACCTCGGCCTTACCGACCTCCTGTTCCTTGATCTCCGGAGCGAGGAGGCCTTCCATCGCCTGTTTGATCTCTTCCTGGGCCCGATAGATGATATTGTATTTGCGGATATCGACCTTTTCACGCTCAGCGAGCTGTTTGGCATTGGGAGTCGGGCGAACATTGAAGCCGATGATAATCGCGTTCGAGGCAGAAGCCATCATCACGTCATCCTCGGTGATGGCGCCGGCAGCCGCCCTTATCGCGTTGAGGTGCACTTCTTTCGTCGAGAGCTTTTCGAGCATGCCTTTAAGGGCCTCAACGCTCCCATGGACATCGCCCTTAATGATAACCTTGAGCTCCTTGATTTCACCCTGACTGATAGTCTCATAGAGGTTGTCCAAAGTTACCTTCTTGACATTCCGGCCCTCTTCAAATTTCTTGAGCTCCTGTCGCTTGGCGGAAATCTGGCGGGCGAACTTCTCATCCTCGACCGCCTCGAAGGGATCGCCCGCTTCGGGCATGCCCTCGAAACCAAGAACTTCCACGGGCATGGACGGCGTAGCTTCTTCCACCCGCTGACCCTTGTCATCAAAGAGGGCCCTGACTTTGCCGGGATAAATGCCGGCGACGAAGGGATCTCCAATGTGCAGGGTGCCATTCAGAATCATTATGGTGGAAACAATGCCCCGCCCCTGGTCGATACGGGATTCAACGACTTTGCCTTCCGCGAGCCTGTCGAAATTCGCTTTCAGATCGAGCACTTCTGCCTGTAGCAATATTGCGTCGAAGAGCTCGGGAATACCTATTTTTTGAAGGGCCGAAACTTCGACAAACTGTGTGCTGCCGCCCCACTCTTCGGGAATGAGGCCCAGCTCAGAGAGTTGGGTTTTCACTCTGTCGGGGTTGGCCTCAGGCAGATCAATTTTGTTCACGGCGACTATGATGGGCACATCCGCAGCCCGCGCATGATCGATCGCCTCTTTTGTTTGGGGCATGACGCCTTCGACCGCTGAAACAACGAGAATGACAATATCGGTGATGTTGGCTCCGCGTGCACGCATTTTGGTGAAAGCGGCGTGGCCCGGCGTATCCAGGAATGATAACCTGCCATGGGGAGTCTCCACCATATAGGCACCGATATGCTGAGTTATGCCGCCGAATTCCCGAGAGACAACGTCTGTTTTCCGAATCGCGTCGAGAAGTTTGGTCTTGCCGTGATCGACGTGTCCCATGACGGTCACGATCGGAGGGCGGTGCATCAGTTCTTCTGGTCTGTCGGCGGCTTTTTCTATGACGGTTTCGTCGTAGAGGCTTACGACTTTGACTTCACAGCCGTATTCTGCCGCAAGAATGCCTGCGGTGTCCGCATCGATTCTCTGGTTGATCGTGGCCATTACTCCAAGCGACATCAACTTACTGATCAAATCGGCGGGTTTTAGGTTCATCTTCTTTGCAAGCTCTGAAATGCTGATGTTTTCCATGATATCGATGGATTTCGGGACAGAGGCGAGTTTGGCCTCCGCCTTTTTCTTGAGCTGTATCTGTTTTTCGAGCTCGAGCTCTTCTTCCCGCTTGCCAAAAGACCCTTTCTTCTTTGCGGTGGATCTGCGGGAAGAAGGCCTGCTGCCCTCTGCGGTGGGCATTGGCGCCGACGCAGGGCGAGTGCCGTATCCTCCTCCGGAACCTGGCCTTGATCCGCCGTAACCACCAGGCCGTGAACCTCCCGGCTGTCCAGGTCTGCCTGGCGAGTAACCGGTTCTGCCTGCCGTTCCACCTCTTCCGGCATATTGAGAACCGCCCATAGGACGGGGCCCGCGATTATATTGAGACGGGCCTGTCTGGCCTGCGCGGCCTTGTGGTGAAGGATAACCTCTCCCAGATTGCGGACCATAGGGCCGCCCTTGATAAGAGTCTGCCGTCGGGCGGGATTCGCTTCTGTCCTGGCTGTACCTAGAGGCAGCGCCAGGACGTCCCTGTGCCAGGTTCCCCGCCCGACCATCAGAAGAATAGCGTCGCTGAGAGCCAAATGGTGTAGTGGGGTACGTTGCCGGCCTGCGTTCCTGCGAAATTGACGATGAAGGTGCGGAATGCGTCACAGGGTGGACTTCGGGCCGTTTTTCCGGTTTTGGCTGACTGACAGAAGAATTTTTTGGGTCGGCTTCCACAGGAGACTCCGTTGGCTCATGCTTTTTCTTCTCTTCCGCCCCCGGAGGCGATGACACCGTCTGTTTCGACTCTTCCTTTTGCTCTTCCGGGGTTCCCGGCGAAACTGTTTTTGCCTGAACCTTTTTTGTGGTGACAATTTTCTTCTTCACGACTACGACGACTTTTTTCTTCTCACCACCTTGGTCGAAAGTAGCCTGTGCCTCCTGCTCCTGGGGCTGCTCGGGAGTCATTTGTCGTGTCTGCTTAATCAAATGGACTTTCTTCGGGTCTTTATCGCTGCTCTCTGTCATAGCTTTCCTTTATTGATCCTGTCCTTCATCCACCTCAAAACTCAATGCCACTCCGCAGGATGGGCAATGATCCATATTCGGGGTAACAGGAGCCCCACATTCAGGACATGCATAGGACTCCGGTTCCTCTTCTTCGACTTCTTCCTGGACGATTTCGACATTCTCTTCGATTATTCCGCGAATTGTGGCGATATCATCGGAAGAGAGCGAGGTCCGCTGGACAATCTCACTTTCATCGAGCTCCAGAAACTGCTCTATCGAAACGATATCGGCAGCCTCGAGCGCGGGGACCCACTCGGCCTTTATGTCCGGCAAATCCTTGATCAGAAGCTCTTCTCCCTGTTCCTCCTCAGTGGAGAACAGGCTGTCCGCAGCCCGCTTCAGCTCGACGTTCCTAGAATCCTGCAGGTATTGCTCCTCTGTCATAACATCGATATTCCAGTCACAGAGTCGGTTTGCCAATTTGACGTTCTGCCCCGATTTTCCGATCGCAATAGACAGCTCCTGTTCATCGACTACAGCCAAGGCCATGTGTCTGGCTTCGTCCAGTATATATACTTCTTTTATCTGGGCAGGAGCAAGGGCATTCTGTATGAATTCCTTTGGGTTGATATCATACCGAATAAAATCGATCTTTTCCCCCTCAAGCTCCTGGCTTATAAGCTGGCTTCGCATTCCCTTCTGCCCCACACAAGCCCCTACGGGATCGATATCAGTGCGCTTTGTGTAAACAGCGACTTTCGTCCGGTAGCCGGGCTCGCGGACTATTTTGAATATCTCTATCGTCTTATCGTAAATTTCGGGGATCTCGAGCTCGAGCAGCTTGCGTACGAATTCCGCGTGCGTTCTCGAGAGCACGACCTGAAAACCTGTCTTGGTCTTCTCCACCTCGACGATGAGTGCCTTGATACGGTCGCCGACATGGTAGGTCTCGCGGGGAGACTGGTACTTGTGGGGGAAAACCCCTTCCACTTTTCCCAGATCGACGAATATCGTGCCGTTCCGTTCGCGCTGGAAATAACCTATGACAATCTCTCCTACCTTGGATTTGAATTCCGCGTAGAGCGTGTCGCGGGATATGTCTCTCAGGCTCTGACGCGCCGTCTGCTTTGCGAGCATCACCGACTGGAAATCAAATTCCGATGGGTCTATGGGGATCTCGAGGATATCTCCGATCTCCGCCTCCTCGGCGAGCTTCCTCGCCTCCTCGAGGGGAATCTCCAAAACCTCATCCTCAAAATCATCATTGGAGACAATAGTCTTTTTTGCATAGATCTCGATTCCTTCATAATTCTCTTTGAATCGGACTACGGCGTTTTCAGAGGTCCCAAATTTCTTCTTATACGCTGCAAGAAGCGAGTCTTCGAGCGTTTTGACAATGAGGTCCTCAGGTATCCCTTTTTCAGAGATAAGCTGTCGGATTGCTTCTGCCATTTCAGATGCCATGAGCGTTCTCTCCCTCATACGATGAATCGAGCTTCGCCTTTACAATCGAAGCGATAGGCATATTCGACACGGCACCGTCGGTCTCAATCTGCACAGTGCCATTTTCGAAATGCATGATGCGGCCCCTAAGCCACTCAGGGTTGTCGGCAGTGAGGAATAATATGAAACGACCGGTGAATGTCTGCCATTCGCGGGCAGTATGGATTACTCGGTCGATTCCAGGGCTGTACACTTCGATGTAAGGGTCCTGGACGCCAAGCTGCATCTGCACGCGCGGAAGGATGAGGCGGTAGGCCTTGGTGCACTCGTCGGTGCCAGTACCCTTTTTACCGTAAATGACAGCCTTTACATGCAGGGCGCCTCTATGGCGCGATACCGAGAATTCTAAAAGATCGAGTCCGCCCGCCTTCAGAACCTCGTCAATCTCTCTTTCCAGTTCCTTGTCACTCATCCCTCTTCCTATTATTCATTCCAGTACACTGTGTTAACCCATGTTTGAGCGGCACCGGTCTTCTACCGTGCGTTCTTTTTGTGATGTGCTTCGATGTCAATGATTGTGCAACTCAAGCGGAAGCGCATACCAGCAGAAAAGACGCCTCAGGCACACTCTCTGCTGAGCAGGCACGGTTTTACCAACGAAGGCCAATAACCGTCATATTCTCCCTTTTTGGAGGGGAAATAAAAAAGAGTCGTTTGCACGACCCTCTCCTGCATGCCGCAAAAAAGAATCACTCAAACTTTATTTTATCTGTATTATAGAGGGTTTGAAGTCCTTCGTCAAGATTCATGCACTGACAGCGGGAATTTTCTGTCAGTCCGCCGCCAGTACGATTGCGCCGAGCACTTTAGCCCCCGCCTCAGTCAATACTTTTGCGCATGACCCCAGCGTCGCGCCCGTGGTACATACATCGTCAAGCAGCACAATTCTATCTGAAATATGACCAGGTGTCTGAAGGGCATAGGAAGTTGAGGCATTCTTCAGGCGTTCGGCCCGGTCGAGCAACTTCTGCTGCCTGCCTCCCGGCAGTCTCTTGAGTAGCCTCTTGCACTGAAAGCCAAAATGTCCAAGAGCTTTGGCGAGTGCCCCTACCTGATCGAGTTTTCCTGTACGTATTTTTTCCGGGCGGGGCGGTACAGGGACAAAAAAGAAATCGCCCAATGTATTGTCAGACAAAATACCCAACTGCGAAACCTTATACGCAAAGTAATGCGCAAGCGAGGCCCGCTCCCCGGTCTTGTAGGAATGAATGAGGTTCTCTGCCCCATCTCGAAATTCAAAGAGCGGCAGGATGCGAAAAAGCGCGACACCCTCATCGCGACATTCCACACAATAGTCCTGTTCGCCGATGAGATGCCGTCCGCAACGCCCGCACCGCGGCGCACCGATACAATTGAGTGTATGCTCGCAGGAGGCGCAGAGAGGTGCGGGCGACCAGGGAACGCTGCCAACAAGGTCCCCACAGAGGATACAGCGCCCCGGAAACATTGCATCCAAGGATGCCGAGACAAAATTTGCAATCAACGTGTGCATTCTATGGATATGATAGCGAAAATCGGGATCACTGCTTCAACAGTTCGACAAGCTCTGAAAGAATTTGAAGCGCCTTGAGAGGTGTGACCTCATTTGGTTCAATATTTCTCAGCTCCGCAATGACGAGGTCTTCTTTGCTAAAAAGTTCATCCGAATAAGTCTTATGTGCTGATGTCAGATTTGCATTATTTCGTTGATTCTCTTCGGAAATCAAGGCTCCGGCCTGCGCTGGCATACTGGTTTCTCTGGGATTCCCCTCCCCCAACCCCCGCTCAAGCGTATTGAAGTGCGATTCAAGCACCGAGGCCCGAAAAATGACCTCGTCAGGAAGGCCCGCGAGCCTAGCCACGTGGATGCCGTAGGAGCCGCTGGACGCGCCTTCTTCGAGCCTTTTTGGAAACGAGACATTCCCGTCCCGTTCTATGACCGCCATTTTCATGTTGCGAACGCCGGAAATGGCCATGGTGGTAAGCTCATGATAATGCGTCGCGAAGAGCGTGCGGCACCCGATTCGGTGGACAAGATATTCGCTCACGGCCCAGGCGATCGAAACCCCATCCAGAGTTCCGGTCCCCCGCCCGACCTCATCCATAATCACAAGGCTCTTGTCAGTGGCCGTATTGAGGATGAAGGCAGTCTCGTGCATCTCGACAAGGAAAGTGCTTTCCCCTCGGGCAAGATTATCCTGCGCACCCACCCTGCAGAAAATTTTATCGACAAGGCCTATTTTTGCGGTGTCCGCGGGTACAAAGCTTCCTATATGCGAGAGGAGCACGATAAGGGCGGTCTGACGCAGCACCGTTGATTTTCCAGCCATGTTTGGCCCAGTTAAAAGGACAAACCACTGGTTGTTTCGCGAAAAAGATATGGAATTAGGAACAAAATCCCCATAAGGAAGGCACTTTTCCACCACAGGATGCCGGCCGTTGATTATCTGTATCTCTGGCTCCTCGCAGACTTCAGGGCGCGCGTAACCATGTTCCGTGGCGGCTTGCGCGAGTGAGGCAAAGCAGTCTATCTGCGAGATCGACTGAGAACACTCGAGGAGCGCCGGGATATATTTTTTTATGCTCTCCCTCACCTCGAGAAAAAGCCGTCTTTCTAGTTCGACGATGCGCTCTTGGGCGCCGTTGATTTTGCTCTCCAGCTCAGCCAAACGATCTGTTGTATACCTCTCGCCTCCGACGAGCGATTGCCTGCGAATGAAGTGCTCGGGAACATTGGCGAGATTCCCTTTCGTCACTTCGAGGTAATATCCTATGACCTTGTTGTACCGGATACGCAAATTTTGAATCCCCGAACGCTGTTTTTCTTCCTCAAGATACTTTTCAAGCACAGCCTTCGTGTTTCTGTGCGTATCGCGCAGATCGTCGAGTTCGCCGTTGTAACCATCCCTGATGATATCCCCCTCGGTGAGCAGCACTGAAGGGTCATCCATGATCGCTTCATCGATTGTGCCTATGACGCGCCCACATTCCTCCAAATGTTCAGCGCTGATAGCGGGCTTAAGCGCAGAGGGAGGCTGCGCATCCATAACCAAATGAAACAGCGCAAGTCCTGCATCTATGGAATCTCGAAGCGCACGCAAATCTTTCGCGTGCGCTTTATCCACGGCGAGGCGGGAAATCAGCCGTTCCGTATCCAGAACACCATAGAGGATTTTGCGCACATCGCCTAAAAAAATCTGGTTATGATACAAAAAAGCGATTGCGTCGAGACGCGCCTCAATCTTCGCCCGTTCTCTAAGAGGCTGAAAGAGCCACTGCCGCAGGAGCCTTGTCCCGCCGGCGGTCTTCGTTCTATCGATGACTTCGATGAGAGTATCGCGCCTGCTCGAATCATTGAGATTCTTTACAAGTTCGAGGTTGCGCTTTGTCGCCTCGTCGAGAAGCACGTATTCTTGCTGTTCATAGTGCAACAATGATCGTACATGCGGGCAATCCTGGCGTATCATATCTTGTACATATTCAAGTAAATTTCCTGCGGCCGCGAGCGCGGGGTCTTGGTCGTCAAAGCCAAAGCCTTTGAGCGACGCAAGCCCAAATTTTTTCTTAAGCGCCTCCAGCGAATGAACAAGATCATATGCCCAGTCCTGTTGCGGCTCTATCATGGCGCCACTTTCGCGGATGACCTGAAAGAGCTTTGGCTGATCCAGTATTGACTGCTGAACCAGGAGCTCGCGCGGAGAGAGCCGGTAAAGCTCGGTCCGGATGGCTTCGCTGCTCTCCCCGTCCCGATAGCTCGTGGAGTGTGCCTTGAATTCCCCCGTCGACACATCCAGGTAGGCAAAACATAATGAATTATTTAATATACAAATATCTGCAAGATAATTGTTCGTGCTCTGTTCAAGATAATCATCTTCAACCGCAGTGCCGGGAGTAATGACCTCAATTACTTCTCGGTCCATGAGACCGCGCTTACCGGCGAGGGGCTTCTGTTCACATATCGCAACTTTTTTGCCCGCCTTCAAAAGCCTGGCGATGTATGCCTTGGCCGCATGGTAGGGGATGCCACACATGGGCTGATTCTGACGTTTGGTCAAGGTGAGATCGAGGAGCGTGCTTGCCTCCTGTGCGTCTTCATTGAACATTTCGTAGAAATCGCCCAGCCGGAAAAAGAGTATCTCATCGCGATGTCTTGCTTTGATTCTTCGGTATTGATCGAGCATCGAGCTGGATTCAGGCATGGGGACATTATAAAAGGCCGCCTCTTGCAGCACAAGAAGCAGCCTTTACTTTCATCTCATCAATTCAAAAATATAATCTGCATCGTCGGCCATCGCTCACCGTAATTCGCTATGCAGGAGCGACTCAATAGAGCGGCTGAGTGATGCTGAGCACAAAGTCGAACGACCCTGCGGCGGTCTTCCACGTCACTGCAGAACCGTCGAACACAAAGCGCTTCGCCAAATAGAACCTGAATGGGAATTGTGAGATAACGAAGCGTACTCCAAATCCTGTTGAAAATGCGAAATTTTTCCAGTCAAGGCTGCCAGAGCTTGCCGTAGGAGAATCCAAAGTCATGTCGAGCCATCCATCCTCAGTTTTCATGGCGCCTGCATCGAGGAATCCGTCGAGGCTCAGCACCTGGGGGACAATCGGCAAATGCAGTTCCAACCAGTTCTCCCACACCATTGTTCCATCCCCGCCGTACAGAGAATCCCAGCCGCGCACATTGAATGTACCATCGATATAAACCCAGTCTTTCGTCACGGTGAGGGCTTTCCAGGGTTGAGGCAACAGCATCTGCAAGCCGCTGTGTATACCAATGACGGGCGAAAATACCCATGACGGCGAGAAGGGGATCGAAAACAGAGTGGCATAAAGCTCTGCACGCGTATCGGAACGGATATAGAATTGATGCTCTATCGGCAAGAAGCCCGTATATGCAAGGCGCTGACTTAAGAAGTATCCTTTTGCCGGATTATACCAATAATCGAGATGGTTAAAATAGACGCGGCCAAAAATAGAATCCTTCAGAATCCAATCGCCATTATAATCGCGCATCTCTTTTTCATATGGACGGTATTTGGTCGCATCATAGGAAGACATGCCAAGCCCTGAAGAAGCACCACCCGCAACGCCTATGTCTCCCCGAGGTATCTTGAAGACATAACCCAAAGAATATCCAAGACTAAATGTATAATCGTCATAGTCCATCAGATAGGCGTCCGGCACGGATGACAAGAGACCATTCCATTCATTGGTGCCGCTGCCTTCAGCGATGAACGGATCCGGGATATCCTCTGTTGAAAAGATGGGCGCAATCGAATCTTGCGCCGTCTGGGTGACCGCGTGCTTTATCGTAAAATTCAAGCTTTGGGAAATACGCTTATTGAAAAGCCAGTTCTGTCCAAAAGAGGTTACAAGGCTCTGCTCGTCTGGAGAGAGTGTCATACCGATCTGAAGATCCTTTCCCGTGCCTCCCACGTTTGAGTCATTCCATTTGACGGAACCAGAGACAGGGAAAGAGGAACTCTGCCCAAGCCCCGAGAGCGTCAAACCAAACTGAATCTGGGCGGTACTCATCTCTTCGACATTGATAACAAGATCCATTAAGTCTCCGACGCTGCCCTGATGAATCTCGGGCTCGATTGAAGAAAAATACTGAAGATTATAGAGGTTCCGTAGACCGTCGATAATTTTCGCCTTCGAAAAGACCTCGCCCACTTCAAGCGGAATTTCTCTCGCGATGACATAATCCTTTGTCTTTGTATTGCCTTTGAATGTAATGCTTCCAATATGAGCTCTGTCTCGTTCTACGACGGAAACTTTATATGAGATGCTTCCCGCCGCCTCATCCCGGTTCTGAGTCATGGCGATCGCGTTAAAAATGTAACCGGACTCGTAATAGAGGTCATCTACTTTCTGCTTGTCGGCCAGAAGCTTCTTTAAATCAAGCGGATCTCCCTTTTTGAGAGAGATGAGGGACTCGAGGCGGGTCGTCGAAAAGATGGTATTGCCCTCAAAGCTCACTCCGCCAAAAATCCACTGCTTTCCTTCCGTCACGACGAAAGTGATATCGAGATAGTTTTTCTGACTTTTTTCATCTTTGGTATAATTCTTTAAAATGTCGACGACTTTCGCATCGACATACCCTTTGCTCGCATAGTAATCCTCGACGGCCGTCCGACTCTCAGCAAGTTTCGATTCTTCAAAGGCTCCTTTCCGGAACAGTCCCGCCTCTTTGAGCGTAACCTGGCTCTTGAGTGTTTGCGCCGAAAACACCGCATTCCCGGAGAACAGAATCTTGCGCACCACCACGGCGGTGCCCTCGCTCACGTTGAAGGTCAAAATAATACGCGAGGAATCCTGGGGGCTGGCGCTGGTTTCGAACTCAACTTTCGCATCAGGATAGCCCTTTTGCAGATAGAGCTTCTGCATTGCAAGCGTATCGGCCTTCGCCTTGTCTTCACTATAAATCGCATCATTCTTTGTGGAGGCGGCATCGAGCAATTCTGAGGTTCTCAGAGCAGTGTTTCCCACTATTCTGATAGAACTAATGGAAGGCTTCTCAGCAACAATAAATTTAATGACTATTTTTTCTCTTGAATCACCGGCAGGCAACGCAACGGGCTCAATTGTCTCAAACCAATCGAGCGCGTAGAGCTTCGCCTGAATGTCAGTCCATACGGCATCAGAGAAAATAGTACCCACATACCCACGTAGCAATGAATCAAGGTCATTGCGGTTCGCATAATGCAGTCCTTCCCACTGAAAGCCCGCTATCGGCTTATTCCAAAACCAATCATCAGATGCATTTTGCGATGCTGCCTGTGTGGCATCCTGAGCAAAAACCCCTTGGAAGGCAAAAAAAAATATTGCTGCCGCGATGAGAAAGCCCCGACGATACTTCATTGCCGCTCCTGTATCCGCTAATAATTTATTCGCCAGCTCAGACTGATGGCCTGATTATTAAGAGGCGTCCCCTTATCCCCCAACGACATACTCCATTTGAGAAGCCCGAATGGAGCCTGAAATTCCAAACCGAGCTCTGAGTCTAATTCTAAAGAACCGGTTTCCTCAAGCGGGTCCTTGGCCATTCTTAGACTAAAATGCGCGAAAGCCGAATCGGTTATATATTTTCCGGCAAAAAGTTCCGTCCCCGTCAGATATTCCGATAGTGGAGTCCGACCACTTCCCGCTTGATTAGTAATATCCAAAAGCCATCTCTGAATAAAAGACGATTGTATATAGAAGACATCAATACCAAGAGCCTTCTGAACCCTCTGTTCAAACGACCTGAACAACGAGTTCTGAGTGAGAAACTCCGAGCTTGCGATAACCGCTTCCCGAATAGTCAGGGGAGTATTGCCGAAGGATTCCGAAAGGGTGAGACCTCCTCCTAATAGCGCCAAGAGCTCTGTCTCGCTTTTGGGAGGCACCGAAGAAAGGTTGGGCTTAAAATCCTCCAACGATGCCCGGTCTGCAGAAAGCGTGATGGTAATCATGCCGTCTTTGCTTGGTTCCCTAAGTTCCGCGGTAGTAGTGATGAGAGGATTGAATTTTGTCTGATTCTCGGCAAAATCGATCGAGCATTGCTTGATGAAGAAATTGCGGAGCAAATAGAGTACATAGCCCGAACGGAGCTCTACCCTGCCGCTCACCGACAAGGCCCCACTTGCCTGGTCATAAAGAATGGTCAGCGCAGAGTTCGGAGAAGACATTCCTCTTACAAGCGGTATATCCTGGCTAGGAATATATAGCTCGACATTTTTACCAAGCGTGATAGCCAGATTGAGCAAAAGAGGTTGTGTGGGCTGGCTTCCCTCTCCAGAGGCAACAAAACCTCCCGGATTTACTTCAAGAACACCATTATCGAGAAGTATATTCCCGCCGAGTTCTATTTTGGATTGAGAAATATTCGCTTTCACGTCTGCTTTCAGACTAATATCCTTCGCAGTTAAACCACCAATGGTGCCCTTGAATTTTACAGAGGCAGTCTCTACGGTGGAAATAAAGGCTGTGATATCACCAATAGTCCATCGAGCCAAGCTTGCTGTCGCTGCAACCGAGACCTTACCCGTACCGATGCTGACAACTGTCGGGCTAAGCTCTATTACTCCTTCGCTTATCGTGATTTCCGCGTTGAAAGGTCCTGCTTTTTCAAAGAGATATATATTTGAAGAAAGAGATACATTATCAAGCAGAACCTTGCCCTCTATTTTAGGGTCCGCAACATCCCCAGAAATATGTATGGAGGCAGCGCCATTGCCATGTATGTCTTTTATATCTTCCGGAGGAATGAAAAACTGCAAAGAGCTCAGATCCACGTCGTTCAAGTTGATTTCAGCCTGTATGTCATTGGCCTGAACTGTCCCCCTGGCTGAACCTTTAATTTTGAAGAGATTATCGAGCGAGAGCTCAAATTCACTCATGTTCTTGACTAAAGCGTGGGCGCTATCACCATTTGCTTGAGTAAGATCAATAGCGAGATTATTATCTGCGATGGAGAATACATAGGTAATAGGATCAATAGAGGATGAGCTAAATTTTGCGTCGGATATCTCGCCTGAAAACTTAGCATTACTGAAAGCTTCTTTATCGAAGATCGAACCATTTACATCACTCGTACCCTTAAGGAAAGCACTTAATAATTTTTCCGCAATTACTATTTTTGCATTAAGGGAATATTCTAATTTTTGCTTGCTTAAATCATACATAGCCTGGACATTCTCTATTTTATAATTCTGATAGGAAAATGCACCTGAATTTATTGATAAGACATTGTCTTTTAGCCTTATTGTGCCTGCGGCGCTGAAAGGAATACCTTTTATTTCTGCTTTTTGGCAATTGAATTTTAATTCGGCAAGAGACACATTGGCCCAACTGAGCTTTTCTCCAGTTGCGGATATTGAAGCGGTACCTTGAAATTGCATATCTCCAGCAATATCTAAAGAGGAAGGAACAAATTGTTCAATTGGAATAGAGTTTCCTGTTATAGCTATAGTAATTTTTCCTTCAAGCGATTGTATAGTCCCCTCTATTTTTGCTCTTTCATCCTCTATACTTGTAAAAGAATAATTGGCTTGCATATTTTTTAAGAAATTTGTCAATGAAGAATATTTTACATTTATAAGACCTTTCAACTGCTTGCCAGCATATTTTATATTGTCTATAGTTAAATTTGCTCCCTGGGCATCGACGG
>DIMW01000012.1:169341-208696 GCA_002425765.1 Spirochaetaceae bacterium UBA5556 | reverse complement strand
TGCATCCAGTATCACCTCCCCCTTCTTTTTGCCTACTCCGTTGCACTTACTCCTTGAATCCATGGTATAAGACAGTCCTGAATTGCGGATTCCAGGATTGTCCCTTGTATCCTTTCAGGCTTGGAAAGAGTCCCAACATTCAACCTCGTACATTTTCTGAACCAGAACGAGAGGTTTTAGCCAAGCGACGGACCGCCGCGAGGAAAGCGAAAAAGATAATGTGCAAGTTCGATACCGCTTAAAATGCCCACTTTCGCCAAAACAGTACAGCCCACGGGTGATTTGAGACATTGGAGAGAGCTTTTTGATACAAAGCTCGTTCATGCATTCTGGAATTGCTAAAGACACAGTTATGCATACGATCAGTGTGGCGCTTTCTCCACATTCAACAGCCCCAATAATTAAAAGAAGCCGTCGTGCCATGAGGTGGCCAAAAATGGAGTGCCTGATATATCCTCCTATAAACAGTCTGAATTTTATCCAAAGTATTGGAAAAGAGGGAAATAAGATAGGCTTTTCCGAAAGCCGGTTCATCCCCGCATGCTCGGGGAACATATCAAGCTGATATATTTCAATTATTTAATATAAACTGTTTGATCACAAGTGCAATACCGTCATGGTTGTTTGATGTTGTAACAAAATCAGCTTCGTTTTTCAACGCCGGAATCGCGTTGCCCATAGCGACACCGAGGCCTGCATACCGGATCATAGTAAAATCATTTTCGCTGTCGCCAACAGCGATGATCTCGTCTTGCCGGATGTTCATGGTACCAGCAAGAAACGCAATGCCGCTTGCCTTGCTCACTCCCTTAACGGTGATTTCCGCGCAACGGTGCGATGTGAACAAGAGTTCGAATTTACCATCTTTGTTGATCTCACTGAAAACGATGCGCTCAGTATTGGTATCGAGAAAGAAAAGATTGCATTTTTGTATATCCTCATTTTTCATTTCCTTCACAGAGAATGTCTGCCCTGACATTACATTTTTTTCAGACCGTTTGATTACGCGATACAATTGCGAAACCCTGAATCCTTGGGTAAAAACCGCATAGGAAGAGAACCATGTTGCCGAAATTTTATTCCGCCTGACAAGTTCTTGCAGGAAAGACAATTCGTCTTCGCTAAAAGGTTTCGTATAGAGCGCTGCTCCGTCTTCTATATTCCCGACAGATGCTCCGTTGGATGCGATTACCTGACCGGCATCATGCAGCAAGCGTCCGCGAATCTTTGCGTCGAAAAGCGGTCTGCCTGTCGTTATAACAACCGATACCCCCCGTCGTTCGGCCTCGGCGATTGCTTCCGCCGTGGGCTGACTGATTTTCCGTCGGCTAGTGAACAAGGTACCGTCGAGGTCGAGGCAGAGGAGTTTATACCGAGGAATTTCCGGGCTCCTTCTTCTGGCACTCCCCGTTCATGATAATATCCTTGGTCGCTGGTATTAACGCCGCGCTCATCGAAAACTCATCGAGACCATATTCGAGCAGCAGGGGAATCGCCTCGGGATTTCCCGCAAATTCACCGCACATGCCGCAGGGGATTCCATGCTTATGCGCCGAATCAATGGTCGTTTTTATAAGTTTGAGTACCGCTGGATGAAAGGGATTATAGAGTTTCGCGACAGCTTTGTTGCCCCGATCAGCTGCGAGGGTATACTGGGTGAGGTCGTTCGTCCCGATGCTAAAAAAATCGCAATGCCTTGCAAGCTCGTCAGATATAATCGCCGCAGCGGGTATCTCAATCATAATTCCAACCCGAATTTCTTTCGCGAAACCTTTTCCCTCCGCTGCAAGCTCGTGTTTACAGTCCCCGAGAAACTTCTTTGCCTCCTCAATTTCCTCGACAGATTGAACCATGGGGAACATAATCTCGAGGGTGCCGAATACGGATGCGCGGAGCAAGGCCCTGATCTGGGTACGGAAAATTTCCGGGTACATGAAGCACAGCCTAAGCGCCCGTGCGCCGAGAAAGGGGTTTTCCTCCCGGGGAAGGCCCAGGTAGGGTATTTCTTTGTCTCCGCCAATATCGAGAGTCCTGACTATAACTGGCTTGTTTCCCATGCGCTCGAGAACAAATTTATAGATCAGAAATTGTTCTTCCTCATCAGGTGCAGAGTCACGATCAAGGTACAAAAATTCGGTTCTGAATAGGCCTATGGCGTCGGCCCCGTTTTTAGCCGCCTCTTCTACTTCCTGTTCGCTGCCAATATTCGCGGCAAGAATGATGCGCTTTCCCGAAGAGGTTACGCAAGGAAGCTGGGCGAGTTTTTTAAGATATTCGGTCCGATCGAGGTGTGCAGTTTGTTTTTCCTTATATGAACCCAGCGTTGCTGAGTCTGGGTTCACAATGATGATACCGTACGTTCCGTCCAGTATAAGCATTTCGCCATTTTTTATCTGAGGGGACATATCTCCAGCGCCGACCACGGCCACAAGCCCTGCCGCTTTGGCAAGAATAGCTGTGTGTGACGTTGCCCCCCCAGTATCGGTCGCAAATCCAATAACATGGTTGCGGTCGAGTGTCGCAGTGTCAGATGGTTTGAGCTCCCGAGCGACGACGATGGTATTAGGCGGCAGATTTGAAAGATCCTGGGTTTGGACTCCCGTAAGCTTTCGGGTCACCCGGTTCCCGACATCTTCGATATCCTTCGCCCGTTCCTGGAGGTAGGGGTCATCATCCATTCCGGCGAATATTTCCGCAGTTTCGCGTATCGCTGCAGTGTAAGCATCCTCTGCGCGCATTTTTTCTTCCGTAATGAAGCGCTTTGCTTCGCTGACTATTTCGGGGTCCCGCAGAATATAGATATGGCTGTTCAGAATATCAGCCTGGGCGGCGTCGCCTACATTTTTGCTTTTTTCGACAAAACCTGTAAGCTCACGCTCCACAGTGCGCATCGCCTCTTCAAGTTTGTTTATTTCGGCATATGGATCGATTGAGCCTATGGTCTTATTTCCGGTTCCGGCTTCAGTTTCGTCGTAAAAAAGAAAGGCCGTACCTATCGCTATACCCGGTGACGCAGGAATTCCTGTCAGCGTCATGTCAGTCCTCCCCGAATCCCGAGTTAATCAGGTTAACGATCGTTTCAATGGCTTCGTTTTCATCATTCCCTTCTGCCTGTATGGTTATTTCGCTGTTCATTTTCACGCGAAGGGCGAGTATTCTTGTAAGGGAATCTGTTGTTGCCGAGCGTTCTCCGTGGGTTATGGTGATGACCGAAGCGTATCGCTTCGAAGCATCTACCAGAAGGGCTGCTGGCCTTGAGTGGATGCCTATTTTATTGTGGACTTTTAGAGTCTGACTAATCATTTTGTATACTCCTTTGGATGTTTCTGTCGTTTTTCAGCAAATTTTATGCCAATACACATTTAATTTTCGCAATTGTCCGGATGAAAGAACGAAACAATATGGCATATCTCCTCGTCGGGGATCGAGATAGCGAATTTTGTCTCCAACGCCGCAACCTCGGCACCGACAATATTGAAAAGCGCCTTGTGGGTGCCGATGAAATCAGTCATGCCTTCGAATGGAGGTGCCATCCCCCCCGATTTTAGTCGATCTAGCATGCAGGCGATATGGCAGAGGATTCCTGTTTTGACGCTGTCTAGGAGGCTCTTGCCATACGTGGTTTCAATACGGTTAATCATGGCATCTGCGGTGCTGAAGGCGTTTGGGCTATCGATCATCGTGAAATAATCCGCGTAAGCGTCGCTGATCTTGTCGAGAAGCAATGCTCGGTTTATTAAAGACTGCATTTTATCAACCCTAGAATCCATAACATCGTCTATACTGTATTGCGGAATTTCAGTCTCCAGGCGAAACGGACTGACGATAAAGATGATCTGCCCGTTTTCTCCGAGACGGTCAAGATGTACGCGTATGTCATCGGTTCTCGCGACACCCAAATTAACAATTTGTATTTTGTTCCGGTCATAACTCAGGGCCGCAGCAAGTCTGTTCTTGATCATGAGCGCGGTTCCTTCACCTGTCGCACAGAGCGTAACGATGTATTTTTTCCGTTCCTGCTTGGCAGGACAACTTGTTGGTTCGGTGGTGAAAAAGTCGCGTATTTCTCGGACGTCCTCGTAAACCTGATCAAGAGAAAATCCCTCGGTTACCCTGCGCACGGCTTGGATTACATGGAGCGTGCTTACGAGGGATATGGTTTTGCAGCGGATACTGAGTTCGGTTTCGAGCATCTGGCCAAGATTTGTAAGGGAGCCCATATCGACAAGCAGTAGAACATCAGGTCTTTGTTCTTTTGCTACGATGGAAGCGCGGAGTTTGCTCCAGGCGGTAGTGAGCGGTTCGTTGAGCGGAACGTCGATGCCCTCTGCGACGTGCACACCCAGCAACGAATTGCAGGTTTTAGCCATACTCGACGCAGTTGACTCGCCATGGGTCATAACAACCACAGATACTAATTTCGATTCGTTACCGGTTTTCCATTTTTCATCGAGAAGGAAAAAGAACGTCAGGAAGCTTGCTTCTTCGAGGGGCATTGAGATTTCACAGGTGCGGTCGATGATGGTCAGGCATTCGACTGCGGCAGTAAACTCCTTTGGGTGGTCCCGCCGGATGCGGTTAAATTCCTTGCCTTTGATGTATTTTCCGGATTTGATTCGTTTGATCGCGTTCATAACGTGCATTGCGATTCCCGTTTTGGTGGGCGACGGAAAGCTGCGGGCTAGCCTTTGTTCCGCAAATCGGATGATTTCCATTATCGCTTGCGCGACATCCGGTTCAGTCATCGCAATAACTGTGTCGAAGGAGGTGGTTTCGTTCTGGTATGAGCAAAAGCGGGAGAAATATGATTGGATGTACTCGTCAAGGTTTTGTTCTATTTCCGCTTCCTGAGCGCCGCTCGCTTGGAGTTCTCTCATGCGGAGCACAATAAGCTCATAAATGTTCAGTCGGTCCTTGATGCCGAAAATAGTAGTATCGTTTTGTTGGTTGGGATAGAAGGTGCAAAAACGGCTGTCCACATCAGTGAGCTTGTTCCAGATGTCCCGATGGGTTGTTTCCGTGAAAAGCCCCTCTTTTATGTGTGGAGGCAGGTTTGCGGTAACGATTTGAACCGTTTGCTTTTTTTGGGCGATATAGTCCGAGTAGGCTCGGGCGCACAAAAGCTGAATATCGGTTTTGAGCTGGCCGACGTTATTGGGGCATGCGTAACCGAGCAGGGCCCGGATCGAGTTGATAGATGCATTTATCGGCATGCCCAGACGGGTAGCCTCGTTTTCATAAAACTCCCGAATAATCTCAAGCCGTTCGTCCATACTCCGTTCAACGAGTGAGGGGAGTTTGATAATCATAGGAATCCGCCGAACGAATGTTTTGAGCAGGGCCGATTCAGGGCTCTCGGTGGTAGCGGCGATTAAGCCGACTTCAGAGGTCCGCTCAGTCTCGGAATCGCCAAGCCTACGGAACTTCCCACGATCAAGAAACGAGAAGAGCATTTCCTGTCCTTCAGGGGGCAAACGATGGATTTCATCGAGGAAGAGCATGCCTCCATTGGCCTTTTCGATGAGCCCCTGTTGGTCGCTGTCGGCGCCGGTATACGCTCCCTTTCGCGCGCCAAAAAGAATGCTGACGAGCAGCGATGGATTGTCCGCATAGTCCGCGCAATTAAAGATCACAAATGGCATATTGTCGCATTCTCGTATTTGAGACGCAAATGAATGAATGTGTTTAGCAAACAACGACTTTCCGGTTCCTGTCTCACCAAGGATAAGTATCGGCATCCCGCGGGGTGGGTAGAGCACCGCAGCCTTAGCTTGTTCAGTCGCCTGTACAAGGCTAGGGAATTTTTGGGCAAACTGATCCAGTTCCGATTTTGGTTTTTCTAGGATGATGCCTCGGTATCGAACAGGTTTCGTTCCTTCTTTTACCGCTCGACCCTCATCGCAAAGCCGGTTGAGATCATCGCTGACATTTGGACGCGCAAGCCCAAGATCCTCAGCAAGTTCCATAGTAGTTACGCCTGCATCCCCCGACAGTTCGCAAAGCCGATTGTACACCGTGTCGATTCGTTTCATCGGAGACATTATCAACTAAGTTTCGCATATCGTCAACAAAAAGTGTATTATCGCCAATACACATTTTTATGTGTATTGGCACGGTTCTTGCTATCTTTATACACTGAGCAAAACAAAAGGAGGAATCGTGGATATAGAAAAAATGGCTATGAAATTGATCGTCGAAAGTGGGAACGCAAAGAGCAAGACCATGGAAGCTATCGCGGTGGCCAAGTCCGGCAATATCGCGGGTGCGCGGGAGACCTTTCGTCTCTCTGAACAGGCGCTGACAGCAGCTCATAAAATTCAGACGGATTTGATACAGGAAGAAAGCGACGGTGCACTTGGTACGCCGACGCTTCTTTTAATCCATGCGCAGGATCATCTGATGGGAACGATCCTTGTTCACGATCTCGCACTTGAGTTTATCGATCTCTACGAACGCTTAGAGGGAAAAAAATGAAACAAATTACATTGATTTGTGCCGGAGGACTATCCACAAGCCTTTTGGCCTCGAAGATGAAAAAAGCGGCAGAGGCCAGGGGTGAGGCAATTGATATCCGTGCGACCGTAGTAGCGAATTTTCCCGAATTCGAGGATAAGACCGATATTCTTTTGCTGGCACCCCAGGTCGGCTATTTGGCCAAAAAGATGAAGGAAAAGTACGAGCCCCGGGGCATCAAGGTTGCGGTTATAAACAGCGTTGACTATGGAATGATGAACGGCGAGCAGGTACTCAAGAACGTCCTCACCATGTGAAATCTATACGAAAATATAGGAGGGAATAACAATGGGAAAGCTTTATGAAACTAAATTCATGACAGGGTTGCAAAAATTCGGTGCCACAATAGCTGGCAATGAGGCCATCAGCTCAATTTCTGCAGGTCTCCAGAGCGGAATGTCCGTTATCATCATAGGCGCTATTTTTCAGCTTATTGCAACAATTTTTACATTGTTCAATTGGATTACAACCGACAATAAAGTTTATAGCATTTTGATGACCCCATACAATATGACTATGGGGTTATTGGCCGTATTCGTAGCATTTGGTATCGCTTATCATTATGCTGGAAATCTCAAAATGAAGCCTCTTGTAGCCGGAATTAATTCATTGGTCGTTTTTTTATTAGTTGCAGCTCCGACAGAGACGGTTACGCTAGCCGATGGGAGCAGCACTTTTACAGGACTCGCAACAACGTCTTTAGGAGCATCCGGCTTGTTTGCCGCTATCATTGTTGCACTCGTGACAGTCAGAATAACTAAATTTTGCGCAGATAAAAGAATCATTATTAGGATGCCTGATGGAATACCCCCTTCCCTTGCCGATTCTTTTTCCGCTCTGATCCCCCTGCTAATAAATATCATATTGTTTTTAGGATTAAGCATCATCAGCAATGCTTTATTTAGTGCAAGCTTACCGCTTGCAATAACAAATCTGCTTTCTGCTCCATTTTCGGCAATTAATTCTCTTGGCGGAATGATTGTAATCGTTTTATTTGGACTTTTGTTATGGACGCTGGGAATACACGGTACCATGGTTATTGCGATACCACTGATTCCTATACTTGCTGCAGATATTGCAAACAATACTGCTCTGGTTGCCGCAGGAAGTGAGCCTATATTTACTCCGGTTATGCTTTTCTATACCATTTGTTGTGCCGGTGGTTCGGGAAATACCTTTGGTTTTACTTTATTATGTTTAAGGAGTAAGTCCAAACAACTAAAAGCGGTCGGCAAGGCTGCGCTATTGCCTGGAATTGTCAACATTAGTGAGCCAATTGTCTTCGGGACTCCAATCATATATAACCCGATAATTGCAATACCTTTTATTATTACCCCGATTATTACAATGATAATCGGATGGATTGGTTTCTCCGTTGGTATATTAAAGCCGATGCAAGCATTTGTATTATCAACGCTACCCATAGGAGTAATGGATTTCATGACAACGCTTAGCTGGACAAATGTTGTGTTCGCTTTCCTTGTCATACCATTGACAATGCTTTGTTATTTGCCATTTTTTAAGATTTATGAAAAGCAGCTTATTGCCAAAGAAAAGATTATCGAACAGGAAGAAGCCGTTATGGGTCAGGCATCACTCAATAATGCCTAACATTACCTTCATATTTTGATCTGTTCGAAAAGTGTCATTCCGGTCACTTTACCAGGCCGGAATGACTGAAAAAAATGAAATTATTTAGATAGATAAGAGGCTCTTTCAAAAGTCGGACGAGTTTTGAAATTGGCTTTGTATAATATGTAATACCAATAAGGAGGTATAAATTATCATGACATTCCCAGAAAATTTTTTATGGGGTGGAGCAACCGCGGCAAACCAGTGTGAAGGGGCTTGGGATATAAATGGAAAGGGTGTTTCGACAGCAGATCATTTAATGGCTGGCTCAAAAACTACACCTCGCAAATTTACTGCGAATATTGAAGAGGGCGCTTATTATCCAAGCCATGAGGCTATTGATTTTTATCATCGCTATAAAGAAGATATTGCCATGTTTGCCGAAATGGGTTTTAAGATTTTCAGGATGTCGATCGCTTGGGCAAGGATTTATCCAAATGGAGACGATGCTGAACCCAATAAAGCCGGGATTGAATTCTACCGTTCAGTTTTCAATGAACTAAAAAAATATGGCATCGAACCGCTAGTAACCCTATCACATTATGAGATGCCATATCATCTTGCAGAGAAATATGATGGATGGGCAGACCGGCGATGCATTGATTTTTACTTAAAATATTGCGGAACTGTATTCAAAGAATACAAGGGCCTTGTTAAATACTGGCTTACTTTTAATGAAATCAATAGCTTGAGTCTTGAAGGGAACGGGTATTTTTCCGGCGGAATTTTATCAAACGGCGGAGACTTGAACATTTTTGAAGTAGCCAAGGAGAGCAAAGAAGCAATAAACAAACGCTTTAATGGCCTTCACCACCAATTCATCGCAAGCGCGAAGGCCGTTAATCTTGCTCATAAGATAGATGGAAACTATATGGTTGGATGTATGCTAGCGGGTTTATGTACATATCCGGCCACATCTAAACCTGAAGACATATTGGCCAGACAAAACCAGGCGCAAAGAAAATTATTTCTTTGCGGAGATGTCCAGGTAAAAGGAGAATATCCATACTTTTCAAAACGTTATTTCCACGAAAATGGAATAACAATAGACTTTATTGAAGGTGATACCAAAATACTGAAGGAAGGGCGCGTAGACTTTTTTACTTTCAGCTATTATTCCACAGGTTGTATCAGTACTGACGCGGATGCACAAAAAACAGGAGGCAATTTAATTTTTGGAGTTGTAAATCCATATTTGAAAACAAGTGAATGGGGCTGGCAGATTGACCCTAAGGGATTAAGATATTTTTTAAATGAATTTTATGACCGGTACGGTTTGCCTATCATGGTTGTAGAGAATGGATTAGGTGCGAAAGACGTTGTTGAATCGGATGGAAGTATTCATGACCAGTATCGAATAGAGTATTTGCGTCTCCATGTGGAGCAAATGAAAGAAGCAATTGATGACGGAGTTGAGCTTATCGGTTATACGCCATGGGGTTGTATTGATATCGTTAGCGCCGGTACTGGCGAAATGGAGAAACGCTATGGTATGATATATGTAGATAAAGATAATTCCGGAAAAGGTACGCTTTCGCGAATCCGCAAGGATTCATTTTATTGGTATAAAAGGTGTATTGAAACAAACGGTGCAGATATTTAGAGCTTATCTGTAAATAATATTAACCTTCAGAGAGACTTTACGGAATGCAATTATTGCAGCCGCGGAGCCTGTAAAAATTTCTGTGTGAACGGCTATACTCGAGGGAGGAGAGAGTATGGCCATCACCGGGCCCGAAGGGCTTGCTGAAGCAGCTGACGAAAGCGCTTCTCGAGCGAGCCATGGACGCGGAGATGACGACGCATTATGCTGGGCCCTTCGATCAAGACCAGAATCGCCTGATCAGCGCTATCGTTCGGTAGCCGTAGAAGGGCCATTTGCCGTTTATGGCGAGGATAAGGGCCTTATGACGCTCATGATTTGCGTTCTGAGCAGGCTTTGAGCGGTAGTAGACGCAGCTTCTTTGGACCTTGAGCAGCTCACACTGCCGATGTACTGACCACACGGGCTCCTTTGGATTCACTAGTCTGGATCTTCGCCATACAGCTGTTTGTACTTTTTTCTATGATTTCCGTCACTTAGGTTCAAGAGTGAAGTGCAACACGGTATTTTCATCATAGCCCTTGAAGGAGCAAGCTGAACATTCTATAGAACTATTATCTATTTGTGCTGAATTTTAGGTAACGCGGGTTATGTTGTTACTCGATTGTCACCCAGACTATTGAAACACAATGATATTTCAAGATTTCCCTTGACAGGCTAAAATCATATGATATAATGACAATAGGTATTTTAATATATATAATTATACAGTATAGGATTGATTCAGGTTCTAGTGGGAAACNNGTGGCCGCCTCGAAAGGGGCGGTCTTTTTATTGCGGCTCGCCATAAAATGAAGCATACTGGTGAGCATGGGTTCAATCGCCGTCGAGCGCGCGGGCATCAATCTCTACTCGGAATACAGCCTTCACGCGCAGATCAAGGAGTATCTCGCGCGGCCCGGAGATCGCCTCGAAGCCGTGATTGAGGGCAGGGTAGTCGATCTGGTGCGGGCCGACGGAGAGCTCGTCGAGGTCCAGACCGGACACCTGGGCCAGATCAAGCCCAAAGTGCTCGAGTTCGCGGGGAAAGGCTGCCGCGTGCGCGTGATCTATCCCGTCTCGGCGGTGCGAGAATTGCGGAGGCTCGATCCGGTGACGAATGAGGTTCTCTCGACCCGCAGAAGCCCGAAGCACGGCGACATCTACAGTCTTTTCGACGAGCTGGTGCACGCGCCGGAATTCGTCGCCGCGAACAATGTCGCCGTCGAGGTCCTCATGATCCGCAGCGTCGAGACGAAGACGCGCGACGGCTCGGGGTCATGGTGGCGCAGGGGCGACAGGACGGTCGATCGGGAACTTGTGGAGGTCCTCTCATCGCGCTCGTTCCAGACTCCCCGCGAATGGCTCTCTCTCATCCCCTCGGACCTCGAGCCGCCCTGGAGCTCGGAAACGCTCGGGGAAGCGCTCGACATCGGCCCCGCGAGAGCCCGCAAGATACTCTACTGCTTTTCGCGGGCCGGACTGCTCATCGAGTCGGGAAAACGCGGGCGCGGCAAGACGTACCGAAAGGCCTGAGTGGAGAGACTTTCTGAGGCTTGCACTCTATCTTTCTTCTGCGGACCTCATCGCTTTCTGCGATATTTCTCTGCGCGATATAAGTCATGATTAATTATATCTATCACAATAGATAGAAGTAGAAAAAATATGTATTTTGTCCATAAAAATGGATAGATTCTTGAAAATTAAATTATTGTCCATTATAATGGTCGATATTGAGATCGGTCTGAATGGATATTATTCCACGACCACGCTATCTGAACAGAATCCGTCCGTATATGGGGACAAGAATCATCAAGACTGTCGTCGGCCAGCGACGAGTTGGAAAGAGTTGTGTCCTGTTGCAGATTGCTGAACTTCTGCGCGCGGAGCATCCCGACTGGCTGATTCTTCATATCGATTTGGAGCGGCTTGAATGGCGGCATTTACAGACTGGCGATGACCTTGTGCGTGAGGTGTCAAAGGCAGCCTCATCCAAGATCGAGACGGGTGCGCATACATCGCAGGCCAAGATAGCGCTTCTCCTTGATGAGGTACAAGGGCTTAAAGGGTACGAGACCGCGGTGAGGGGGTTCGCGGCGGACGAGCGTTTTGATGTCTATATATCAGGTTCAGACGCCGATTTGCTTTCTGGTGACATCGCGACGCTTTTCGCGGGAAGAGCGGTACGAATTGAGGTGCATTCGCTCACGTATGACGAGTTCCTGGTCTTCAACGAACTTAAGGACAATGACGCTTCGCTAGAACGCTTTCTGCGATACGGAGGCCTGCCATTTATAGCCAATCTCCCCAACGATGACTTGGTATTGAGTGAATATCTGGCGGCGGTGCTCGATTCTGTCGTACTCAAGGATGTCGTACGGAGGCATGGCATACGAAGTCCGGCTCTTCTCGAACGAATACTTGAATTCACTGCCGACAATGTGGGCAGCCCAACCTCCGCCCGCAATATATCCAATTATCTCAAAAATATCCGAGTAGCCGCCTCTCCGCAGTCAGTGCTCGATTATCTCGGTTACCTCACGAGATCCTTTGCGTTAATCCGATGTCCCACCATGGACATCACAGGGAAGAAAATACTTGAGGGCAACTCAAAATACTATTTTGAGGATTTGGGTTTAAGATCGGTGGTGAGGGGCAATAGGGATGCAGATATTGGCAAGATTGTCGAGAATGCGGTCTTTGGGAGACTGGCCGCGGATGGATGGACAGTATCAAGTGGTCGCGTCGGAGATCGTGAGATCGACTTCGTCGCCGAACGCGGAGAAGACTGCCGGTTCATTCAAGCCGCATACCTTATTCCAGACAGCTCTACGCGCGACAGGGAATTTGGGGCCCTTGTGTCTTTGCGTGGAGGCTGGCCACGGTATGTTATCTCGATGGATCCGCTCGTCCAGGATTGGCAGGGAATACATCATCTGAAGCTGAGAGATTTTTTGAGGGATGGCTTTGAGAATGTGCGGTAGTTGGCTATCGGATATGACAGGAAAGGCCTATAATGAATAGGCTTCTTCGCGCATAGAGCGTTTTAAGGAACTTAGAGAAGGGAATCGGTCCGCGAGGAGAAAAATCTTTCCTCGATACTTCCGGAACCTAATGTTAGGCGAATTCACCCATACAATGTTTCATCCCGTTAGACTTGTTAGGCACTCCATGCCGCAAAGAATCCCGCGCGCACTGCTTCGCCGATCTGGCCGATGGAAACGCAATCGCCGACGGACAGTGCGTTCACATGCGCGTCCAGTATAGCCTTGGGCATCTCTTTGTTTGGCTGCGTACCAAACGCAAGTATGATCGTATCGGCATCGATATTGATAACTCCGTTCTTACTTTCCGCCCTGACGCCGCTTGATGTGAATTCAAGGATCTTATGGCCTGTCCGGACATGGATGCCCAATTCTTTGATTTTGTCATTGATGCTGACGGTTATTGCAAGCGGCGCACTGGGAGCTATCTTGTCCAGCATCTCCACGATGGTAACATCCTTGCCCTCCATGGCAAGTTCTATAGCACAGTCGCAGCCGGACATTCCGCCGCCCGCCACAATTACCCTTTTACCGATCCGGTTGTGATCTCCAAGATGCGCGTCGGTGACCTCGATAACGTTCTTTCCGTTTATCCCAGGGATATGCGGAATCAGCGGCTTTGCGCCGAGGGCTACAATTATTTTGTCGGCATTGCCCAGTTCGGGGGAATCGGCAGTGATCTCCGTATTCAGCCTGACCTTCACTCCCAGCTTTTTAAGCTGTGTCGTTTGATATTTCAGAAATGCCTTGATCTGAGTCTTGAAGGCAGGCGAGGATGCCGCGGTCAATTGGCCGCCCAGTGTGCCGGATTTTTCGTATAATGTAACTTCGTGGCCTCTGAGCGCCGCGACTCTGGCAGCCTCCATACCTGCCGGACCTCCGCCGACGATTACGATCTTCTTCTTTACATCGGCTTTTACCGGTCTGAACTCCGCTTCCGCTAAACAGCTTGCATTCACACCGCAGCCTGATATTGGTTTATTCCCGAGGCAGTATTCGGTGCATTTGATACAGGGTCGTATATCTTCGCGGCGATTCTCATAGAGTTTATTCGCATAGTCCGGATCCGCCAATAGACCACGGCCTATGATAATGAAATCGGTTTTGCCCTCTTTCACCGCCTTTACGGCTGCTTCGGGAGTGTAGCTGCCCGCGTTCAGTACAGGCTTGCTCGTGACCGTTTTAGCCATCGCCGCATACGGGGCCATGCAGCCGTCGGCAAGATATGCGGTCGGGAATGCCCAGTTGTATACTTCATAGCAGCCGGCGTCGATATCAAAACCATCAACGCCCAGCGTATCGAGATAGCGGATAATCTCAAGCGATTCTTCATTGGTGCGTCCGCCCGGGATCCTGTGTTCCATGCACATGCGGAACAGGATCGGGAAATCCGCGCCGACGTTCTTGCGGATCTCGTTGTATACTTCTGTGACTAAACGCATCCGGTTCTCGAAGGTTTGTGCTCCATACTCGTCTTCGCGCCTGTTCCATAACGGTGTCATGAACTGGTCAAGCAGGTAACCGAGATGCCCGTGTATTTCGATAGCATCCATGCCAGCCTGTTTTGCCCGTTGTGCCGCCCTGCCGAACGCTGCTGGAATCGCGCGGACCTCATCTTTCGACAGCGCCCTCGTAGTCAGATTCGGTGCCCAGAAGCAGGAATTCTCGGATGAAGAGACGTTTTGCACATTCGGTATCGGCGGCGCATTTCTGCCAAGGCCGCAGGAAAGCTGCAAGCATATAGAAGTGCCATAAGCCTTGACGCGTTCTGCAAGCCTCGCCCAGGCAGCTGCCTGCATGGGCGTATCGATGCCATACATCTTCATGTAGGCGGGATCAGTCTTATTGGTCACGAGCTGGAAACCGATGATCAGCATACCCGTGCCACCACTCGCACGTGCTTCATAATAATTCCGCCCTTTGTCATCAACGCAACCAGTGACAAAATCGAAGCCGTGACCCATGGGTGCCATGACGATGCGGTTCTTTATGCCTAACTTGCCAATATAGGTCCGTTCGAACAGAGGTGAATACACGTTTTCTACCATAAAACGACCCTCCTCATTCTTAAGGAAATTTATCCGAAGTGAAAGGTCTGATTCAGTCCCCATTATTATACCACCCCCACAGCCCAGCACAAGTGATGATTGACGATTTCCCCAACCTCTACCTCTCCACTCAAACAGACACTATACTGAGTCTCTTTCAAAAGCCAAAAACTGTTTTGTCACGAATCCTAAGACAAGAGAAGAGGGACGAGGTTTTAGAGCACAAAATTCTCAATCGCCATCAATGAACATAAAAAGGGAAAAGAAAGGCACTCTTCGCTCTCCGCACAGCCTCGGTCTGTCAGGCCCCGGTACGGCATATTTGAAAAATCGCCGAAATGCGGCTAGAATGGCCGAATCTGAGGATACACAACCATGGTCACGATACATTGCGCGATATTCGATTTGGGAGGGGTCATCACTAAACCCCAGGCGGAACGGTATGTCGACAGGATGGTCCGGCTCCTGGGAATCGAAAAAGACGGATTTGCAAGAGAGTACAGGAAAAACAGGCCTGATTACGACAGAGGGACGGTGGACGGCCGGGGCTACTGGGGAAGGATAGCCTCGGCGTTTGACAGAGAAATAGGGGACGAGACCGTAGGCGCGCTGATAGAGTACGACGTAAAAAGCTGGACCGTCATCAATCAGGATATGAAAAGATTTATACGGCAGCTTCAGAGGAACGGGGTGAAGACCGCCGTCCTGTCGAACATAAATTTCGATACCATACGGCATCTCGAAGCGCATCAGAAGTGGATTTCCCGACTGGGCCACAGAATATTCTCGTGCGAACTGCACATGATGAAGCCGGAAAAGGCGATCTATGAAAAGTGCCTGTCCGAAGTGGGCTGCGCGCCGGAAGAATGTCTGTTCATTGATGACGTGCGCCCGAACGTGCAAGCCGCCGACGCTCTCGGGATACACACAATCCTTTTTGAAGACAGCGGGAAAATGATGGACGAGATCGGGTCGAACTACAGGTTCGAGGCATGAATCCGTCCGGCGTCGCGGTCCTCCGGAAAAGAAGGCGAGAATGAAGAAGACCAACGCGATGAGGATGCTCGACGAGGCGAAGATTCCCTATGAGGTCGAAGAATACGATGTCGATCCCGAAGACCTTTCCGGCCTCCACGTGGCCCAGACCGCCGCTCTGCCTCCCGAGCGGGTATTCAAGACCATCGTGCTTAAAGGCGACAGGAGCGGCCACCTGGTCGTCTGCCTGCCGGTCGGCGATAAGATCGACCTCAAAAAGGCCGCCTTCGCGGGTCCGCTCTCTGCTGCCCCCATACCGCAAATCAGCTTTATCAACGGTTCGGCCTCGACCCTCGATTTTCTCGCGCCTGTGCTCTTGACCTTTATCATATTCTTCTTCACCTTCATATTGTCGGGCCTCTCCTTTCTCCACGAGCGGACGAGCGGCACGCGTGAGCTGGTATTCGCCACGCCGCTGTCGTGTTCGAGCCTCGTGGCGTCGATAAAGCTCCCAACGTGGCAGGCTTTGGCGCCTCTCTTATTGTCAGCATCTCTGTTTTGCTCTCGGTCCTCGTGCCAGGGGGGCTCTTTTTCTCCACCTTCGCCAATAACGAGTTTCAGATGCTGCGGTTTATCCCCGTAGTGATCGTGCCCCGGATTCTTTTCGTGAGCATCTTCAATCTGCGCTCCGGGCCGGTGCTCCGCGACCCCATGATCAGAGGAAAGAGCCACCTCGATGTCCTGCCGAATCTCGCCGCCGTCTGGAGTTTCACTTTTATCTTCATCGTGCTCGCGATGGCCGATCTCAGCAAGTTCCGCAGGGGCTGGGGCTGAGAAAGCGACGCTCATCATACTGAAACTATCGAGATATATTGCCCATTTCGCCGCAGGCATTTTTACATTGAACACTAGTCTCCCCTTTCCCTCTAAAAATGGACAGGCAGAGGGTTCTGTCACTTTTTTCTTGACAGGTGCTCGATCCTATAAGATAATTTACAGTAAGTTAGCTTGATATCAAGGAAGCGCCGTGGATTTTATCAAGATGTCGCATGTTGGCAATTCACAGAGCCAGCACAAGATCAATAGATCACTCATTTTCAATTATCTCCTCCGCCATGGCCCATCGTATAAAACACAGGTGGCCGAGGCGCTCTCTATCAGTTTACCAGCGATTTCTCGTGTGTTCGATTCGCTGTATGCTGCTGGTTTCATAGAAGAGGATGGAATTCGGAGAAGCCCTAATGGCCGTTCTGTTCCTTATTATCGAGTGGCAATAAAGAATGGTTTCATCATAGGAGCGGATCTTCTCAAAAAGAAACTCGCTGTCCGGCTCTTGGGCGCGGATCATTATGTGCGTATCCAAGAGCTTATGTATAATCCGTCGGATATCGCGGATGGTCTTCAACAATCGATTCTGAGCGCTGTCGACACTCTGATCGCCGAGGGAAGGCTGAAGAGTCTCGATGATCTGAAGGCTGTGTGCATAGGTTCTCCAGGCATCGTGGATTCGGAGACCGGAGAAATCCGGAACGCGGTGTTCCACAGAGAGCTCAACCACGTCAATGTCAAACCAGCGCTCGAAGCTGTCCTAAGGAAGCCTATTCTCGTCGACAATGTCGTCAAGCTTTCGGCGTTCGCAGAATACAGAAACATAGAAGAGACCAAGAAAAAGAACATCCTGTGTATCGATTTGGGATTCGAAATAGGTGTTGGAATCATCATCGACGGTCATGTGTTCCGAGGGATGGACTGCACCGCGGGAGAAATTGGTTTCACACGAACCGGCTACGACGAAGATGAGCCAATCAGCACGCTCTACGCGAAGACGCACTCTTTTGTCTGGCTGTGCGAAAAAGCGGATCAACAGCTGAATATAAAATCTCCCTACAATGATTATTCATTCAAGGACGAGAGTCTAAAGGCGGTCATAACTCTATTTGAGTACGCCATGAATGGGAACGAAGTCGCGCGGAGCATCATTTTGGAATATGTGAAAAGGCTCGCGGTTTTCATCAATAATCTTTATGTCGTGCTCGATCCGGATACAATTTTCTTGAGCGGGGATATCTGTGTTGTTCCCGGAACCCAGGAATATATCATTGACCCTCTCCGCGATGCGCTCTCTCGAATTTCATATTTTAAGCCGCCTGAAATTCGTGTCTCCGAATATGGAACCAACTCGGCGCTCATCGGAGCGTGCGACAACGCGTTCGACACCTATATAAAGACTGAATTTCCCTATTTTTTGTGCTGAAGCGCAATCGTTGATTGCGTTATGTCGATAGGAGGTACAATATGCTGAAAAGGGTGGGTCTTCTTGTGGTCTTTGCGATTTCCGTCGCTGGACTCATGTTTGCTCAGGCTTCTGGCGATCCATGGAGCGATTATGTGAAGAGCCAGTACGGTGGAACCACGATCACGATCGCGGGAACCGGTCACACATCCACCGACGCCATTCGAGCGATGGAGAAGGAATTTACCAATGCGACTGGCATCAAAGTCCGATGGGATATCATGGAAGAGGGGCTCTTGCGGCAAAAGCTTCTCATGGAACATCAGTCGAAAACAGGCACCTACGATGTGCTCATGATAGACGCGTTCAACCTCGCCGAATATTCGCCTAGTGGCGTCGCGATATCGCTCAGACCATTGATTGATAATAAAAAGCTGACTCCCGACTGGTACGACTACACAGATATCTCGTCTGCCTTCAGAAATGGTGTTGGCGCCTACAACGGAACCATCTATGGCATTCCGATCGATGGCGAGACGAGATTCTTGGGGTATCGCAAAGACCTGTTCGCCAAATACGGGAAGCAACCGCCCAAGACGCTCGATGAAATGCTCCAGCTCGCGAAGTTCTTCAATGGCAAGGAGCCGGGACTTTACGGCATCGCGATGCGCGCGCAGCGCGGCATTCATTTTGCCTCGGGCTGGATGACCCTAATGTACTCGCTCGGTGGAGAATTCCTGGATCAGAAGACCTGGAAGCCAACCTGCAATACGCCGGGAACGATCTATTCGCTCAAGTATTACATCGATCTGCTCAAGAACGCCCCCCCCGATGTGGGTGTCTACACTCACGAGGAAGCGATTTCGGCATTCATGGCAGGGAAGACGGCCATGTGGCTCGATGCGACCGCCATCGCTCCGTGGATCCTTGACAAGACAAAATCGAAAGTCGCCGATAAAGTAGCGTTTGCTCCTCCTCCTGCAGGTCCTGCCGGCAATTTTGCCGCACTCGCGGGATGGAGTCTCGGTATCTCGAGCGATTCGAGTAAGAAGCAGCAGGAGGCCGCCTGGGCATTCATCGTCTGGATGACGGGTAAAAAGAATGCCAAGACATATGTGCTCGGTGGAGGCACGCCTGTCCGTCAGTCTCTGCTCAACGATCCTGATGTGCTCAAGGTGCATCCATATCTGCCTGTGATGCTTGAGGCGCTCGTCGATGCCGATAACCTCGTGAAGACGGGAAGGACGTGGATTCCCGCGAATCCCAAAGCCATCAAAGTGCTCGAGATCGGCGGCGATTTTGGGTCGCGTGTTCTCGCAGGCGAGCTCAGCGCTGAAGATGCCATGAATCAGGCTCAGAAGCAGTGTGAAGCGATAATGAACGAATAGGTTCGACCAACAATCGGACTGCCTGAACACGGGCAGTCCGATCTTGGAGAAAGCATGAAAAAGAACCGACAATACCGCATCTTCATTATGCCAGCCGCTCTCGTGCTTGCAGCTGTTGTAGTCTTTCCTACGATATTTCTATATTACATAAGCTTGACCAATTATGATCTTTCGATTGGGTGGCAAGCTAAAAAATTTGTGTGGTTCGGTAACTATGCGTATCTCTTCACTGAGGATCCTCTGTTCTGGAAATCCTTTCTCATTACCTTCATTTTTGTAATTTCAACTGTATCGGCCGAATTCATACTCGGAATGCTTGTGGCACTTGGCTTGAACAAGATACAGCGTGGCAGGAGACTTCTGCTGTCGCTCATTATAATACCGATGGTGTGCACACCCTCAATCATCGCGCTAATGTGGAAACTGATGCTCAATACAGAGTATGGTGTGCTGAACTTTCTCCTGAGGCTCATTGGCTTGAGCAACGTCAATTGGCTTGGCATGAAAATGGCGCTTCCGAGCGTCATCCTTGTGGATATTTGGGAGTGGACCCCCTTCATGGTCCTCATGCTCTTTGCGGCGCTTCAGTCTATACCGGAAGAGCCCCTCGAGGCAGCGAGAGTCGATGGGGCGAGCAACGCGCAGATTTTTTTCTATGTCAAGCTTCCGATGATGATGAGGATCGCGCTGATCGCCGTCATCCTACGTCTCGTCGATTCTTTCAAGATATTTGACACGATCTATGCCCTGACCCAGGGAGGCCCGGGGAGCGCGACTGAAGTTTTCAGCATGCGCATCTTTAGAATTGGCTTTCAGCACACGAATTGGATCGGAAGAGCGTCGGCCTACGCCGTGATAATAATCTTGGTGCTCTCACCTCTCTTTTCCAAGTTCACGAAGCTCATCAAAGAAGACAGATAGGAGAGAAAAGTGTACATCGAGAAAAAATGGAGAGTGAAGAAATTCATCACGTACGTGCTTCTGATCGTCTTCACGCTTTTCTGTGTCTTCCCCTTTTTCTGGATGCTGTTGACCTCACTGAAGGTGAGGGTCGATGTGATCGATCCTTCGGTGTGGATATTCAAACCTACATTTGAAAACTATAAAAATGTATTTGAGAAGAGGAATTTGCTTTTCAATATAAAGAATAGTGTTATTGTAGTGAGCGGTACTACCGTAATTTCCCTGCTTCTTGGTACCATGGCGGCGTATGGTTTCGCGCGATTCAACTTCAAACGAAAGGAAAACCTCGCATTCTGGATATTGTCCCTGAGGATGTTGCCGCCGATGGCGGTGGTCATCTCGTTTTTCGTGCTCGGGCGTCTTTTGCGCGTTCTCGACACGCACCTATATCTCATCATTATCTATCTCAGTTTCAATATTCCGTTTACCATCTGGATGATGCGCGGTTTCATCGAGGACATCCCCATCGAGATCGAAGAAGCTGCTTGGCTCGATGGGTGTTCGAGATTTGAAGGGTTCTTCAAAGTCATCTTACCTCTCATTTCTCCCGGATTGATCGCGACCGCTATTTTTTGCATTATTCAATCGTGGAATGAATTTTCTCTGGCATTTTTCCTGACGACGTTCAACGCGAAGACAGTTCCCACGATTGTGACCGCCTTTCTTTCGGTCACGGGAGTGCTCTGGGGCGAGATGGCAGCAGTCGGGGTCGTCGCGATTGCGCCCATAGTGCTGTTCGCGTTCCTGGTGCAAAAAAATCTCGTACGAGGTTTGACTTTTGGTGCGGTGAAGGGATGAACGCGTGAGGAACCACAATCATTAAGGCGTCGATACATCCACGCGATACACATGTGCGATAACGAGGAATAAGATACTAAGAGGGGAATATTATGGGAAAAATTCGAGTCGGCATCATTGGCGCGGGAGTCTGGGGAAAGACACACGCATTTCTCTATCGTGAGCATTCTGGAGTTGAGGTCGTTGCAGTGTGCGACATGGATAAATCGAAGGCCGACGCCTTTGCCAGGGAATTTTCCATACCTATGTCCTTCGGCAGTCACTCTCAGATGATCTCTGAATGCGCACTGGACGCAGTTTCAATTGTGACTCCTGATTTCGCTCATGCCCAGGCAGCCTGCGACTGCGCGAATGCCGGTCTCGACATGCTCATTGAAAAGCCACTCGCGACCACCTACGACGATGTCGAGCGCATCGTTGAGGCTGTCAGGAAAAACAAGGTGCGCGTGATGGTCGATCTCCACAATCGCTGGAGCCCGCCATTCGCAATCGCCAAACAGTCTCTCGATGAGGGGGAACTGGGAGAACCTCGAAGTGCATATTTCAGACTCAACGATCAGATGTGGGTCGCCACCGATATGCTCTCGTGGTCGGCGAAGTCCTCGATTCTCTGGTTCCTCGGAAGCCATGCGGTCGACACTGTCCGATGGTTTTTCAATGACGAAGTTGAATCGGTCTTCGCGGTTTCAAGCGAAGGTGTGCTGAGATCGAAAGGGATCGACACTGAAGATATTTTTCAGAGTATCCTCAAGTTTAGAAAGGGCGGTATCGCCACGCTGGAAAACGGCTGGATCACGCCAAACTCGAGCCCTTGCGTGAATGATATTAAGTTCAATATCACTGGCGACAAAGGAATGATCAATCTCGATCTGAGCAACAGCCAGATGATCGAACGCTTCACTGACAAGAAGAGCGACCGTCCGGATGTCCTTGTCCAGCATTTCATTCATGGGAAGGCGAAGGGTTTTGCCTATGAGAGCATACGGCACTTCATCGACAATCTCGTTTCAGGCGAAGAATTCCTTGTGAGCCTTGAGGATGCGGCCAATGTCTCATTCGTAATCCTCGCGATCATGGAGTCCGCAAAGACAGGGGAACCTGTCAAGGTGTGTCACGTCTGAATTCTATCGATTTCCCGCACCCTTGTGCCTATAGCGAACGCGGTGGCATAGCAAGTAGGGGACAGATGCTATCTAGGGTTTGTAAGTAGGCATCTCTACCTCAGCGGAAAAATTTTTGACCTGAGCCAGGCCGTCGACTTCACCGCATCCCCTTCGGCGAGGAGAGCGCGGATCTCCCCCATGCTCTTCGCGTCGAGCATCCCCTCTATGCCCTGGAGGAACTCCACGCTGTTGCGCAGCGCGCCCTGAGCGTCCTCGCGGTAGGGATACTGGTCCATCGAATACCAGCCGTCGTAGCCGAGTTCCTTGAGCCAGAAAAGCAGTTCGATGAACTCAACGAGGTGTACGGAGCCGACGATCATGTCGTCGTCCCAGAATCGGTAGTTGTCATTGAAATGCATGTGGAACAGTTTCTTGCCAGACTGGTTCAGAAGAGCGGCCGCCTCAGCCATATCTTCGCCGGCGACGAGAGAGTGCCCGGTGTCGATGGTGACGCCGACATTGGACAGGCCGATTTCTTGCGCAAGAAGCAGCGTGTCGGCGGCGCGGGCGAGGAAGGAGTGCGTTCTCGGCTCCTTAGGTTTATACTCCAATGAAAAGCGGATATCCGGATATGTTTTGGCCGCCGCGCGGACGGCGTCGACGATCCACTGTCGCGCCTGAATATAGTCGGACTGAAGCGGATAATCGTAGCCGTCCTGACCGGGCCAGATGTTCACGAGAGAGCATTTGAGTTTCTTCGCGAGTTCCGCCGCGATCATCGTCTCGTCGAGCGCCTGCGCGCGTATCGCCGGATCCAGCGATACAAAGGCGCCGCGCCCCCAGCGCTTCTGGGAGAAGTGGTCGGGCAGGACGGACGCGCATACGAGGCCGTATTTTTCAAGCAGTTCACCTATTTCATCGGCATTTTGCGGGGTAATGTCCCAGGTGCCGACAAGCTCGACTCCCGTGACGCCCTCTATCTCTGAGGCTTGTTTGATCATTGTCGCCTTGGACGGCTGGTCTTTATACCCGGATGACAGGAACCTGTCGCAGGTATTGCCAAGGTTGCCAAGGATAATGGAATACTTCATGACTCATTTCCCTCCTATATCAGTGGGGTTATCGATTCGCCGCACACTGTTTCTCTCTATGAGTTTTCCTCCGATGAGCACTTTCACGGCGGGCATGTCCGCCTCGCTTTGTATGCGTGACACGAGGAGCTGGATGGCCATTCTGCCGATCTGCGCCTTGGATACCTGAATGGTGGTCAGCGGCGGGTCGGAGATCGCCGAGAGAGGAAGGTCGTCGAAGCCGACGACGGAAAGATCCTCCGGAACCCGGACGCCCGCCTCGGCGAAGGCTTTGAGGCAGCCGCAGGCGATGATGTCGTTGCTGCAGATGAGGGCGGTGGGCAGGCGGGGATGGTTGGCGAGAATAGACTTCATGTCGCTGTAGGCGCCGTGATATGTCTGATCGACGGAGAAGATGAAGGCTGTATCCGCACCAAGTCCGAGTTTCTGAAGTCCCTCGTAAAAACTCATTTCGCGAAGGCGAAAGTTTCGTGTCTCGATCGTTCCTTTGACAAGGCCGAGGCTGCGGTGGCCCATGGCATAGAGATGGGTTATAAGGAGGAATACCGAATCCTCATTGTTCATGTCGACAAAATCGAAGTTCAAAAAGTCGTGATAGGTGTCGATAAATACGACTGGCTTTCGGATTACTTGAAACGCCTCGATGTCTTCTCTGCTGAGCTCGGTCCCAAGGATTACGAACCCGTCTCCGCCGTTCCTCAGAGCGGTATCCAGTACCTGTTGCATGGGGGCGAGCTTGAAGGTCACTATTTCGAGAGAATAGTCGGCCAGCTTCGCTCCCTGGCTGAGGCCCTCGATGTAGTCCGCGATAAAGACATCGTGATCGCGGTTCACGGTATGGCCGTGCCGGGCGATATGCAGCAAGCATATCGAACCATGCTTCCCATTGCGGGATGCGGTATATCCCAATTGCTTCGCGGTCTTGAGGATTTTTTTGCGCAGCTCCTCTCCCGCGCCTGGTTTATTGTTCAATACAAGAGAGACTGTCGTTGGAGAGGCGCCCACCGCTTCGGCGATATCTTTTATCCGAATGCTCATTGCATCACCGTACTTAGTATAACGTGGATGATAGAATACGCCCAGGTTCTGGAGTTGTCAAGTTGAACTAAATATTTAGTAAAAAAATATTGATTCCGCACGACACTCGCTATCATCCTTGTATCGATCGTGGGCATTTTTGCTGGAATTATGAATAATATTGATATTAAACATCGTCTGTGATTTTGTTCAAATATTGTCGCGTCTTTTCAATTTTTTGGAAATTTCTTTTTAAGGCCAATCGGTGTTTGTTTTGGTGATTATTCATCGGATTGTCGATGAATTTCAGTTTATGTATCGCCTAATTATCACTAAAATTTTTCTTGACAGCTCGGAGGGCGGTGCTATAATTGGAAATGTCTTTTTCAATCATATAGGAGGACAAGATGAAACGAAGGCTTCTGTTAGTGGTTGCAATTGTGATGATTTTCGCCCTGGCTGTTCCCCTGTTCGCTCAGTCCTACAACCCGCTGAACTTCAAATCGAAAAAACCGATGAGCCAGTGGAAAATCGCGTTGGTCCCGAAGGACGCGACGAACGCCTGGTTTGTGCGGATGGAAGTTGGTGTCAAGCAGTTCGCCAAAGACACCGGCATCAACGCTTTCCAGAAAGGGCCACCCAAGACTGACGCGGCCATGCAGGCTCAGGTCATCGAAGATCTCATCGCCCAGGGTGTCGACGCCATCTGTGTCGTGCCCGTCGATCCCGCCGCGCTCGAGCCGGTTCTCGGTTTGGCTCTGTCCAAGGGGATCGTGGTCATCGACCATGAGGGCGCTTCTCAGCAGAACTGCCTCTACGACATCGAGGCGTTCAGCAACGAGGGACTCGGCCAGACGATCATGATTGAGCTTGCCAAGATGATGGGAGAGAAGGGCGTCTACACCACGATGGTCGGCAACGTCACCAACGCTTCGCACAATGAGTGGGCCGACGCTGGCGTCGCCTATGCCAAAGCGCATTATCCCAACATGACGCTTCTCGCCGCCGAGCCGCGCGTCGAGATTATGGACAACCTCGATACCGCGTATGAGCGCGCCAAGGAATTGTTCAAAAAATATCCTAACCTCAAAGGCATCTTCGGTACCTCATCGCTCTCTTCGCCGGGCGTCGCGCGCGCCATCGAAGAGCTTGGCCTCAAGGGCAAGGCTTTTGTAACCTCAGTCGGTCTGCCCAACGAGAACAAGGTCTATCTCAAAGACGGCACACTTCAGTCCGTTCTTCTCTGGGACCCCAGGGACGCGGGCTATGCCCAACTTGCCATGGCGGTCAAGATACTCAAGGGAGAGAAGATCGAGAATGGTTGCAACCTCACGGCTCCAGGCTGGACTTCCATGCAGTTTGCCCCCGGCTCCACAAAAGTGCTGCAGGGCAAAGGCTGGATAACGATCACCAAGGACAATGTCGATTCCTTTGGCTTCTGATTTTTCTTAAATGTATCTAGACAGGTGTGGGGGGGCGGTTGAGCTCCCCCACATCCTTACTAGCCGGGAGGTGGCGATGGCAGCCTCAGTGTTGAGGGTAAAAGGAATCACAAAATCGTTCGGTGGTGTGCAGGCGCTCAGGGGAGTCAGCCTCGACATCGCGCTCGGGGAGATCCACTGTCTCGCGGGCGAGAATGGTTCAGGAAAATCGACCCTTATCAAGATCATTTCGGGAGTGCATGAGCCGGACGCCGGCGAAATCGAGATAGACGGGCGGCGTTTTTCTCATCTCAATCCAAAAGAGGCGATCGGACTTGGTATTCAGGTTATTTACCAGGACTTCTCGGTATTCCCCAATCTTACGGTCATGGAGAATCTCGCTCTGAACAGTGAGCTTATGGATAAGCGCAAGCTGGTGAATTACAAGCGGGCCAGGGCAATCGCCGCCAACGCGGTATCCCAGATTGGCTTCGATGTCGATCTGGACGAACGGGTGGAGAACCTTACGGTCGCGGACCGGCAGCTCATCGCGATCTGCCGCGCGCTTTTGCAGGAAGCGAAGCTCATCATCATGGACGAGCCGACATCCGCGCTGACCAAAAAGGAAGTAAAGGCGTTGTTCGCGGTGATCAAGAGGCTTCAGGCCCGGGGACTGTCCATTCTGTTCGTGTCGCACAAACTCGACGAAGTCTTCGAGATCTCGGAGCGCTACACGATTTTACGGAGCGGCGAGAATGTCGCGAGCGGGAGCACGGTGGAGCTCGACCGGAAAACCTTTGTATTTCATATGACGGGGAGACAATTCGAGGACGAATTCTATACACCCTCTGCGATAAGGCGCGAGCCCATCCTGTCTGTCCGCGGGCTTTCGCTTGGGGGTGCGTATGCCGATATATCATTCGATCTCGCGGCGGGAGAGATTCTGGGAATAACTGGCCTCCTCGGCTCGGGACGCACGGAGCTCGTGGAAACACTGTTTGGGATATTTCAGCCCGAGGCCGGCACTATTTCCATTCGTGGCAAGGAAGTCAGAATAAAGAGTGTAAAAGACGCGATCCGTAAGGGAATTGGCTATGTGCCCTCTGACCGTCTGACCGAAGGGCTGTTTCAGCCGCAGACCGTGGAACGAAATCTGTCCATCACGGTGCTGGACCGGCTGAGCGACCACTTCGGTTTCCTGCGGCGCGGCGCGATCGCGGCCATGACGCGGAGGTGGATCGGTGATCTGTCGATCGCGACAAAGAGCCCCGCGCTGCCCGTGAGGACGCTGTCGGGTGGCAACCAGCAGAAGGTGGTACTGGCGAGGTGGCTCGCGAATGACCTTTCCATCCTCATGCTCAACGGGCCGACCATGGGTGTGGACATCGGCTCAAAGTACGATATCCACGTGCTCATGCGAAAGCTCGCGGGAAAGGGTCTCGCGATCATCATCGTGTCGGACGATCTTCCCGAGGTTCTTGCGTGCGCGAGCCGCATACTTGTCATGCGCGACGGAGTGTTCGTTCAGGAGCTCGATCCGACCGTGACAACCGAGTCGAAACTCAGCGAATTGTCGACAGGGATCGCATAGGGAGGTAGGGAAGGTGATTTCCTTGGGACGAATTTCCAAACGGTCCGAGCCGTACGTTCTGGCGGCGATTATCCTGCTCAGTCTGCTGATTCAGGCGAGATCGGGACAGTTTTTTTCGGGCAACAACCTCGTGGATCTGGCACGGTCGCTGATCGTGCCCGCGCTTTTCTCCGTGGGCTGCATGATGGTCATCGTCTCCGGCGGCATCGATGTCTCTTTTCCCGCCATAGCCTCGCTGGCGATGTATGTCACCGACAAGATTCTTCTGGCGTCGAATTATTCAGGCAACGTTATCCTCGCCTACGCGATCTCCGCGGGGCTGGGCCTGCTCATGGGTGCGCTGAACGGTTTCCTGATCGGCTTTCTGAGGCTGCCGACTCTGGTCGTGACGCTCGGCACCTCGAGCCTCTACACCGGGCTCATGTTCGGAGCCTTTTCGGCGAGCGCCTCCGATGTGCCCCCGGCCATCGCGAGGCACGGGAAAGAGATACTCTTCACCGCGACGAATCCCACGATGGGTCTCACCTCGAACATGCCCTCCCAGATTCTGATTCTCATCGCGGTGCTGATCCTGGCCTTTTTGCTGTTGCGCTACACGATGCTCGGCCGAGGCATCTACGCGATCGGAGGGGATGAGACGGCGGCCGAACGCGCGGGATTCAATGTGCGGGGCATCAAGATGTTTCTCTACTGTTTCGTCGGTGTGCTCGCGGGAATTACCGGCATCGCGCGCATCTCCATGATGACGTACGCCGACCCTTCGACCATGCTAGGCATGGAGATGACGGTCATCGCCGCGGTGGTACTGGGGGGCACGAGGGTGACGGGCGGCATGGGGTCTCTGACTGGTACGATTCTCGGTGTCGCGCTCATGACCATCCTGTCGAACAGTTTAATTCTCATTGGCATACCGACATACTGGACTCGCGTGTTTACAGGAGCCGTCATCATCATCGGTACGGGGGTCACCGCCCATCAGACAATCGCGACGCGCCGCCGCCGGGCCCAGTCGCAGAAGGCCGCGGCCTAGGAGACGCCCATGACAACGACCAAAACTGCAGCTACTGTTCGCGGGGTACGAAGCGCGCGTGATCCGAACCTTCTCCGCCTGCTCGTCATGCTCGTGTTCGTCTTCGTGCTGATGACCGTGCTCCGTCCCAACCAGTTCGCGACGATCGCCAGCTTCAACTCGATGATGCGGCAGTTTCCCGAGTACGGCATCATGTCGATCGGCATAAGCCTGGCGATGATCACGGGCGGTATCGATCTCGGGGTGGTGGGGACCGCGAACCTCTCCGCCATCGTCGCCGCAAAATTCCTCATAGGGACCGTGCCGAGAGGGGCGCCGCCAGCCCAGGTCGTGCCGTACCTCATCATCGCCGTGCTGCTCTCGCTTTCGGTCGGTCTGGCCTGCGGCACCATCGCGGGGACACTCATCTCCCGGTTCAACATACCGGCGATTCTGGCGACGCTCGGCACGCAACAGCTCTTCACGGGGATCGCGATCGGCATCACCAATGGCCGCCCGCAGAGCGGACTGCCGCTGCTCTATTCGAGAATAGGCAACACGGAATTCTTCAGGTTTGTGCCCCTTTCTTTCATGATCTTCTTCATAGTGGCCGTGAGTGTCGGGATCATGCTCTCGCGTACGCGTTTCGGTACGTTCATGTACATGATGGGGACGAACCCGCGCGCCGCGCGCTACGCGGGGCTCAACAATACCTCGATCATTCTGCGGACATACATGATTTCGGGCCTCTTGTCCTCCGTCGCCGGTCTCATCATGATGGCGCGGGCCAACTCCGCGAAGGCCGATTACGGCGCGCCCTACACGCTGCAGTGCGTGCTGATCGCCGTGCTCGGGGGCATCGACCCGAACGGAGGGTTCGGAACGATAGGCGGAGTCACCATGGCCATCCTCATCCTGCAGTTCCTCTCGTCGGGCCTCAATATGTTCAACAATATCTCGAATTTTTACCGTGACGTCATCTGGGGTGGGGTGCTTATTCTGGTACTCGTCTTCAATAAGCTGCTCTCCTGGCGGGAGGAGCGCAGGGCAGTGCGGAAGAGCATGAATTAGTGGTTCGTGATCTGTGATGAACCCGGTCCGCGGTGTACAATAAAGTCGATCCGAGAGAAAACTCAATTGTTGGAGAGGTGAGCATGCTGAAGGGAATACCCGACATTATTTCGCCGGAACTTCTCAAGATTCTCGACGAGATGGGTCATGGAGACGACCTTGTGATAGGTGATTCGAATTTTCCGGCGGCGAGCAATGCGGCCAGGCTCGCGAGAGCGGACGGCCACGGCGTGCCCGAGATGCTCGACGCCATCCTGAGCCTTTTCCCACTCGACACTTTCGTCGCGGAACCCGTCTCTCTGATGCAAGTGGTGAAGGGCGACTCGACGCTGCCCTTCATCCACGACAAAATCAAGGCAGTCGTGCGGAAGCATGACCCCCGAGGAGACGCGGCCGTGGGCTCCGTCGAGCGCTTCGCGTTCTACGAAAAGGCAAGGCAGGCCTACGCGATCCTGGCGACGACAGAGCCCGCGGCATATGGGTGCATCATCATCAAGAAAGGCGTCATTCACTGATACGACGAGCTTGCATGTTCATGTAGAGAGGTCTACTCTTTGCATCATGAAGCGGCGATGGAAAAAGAAGAGAGCCGGCGCGGCCGAAGGTGCAGATGGGCGTTCTCAGCGCGCGAACGGCCACAAGAAGACGCGGCGAGTCTCGAACCTGCCATTTTCAGGTGTCTCGGTGGAGACCGTGGGGCTGCCTCCCGGATCGGCCCGCTACATCGGCGATGTCGAGCCAACTCTGGCGACCTATTCAATCTACTCCTACGACGAAAAATCCGCGGTGATGCGCATCCCCGAGGACGTGAGTGAACTTCTTGCCCTCATCGATCTCAACGTGGTGAACTGGATCAATATCAATGGGCTTTCGGGCGGGATGGTGGAAAAATTCTGCGCCATGATGGGCATTCACCCCCTGGTGATCGAGGATATTCTCAACACCGAGCACAGACCGAAGCTCGAGAATTTCGACGACTACCTCTTCCTCATCACGAAAATGCTCACGATGCACGAGGATGGCACGATCGAGTACGAGCAGGTGAGTTTTATTCTTAAAGGGAAAATTCTCGTCTCGTTTCAGGAAAGGCCAGGCGATTCCTTCAAGGGGGTGCGGGAGAGGATTTTGGCGGGGGTTGGAAAACTGCGCAAGCTCGGCGCGGATTATCTCCTCTATGCCCTCGTGGACAACATAGTCGACAATTACTTCATCGTGCTCGAAAGCTTGGGCGACAGGCTTGAGGGCTTTGAGGACACGTCCGCCACGGAGGATGATGGAGCCCTCCTTCACGGCATTCAGGAGCTCAAGCGCGAGCTCGCGAGGATGCGCCGCGTGATCTGGCCGGTTCGCGACTCCATAGGGGCTCTTGCCCGCAGCGACTCGATTCAGATGGACAACTCTCTTTCTCCTTATTTGCGCGACCTGTATGAGAATACGGTCCAGGCGATTGAGGCGCTCGAATCCTACCGTGAACACACGGCGTCGATCATTGAGCTCCATCTCAGCGAAGTGAACATGAACATGTCGCGGGTCATGAAGATTCTCACGATCCTCTCCGCCATATTCATCCCGATCACGTTTATCGCCGGCGTCTATGGCATGAACTTCGCCTACATGCCGGAACTCGGGATCCCGTGGGGCTATCCCGCCGCGCTGGGGCTCATGGCCGTCGTCGTGGTCGCGGAGCTTATCTATTTCAAAGTGAAGAAGTGGCTGTAGGAGCCGTTGTATCTTAAGGAAGATATTCCTTGGTCTTTGCCTCTAATGCCATGAAATTCAGAAGCTACCGAAAAGACCGGATTACTTCCTTGGTTTGGTATCACGATTTTGCTCCAGCAGCGCTATTCTGTAGCCGACCCCGGGCTCGGTCAGGATGATCGACGGATGTTCGGGGTCGTCCTCCAGTTTGCGGCGAAGGGCGAGGACGTGGACGCGGAGGCTTCCTTCCTCGGTCTCCCAGCTCGGCCCCCAGACTTCTTTCAGCAGCCTGTCTTTGGTCACGATTTTCCCCGCATATCGGAGCAGAATGTTCAATACCGAGAACTCGGTGACGGTGAGGTGAACTTCTTCTTCCCCCTTGGTTACTTTTCGAGAGTCGATATCGATCTCAAGATCGGCCACACGGTACACCTGCTGCTCTTCGGGAACCATTCTCCTGCAGACGGCGGAGACCCGGGCCAGCATCTCGTTCGTATAGAAAGGCTTGACGATGTAGTCATCGGCGCCGGCGTTGAGAAGGGAGACGATGTCGTCCTGCGAGTCGCGCACCGAGAGGACGACGACGGGAACACTGCTCCACGCCCGCAGTTGCGCGAGGACTTCGGTGCCCTCCATGTCCGGCAGATTGAGGTCGAGCAGCACGACATCGGGCTTGTTGGCCAGAAACTCCTGGATGCCTTCGAACCCATTGGCCGCCTCGAAAGTCTCCCAGCCCTTGCCGGCCAGAGCGATGGCGAGCAACCTTCGTATCCTCGGCTCGTCGTCAATCACCAGCGCGCGCATCCGCGTCTCCTTCCCTGCATCCCGGCAGGACAGCCTCGATTTCGAAACCTGCCGCTGTTTTCTTTGCCTCTATGCTCCCGCCGTGTGCCTCGGCGATCCCTTTGCATATGGCCAGGCCCAGACCGAGTCCTCCTTGCCTGTCGCCGGCGCGATGCGCGAATTTGGCGAAAGGGTGCAGCATGCGTTCCGAACTGAAACCGGGGCCCGAATCCCTCACGGTCAGCGAAAGTCCCCCGTCTTTGTCCGCCAGCTCGAGTTCGACAGGCGCCCCGGCGGATGAATACTTGCAGGCATTTTCCAGGAGATTCACGGCGAGTCTATTCACGAGGATTGAGTCGACCACATAGGCCGCAGGCCCCTTGGGAAGATGTACCGTGAGTTTTCGCCCGGAAAGATGGGCAGATACAGCCACCACCGCGCTCCTCGCCAGCTCCGCAGCCTCGATCGGCTCACGCTTCAGCTTGAGGGTGCCGGCCTCGATTCTCCCGATAGAGAGCATGTCGTCCACGGTGCGCGTGAGGTTTTCCGCGGACTGCAGCGCGCCATCCACCAGTTCGGCCCTGATGGCGGCCTGAGAGAACAGGTCTTGATCTCTGAGCGCGCTTAAAGATCCTGTGATGGAAGTGAGCGGTGTTTTCAGCTCATGAGAGACGGAGTCGAAGAGGACCTTCGCGAGCCGTTCGGATTCCAGTTCGAGGGCGGCCCTCTTCGAGAGTTCGTCTGAACGCACGCGCTCGATAAAAAGAGCCAAATTTCTTCCAAGTGCCAGCAGAAGTCGGTCGATTTCCTCAATGCGGCTTTTTTCGGCGGGGATTTCGTATCCTATCGCCGCCACGACAGAGTCTCCCGAGCTGGCGGGCACGAACCGGTACTGGGCCTCTTGCCGGCGCCTTCCGTTGGAGGCGCTGACCGCGGTGCCGCGTTCGATGCAGTCCCTCGCCTGAAGCTTCTCGGTCGCGCTCAATGAGCCTGCCGCGGAACCGACAATAATTTCCGGGACATCGTTCCAAGGGGCGATACAGATCACCGAAGGCGTTCCAAAATGACTGTCCACGATCTGCGAAGAAGCGGCGGCCGCCTCTTCTATCGAAGTCAGTCCGGAAAGCCGGTCGGCGACGACGAGCAGAAAACTGGCGGCTCTGTCCCGCTTGAGGAGCAAGCGTTCCCTCGAACGGAGGCTCGCGGACAGAAAGCCCGTGACGGCGGCGACCAAAAAATAGATGACGAAAAGGAGAATGTCCTCAGGCGAGGATATGGTCAGTGTGAATTTCGGCGGGATGAAAAGGAAATTGTAGGTGAGAGACGATACAATCGCCAGGAGCGTGACCGGCGCCGGACTGGCCACCAGGGACAGAAGAAGGACAGCCGCCAGATACAGAAGCGCTATGTTTCTCCTGTCCAGGACCGGCTGAAGCAACAGGCAGAGCGCCGTGACAAGAACGAAGACGCCACAGAGCAGGGCATACTGAGTCCAGGGAGCACTGAAGAGATGCACGAGCGAGGGGATGACCGACGAGGTTTTCGATCCGATCTCGTCGCTCACCACGACGACATCCAGGCCGCGGGCGTTACGCAGAATCTTGTCCGATATCGTCGCCCGCCTGGGGAAAAGTCCGGACGCCGATAGGCCAGAGCGGCCGATCACGAGCATGGTGGCCTTTTTTTCGCTGGCGGCGGCGATGAATGTGGCCGCGACGTCCGAACCTACGGCAGTTATAATCTGAGCTCCCATGGACTCGGCCCTCGACAGATTGGCTTCCAGGCTCTCTTTATCCGCTTTGCTCGGTAAGGATCCATCATCGACATGTATGGCACACCACTCAATATCCAGAGACTCGCTTTTGTGCTTGGCCCAACGCATTAACCTCTCTGCGTTAGGCGAGCTGCTGATCCCGACCGCGATGATTCCCGCCATTTTCGGCCTCTCATGCTGAGCACGCCAATCTTATTCAAGTATTCCGCCAAGGCGGTGCCTTTGCCTAGAGTCCCGGCGGACTAGGAGCTCATGTTTTTCCGCTCGCGGCGCCTCCAGAAGAGCGCGAGCAGCCCTCCCGAAACACATAGGCCAAGGCCGGCCGCCAACCTTCCCGGCTTTATCCCGATTGCATTTTTGCTGCCCTGGTGCAGCACCTGGACTGTGGTCGCGTGTATATCCGCTTCTCCGCCATGATCAGGACAGGCCCTGTGGAAGATGCCGCTCACCTGGAGGATATCTCCGGTGCTCCCATATCTTCCTAATTCATGTATTTGAGATGCCTGCTTATCTGTCATCCAGACACCGATCGCCACACCATCGCCGAGGATGTTCACCCAGGCGTGATCTCCTCTCGTCATCACGTCTCCGATCGCTTCTCCTTGTATTGTCAGAGTTTTCCCATCATACTCCTTCGTGCTCGCGATGAGCTGGGCAACTGAGACCGGGTGAGCGCCGCTGTCGGTTTTCCCTGCGGTCTGTCCGGCCACTTCGAAAACCATGGCCATAAACAGAAGTACTGCGATTCGGCGGCGAATCCATAGTCTAAGCCCGAGCATGGCGATCTCCTTTGAAAAGCGAAGCCACAAATCCCGCCGAGGCGAGGATGGCCATAAACTCGAGCCTACCCGCCCACATGTTGAAGATATAGACAATTTTAAGAAATGCTGGCATGGAAGGAGAAGATATTCCTACCGTGAGCCCGACATTGCCTGTGGCCGAAGCCGACTCAAAGACTGACAGCAGGAAGGGGTATCCGGCCATACAGCCCGCGAGCGCACCTATGGCGAAGATTGCCATGTACATCAGCACCACGAGAGCCGCGCTCCGAACCTGCTGTTCCCCGAGCGACCGCTCTCCATGGTAGTGATATTTCTGAATCACGATAGAGCTGGATGGTCTAAGAAGCCGTTTGGTATCCTGGATGAGGGCCTTGAACAAGATCCCCACGCGCAAGCCTTTGAATCCGCCCGCCGTGGAGCAGGCGCTTCCCCCGAACATCATGGCGATGATCACGGCAAGAATGGCGATGTCGCCCCATTCGGTCACAAACTGCTGAGGATAGATCGTCATGAATCCCGTCGTCGTATGGGCAGAGGCGAGCTGGTAAAAACCTTTGCTGATGAGGGCGACAAGATTGGGGTAGACGTGGAATTTGACTAATCCCCAGGCAGTGAAGAAGGAGAGGAGCGACATCGTCGTGCCGAATGACATGGTCTCGAGGTTGCGCAGGAGTTCTTTCCATTCGCCTTTGAGGACCGCCGCGTGCAGGGCGAAGTTGAAAGAGCCGATTACAAAAAAGATAAACGTGACAAGCTCGAAGAGCCTGCTGTGGTAGTAAAGTATGCTCTGCGACATAGGAGCGAAGCCCCCCGTGCTCCAGCTCGACATGAATATCCAGAGCGCGTGGAGGAAGCCCCTGCCGGCGTTCAGCCCTATGGAGATGCAGACGATCCACATCACGAAAGTCCCCAGCACCAGATAGAGGAGGCTGATGCGCCATATGGCCTTGGCTGTGTGCAGGACGCTGGGGAAAAGTCTTTCGTCCTTTCCCTCTCCCACGTAGAAGTCGTATCCTCCGCCTCCCTCGCCGGTGAAGATGGCGAGAGCCAGCACGACAATCCCCTGGCCGCCGACGAAGGTGAGAAGGTGGCGCCACATGTTGAGGCTGTCGGATACATGGTCGAGGTCCTGTACAAGAGTGAGCCCGGTGGTGGTGAAGCCGCTCATCACGTCGAAGACGCAGTCGAGATAAGAGCCGAAATGTCCCGAAAGCCAGTGGGGGATAGCCGCGACGATCATGGCGACGAGCCAGGAGAAGGCTACAGTGACCATCCCGTGCTTCCAGCCGGCGCGGGTGCCGCCTGTACCCAGAAGGGCGAGGCCAGCGCCTAAAGTAAGCGTGGCTCCAAGGCTTACGGTGAAATCGGCGGCCGAAGCGGCATCGCCCTCGATCAGGGCCGTCAGAAGGGGAATGATATTGAGCAGCGCCACTCCGACGAGTATTTCCCCCGTATAATACAGTATTATCCTCATATCTTTGAGACTGTTATTTTTGCTCATACTTACCCCAGGATGAGGAGGACCAGGAGGAATATGGCGCACCCCAGAAGCCCAAGCAGGAGAGAGAAGGCTATTTCTGCGAAGACGCCCCAGGCAGTGGCGAGGGCTCCGTCGCGAAGTTCCCGTATCATGAGTGGGCTCCGAGCAGCGATCTGCGCAGATCGTCCGCCTGATTGCGTTTTGCGAGGGCAAAAACCCTGTCACCCAAGTTGAGAATGGTTCGCCCTCGCGGCAACGACACGGTTCCGTCCCGCAGGACCGCGATGAGCAGACAGTCTTCAGGGAGCTTGATATCCATGATGGGTGATCCGATGACGGGAGAATCGTTTCCCAGATTTATTTCAGCGAGTTCCGTATCTCCCTGACCGAAGATGGCGGTCAGACGCAGCCCGTTTGAGGGCAAGACATTCCGGATAGTCTGGGCGGCAAGCGCTGTCGTGCTTATGACCGCGTCGATATCCAGCGCCTTAAAAAGCTTTTCGTTCGCTGGATCGATCACCCTGGCGATCGCGTGCGGGACAAGAAAATGCTTCTTGGCGATCTGGCAGGCGACGAGATTGTCGGCGTCGTTGCCTGTCGCCGCGACAAAATATGATGCCCCGGCGGTCCCTGCGTCTTTCAATACCTCGATGTCTGTCCCCTCACCCCTGTACACATGTACGGGGAGAGCTTCCACGACCGCCGTTCCCCGGACGCCCTCGCGTTCTACTATCGAGACCTCGTAGTCTGCTTCGAGCAAGACTTTGGCCAGATGAAAGCCTACTTTTCCTGCGCCTACAATAATCACACGTTCCATAAACGTCTCTGTCCCCTGTTGTGCCGCATCGACACGACCACGGTATCTCCCTCGCGGACGAAGTCCCTGGAGGGCATTCTCGCGAGGAAGCCTTTCCTGATGACGCCGACTATCTTTACTCCCTGGGATTTGTCTATGACGTCGAAATTCTTGCCTATCCAGTCTCCTCGCGGCTGCACGCAGATGATCGAAGGTTCCAGGTAGAGATCCCATGGATGTAGCCGGTCAGACGTCAGCCAGTCCAGGACTTCGTTGATGCCTGTTGTGGTCGGACAGACAGTCGACAGGCCAAGTTCTCTGAAAAAGGATTCCCGGGCCGGGTCCGCTATTCTCGCCAGAACCTTGGGGACTTTGAAAAGGAGTTTTGCGGCCTGGGCACACGCCGCGTTGACATTGTCGTCCCCTGTCACCGCCATGAAGAGGTCGCAGCGCGGTGCGCCGGACTGATTCAAAGTTTCGATATCCATAGGGTCGCCATCCACCAGGACTCCGTCGAATGATGCGCCGAGTTTCCCGGCATCTATTCCACGATCAATGATGACGACATCGTCCTTGCGCAAGGACATGGAGCAAGCCAGTCCAACGGCCAGGCGCCCGCTCCCCACGATGATGACGAACATGCGATTCCTCCTAGTACTGAGTAGAAACTAGTGCTTATCGCAAAAATGGGGAATAAAAACCATATTAAGATAAAGGCCGAGGTTGTTATGAACTCGTTAAGATTTAAGAACCCAGGAGAGGTTGCTCTTGTCATTATCATTTTGTAGATCGTCTCGATTCCTTCCCTATCTTTTTTGTCTATCTCTTCAATTCCCTGAATTTCCGGATACACGCCGTGACGAGCGCATGATCCTCTTCCTGGGGCAGGCCGGACACGGTGGCGCAGGCGACGAGTCCGCAGTTCGCGACCCTGATGGGGAAAGCTCCTCCGTGGGGGCTGTAGTCCAGTGGGCTCACAAAGGACTTCTTTTCGATGGTGGTGTCGGCCAAAGCCAGGCTTATCCCTACCGCAAACGACGCTTTCCCGAAACGAAACACCACATTGGACTTGCGGCGAATCCACTCGTCGTTGTCTGGCGTGGCCCCGGCGAGGGCCGCATGGAACATGATCTGTGCAGGGCGGCGGATGTCGACGGCGACTCGGGCTCCGCGTTTTCGGGCTTCTTCGACGAGAAGACAGCCCAGCTCCCACGCGTCTTCCTCGGTGAAATGGTCCAGAATGAGTTCTCTTTCTTCTTGCGCAATCTGGTCAAGCATTTCTTTGGTGGGCACCATGGTGTATCTCCTTGAGAAAGTATTGTACGAAAAACACTTCTACAATGCATCCCCTCTTGCATGAAACTTCCGCGAGCGCTAGCTTTGGTACCATCATGGCGACCCCGTCGAGACTTAAAGCGTTTTACGCTTTTTCCTTCCTCAAGAATCTGCAGTTCTTTGGAGCTCTGGCGGTACCGTTCTATCTGTATCGCCTGAAGTTCGATTACAGTCGCATGTTTATTCTTGAGGCCCTATTTTCCGTCGCGATGATGCTCCTTGAGGTCCCGACGGGAATTGTGGCCGACAAGTGGGGCAGGAAGGTCTCGCTCCTGCTGGGATCGTTCTTTCTCGCTCTCGGATTCCTCGCGTTCGGAATATTCAGGGCATTTTGGGTTTTGGCGGTGGGCGAGGTGATCTGCGCGCTCGGCATGACCTTCGTGAGCGGTGCCGACAAGGCGTTTCTCTATGAATTTCTGGCCGCCGAAGCCAGTGAGGATCAGTCGTCCCGCGTGTTCGCAAGGTATGAGGCGGCGGGTACCGCCGGGCTCTTTCTCGCGTTCCCCCTGGGTTCGCTCTTCGCGGGAAGCGGCCTTCTGCCCTATGAGCGGTCTCTGGGGCTTGTGTTCGTGTTCACGGCTGCGGCCATGGCCCTCTCTGGAGTGGCCTTGCTTGGAGTGAAAGAGTCCTACACCGCGCCGGTGGACGGAGGGTTCCTGAGGCACGGGGTCGAGGGCTTCCTCATCATCTTCAGAAAGAAATCATTAAGAAATTTCGGTCTGGACTACGCGGCGATCTCCGCGCTCACCTTTTTCATGTTCTGGTTCTATCAGTCCCTGCTCGCGAGAGAGGGTGTGCCGGTCTCCTGGAACGGCTTTGCGGGGGCCGGATTCAATCTCGGGGCGACACTTCTCCTTTCCGCGACAGGGCCACTTCAGAAACGATTCGGCGCGCGAAAGATACTGTTCTTTTCCTCGCTGATTCCGGGTATTCTCTATATCGCGACAGGCGCGGTTCACGGACTCGTCGTGGCGCTCATCGCGATGTCCGGGGTTGTCATCCTCAAGCTGTTCCGGGCGCCGATGCTCTCGGCCGCCATGAATACGCTGATCAGCGACGATCACAGGGCGACCGTGCTCTCAGGCATCTCGATGCTGGAGCGCATACTCATCGCGCTCTTGTATCCGCTTGTCGGCGTGCTTGCGGATCACTCTCTCGATCTGACGCTCGTCATCCTGGGCTGTCTTACCATCCTTGCGTCTTTTGTTCTGCGCGTGGGGAGGCTGAG
>DIMW01000012.1:147701-169308 GCA_002425765.1 Spirochaetaceae bacterium UBA5556 | reverse complement strand
GAACCGATCATAGTGTGTCCGTCTTCGCTCCATCCTCAAAGATGAAAGGTTCTTCGCCGGTTGCAAGGCCTGTCACCGTGACATCCTTGAATTCGCACGACGCGTGGCGAATCCGGATTCCGCGCGCGCCGGTTTCGGGGATGCCCTCGAACATCTCCGACTCGGAAACGGGCACCATGTCGTGGCCGGCCAGCCCAATGTGGCAGTGTTTCATTTTGAGGCCCTCGATCGGAGCCTCGGGCAAGCCCACGATGAATCCCGCCGAGGCGCGGCAGCCTTGCGCCTCAAGGCCGCTGATTTCGATATCGTGGAAAAGTGGAGTGAGCGTATTCACGGGTCTGTGCGCCAGCGAGAAGAGATCCGCCTTTTCTTCGGGCTTCGCGCCGCAGCGATAGTACATGTTGATCGCGACGGGGCAGAGGACTCTTTCCATTTTCAGGTTGCAGAAGCGCAGATTACTGACAGCGCCTCCTCTTCCGCGCCTACTCTTGAGCCGCACGCCGCGGTCCGTACTCTCAAAGGTGCAGTCGCTCACCGAGACGTCGGAGATGCCGCCAGCGGTTTCGCTGCCGATGACGACCCCGCCGTGCCCCTGCTTAAAATGGCAGCCGTGGATGGTGATTCGTTTTGACGCCTTCCCTTCGCGCAGGCCGCGTTCTCCTGCGCCCGCCTTGATGGCGATACAGTCGTCGCCGACGTCGACGGTAGTATTTTCAACCCTGACGTCCGTACAGGAGTCGATGTCGATGCCGTCGGTGTTGGGGGCGTCCGGTGGGTTCTGTACAAGAACGTTGCAGATGATTACATGATCCGAAAATACAGGGTGAATAGTCCAGAACGGCGAATTTCGGAATGTCAGGCCTTCGATGCTTATATTGGAGCACCTGAAAAATTGGACGAGGGGCGGCCGCAGGAACTGTATTTCCCTGCCTCCGCCACCCGAAGGCTGGTCGACGAGGTCCTTGTTGTATTCCGCGAGCGTGAGTTCTATCGGCTCGACAGGGCATGACTGACGCGCGCTTTTCTTGCGTCTGAGCGAGGCCCACCAGGGATTTCCGTTGCCGTCTATGATTCCTTCGCCTTTCAGTGATATATCGTGGGCATCTCTTGCGAACACAAGGGGATGCATACCGAAACAGACTATCCCCTCCCAGCGCGTGAGCACGGGAGGATAGCGTTGGACATCGGGCAGAAATTGCAGAATAGCGCCATGTTCGATTTCCAATGTCATGTTGCTGAAGAGTTCTATAGGGCCGCAGAGATAGACGCCGCGGCGTACTCTTAGAGTTCCGCCTCCGGCGCGCTTCAGCGAGGCGATCGCGGCTGCGAAGGCGTTCGAATTATCCGTGTGTCCATCGCCAGCGCCGCCGAATTCCGCAATATCCGCTGTCATATCGTTCTCCGTCTGGTATGGTATAGAGCCGTCCCCGGAAATCCGCAATCGTCTTTGATGCGCAAGAATTGGATTTTTCTGTCGTATTGGAAGCGACGACGCGAAAATTTGTTGACAGCTCGCTCCTGCGGAGAGCACAATTGGAGACAAATGCAGGCGCATTATCCAAGAATCGCTTTTCTCTTGGCGTCGCTGCACACGGGTTCGTCGCGTGGTCTGTGGTCGGAGCTTATAGCCGCCTCGCAGTCCCAGCGCTGTGTCCTCTTCGTGCTGCCGGGCGGCCGCCTGAACGCCGCTCCGGGGTTTGAACACATGAGGAACGGGGTATACCGGTATGCCCGATCCCCGAATGTCGATTTGGCGCTGTGCTGGGCCTCGACACTGAGCGGATATGCGACCGAGGCGGTGGTTGAGCGTTTCCTGCTCGATACCGTCAATGTGCCGCTTGTCACGTTTGGACTCAAAATCGGCGAACACCCTTTTGTCGGCATCGACGCGTATTCGGGGATGAAAGCGCTGATAAAGCATTTTATCCGGGCTCACAGGAAGAGGCATATCGCGTTTCTCGCGGGTCCCCGCCAGCATTCTTCGGCGGAGGAACGATACCACGCATACTGCGACGCTTTGAAGGAAGCGAACATAGCCTATGACCCTTCTCTTGTGTGCCTCGATATCCCATGGACCGAGGGGCGTCGTGCGGTCTTACAGCTCCTCGATGAGCGCGGCCTTGTCCCCGGCAGGGATTTTGACGCGCTGTGCGCGGCGAGCGATCTTCTGGCGTTTGAAGGCGGGCTCGTGCTGAGAGAGCGGGGGATGGAAATTCCTTTTGATATTCCGATCGGCGGGTTCAATGACTCGGAAGAGAGCCGCATATTTTCTCCTCCCCTCACGACGGTGCATATGCCGTTCAGCCATCAGGCACTATGCGCGCTTAGACTGCTCTCCGAGATGCGCAGTGGAATTCCCCCGCCTGACAAGGAGCTGAAGACGAAACTCGTAATTCGGAGTTCCTGTGGATGTATGTCGAGCTCGGTCCGGAAGGCCGGCGCGTCGCGGGCGAGGGTCGGTCTCTCTTCTGAGCTTGCCGGGGCATTCGAGGCCTCGCTCTCTGCCAAGCAGGATCGTTCGTTCATTGTGCTCCTCGACAAGATGCTGGACGCGAATATTGAGTCTGGAGGGGAAGTCGGAGTGTTGCAGAACATGCTCTCGGCGCTCCGCGTGGAATTTTTAAAGCGCGCTCACTCGACTGGCGAGGCGGAGCGAATAGAGACGCTCATACATCAGGGGATGGTCGCTGTATGTCTATCTAAAGAAAGGAAATACGAGTACCAGCTTTGGAAGGAGAAACAGGATGAGCAGAAACTCAGTCTCTTTAATCAAGAGCTGCTCTGCGCAAAGGATATGCCGTCGATCATCGCTGCGTCCACGGCGCATCTGACGGAGCTTGGAATTGCGTGCGCGTATCTCGTGACGCCAGACAAGCAGGGTGTACTGATGTTCCGAGGGGGGTTCAAGAAGAGGAAAGAAGATTCTCCGCCGGAAATCATCCGCCCGAAACGATCCTGCGAGGCTGTCCCGCAAGGCTGTTTCCTGCCGGACAGGATGATGCCGGCCGAGCCCGGCACCTATTATGTTTTGCCCCTGTTTTTTGAATCGACGGACTTGGGGCACCTGGTGATTCAGGCAAGAGATATCGATCCTTCTCTATATGAAGAGATTCGTTCGACTCTCTCATCCGCGCTGAGAGGAATAATGCTCTTCGAGGAGGGAGACGAGGCGCGGAAGCGCGCCGAGAGGGCGGAGAAATCGAAATCGGATATCGTCGCGGTGATATCGAGGGAGTTGCAGAGCTCGATCGATACGTTTGATGCCGCCCCAGTCTCGGGTGCGGACGGGCGAGAAGTCTCGGAACAGGAAGTTCCGGAACAGGAAGTTTCGAGACTGAAGGAACTCGTGCGGTATTTGCTGGACCTTTCGCAGGCAAAATCCGACGCGGTATTGGCAAAGGCGGCCTTGTTCGATCCCTACGCGTTCTGCGTCGAATGGGTTGGCGGCCGGTTTTCGGATGGCCCGCGTGGATTGGAAATAGAGTGCGCGAAGCCTCCTTCGACATATCCCGCGCTCTATGGCGACACGGATCAACTCGCGCGGATACTATCGATTCTGGCGCAGCTCTTTGCAGAGATGTCCCAGACCGTCAAATTGAGGCTTTCGATTACCGCCTTGGCGCAGGGCTGTGCTTTGGCGCTCTCTCTGCCTTCGGGATTACCGCCGCGCGGGGGCACCCCCGATCTTCCTCAGAATGAAAAGGATATCCGCCTTGAACTCGCCGGACAGCTTTCGATCCTCCATGGTGGGCAGATTCGTTTCACAAAGGACAGAGATTGCGCCTCTGTCACATTGTGCCTGCCATACCCGACAATGAATGGCGCAATCCGCGCTATCTCAAGCGAATCGAAAGCGCTTTGTCTTATCGGGCCGGAACGGCTCCTTGCGGAATCAGCCCTTTCTCGCCTATCTGATGGGCCATTTCAGGTGTTGCCTTACAATGCCGTCTTTGGTCAGGAATTCTCCGAAGCGCAGAGGCTGCTTCTCTATTTAGACCCGGCGAGCATTGACCATGAGAGCTCCGCCGCGCTCTCATTTATCCTCGATCAGGATATATTCCAGAGGGCCGAGTGCTTCATCGCGCTTCAGGCTTCTTCAGAGAGGGCAGACCCCATGCTGCGGCAGTCTGCGGATGCGGCGGGGTTTTTACGGTCGATCCTATTCTCGGATTCTCCTTCGGCGATCCTGATAGTTGGAAATGAGCCAGCTTTCTCTCCGGGGATGGCTCACATTCAACGCGTTGCCCAAGGGGTGGGCATGAGACTCGTCGCGTGCGCCTCTCCGGCGGCGGCAGAGGCGGCGCTGAACCGGTGGCGCCCCGCGCTCTTTCTTGTTTTGGAGACGAAACTGGAGACTCAAGGGTACGGCTCGCTGTTGCGGCGTTTCCCCACCGTGCCGCTGATCGCGGCGTCTCGCTCTTTTGAGGCGAAGGAAGAATGGGGGTTCTCTCTTGCGCGCCCCCATACGATTTTTTGTAATATGGGCGCGGTCTTCTGGGGTTTATTGACAGACTTGATTCAGAGGGCACTGAAAGAGCAAGCATTTCTTCCAAGCCCGACCGCGTGCATTGTCGCGAAGTGCATCTTTTTCATAAACAAGACGTATACGGAACAGCTCTCGCGCTGGAAACTCGCCTCCCTCCTTAACACGAGCGAGGACTATCTCAGCAGAATTTTCCACAGGCAGATGGGAGTCTCACTTTGGGAATATCTCGCGCGGCTCCGCGTTATGCACGCGATCGACCTGCTGCGTTCGACCGGAGCAAGCCTCGCGGAAATCGCCGACAGGACCGGCTTCAGTGATGAAGCGTATTTTTGCAGGGTTTTTAAAAAAATAACGGGTGCCACCCCCGGGTCTTTTCGTGGTGCGCCTTTTGTCGAAGTCAGAAAAGTACAAGAATCCGACTGAAAAAGAGCAACTTTATCGCCTATCATGAGCGATGAACGGACAATGATGGAAGGACAATCGGTCTTGTTGAAAAATCCGGCTTCTCATGCTCTGTGGCGCCGCATCGTGCGGCATAAATCAATGTATCTCCTTGCTTCGATATCTTTTATTTACTTCATCGTATTCAAGTATGTGCCTATCTGGAATGCGCAGATCGCTTTCCGAGATTTTCAGGCGCTGAAGGGGGTCACGGGGAGCCCCTGGGTTGGACTCAAAAATTTCTCGGATTTTGTACACAGCTATTATTTCTGGGAGTTGATCCGCAATACGGTTTTTTACAGTGTCGGGAAGATGGCCTTCTCGATCCCCGCCGCGGTCTTCCTCGCGGTCGCGCTCTACGAATGCCGCGTATACTGGCTCAGGAAAACCGTGCAGACGATGGCGTATCTGCCGCATTTTCTCTCCTGGGTCATCATGTACGCCATACTCCTGGCGATCCTTTCGCCGTCGAACGGCATNNGAGGCCGCGTCGGTGGAAGGGGCCAGCGCGTGGCAGAGAGTGCGCTACATCACGCTTCCCGCCATAAAGCCCGTGATCGTCGTGGTCGTGCTGCTCAAGCTCGGCACGGTGCTCGATGCCGGATTCAACCAGATATTCATGCTGTACTCGCTGCCGGTCTACAGCGTCGCCGACATCATCGACACCTGGATTTACCGGCAGGGTATCCTTGAATTCCGCTTCGGGCTCGCCACGGCGGTGGGGCTGTTCAAGGGCGTATTCGGCCTTTTGCTGATTGTCGTGTCGAACAGGCTCATCAAGCGGTATACGGGCAATGGTCTTTATTGATGGAGAGGACAGGGCGGTGAGAGGTGTGAGAACGGTATGACGAGCACGATCAGGTTGACCAGAAGCGACAGGCTCTTTCACTTCTTTATCGATGCCGGGCTTGTGCTGATATTCACCCTGCTCATCATACCCATATGGAGTACGCTCACGCTGTCCTTCCGTCCGAACGACTTCATCGGGTCCGCGCTCGACGGCATGTTCCTGGCGCCATGGAAGTGGTCCACGGCGGCGTATCGGGCGCTCCTTGGACACCGCTCGTTCCTGAGCGCGGCGGGCAACAGCTTCCGCATCTTCTTTGAGGGTGTCGCCACGGCGCTCTTCTTCACCGTGCCCCTCGCCTACGTTCTGTCGATAAAGACTCTGCCGGGAAGAAAGCTGCTGTACGGCATAGTCCTTGTGCCGTACCTTTTCAATCCGGGCCTTGTCCCGAATTACCTGTTGGTCACCAAACTTGGGCTTTCCAACACGCTCGCGGCGGTATTTCTGCCCGGCGCGGTCAGCGTCTACAACACCCTGATAATGAAGAGTTTCTTCGAGGAGCTGCCGGAGGAACTGAAGGAATCGGCGCGCATCGACGGCGCTTCGGAGCTGACGGTGCTGCTCAAAATTATTTTGCCGCTCTCGAAGCCGATCCTGCTCACGATAGGACTCTACTACGGTGTGCACTTCTGGAACGACTTTTTCAACGCCATGCTCTATATCAACGACGCGAAGCTCCAGCCCCTGCCCATTCTCCTGAGAAATATTCTGCTGTCTTCGGGCATGAACGAGTATGTGGAGGCGAACGCCTTTGGGGAGGCGCCGATCTATGCCATCAAGGCGGCAAGCGTGTTTTTGGCGGCGATTCCGATGCTTGTCGCGTATCCTTTTATACAGAAATACTTTGTCAAGGGTACCATGCTCGGGAGCGTTAAAGGATAGCTTTAAGTTTGGCATTTTGCCATGAAGGAGGACGATATGAAAAGAATTGTAAAAGCCGGAATGATCATGTTGCTTATGCTGGTGGTCATCGCATCGGCGTTCGGACAGGGAACCAAGAAGCTGGTGCCGATTGAACTCTGGTATGGCGCGGCGATCACCGAGGCGGGGCCACCGCCCGACGATTGGGTGTTCTACAAGATAGCCAGGGAACAGCTCGGCATCGATCTCAAGCTCATGGCCGAGCCATCGAACGAGAATGATCAGGACGTGAAGATTCTCGCCGCGGCTGCGGCGAATCAGCTGCCGGACATCTTCATGGTTCGCCGCGAGCCCTGGCAGATCCTCATTAAACAGGGGCTCGTGGCGCCTGTCGACGACATGTACCCGCTCATGCCGCACCGCGCGGAGAACTGGTTCGACCAGGACAGCCGCGCCTATACGACGGTCAACGGGAAGAGCTACGGGCTGGCCTTCCCCGGCTCGCTGCAGAGAAACGAGGACCTTGTGATCCGCAAGGACTGGCTGGACAAGCTCGGCCTCAAGATGCCGGCCAACCTCGACGAGTTCTTCAATGTCTGCTACGCCTTTACCTACAACGATCCCGACGGGAACGGCAAGAACGACACCTACGGCTTCGGCGCCTTCGTCGAGTATTTCGATCAGGAACAGTATATGGGCCGCCGCTTTGACCCCATCATGGGCGCGTTCGGCGTCGCGGGCACCTGGAACATGACGAAGCAGAATTTCGGGCTCAACGTCAAAAAACCCGAGTACTACGACGCTCTGCAGTTCGTGAAGAAAATGATCGACGCCAAGATCATAGACCCGGACTGGCCGAGTCTGAAGAAGGATGATTTCCGGGCCGCATGGAAGCAGGGAAAATTCGGCGTCATGCGCGAGCAGTTCGCCGCGCTCGCCGCGTCGGCGAATTATGCGCCATTCGACAAGAATTTCCCGAACGGGGAGTGGGCGGCGCTTCCCCCACCCAAAGGCCCTTCCGGAAAGAGTTCCGTCGGCATCTATGACGCGAACTACCGCATCTACGCGATCTCGGCAAAGGCCGCGAAGGTCCCGGGCAAGAAGGAAGCCATCGCCAAGCTCCTCGACTATATGGCGACCGATGAGGGATACAAACTCCTTGGATGGGGTGTCGAGGGGGTCAACTATTCCATCGATGCGAACGGCAATATCAGCGACAAGGGCGTGCCCGACGATACCAAATTCTCTTCGCCGAAGGGGCAGACCGTCACCCAGCTCAGGAACATGGTGTTCTACAACAGCGACATGGAGCTCATCTCGCGGTATCCGTATTTCAAGACCGCGAACGGCCGCACCATGGGCCCCTTGCTCTACCTCAAGACCTTCCAGAACTTCCCGTGGACGAACGTGACCGGCTCCGGCACCATTAAGCCGCATCCCAACAATGCTGACCTGAAGCGCTACATCAATCAGGGCGTCCAGGAGTTCGTGCTCGGCAAGCGCCCGCTCACGAAAGAGAATTTCGCGGCCTTCATCGCGCAGATGGACAAGCTTGGCGCGGCGGAGTGGGAAAAGACCGCGCGCCAGGAGATGGACGACGCGGGGTATCTGCAGTAAAAACTGCGGCGAGCAGTACTATGAACCCCGACAGGACAGCCGTGTATCTGCAGATTCTCGCGTCGGCGGCCGCGGCTGCCCTGGCGGACTGCACGCCCGCCCGCGTCAAGTGGAATTACGAGACGGGCGTGCTTCTTCACGCGCTTGGGGAGTCCTCGGAGCGTGTCTTTGGCGGGCTCCTCGACGGGCTCGTCCGCGAACGCCTCGACGCGCTGATCCTTCCGGATGGCGTGATCAGGGGCTATTCGGCCGACGAGTTCAACCTCGATCAGATCAATCCGGGGAAAGAGCTTTTTTATCTCTGGAAGGCGACTGGACGAGAGTCCTATGAGAAGGCGATTCGTGCCCTTGCAGGGCAGTTGAGTCTTCAGCCCCGAACGCCATCAGGGTCTTACTGGCACAAAAAAATTTATCCTGACCAGGTGTGGCTCGACGGCCTCTATATGTTCGGACCATTCCAGGCCCGCTGTGGTGTCGAGTTCGGCCGGCCCGAGCTCTTCGATGATGTATGCGGGCAATTCCTCACGGTACAAGCCTCCATGAAGCATGGAGCCACAGGGCTCTACTATCACGCCAAGGACGAGGGGGGGCTGTCGAAGTGGGCGGATCCCCTTACTGGCTGTTCGCCGCACGTATGGGGCCGTGGGGTGGGCTGGCTGAGCATGGCGCTCGTCGATACCCTCGACTGGATTCCACCCTCACACAGCCAGCGTGCCCTTCTCGTGGACATGCTGGCGGAACTTCTCGACGCCGTGGCGCGCGCGCAGCGGGCATCGGGGCTCTGGCCACAGGTTATGGATATGCCCTTCGGATCGGGCAACTATGAGGAGACATCCGCGTCCGCCATGTTCGCTTATGCGCTGTACAAAGGCGCGAGGAAAGAGTATAGCCGGACCGGCGGGCAGGCGGCTGCATGGGCCCGGGCGGCCCGGTTGGCCCTGGAGGGTATTCTCGAGCTCAAGACAAGCTGGGAGTGCCGCGATGGGGCGATCCCTCGCCTCCATCTGGGTGGAATCTGCAAGGTGGCGGGCCTGGGCGGCAATCCCTACCGCGATGGCTCCTTTGAATACTATATCCGCGAACCCGTGATCTCCGATGATTTCAAGGGGACAGGGCCTTTCATGCTCGCGCTGAGCGAGGCTATTCTCTTTTCGCGGCGCTGAACATCTGTTGAACCACAGGCGGTCGCTCGCCATGCAATGGCATTGCCCGACCGTAGGGCGGCTGCCCNNCCACATCCCCGATTTTTATTCCTTCTCGAACGGCGCCCCGAGCGCGGCGGGCGGTGTCGCGTTCATCGCGCGCAGAACCCTGGCTATATCGCGGCGGACGTTCTCCGGAAGGCGCGCGAGAGAGCGATCCACCCACTCGGCGTTGCCTATATTGACGAAGAGGAGTGTGAGGATCATGAGGGGAAAGGGCGCGACCTGGAGAACCTGGGAGGGCACCGAGGGCAGGCTGGGCTGGAGCACGAGGCCGAGCCACTGAAGGAACGCGAAGAGGTACGCGCCGAAGGCCGCCCTGAACGGTTTCCAGCCGCCGAATATCGTGATGGAGAGCACGATCCAGCCGATGCCGTCGAGACCCGAGATGGTGCCTTTCCATCCCGCCTTTATCGAAAGCGAGTAGATCGGCCCGGCGAGGCCGGCTATCGCGCCGCCGATGGCCGCGTAAAGGTAGCGGAGGCGGTTTACGTTGGCTCCTCGGATGTAGGCGGCTGTGGGGCGTTCCCCGACGCCGCGCAGGGTGAGGCCCGGCTTCGTCCTGAAGACGAAGAACCACGCGGCGACGATGAGGATGAAAGAGAAGTAGGTCATCACATCTTGACGGAAGAGTATCGTGCCGAGAATGGGTATCCGCTCAAGCCCGGGAATAGGGACCTGGGAGATGCGTGGTCCGACCTTGCCCATGATCGGGTTGCCGAGAAAATAGGAGAGGTCCCGGCAGAGCAGGGCAAGCACGAATCCTACCGCCACCTGCGACTGGAGGAGTGTCAGGCTCGCGAACGCGACGATGAGGGAGACGAGGGCACCGATAGCGGCTCCCATAAGAAAACCGAGCACCACGCTTCCCGTCGCGAGCGCGACGGCGAAGCTTCCCATCGCGGAGAGGAGAATCATGCCGTTCATGGAGAGGTTGAGCACGCCGGCCCGTTCGGAGATGGTCTCGCCGATGACCGCGAAGAGTATGGGCGCGGCAGCCGCCAGGACACCGGCGATGCTTGTGACAAGGGCTGAATTGTTCATGATGATACCTTCGTTTTTTTAAGGAGTTTTGCCCTGACTCCGTGGCCGAGGATGACAAAGAGCACCAGAGTCCCCTGAAGCACTCCCGCAAGGGAAGAATCCAGCTTGAGGATGATCGGCAGCTGGATCGATCCCACATTGAGCGCGGCGAAGAAAAGCGCCACTGGCGCGGCGAGGCTCGCCTTATAGCCAACGAGCATGGCCACCATGAGACCCAGGTAGCCATAGCCGGATGAAATCGAGGGGATGAGCCGGTGGTAGACGGCGGTCACCTGAACCGCGCCCGCGAGGCCCGCGAAGACGCCGCAGATCGCGAACGATGCCATCATGTGCTGCCATGTGGGAATACCCATGATGTAGGCGGACTTCGGGTTTCTGCCGACCGCCTTGAGCTTCAAACCGAAATAGGTGCCCTCGATCATCGCGTACACCGCGATGATGCCGACTATGGCTATCACGAGGGTCGCAGGCGTAAGCCTCGAAGAGCCGACGGCGATCGGCATCCACAGCGAGCGATCGAAGGGCAGGGTCCCCGACATGGAGGCGACGCCGGGGCGCTTCCATGGTCCAAAGATGAGCCAGATATTGAGGGCCGTCGCGACAAAGTTGAGACCAAGGCCGCCAAAAATCTCGTTCACTCCCCCGAAGGTCTTGAGCGCCCCCGCAAGCAGGGCCCAGAGCAGGCCACCCAAGATTCCGGCCAGCATCGCGATTACCAGAATGAGCGAAGGATTCCACCCCGAATTCTGGAGAAGGCGCATGGCCCATGTGGTGAAGATGGCGCCGAGGGTGATCTGACCTTCGATGCCGATGTTCCAGAGTCCCACTGTGAAGGTTACGAGAAGGCCCGAGGTGGCAAGAAGGAGGGGTACCCAGGAGACGAGGACGTTCGTCACCACATCCCACGAGCCCACCGCCCCGAGCACGATGTACTTGTAGGCGGCGAAGGGCTGGGCTCCCGCCAGAAAGAGCACCAGGGTGGTGATGATGAGCGCAAAGAGGATGGCTCCGATTTGAAAAAGGATTCGACTGCTTCGGGTGTCACGCATGGGCCGCCTCCGTCCCGAGTGTGTCCCAGTCCTTGCCGCCGATCAGGCGTCCCAGGCGCTCGACGCTCAGGGTGTTCGCGTCGAGGGGCGGCGTCACCTTTCCCGCGAAGAACACGAGCACACGATCGCTATACTTGAGGATTTCATCGAGGTCGGACGAGATGAACACGATGGCCGTGCCACGGGCACAGCGCTCTTTGAGTTTGCCCCAGATGTATATGGTCGATTCGATGTCGAGACCTCTCGTCGGGTGCTCGACCAGGATGAGTTTCAGTGGGTCGCGCATCAGGGCGAGGAGAGCCCTCTGCTGGTTCCCACCCGAGAGAGATTCTACGGTGCTTTCGGGCTTGCCCTTGATGTTGAAGAGCGAAATGCGGCTTTTCGCGAGCTCTTCCGATTTTTTACGGTCGATAAAGAAACCTCTCATGCCCTCCGAGAGAATGAAGTGTTCCGTGAGCGAGAGCCCCGGGATGAGAGCCTGTTCGAGTCTCGCGGCGGGAAGGTAGGCCACGCCTTTCTTGCGGAACTCGTGGTAGGTTCGGCCTGTCATCTCCTTCTCTTCTTCGTCGAGACAGAACGAGCCCCCTACGGGCTGGGAGAGACCCGCGCAGGCGCTCAGGAAGAGAGTCTGTCCGGAGCCTTCCATGCCGGCCAAGCCGATCACTTCGCCGGCGCGCACCTGAAGATTCACTCCCTTGATCTGGATTCTGATTCCATCCAGATCGATATGTTTGACGCTGAGTACGGTCGTGCCCACCTGAAGCTGTGTCTTGGGTTCCTGGGGGACCTCTTTGCCGAACATCATCTCGACGAGGACTCTTGTGTCGAAGGGCGGCTCCATCGACCCGATGAGCTTGCCCTGGCGCAGGACCGTGGCGCGGCTACAGAGCGCCTCGACATCTTCGAGCTTGTGGGAGACGAAGAGGATGGTCATGCCTTCCGAGGCGAGTTTCTTCAGCGTCGCGAAGAGTTTTTCCTTCTGCGGAAGGCTTATGCCGGTCGTCGGCTCGTCGAGGATGAGGATACGCGCTCCCAGCCACAAGAGGCGAAGAATCTCGAGCTGCTGGCGCTCGCCGACGGTGAGCGAGTCCACATAGGTTTCGGGATCGATGGAAAAATCGAAGCGGGAGGAGAGCTCCCTGAAGTCCCTGGCCGCGTTCTTGCGGTTCGGCAGAAGCCCACCCTTTTTGCCGAGGATGAAATCATCGATGACTTTGAGGGGAGGGAAGTCCTGGGGGTCCTGGTGCAGCATTCCGATGCCCTGCCGTATCGCGTCCGCCGGGGCGTCGATTTTGACTTTTTTCCCGTCAAGAAGAATATCGCCGGAATCGGGGCTGTAGAAGCCCGACAGGATTTTCATGAGCGTGCTTTTCCCCGCGCCGTTCTCTCCCAGAACACCCTCGATAGTGGATGGCGGGACGGAGAGAGATATATTGTCGTTTGCGCGCAAGGAGCCGAAACACTTTGTTATTCCACGTAGCTCAACCCGCATTACTGCCTTCTTTTTGCCCCTCCCATACACCGCGGAGGCGCGGAGAGTATCAAGTTACTGCTCCGTGCCTCCGCGATTGTCGTGAAAAGGGCATCTGTTTCGCGACTTCACGAGGTTATTTTGATACCGACTGCCCTTCCATGCCCTGGAGAAGCTGTGGCAGGTACCAAATCTGCTGATCCGTGGCCTTCTCGCCCTTCTTCAGGAAGGCGGAGCCGTCCTGATAGTTGAGCGGGCCGACCCACAGGTTGAGTCCTTTGCCGAGTTCGCCGACAAACTTGTCGACCGCGGCGGAGGCGTCCTTGGAGAGGGTGCCCTTGTTGAAGCCAACCGCAGAAGTGTCCGGGTTGTTGATGTTCTTCCAGTCCGGTCCGTTCCACTCGAAGTGGTTTTTCCAGCTTCCGTTCATGGCGGACTTCACGGCGTTCACGTAGGCCGGTCCCCAGTTGAAGTAGGGGACGCCGAGCGAAACGCCCTTGCCCTCGTCGAGGGCCTTGGAATAATCGTAGGGGATGGCCCAGACCTGCTTGCCCTGAGCGGTGTACTTCGCGGCTTCGGCGACCGCCTCGGTGGTGTCGATGCCGGAGATGACGACATCGAAGCCGGAATTGAAGAAGTCATCCGCAACCTGGGTGGGGTCGGAGGTGACGCCGGGGATGTTGAACCAGAAGCCGATCCAGGTGACCTTGAAGGTCAGCTTCGCCGGGTCTTTCCTGAGATAGTTGACCCAGGCATAGCGGGCGCCGAGGTAGGCGGAGGATGCGAGGCGGCGGGTTTCATCGTTGATGAGCGGGCCGAGGAATCCGATCTTGCCGGTCTTGGTCGTCATCGCCGCGGCGACGCCGGCGACCATCTTCATGTATTCCATTTTGCCCATGACGTTGATCATGTTGGGAAGGGGCAGATAGTTTTTGCCTTCTTTCCACTGCTGTGAACCTGAGGTGAGGATGACGAAGATGTCCGGATGGTCCTGGGCGAACTTTATGGCTTCGTCGGTCATGTCGTCCGAACTGAAGATCACGAGCTTCGCTCCCTGGGCGACGAGACTTTCGCCGAGCTGGGACACTGTCGTGCCCGGACGGTCCGCAGAATTCGCCTTGTCGATGTACACGAGCTTGGTGCCCGGGACTTTCGCCAGGACATACTGCAGGCCGTCATAGTTTGCCTGACTCCAGCCGTGGTCATTGTAAGGACCGACCATGACGAGGCCAATGGTGAGACTGGACCCCGCGGCGGGAGGCGCGCTCTGGGCGAAGGCAGCGGAGCCCGCCACGAGCGCGATAGTCAACAGCAAAAAGAGCTTTGAAATGTTGCGCATCTTTCTACTCCTTTTATACCTTTCTCGGCAACGCCGAACAAATAATACTTTCATGACCCGGCCTCGATGTCAAGGCGAACGGATGCCAGTACCCGCATTTTTATTCATAATAAACAGCAATAAAATACAGAGAGGCGCGAATCGGGCTCAGCCGGACACGGCGGCGGCCCGCGCCTTCAGCGTCTCCTTGAGGTCGGCGATATCCTTGGGGATAAAACGTCCCGCGAAGATGAAGAACGCGAAGCAGATCGCCCAGGCTCCCGTACATATTAGAAGGATCGCGTTGCCGAGCGTGCTTCTGTCCGCGATGATGCCCGCCATGAGGGGCGCGAGCGCCGAACCCGCCGCCTCGATGAAGTTCTGCGCGGCGTTGGTGGTGGCGCGGATTTCCGGCTCCGTCACATCGTAAAAGGATGAGAGCACATTAGGTGACGCGAAGGGGATGAAGAGGGCGGTGGCGCAGAGCAGAATGCCGAAGGGCAGGTGGGCCCCCATGGGGATGCTCATGGTGATCCAGAGCAGCACCGCCCCGATGGCCACTCCCGTCGCCCCCACGATGACGCGCCCCTTGGGAGTCTTTTTGAAGAGCCTGTCGCCCAACGCCCCTCCGATGGGGTAGCCCGCGGCCAGCACAAGGACGGCGGGGACCATCGTCAGAAGCGTCTGCGTGTCGCTGTAGCCCCGCTCGCTCTTCAGATAGTCAAAGAACCAATAGGTAATGACATTCCAGGGGAATACCCCGATGAAGCCCTGAAGGAAGAGGATGATGAGGCTCTTTTTCTTGAAGAGCCCGCCGACGGTCTTCCAGCTGAACTTGAAACGCTCAAGGTGCTCGACGGACGAGAGCTCGGGCTCCATCGAGCCGCGGGGCCTGTCTTTCACGAAGAGAAAGATGACGAAGGATACGACGATACCCAGCGAGCCGGTGAGATAGAATACGTTGCGCCAGCCATAGATCGCGCCGAAGGCCAGCGCGAGGACCATGCCTATCAGGTAGCCGAAGGGCTGGGCCACCTGCAGAAACCCGTATATCTTGCCCCTTTTCTTAGGGGGGTAGTAATCCGAGATGAGGCTGTAGAGTCCGGGATAGCTCGAGTCGTCGATGCCGGTGCCCGCCCGCGTGACGAGGAACACCGAATACGTGGGCGCGATGGCATTGAGCCAGGTCGAGGCTCCCCAGAGAAAGGATGCGAGCGCGAGAAGCTTGGGCCTTGAGAAGCGGTCGTAGAGCCAGCCCCATATCGGATAGAAGATGGCGCCGACGATCAGAGCCCCGGTGGTGACCGCCCCCATCTGGGTACGGCTTATCTTGAAAGAATCCATGATCTGGGTCGTAAGCGGCCCGATGAGAAGCTTGTCCGCCTGATGAAGCAGCATGAAGCAGAACATGATCCAGAACGTCGAACGGGCGCCTTTCACGACATTTTCTTTCGTTTTTTCCTGCATAAATCATGCCCCTCCGCGTGCATGCATAAGAGTAGCGCAGGTTCTTCATTTGCGCAAATCAATTCGCGCAAAAAGAACGAAATTCGTCGGGAAAAGGGGACTCGAAGCGCATCACCCGCCGGGAAAAGGGGTGTTCCAGAGTCAGGACAGTCGCGTGGAGACAGAGTCGGCCGAGAGGATCGGTGCGGGCTCCGTACCGCGCGTCGCCGGCCACCGGATGACCCGTCGCCGAAAGCTGCGCGCGGATCTGATGCTTTCTTCCTGTCTCCAGGCTGAGCTCCAGAAGACAGTGGAGGGTTCCTTTCTTTAGGGCGCGCCATTTCGTGACCGCCCGGAGCGCGCCTCCTGTCCCGGCTTTGGCGGCATACACCGTCCCTGCCCGGTTCTCGACGAGCCAGGAATCGAAGACCCCGGACTCTTCCTGAAATGTGCCTTCAGCGAGGGCGACATAGATTCTTTCCTTGACAAGCTCGTTCCATCGGGACATGAGGATTTTCTTGCCCGCCGCGCTCTTCGCGAACATCATCACGCCGGAGGTATCCCTGTCCAGACGGTGGACGACCGCCGGCCTCGCGCGCGGGTTCGTCCTTCTCATGTGGTCGGTCACGAGGTCGTACAGGGTTTTTGCCCTGGAGCCCTCGGGCGCGATCACCGCGAGGCCCGCCGGTTTGGAGACCACAAGTATATCCCTGTCTTCGTAGAGATACTCGATTTTTCCCCAGTGCCCGCCGGAGGAGGGTGTCCTTTCGGCCCTGTGTCCCTTGGTCATAAAGATTGTGCCCCCCTATTGAAGTATCTTCCGTTCAGGCTTTCTGTTGAGCCCAAGCGCGAGGATGAGGGCGGCCACCAGCGCTAAGCCCGAGCCTGTCGAAAAAGTGGCCGCGGGGCCGAAGGCGTTCCATAGCGCTCCCGCGATCAGACTGGCGGGAAGCAGGGCGATGCCGACAATCGTCGAGTGGAGGCCGAGCATCGTGCCCTTCAGTTCCTTTGGCGCGATTTCCGCGATGAATGCACGCTCTACCCCGGCGATCATCGCCGTATACAGACCGTACAGCGCAAAAGCCCCCATGAGGACGCCCTTGTTCGGAGCCCAGGCGAAACCCGCGTACACAATGGCGTAGACAATATAGCCGGCCACCAGCACTCTTTTGCGGCCCACGCGGTCGGAGAGCTTGCCCGCGGGTATCGAAAGAAGTGAAGAGACCAGATTATACAGGAAATAGAGGAGCACGACCGACGCCGCGTCAAAACCGATGTTGCCAGCCCGCAGAAGGAGGAAGCTGTTCGATGAGTTGCCTAAATTGAAGAGAAAAACCACCGTGAGATACAGTTTTAAATCGGGGTTGAGCGTCTTTAGCCCCTTGAACACATTGAGAGGGGCGTTTGATTCCCGCGGCTTGTTCGTCTCTTTAATGAAAAAGAACATCACAAGGGCGATAACGGCGGGTATGCTAGAAATCAAGAACAGGTTTTTATAGACGGTGGCCCCGGTCCATGATCTCATGATGAAGAACGCCGCGAGGATACCGAGCGCTGACCCCGCCATGTCGAGCGCCTTGTGCAGCCCAAACGAATGTCCTAAGGTTTTTGGGTCGCTGCTTTCGCTGACCAGCACATCGCGCGGCGCGGTCCGGACACCCTTGCCGAAACGGTCTATAACCCTTGCGAAAAGAATGCCGGTCCAGGAATGCGCCAGAAGAAGCGCCACTTTATAGATCAGGACCGTCGAGTACCCAAAAAACGCGATGGGTTTTTTCTTTCGGTACTTGTCCGTCACATAGCCGCTGAAGACCCTGAGAAGGCTCGCGAGGCTCTCCGCGATGCCCTCGATCACACCGACAAGCGCCGGCGTGGCTCCCAAGACCGACGTGAGATACAGAGGGATCATCGGATAGACCATCTCGGTGCTCAGGTCGGCAAAAAAACTCACGAGTCCGATGAGGACGATGTTCAGCATGATTTCCCCTTTCGTTCTGCGGAAAAGCGTGGATGCAATTTTGCGCCTTCAATATTACACTATTTTCGGAAGTTTTGCCTCCGCCGAAATCGTGATGCCGCCGCGGGGGCGCTGAGTGATGGTCACGGTGACGCTCTTAGGCTTGATCGCGTCGAATACGTCTTTCGCGATTCTGGCGGCGAAGGCCTCGCAGAACACCCCTTCTTCCCTAAAAGACCAGAGATAGAGCTTGAGGCTCTTCGACTCGATGCACAGGGCTCCCGGTTCGAACTCGATCCTTACGGTTTCCCAGTCGGGCTGACCGGTGACGGGGCAGAGGCTCGTCACTTCATCGCTCTCGAGGACGACTTTCGTGACGGATGCCGGCGTCGGAAAAGTCTCGAGCTCGCGCGAGGGAGCCCGGGTGTTTTTCCCAAGCGACTTGAATTCATATTCGGCCATGTTCATTCTCCCAGTTTGAAAGGATTATAGGCGACTTGCCTGTCGAAGGTGTCGACCTGTTCTTTGCGCTTGATGAAGCCGACGACGAGGTAGGTGAGGGGTGTGAATATCACTTCGTAACCCACCTTGAAGAGGTACTGGGCGAGCATCATCTGCAGCAGTGTCTGAGTCGGCACCGTACCCACGAAGGCGATGGATATGAAGAGTATCGTGTCGAGGCCCTCGCCCACGATGGTCGAGCCTATGGTCCGCGTCCAAAGATAGCGTCCCTTCGTGACCTTCTTGAGCACCGAAAGCACGATGGAGTTGGAGAATTCGCCCGCCCAGTATCCCGCGAGCGAGGCCGCGAGGACGCGCGGCGTGCTCCCCAGAACCGTGGCGTAGGCCGCCTGATGAGCGAAGAACGACGGGGTCGGTAAGATTATGGCGATGAGGAATACGAGCGACATGAAGGCGTTGGCGGCAAAGCCGATCCAGATGACCATGCGGGTCTTTCTGAACCCGTACACCTCGGTGAACACGTCGGCGAGGATGTAAGTGACGGGAAAGAGAATGACCGCGGAGGGAAGCACAATGCCGCCGACCTGCATGAGTTTGCTCGCGATGATGTTCGAGATGAGAAGGCATGTGATGAAAAGCGAAGTCAGACCAAGAAATAACGGTGAATACGAAGTTTGCTCCCTCTGCATGGGGGCCTCCTGTTTTGTTTGGGCGGGAACCGCGACCGCCGTTGGATGGGCTTGAGTCTAGCGCAGGGAAAAATTTTGCGCAATCAGTTTGGAGGGGAGAGTGGGGCGTCGCCGCGCCATCCCTCGGTTTTCTGGTTCAGGCCGCGTTTCCCTGATGTCCCTTCGCGAATTGGATTATTTCCGATTTGATAAGCTGATGGCCTTCGGCGTTGGGGTGAATGCCGTCTTTGCAGAGAAACCGCGAGTAGTCGCGCTGTTCAAGGAAGACTTTGCGTATGTCGGCGACGGGTACCTGCCAGGTCTCCCCGATCTCCCAGATGGCGCTGGAATAGCTCTCGTGCCAGCGATAGATGAACTGGACGTCGCCGAGCCAGCCGAGAATGGCCTTCTGGTCGAGGCCGGTGCGCGTGAACCATGCGAAGTAGCGCTCGGCGTCGAGGGGAGGGAGCGTCATGAGGATGGGCCTGAACCCCTTGTCCCGCAGTTCCTGTATGACTTCGCCGTACATCTGGAAGAAGCGCCCGGGCGTGGTGGCGGGCAGATGTTCTGCGCGGGGGGCCGCCGAGATCTGATCCCAGTGGAAGTCGCAGTCGTTCCCTCCGAACTCCAGAAAGGCGAGGCGGCGAGTTTCGCTGTCGGCCCTGCTCAGGAAATGCTCGATGATTTCGCGCCCTTTGGTGATGGTGCAGCCGAAGCGGGCTTTGTTGATGAGCCCTAACCCGAGCTCACGCGCCGCGAGCGAGGCGAAACATTCCTTGATCGGTTTGTAAAAACCCTCTGCGTCGAGGATGACGCCTCTCGCGATGGAGTCTCCGAACAAGCATACTTCCTGAACATCCATATAGTGCTCCGGTAAGGAATTGTTTCAATGCCGTAATATGGTAACAAAAATCACGTAATAAGGTTATTGATAATTTATACCATCGTACTTGATGTGTCAAGATATTTTTTATTATATGTTGTAGCTTTTGATAACATATGATATGGTAAATATGAATCCATTTGTGCAAGGGGTGAATTATGAACGAAAAAATATATGCAACACTTGAGCAGTATCTTGGGGCTCTTCTGGCAGGCAGACCTCCTGAGTGGGACCAGCTGCCCGATATCGGCCTCTATATGGACCAGGTCATAGGGTATCTCGAACGCCAGCTGGGCCCTCTCTTTTCTTCAGAAAAAGAGCGCGCGATAACTTCATCAATGATCAATAATTATGCGAAAGCGAAGATAATTCCACGCGCGGAGAGCAAGAAGTACAGCCAGGAACACATCGCGCTTCTGCTTTCGGTGTTCATGCTGAAAAAAGCCCTTTCGGTTCAGGATATGGGAGTGTTGCTTGCGGATGCCGCCAGCGAGGGCTCGTACCGAGAATTCTATGATCGATTCAGAAAATCCCTCACCGAGTGCGCCATTTCCACCGCCGAGGAGATACGTGGCGGATTGGGCCTGGAAAATAACGAAAAGAACGCGGCTGACCTCGAGTCGCCGCCTGTCGACGAGGTGAGCCTTCGCTCGCTGGCCCTCAAGCTCGCCGTCGAAGCCAGTCTTCGAAGCCTCGCGGCGGAACGGCTTCTAGCGCTGTTGCAGACCGGCGAGCATTTAAGTGCGCGCTGATGTCTAAAGCATTAATCGGACGCTATGGTCGTAGGGGGCTCTCGCGCAGACTTTTTTGTGCTCACCCTTTTTTGCGACGGGTCAACGCCAAACCTCCAAACCCCGATATGATCGCCATATAGAAGCCGAGGTCGTACCACCAACCGCTGTTGTTCGTCTCATAGACCCGTATATTGTGGTCAAAGATACCGACTATGAGGGAAATCGGGGCGATCCAGCCATGCCAGATGCCGGTGAAGAAATTCGCCTTTCTCTCCGGTGTGTTTTTTCCGTCCCCAGGCAGGCATGACGAGAGCACCACGAGCATGCACAGCGCGAGCATTATCACGATGATTTTCGATTTCATGCACTTTCTCCTTTGCGTGAATAATACACCGGAAGAATGGGCCTCCGCTATGACCAGATTGCCTTGGCCCCGCTTGCCGGCCTTTTCAGCACGGGAACGCTCAGAATCCAATCGTGTACGTGAGCTGTACTTTATAGGCAAAAGATGTTGTATAGGTACAATCTACTCCAAGCTGCACTGATGATCCTCCAAAATCGTAGCGCAGATAAGGATTGATATCCCATCCGTCGAGCCACCAGACATCAGGCTCTTCTCCCCAGGAGACAGAGGCCCCCGCAACGAGCGCCGTTTTGCCGAGATTCTGTTCGATGTTCGCCTTGAAGCCCTTGTACAAGGACGGAGACTGCACGCTTAAATATGCATAGGCACTCAGGAGGGTGTTTGGGAAACGATAGGATGTATCGATGAAGAAATCATGTTCGCCCGCGACATCGAACCATCGATAGCCAAGGGTAAAGAGAAAATTCTCGACTGCCTTCAGTTGTCCCCCGACGGCCAGCTCCCTACCTTTTGTGATGGAACCATAGAGTAGATAGGGTTCCATGCGGTAGGAAGCCTTGAATATCGCGACTTTGGGGATGTCCCAGGAAGCGCCGAAATTCATGTTCTGGTAGGTAGTCGCCGCGGCCTGGCTGCTGACCGGCACGGGAAGGAAAGTGCCGAAGGACACACCGCGCAGGGGCTGAATGGTCAGAAGTACCCCGGTTTCCGAATTTGCGATGCGGGTGGAAAAACCTGCCGTGTCGAAGTTTGTGAA
>DIMW01000012.1:0-147660 GCA_002425765.1 Spirochaetaceae bacterium UBA5556 | reverse complement strand
ATATGAGCCGCTGAATTCGCTCAGCACGGTGTTGCTGATGTCCACCTTCGACCAGTCGCCTTCCCATTCGGCGGTCATAGTCCAGCTCACATTTTGTGTCGCATAGTATATTGTAAGGCCATTATATGCCCCCTGAGGGGATGAGTAACCCATCCAATCCGGCCCTACGCTCGTTGTGCTTCCTTCGCTTTCATAGAGATTGAAGACCCCCCTATTCCACATGCTGATCGTGGCAGGGGTCGTACCTGTTTGTCCGAATCCGGGGGCGGCCGAGAATATCAGCAATCCTCCCACGATGACGATGTACAGTTTTGATTTCATTTTTACCTCTGTGACCAATATGGCTATAGCGTTCATTGTAACAGGGCCTTGGAAACGCGGTCAACTTTGTACGGATCGTCGGTCTGAATTGATGCTACAGTACTTTTTTCTTATATTTCATTGCATGAAAGCGATAGCCTCCTATGATGAGCTCATTCAGCGTATGCGGCAGGAAAAGGCCGTCCTCTTCTATTTTTCCACGCCGGCCTGTGGCGTGTGCAAGAGCATAAAGCCAAAGGTGATCTCTCTCGTCCAGGAACATTTCCCGCTGTTGAAGCTTTACTATATCGACACTGAGGCCGTACCCGAGGCGCGGGGGCAGTTTTCGCTCTATTCCGTGCCGGTCGTCCTCGTGTTTTTCCAGGGCAGGGAGTACATCCGCGAGGCGCGCAACTTCGGCATCATGGAGCTCGGCGCGAAGATAGACCGCTACTATTCGATGCTGTTCGAGGCGGTGTTCCGGTAGCGGAAGCCCCGCGCGGACCCTTTTACCGTCGCGAAACTTTGCGATATTGGAGAGAGAATCATGCAGGGCAAACATTCCCGGGTCAGTCGCGAGTGGCGCCTGGTACTCCCCGCCGCGTTCAGGGCGAGCATTCCCGTGCTCCTCGGATATACCACGCTCGGACTCGCGTTCGGGTTGACGCTCGTAGCCGCGGGCCTGCCGTGGTGGCTCTCGCCGGTGATGGCGGTCTTCATTTTTGCGGGCGCCGCGCAGTTCATGGCCATAGGGCTCATGCAGAGCGGAGCGGGCTTATTTGAGATTGCCCTCCTCACCTTGCTCATGAACGGGCGGCACGCGGTCTACGGGCTGTCGCTGCTTGGACCGTTCCGCGACGCGGGAAAATGGAAGCCTTACCTCATCTTCGGTCTTACGGACGAAACCTACGGGCTTCTGACGACGGTGAAGCCTCCCGCGAACGTCGACGAGACCAAATTTTTTGGGGCTATAACTGCGCTGAATCAGTCGTACTGGGTTCTGGGCTGCACGGTGGGAAGCATTATAGGTTCCGCCCTCTCCCTCGATACGACGGGCCTGGATTTTGCGCTCACGGCGTTGTTCATCGTGCTCCTTGTCGAGCAGATCCGCGCGGTGAGGCGGTTCGAACCATACTTGGCAGCGGTGTTCGCGTGCATCGTCGCGCTCTTCGTGAGTCCCCGCAACTTCCTGCTCCTCTCGCTCGCTCTGGCGACCGGCGTGCTCGCGCTCCTGCGGGGGAAAATCGAGCAGAGGGACAAGCCCCGTCGAGATGAGGACGGGGACGCCCAGGAGAGTGCCGGAGTCCGCCGAACTGACAGAGGAGGCGAAACGTGACTTATTTTCTCCTCGCCGTCGTGGTGATGACCGCCGTCACCTATTTCACGCGCGCGGTGCCCTTTCTCTTCTTCGCGAAGCGGCAGCCCCCGCCCCTCCTCGATTTTCTTCAGAGATACATGCCCCCGGTCGTCATGGCCATCCTCGTTTTCGCCTCATACAAGGACATCGATTACAGGGCGGCGCCCTTCGGCGTCCCCGCCCTCGTCGCGGGCGCCGTGACGGCAGTCCTGCATTTCTGGAAGCGGAACGTGCTCCTATCGATCGTCGGCGGCACGGCTCTCTACATGGCGCTGATCCGCGTTCTGTAAAATTACGGGCGGCGTCGGGGTTCCGTGGACTACGGGCGCGCCATTCGCTCAGTGAACACCGCCCGCCCCGGACGCGTGCGCTTAACAAGGGCGAGATGGTGCCTGTGCAACGGGGACGGCCGCGGCCACTTCCGCACGCCATTTTTCCCGCAGGGCCCGGGCGCGCGCCCGCTGTACGGAGCTAAACCTTTTTCTCGCGGTATTCTTCCCAGGCTTTTATCTCGAGGCCGTTCTTTTTGGTGTAGGTCAGCGACTCTATGTACTGGCGCGCCGTCTTGATGTTGGTGAACAGCGGAATGTTGAGGTCCACGGCGAGCCGGCGTATGAGATAGTCGTTCTGGAGCTCGCGCTTGCGGTTGTTCTTCGGAATGTTGATGACGAGGTCGAATTCGCGTCCGTGCATCATGGTGAGAATGTTGGGCTCCACCTTCTGCAGGGGCCAGTGCAGCTGAGTGACTTCAATCCCGTATTTTTTCAAGAACTGCGCGGTCCCGCGGGACGCGAAGAGCGCGCAGCCCATTTCGGCAAGCGCGCGTGCGCTGTCCACGAATTCGAGCTTGTCCTCGAGAGGACCGGTCGAAAGCAGCAGCTTTTTTATCCGCGAAGCGTAGCCCACCGAAACCATCGCCTTCATGAACGCGTCGTTCAATTCGCCGCCTATGCAGCCGACTTCCCCCGTCGAGGCCATCTCGACGCCGAGGATGGGGTCCGCTCCGTGGAGGCGCGAGAAGCTGAACTGCGCGGCCTTGACGCCGACCCAGGGCTGATCGTATATCGCGTTGACGGAACTGTGCACGTTCTCGCCCAGTATCGCCCGCGTCGCGAGGTCGATCATGTTCACGCGGGACACCTTCGAGCAGAAGGGAAAGGAGCGGCTCGCGCGGAGGTTGCACTCTATCACCATGACGTGGTTCTGCTGCGCGACGAACTGGATGTTGAACGGCCCGGTGATGTCGAGGGCGTCGGCGATCTTCTCGGTGATCCTCAATATCTTCCGCACGGTTTCGATGTAGAGGCGCTGCGCGGGGAACACGACCGTCGCGTCGCCCGAATGGACGCCCGCGTTCTCTATGTGTTCGGTCATCGCGTGGTAGAGGAGCTTGCCGTGTTTCGCGACCGCGTCGATTTCGATCTCCTTCGCGTTTTCGATGAATTTCGAGATGACGACGGGATATTCGCTGGAGATGTCGGCGGCGAGGCTCAGGAATGATCCCAGGCTCTGGCTGTCCCAGGCCACGTTCATCGCGGCGCCCGAGAGTACGTAGCTCGGCCGAACCAGGACGGGGTATCCTACTTTTTGGGCGAAGGCGTAGGCCTCCTGGGGCGTCGTGAGCTCTTCCCAGGCCGGCTGATCGATGCCGAGTTCGTCGAGGAGGGAAGAGAATTTGTGCCTGTCCTCCGCCCTGTCGATATTGACGGGGGAGGTCCCGAGCACCAGCACTCCCGCGTCGAAGAGCTTCAGCGCCAGATTGTTCGCGATCTGGCCGCCCATCGAAAGCAAAATGCCCGCGGGCTCCTCGAAATCGTAAATGTCCAGGATACGCTCGAAACTGAGTTCCTCGAAGTAGAGCCTGTCGCAGACATCGTAATCCGTGCTGACCGTCTCGGGATTGCAGTTGACCATGATGGTGGAGCGCCCGAGCTTCCGGCACGTTTCGACCGCGCTCACCGCGCACCAGTCGAATTCGACGCTCGAGCCGATGCGGTAGGGCCCCGAGCCGATCACGAGCGTGCTCCCGTGAGAGGGCTTGATGTCGTTCGCGGGACTGCCATGGATGCCGTATTCCGAAGCGTATCCGTAGGTCGCGTAGAGATAGTTCGTCTGGGCCGGATATTCGGCGGCGAGCGTATCGATCTGCTTGACCGCGGGACGCAGTCCGATGGATTCTCGCCAGCTCCGGATTTCCTGCTCGCCGCAGCCGAAGAGGTGCCCGATGCCCGCGTCCGAGAATCCCAGCCTCTTCGCTCTGTACAGGAGGGCAGCATTCTTCGCGGAGCGCGCGGGGCCCGAATTCCCGTGTCTGACTCCCCGGAGCGCGGTCTCGCAGTCATGAACGGCCGCGATCTTGGAGATGAACCAGGGATCGATGCCCGTCAGCCTGCCGATTTTTTGGGCCGTCCAGCCCTCGGCGAGTGCCTGGTACACGGCGAAGAGGCGCTTGTCCGTGGGTCTCGAGAGGGCCGACCGAAGATCGTTGGGCAGGATTTTCTTTCGCCTGGCGTCGGTCTGGAGCCCGAACTCGCTGACGCCCGTCATGCGGACGGCCTTCTGGAGGGCTTCCTCGAAGGAGCGGCCTATGGCCATCACTTCGCCGACGGATTTCATCTCGCTGCCCAGCTGGGTATCGACATTCTTGAATTTCGAGAGGTCCCAGCGCGGCATCTTGATCACGCAGTAGTCCAGGGCCGGCTCGAAGCACGCGGTGGTGACGCCCGTGATTCTGTTGCGCAGGTCGGTGAGGGCAAAGCCGAGCGCGAGTTTCGCCGCGACGTACGCGAGCGGATAGCCCGTGGCCTTCGAGGCGAGGGCGGAGCTCCGCGAGAGCCGGGCGTTCACCTCGATGATGCGGTATTCATCGGAGCGCGGGTCGACCGCGTACTGGATATTGCATTCGCCGACGATTCCCAGGCTCCGGATGAGCTTCAGCGCTATCGTCCGCAGCGAATGGTATTCCTCGTCGGTCAGTGTCTGGGACGGGGCCACGACGATGCTCTCTCCCGTGTGGATGCCGAGGGGGTCGATGTTCTCCATGTTGCAGACGGCGATGCAGTTGTCGGCCCTGTCGCGGACGACTTCGTACTCGATTTCTTTCCAGCCGCCGAGCCACTCTTCTATGAGCACCTGAGGCGAGACGGCGAAGGCTTTCTCGGCCCGCGCCCGCAGTTGGGTTTCGTTTCTGCAGATGCCGGAGCCCGCGCCGCCGAGCGCGAAGCCGGCCCGCAGCATCACGGGATATCCGATCGCCGCCGCGTGCGCGACCGCCTCATCGAGGCTGAGCGCGGCCCTGCTCGCCGGCGTCTTCAGACCGAGCGAGCGAAGGTGGCCCGCGAAGAGCTGGCGGTCCTCGGTGAGGTCGATGGCCTCCACCGGCGTGCCCAGCACTTCCACGGCGTATTTGTAGAGAATCCCGCTCTTGTGGAGCTCCAGACCGCAGTTGAGGGCCGTCTGCCCCCCGAAGGAGAGCAGAATGCCGTCGGGACGCTCCTTTTCGATCACCTGCGTCACGAACTCGGGCGTAAGCGGGAGGAAATACGTGGCGTCCGCCATCCCCTCGCTCGTCTGGTTCGTCGCGATGTTTGGGTTGATGAGGACGGTATATATCCCTTCCTCGCGCAGGGCCTTGAGCGCCTGCGAGCCCGAGTAGTCGAACTCGCCGGCCTGGCCTATTTTCAGTCCTCCGGAACCGAGCATGAGCACCTTTTTTACGGAGACGCTCCGGAGTTTAGGGCGTACGGGAGAAGGGCGCATTTTTTTCGGTGCGGCGCTTTTCATATCGAGTCCCTCGCTGCCTTGGCTTCCTGCAGGAATTCTTCTATAAGAAACTGGGTGTCGCGCGGCCCCGGGCAGCCTTCGGGGTGGAACTGCACGGCCCTGAAAGGGGCGACCGAGGAGCGTATGCCTTCGACAGTCCCGTCGTTCCCGTTGAGGAACCAGGGCTCCCAGTCCGGCGGCAGAGAATCTTCGTGGACGGCGTAGCCATGGTTCTGGCTTGTGATGTAGCAGCGGCCGCTTGCGGTTTCGACCGCGGGCTGATTCTGGCCGCGGTGCCCGTATTTGAGCTTGTAGGTGTCCGCGCCCGCCGCGAGCGCCATGAGCTGCGTCCCCAGGCAGATGCCGAATATCGGCCGCGGCTCGGAGAGGGCCCGGCGGAGGTGTGCTATGGTCTTCGTGCAGGCCTTGGGGTCGCCCGGCCCGTTCGACAGAAAGAGTCCGTCGTATTCTATGCCGTCAAAGGGATAATCCCAGGGAAGGCGTATCACTTCCGCCCCTTCGGCCAGAAGGATGCGCAGGATGTTGGCCTTGACGCCGCAATCGACGAGCGCGATTCTCGGCGCTCCGGGTCCGCCCTTATACCTGACGACGTCCTTGGGGGAGACCAGTTTCACCGGGGCGTGGGCCTTGAGCTCATCCCGAATGGGCTCCGCCATTTCCTCTCCCAGGATTTGTCCTTTCATCACTCCATGTTCGCGCAGAAGCCTTATGAGCCTGCGCGTGTCTATGCCCGCGATGCCGGGCACCTGTTCGGTGTTGAGCCATTCCGAAAAAGAACGCGCCGCGCTGTAGTGGCTCGGCTCTGCCGAAGCCTCGGAGACGACGACGCCGCTCACCTGGATATTCTTCGATTCGAAATTGAGGGGAACGCCCTGCGCGCCTGTCCGCAGTGCCGGTACACCATAGTTTCCGATGAGAGGATAGGCAAATACGAGAATCTGTCCACAATACGACGGATCGGTCAGAGACTGGTTGTAGCCGACCATGCCGGTCGAAAAGACGACTTCACCTTCAACGGAAATTTCGGCGCCGATGGATATCCCCTCGAAAATAGAACCGTCTTCCAGTACAAGTTTTGCGGATTTATTCTTCCGGGACATAGCGCTCCTTTATGGCTGGCTTGCAGCTCTTTGAGAAATTATCCGTTTTTTATGAATATTTCAAGCTCAATATACAAAATATGGAAGCTTTTTACATAAAATTGCATAATACCATTTTTATCCGCAAGCCTCGCCGTCACCGGATGAGCACGTTTCTCAGACTCATATAGACTGGAATGCTTATCATCGAGACGATCGTCGTCAGCGACGTGCCGATCGCCGCGTATTCCGTGTCGGATTTATAGGACTCCGCCAGGATGGGCGTCTGGGTCATCGCCGGCATCGCGGACTGCATGAGGAAGACTTGTTTCATCAGGAGAGGGAGATCGAGCCAGCGTAGGGCGAGAGCCATCAGCGCGGGTGTCAGTAGAAACCGTCCCGCAAGCACGGCGATATAGTCTTTTTCAAATTTCAGCTTTTTCCACTCCACCCGTGCGATGGCGATGCCGATGAAGAGCATGGATAAGGGTGTCGTCATGTTGCCGAGGTATTTGCAGCTGTCCATGACCGATCTTGGAAGTCGTATGCCCAGCAGAATCAGTATCACCGCCACCAGAAAACCCAGGAGGGGCGGCGAGAGAATACGCTTCAGGCCCGCGGCCGAGACAAGAGACGGTTTCCGGGTTCCATTCCGGACCGCGCCGTCGGCTGCGATCCCGTACACGCCGATTGTCCAGAACAGTGTCGTGTTCGCGATGTAGTACAGAAGCGCGAAGGGCAGGCTCTCATCGCCGAACAGGAGCAGGTTGACCGGCAGGCCGATGAACACCGAGTTCGAAAGCGCGAACATCGACTGAAACGTGCCCCGCCGGTCTTTCCTCACGCGGAGCGCGGCCGCGATGCCGATTGCCACAAGGTAGCTCGCGATCATGACGGCAAAGGGTACCGGCAAGCCCGGCAGCATCGAGAGCAGCTTGGCGCGATCGTAGCCGCCCATCAGATTCGAGATCATATAGGCAGGGAGGGCCACATTGACGACAAGGCGCGAAAGGAGACCGCTGGCATCGCCCTCGAACCACCGTGCCTTCGCGAGTCCGAAGCCGAGGCCGATCATTAGGATTACGGAGAAGACGCTCTGGAGTGCGACGAACATGGTTCGATATTAACGCAAACCCGCGCTGAAAATATAGAGAGATTTTGCATTTTCCTTTCTTTGAACGTATAATTCGGATATAAAAGAGGTCCCCATGAAAAGGCTTTTTATTTTTCTGTCGATAGTTATTATTGCTCTTCCAATTGTGTCGGCGCAAACGGGGCAGACAGATTTTGCCCTCCTCGCTGCGACGGCCCAAGGCGGCGACGCGAAGGCACAGAACAGTCTGGGTGTCCGGTATTATAACGGCGACGGCGTCGCGCAGAGCTATGAGGAAGCCGCCAAATGGTTTGAAGAATCAGCCCGTCAGGGCAATGCCACCGCTCAGAACAACCTGGGTTTTATGTACGAACAAGGAAAGGGCGTAGCTCAGGATTATGGACTTGCGCTTCAGTGGTACACGATGGCCGCGGATCAGGGGTATGCCGCCGCGCAGAGCAACGTTGGATGGTTGTATGAAAATGGGCTCGGCGTCGATCAGAACAACGATGAGGCGTTCAAGTGGTATCAGGAGTCCGCAGCACAGGGGTATGCCTATGGCCAGTATAGCGTCGGCTGGTTTTATGACAAAGGTTTGAGCGTTGCCGAGGACAACACACAGGCCGTCCAGTGGTACGCCCTCGCGGCGGAGCAGGGATTGGCCGAGGCGCAGTACATGCTCGGTGTCATGTATGAGAATGGGGAAGGGGTGGATATCGATTTCGATCAGGCGTTTCACTGGTACAGCGAGGCCGCGGACGGAGAGTATCCCGATGCAATGGTCGCTGTTGGCTCATATTACGAATTCGGCATTTCGGTCGACGAGAATCTTGTGCAGGCGCTCGCGTGGTACATGATCGCCGCCGACTATGGCAGTAAAGAAGCCGCCTCGTATGTGGAGGATCTCTCGAAAGACCTCACCGAACAGGAGATAAGCGCGGCGAGACGGATGGCTGATAATTTCTAGCGTTCACCCTATCGCAGATATCCCAGCCACTGCGCCTGCCGTCCGATCATCACGTCGACGAGTTCTGGCACTCGCTCGCAGACAGGCACAACCGGATTCACGAGAAGAGCCTGAACGACGAGGTCCTTACTCTTCCTGAGCACCGCCTCGGCGGTGAGATCGTAGACACCGACATAATTGCGGAGGAGCGCGGCCAAGCCCTTCGGATAATCCGGAAAGGCGACGCCCTCGATGTCCCTTTGGAACACGAGGGCGGGCACTTCGACGGCGATGTCTTCCGGCAGGCTCGGAATGAACCCGGCGTTCATAATGTTGACCGCGGCTTCCTCATACCCCGAATTCCCGACTATCCCCTCGATGATGGGCACTACGCGCTCCTTGACGTTAAGCTCAATAGTGGGTTCGAGCATGCTCAGGGAGGCGCGGTACAGCATGTAGAAATCGAGTATTCCCTTATGATCCGCGACTTCGCGCGCCCACTGGATATATTCGCCGATGTGGCTGTCCGAGGTGATGGGCAGAAGATGAAAGCGTTCTAGGATATGACGGAAAAGCCCGCGATCCGACCATTGTCTCGACGAAATCGTCCGCCCGATGTCCGGCATGCCGGTTTCGCCCTCTGTCCGGGGAATGTTGCCGGTCGTCTGGATATATTCGAGGATATCGGAGTATCCAAGCACTTTTTCGAAGAAGGCAGGCGCCTTGGCCAGAATGTCGGGATATGCGTCCGCCCCCGTATCCCGGTACTGAGCGGATACCAGCACGCTGAAGTGATTGAGGCCGGCCGCCCTGAGCTTGAGTTTCTCAAAAGGAATGCCGAGCATGGACGGAAGGTAGCGCTCGAGAGAGGCGATCTCATGGCAGAGCCCTATGAATTTCAACTTCGGGAATTTGCGCAGCACCGTGGTGGTGATAGCGGTCATGGGGTTCGAAAAGTTGAAGATCGTCGCATCGGGACAGAGGTCGGCACAGTCCTGGCAGATGTCGAGAATTGGCGGGACGATGCGGAGGGCATGGAAAAGCCCGCCCGCGCCACCATTTTCGCCATATACCTGCGGGATACCATACTGCAGGGGAATCATCCAGTCCTGATCCCAGAGCTCGAACCGGTTCCCTACCTCTATGGAGATGATGACAAAATCGGCGCCTTTAAGGGCTTCGCGACGGTCCGTGTGCGCGGAGAGCGAAAAATCGAGATTGTGCGCTCCGAGAAACGTTTTGCCCTCCGTGAGCACTCGGCCCAGCGACTCTCCATTGATATCGACGAGGGCGACATGAGAGCCCCGCAAAACGGCGCTTGAAAAAATATCGCCCAGAGTGCCGAATCCGAACTGTGCGCTGCCCGCTCCGATAAGTACGAGCTTCATTTTTGTCTCTCCATGATTTTGCAGTATGAATTCAAAGATTCATTGGGTTCATTGCTGTTTCAGATATTTTTCTTTCCACATCGGCCCGAAAAGAGCCTCGAGCTCCTCGTCGTACTGGATCATCGCCTCGTGGTACTTCGGATCGCTCAGCGCCTCGGCAGCCACTTCGTCGGTCGGTTCGGGCTTGGTTTTCTGCAGTATTCCGAGGATGTCGGCGTAATGATCGCGCATAGGGCAGGGAAGCACCCAGTTGCCCGTGTACGCATCGCCCTTCATGGCGTAGTTTTTCTGCCACTCCTGGAGCGACTCGAAATATGGCGAAGTCAACACTTCGGTCAGCTCGCCACCACGCGAGTAGATTTCGTTGATATTGCCCGCGGCGTACGGATTGAATACACAGGGCGTCACATGACCGGACCAATCGATGTACAGATATCCACCTCCCCGCATCCTGCCCGCTGAAATGCATCCATTGCTTAAAGTCCCGCCATTCCAGAAATCGGCGATGAAGTAAGAGTCATTTTTTATCAGATCGAACATGCGGTTGTACATGTCGAAACGTTGCTCCGCAGTCGGCACCAGTTCCATCGAGCCCCGACCGATGGGCATGAGCTGGAAAATCCAGAAGTAGAGGGCGCCAAGCTCTGTGTAGAATTCTACGAGTTTCTTGCTCGGGATGATGTGCGCGTTCTCCTTCGTCGCCGTGAGGGAAACACCGAACGGTACTCCTTCGGCGCGCAGATGTTCCATCGCACTCAGGATTTTTTTGTAGACGCCCCTGCCACGCCGCGCGTCCGTCTCGGCCTCGTATCCCTCAACCGATATCGCGGGAGTGATATTCCCCGCCTCGGCGAGCTTTCGGGCCATTGTCGCGTCGATGAGCGTACCATTGGTGTACATGAGAAAATAGTTGTCCTGGTGTCTCCGTGCAAGATCGAATATCGTCTTGCCCTCGTCTTGGTACAGAAGAGGTTCTCCGCCCGAGATGACCGTGAAGACCGCGCCCCACTTTTCGGTCTTCTCCTGAATTATTCTGTCGACTACTTCGAAAGAAAGTTTTTCGTGGCTCGCGGCGTCGCTGTTGGCGTAGCACCCGGTACAATGGAGATTGCAAAATTTGGTGGGACTCAGGACAAGAAAGGCCGGAGGGCCAAAACCATAGCCCTGTTTGAATGCTTTCCTGCGTTCGGCATTTTTTTCAAAGGCGTTGAACATGGCGGGCACGACATTGTTGACAAATGATTTTCTGAAGACAGGACTCTGCCGGGCGTTCGCGACCGCGGCCTCGATCGATTTGATAAATGCCCGGGTGATATAGAACTTGTCGAGCTGGACCTGCCTTGGATACTCCTTGAAAGACAGCGATGAGCGGTAGGTCGACCACTCGAAAATTTTTGCGGCTGTTTTTCTCAGCACCGGTCTGTCGAAGAGCGTATCGATCATTTTGGGTGATAAATGGATAAACCTGTTGAATACGATGCGGTCGGTCTGCTTGGTGGCAGGCGCGTCTTTCTCAAGGGGCTTCATGACTGATTCCATAATGCAGTCTCCTCTATCCAGGTCTATTCTATAGCATATATTGCCTTTCTTCCAGAGTCCGTCAGAAACCCCTCAAATAAAAGCAACATGACATTTTCGAAGGTGTCATGGAACGACATGGACAGCTCGAGCATCGTCTCTGGCGTGAGGATGTTGTCGACGAGCGTAAAACATATATAGACGATGAAGTTTTCCGGCAAAGACTTTTTTATGTATCCCTGTTTCTGCCCGTCGCGGATGGCAATGCGGACCGCGTTCGCGATGCTGGCTCTCTCGTAGTTCTGAATATCCCTCCAGCGTTTGGGCTGGAAACGCTTGACATCTTCGAGGAAGAGGGGCGCGAACTGCAGACTCTGGAGACTGACAGCGTTGATGACATCTTTCAGACGCTTGAAGGCGGGGATCGTCGAGTCGTTCAGTATCTGGTTCACCTGATCGATGAGGTTCTCCTCAATCTGATATATGATCTGTTGAATCAGCGCTTCTTTGCTCGGAAAATTGACGTAGAGCGTCTTCTTGCTGATGCCGCACGCGGAGGCGAGATCATCCATGGTCACACGGGTGAAGCCGCGCTTGAAAAACATGTCTCTTGATAGTTCGACAATGCGTGCCCGTACCTCATTTTCCATACTTATGCTTCCATCTCCCCTTGCGCCGTGACGCGTCCATATTCAGAGCATATCATACTTTTATCTTTTTAAAGAACTTCTGGGGAATTATAGACAACAGCGCGGGCATTGTCACAAGGCCGCAGATGAGAGACAGCAGTATCGACACAAAACAGAGGATTCCAAAATACATGATCGGCCTGAATTGGGAGAAAAACGGTGGAATCACCGCGAAGATGATTGCCATCGCGTTGATGATGATGCCTCTGCCCGTAAGCCCCAGCGCCTTCGATGTCGCCTCTTCCGCGCTGCGTCCATTTTTTCGTTCGCTGAACCACCGAGCGGAGAAGTGGATGAGGTAATCGATACCTACTCCGAGAGTAATCGATGCGACTAGCGTGGTGGCCGTCGACAGTTCGATCTTAGCTATTCCCATAGTCCCGAACACCATGGTGACAATCGCGATCATGATTCCCGCGCAGGCAAGCCCGGCCGGGATATTCTTGAAACCGAACGCCACAAACGCAAACACGAGCATGAATGCGATCGCGAAGCTCTCGAGCATGGAGGTGATGACGAGTCCGTTGAGCTCGTTCGCGATGAGCGAAACGCCGGCTATGGAAACCCCGCTGTTGCCGGTCAAAGCATCGGCCTTCGCCCGCAACAGGTCGGCGGTTTTTTGCAGAGTGGCCGAATCCACTGCTTTGAGCTGAATATTGAAGCATAGATTCTGGTAATCTTCAGAGACCAGCTGCGCCAGGCGCTCCGGAGAGAGAGATGTTTCGACCAGCAGGAGCATCTGGGCCGCGGCTTCGTCGTTATCCGGCACTACATCAAAGGCAGGGTCATCGTCGTGGAAGACCTGGTTGAGCGATTTGATGGAATCGACCACAGAGAATACACTGCCCACCTGCCCGAGTGACTCGGCGTACATCTGAAATTCGTCGGCTTTTTTCATGCCTTCCGCGGTCCTCGGATCGACCGGCAGTGAGACTTTGATGAGCTGAGAGCCGGAGACCTTGTCGTTTATGAAGTTGATGCCGACACGGACAGGATCGTTTGGGTTGAAATAGTTCGCCATTTCGGAGTCGACGATGATGTGTGGGATGAAAAAAGCCCCTCCGGCGGCAATGAGGAGTGTAGCCACAAGAATGGCCACCTTGTGCCGCGTGATGAATCCGCCTGCTTTCTTTGAGACCGAGGTTATGAGTGCCTCGTTCGCGTGGTAGCGCCTGTGTTTTTTGGGGAGCGGCAGAATGCTGAGGAGTGCGGGAATGAAAAACATCGTCATGGCGAATGCGTAGGTGATCCCGAACGCGATGAAGAGGCCCATCTCCGCAATGCGAGGTATCGGCGATGTCACGAACGATATAAATGAGGCGACCGTCGTTAAAAAGGCGAGCCAGACAGGTTTGCTGAGCGAACGAAAGCTTGCGTCGATTATCTGGGCACTATCAGTCATGCCATTAATGAAGACATCCTCATAGTACCTCGTCAGGAAGTGGATTGCGTAGTTGTTGCAGATTGCGATAAGCATGACGGGGATGATGAGCGCGACAATGGTGATCTTGGCATGCAGAAGCCCCATGAATCCAAACGTCATGATGAGCGAGCATCCGATCGTAAAAAGCGGCAAGAGGACGCCTCTCAGACTCCGAAAGCCAACGAGGAGAACCAAGACGACCGCCAAAAGTCCGAATACTATGAGGATCACTACATCGTGCCGCATGTAATTCACCATTTGATAGTCGATAAATGGTGTTCCCGCCATCTCGAATGAGAAATCAGGATGCGCCGCGATAATGCTTTTGACGTTGTCAATCAGATGGATTTGTGAAACATTCGGGGATGTTTGAAGTATATATAAAAGAGTGTCGCCATCGCTCGAGAGCAGCTTCCCTGAAACTGTCTTTAAACCCTGTAGCTTGGCTCTCAGCGCATCGGTGGCAACTTGATCGGAAGGGAGGGCGTCGGGATCGATGTAAGGAATAAAACTCAGGCCATCCTCGACATTTGTAGGTTCCACATACGTGAATACCGACACGACATCAGAGACATCGGGAAGCTCCTGCAGCTCTTTATTGATGGTGGCCGCCTCGGCGAGCGCCTCGGGCGTGAAGAGCGCTTTGGATTGAACCGAAACGGCGAGTGTGTCCGCTCCTCCGAACAGCTCATTGACGCGCTTGAATTCCGAGACGGAGGCGACATGGGAGGGAGCGAGGGCCTGGATATCGCCCTCAAATCGCAGGTTGGGAATAAAAAAGGCCGCCAATATCGTGAGCGCGCAGAATACAGCGACAATGAGGTATCGGAACCTGTAGACAAAAGATGCCATGGGAACTCCTTAGAATGAGGCGGTGATGGACGCGTAGGCAAAATCATTGTCGGCGTATTGACCGACTGTGCCGCCGCTGCCTCCGAAGAGCACGGTTCCCAGAGTGAGGGAATAGCCATCCGTAAGCTTTGCCTTGAGCGAAAGTCGCGCCAGATACTGGCCGGTCGTGTCTACGGTCAGGAAATCCGGCTCCATGACGACGAGACGGACAGTGACATCCTGTGAAGGAGTTCGGTATTCGGTGATCAGCGTCGCTCCGAGTTCGGTTTCACCCACCGAGGAGGTTAGCCTGGTATCGTAGTCGAGTATCCACGACAGATTGCTTTCCATCGCGCAGTAGAGGTCTCCGATACCGCCAATGCCGAAGGTCCTGTCCAAGCCGAAGGCCGACTTCAGCGTGTTTTTCTCCAGCGACACGGGGAGACCCGATGTCTCCTCTCCGACATAATATTCGGGCAGATAGAGAGCCGTCTCCATCCACACAACAGAGGAATCGAAGATGGTCGCCGACATGTCGGCGCCTATCGCGCCCTGCCGCTTGTATTGAGCGTCTATCACGACATCGACCGTCGCCCCCGGAGTTACCATCACGTCGTAGGCGGGCGTCTTCGTGAAGCCGTACCAGCCCGAGAGGCCGAAGTCCACCGCGCCCATGGAGAGGCTCATGCGCCCCGCGCCCTGCATATTTTCCCAGTTGAGTTCTAGATCGTCTGGCGTCGTGTCGACGGAAAAGTCGACGCCTGGCGTGCTGGGCGGTGTCGCGGGTATGGAGAACCCGTCCTGGACATCCAGGGCCGCAAGGCTCGAGGGGTACCATCTCGAACTTTTTGCGGGAATCGTGCTCGGCCTGAAGAAGGGCAGCGCCACCACCTCGAAGCTGAAAGGCCCCGCTATGTATTTCCCGGAAACCAGCATCACGGGCAGAAGCCAGTCGGAGCGATTTTCGGACACGAGCTGGCTGAGCGAATCCACGGGGTTGATGAATCCTTCCGGATTTGAGGTGAGGGCCGTCCCCCAGGAGATGATCTTAGAACCGGCGGTCACCGAGAGCCCATCGGCGACATCGAGGGTGGCATATGCTTCGCCGAGCTTCATGGCGACATCGTAACCGCTGTCGGAGAGAGAAATTGAGCCTGTTAGCTCTGCCTTTATCGTGAGCAGGCCGGACGAATAGGAAGGAGCGAGCTTCAGGCTCGTCGAGGGCTGGAAATAATCCCCGGCGCTTGAAGAGCCCGACGATTGAAAAAATATTCCACTGAAGGCGGTGACTTCGCCGGACAGACTCGCCTGCGCCGAGAGAGGGACAGCGCCGACAATAAAAAGAATCAGCGCGATTGAGAAAAATGGCTTTGGATTCAATACAGTCTCACTGTTTTCTGACGTGCGATTCATATCACAACGCTCCTTCCGTGTTGCATGCAGAGAAGGTTATTTGCCCAAGGACTCTTTGGAAAACAGGGAAGTCGGCAACCCTGTATCGTATTTCACCGCGTCAAAGCGGAGCGAGGTGGAGCTGCCTGTCGTCAGATTCTTCATCTCCAGTTCTACCATGGTCCATATTCCGGAAATTTTCGCGGACTGCGACACGGTCATCTGCTTGTAAAGCGTCCCGGATTTGTCATAGAAATCGGCCTTTACAATGAGGAGGCTCTCCTTGTCCACGAGTGAGACGATCTTGCTCGTGCCCCCGCTCTTGTCCTTTGGGGTGGATTCGATCTTCCAGCACGCTCTTCCCGCCAGGGTTTCGTCGCCGGGCATGGAAAATGTATATTCATCGACATTGCGGCTCCCGAAATCATCGTAGGTGAGATCGCTGCCCATAAATGGCTTGTTCTTGTCCGACGCCGAAATGCGGGTAGCCTTCTTGAGGCTGGGCAGATAGATATACTGGCTTTTCTCGCCTTTGGAGCTTTCGGTGGTCAGGAAACTTGTGCCCTTGACATCCGCCGGCTGCAAAAATTTTATCAGGGTCGAAGAGGCTCCATCTTTCTGATGAAGCTGGTACATCGTAAATTCCCGCGTTTTGACATTGCCGCTCTTCGAGACGATCTTCATGAGTACTGTGGTTGTCATGTCATCGCCGGCCGGTCGTTCGTTCGCCTGTTTCATGATGTCATAACCGGCATTCCCCGCCTGGGCCGCCGCCGCTCCGAGAAAGAATACTCCGACCAGTACCAGAGAGCATGCCCTACGCTGATTATGGGTGCGGGAATTCATAGATGCCTCCACATTGTAAGGTGAATATGGAAAACTGAAGAAACGTTCATAATATCTATAGTTTCCTTGGTGTATGAGGATATGCTTTTCCACATATCTCGTCAATCGCCTCCATATGAATATTTATAATGAATATTTATGGAAGAGTATGAAAAGAGCCTGCCTTACCCCCGGATCAGCGCCACGACCAGCACGAGCGCCGCAAGCGCGAAGCGATACCACACGAAGACACGCGTAGAGTGCTTTTTGAGGTAGGAGAGGAGATACTTGATGCAGAGAAAGCCACTGATGGCGGCCACAATAAGTCCGATAGGGAAAATCACGAGCTCTGTGCCGGCCACGGCCCCCGTCCTGATTTGCCTCAGCAGATCATAGAGGCTTTTTAGGCCAGCGCCCGCGATAATCGGCGCGGAGAGCAGGAACGAAAAGCGCGCGGCCGCCTCCCGTTCGAGGCCGAGCGCGAGCCCCGCCGTAATCGTCGAGCCTGAGCGGGATACGCCCGGGATAACCGCGAAGGCCTGCGCAATACCGATATAGAGGGCATCGCGGGCTTTTATTTGGCCGAAGTTTCGCTGATGGCGCGCGAACTTGTCGGCGAGCCAGAGAAGGACGGCCAGACCAGCGATCGCGCCGGCCATAATGAGCATCGAGTCCCGCGGTATCGGGTTTGAATGGAAGGCTTCGCTGATCTTCGACTCGAGAAGGACGCCGGAGATTCCCCCGGGGATACACGCGAGGACAAGGTACCACGCCATGCGGCGGTCCGGATCGTCACCAATTTTGAACTGGAAGATACTCTTAAACCAGGCCGAGATGAGGCGGCCCCAGTCGGATGCGAAGAACACGATGACCGCGAGCAGGGTCCCGAGGTGCAGCGCCACATCGAAGGTCAAACTTGTGAGGGCGGGATTGTTCCACCCGAACAGCCAGGGGATTATGACGAGGTGCGCGGAGCTTGAAATGGGAATGAACTCAGCAAGCCCCTGTACAATACCGAGAATAATCGACTGGATAATGAGCATCGCATGCCTCCCCTCTGTGTAGCGTCGCCGCTTGTCAATTTCTACCGCATTTGAGGGCGCTTAGCAATACTCGTCTTGACGCCCGGATACGGACGATTCCGTGCCGCTACGGCCATGCCTTGTCATTTTTGCGGATTTCTGAATATTATTACCTATGATCAGCCTGCGCGGAGCATTTTCTGGTGCGGGAGAGGGGACGCTGCAATGATACTGCAGAACGCATTCAAACCGGCAACGATAAAAATCGGGCTTGAAAGCGAGGACAAGGACGAAGTTTTTGAAGAATTGATCGACGTGCTCGCAAAGAACTATCCTGATGGGATGGTCTTCCCGCGCGAAACGGTGCTTGATGCCCTGTGGGCAAGGGAAGAGAAAATGTCCACCGGCATCTACAAAGGAGTTGCGGTTCCTCACGCGACCGTCGAGGGGATCGACAGTTTACGCGGTGTTCTCGGTATTTCCCAAAAGGGGATCGAGTACGAGTCTCTCGATGGCAACCCGGTCTATCTCGTGTTCCTGCTGGTATCCCCCGCGAGCGAAGCGGAAATTCATCTCGACGCCCTGAAGCAGATTGCGCTTTTGATCCAGGATTCGCTTCTCCTCGAGAATTTAATGAGCGCGGCGACGCCCGGGAGAGTCTATTCCTTGATTCGTGAATTTGAAGAGAGCATAGGAGCGATGTGACACAAGCGTATTGAAAGCGTGGCGCGTGGGCGCGCTCACATGATTTTTCTGTGTGATTCCACCACAAGGCTTAAGAAAGCCGATGGGACCGCACTTTTCTGTACCTTAAAGAAGTATGGAGAAGGGGTGTACCATGGATTCAGTCGACAACATCGACAGATTGGTAGAGATTGAGCATCAGGCGGCAGACATCATCCACGATGCCGAGGAAAAAGCTTCCAGATCGACGCTCGATGCGAAAACCAAAGCCGAAACATTACAAAACCAAAAAATAGCCGAGGTGCGAAAAAAACTCGAAACCGACCATACGGCCTTTCTTGATTCCCTGCAAAAACAGAGCCAAAAAGAGATCAGCGACTACAAGAATAGCCTTAAAACCATCCCCTTGAACCATGCCGCCCTCGCCGGGACGCTCAAAGGTTTTCTGAACATGGAAGCGTGATATGGCAGAATCTCTCGAATTCGCCTATCTTTATGCGCGCGTCTGCGGAGCCTTTTCAAAGATGCGGCTGGGTGAGACGGCCGGTGGGCTCATGCAGAGCTCGGGCGGGGTTATGGCGCTCTGGAGACAAATATTCGATGAAGAACCGCCGGGGCTCCCCGAAGCCAAGCTCCTCTTTGAGGCGGAACGCAAAATAACAGAGCGCTCGATCGATTCATTTTTGCGCCTCGCCGGGCCATTCTCGGAGTCGAGCGATCTCATACACGCCTTGATTTCGAAATACGAAATCAGCGCGGTCAAGTCAATGCTCTTCAGACTCCGGTCGGGCGAGCCGAAACCCGAAGAAGTCTCATACACCTCTCCCGTGATCGAGCAAGCGCTCGCCAACTGGCCACGGATTGCGGACATGTTCAATAAAACGCCCTATTCCTGGCTGGACAGCCACTGGCTCGACACCATCGCCATCGCGGAAAACCGTCTCGATCAGCAGTACTATCTCGATCTATGGAACGCGGCGAATACAATACCGGCGCGGAAAATCGGCGCGATGCTCGATCTGATCCGCCGGGAGATCATCTATCAGAATGTGGTGTGGGCGCTGAGGATACGGCGCTATTACGGCATGACCGAGCGGGATGCGGTCGGGATGTTTGTCGAACTGAAGGGTGTCGATACGGTTTCTGTTGCAATACAGACCTTTCACTTTGACATTGATAAACTTGAGACTTTCGACCGCTGGCCGCTTAAGAAACTGCTATCCGGTCAGACAGGTCCTGGCCTCGATGTGCCGGTTATGGAAATTCGTACGCAGGAAGATATCTTCTCGATGGTTCGTCGGAATCTGCATCTGCATCCGTTCAGCTATACGCCGATTTATTGCTATTTCAAGCTTCTGGAATATGAGACGTCATTGCTTCTGGCGGTGCTCGAGAGTGTGAGGCTTGGAGTATCTCCCGATGAAAAAGCGAGATATATGTGGATTCCCGGAGGAGAAACAGCATGAGCGGTGTCAGTATGAGAAGAGTAGAACTGCTGCTCCTAAAATCCGATATCGATGTGGTCTTGAAATATCTTGGGAACCAGCAATGTTTCCAGATCATTTATCCCGATGAACTTGAGCGGATCGCGCATGAGAAGCTGGCTGGTGTCGAGGAATCCGATCAGGAGAAAGCCCTCGTTGGTCAGCTTGACGAAGCTCAGCGTAAACTGGACTTTATCGGCACGTTTTTCGGTATGGTCGCTCCTCAGACCATTGTGGAAGACCTACATCTACCCGACGATGAGATGCGCTCGAAAATCGATATTCTCTATGAGCGCTGCGCGACAGAAAAAAAACGCTTTGAGGAACAGGAGGCAAAGGTCGACCAGCTCGCCGAGTCGGTCCACGAGGCGAAGGCGTTTGCGGGACTTTCGCGACCCTTCGACGAGTTTGAGAAATTTTCCTATGTGTCGATTCAGATAGGCAAAGTTTCAAAGGAAAAGATCAATCCCCTCGTGAAGGCGCTCGGTACAAGGGCCGTCATTGTGCCGCTCGGCGATGAGGGGACCATCCTTGCGGCATCGAGCCGCAAAGGGCGCTTTGCCCTTGAGACCGAGCTGTCCAAGGCGGGGTTTGAAAAGACAAGCCCGCCCCCGGGGGTGCAGGGAGTGCCCGCGGAGGCGATATCCGCGCTCGAGCGGGCCTATGAGGCCGAAAAGCTCCGCCTCGAGGCACTTCTGGATGAAAAGCGGGCTCTTGCGGGGCAATATGGCGGGCTCTGGCAGAAAATGGTCTCTTCGGTGCGGCTCAAGCAATCTTTGATCCTCGTGGAACACAAGCTCGAGAGCACAAAGTGGGTATATCGCCTCTCGGGCTGGGTCCCGGCCGACCGCATCGACCGTATGAACAAGGACCTTCTTTCCATGCTGGGAAACCGCATCTCGATTCGCATTTTTGATCCCCTGGAACAGATAGGCAAAGAGGGAGGGGCAAAAGTCGGCGAAGAGGTACCCGTCCTCCTCAAGCACAACGCTTTCGTCTCCGCCTTTCAGGGCATTGTGCTGTCGTACGGTACGCCTCTCTACGGAGACATCGATCCGACACCGTTCGTGGCGTTTTTTTTCACACTCCTGTTCTCGATCATGTTCGGTGATTTGGGGCAGGGGGCTTTCATCGTTGCGCTCGGCTTCGCGATGCTCAAGGCGAAAAGAGGTCTGTTGGCGCGCTACACGAAATTCGCCATCGCCTTTATATCAGCCGGGCTCGGTTCGATGGTGATGGGCATTCTTGACGGGTCCTTCTTCGCGAATGAATCGGTACTGGTCCCGCTGGAGCGCGTGCTCACAGGGTTCTTCTTGGGGACCCCCAGAGATCGTTTCTTGCAGATAATGCCTCAGGACAATATTACTGCGATGTTTTACTTCTTTGGCTTCACGCTGGGCGTCGGGGTGATCATCAACACTACAGGTCTCATCATCAATATAATTAACCTGATACGGCGAAAGGAATACGGCGAGGCCATTTTTTCGAAAACAGGCCTGGCGGGGGCGCTCTTGTTCTGGTGGGCGATGGGCATCGTGCTGAGGCTGATTTTGGGAGGGAAGCTTGGCCTGATTGACGTGCCAGGGATCGGGATTCCCCTTCTGGCGCTGTTTCTTGCCGGGCCCCTGAAAGCGGCGGTGGACCGCGCACAAGGGAAGGCCGCTGAGGAAGAACTCTCCATGGCGGGGACGCTTATAGGAGGGCTCGTGGAACTCCTGGAGAGCGTCATCTACTTCGCGTCGAACAGTCTGAGCTTTCTGCGTGTCGGAGCGTTTGCCCTCGCGCATGCGGTGCTGTCTTTTGTGATTTTTACCATGGCTGGCGTGGTGCGTGGAAGTTCGGCATCAGGGTTGGTCTTTGAGATTCTTATTTATCTGATCGGCAACGCGATCATCATCGGGCTCGAGGGGCTTATTGTGACCATTCAGGTCATAAGGCTCCAATATTACGAATTTTTCTCGAAATTTTTTACAAGGACAGGCAAAACGTTCAAACCGGTCACTTTCTCAGGGTGAAGGAATTATGCCATGAGCTATACTATTATACATAAAGGAGTTGAATCATGAAGAAAAAACTTCTGGTTGGTGTCATGACCTTTGTATCTTCCGCCGCGACATTTGCCCAGACACAGTCGGCGGTGGCGACAGTGTCTGCTTCAGGGCAGGTGGCGAAGTATCTGGGGGCGGCGATCGCGGTTGGTGCGGCCGCACTCGGCGGAGGGTATGCGGTGGCGAAAATCGGTGCGGCGGCGGTTGGGGCGATGGCCGAAAAACCCGAGCTGTCAGGCAAAGCGCTTCCCTATGTCGGCCTTGCAGAAGGCATCTGTCTGTGGGGATTTTTGGTCGCTGTCCTTATCCTGTTTCGGTAAGCGATTTGCGAGCGCGAGGGCGTCTCCTATAATAAGGGGTTCGTGAGCGAGCGCAGAGAAGCCCCGGTACGGGGCTCGAGAGGATCATTGTGGCAGAAATTTTTGCGTTGACTGAAGAAGAAATTCTCATCGCCTTCGGAATGATCGGCATAAAAGGCAAAGCCGTAACAGGCCGCGAGGATGCGATCGCCACCTTCCGGAGCATTGTGCAGGATAAAACCTGTACGATTGATGGCGGCACCGTGAACCTCTCGGATTGCAAGATGCTCATTTTGAGCGAGGATGTTTCGGATATGATCGGCGAGGAACTCTCCAAATGGCAGTTGGCCGGCGCGTTTCCGCTTGTTGTCGAAATTCCTCCGTTATCAGGTTCGCCTGCGTACCACACGCGCCTTGTCGACGCGGTGCGGCAGGCAATCGGGATCAAGATTCAATAGGGAAGAACGATAGGGAAAGAGCATGGAAGAAATCAGAGGCACAGAGGCCCTGGAGCAAGAGATTTTGGGCGACGCGCGAAAGCGTGCCGATCGAATCATCCGCAAGTCTGACGATGATGTGAACAACCTGCACGCGCAGACTGACCAGAAGATAAAGGAAGCGGTGGATGCGTTGGAGCGTGAATATCATGCCAAAAGGGAGACGGCGGAACGGGAAATGCGTTCGCGCCTTCCGCTCGAAAGAATGAGGCTTGAGATTGAATATCGCGATACGGTGTTGCGAAAAGCGCTGCAGGAGACCCTCGCCGCGATGGACCCCCGCCTTTTTGGGGCTTGGTGCGTGCGACAGCTCCGGAGGGAGGCTGCCCTGGTCCGGGATTCCGTGGCGAAAGTGACCGTGCAGGGGCTCGGCGCGCCGACCGTGCAGGAGATCAGGGCGCTGTTCGCCGATGCCCCCTCTGTTTCGGTCGAGGAGCCGGTTTCGATGAAAGTCCGTGGTCTGTCGGTGGAGCCCGCGGACAACAGTTATCATATTTCGATTACCGAGCATGAACTCGTGGCGTGGCTCCTCGACGAAAAACGCGGTGAGCTCGGGGCCGCGCTGTTTGGGAGTACGCTATGAGCGCGGGAGAAATCACCAGAATCTCGGGCCCCGTCATCTATGCCCAGGGTTTGGCGGACGCGGGGCTCTACGATGTCGTCAAGGTTGGGAAGGCTGGTCTCATAGGTGAAATCATAAAACTCAAGGGCGACCTGGCCACCATACAGATCTACGAGGACAACACGATGATGCGTGTGGGCGAGCCGGTAGAGTGTCTGCACAGGCCCCTGTCGGTGGCGCTGGGCCCCGGGCTTATCGGTTCGATCTACGATGGCATACAGAGGCCGCTGCCGGTGCTGAAGGGCCTTTCGGGGGCCTTTCTGGCGCCGGGGCTTGCCGGCGAGCCCCTCGATACCCGGAAAAAGTGGCACTTCGTGCCTTCGCTCAAGGAGGGGGAGCCCATCGCTCCCGGCACCCTCTTCGGCACCATTCAAGAGACTGACTCCATCCAGCACCGCATGGTCTTCGACGCCTCGGTGCCGGCAAGCACAGCCGCCACTGTCGCGCCCGAAGGCGATTATGCCATCTCCGCCACCCTCGTCAAATCCGGCGAGGGCAAAGAGTACACCGCCGTTTCCTACTGGCCGGTCCGAACGCCACGCACATTCAAGGAAAAACAGGTGACGCGCGAGCCGCTCGTGACGGGTCTGCGGGTCATCGACGTGCTGTTCCCGATCGCCAAGGGCGGCAGCGCGGCGGTGCCCGGAGGATTCGGCACGGGCAAGACGATGACCCAGCACGCCATCGCCAAGTGGTGCGACGCGGACATCATCGTCTACATCGGCTGCGGCGAGCGCGGCAACGAGATGACCGAAGTGCTCACCGAGTTTCCGACCCTGATCGATCCCCGCACGGGGCGCTCGCTCATGGAGCGCACGATCCTCATCGCGAACACGTCGAACATGCCGGTCGCCGCACGGGAAGTTTCAATATATACGGGAATTACGATCGCGGAATATTACCGCGACATGGGCTACCACGTGGCGGTCATGGCCGATTCCACCTCGCGCTGGGCCGAGGCCCTGCGCGAACTCTCCGGTCGCCTCGAGGAGATGCCCGCGGAAGAGGGCTTCCCGGCATACCTGCCAACCCGCCTCGCGGAGTTCTATGAGCGCGCGGGCATGGTAACCACCCTGGAGGACAGGAAGGGCTCGGTCACCATCATCGGCGCGGTCTCTCCCCCTGGCGGCGATTTCTCGGAGCCCGTAACCCAGCACACGAAGCGCTTTATCAGGTGTTTCTGGGCGCTGGACAGAGACCTCGCGAACGCGCGGCATTATCCGGCGATTTCCTGGAACGACTCCTACAGCGAGTACACCGAGGACCTCATCGCCCACTGGGACGCCATTGATCCTTCCTGGGACACGCTCAGGTCGAAGACGATGGAAATCCTCAAGAAAGAGAGGCGGCTCGCGGATATCGTGAGGCTTGTCGGGCCTGACGCCCTGCCCGATGAGCAGCGCCTCATCCTCCTCACCGCCGAAATGATCAAGAACGGTTTCCTCCAGCAGAGCAGTTTCGATAAAGTGGACATGTACTGCGTGCCACCCAAGCAGACACTGCTCCTCGCCTGCATCCTCACTTTCCATGAGCTGGCCGAAAACGCGATCAAGAACGGCTCGCCGCTCCTCAAGATCTCTTCGCTCCCCATCCGTGAAAAGATAATCCGGCTGAAGAGTTCGCTCGAGAACGAGAAGGTGCAGGAGGGGCAGGCGGTGATTCAGGAAATTCGGGCCGCGTTCGCGCAGCTCGGCACCACGGCGCAAGGAGCGGTTTCAGCATGAGAGGTCTGGAATATCATGGCATTTTGCGGGCCGACGGCCCCATCGTCATAGCGGAACACCGGGAGAATGTCGGTTTCTCCGAACTTGTGCGCGTCAGGGACCGCAGCGGCGAATACCGTCTGGGAAGAGTGGTCGACATCTCCGAGCAGGCGATCGCCGTCCAGCTCTTTTCAGAGAACACGGGCATTTCGATCGATGAATCCTGGATCGAGTATCTCGAAAAGCCGCTGACCTTCCGTGTCGGCGACGGCATCGTCGGAAGAATCTTCAACGGTCTGGGTGAGCCCATCGACGGGTATCCGCCCATCATTTCCTCCGACCTTCGCGACACCAACGGCCGGCCAATCAACCCGAGCGCCCGCGTCTACCCGCGCGACTTCATCCAGACCGGCATATCCGCCATCGATGGCATGAACACTCTGATCCGCGGACAGAAACTGCCGATCTTTTCGGGCAACGGTCTGCCGCACAACAGGCTCGCCGCGCAGATTGTGCGCCAGGCGAAGGTCCTGAGCGGCGAAAGTCAGTTCGCCATCGTGTTCGCGGGCATGGGCATCAAGTACGACGTGGCGCGGTTCTTCATCGATTCCTTCGAGAAATCGGGCGTTCTTTCCCGCGTCGTCATGTTCCTGTCGCTCGCGGACAGCCCCTCGATCGAGCGCCTCGTGACGCCGCGCACCGCGCTGACCGCCGCCGAGTATCTGGCGTACGAAAAGAACATGCACGTGCTCGTCGTGATGACGGATATGACGAACTACTGCGAGGCGCTCCGCGAGGTCTCGGCCGCGCGCAACGAGGTGCCTTCGCGGAAGGGCTACCCCGGCTACCTCTATTCGGACCTCGCGTCGCTCTACGAGCGCGCGGGCAAGATCGAGGGCTGCGAGGGTTCCATCACGCAGCTGCCCATCCTCTCCATGCCGAACGACGACATCTCGCATCCCATCCCCGACCTCACCGGTTACATCACCGAGGGGCAGATCGTCCTGGAGCGGGACCTGTCGCAGCGCGGCATCTATCCGCCCATCGCGGGCCTGCCCAGCCTCTCGCGCCTCATGAAAGACGGCATCGGGGAAGGCATGACGCGGGAGGATCACCGCGATCTCGCCGCCCAGCTTTTTTCCGCGTACGCCTATGTACGGTCGGTCCGCGACCTGGCGGCGATTATCGGCGAAGAGGAACTTTCGGACAGAGACAAGATATTCTTAGGCTTTGGTGACCACTTCGAGCGCGAATTCCTGGCACAGGGAGAATTCGAGAACCGCAGCATAGAACAGACGCTCGATCTGGGGTGGAAGATGCTTTCGATTCTCCCCGAATCGGAGCTTGTGCGGATTCCACCCAGGCTCATCGAGAAATATCTGCCGCGCGCTGCGGAGCCGGAGGCAAAGGAGTGATCCGCCATGGCTGAGCCAATGCCCGCCCCGACCAAGACCAACCTCATCAGGGAAAAACGCAATCTCCAGCTGGCGCTGCAGGGCTACGATCTGCTCGAAAAGAAGCGCGAAATACTCGTCATCGAACTCATGAAGCGCATGGACGCCCTGGAGCTGCTCGAACAGGAGATCGAGAAAATGACGGAAGATGCCTACGCGGCGTTGCGCAAGATGCTGCTCTCTGTCGGTCGCGAGCGTGCGCTCTCGATCTCGTCGCTGCCCGTGCGCGACATCACGCTCAGCGCCTCGTACATCAATGTGAGCGGCATGCATCTGCCGACGCTCGACGTGCGCGCGAGCGCTCCCGTCCTCCACTATTCTTTTATGAATTCGTTTGCCGTATGCGATGAAACCGTGATAGAGTTTACAGAGCTTCTGGACAAACTTTCGACGGCGGCTGGCATGAGGTCCATCGTGTGGCGCCTTGCGCGGGAAGTCCGCAAGACACAGCGCAGGGTGAACGCTCTGGACAAGATGGTGATCCCCCGTTCTCGAGAAATCGTGAAGTTTATCGATAGTTCACTCGACGAGCGGGAACGCGAATCGCTGTTTGCGGTCAAAATGCTGAAACAGCGATTGTCCGAACAGGATTGAGCATGAAGAAAATACTGGAAACCGTAGTGGTGGCGATCAATGGCTCCGATGCCTCTATCTGCGCTTTTAAGTACGCGCTTGCGCTTGGCAGGGCTTTTGGCTCGAGAATTGTCGCCTGCTATGTCGTCGATACCGCGACAATACGCCAGCTCGCCCTGTCCAGAATCTTTGTGCCGGAAGAGAGCGAAGAGTACGAGCGCAACCTGGAGAATTCCGGCCAGCGTTACCTTAACTTCTGCGCTGAGCTCGCGCGTCAGAAGCAGCTCACCATTGAGACATCCATCCGCAAAGGCTCTGTCTCCGGCGAGATCGTAAAATATTCCATCGAACTCAACGCCGACGCCATCATTTTGGGGGGTGCCCCCGCAGACGCCCTCTACCGCGACGCGATCGCCGACTCCAACCACGAAGTCCTGAAGAACGCGCGCTGTCCCGTACTCTTCGTCAAGCCTCCGCTGGGTGAAGAGTTCTATAAATCGATGTAAAGCATCACTATAGTCCGCATCTTGAATAACCCTATCGCCCGCCATGACCGGCAAGCCGGGAGGGGAATCGAATCATTATATTATAAATTTATAATATATAAGATTTGCAAAAGTTCGATGATAGAATTAAATTATAGTCAACAGATCGAAGAGGGAGGCATTGAGATATGAAGACTGTAGGCGACATTCTCGGGACCAAAGGCCGCGGCGCGGCGAGCGTCGCGCCACAGGAAAAAGTTATAAAGGCCCTCGAACTCATGGCGGAAAAGAATATCGGCGCGGTATTGGTGATGGACGGACAGGGGATGGTTCACGGCATCTTCTCTGAGCGCGATTTCGCGCGGAAGATCATAGTGAAAGGTCACAGCTGCGAGAACGAGAATGTCGAGACCGCCATGACGAGGAAGGTGATCTTTGTGCAGCCTGAAACCAGTCTCGAAGAGTGCATGAATTTGATGACTGTGCATCGCATACGGCATCTGCCGGTCCTTGAAAACAATAAGGTTGTGGGCATCGTTTCCATCGGTGATGTTGTCAAGGCGCTCCTCGAGGCGAAAGACAGAATAATCTCCGAACAGGCCTTTGAGCTCGGACAGTCGGAGAGAGCTCAGCAGCCGGGCGCCGTATAATTGCATATGGTGTTCCCTCTGTTGCGATTTTGATTTTGGCGTTACACTTTATATGACTCGTATTGAGTTAAAGGTGAAGAATGATTGGGCTTAACAAGTACATACTGGCCGAAGTGCCGGAATTGAGCGGAGCGAGATATGGTCTGCGCCCCGCGCTCTCCATGGTAGGCGGGGCTGTCTACACATATCGCGACTTCGAGAGAATCAGCAGGGGCATCGCCGAGTCCTTGATCGCCGACGGAATAAGGAAAGGCGACCGTGTCGCACTGCTGGCGGAAAATTCCCCTCATTGGGTGATGACATATTTCGGGATTCTGAGGGCGGGAGCGATCGTGGTGCCGATCCTGACCGATTTCATACCGGTACAGATATGCAACATTGTCCGGCACGCGGGCGCGCGTGTCATATTCACCTCGGAAAAATTGCGCGCCAAGCTGTCTGAACTGCCAGAAGAGACGGCGATATGGGACATACGGCAACCTTACGCGCCGTCAGCGTCTCCGGCCTCGCTCCCCGACGTCACCGCCGATGACCTCGCGATGATCGTCTACACCTCCGGAACCACGGGGCTCTCGAAGGGAGTCATGCTCACGAACCGCAATATTCTGTCGAACGCGACCGCGTGCAAGAGCATCATCACCCTGCGCCGGACCGATCGGCTCCTGTCGATACTTCCTCTCGCGCACACCTACGAATTCACGATCGGGACGGTCATCGCCCTCCTGTCCGGGGCCCACATCTGTTACCTCGACAAACCCCCCTCGGCGACCGTGCTCATCCCCGCGCTGCAGGCGGTGCGGCCTACGATCATGCTCTCGGTCCCTCTCGTGATCGAGAAAATCTACCGGAGCAGCATCAAGCCCACCCTCGACGGCATGAAACTGTATAAGAACAGACTCTTTCGTCCCATCATCCTTCTGTTTGCGGGCATGAAGCTGAAGAAGACCTTTGGAGGTCATATACGCTTCTTCGGCGTGGGAGGAGCTCCGCTGGCCGCCGATGTGGAAGAGTTCCTGAAGAGGGCGCATTTCCCCTACGCCATCGGTTATGGGCTGACGGAGAGCGCGCCCCTTCTTGCCGGCTGCGGGCCGCGCGCCACTTTTCTGCGATCTACGGGGCCCGCGCTCAAGGGCGTGCAGCTGCGCGTCGCGGAGCCCCGCCCCGATACCGGCGAGGGCGAAATCCAGGCAAAAGGGCCCAATATTTTCAAGGGTTACTGGCACGATGAAACGCGGACACGCGAAGCCTTCAGCAGTGATGGCTGGTTTCGCACCGGCGATCTCGGCTACTTCGACAAAGAGGGCCGTCTGTTCATACGCGGAAGGCTGAAGACCATGATTCTCGGCGCCTCGGGTGAGAACATTTACCCCGAGGAGATAGAATCGATCATCAACCAGGCTCCCGAAGTCGCGGAATCTCTCGTGGTGGAAGAGGAAGAGGGCCTCACCGCGCTTGTCTATCTGAAAAGTGAAGTGCTCGAAAATCTTGAGGCCCGTCTGAGAGATGGTATCGATGCGGCAGGTGATTTAGGCTCGCGCGTCAGTCAGGCAATCGCGAATGCCGAGAAGTCGGTGGCGGGCACTGTCAGCCATGTCGTGGTCGATGCCGAAAAAGCCCTGGAGCACCTGCTTGAGAACATCCGCAAGGAAGCCAACTCCAAGCTTGCGTCTTTCTCCCGCATTCAGCACGTGAAGATTCACGCCGAACCTTTCGAGAAGACACCGACGCAGAAAATAAAGCGCTTTTTATATGGAAAGAAAAAGGCGGAGGGAGCCAGACCGAACTGAGCGGATGTGCTTCCCAAAGTCAAGAATAAATTAAGGGGATTTTATCTCTTCTCTATTCGACGACGATGGTCAATTCCGGAAAGGCCAGCCCGAAGGCTTCTTTCGTGCGGCGGACGATACCTTCCTTGACGACGCCGTTGATCGCCGAGCATGCCGGGCACTGCCAGCGCGGCGTGCCTATGGCCAGCCGGATGAGCAGGATTTTTTCTTTCGCGCTGTAAGTCACTTTGTCCACGAGACCGAGGTCGACGATCGGCTCGCCGGACTGTGGCTCTTTTACCTGGACAAAGGTCTCGTCGATTTTTCTCCGCATCTCTGGATCCATACATGCCTCCTTATTTGGAATCGCATGGTTCAGGACTTGGATTCGCCGTGGTTTTCCTGTCGAAAATAATGTGGGCATTGATCCATGAACGCCTTCAGATTACCGGTAATTTCCCCTTTTGTCGGTTTCAGGTAAAGGAAGAAGGTCTTGTTGTCGCGGTAACAGCAGAAATGAGAGAGCGACGAGGGATCGGGCAGCGCGTCGAGGGTCTTCAGCAGCATGTCCCGCAGGTCGGCATAGCGCCAATAGAGGAAGAATGTCTTTCCGGCACGCTCGATCCGTTCTCCTTGCATTTCGTCGAGTTCCTCGATCTTGGCTCTCCGGAGATGGCCTTTTTCCACAATATGGCCTTCGCCTATGAGCCTTCTGTCGGTATACAGATTGAGAAAAAAGCGGTCCGAACCACCGATAAGGAGCGAAATGGGCATATAGAGGAGTGAATGGCGCGGAAACAGAGTAAAGGTCCCTTTCATTTCCTTCCAGGGTTCCCGGAGCTTGTAGATAAAGTTATGCCCTATCGCACCGCCGATGTTGACGTACTCCGTATCTTTCGGCTCGAGGAGGTTTTCGGCTTGCACCGACATTGTCTTGCCGAGCCACCGATTCTTCTTGAGGCCGAAGTAATACTGGATCGTCGCGCCCAGGCCCAGAGCGGTAATTGCAAAGAGCAGATAATTGTTCATCGCTTTGTTTTCCTTTCGCCGAGAAAATAGTTCATCAGCGGTTCGACGCCGATGGAACGCAGATCATCTCTTGAGTGGATGCCGCCCTTTGAGAAATTATAGGTGAACTGTGGCAGGTAGCTCAGTTCCGGGGAGAGCTGCCAGGCGGCTTCCGAGCCCCCCTGCTTGTTCAGGCATAGGGCGGAAAGAGGTATGTTCAGGCGCGACAGGTCGTCCTTGATCCGCAGGGCCTCGGAGATCGACAGTTCGTCGGGATTGACGATGACGCTCATAAAGCTGTGTTTGGAGAACAGTACCTCGAGCGCCGCGAGCCTGGCCCTTATGCTACCGAGTTTACCGTAGACCTTGTCATCGCTCTTGTCCACACAGCCCTCCGCAACGGGGGAGCCCGGATTCAGGCGGGCGATGGTCTGCCTGTCCTTCAGTATCCGTTCCCTGAGCTTGGTGAGCTCTGCCACCCATAGTCCGGACATAGCGGGCAGCGAGAGGAAGCGCAGCGACAGCGCGGTAGGGGGCGTGTCGAACACGACGAAATCGTAGGACGGCCCGAGCCTGCAGTGGATATCTTCGATGGCCCAGAGCACGGCGTACTCCTCAGTTCCCGGAGAATATTTGAGAATGCTGAAAAAGGAATCCAGATTGAGTGTCATGTTGTAGGAATAGTTGAGTTTGAGTTGTTCCCTGCTCTCTTCCAGGTATCTGTCCACCCACTGCGCGAGGTTCACTTCGAGGGCATCGAGATTCTCCTCGACATTTTTCGGCTCACCGTTCAGCCGCACTCTCAGGGCATCGCCGAGATTGTGAGCCGGGTCGAGGGATGCGACGAGCACTTTCCTGCCCTTTCTGGCCAGGGTGAGGGCAAAAGCGCTCGAGAGGGTCGTCTTGCCAACGCCGCCCTTCCCAAGGAAAAAAATGGTATCGTGCACATGCCATCCTTAGTCTATTTCAAGCATGCCCATCAGTACGCCCAATGGGTCCTGCGCGAGGTCCGTCCTGGCGAGCAGGATTCTCAATTCCTTTTCCATATAGGGCAGAAGCTCCACCGCAATGGGGGAGGGTGGCGAGGGGAGTCCGGCGAAACCGCCGAGAATGAGCAGAGCAAAGATATTTTCCAGCTCCTTGAGTTCGAAATCGAGCATTCCTGTCGCCTTTTCCCTGTTTAGCTGGACAAAGGTCCCCATTGCACTTTTTAATAAATGACCGAAACGCGCGGGCATTGTCGCTTCCTCCGGATTCTGTCAGAGAGCTGCAGTCACAGACTGAAGCATGATTTTTATTATAACCTCAAGAGAATGCTGTGAGCAAGTTTTTTCATGTATTCGACCGGAGCAGAAAGAAACCGGACGAACCGATGCCGTCCGGCTTCTTTCGTTCAAATCCCTCTGGCCCGTGCCTGTATGGGCCCGGACCATACGGATGCTTCGGATTATGCGATCGCAGACTTCGTTTTCCAGTTCTTCAGGAAGGAATTGATCATAATGAAGTTGAGAATCAGCATGAAGAGGTTGATTATTCCTACCACCGAGCCTGTAATAACGCTCAAGGTCTTTGTCATGTCCGCGAAGAAGACGGGGATGATGATAATTTCATACCAGATGAGCGCCGCAGTGACCGTGACCCAGAGAATCACGGCGGGAATCAACACCGCCGAGACATATTTGGGGTTGAGTTTCTTCTTGACCCAGACGGCGACGGTCAGCATGACGACCGAGGCCAGCAACTGGTTCGCGCCGGAGAAGGCCGGCCACAGCACAGTGTAGCCGCCCGACCTCGCGAGGAATATCCCCAGAAAGGCGATGATGACCGACGCGACCCACTTGTTCGAGAAGAACTTGAAGGCACCGGGGTTCTTATCCTTGAGCGGTTCCGCCATTTCCTGAACGAGGTAGCGGCCCAGGCGGTTGGTCGTATCCAGCGTCGTGAGCGCGAAGGTGGACACCCATACGGCGGCGAAAAGGGTCATGAAGCTCATCGGCAGGAAGGGAAGCTGGGAGCTTACCATCGTCGCGAAGGACTGAACGAAGCGGTTGAGGGCGGGAGTTGTCATGAGCTTGTCGCCAAGGGCCGCACCACCGAATCCGGCGATGGAGACGATGACGAGGGTCGCAAGGAACCCTTCGACCAGCATGCCACCGTATCCCACAAACAGGCCGTCTTTCTCTTCCCTAAGCTGTTTGGCGCTGGTGCCCGACGCAACCAGAGCGTGGAAGCCCGACAGCGCACCGCACGCGATGATGAGGGGAACGGTCGGCCAGAAGGGTGAGGGTTGAAGCGCACCCGCGGGACCAATGAGTTTCGCGCTGAATGAGGTGAAGGCGGGAATGGCGTTGAGAGGCTGCGCGCTGATGACTGCAGCGATGCCTCCAACGAGGAGTCCGAAGTAGAGGAAGAAAGAAGAGAGATAATCGCGCGGCTGCAGAAGCAGGTTGACCGGCAATGTCGAGGCGAGCACGATGTACACGAAGATGATCAGGAAATACGTATCCTTGCTCATCTTGACGGGGAGCATGTCACCGAACCAGAAGGCCAGGATTATCAGCACGAGGCCGATCAGGGAGCCCCAGCCGAGGCCAAGCTTGGACCTGTACATGGCGAATCCTGCGATAAGCGCGGCGATGCAGAAGAACACGAAGGCGAAGAATACGCGGCCATCGGCGGCGAACTGGCCGGCGACGATGTCGCCGAACGCGGCCACGACCAGGATGCAGAGACAGAGGGTGAACCAGCCGAAGGTCTTGCCCGCCTTCTTGCCGATAAGGTCCTGTGCGACGAATTGCACCGAACGGCCGTCGTAGCGGACGGATGCCGTCAGCGCAAGATAATCGTGAATCGCGCCGAGGAATATGTTGCCGAACCATATCCACAGCAATCCGGGCAGCCATCCCCATGCAACGGCCATCGCGGGTCCCGTAATGGGGCCGGCGCCGGCGATAGAAGCGAAGTGGTGGCCGAACAAAACGTATTTAGATGTCGGCACATAGTCAACTCCGTCCGAGAGCCTTTTCGACGGAGCATCGGGCGCTTCCTTGCTTTTTAGCAGCTTGTCCCGGAGTACCCGGCCGTACGTAAAGTAGAAGACCAGGTAAATCGCGAGGGCAAGCAAAGCAATTAACGTTGTCATGCAGTCCTCCTATCTATAAAATAGATATCTTATTGTAAATACAGTTTCTATCCGTCGTCAAATGTTTTTTTGTGAAATTTGCATTATGATGCAACATTTATTTCCATAATATTTATGTATTTCATTTATCCATGGAATCGGCCGAAAATATTAACGGGATAATATTATGACAAGCATACAGAATCCAATCGATCTCGGCGGCGGATTCTTTCGCCTTGGGGGCTCTCAGCTTTTTGGAGAACTGCAATCGAACATTTATCTGCTCATCGATGCCGGGGAAGCGATATTGTTTGGGCCGGGGGCCGCGGTAAATCTGCAGGAGCTCAAAGAGAATATTATCAAATGCGCCTCTCTTAGGCCCATTACTACGATTGTCGTCCATCAGCAGGAGCCCAGCTCCTCGTCCGCCCTCATATATCTCGAAAAAGAGGGTTCGCCCGCCGCTATCGCCACCCACTGGCGCACATGGGATCAGCTTCGCTTCTATGGTCTTTCCACCCAGCCCTACATCATCGACGAACATGCCTGGTCGCTGCGCCTTTCATCAGGCCGTGTGCTGCAGTTTCTGCCGACGCCGTATCTCTATCAGCCCGGTGCCTTCGCCACCTACGACAGGACAACGAAGACCCTCCTCACCGGCGCACTCCTGTCATCGTATTCAGAAACCATGGGTGTGTATGCAGAAGATGAAAAGTTCCTGGACCGCCTCAAGGCTTTTCACAGAGTGAACATGCCCTCAGGGGAATTCCTTGCCCCTGTGATGCGGATTCTCGAAAAGTGGGATATCGAGCGTGTCATGCCTTCGTATGGTCCCATCATGCAGAGCGGCGTCAAACATGTTTTTTCCGAGCTGGCCGGGCTCGAGTGCGGCGAACTGGCCCGTCCCGAAGGTGTCGAGGCGCTCTACGCTGGCATGGAACAGTTTGGTGCGACGAATGCTGAAGTGGCGCGTCTCAAACAGGAGATTGAGACATTGCGCAAGCTCAATGAAGAGCTGAATCACAGCATAGCGGTTTCGAAGGATCGTGCGATTCGCGACGCGGTGACCGGCCTGTATTCTGAAATTTTCTATAAATCATTTATTGATGAGGAGATGGCAATACGGATCACCGAGGCCGGACCAGAAGACCACGTGCTTGCGGTTTTCGGCATCGATGAAAACATTGCCCAGATCGAATACAAATATGGCTCGCGGGAAGTGGAAGCGCTCTTGCGCGGCGTTGCAGAGTTGATTGAGGAGAACCTGCCCAAGACTGCGATGGCCTTCAGATTGCATGGTGCCACCATGGCGGTGTGGATTCCTTCGATCTTGTTCGACAGAGCGATAGAGCTTTTCGATAAAATCCGCTATCAGATCGAGACCTCGAAGGCCTTTGTCGAGCCTGTTACCGTATCGGTAGGCGTCGCGACACTTGCGGAAGCGATGGACACCCAGCCAGCGCTTGAAAAAGTAGCGGTGGACATGACGGATCTCGGCATACGCCGTCTTCGTCTTGCGCGGCGGCGTGGAGGAAATACCCTTTATTTTGCCTCCAATGAAGAAAACGGAAATGATGTTAAGGCTCGGATTCTTATTGTGGATGATGATGAAGTCAATGTCGATGTGCTGAAAACATACCTCACCAACGAGGGTTATTCCATCATGACGGCCGCCGATGGCCAGGAAGCGCTGAGTATTTTGGGAAAAGAAATCATCGATCTCGTGATAACAGAGTTGATGGTTCCCAAGATCGATGCCTATCTTCTGAAAGAATCAATGCTCTCCAAGTCGGCGACAAAGGATATCCCCGTCATCGTCATCTCTCACCTCAAAACTGAGCTGACTATACGGCGCGCGTACAGACTTGGCATTATCCACTATTTACAAAAGCCGATAATCCTTGAAGAATTGTTGGGGATTGTTCAGAATCTCACCCAGATGGGGAGCGGTGCATGACAATTCCTTCTGAATACTTGCTTGGAGCGGTCATTCTTTTTTTATGGCTCACCATCTACACAGTTCTCAGCACACTGCTGAATAAAGCTCGGGTTACCATCAACCTTGAGAACCTAAAGAGCGATCTCCGGCAGCTTCCCCAGATATTTGCTCCCACATATGAAGAGAACCCGCGAAAGATGCGGACCCTCCTCGTGCATATTCTCTATTTGACTCAAAACATCAAGATGTCCCTTGTTCAGAAGCAGCGCATCTTCAACGCGACCGCCGTACAGTATTTCGAGCGGACTCAAGTACACCGCGTTGCCAGCCGTAACAGATTTGTCCGGATGAGCGCCGCGAGGTATCTTTCAAGCATCAATACTGATAACGCGCGGAAGGCCATTGAGAAAGCGCTTCTCAAAGAAAAGCATTTTCCCACCAGATTATATCTCGCCAATGCGCTCTCGGATATTAAGGATCCCCGCTCGCTCTATGTGCTTATCCAAAGCCTCTATGGGTCTCACTATTGGTACAGAAATAAAGTCAATATGCTCATTGCCTCGTATGGAGATGTTGTAAAAGAATTAGTACATGGTTACTTTTGGAGAACCGACATCGAAATCAGGGAATTGCTCGTCGACCTCGCGGGCTCGATACCTGCCGAAGAATTTAGGGGCTATCTCGTCGATGTTCTGCAGCTCGGTCTGGGCGAGGTAGGCAAATTGAAGAAGCTCACCGCTAATTTGCCGGCAAAATGCTGCTATTATTGCGCGCATGGGCGACAAGAGGCGGACGATGCGCACCGCCAGTGTCCCTACAAGGGCAACGTTGCCAACAGCTTCCGCTGCATGCGATACCACACTCTAGTGACAAGCCTTTCCCCTGCGTCGAATTATCACCGGCTCATGGTTCGCGCCGCCGAAACACTCGAGAAGTATTATCCTGAAGTGCTTTTTTCTGACTATTACCTCGAGCATGTCGATCGAGACATTCAATCGATAGCAGTCCGTTCTCTTGGTCAGACTCCGCAAGCGGAGAATCTCCGCACGCTCATACATTATCTTGAACGCGACGAAACGACCGCCGCCGCGCGCGAAGGCCTGCGCAATTTTCTCAATCACCATCCTAAATTCATCGTGCAACTGGTTCAGGCTTTCCAAAATTCAGAGGGGATTCTTCACAACAGACTTGCCGAGGTGCTCTCCAACAGAATTGAGTATATCATCACCAAGCTCCTGGGCCATGAGCACGATGTCGCCGCGGGCATTCTCGATGAGCTCATCTCGATGGAAAGGGTATCGGAGATCATCGAATTCCTGAAGCGCAACAGGAATTCTGAGCTTGAGGACAGGCTCGTGGAAGTCATCCTGCCTCGCCTGCAAGACAGCGAGCTTTTGGCGAGGGAGTGTGGCCTTTTCCTGCCGGATTCCATACTCGAAAAATTGGGGCTGGGGCGTCTCTCTCCGCCGGCCAAAAGACGGGAGGAACAGGTCGATAAAAAATTGGTGCGGCGCCTCTATGTCATTCTCGCGTTTGCGCTCGGACTCTTTCCGCTCCTGTATGTGCTGCGATATTACGACAGACTTGGCTCAATGCCCTTCATTCAGCACCTAAAATATTTTGTCTTGAATTTCAACGTGAATTTTTCCTATTACGCGATAGCCGTCAATATGGTGTATCTGATACTGCTTTTCTTGTCAAAACTGAACATCAAACGCGCGGCGCAACTTTGGGAACTCAAGAGCATGACTATGCTCTTTAAGCCACGCATGCTCCCTTCGGTGTCGATTATCGCGCCGGCTTACAACGAGGAGAAGACGATCATCGAGAGCGCCAATTCGCTTTTAAGCTTAAAATATCCTGATTATGAACTTGTTATCGTAAACGACGGTTCGAGGGATAGCACGCTCAGAACACTCATCGACCACTTCGACCTGATGAAGACCGACTTCTCTTACAAGGAACGCCTCAAGCATTATCCCATACGCGGCGTTTACACCAATCCCGCCATTCCGCGTCTCATCGTGGTTGATAAAGAAAATGGGGGCAAAGCGGATACTCTGAATGCCGGTATCAATGTCGCATCGAAGGAATATTTTTGTGGCATCGACGCGGATTCGCTGCTTGAACCCGACGCGCTCCTCAAGATCGCGTCGCTTACGCTGGATTATGGCGTTGAGACGCCGGCGCTCGGTGGCAATGTTTTTCCAATCAACGGCTGTAAGGTCGATAAGGGGAAAATAGAAAAAATCGGCGTTCCGAGGCACTGGCTCCCGCGCCTTCAGATGGTCGAGTACATTCGCGCGTTCATGTGTGGTCGTCTTGGATGGGATTATATAAACTCGCTCTTGATCGTATCGGGAGCGTTCGGGCTTTTCCGAAAAGAGCGGGTCGTCGCGGTCGGCGGCTACCTCACGAGCAGCGGTAAATACCAAAAGGATACCGTCGGTGAGGATATGGAGCTCATCGTGCGCATCGCTCGGCACATGCGCGAATCGAAGCATTCATACCGCATAAGCTATGCGTTTAACGCGAACTGCTGGACAGAGGTACCCGAGAAGATGTCGAGCCTTCAGAAACAGCGGAATCGCTGGCAACGCGGTCTCATCGACATCATGCAATTTCACCGCAAACTCATCTTCAACCCTTGGTACGGGCTCATGGGTACGGTCGCGATGCCATATTACCTCATCTTCGAGATGATCGGCCCCCTCTTTGAGGTTCAGGGCTACCTCATGGTACTGATCTCTGCGATGCTGGGAATGCTCAGCGCACGACTCGCGCTACTGTTATTCTTTGCATCGGTGTTGATGGGGATTTTTATCTCGGTCTCTTCGGTGAAGATTGCCGAAAAACTCAATGTGTACTTTAATTACAGAGATACTCTTAAGCTCGTATCGACTGCGGTCATTGAAAATTTCGGGCCGCGGCAGCTCTTTTCAACATGGCGCGTGATCGGTTTTATCCGGGCGATGCAAAAACCCCAAGGGTGGCAAAAGTTCGAGCGCAAAGGCTTTTCGGACAACGGGCAAGCGCGTGGCGAGGCTCCGAGAGGTGTACACACATGAAGACCCGCAGCAAGGAATATGTAAAAGCGTCTTTCCTCTGGCTCTTTGGTATCTGCGTGTTCGTTGCCTTTACGATACTTGTCACTTCTCCTTTTATCCTCTGGATTATGCAGCCCTACAGGCAGCTTGATGTCTGGGTTGTCGATAAAACAGTGCCATATCCAGATTTCCGGGAGCATGCCGGTCTGTTCTGGTTTTTGAACAATGAAAAGATTTCGAAGCCCGGCACGAAGGTTCTGTACGATGTGCGGACAGATTATTACGGTTTCTACCCTCTCTCAAAGGATGAGTGGCGCACTATCTCAATGCCGCACACTGCGAAAAAGCCGGATCTTATTTATATCGCAGACACCTACGGTGTCTATCGCGATGATTATATGCAGAAGAAGCTCCCCAATGCTTTTTCTTCCCTTATATATGGTGGGTTGGATAATGACGATTATAGCACTCTCCAGCAAGCCATGGGTGGAGGAAACACGCTCATCGCCGAGTTCAATACCGCGGCTTCCCCGACCAACGAGCGGGACCGGGCACTATTTGGCCGGCTTATAGGACTTACATGGCGGGGCTGGATAGGGAATTACTACGAGAGCCTCGCGAAAGACGGCGGTGTCCCCGATTGGGTCGTTGAAAATTGGGAGAGTGAAAGGAAACAGACCTGGGAATATTCGGGTCGCGGCATTGTGCTGCTCGATGAGGGGGGGAGGGTCGAGATACTCACCGAAAAAGACGATATCGGCCCAAACGGCATGAAAATGATCTTCCAGCAGGAATGGGCGAAAACACTTGGAATTAAAAGGCCCACCTCGTATCGCTATTGGTTCGAGTGGGTGACCGCTGATCCGCTCGTGGAAGAAATTGCGCACTATGATCTCGATGTAACCCCCTCGGGGAAGAAGAAGCTCGACGCCCTCGGTTTGCCCAACATATTCCCCGCGGTAGTGAGATTCAAGAACGAGCAGTTTACCAGCTGGTATTTTGCGGGCGATTTTGCCGATTTACAGTTTTCCGGGACTCCCTATCGCATAAAAGGCATTCAGACGATCAAGCGCGTTCTCGCCGATGACACTGTCGATAACAACAGCTATTTTTTCTGGAAAGTGTACGCGCCGCTCATGCATTATATTCTCGCCAACATCGAACGGCACCGGGTTGAGACGCGGGCCACGACAAAGCCCACAGAGATTCAAGTGGGTGTGCGCGCGGTAAAAGAAGGCATTCAGCTGAAATCGAGCTCGGGAGAGTGGCGCACGATTTTCCTCCGCAGCGTGAATCTGGGGGCCGCCGAACCAGGGGAATACTTCACAGATTTCCCCGATGACAACGACACCTACGCGCGCTGGCTCAATTATATCGGAGAGATCGGCGCGAATACCGTGCGTGTGTATACCTTGCTGCCTCCCGAGTTCTATCGCGCGCTCAAAATTTATAACCAGACCCATCCGGATGCCCCGCTCTTTTTGTTGCAAGAGATATGGCCGGAGGAGAATCCACCAGGCAGCGATTATCTGCGGCCCGCGTACCAGGAAGAGTATCTGAAGGAAATAAACTATGTCATCGATGCGGTCTATGGCAGGGCGAATGTCCCGCAGCGCAAGGGCCGCGCCTGGGGTGTCTACTCTGTCGATGTCTCGAAATGGCTTATCGGCTGGCTCGTGGGCAGAGAGCTTGAGAGCGCCGAAGTGATGCAGACAGACGCCGACCATAAAGGGGCGACGTATACTGGCGAATATGTGTCTGCGGGAAAAGGCGCGTCACCGACCGAAGTCTGGCTGGCCGAGTCTCTCGACGCGGCGGCCATGGCCGAGGCGGAGCGATATGGAGTTTTGCACCCTGTGGGCATCGTGAGCTGGCCTACCCTGGATCCGATTGAGCATGACACAGAGTGGGATCCGAAGACCGGAAAGAGCAACCGTTGGAATGACCGCGCGAGCGTCGCCATAGAGCACCTCGATGTCACGGAAAAAATGGCCGCGGGTCTGTTCGGCGCCTATCATATCTATCCGAATTATCCGGATTTCATCGTCAATGAGCCTTCATACGGCAATTACCGCGATGAGTTCGGTGTGTTGCGGTATGGAGGCTATCTGGAGGAGTTCATAAAGACGCATACTCGCTACCCCGCGATTGTCGGGGAGTTCGGCATGGCCAATGGTGCCGGGGTGGCGCACATCTCTTCAGATGGCCTCAATCACGGCGGCGCCGACGAGACCACCGCGGGCAGAGATATCCTGCGCATGTACGCGGCCATCCAAAAGACAGGATACGCCGGCGCTTCGATCTTCGAATTCATGGACGAATGGGCGAAGAAGACGTGGATTACGGAACCCTTCATGATACCCTTCGACCGCAGAGTTCTCTGGCACAACATTGCCGATCCCGAGCAGAATTATGGTCTCATCGCGAATGAGACGGTCCCGCCTTCGGCACCGGAGCAAAAAATTTCGGGCGGCGGAGTTCTTTCCAGCCTTGAAGTATCGCACGATGCTTCATATCTCTATCTCACGCTGCAATTGACAGCGGCAAAAACACCTCAGGAGTACGAAATCCTCCTTGGCATCGACACCTATGACCGGACGCTGGGGCAGATGAACTGGCCAGGCAACGTGGGGAGGACAGCCTCCGGCTTGGAATTTTTGCTCGATATTCAATCGGATAAAGCCCGACTGTTGGTCACGCCTTCATACAATATCGCCTCGGCGCGGTACGCGACGACACTTCGCCGCGACGGTGTGTTTGAGGAAATTCAGCTTCTGGTCAACGGCAAGGTGACGACGAAGAGTGGCAGGGAAATTCCCGAGAAACGCTTCAATGCGTCGCTCCTGCGCCAGGGGGCGTTCGATGAGTCGGGCAATCTGTGGAATATCGAGGGGAATTTGATCCATGTCCGCATACCATGGAACCGTCTCAATGTCACTGACCCGTCTTCGCGCAATGTATTGAATGATATGCGAGGCATAGGCGCTCCGACTACCGACATGCTCAGAACGGTACTCACGGATGGCTTTGTGTTCGACGCGCGTGTCCTCAACGCGAAGACAGGCACAGAAATCGGCCGCCTGAATGCAAACCTTGCCTCTCCCTATACCTGGCAGGGATGGGAAGAGACGCCGCCCTACCATGAACGGATCAAGAAGAGCTATATGATCGTCCGCGACGCGTGGGAGCGCGATGCCGACAAAGAGAGGCCGATTCTCATCGACTTTTTGGAGGCGGTCAAGGTCCAATGATGTCGTGCGGAATAGAGAATTTTATAGGAAATTTCATAGTATGAAAGGAAGAACCGTATGGAAGACTCAAGACTCAAGAAACTCGCCCATTTACTCGTGAATTATTCGACCAAGGTGAGGCCCGGCGACAGGGTGCTCATCGAGAATGTAAACCCCGAACCCGATTTCCTGCGGCTCCTCATCGAGGAGGTGCACGCCGCCGGAGGCCTCGCCTTTCTTTCTCTGCGGGACAGGCGACTTGAGCGCACTCTTTTTATGAATGCGCCGGAGGAGCAATTCGAATTGCAGGCCGAATTCGAGCGGGCCCGCATGGACAGAATGGATGTATACATCGGTTTTACGAGCATGCGGAATTCCTTTGCGTGGCAGGACCTGCCGCAGGAAAAAACCGAGCTCTACAACCGCCACATCTGGAAGAAAGTGCATATCGAGCGCCGCATCACCAGTACCCGATGGGTTGTCCTCCGTTACCCGACCGCGGCCATGGCCCAGAACGCCGGCATGAGCGAGGACGCGTTTGAAAAGTTCTACTTCGATGTCTGCACCATGGACTATGCCAGAATGTCTCACGCCATGGACGCGCTCGTGGCCCTCTTGGAGAAAAGCGACAAGGTGCGCGTCAAAGCGCCGGGCACCGACCTCGAATTCTCGATCGCGGGTATGCCGGCCGTCAAATGCGACGGTACGATGAACATCCCCGACGGCGAGGTCTATACCGCCCCCCTCCGTGAGTCCGTGAACGGCGTGCTCAGCTACAATACGCCGAGCGAAAAAGATGGCTTCAAGTTTGAGAATATAGTCTTCGAATTCAAAAAAGGCAAAATCGTGGACGCGAAGGCCAGCGACACGGCACGCATCAACAAAATACTCGACATCGACGACGGGGCTCGGTACCTGGGCGAATTCTCATTCGGGCTCAACCCGTACATCACAAAGCCAATGCTCGAGACGCTCTTCGACGAAAAGATCGCGGGCTCACTGCACATCACGCCCGGCAACTCCTACGACGACTGCAACAATGGCAACCATTCGGCACTGCACTGGGATATCGTGCTCATGCAGGATGCCGACTCGGGCGGCGGGGAGGTCTGGATTGATGGTAGGCTGATACGAAAAGATGGTCTCTTTGTCGCGCCGGAGTTGCTCGCGCTGAATCCAGACGCGTTGAAAACCTGACGCGTCCGGGCATCGACCCGTCGCCCGATACTCGCACTGAAAAAGGGTGCCAGTCGGTGGCGCTCTTTTTTCTATTCGCCGTCGTCGCCGATGGACTGGACGGGGCAGTCGTCCTGTGCCTGTGCCGCGATCTTCGTTTCGTCCGAAGTCTCGGGCTGGCGGATGACGAGCGCCTGTCCGTCATCGCCCAGCGCAAAAATGCCGGGCGCGGTCGAAGCGCAGATGCCACAGCCGATGCACGAAGAGTCGACATACCATGTACCCTTGACATTGCCCGGACGACGGGCGGATTTATCTGCCATAGTATCTCCTTCGCCGGGGAACCGGCTCTGTGAATTCTCTCTGTAAAGAATACTATATTGAGTGGTCGATCGGCGGTAACCACTGGTACAAAAAAACCGGGCGCTCGGCCCGGTTTTCCTGGTCGCCTGGACCGAAAGGTCAGGCGATCTTGACTTCGATCGTTTTTGGAGCCGCTTCGGGTTTCTTGGGCATCACGACCTGCAACACACCGTTTTTGAAGTGCGCCTCGATGCCGTTTGCGTCCGCATCCTCGGGAAGCGTGAAGCTCCGCACAAACTGGAACTCTCTCCGTTCCTTGCGAATCCAATGTTCTTTCCTGGATTTTTCCTCGGACTTCTCGCTTTTCGCGGTGGAGAAGGTGAGCTGGCCATTGCGCACTTCGAGCTTGATGTCCTTTTCGTTCATGCCGGGCAGATCCGCCTCGAGCATATATTTGTCGCCCTCTTCGTAGACATCGATCTCGGGAGTCCGGAATCTCGGCATGAGCCATTCATCGTCATTGAAAAACCGCTCCATAAGATCAAAAGGATTGTTTTCATACATTACCAAGCTATTCATAATGGACCTCCACAAAGTGGTTAAGTTCGGCGGGTTTGAATCCTCACGGGACCTTGACACCCGTCCGGAGCCCTTTTCGGCGCTCACTATATATTAAGCAATTAGTGTGCCAAAAATTGAAATAATTGATAAAAATTTTTATTTATTTTAATAGAATGAATTATTAACATTATTCCGCGCTGGTTTTCGGCCCGGCTTCCGCGCGATGTCTCACCCTGATCCCACACGAAACGGAAATGCCGCGGACGGCGAGTGTTTTCTATGTCTGAATGAAACACTTGTATTAAAATGAGCCACACATATGTGTTTAATTGATACAATAGATTGATACCCATTCCCGTTTTCTGGCGGAAGGCAGGTGCACACAGGTTCAGCGGTAGAAGAGCTGGGCACGGGAGCACTGATCGCCGGTTAACTATTCTGACGCCACCTTAAGAGGTATGCCTCGATGGCGTCGATGACAAGGTAGAGAATGAGGCCGAACAGGGAAAGCGCCAGAATGGCGGCATACATGTCAGGGTAATCGACGCGTGACCATGCATCCATGATGTACCACCCGAGGCCATCGACGGAGGCGAATGTCTCCGAGAGGAAGAGCACGGCGATGGCGGTTCCAAGGCTGACGCGGAGCGCCGACAGGAGCGAGGGTGTCGTCGATGGCACAATTGCGAGTCTGATGATCGAAAACCTGGAAAATCCGAGTATTTTCACGCTGTCGAGCAGGGCTGGGGCGATGCTCTTGGCGGCGTCACGTCCCGTCACGAAGAGCTGACCAAAAATGACGAGTCCCATCAGTACGACCTTTGACGCGTCCCCAAGCCCCAGGAAGAGCATGAGGATGGGCAGGAACGCCACTTTGGGGAGCGGATGAAAGAAATAGATAATGGGGGCGAAGAAATTGTCAAAAAAGCGGACGCGTCCAGCCAGAAGTCCCAACATCCACGCGAGGGGGCCGGCGACCAGCAGCGCGAGAAATACGCGCCGGGCGGAGGCCAACACATGGATTTGAAAAATGCCTTTGTGCAGGTTTTCCGAAAATTGGGTGAAGGTGAGCCATGGGGAAGGGAGAAAAGGCCGCTTTAAAAGCACGGCGGCGGCCCACCATACTGCGCAGATAACTATCGCCGCCGCGATAATCTGCGCGGTCTTTACCAGGAATTTTGAGACTGAGGGTGAGAGGGGCGAGGTTGTCGGGGGGATGGCCTTCGGCGTCTCTTGTCGGAGAGTGGCCGGAACAGGATTCTGGTCGGCTGGGCTTGTCGCAGATGAGCCTGTGGCCGCAGCTCCCATTTTTTGTGCCGCTACTTCATCGAAAGCGTGACGGATCGTGCCCACGGCGGAGAGATATGCGGCGTTTTCCCGGGGATTTGAGGCCCCGGAAGACTCAGAGGAATGTAGGCTTGCATTGGTACTCGGGGCCGCCCGCCCGTCTTGAAGATACGGGGTGCGCTCCCACTTATGAGGATTTTGCACAAGCACGCCGTCCCTTACAGGCAAGCTGCCGTCAAGAATTAAAATGGTATCGGCGAGATACACCGCTTCCTCGATCGAGTGAGTGACGAGAATGATGGTCGTCCGGTGCGCGCGCTGAATCGCGCGCAGCATGTCCTGAACCGACTCCCGCGTCAGCGCGTCGAGACTCGAGAAGGGCTCGTCCATGAGAATGAGTCCGGCGTCGATGGCAAGCGCCCTGGCCACGGCGACCCTCTGCTGCATACCTCCGGAGAGCCGGACCGGATATGCTTTTCGCCATGTGGAGAGCCCTAGTTCTTCGAGAATGTCGCTGACCCGTCTGCGGCGCTCGTCGGAGGGAGCCCCGAGCGCTTCGAGACCCAGGCCTGCGTTCCTCTCGACGGTCAGCCAGGGGAGGAGGCCGAAATCCTGAAAGATGAAACCGATCCTCGGCCTTTGCATCAAGATGTTTCCGCGTTGGGGAGAGAGAAGACCGGCGATGAGCCGCAGGAGTGTCGTCTTGCCGCAGCCTGACGGGCCTATGATGGCGGTAATTTTTCCTTCTTCGAACACGGCCGAAAAATGTTCGAAAACAGGAGTTGGGATACCGTGGACGGTATAGGAAAAACTAATATCTTCGAGGGTTACCATCCGCTTACCATGCTGGCATCGACAAGCTCAGCAGGCTTTGGCGGCGCTTTGATGAGGCCCTTTGACAGAAGCCACTGCGCGGCATTATCGATACTCGCCTGTGAAGGCAGACGGGGCGCCACATAGTTCGGAAACACAAAGGCGCGTGCCGCTTCCTCGGGGAAGCTGAGCGAGCCTACAAGCATCGGCCTGTATTGATCAGGCCGGGCGTTGATGTGCTGGGCCGCTTCCCAGTACGCGCGATAAAAACGCCGTATCGCGTCGGCGTTCGCCGCGATGACTGATGGAGAAAAGGCGAGGACTCCGGCTTCAAGCCCCGAGTCGTCCGAAGACACGAGGATTTTCGCTCCGCGGAGCTTTGCCGCGGTGAGGAAGGGTTCGGGCATGACGGCGGCGGCGATCTGGTCCGAGAGAAGCATCTCGAGCCGGACCGGCATTTTGGGCACCGGCACCAGGGTGAGCGCGCCCGCGCCAAGGCCTGCCTGAGTTGCGCTCCAGTCGGCGAAGTAGTGGATGATGGTGTTGAGGGACACCGCCACATTGTTCCCTTCGAGTTCTTTCATCGATTGGATGTTCGATTTAGGAGAGATGGCGACCCCATAACGGCCATTCGTGAGGCTTGTAATTTTGAGGGGGAACCCTCCCTGATTTGCAAGGATGACTGCCAGCACATCGGTCACCGCGCCGTCAATCTTTCCCGCCTGCAGGGCCGAGTCACGCTCGACTGCGCTCGAAAAACGTACAAGATTGACCGTAATACCTTCGTGCTGAAACAATCCCTCATTGGCCGCCACGATGAGCGGAAGCGAATCAGCGTCGGCAAAAATGCCAATGCTCAGCGAGACAGGTTGCGCAGTCCGCGCCGCAGACTGCGCGTAGGGCTGGATAAGCGCCACAATCGCGATCAAGAGAACAGAGAATATCTTCATGGGAATTACGACTCCTCTCGACTCCATCTGAAAACATTTTTGTCGACAATGCCCAGATGGTCAAGTATGCGGTAGACGACAGTATCGACGAGGGATTCGATATCTTTCGGTTTACTGTAAAAGCTGGGGGAAGCGGGGAGGATCACCGCACCGGCTTCCTTGAGCCGGGCCATGGCGCGGATCGAGACAAGGGAGAGAGGGGTCTCGCGGGGCACAACGATGAACGGCCAGCCTTCTTTTAGGGCGACCGCGCCGGCCCTATGGACGAGGTTTGAACAGGTTCCGTTCGAAATAGATCCCAATGTTCCCATGGAACAGGGCACTATCACCGTGCCGGAGAGGCGGAAAGAGCCTGAGGCGACAGGGGCCGAAAAGTCGCTGTTGTCGTGGAGCGTGATGAGGGCTGGGCCCCCGTCGGGGCCTCCCTGGGCCCGCAATTTCCCAAGCCAGTAGCCAAGCGGCCGGCCTGTCTCTTCCAGGAGCACGCGGGCACCCCATTGGCTTGCCACAACGTGGAGGATGACACCTCTCACTGCAAGGGCGGACATGAGGCGTAGAGAATATAGAGCACCCGAAGCGCCGGTTATGCAGACGAGGTAGCGCATCGCCATACCCTTATTTTAACGTAGGTAAATATCTAACGCAACACCGGATAGATATAGAACCGGTATAATCTGATTTAATGTATAGGTGGCCAGCTTGATCCGGCTTTCGGATTTTCGGGCAGAGATCAAGTGTTCTGCGACAAGGAGAATAAAACAGAGGACAAGGGCAATTCCCGTGAAGAGCCCAGGTGTGTTCCAGAAGTAATAGATGCTTATAAAGCCTAAAAATGCTCCCACATGGCTCAGCGCCGCGAAGATGCGCCCGCCTGTCTCCCCAAACCGGGCAGGAACCGAGTGCAGACGCTCTTTCCGGTCGAATTCGATATCCTGAAGCGCGTAGAGTATGTCGAAGCCGGCGACCCAGAGCGCCACTCCCGCGGTGAGCGGAAAATAACGCAACTGAAATGTTCCCGAGATGCCTATGAAGGCGCCCATGGTCGCGGCCGAGCACGCGATGCCGAGCCAGTAGTGGGACAGCCACGTAAAACGCTTCGTGTAGGAGTATCCGAAAAGCAACAGACCCGCGACAGGCAAAAGCATGACACAGAGTGGATTGAGCATGGCGGCGCCGAGCACGAGGAGAATGAGCATCGCGGCGGTGAAGAGCCAGAGGTCGCGGGGCTTGAGTTGGCCGCTCGGGAGAGGGCGGCCGGCAGTGCGGGGGTTCTTCGCATCGATGTCCTTGTCGATGATGCGGTTGAGGGCATTGGCGGCGTTGCGCGCCCCAACGGCGGCGACAATGATCCAGAACAGTTTCCAGAAAGGCGGGCGGCCATTGGTTTCCAGTAAGACCGCGCTTATGACAAAAGGAAGGGAAAACAGCGTGTGCGTGATCATCACGGAATCACCGATTGTGCCAAGGCGCCGGAAGAGGTTGCGGGCGCGCTTTCCGGGGCTCGGTTTCCGGCGCGTGCCGGCCCTCAAGTCCTGGCGGCTGTCGGACTCAGGGCTGGCCGATGCCATATTCTCTCCAGCGTGAATTGACGAGCGCGACAATGTCGCGACGCATCGAGAGCGGATCGGGCCATTCTCGTCCGTGCCCCTCTTCGGGCCATTTGCGCGTCGCGTCGACGCCGAGGCGCGTGCCGAAGCGCGGATTCGGCGAGGAATGGTCGAGCGCGTCAAGCGGGCCATCGGAGAATACCAGATCGCGCGCCGCATCGATGTTGTTGAAGACCCTCCAGGCGGTTTTGGAAAGGTCCTGTACGGAGATGTCGTCGTCGACCACCACGATCATCTTCGTGTACATGAGCTGGCCCATGCCCCAGAGGAAGTGCATGACCTTGCGCGCCTGGCCCGGATAGCGCTTGTGGATCGACACGAGCACGCAGTTGTGGAAGACACCTTCGAGCGGCATGTTGATGTCGGTGATCTCCGGGCAGAGCTGCCTGAGCAGGGGCAGAAAGAGGCGCTCGGTGGCCTTGGCGAGGAAGCAGTCCTCCTTCGGCGGGATGCCGACGATGGTGGCCGGGTAGACGGGATCCTTGCGCCGTGTCATGCGCTCGAGATGGAAAACCGGGTAATCGTCGGGCAGGGAATAGAAGCCTGTGTGGTCCCCGAAGGGTCCTTCGAGGCGGAGTTCCTCAGGATCGACGTAGCCTTCGAGGATGAACTCCGCGTCCGCGGGCGCGAGGATGCCGGTATCGCCGATCTCTATGACTTCGGCGGGCTTGCCCCGTAAGAAGCCGGCGAACATCGCCTCCCATATGCCCTCCGGCAAGGGGGCGGTGGAGGCATAGGTGACGGCGGGGTCTCCGCCCAGAGCGACGACCACCGGCATGCGGTGCCCCCGAGCCCGGTATTTCTGAAAGAAGTGCGCGCCGTCCTTGTGGATGTGCCAGTGCATGCCTGCCATGCGGTCGTCGTAGACCTGCATCCGGTACATTCCCCAGTTCTGGGCCTTCGTCTCGGGGTCGACCGTGCAGACAACGGGCAAGGTGAGAAAGCGCCCGCCATCCTGGGGCCAGCACTGGATGACGGGCAGGCTGTCGAAGCCTCTTTCGTCGGCCACCTCACGGCAAGGGGCGCGCCGCACTTTTCTCGGCATGAGCGAGCGCGCCACAGGCAGCTTGGGAAGTGCCTCCGGCAGCGCCGAAAATAAGGAAAAATCCCGCACTTGGTTCCATACCCACTGAATGAGCGATTCGATCTCGCCCGCTTTGTTGTCCAGGCTGTCGGCGCCGAGCGACCAGGCCATCCGTCGCTCCGAACCGTAGGCGTTGATGAGGAGCGGCCACTGAGAACCTCGCACGTGTTCGAAGAGCAGGGCTGGGCCGCCTTCCTTCATGACCCGGTCGGCGATTTCGGTGATTTCCAGAATCGGGTCGACTTCGGTGGATATCCTCGTCAGCTCGCCCTTGGATTCAAGAAAGGAAATGAATTCCTCTAACCCGCTGTATGCCATAGAACTTCAGTATAATAATGGATAGAAGGATATCCAAGGCCTGGGGCCCTTTCAAAAGTAACCGACTTTTTAAATTGACCACCTGTTATAATTATTCATTAGATTTTCAGCCTGTTCCTATGGAAATTCCACCCGCGAATCGTTAGGATTTAGCTCGAATTTCGGGAAAGGAAGCGCCATGTCAGACATCATTATCAGTCTTGATAAGGTAAAAAAAGTCTACTTCCTCGATACTGTCGAAGTGGACGCCCTGAAGGATATCACTCTCGATATTCATGCAGGAGATTTCGTGAGCATTGCGGGGCCTTCGGGGTCGGGAAAGACGACGATTCTGAACCTCATTGGCTGTGTCGACAAGCCGACATCGGGGACGGTCGTCGTCCATGGCAAGCGCACGAGCGATCTTGACGACGATAGCCTGACCGAGCTTCGCCACAAATCCATAGGGTTTATTTTCCAGACCTTCAACCTCATCCCGGTGCTCAATATCCGCGAGAATGTTGAACTTCCTCTGCTTCTGGACAGCCAGCCCGGGAACGAGCGCAAGGCCGACCGCAAAGAGTGGCTCGACTTCCTCATAGAGAGTGTCGGGCTCAAGGAGCGCATGCTGCATAAGCCGGCTGAACTGTCCGGCGGCCAGCGCCAGCGCGTCGCCATCGCCCGCGCCCTCGTGATGAAGCCCGCCATCGTGCTCGCCGACGAGCCGACCGCCAACCTCGATTCGGCCACCGGCGAGAGCATTCTGCGCCTCATGCGCCATATGAACGAGACATTCGGCACCACTTTCATCTTCAGCACCCACGATCCGGACATCGTCGAAGAGGCCGACCACATCATCCGCCTCAGGGACGGGCGGATTGTCGAAGACCGCAGGAGAAGCGGGACTTCGGTCGGCTTCGCCGCGGCGAAAGACGCGGAGGAGGTCATAGGGGCCACGGGGACAGAGGGCGGGCAGCTATGATCGCAGCGCGGCTGGCATGGGGCAATCTCGGCCTGCACCGGCGAAAATCTTTCCTCATCGGCATGATAATGGGAATGGGAATTCTCATCCTGTTTCTCGGGAATTCCTTGATAGACACCGCGCTTTCGGGTCTGCAGCGCATGTTTGTGCAGGGGTATACCGGCGATCTCATGGTCACCGGACCGACCGAATTTTCTACTACTGTGCTTGGTGAAACAGCGGGCAGCGAGGAAGTGCTTCCGCACATCGCGCAGATCAAAAAATATGAGGATTTTTTGGCGAGCCGGAAGGACGTCGCATCCACGCTGCCCCTTCTGAGCGGGCAGGCTTCATTCGGCATCGGTGAGACGGAACTCGGTTCCGGGTACTGCTTTGGCGTGAATGTCGACGACTACCGCAATTTTTTCCCTGACAATGTGACACTGGTGAACGGGGAGTGGCCGGCGGAGAACGACGGGCCATGGGTCCTCCTCTCCGAGCCGACGCTCGCGCTACTGAATAAAAGCGCATCGAGCCCCGTACAGCCCGGCACGAAGATCATCATGACGGCACTCGCGAATTCCGCGGGGACCGTCATCCGCGAAGTGACCGTGAAAGGCGTGATCAAATTCAATCAGAGCAATCAGCAGCTCGCGGGGATCACCCTGGTCGACGCGGACACCATGCGCGACCTTCTGGGCTTCGCGAGCCTCAGGGACGGGGCGCCGGTACTGTCGGGCCAGGAAGCGGCCTTTGTGGCGGGCTTCAACCCGGACAGCCTGTTTAATGACCTGTTCGCCGGTAGCGGCGGAGCGGCGGCAAACGCGGCGGCCACAGGTTCGGCGTCCGCCACAGAGGCCTCAGGACAGGGCGCGCCCGCCTCTCCCGCTCAGACAAGCGTCGTGGCCGAAGTCGTCCCCGCATGGCAGTTTCTTCTCGTGCGCGTCAAACCGGGTGACAGTTCTTCCAGACTTCTCTCCGATCTTTCGGCTTTTTCCAAACAGATTGGCGACGGCGATCGAGTCCAGGACTGGATCGCGGGCGCCGGCAAGGTCGCGCGCACTGCGGTTACCATCCGTCTGGTATTCGATCTTTTTGTCGCGGTCGTGGCGGTCGTCGTGGTCATGATCATGATGAATGTACTCGTCATTTCCGTGAATGAGCGCCTCTACGAGATCGGCACGCTCCGGGCCATCGGCGCCAAACGCCGTGTCGTGCGGAGCATGATTCTATATGAGACAGCTTTCCTGGCCGTCATAGCGGGTGCCGGGGGTCTGTTCCTCGGCCTCATTCTGCTTCTGATCCTGGGGAAAGTCGGGATCAGGGCGCCGAACCTCTTCTTCGAGGCGCTGTTCGGCGGGCAGGTACTCAGGCCGATGGTGTCCGGGGGCGCCGCGATTCGCGCCTTTCTCTGGATACTGGCGATGGGCCTCGGCGCGTCCTGGTATCCGACCATCGTCGCGCTGCGGATCGAGCCGGTTATCGCCATGAGAGGAGACTGAAGATGCGCCTGATACACCTAAAACTCGCGGCGCGGAACGTGCGCAGACAGCCCCACAGAACGATCGCGCTCGGGGGAGCGGTGGCATTCAGCGCCCTCGTCATGGCCCTGATCTCGGGCTTTGTGAACGGCATGGACCTCGCGATCCAGGACAATGTGACCCTTTATTCCGGCGGCCATGTGTTGATTTCGGGCTACACCGCCAGCTGGAGCGGAAAGCTTCAGAATCGGTTTTCGGACGCTAATGTAGCGAAGATTGTCGAGAGCACGGATGGCGGCATCCGGACGGTTTCACCTATCGCGCAGTCCAGGGCGACCGTCGTGTTCGGCACCAGAGAAATCCAGCTCACGCTCCGCGGGGTCGATTGGACTAAAGACCAACTCTATCACGATTCGCTGATACTCTCCAAAGGAGACTGGAAGGGACTCGAGAGTTCCCGGACCATGCTCATGAGCGCACAGACCGCGAACCGTTTCGGCCTTTCGGTGGGGGACCAGGTGGTGGTGAGGCTCAATACGGCCTCGGGCCAGCAGAATGTCACGGACTACAAGGTGGCCGCGATATATGACGACGGGGCCGCGGGCGGCATGAACACGGGATTTGTCGCCTTCGGGGACCTCACTGCGGACCTCAATATGAAATCGAATGAGCAGCAACAGATCGCGGTCTTCCTGAAAAACAGCGCCGATGCCGAAAAGGCCGCGCAGACCATCACGGGGGAGCTCTCCTCAAAAGGGTTCACCGTGAGCCGCGGCGCGGCCGCGAACGCGGGCGCCTCAAACGGGACTCCTTCGCAGGATTCATCCACGGGTTCCGATTCCTTCGTATCCTCCATAACGGCGCCCGCGTCTTCGGGAACCGGCGCCTCAGGCGCCCGGCAGGGGATGGGCCGCCTGTCGTCGGGGACCGCCATCTACCATGTCTCCACGATTCAGGAACTCGCGGGTGAGATCGGCTCGGCACTCGGTTCCGTTCGTTGGATCGGCTACGCGGTGTTCCTCCTCATGCTCATCGTGAGCGCGACCGGTATCTCGAATTCCTACCGAATGGTGCTGCTCGAGAGGACCAAGGAAATCGGCATGCTTCGCTGTATAGGATATAAGAAAAAGGACGTATTCTCTTCATTCATATGGGAGGGGATTCTGCTCGCGGGTGGCGCGGCGCTGGTCGGTGTTGTGCTTGCCCTGCCGATAGGATTCGGCATCGGCCTTATTCCTTTTAATCCACACGGAGATTTCGGGGCCGCACTCGTGCAGGGACATCTGCGTTTTGCGCCGATCCTCGGTCAGTTTTTATTGATTCTGGTTTTCGTGACGATTGTGGCGATTGCCGCGGTCTTCTTACCCGCGCGAAAGGCGGCCGAGGTAGTGCCCGTCGAGGCGCTGAGAAAAACTGCGTAATTTGAAGCGATAGCAAGTTGAAGGAGCATCCAATGGCGGATATCAGAAACGTGAAGGCGAGATTCTTGAATGCGAGGCTGACGAGCAAACTGAGCATTGTGCTCTTCGGGCTTGTTCTTGTGTTCAGCGCCAAGGCCCAGGGAGGGCCACCTCCTGGGGGTGATCATGGCGGCGGCGGAGGACCAATGGGGGGCATTGGTCTCCCGCTTGGTTTTCTTCAGCAAGATAAAGATTATAAATTCCCTGACGACATAACGAAGTACACGGCGAACGACTTTCTCATGCTCGTGCGGCGGACCGACATCCGTTCAAGCTTCTACAACAGCGACATGAGCGCGACCATCTCGATGGTGAGCGTGAGCCCGGATCGTGGCACCTTCGCGAACAAGGAGCAGATTTTCAGGCGCGACAAGGACGACGCCTTCCTCATGCTCATGGTGGAGCCGGAATCGCGCAAGGGTCAGGGCATGCTGCGCGTCGACAACAACATGTGGCGCTACGACCCGACGAGCCGCAAGTTCACGCACACGACCCTCAAGGACACCTACGAGAACTCCACGGTGACCAACAACGACTTTCGCCGGTGGCAGCGGTCGATAGATTATTCCGTGGAAAAGCTCTCCACAGGCACGCTCGGGAACTACAAGGTCATCATAGGGGAACTCAAGGCGAACAACGATGAAGTTCCATTCCCCTACCTCAAGATGTACATCGAGGCGGACCGCAAGATCGTGCTCAAAGTGGAGGAGTACAGCCTTTCTATGAAATTGCTGCGCACCGCGTATTACACGCAATATGTGCAAATTGGAGATTCCTTTGTGCCGACGGTACAGATTTTTCAGGACGGGTTGATCCCCGAGAAACGCTCACAGGTCACCTATACCGATATTTCCACAAAACCTCTTCCTGACTATTACTTTACCAAAGAGTATTTGGAGAGGGTGAGCCAGTAGGAGTGAAACGATGAGAACAAGAAATATGCGCGGCCTTGGACCAGTTGCGGCGATCGCCCTTTTCGCCCTGGGAGTGGGGAACCTTTGGGCGCAGACATCCACTACCTCTACGAGCACGATGCCGCCCGCGGTCATCGATGAGAATTCCCTCTTCGGGGGGCCCAACGACATCGTCACCGTGATCGACGAGAATACCGCGTCGGCGGGTACGGTACAGCTCGTCAAGGACACAAAGACCTATCCGGTCTTTCTCATAAGCGGAACCGCCGGCGCCGGGCTTTATGGGAACTATACGCCGGTGGGTGCGACTTTTTCGAGTGGCCAGGAGCTCTACGGTGCGGTGAATCTCTCCGGGCTGGAGTTCGACTATCTGCCTACAAAGAACCTCCATTTTTCCGTATCCAGCGATTTGCTCGCGGTTCCCAACGATATCCTCGCGGCTTCAGTCACCGCGTACGCCGACCTGAGGCAGAGCGACCTCGTGCGGCTCTACGCGGCGGGCTCCTTCAACTACGATCCTTCCTCGTATCTTTCGACAAAAGCGTACGATTCCGGGACCTTCAGCCTGGACGAGCTCTTCGTGGATACGCAGATCAATGAGAAGGTCTTCTTCCGCCTGGGCAAGCAGCGCATAAGCTGGGGAGTGGGATACTGGTACAAGCCTTCCGATGTCCTCAGCCTGTCGGCGATCGATCCCGACGACCCGACCGCCGCGCGCGAGGGCCCCTTCGCGTTCAAGATCGATATGCCCATGAAGCTCAATCACCTCATGGTCTACATGGTGCCGCCGGTTTCAGGGCTCGCCGATTCTTCTTCCATGGCGGCGAAATACGACCTTGTCGTGAACGGCTGGGAACTGAGCTTCGCGGGCTATGGCCGTGCAGACCTGGAGGCCAGGCCGCGCGCCATTTTCACTTTCACCGGTGCGATTGGTGCTTTCGACGTGTACGGCGAGAACGTGCTGCTCTACGGTTCCGACCGGACCTATGTCAGGGAATCTTCGACGACTCCAGGCACCTACGAGACCTACAGCGTGGAAGATGCGCCCTTCTTTCAGTCGACGCTGGGCTTAAAATATTCGGTGAGCAAATCGAGCGGTTTCTCCTTTTCGGCGCATCTGCAGGGATACTACAATGGCACGGGCTATGCGGACGCGACGATTCTGCAGATCCCGGATGCGAGAACGGCGGTGAAAAACAGCACCACCAATACAGCGAAACAGACGAATGACCTGACCCAGACCGGCCAGTGGTACCTCGCCGGTTCGACTTCGGTTTCCGGGCGCTTCGGAGAGGGCAGGAATCTGACGCAGGTGACAGGCTCGGTGTACGCTCTGGCCAATTTTTCCGATGGTTCGATGCGCTTCAATCCTCAGTTTGAGGTTGCGATTGGAGACCAGGGCGGCCGGGCGACACTTACGCTCTCCGACTTGACCGCGATAGGCGCGGAGAATTCCGAATATGCGCCAAAGGGCAACAAGACGACTCCCGCGCTTACGCTCGGTATGCTCAACGACGCGTTCGCGCTCCAAGTTTCGGCGCCCATTCTTCTTGACACCGATTTTTCGGTGAAGAAAGTGCAGACCGCCTTCAGCGTATTCTGGAATGCCATCCAATTTGATTAGGGAAGGATACCGCGAATCGTTCCAGCGCGCGGATGAAAGCGACCCGGACAGAGGAGGCCTTCGGCATCCTCTGTCATTGGTGCTTTATTCGCTGGGGAGATGGACGTATATAATAGAAGAGGCGACGGATCGGCGGAAAAACCGAGACTCGTCGGCGAAGGAGGGGGCATGCACGGTAGAATTTTGATCGTGGAGGACACAGAAGAGCTTGCGGAGCTCTACATGCTCTATCTTCAAAATGAGGGTTTCGAATGCAAGCTCGCCTTCGATGCGGAGACCGCGCTTCCTCTGGCGCGGAATGAGGACTGGGACCTCATTGTGCTCGATATCAATCTTCCCGGCATGGATGGCTTTCAATTTCTTGAGCAGTTGCGGAAGACAAAATCCACGCCCGTAATGATCCTGACCGCGAGGGAAGCCGATGAGGATGTCATCTTGGGACTGGGTGTTGGGGCGGATGACTTTGTCACAAAACCCTGCCCGCCCAAGGTGCTGGCAGCCCGTGTCCGTGCCCATATCCGTCGAACCATCACTCTCCAGACGCGCCAGAATGGCGGCATTGTAAAGTTTGGTCCGTTCGAGCTCGATATAGAAGGAATGTACCTGACCAGGAATGGCGAACCTGTCAGCCTTTCCGCCAGGGAATTCAATATATTGAAAGAACTTGTGGTAAACCCAGGCAAGCCTTTCACTCCGGAAGATCTCTACGCCCGGGTCTGGGGGCAGGAATATGGAGACATCAGCGCAGTAGGCGTATATATCCAGAGACTGAGGAAAAAGCTCGAGGACGATTCTGCCAATCCTTTTTATATCCAGACTCAATACGGAATGGGCTACCGGTTTAATCCTGAGGCGTTTGCAGAGGCAAATCCATGAGGTTGAAGCTCCGCACTCAGTTTGCGTTCCTCATCGTCGCGGTGGCGCTCTTCCCGATAGTGTTCGGGTTGCTTGTCTTTACTGGCCAGCAGGCCAAGCGCGACCCGCGCGAGTCGACAGAAATCTTCCTGGATGAAGTAGCGACACTGTGGAGCAGGAACCAAACTCTTACCATCGAAGAAATTCGGATGGCGGGGGAACAGTCGGGTATGCCGATCATCAATGCGGCGCTCATCTCCCCCGACGGCACAGTACAGCTCTCTTCATTCAGGGATTTGCCCGAGGGCATCAAGCTGGATGTCGAGGACTTAGCCAGGCCGCCATTCTTCCCCAGAGGCGGTCCGCGTCCGGAGCTCAAATTTTTGCCCATCGACACGAACATGTCGAAGAGCCCCCTTCTCCTTTTCGACATGCAGCCGTTCTGGTCGAGAGAAGATATCCGGAATCGGAATTTCATGCTGATAGCGAGCTTCGCGCTGGGAGCTTTACTTGTCGCGGGACTGATGTCGTTTCTGATACTCCGTTCGATAAACAAGGCAATCAAGAATCTCATCGATGACACCGCGACCGTGGCGAGCGGAAAACTCGACCATGAAGTGAAGGGAAGCGGCGCCGAAGAACTGCGTTCGCTCGCGGAGAGCATCAACCGTATGCGCATCACGCTGCGCGATATGATTACCCGGCGTATGAACATGCTCATAGGCGTGAGCCATGACCTCAAGACACCGATCGCGCTCATCCAGGGATATACCGACGCGCTCAGCGACAATATGGCGAGCGACGAGGCGACGAGGATACACTACCTGGAGATCATCAGGGAAAAGAGCGCGCAGCTTGAGGACCTCGTCTCCGATCTCATCGAATTCATGAAAATCGACGACTTCAATATGCCTCAGGAACTCGTTGACATAGCGCCTCTCTTGATTTCTCTCGGAAAGCGCTTCGAGGAAGATGCCCGGCTTTTGGGGCTCGAGTTGACCTACGGCTTTGGGCGGCTCGGTTCGACCCCGTCGAAGGATGCGCCTCTCAACCCTCCGAAAGTCAGGATGAACCGGATGCTTTTCGAGCGCGCCATCGAAAACCTTATCTCCAATGCCTTCAGGTACACGGGGCCTGGCGGGAAGGTGGAGTTTCTGATGAGTGTGGAGGAAGGCCAGCCGGTGCTGACCGTCGCGGACAACGGACCAGGCATTCCCGATGAAGAGCTGGCCTATATCTTCGACGCATTTTATAGGGGAACCCATTCACGAAAGGAAGCGGGGCATGGTCTCGGTCTCACCATAGTCAAGTCCGTGGTAGATATTCATGGGTGGAGCGTCGAGGCACGGAACAGACAAACTTTCAATATGACTGCCGGAGAACCATCTGCGGGTGGTTTTCGTACAGACTCTGTTGAGCATGGTCTTGTGGTTATCCTCCGGATGAGAGCTTCAGCGTAAGCGGTGCGGCGCCACGGCGCATGCGTTGGGCGGTCGACCATAGTCCGAGCGCGGGATTCGGCACAAAGAAGAATTTTTCCCCGTCAGCGGTGCTGTGGAGGCCCGCGAGCCTGCCTTGGGGAGCGTAGCGCTTGAGCGCGTAGTCGAGATCGGCCCATTGATAGCCTACCGATTCTATCTCTTCTCTGCTGATGGAGGGGCCGGAAGCGTACCTGATGAGGAAGCGGCCTTCGCTGGAGCCGTGGATGAGGTGGGCGGCGGCGGAGAGGTTTTCGGCGAGGGCAGGCTGGCGGGCGACGAGGGTCTGAATTTCGGCGCTTGGGCGGTAGCCGTAGCGCCGAATCACCGCATCGATATTCGGGTCTTCTCCGAAACCGCGCAGTCCAGGAGCAAGGATGAGGAGTTCGCCGCCATCGGCCATCGCCATCCTCATGCGATAAATCGATTTATTGCCGAGCCAAGTGCTGCGATATTCTTCGGGGTCGAGCCATACCACCGCTTTTTGAACCGGTTCTTCGAGGAGCTGAATGTTGACCTGCGCGGATAACGCGGCCGCCCCCTCAAAACAGCGTCTGTCAAGGCTGGAGAAATATCCTCTCAGCGCAAGCGACCCATCTTGCGCCGAGCCTATCACCGTGAGAATCCAGGCGATCGGCGGAATCTTCCCCGCGGCCACGCCCAGAGCCTCGTCGAACAGCGCCCGCACCGGCGTATCCGCCCTCCCCATGATACCTTCCATGCCGCACACCGCGCCAAGGTAATGACTCCGGTCGATCGCGTCCTTGCCCCCCGTGCCGACGAAAATGTTCTTCGCGTGGTTGGCCATGCCCGCGACCTCGTGAGGGACGACCTGACCCACGGAAAAAACAAAGTCGATCTCTCCTGATGAGAGAAGTCTATTTGCCTGAACGGGGTAGAAATAGCGCACCTTCCCGTTAGAAATTTCGCTGACGCGTTCTTCCGGTATGCGCCCGAGCTCGACGACGTCCCGTCTCCAGTCGTGGACCCTGAAGAGTGGCGCGGGTGAGCCCGGGTACATGCGGGCGATCTCTGATTTCGTCATCTGCGAGTGGGTCCCGAGCGCGGGCATTATCGCCGCGACGCGTGAGCCGAGTTTCGCGACGAGCAAATCCGTGATCTGGCCGGCCCGTGAATGAAAGCGTGTGATGTCCGGCGGAATGATGAGTATGCGTTTGGCCCGCAGCGCGCCCGAACCTTCGATGGTCTTTTCGACCAGGCGTTCGAGCTCGTCCTGATGTATGCCCCGCTCCAAGTTTTTTTCAGATATGTACATATGTGTGCTCCATATGCAGCGGCATCGTTCCGGCCCTTGCGCCGCATCTCTTCTATCGACATTATATGAAAAAGAACCATGGAGGAATAGATAATGCGACTTTCCCGTTTTTCCATTGGGACAGGTGATCGTTTCGGCCTCGAAGGCGAGGCGCAGATAGCGGCGTTCAAAGAGTTGCGCGCACACGGTGGTGAGGCGGATATCGTCTGGAACAAAAGTAACCGCGAGCACGTGATCATTGGCTCATCGCCCACGGATCAGGCGGCCGCGGCCGCCGCATCGATAAAAAACACCGGCTGGGACGGCGGGTGGTTTGTCGATGCCGACCACATCAGCCTGAAAACCGTGGACTGGTTTTTGCCGCACTGCAATTTTTTTACGATCGATGTTGCGGAGACGATAGGCAAGCGAGTCTCCGCCGAAGCGCGCGCAGCCTATCTGGCGCAGGCCCAGTTCCTTCTTGAAAAAGGCGTTGTGCCCGTACCCGTCACCCAGGGGGACATCGAGACCGTGGCGGATAAATTCCTGGCCGCCGTTCAGGAGGCGGGCAATACCTATCGCTATATTGCCGCGAGAAAATCAAAAGGCTCTTTTGTCGTCGAGCTTTCGATGGACGAGACCGACGCGCCCCAGACTCCGGCGCAGGTCGCCGCGATCCTCGTCGCGGTGGCGCTTGAGAAAATTCCGCTCGCCACGTTTGCGCCGCGCTTCCCGGGGAAGTTCCTCAAGGGCATCGACTATGTGGGCGATGTCGCGGAGTTTTTGGATGCGTTTGAGGCTGAGACAAAGATTGTGCTGTGGGCTGCGGACGCCCTTGGTCTGCCAAGAGGCTTCAAGCTGTCGGTCCATACCGGAAGCGACAAATTCAAGCTTTATAAGGGAATCCATGAGATTGTCACACGGCTTGGGGCTGGCGTGCACTTGAAGACCGCGGGCACTACGTGGCTTGAAGAGATCGTGGGCCTTGCGGAAGCGGATGGCGAGGGCCTCGCGCTCGCAAAGCGGGTGTACGCCGCCGCGTACGCCAGAATCGATGAACTCACGGCACCTTATGCGAATGTCGTCGAAATCGACAAGGCGCGCCTGCCTCGTCCCGAAGAGGTGGCCACCTGGGATTCCACGACCTTTGTGAATGCCCTGCGCCACGCGCCTGGTTCGCCTACAATGCGGTCTGACATGCGCCAGCTCATGCATGTGGGATTCAAGGTCGCGGCCGAGATGGGCCAGGAATACACCGGTGCCCTCTTGGAATATCGGGAATCGGTGGCGCGCAATGTGCAGCGCAATTTGTATGCGCGCCATCTTCAGCCTATTATCCTCGGTTGAGCCATGCGTATCCCGCGCCCTGGCATTCGTGGCAAGATACTGATATGCTTCGCGGTTATCCTCGTTTTTTTTCTTGTGCTCACACTGGTCATGCAGAATGAGTCTATAAAGCTCTCTCGGGAATATGGGGAGAGCCTCTCCAACTATCACCTTGTACACCGGTTTCGGTTGAATTTGGGCTCTTTTCATACACTCGCCGATCGTTACCTTCGCGAGCCTCTTTCTGTCGATGTCGAGGATGTCTATACCGGCATTGCCTCCCTCAACGCCCAGTATGCTGAAATGGTCCCCCTGCAGGATGTCTCCATCCCCGTTGAGTTCGAGGTGCGCGCGACAGGATATGGACTTGATGTGTATCTCCCCCTCGTATCCCGCGCGGTAGGCCTACGGGCCAGTGGTTCTCCGGATTATTACCAGGTGTTTGTCAAGGCGACACGGATTGAAGGCTACATCGATGTGTATCTCAACAGAATGCTCTCCGCGCTCATGAAGAGCGGGGAAGACACCTACGCACAGCTTTCTCGTAAGTCCGAAATCCTCAACAGAACCATTCTTATCTCGATGATCCTGGCGAGCATCCTCGCCCTTGTCGTCATTGTGCTCGTCGCCGAGGCGATCACCGCTCCATTGAGGAGACTCGCAAAGGAGGCCGAAAAGCTCGCGGGGGGTAACCTCGATGCCGGCATCGTTGAGGCTCATACGAAGGATGAGGTAGAGACGCTCACGCATTCTTTTGCCACGATGGCCACGAGCATTAAAGAGATGGTGGAGGGCCTCAAGGAGAAGGCCGAACTTGAAAAGCTGCTCCACGAAGAAGAGCTCGCCCTCGTAAGCATGGGCAAGGCTCTCCGCGAAGCCCAGTTCATGAATCTACAAGAGCAGATGAAGCCGCATTTTCTTTTCAATGCCCTGAATACCATCGCGCGCAGTGCGCTTCTGGAACATGCCCCCAGGACCGAATCGCTCGCGTTGGGGCTGGCGACGCTTCTGCGTGCGACGATAAGGGATTCTGGCGCCCTGTCCAGTCTTGGCGATGAGCTTACACTGGCGCAGGCATACCTCGAATTTCAGCATGCGCGGTTTGGAGACCGGCTGCGGTGGAGCATCAATGTATCGCAAGCGTTGCGCTCGGTAAGAGTGCCCCGTCTTATGGTTCAGCCGCTTGTCGAAAATGCCCTCCGACACGCCCTTGAGCCGAAACTGGAAGGCGGTTCCGTATATATCAAGGCCCGCAGGGGAAAGGAATGTCTTGTCCTGTGGGTCCTCGACAATGGTATTGGCATGTCGAAAGAACGGCTTAAGGAAATTCGGTCGAAGATTACCGCGTCACTCACCGTAAAAACATATGGGCAGGGGGAGTCTTTTATGGGCGCGAACGCAGAGGTCCCGGTCATGAAGCCGGAATTGGATGAAGAGAATACGCTTCTGGAAGGGACGGGTATTGGCCTTGCCAATCTCGCGACACGTTTTAGCATTCTCTATGGTGACAAGTGTCATTTTGAAATTCAGTCCCGGCAGGATAAGGGCACGCTTGTCCGGATCATCATCCCTTTAGGAGCGACGATAGAATGATCCGCGTTCTTGTCGCCGATGATGAGGCCCTTGAGCGCGAAGCCATGCTGCATATTTTGGCAAATGTAGAGGTGGATGAGCCGGTTCAAGTAAAAGAGGCCATCAATGGCCTTGAGGCGCTCAGGGCCGCCCAGGCCGAGAGGCCTGATATAGCGTTCTTGGATATTCGCATGCCGGGCATGGACGGGCTTGGCGTTGCGGAACAATTTTCTCTGCTTCTCACGCCGCCGGTCGTCATCATGGTGAGCGCGTACGATTATTTCGCCTATGCGCGCACGGCGCTGCGGTTTGGTGTTCTCGATTATCTGCTTAAGCCCGCATCGGCCGAGGATGTCTACCGCGCGTTTCGAAGGGCGCTCCGTGAAGTCGCCAGAAAGAAGGAGGAGGAGAGCCGCCATTCAGCCGCGCAGACTATAGCCGCGGACTTGGAAGAATCCATAAAAGTCAATATCTGTAACGACCTTCGTGCGGGGAGAGTGGATGATGGCGATATTCAACGGCTTGTCGGCTTCCGTCCGGAAGTGGAGGGATGGAGTTGTATCGCGATAGTCACCGGGGAAGGGCGATCAGTGGCAAGTGATTTTTCTCCTATCGCCTCACATGAGTTCTCAAGATTTGTCCATGCGCTCGCCGAACGTTTCCTCATCGCTGATTTAGGATTGACTGAGTACGCCCCCCTGCTTTTTATTGCTTCGTCGGGACAGGATGCGGCCAAGGAGGAAGCAGCGCGCGTACATTGGCCGATAATGAATGTGCTCCTTGTCATTCCACATACTGGCCAAAGGCCTCTCGCGGATGAATCCCGAAGTTTTTTCGATGTCTGGTGCCAGCAGGAACAGATTGACAGCAGAATCGGGCGATTCTATCAACGTTGCAAAGAAGCGAACGGGGCAACGAGCTTTCGGTTCGGTATCGGTATCGAAAAGGTGGGCAACGCCAAAATCGCGCTTCATACAGCAAGAATGGCCTTCAGTCTTTCCAACGCGGAGCGGCCAATACTCTTGTTGAACTCTGCGCATGAAATTCACCAGAGCCCGACTTCTTCCCCTAATTCCCTCTCGGCCCTTGCCATCATCTGGCTTCAGGACCATTTTATGGAGAGCATAGGTATATGGGATCTTGCACGGGAACTCAGGGCGAGCCCATCCCATCTTTCGCGCGTTTTGAATAAAGAAATAGGCATAGGTTTTGGAGAAACGCTCGCCCGGATTCGCATTGCCCGCGCCAAAGATCTTCTCGCGAACGGCATTTCGGCCAGAGAGGCTTCATCCCTGGTGGGGTTCCGCGATCAGAGCTACTTCACCAAGGTTTTTATGAAAATTGAAGAGATCTCTCCATCTCAATATGCCGGGCAATTTCAGACTTCCCGTTGAGCAGCGTTCCCTGAGCATCAAATTACCAGCGATTCGCATGTAATTACCAAACTCAAATTGTGGAAGTGCTCCCTATAATTCCAAGATTGCAGGTAATTTGCAGTCGATACAATATTTTATAAAACCTTAAGGAGGTTGTAGGTATGAAAAAGATGCACAGAGCGGCGCTTGTCCTGTTGCTTATCCTTGCACCCGCGATGCTGTTCGCCCAGACAAAGCCCATTGTTTTGAGGCTCGCGGAAACCCACCCGAAAGGCTATCCCACGGAGATGGGCGATGAGGAATTCGCGCGCCTTGTCAAGGAGCGTTCGAATGGCCGGATCATCATCGAAGTGTATCCTGGCTCTCAGCTCGGTGAAGAAAAAGCCGTCATCGAACAGGTACAGTTCGGGGCGATCGATCTTACCCGTGTGTCGATCAGCCCTCTTGCGGCCTTCGTCCCGAAGCTCAACGCGTTCCAGATGCCTTATCTCTACAGAGATGCGGATCACATGTGGAAAGTGCTGAAAGGAGACATCGGCAAGGAGCTCCTGGCCAGTCTGGAACCCTTTGGTTTTATCGGCCTTGGATGGTTCGACGGCGGATCACGCAATTTCTACAACAGCAAAAAACCAATTCGCACCCCGGCGGATCTCAAGGGCATGAAGATCAGGGTCCAGGAGAGCGAGCTGATGATGGGTCTCGTGCAGTCCTTCGGCGCTGTCCCGACCCCAATGCCCTACGGCGAAGTGTATTCTGGCCTCCAGACCGGCGTCATCGACGGTGCCGAGAACAATCCTCCGTCATACTACTCCGCGAGCCACTATGAAGTCGCGAAGTACTACACCCTCGACGAACACACTATGGTCCCCGAAATCATCATCGGGTCCAAGATTTCTCTTGGCAGGCTTTCACCGGCGGACCAGGACTTGATCAAACAGGCCGCCTTCGATGCCATCGATTTCCAGCGAACCCAGTGGGCCGCCTATGTAAAGCTCTCGATGGATAAAGTCCAGGCCGCCGGCTGCACTATCATCCCCGTGCCGGACAAGACCGACTGGATGAAGGCCGTGGAGCCCATGTATAAGAAACAGTCCAAGGAGATTCAGGACCTCGTCGCCCGCATCCGCGCGGTGAAGTGATCTGAGGGAATTATGATAGGCCGCGCGATATGCTGCGCGGCCTTTTGCATTCGAGTTCGGTACTATCCTCCAAAATATAGGAGTGCGTTTTGTTCTGGCCCTTGAGGTATGATATGAAGAAGTTTTTGGTTTCAGCGGTGACCTTGATTCACATCCTGCTCCTCAATCTCTCCATGATTATGATTGTGGCCATGTTGCTGCTGGTATTTGTGAATGTTGTGCTCCGTTATGTTTTCAACAGCGGCATCTACTGGTCGGAAGAAGTGGCTCTTGTCCTGGAAGTATGGTTTATCTTCCTGTCATTTGGTCTTGGGGTCAAACACCGGCTGCATTTTTCGATAAATCTTATCCCGCGCGACAAGATTCCGGCAGGACTCAATCGGGCTCTCGACCTGCTGTCCGACGTCATTTTTATAGCCATCGGAGTCATCATGATAATATACGGAAGCAGACTTGTGCAGTTTACGATGCGCTCGATAATGCCCGCGACAAAATGGCCGGCCGGCATTCTATACCTCGTCCTCCCTCTCGCGGGCTTTGTCGTCATTGTCGAGGCGCTTTTTCATATTTTCGGGTTCACAGTGTTTGACGAAAAACTCGACGCGTACTTTTCCGGCACGGGTGGAAAACTGAAGGACATTTTCAGGAGCGAACCAAGATGAACACGACAATTGCCACTACGATACTGCTGGGCGGATTCCTTCTGCTTCTGATTCTGAGGGTCCCTATCACTTTCTCGCTTGCGGCCTCCTCCATCGCGACGGCTATCTATCTGAACATACCGCTCATGGCGATCGTCCAGCAGATGGTGCAGGGAGTGAAATCATTTTCCCTGCTCGCGATTCCATTTTTCATCATTGCCGGGGAAATGATGGGACGTGGCGGCATCGCGGAGAAGATCATAAACCTGGCGAATGTGCTCGTCGGCAGAATCCGCGGCGGGCTTGGCATGGTGAATGTCGTCGACAGCATGTTCTTCGGTGGCATCTCGGGGTCTGCGGTGGCCGACGTAGCTTCGACGGGCACCATCATCATTCCTCTGATGAACAAGAAGGGATATGACAACGACTTTTCCGTCGCCATCACTGTCACAAGCGCCACGCAGGGGATCATAATTCCGCCGAGCCACAATATGATCATCTATTCGGTAGCCGCCGGTGGCGTCTCCGTAGGGCGCCTCTTCCTCGGAGGATATCTGCCGGGTATTTTGCTCGGCGTTTCTCTCGGGGTCATCGTCTACATCATTTCTGTAAAGAGAAAATATCCAAAAGAAAGGAAATATACGCTAAGGGAGGCGCTGAAGATACTCATCGATTCCTTCTTGGGGCTGCTGACCGCCATCATCATTATGGGCGGCGTCATCTCCGGTATCTTTACGGCGACGGAATCCGCGGCGGTCGCCGCCATCTACGCCTTCATCATCACCTTCTTTGTCTATCGGGAAATCCCTCTCAAAGAATTCAAGGGCATTCTTTACAGTACGCTGAAGACTCTGACGATGGTAATGACGCTCATCGCGTCGGCGAGCGCCTTCTCGTGGCTCATGGCGTACCTGCGCGTTCCCGCCAAGGCGACGGACATGCTCTTGTCGATCACGGACAACAAGATACTTCTCCTGATGCTCATTAACGTGCTTCTGCTGTTCCTGGGCATGATCATGGATATGGCGCCTCTCATTCTCATTGTGACGCCGATACTGTATCCTGTGGTCGTGGGGAAGCTTGGCATGTCGCCGGTCCATTTCGGCATCATGCTGATGATCAATCTTGCCATCGGATTGTGCACGCCACCTGTCGGCTCGGCCCTATTTGTAGGATGTGCAATCGGGAAAATATCGATCGAGAAAGCGACAAAAGCCATGATTCCATTCTATATCGCCATGATTGTTGTTTTGTTCCTTGTGACATATATTCCACAGATAACGATGTTTCTTCCCAATCTCATCATGCCCGGGGGCTGAGGGTTGGCAGGGTACCGAATGTCGTAGGTTTCAAGACAGTCTATCAAACCGTGTGTGTCATGTGGGAGGAGTGTTCAGATGTCATTCGTTGAATCTCTCTTTAACTTGCGTGAGAGTGTCGTTGTCGTGACGGGGGGAGGCGGGGCCTTGCCTTCTTCTATTGCGGTCGCGTTCGCGAAGGCCGGTGCGAAAGTGGCGCTGTGGGGCCGCGGGACGCATCATCCCATGGCTAAAGCCGCCGATCTGGTCAAGGAGCAGGCGGAATTGCCGCCAGATAGCCCCAACGTGGCGGGTATCACGGTGGATACGGCCTCGACCACCGCATGTGCGGCGGCCTTTGACGAGACGGTGAGGTCGCTTGGCATGCCGGATATTCTCCTCAACGGCGTTGGGGGGAATATGGGCCGGAGCAGTTTCCTCGATTTCGATGAAAAAGTGTTCGACGAGGTCGTGCGGCTCAATCTTATGGCGGGACTCATGGTACCTTCGCGGATATTTGCGAAACGGTGGATCGGCGCGGGCGTAGAGGGTTCCATCATCAATATGACTTCAATGGCGAGCTATAAGGGCCTCTCAGCGGTGTGGGCGTACGATGCCGCGAAGGCGGGCGTCCTCAACCTTACGCAGACTCTCGCCAAAGAACTCGCTCCCCATGGAATAAGGGTGAACGCCGTAGCGCCGGGCTTCTTTGTAGGCAATCAGAACCGCGCCTTGCTCTTTGATGAAACGACAGGCAAGCTCACGGCCCGAGGTCAGGCGATCATCGCGCGTACGCCATTCGGTCGGTTCGGCGAGTATGAGGAGCTCTGGGGCGCGGTGCTCTACTTGGCGAACCCCAAAGCCTCTGGATTCGTCACGGGCGTCAGCATTCCCGTCGATGGCGGATACCTGAGCGACAATATCTGATTTGGGGGGTATTATGGCTCAATTTCTGGATGAGAATTTTTTGCTGAAAAACGAGACGGCGAAGCATCTCTTTTTTCATGTTGCGAAAGATTTGCCGATCTTCGATTACCACTGTCACCTGTCTCCGCAGGCGATCGCCGAGGATACGCCGTTTGATGACATAGCCCGGATGTGGCTCGAGGGGGATCATTATAAGTGGCGCATCATGAGGGCGAACGGCGAGCCGGAGTCGTTGTGTGGAGGAAAGGGCCCCTGGGACGAGAAATTCGTCGCCTATGCCCGGTCGCTCTTAAGGGCCGCCGGCAATCCGCTCCTCCAGTGGTCGCACCTGGAGCTGCAGAGAATTTTTGGCATCCATGAGGTGCTTACGCCGCAGAACGCGCTCCAAATCAGGGAAAAGGCAAACCGCCTGCTCGCGACTGAGAGAGTGAGCCCTCGTTCGCTTCTTATGAAGTTCAATGTAAAGGTACTGTGTACGACAGACGATCCGGTGGACGATCTGCATTGGCACCGCGCTATTGCTAAAGAACAAAAAGAGGGCTCCGCCTTTCAGACGAAGGTGCTTCCCGCATTCCGCCCGGATAAGGTACTGAATACACTCGATATTGCGGCATGGAACAGGTATGTCGATGAGCTTGGCGGGGTTGCCGGAATTGCTGTCGATTCTTACGCTTCCTTGTTGGAGGCGCTCGCGAAGCGCCACGACTACTTTCATTCGATGGGCTGCAGGCTTTCGGATCATGCCCTCCTTGTGCCCCCCTACGTGGTGTCTTCGGACACAGAACTCGATACAATCGTGAAAAAAGGCCGGAAGGGAACACCTCTTGTTTCTGTCGATCAGGAGAAGCTCGCCACGGCTCTTCTATCGCAGCTCGCGCGACTGAACGCGAAAGAAGGCTGGACGATGCAACTGCACATCGCGGCGCTCAGAAACGTCAATCCGAGGCTGTTCAGGACATTCGGTCCGGACGTAGGCGGTGACAGTACTTCCGATGCTCCGATTATAGCGCCGCTTGCCAGTTTTCTTGGAGCGCTGGAGCGCGAGGGCAATCTTCCACGGACTATTCTCTATTCGCTTGATCCCTCAAAGCACAACCCGCTGGCGGCGCTCGCGGCGAGTTTCGCGGGTACCTCCCCCGACGCGGCCGTTTCGCAGATGGCAGGCAAGGTACAGCTCGGCGCCGCGTGGTGGTTCAACGATCAAAAAGAGGGCATTGAGCGCCACCTGAGGGAATATGCCGGCGTCGGGCTCGTTGGCGCGTGGGTTGGGATGCTGACCGATTCCCGTTCCTTTATGTCATTTCCTCGGCATGAATATTTTAGGCGGCTGCTCTGTAACGCCGTTGGAGAATGGGTAGAGGCGGGCGAACTGCCCGATGATCCTCTGTATACCGATCGGCTGGTGCGTGGCATCTGCTGGGAGAACGCGGCCAATTATTTCGGAATGTTATAAGAGAAATCATTACAACAAGTAATAGATAGGCCCTCGGTCATAAGGCTGAGGGCCTGTTTATTATAGGCTTGCCGGCGGTCACTCCGAGGCCTATTTCTCCGTCTCCGTCATGCCGGCGATAAACTGCTTCTGCATGAGCACCACGACGATGACGGGCGGCAGCATCGCGAGCAGCGTCGTGGCCATCGCGATCTGCCATTCGATCTGCACATCGGCGCCCGACATCATGCGGTTGATACCGATGAGGAGCGTGTAAAACTCGGGTTTTGTCGTGATCAGCAAGGGCCACAAGTATTGGTTCCATCCATAGATGAACTGAATGACGAACATGGCGGCTATCGGCGTGCGGGTCATCGGAGCGAGAATGTGGCGGAAGAACTGCATCGGAGTCGCTCCGTCGATCTGCGATGCCTCGGGAATTTCACGCGGAATCGACATGAAGAATTGCCTAAACAGAAATACCGCGGTCGCCGACACTATCATCGGCAGGATGAGACCGGCGTAGCTGTTCAGCAGGTGGAGGTCCGAGACGACTTTGTAGGTCGGCATGATACGGACTTCTACCGGCAGCATGAGTGTTATGAAGATGCTCCAGAAGCAAAAATTTCTGAACGGGAATTTGAAGAAGACGATCGCGAAGGCCGCCAGCAGGGACACCACGATCTTACCCACAGATATGCCGAGGGCCATGATGAGCGAGTTTTTCAGCATGGTGAGAACGGGGGTGCCCATGTTCTGTGTGCCTTTGAAGAGCGCCTGGCTATAATTCTCGATGAGGTGGGGGCCTATGCCGAGCGGCATAGGCGCGGCCTGAATCTCGGCGCTCGTGTGCGATGAGGCGGAAAAGATGAAATATATCGGGAATATGATGATCGCGATGCCGATCCAGAGAATGATATGAGGGAAAAGTCTCCGGATCACCTTTGCACGGTGAGCGGTTCGGTCGATTTTCTGTTGTGCCGTCATAATGTATTCCCCCGCTTTAGTAGGTAACTCGCCGCTCGATAAAGCGGAACTGGAATACCGTCAGCAGGATGACCATCAGCATGAGGATGACTGACTGCGCCGCGGAGCTGCCGAGGTCCAGATTGATGACGCCATCGCGCCATACTTTATATACGAGGATGCCCGTAGACTTGCCGGGGGCTCCCTGCGTGATCGCGTGGACAATCGGGAAGGTTTCGAAGAACCCATAGACCAGGTTCATAACCAGCAGATAAAAGGTCGTCGGTGAGAGCATGGGGAAGATAATCTTCCAGAACCGTGTGCCGGCGCCGGCGCCATCGATCTCCGCAGCCTCGATGAGGGTGGCAGGCACGCTCTGCAGGCCGGCGAGGAAAAACACGAAGTTGTACGCGAGTTGTTTCCAGCTCGCCGCCATCGTGAGCAGCAGGAATGCCTGATTGAAGTTTAAAAGATATTGCCAGTTGACGTGAAAGGTGTGCTTGAGCACATATGCGATGACGCCGACGTTCGGATTGAACATGAAAAGCCAGATGACGCCCGCGACGAGAGTCGAAACTGCGTAGGGCCACACCAGCATCGTTTTATAAAAGGCAGAAAAGCGAATTTTCTTGTTCGCCTGGATCGCGAGAAAAAGAGAGATCGCCATCGCGCTGATAGTGATGCACAGGGCAAAGACAGTGGATACCGTAAATGACTGCCAGTAATCGGGGTCTACAAGAAGTTTTGAATAATTCTGAAACCCTACGAAAATCATTCTGCCGCCAAAAGGGTCCTGCAGATAGAAAGATTGCAGTACGGCCTGGGCCGCTGGCCAGAAGAAGAAAACGAACACGATGGCCATTTGAGGCAGCACAAGCAGGTAAGGAAGAACCGGTGCTTTAAACTCGTATTGTTTGGACATAGCCTTTCCTGAAAAGAGAGTGAGTCATTATACTCGCTCGCGAATCGATTGTATAGTTAAAGGGCACTATCACATGTAACGCCTAAAAAAGGCCGCCGGTGAGGTGGCCTTTTCACTTATGCACATCGTTGAGAATTTACTATTTCTACCCGCAAAGAATGCGGGTAGAAATGTTCTTATTACTTATAGAGCTTCTCGAATTCGCGCAGAGTCTTGTTGCCTTCGCGGACCATCTTGTCGAGTCCATCCTTCACCGAAATCTTGCCGGCCAGGATATCTTCCCATGTCTGATCCTCAATCTCGCGGATGATATTGAAGTTGCCGAAGCGGATGCCCATAGAGTTTGCGGTCGGCGCCTTGTTCAGAAGCTGCTTGATGGCGACCTCAAGGCCCGGGTTCTTTTCGTAATATCCCTGCGACTTTGTCAACTCGTACGCGGCCTGCGTGATGGGCAGATAACCCGTCTCCTTGTGCCAGAGTGCCTGAATTTCAGGCTGAGAAATGAAGTTGAAGAACTCGGCGACAGCCTTATATTCGGGCTTTGACTTGCCATTGAAAACCCAGAGAGAGGCTCCACCGATGATCGAGTTCTGTGGTGCGCCCGGGACATCTGAGTAGTAGGGAAGTCGAGCGACGCCAAAATCGAACTTGCAGTTGGCTTTCATGTTGCCGTAGCCGCCGATCGACTCGAAGTGCATTCCTACGCGGCCCGACGTAAAGAGCGGGTTTGCCTTGTTCTCGCGGCCGCCATAGATGAACACGCCGGTCTTGGAAAGATCATAGATATTCTGGAAGTGGCGTACAGTGATCGGGTTGTTGAATACGAGCTGGGTGTCGAGGCCGTCGAAACCGTTGCTTCGAGTACCGAAGGGCAAATTGTGCCATGCGGAGAAATTTTCGAGCTGAATCCAGCTGATCCAGTTGGTGGTAAAGCCACCTTCCATGCCGGAGGCTTTCAGCTTCTTCGCGACTTCAAAGAACTCGGGCCATGTGACGGGCGGTTTTTCAGGATCAAGGCCAGCCTTGCGGAACGCGTCCTTGTTGTAGTACATGACTGCGGTCGAGCTGTTGAAGGGCATGGAGAGCATGCGGCCGTCGGAAGTGGAGTAGTAGGATTTGATTGTCGGGATGTAGATGCTCGGATCCCACTTCATATTGTTTTCGGACATAAGCTGGTACACCGGCTTGATCGCGTTTTTGGCGGCCATCATGGTTGCGGTACCGACCTCATAAACCTGAATGATGGCAGGCGGTTGACCGGCACGGAATGCCGCGATGCCGGCATTCATCGTATCGCTGTACGAGCCTTTGTACACGGGGACTATTTTGTAATCTTTCTGGCTCGCATTGAACTGATCGCAGATGGTATTCACCATATCACCATTGTGGCCGGTCATGGCATGCCAGAACTCGACGGTCGTCTGGGCATAAGCTCCGACAGCCACGAGAAGGACGGCCATCAGCAAAATGACTCGTTTCATTACTTCGCCTCCAGGATTTTTGATGGTTGCCGGACAGAATTCCGGCCTTATACAAGTGTTAGTCTACAACCGCTTTGTTAAGCGCGCAATAGAAAGCTGCAAAAAATTCTTTAGCGCGCCACTTTGATCCGGGCCAGCCCCAGGTCCGGGAAGTCCGTGATGATCCCCGTCACTCCCCAATTTATGAGGCTTGTCATCCCGGGAGTGTCATTTACCGTCCACGGAAGCACGCCGAAACCAGCCGCGCGCACTGCCCTTACCGTTGCCTCATCGAGATATTTTGCATTCGGGTTGAGGGCGATGGCGCCGATCTCCCTAAGCGTCTGTACGGGATTCTTGATCGGCTTATCGATGAGGGCGGCGACGGCGATCTCCGGCGCCGCCTTCTTCGCCCGCTTCAAATACTCGTGGTTAAAGGAAGAGATCAGCACTGAAGGTACCATGCCGAGCTCTTCGACAAGGGCGGTGGTTTTCTCGACAATCCAGGACTCGCACGCGAAGCCCGTCGCGTCCTTGATCTCGATGTTGACCCGCCAGCCGAGGCGCTTTGTCAGGTCGAGGGCCTCTCGCAAGGTAGGAATTCTGATGCCGGAGAAGGACTGAAGCTCTTCTGGCCTTACTCTCCCCGACCTGATCTGCATAAAAGGATCGGTGTGCGCATACCAAGAGCCGGCATCGAGAGATTTCAGCTCGGCAAGGGTAAAATCGTATACATCCCACGGCGAGCGGGACGGAAAGCGCGTTTTCGCGTCGGTGGTGCGAACCAGCGTGTTGTCGTGCATAACAACAAGTTCGCCGTCGCTCGACGCCGCGACATCGAGCTCCCACATGTCGGCGCCGGCATCGAAGCCTCTCCGCGCGGAGACAAGCGTATTTTCCGGCGCGATGCCGCGAAATCCACGATGGGCGATCACAAGAGGATGAGATGGTTGCATAACGAGTTTCTCCATTGAAAGATTATCAGGCCTATTCTGGCCATAGAGTGCAAATCCAGCATTGAATATGAGAAGGACACAGCAGAAACGCGCATGGCGTAGGCCGCGGCGGCTCGTCTTCTGAGCGTGATGTGGAATTCGAAAGCGCATTGTATATATTGTAGGATTTTCTCACGGCTCTGACAAGCAAACACGGGCTCGCGACAGCTTGCGCCGAAAACAGCTTGCGCTTCATGGGCCGTGAGAATAGGATGGTGCGCGGAGATATACATGATCGCAGGCGATGGAAATGGCGCGCGCAAGTGGATGACTCTTTCTTCGCGCAAAGTCTATGAGTGTAATGTATTCAGCGTATATGAACGGCAAAGCCAGGGGCCAGACGGCCGGACTGGTCATTTTGCCGTCATGGAAGCTAAGGATTGGGCGGTCATTGTCCCCTATGTCCGGACCGAGCAGGGGGCTTCATTCTTAATGGTGCGCCAGTATCGCCACGGTGCGGATGCGGTAAGCCTCGAATTTCCCGGAGGCGTGATCGAGCCGGGAGAGGAGCCCGCTCACGCCGCGGCCCGGGAACTCGCCGAAGAGACGGGTTGGGTATCCGAACGCGTTCTCCATGCGGGCACCGTGTTTCCTAATCCCGCGATCCAGGACAACCATTTTCATATTTATGTCGCGCTCGATCCGGAGCCCAAAGTAGATCGACATCTCGACGAGAATGAAATTATTGACGCGCATCTCGTCGCGGCGGACGAGGTGCGCCGCCGCATGGGAGAAGGCGAGCTCCAGCACGCGCTTATGGTCACGGCGCTTCACCTCGCGGACAGGCTCGTCGCGTCGCTCGAGTCACAGGCCTGATTCGGTTCGATACATATCATTCCCTTTTGAGTCGATCGCCACGATGAGCGGCATTCTCTCCAGTACGGCGACGCGCACCGCTTCCATCCCCAACTCTTCGAATTGAATCGTGCTGAGTGAGCGAACGTGGCGGTCGGCGTTGAGCGCCGCGGCCCCCCCGATCGCCGCGAGATAAACTCCCCGGTGCTTGGAGATTGCCTTCTGGGCTTCCAGGCTGCGGCTTCCCTTGGCGATGGTCACGAGCGACGCCCCTGCGCCCATGAATGGTTCGAGGTAGCTGTCCATCCTCGAAGCGGTAGTCGGGCCGAAAGATCCCGTCGCGTGGTCCTCTTTTGCCTCGGTGGGCCCCGCATAGAAGACCGGCAACCCGATGAACCAGTCGGGCAATTTTTTTTCAGTCTCGAGTATCTTGAGAAGCCGGGCATGCGCCGCGTCCCTGGCGACGAGCACGGGACCGGAAAGAAGCAGGATCGTACCCGCGGCACATGATCTCAGCTCTTCGAGCCATGCGGTGCCCGTCTCCGAAATTTCCACGGAGGGTGCAGTGGATGAAACCTGATGGAGGAGTGCCCCGACTGTGTTTTCCAGCTTCCGGACCGGCGGCACAAGCTTTTGGATATGCCAGCCCTGGTGGTCTACGTAGACCTCGACGTGCCGATTCGCTGCGCAGGACACCGCCACGGCGAGCGGCAGATTGGCCGCGTGGCGCGAAAGCCGTATCGCCCGGGCCGAGACGGCCATGTGAGAACCGCCCCACTGCGCACCGAGGCCGCTTTCGCGCGCTATTTCGAGTATCTTATGTTCCCAGAGCCGGTCCCGCACAGGCGTTCCGTCCCCCGACGCGGATTCGGGAAGCGCGTCGAGCAGGCCCAGGGCGGCGAGCTCGGCCGCGTAGAGCGTTTGGCTCGGGTTGGCGCCGCCGAGAACGACCGCTATCGCATAGGGAGGACAGCCCGAAGGCCCCAGCGCCTGTATGCGCGCGCGCAGTACCTCTTCAAGTCTGTCCTCTCTCAGGATCGCGGGGCTCTCCATTGTCAGGGAAGTCCGCGAAGTGGAACCCCCTCCCTTCGCCACGAACACGAGTTTGAGCTTATCCCCGGGCACCGAGCGGATCTGAATTCCTGCGGGGAGATTGTCCTGCGTGTTCCGCTCTTCGGTCATGCTGAAAGGCCCCAACTGTGAGTTGCGCAGTTTTTCCCGAGCGTACGCCTCGGAAGCTCCCGTGGCCAGAAGTTCCTCAAGGTCGAGACCGTCCTCGATATCTATGTGGTCGCCCCGCCAACCATACACAAGCGCAGTCCCCGTATCCTGACAGATCGGGAAAGAGCCTCTGGACGCGATGAGCGCGTTTTCGAGGAGACTCGCCGCGACAAATCGTTCGCGAAGGGACGATGTGGGGTCGTCGATGATTTCAGTGAATGCGGCATATTGAGCGTGTGGCATTATGTAGGCAATTTTTGAAAAAGCGATTCGGGCACATTCCCGCAAGGCCTCAGCGTGAAGAATGGTACGATTTCCTTCTTTTAACGGTCGTGCGAGGTCGATCGGCTCAAAGTCATTCTCTGAGCCAAAATAAATCAGGCTATCAAGGCTGATATGCGCCATACTATTTTCACCTCAGGAATATCTAGGCAGATTGCGGGGCCTGTGCGCAATCCGGAGGGGAGCGCGGCCAACCGTAATCGCTTTGGCGGGGCACACTTCATGGCAGCAGAAACAGGTAATGCAGAGCCTGTCATCGATGCGGATAGTGTTCGAGCTGTGTTTCTTGTCGAGCTTAAGTGCCTTGGTGGGGCATATCTCGACACAGGCGCCACAGCCGACGCACTTTCCCGTATGGGAAATAGGCCGTAGGCGGATGAGCGAACCTGCAAATGACCGGAGAGTGTTGGGTAGTGCGTTGAGCCTCTTGCCAAGCTCGCTGCTATAGGGAAGCTTTTCGAATCCTTCGTGCCCAATCTCCGGCACGGAGAGAGGGTATGTCGCAGGCTCAGCGATAGTCGCGCTCCCGTGAGTCCTCCGCATGCCATCGACCAAATATGCGATGCGCGTTGGGTCATACCCCACGCACCGGGCCGCCACCCAGTCGATCATTGCGACGCTCTGTGATGCGAGCACAATGCCGAGCGAATAGGGCGTACCCGAACCAGGGCCTTCGCCCTGCATGGCGATGACGCCATCCATAAAGGTAAAACAGCGGGGGACAGACAGGGCAATGTCCACGAGCATTTCGCCGAAATCGAGAACTCCAGGATACTGCAGGTGCATCGCGCTCTTTGCGGTCCCGGGAATAAGCCCGAAGAGATTTTTCATCGCACCGGTATATGTCATGAGGCGGTGATTTTTCAGCTTTGGCAGGTTGATGACGACATCAGCCTGTTTGAGCAGCGTGGTCAAAGGGACATTCCGGAGTTTTTTCCCGCCCGCGACAGGATGAGGCGAGGCTTCACGGAAATCTGCCCACGTGCCCCCATTGTGCTGGATGGCGTCGTAAATGCCGGAAGTCTTCGCGGCGAGCACACTGGGCTGCCAGCCGGGCGAGTCGCCGACAAGTACGTCTTTTGCGCCTCGCGACTTTATAAACCGGATAACGGCGCCCACAAAAGCGGGATGCGTCGTGACGGCCTTCGCCGACGGCGAGGCGTTCAGAATATTCGGTTTGACAAGAACCGTCGCGCCTTTTATGTCGGGAAAACCGGCGATCTCCGCAGCCTGCGCGATTATGCTGTCCAGTTTCTGGCTTTCGTAGTCTTTACACCGAAGAAGCGCGACATCGGCTCTTTTTGCGTCGTTCATGGGATGTCCTTGGGGACTCAGTATAGATGATACCTTGGTCCCCATCAAGGCAAAGAAAATTGTACTTGCAAAGCCGAATCAAATGCTCATATAATAGAGAGCATATTTATAAGGAGAGGTAACGGGCAGAATGGGCATTCGGCTTGACCGGAACAACTGGGTGTACTATATCGGGCGAGGATCGAACCTGAGGACGCTGCTGTTATCGATAGGCTGTCTGCTCATCCTCCTCGGTTCGAGCTTCCGACCGGCCCCCGGCCCCATGTCCGCTCGCGGAGGATCCGATATAAACGATCCGGCGGCAAGCGAAGAAATCATCATGCCCGAACCGGAAGACAAGCTCGTCAAATATTCTGTCTACGAAGTCAAAAAAGGCGACACGCTGTCCGAAATCGCGGATGACTTCGATGTATCCCTCGATACGCTCATCAGCATCAATGGCTTTACCTCCGCGAAATCCCTGAGGCCCAAGCAGCTGCTCAAGGTCCCCGATCAGTCCGGGATCATATATGTCGCTTCGAAGGCTTCGACGGTGCAGGAGATCGCCGATTCGTACAGCATCAGCGCCGACCGGATAATCGACGCAAACGGGCTGTTGTCGGAGAATATCACGTCCGGCAGACCTCTTTTCCTGCCTGATGTTCGTCTGCCCGCCGCCAAACTGAGGGAGATAGCCGGAACCCTCTTCCAGTGGCCTGTAAGAGGTCGCATTACCTCTTGGTTTGGTTGGCGCAAAGACCCGTTCACAGGGCGCCGCTCCTTCCATAACGCCGTGGATATCGCCGCGCCCTATGGTTCATCGATCGCCGCGCCCATGGACGGCCGCGTGATAGAAACGGCCTATTCGCCCATTCTCGGTAAATACGTGATGATGTCGCATTCCGGCGGCTGGAAGACATTGTACGGCCACATGTCCGAAGTTTTGGTCAAGGAAGGACAGTACGTCTCGCAAGGAAGAACTCTGGGCCGAATCGGAACTACGGGGTACAGCACGGGGCCTCACGTGCACTTCGAGGTGATCAAAAATGGGGCTCTCGTCAACCCTCTGAACTATTTGCCTTAAGGCCCTGTAGCAGGTCTCTTATTTGACGCATAAGGGAATATCTGCTAGAGTGTCTCATCATGAGAATAACGAAAGGCATAGCCGTTTCTCCTGGCGTATCGATTGCGCCGGCTTTCATATTTATAGATGACTCCGCCGAGATACCCCAGTATCACATCACCGTCGCAGACGTGCAGGGCGAGATGGACCGTTTTCGCGAGGCCTCTCTCCTCGCGAAGAAAGAGATAGAGGCGTTGAGGGATCATGCGAAGAAAGAGGCTGGCGAAGAGCAGGCGGCCATCTTCGACGCACACCTCATGATGCTGGATGACCCCGAGCTGCTCGAGCAGATCGAATTTTCTCTCAATGACAATCTTTTCAATGTCGAATCGGCGATTTTCTCCTTCGAGACCGAGATGGTCGACAAGCTCTCTTCCTCGGCCGATCCGCTCATTCAGGAGCGCGTGTCGGATGTGCACGATGTGGTCAGACGCATTCTCGGCCACCTCATCAAAAAGGAAAGGATTTCCCTCTCCGATATCCAGACTGAGATCATCCTTGTTGCGAAAGACCTCCTGCCTTCGGATATGGTGGGGATGTCGCGCAGTATGGTACGCGGGATCGTGACGGAATCCGGCGGCCGCACAAGCCACGCGGCGATCCTCGCGAGAGCCTTCGAAATTCCCGCGGTGCTCGGCGTCGGGCCCGACTTTGTCGATCAGGTCAAGCCTGGGCAGGCTCTCTATGTCGATGGCGAAAAAGGAATAGTCGCCGTCGATCCCGATGATGTTTTTATCCAGCGTGAGAAGGCTGCCCGCCTTGCGAGGGTCCAGTGGGAGAAGGAGAACAAGGAACTCCGTGAAGTCTTCGCACAGACCAAAGATGGTACGCGGATATCGCTCGTCGCGAATATCGAGATGCCCGACGAGGTAGCGAATGTCGTCGAGTATGGAGCGGAGGGGATCGGCCTCTTCAGGTCCGAATTCTTGTTCCTGGGAGGACACGTCCCCGGCGAAGAGGAGCAGTGCAAGGAATACACCAGGGTGGTACAGGCGATGCAGGGCAAACCGGTGATCATACGCACGCTCGATATTGGCGGAGATAAGGTGTTGCCCGAACTCGGCGCGATAGGCGAGAAAAACCCTCTCCTTGGCTGGAGAGCGATTCGGTTCTGTCTTGAGAAGACAGAGCTGTTCAAAACACAGCTCCGGGCGATTTTGCGCGCTTCGATCCACGGAAAAGTTAAAATCATGTTCCCCATGATAAGCACGATCGATGAGCTTATCCGCGCCCAAGGCCTTCTCGCGGAGGCAAAGTGGGAATGCAAGGCCCACGGCCACCGCATCGACCCGAACATCGAGACCGGCATAATGATTGAAGTTCCCTCCGCTGCGATCTGTGCAGACGTGCTCTCGCGGTCCTGCGATTTCTTTTCGATAGGGACGAATGATTTGAGCCAGTACACGCTCGCGGTGGACAGAGGTAACCAGAAGGTGGCCTATCTCAACGAACCGTATAATATGGCGGTGTTGCGACTTATCAGGATGACAATAGGGTATGGAGAGCACGCCCATATAGGTGTGAGTCTCTGCGGCGAGATGGCGGCGGATCCGGCGAGCGCGGTGCTTCTCGTGGGGATGGGGCTGCGCACACTCTCCATGTCGGCGTTGGCGATACCGGCGATCAAGCGCACGCTCATGTCCGTAACCCTCGAAGAGGCTACAGCCCTCGCTCAGCAGGCCCTCTCCATGCATACTTCATCCCAGATCAGCGCCCTGTTGACATCGAAGCTTAACCTATAGGAAATGTATGAATAGAAAGGAAGTAGCTCAGAACACGCCGCCGCAGGGTGCTACGATTGTCCGTGCGGATACCGACCCATCGCCCGCAATTCGCTATGAAAATTTGCCGCTGGTAGTCCTCACAGGAAGACCGAATGTCGGCAAGTCCACGCTTTTCAACCGCCTCATCGGGAAGCGCCGGGCAATCACCGACCCGACGCCGGGTGTTACGCGCGATCCCATCGAGGAAGAATGTGAGTTGTGGGGGACGGACAAAAGGGTTCTGATGGCCGACACGGGCGGGTTCAAGCTTGAGCGCGAGGGGCTGGACGAGTTGGTCGTTGCCAGGACCCTCGCCTATATCGAGAGAGCGAGCCTTATTCTGTTCCTGGTGGACGTAACTGAAATAACACCGGAAGACGAAGAGTTCGCGGCGTTTTTGCGACCGTATGCAAAGAAGTTGCTGCTCGTGGTGAATAAAGCGGACAGTCCAGAACGCGACGCGCTCGTGTGGGCACACGCGAGGTGGGGATTCGACCCGATGTTTTTCATCTCGGCGGAGCACAACCGCAACATCGGTGAGCTTGCCCAGGCCATAGAGGCGCGCCTCGATTTTTCGCGCGTGCGCGAGGTGGAAGTTGAAAAAGCGGATATCCGAATCGCGATCATGGGCAAGCCGAACACCGGGAAATCCACACTTCTCAACGCGCTGGTGGGCCACGAGCGGAGCATCGTCTCTTCCGAGCCTGGAACGACCCGCGATGTCGTCGAAAGCCGCTTTCTGTATAAAAGTAGAGGCATCGCCGTCCTCGATACGGCGGGTATCCGCAGAAAGAAAAAAGTCACCGACAATGTCGAATATTATTCTGTGACCCGCTCGATCGCCGTGGTGAGCCGGGCCGATATTGTGATTCTGATGATCGATGCCGAGGAGGGGCTCTCCGAGCAGGACAAGAAGATCGCAGCCTTTGCCGTGGAGGCGGGCCGGCCGGTGGTGCTTGCGCTGAGCAAGTGGGATAAAATGCCAACTATGAAAAACGCGTTTGAGGCCGCCCGCGACCGCCTGCGCTTTTTTTTCGGCCAGATGGCGTACGCGCCGGTACTCGCGATCTCCGCCAAGGAAGGGCAGGGTATCGACAAACTCATGTCGACGGTGGTGTCGCTCTATGGCAAGGCGAACAAGGTGATCGAGACATCGCGGCTCAATCAGGCGGTCGCGGCATGGGTTGAGGAAACACCGCCACCGGCCGGCCCGCGCACCCGCTTCAAACTGCGCTATGCCGTCCAGGCTTCCGTGAACCCCCAGCGTTTCATATTTTTCGTCACGCGCCCGGAAGCGGTGGCGGAATCGTACCGCAGTTTTCTCAAAAACAAGATTCGCCTGGAGTTCGGCCTCGATGGCATCCCCATCAAACTTGAGCTGCGCGCCTCCCGGAAAGACAGGCTGAGGAGTTGAGCCATGCCTTACCTGAGCATTGGGCAGCTGGAAAAACTTCTCCTGGTTCCCGCTTCGACGCTGCGCTTCTGGGAGAAATCCGTACCCTTTTTGACCCCCATGCGCACAAAATCCGGTCGCCGGACCTACTCACTCTCTGAAGTGGCGCTCATAGCCCGTCTGAAACACCTTGCCCTCGACAGAAAACTCGGCCTTCACAGAGCTCAGCGCCTCTTGGAATTCGAACTGCTCTACGAGGATCAGGATTACAGGGCCGACATCAAGGCTCTTAGAGACGGGATCCTCTTTCTTATGCAGGAGAACGAGCACTGGCAACAGGCATACCGAGATTTTAAAAAGGAGTTGTTCGATGGAGCAACAGATCAAACGTTTGATGGATTTCATTGACGCATCGCCTACTCCATTTCAGGCTGTCGATAATCTGATCGGCATGCTCGGTGCGATGGGCGCGCAGGCCCTCGACGAGAGAAAACTGTGGCAGCTCGAACCGGGGGCTGTCTATTATGTCAGCCGCGGCGGTCGCTCGCTGGTCGCCTTCAGAATGGGATTGAAGGCTCCGGCGGAAGCGGGGTTTTTGCTCGCGGGCGCCCACACGGACAGCCCCGCGCTCAAGGTTCGCCCAGAAAAAGAACTTCAATCCAAAGACTATATGCGGCTTGCGCTTGAGTCCTACGGCGCGCCTATTTTGTCCGGTTGGCTGGACAGGCCTCTCGGCATCGCGGGGAACATCGCTGTTCGTGATGGGGATGGAGTCAGCTTAAGATTTTATATCAGCCATGAGCCCTTTGCGGTCATTCCGAATCTGGCGATTCATCTGAACCGGGACATCAACAAGGGTTTTGAATACAACCTGCATCAGCATATGCCCGCGTTCTTCGGGCTCGTTTCTTCCGGGACCGGAGAGGCGGGCGCTTCGTCGGAGTCCGCGCGATCGGCGGAGACGGGGTTCTCTGAATTCCTCGCGCGCGTCGCTGCGGAGCTCGGCGTGGAGCCTGCGGCTATTGTCTCCGCCGACCTTCGGCTCTTCGATATTGAACCTTCGCGACTCCTCGACGGATCCCTCATCAATGCGCCTCGGCTCGACGACCTTGCGGGCTGCGCCGCGGTGATGGAGGCCTTTGTTGGGGTTGAGGCCCGGGCGGCGACGCAGGTCGCGTGCTTTTTCGATGCGGAAGAGATTGGCTCGATGACGCTTGGTGGGGCCCAGTCTTCGTATCTTCGCGATATACTCGCAAGAATAACGCTTGTCTCCCGAAACTCGGGCCAGGATTTTTATAGAGCTCTGTCCTGTTCTTCGTGCGTCTCTGTAGATGCATCGCAGGCATGGCATCCCGGCTATCCCGAGAAGTTCGACGAGTTTTACACACCGGTGCTCGGCAAGGGTATCGCGGTCAAATCGAATGCCAACATGAACTACGCTACCGATTTCAATTCTCTGCAAATTGCAGAGATCGCGGCGGCCAAAGCGAATCTCAATATTCAGCGCTATATGTCGCGCGCGGATATCCAGCCAGGGAAGACAATTGGTCCCATTACCGCGAGCCGCACCGGCATTTCCACCGTGGATGTCGGTCACCCGCTGCTCGCGATGCACGCGATCCGTGAGACAATCGCGGCCTCCGATCACCTGGATATGATCGCCTTTCTGCGCGCGTTTTATTCCTAAAAAAGGACTCGCTGTGGTGAAGCGGGAATGTGTGCTTACAAAAGAGGCCGCCCTCGCGGGCGGCCTCTCATTTTACTTATACCCTACTTGGCAAGTGGTTGATAGGTCTTGTTCTGATCCCATGCACCTTCGCGGGCTTCACCCTTGATGCTCGGTATCACGAGGATCTGTCCAGGGAATATCAAGTCGGGGTTCGACGGGTCTTTGAAAGTCGCCTTGTTCGCTTTGTACAGCACCGGCCACTTGTACGGGTTGTTGTAGATAAAGGCATACTCTGCGATTCTCCACAGGCAGTCTCTGCGCTGCGGGATAAGCCGCACTTTGTAGGTCGCGGGCAGTGGTGCGAACTCATTGATCTGCATCAGCGTCCAGTAAGACTGTGCCGCAAGATCCTTTGCGCGACCATAATCGAGGGCAGTAAAAGCGGTCTTGGCGTCGGCAAGCGCATCGCCACCTTTTTTGAAGAGTTCGGGATAGTTGTTGGCTGCGTTCTTGGAAGCCGCCCAATCATACCTGTTCTGGGCGTCCGCGATGGCCGTCTGCGCATATTTCATGTTCTGGGCAATCGCCGCCTGCGCTTCCTGCTTGGCCTTTGCTCTGTCGCTGGCGACTTGTGCCTCGAAGTCGGAGGAGAGCGTCGAGAGGACCTCATTGGCAAGTTCCGTGGCGGGGGCGTATTTTTCGTTGCGATAGGCTATCTCGGCGGCGGACATGGAGGTTGAGGCATCCTTGTACACGCTCGGATACTCGGCCTTGATGTTGTTCTGATCGGCCCAGACCATGCGGTCGCGCGCCTTCGGCATAACTTCATCCGCCGCGGCCTTGTCCTGAGCGAGCTGAGCGGCGGCTGCTCTTTCTCCATTCACCTTTGCCATGAAATCGTCCGAAATTATACGGATGACATCATTCGACAGTGTCACCGACGCATCATACTCTTTCTGACTATACGCGGTATCGGCAGCCTGCATAGACGTGTTTGCGTCGCGATATTCGTCTGGGTAGTCCGATGCAAGTTTAACCTGATCCGCCCACGCCATGCGGGAATGGGCAGTTCCAAGCGCATCTGCCGCCTTGCTGGCCTTTGCGATCTCGGTCTTCATCTCTTCGGACGCTTTTGCTGCTCTGTCGCTGGCGACTTGTGCCTCGAAGTCGGAGGAGAGCGTCGAGAGGACCTCATTGGCAAGTTCCGTGGCGGGGGCGTATTTTTCGTTGCGATAGGCTATCTCGGCGGCGGACATGGAGGTTGAGGCATCCTTGTACACGCTCGGATACTCGGCCTTGATGTTGTTCTGATCGGCCCAGACCATGCGGTCGCGCGCCTTCGGCATAACTTCATCCGCCGCGGCCTTGTCCTGAGCGAGCTGCTCTTTCGCGGCGCGCTCCGAAGCTACTTGAGCCTGGAAATCATTCGAGAAAATACCGGAGACTTCTTCGGCCTTCTGTTTGGAAAGCACGTAGTCCTCGTTGCCATAGGCCACATACGCGCCTACCATCGCAACGCTTGCGCTCTTGTATTGATCCGGATAGTCATTACGGACCTGATTCTCATTGGCCCACGACATCCTTGTCTCTGCGTCGGAAATCGCCACGTCGGCGGCCTGTTTATCGGCTGCTTTCTGACGAGCTTCCTCTTCGGCTTGAACAGCCTTTGCCTTTGCGGCCTCCCTGGCGGCCAGCACTTGCTGCTGGAACTCATCGGAGAGAGTTGAGGATACTTCATCCGCAAGGGTCTTGGCGGGGACATATTTCTCGTTGTTGTAGGCTATCTCCGCGCCAGACATCGAAGTGGAGGCATCTTTATATTCTTTTGGATAATCCGATTTGAGGTCTGCCTGATCGGCCCAGGCCATGCGGGCTTTCGCGTCGGCGATCGAAGCTTCGGCGGCGGCCTTATCCTTCGCGATCTGCTCGAGGCGGGCCTTTTCTCGAATCTGCTCTTCCTGTTGCACAAGGTTATCCGACAGGCCAATGTAGTTGGATACTTCATTGGCCTCAAACAGCGCATCGTTGTACTGCATCTCGCTCTGGAGACTCTTGGCTTTGTCGAGGTGCCCTGCAGCAGCAGTAAGATAAATGTTGTCTTCTAACCCAAGCTCTGAAGCCCTGTCTTTTGCATCCGCGAGATTGGTTTCGGCGTTTGCAACGGCATCTGCGGCTTCCTGCTGCTTGGCACTGACTGCATCGCGGGCGGCTTCAAAAGCGCTCGCCGCATCCAGATACCAGGAATAAGCGCTCACGTAGTTCATGTCTTGCATGTTCTGGTCGGCTTCGGCAAGAATGTCCAGGGCCTGCTGGTATTCATCGGGGGCATTGACATCGGCCTTCACCTGCAGGGCTTCCGCTTGAGCGCCTGCGGCCTTGTCCTTACCTTCAAGCGCCCTGAGTTCCGCGCCCTTGGTATCCAGGAATGAATAATAGGTTTGAGCTTCCTTGAAAGCGGCCGTCGCTGCGTTCATGCCATCGAGCGTGTCTTTCTGCCAAAGATCTTGTGCCTCGTTGTATTTGTTTTCGCCCATCGTGAAATACATTTGGATGCTTTCATATTTGGCATAGCCGTTCTTCTCGATGTCGGCGCGAAGCACATTCACCCGTGCGGCCGCTGCCGAGGCGTCAAATGCCGCCACGGCCAGCTGATAGGATGGAATGGCTTCCTTGTAATTGGACGCATCGGCGAACGTCGATGCCTGCGAATAATAGCGCAGACCAGCATCATACTGCATAGGCGCCTGGGTGCGCGCATCGACATTATCCGCGGTGTTCTGCGCTTCTTCTGCCGCGCCTTTCACTTGGTCCGCGCGAAGCGGCAGGTCTTTCTGAATGAGCGCGTCCCACGTTGAGACGAGTGCCTCGAGTGCGGCCTTTAATGGATATGCCTTTACGCCGTCATACTCGGCAGGAGTTTCGACGAGGTTGTTGTATTCCGTGGCGACAGCGTCGTGCTGGTTGCTCGCCGCGAGAAAACCATCTGAATCTACCGACTTTAAACCGAAATCTGTCGCTTCGGCTTTCAGTGTGGTGGCTTGTTGGAATAAGTTCTGCAGCACGTATTTCTCTACAGAAGGTTGTCCTGGTTGAGCCTCTGGCGGGGTGGTTTGGGTGACAGTTGGTGGAGTTTCTGTTCCCTGTGGTACCTGACCAGTGTTGGTAGCACAGGATGCAAAAATCAACGCTACTACCACCAACAGAGGGAGAAACCTTTTCACAAATTTCATCGCTACCCTCCTGGGATATTACAGTCTTTTATTCAATGATATAACCATATCGCAATCGAGTAAACAAGAAAAACACAAATTCTTTGTCTAAAACGCCTCCTCTTTTTAATTTTTATCTCTGAAGACACGAATATTATTTGTCGACATATTAATTATAACACCTCGTCAAGCGGATGACACATTTTTTCATGAAAAAGTGTGGAGAAATATTGTTTTTCAGTTATATTATCGACAGGAGTCACATGATCGATGAGTGGAGAAAGCCCCCACGAAATTCGCCGTCGCAGGATGATTGATCCAGGACGCATCGCGTTATTCGGCATACTTTTATTTATTGCTTTTTGGGCCGGAGGCTGTGAGATCATTTCTCCCTCATTCCCGGGGGGATTTAGGCGGATTCCTTCAAAACTCGAGGCTTGGGAGAATCGGCGGGAAGGTTTCATGCTCATAGTCGTTTCGGCCGGGGACAGAACTGAGGGATTCCTCGAATGGGATGCGCAGGGACTGTATGGCAGGATCGTAGAGGCAAAGTCGGAGGGAAACGCCAGGACGTTTTCTCTCGGTGATGGCGGCATGAACGGGGTCGAGCTGAATGCCGTCATGAGGCGCGGATCGATCGAAGTGCATTACAGGCCGCCCGTCGCGACTGGGGATGGAAGCGCGGGGGAGCGTCGGGAAGTCGCGCTTGTCGGGACAGGTCTGAAATCCGCGGATGGCCTCAGGATTTTGACCTCCCGGTACGAGGAAAACCAAAACAGCGGACAGTATCTCGCTCTTAGGCTTCAGTATCTTGCTGCCGGCCGGGGCTCGCTGGCGCGGAGTCTCGACGAGGTGCTGCGCCGCGGAAAATCGCCATATCAGACGGCGTCCTACCGGCGTTCGCAGCAGGAAGAAGTGGTCCGGCCTGCCCGGGCGCAGGGGTCTATAACCACGCTCGAATATGAGGAGATCGAATATCCTGTTTTTATTTCAGACAATTTTGTGAGTGTCGCGACTCAGCGTTATCTGTTCAATGGGGGAGCGCACGGGGCAGCCTCGACGGATTTCGATGTCATCGAGCGGAAGACCGGAAGAAGGCTCGGGCTCAGCGACATTTTTGCGGGAGACGAGTGGAGGACAGGGCTCTCTTCTCTTCTCAAGACTGAGCTGGCGAGACAGCATGGGGTCCAAAAGGGCCAAGTGTCTGGCCAGGACATCAAGGATTCAGGCCGTCTTGCGAGTGCAGAGTTTGAAAATCAACGCCAGACAGACCTCAGAACTCTGGGCTTCTTCGAGCCCGATATATATCCATCCGAGGATGTTTTTCTCTGCGAGAGCGGCATTGGCTTTGAATACGATCGTTATCAGATCGCGCCGTGGTCTATGGGAGAGTTCATTCTCGTGCTGCCGTGGAGCGAAGTGGAGCCATACCTCAATCCATCGTTTTTAAGTTCCGACATGCGCTAAGGCCCGCGGCGAATCACGCTTTGGCGATGCTCACCGTCCAAACTTTTTCTCCGGCTTCCACCGAAGTGCCTTTGGTCTGCTCGGACCAGTCGATTTTTACCGCAAGTGTTTCCTCAGCGACAAGCCGGGTAAAGCGGTCGAGGGCCGCATGGAGTTCCTTGTCGCCAAAGACTGTCAGCACGATCCGGTCAGTAACATCAAAGCTCGCTTCCTTGCGCGCATTCTGAATACCGCGGATGAGGTCACGCACATAGCCCTCATGCAGGAGGTCCGGAGTGATGGTTGTGTCGAGCGCCACGGTGAGGGTGCCTTCATTGAGTACTCTGAGACCCTGCTTCTCTTCGCGCACGATTTCGACGCGGCTTGCGTCGAGGCCGACGGTTTTCCCCGAGGAAAGAGAAAGTGGCACTTGTTCGCCATTGAGAATGCGCATAATTTCCGCGCCGCCCATGCCGGAGATCTGAGCCGCCGCCTCCTTCATGTCCGGGCCGAGCTCTTTGCCGAGTATACGGAAGTTCGCTTTTGCGTGATATTCCACAAGGCCCTCTTCTTTTTCGTGGATAACCACGGATTTGACATTGAGTTCTTCGCGGAGAATATCTTCCATGCGCGTCAGCACTTCCTGCTCTTCGGGCTGGCGGGTGATGAGCTGCACCGAGGCGAGCGGCTGGCGGATCTTGAGGTCGTTGGCAACCCTGAGCGCTCGGCCCATCGAGACCGCCTGGCGGACGATGCGCATGTCCCGTTCGAGCTCGAGGTTCCGATACTGGATTTCTTCGGCCGGCCAGCCGGCGAGGTGTATCGATTCAGGCTCGTCCTCGAGTTTAAGGTTCTGGTACATGGTTTCCGTAACGAAGGGAATGACGGGAGCCATCACGAAGGTCAGGCGGCGCAGCACGCGGTACAGGGTCTGATACGCGTTTTCTTTGTCCGTGTCGTTTTCCGATTTCCAGAAACGGCGGCGCGAACGGCGGATATACCAGTTGTTGAGGCTATCGACAAATTCGACCATCGGGCCGATCGACGCCTGCAGGTCGTAGGCTTCCAGTCCCGCCGTAACGTCGGCGACCAGCTTTTCGCACACCGACAGTATCCACGTGTCGAGCGGATTTTCGACATCGCTGCAGTCGAAACCCTCCGCGACGAATCCATCGATGTTGGCGTAGGTCACGAAGAAGCTGTAGGCGTTCCAGAGCGGAATTATGACACTCTTGAGGACTTCTTTTACGCCTTCGTCCGAGTAGCAGAGGTCTTCCGCCTTCGTGACGGCGGAATTCATGAGGAAGAGTCTCAGCGCGTCGGCGCCGAACTTGTCCATGACTTTGGAGGGGTCGGTGTAGTTGCGCAGGCTCTTGGACATTTTCTTGCCGTCCTCGGCGAGGACAAGGCCATTGACGACACAGGCCTTGAAGGCTGGCTTGTCGAAGAGCGCCGCGGCGAGGACGGTCAGCGTGTAGAACCATCCACGCGTCTGATCGAGGCCTTCACAGATGAAATCCGCGGGGAAGTTCGCCTCAAACTTTTCTTTGTTTTCGAAAGGATAGTGGTTCTGCGCATAGGGCATTGCGCCCGATTCGAACCAGCAGTCGAGGACTTCGGGAATACGATGCATCGTGCCGCCGCAGGAACAGGGAAGTGTCGTCTTGTCGATGTAGTGCTTGTGGAGGTCTTCCGGCACGTCTCCGCCGAGGTCGGCGAGCTCCTTGCGGGAACCCACGCAGACGGTCTTGCCGCAGGCGTCGCATTTCCAGATGGGGAGAGGATTTCCCCAGTAGCGGTTGCGGCTGATCGCCCAGTCGCGCGCGTTTTCGAGCCATTTGCCGAAACGTCCGTCGCGGATGTGCGAGGGAACCCAGTAGACGCTCTTGTTCGCCCTGAGCATCGGTCCTTTTACGGGTTCTATTTTAACGAACCAGCTCGAGATCGCGCGGTATATGAGGGGGCTGCCGCAGCGCCAGCAGTGGGGGTAGGCGTGCAGAATCTGCTCGCGCTTTACAAGTTTGCCTTCCTGCTTTAAGCGTTCCATGATCGCCTTGTCGCTGTCCTTGACGAAGACGCCTTTATAGTCGGGGACCTCGTCGGTAAACTTACATTCGGCGTCTATGGGGCAGACAGTGGGAATGCCCGTCCCACGCAGTACTTCATAATCGTCCTCGCCGAAACCCGGGGCGGTGTGGACGATGCCGGAGCCGTCCTCGGTCGTGACGTGATCGCCGAGCACCGTGACGAAGGCTCCCTTTTCCGAAAGCGAAGCAAAGTAGGGGAACAGCGGCTCATAGCGGATTCCCGAGAGTTCCCGCCCTTTCTTCTTCCACGCGAGCCGGAGCGATTCCGGGTGCTTGTAGTACGCACCCAATCTCGATTCGGCGAGAATATAGCGTTCGTCGCCGTCTATTACACAGGCATAGTCGATCTCAGGGCCGAGGGCGAGCGCGAGGTTCGAGGGCAAGGTCCACGGCGTCGTGGTCCACGCGACGAAGTAGGTGGAGCCGTCGGCGAGGTCCGCGAGCGCGGGGTCGTTGTTTGCGGTAGGCAGGTTTATAATCTTAAACCTTACGGTTATCGCGGGGTCGTGGACATCTTTGTAGCCGCCCAGCGACAGCTCGTGGTTCGACAAAACCGTGGAGCAGCGCGGACAGTAGGGAAGGATATAGTGGCCCTCGTAGATGAGCCCCTTGTCCCAGAGCGACTTGATGATCCACCAGATCGACTCCATGTAGTCGGGGTCCATCGTCTTGTAGTCGTGATCGAAATCGACCCACCGTCCGAGGCGCGTGACGATCTGGCGCCACTCTTTGACATACCGGAGGACGGAGGCGCGGCAGGCCTCGTTGAATTCCGCGATACCGTAGCGCTCGATGTCAGTTTTGGAATTGAGGCCGAGTTCCTGTTCGATGAGGTTTTCTACGGGGAGACCGTGGCAATCCCAGCCAAAGCGCCGCTCGACGCGATAGCCGCGCATGGTTTTATATCGGGGAAAAATATCTTTAATCGTGCCTGGGACAAAATGACCGAAGTGAGGCAGACCTGTAGCGAACGGAGGGCCGTCGTAGAATACGAATTCCGGCGCCCCTTCCCGCTGCGAAATGGATTTTTGAAATATCTTTCGCTCTTCCCAGAATTGGACGATTGCTTCTTCCTGTTGAGGGAAGTTGACCTTGGGGTCAACGGGTTTATACACGACATCCTCCTCGATAGTTTGAGGAATAATGCTGTATGTTGTAAAAGGTTTCAATAGGTTAAGAGGCTGCGGGCCCAGTATGCTCCCAGTTTCCAGAGGAAGCCGACGGGAACGGCGGAGAAGAGCCAGTTCCCTGTCGCGTAGAGGTCAACTCTTCCGTCCAGAATGCCTTGGAACTGGGCCAGCGCGCTCGCCGACAGAGTGCGCGCGTCATTGAACCAGAAAATCGGCGCCGAAATGCTCGTGAGCTCCGAGGTCTTCCATGTCCCAAGCAGGAATAGCCGCGCATTCATCGTCGCAGGGCCGAAGCTCGCCTGACCTTCCAGCCAGAGCGTGACATCCCCGGCGGCGAGGCTGCTGCCCAGCATGGTTATGGCATAGGCAGAGCTGCCGTCGGTGCGGACAGAAAGCTCGGTGTACGGCGTAAAAATGCCCGCATCGATCTGACCCTCGAATGACCCCGAGTACTCGTCCGCAGCCCCGGCCTGACGACGCCAGCCGACGCTCGCCGCGAGCGCCGCGGTATCGCCGAGAGCCGTCAAGTATCGGGCGCCTGCGGTGAGCGTCGAGTTCCCGTCGATCGATGCCACGGCTTCGAAGCGGCTTAATTGGGAGGTGAAAAGAGCCAGGCGGGCCGCGGGGAGGCCCTTAGATGTAGGGATGAGTGACGCGTAGTCCATCGTTTTGAAAATGTCAGAGGGACGGAATGCCTTCCCCACCCCCCACTTCAGGGGGAACTTCCCCAGCTCAATCCTGAATCCCGTGTGTGCCAGCGTACCGGAAATCGCGGCGGCCAACTCCTGTATCTCGACTGTCGCGAGCGTGTCGGGGGCCGTTGAGCCCGAGGTCCAGGCAGGCCAGCTCCAGCGCAGCGTCTGGCCCGAGGAGAAGACGGACCAGCGTCCCAGGCTGGCGAACCCCGTGGAAAAACTCACCGAGGCGAGTGCGGTGACACGGAGCGGCCCTGTCTGCAGGCGCCCATTGAGCACAATTTCTTCGTCGAAACCGGCGCTCCTCGGGGTTCCCGTCGCCATGAGGCCCGCGGCGGCTCCCGTCGTCGTGGTGAACACGAGGCCCGCGGACTGAGCCTGAACGCCGTGCGGGAGGAACGCCATGAAGACGCCCAGCGCCATGGCTGCCGAGAATGTTCGCCCCAGGGCGCGCCCACATGCGCACAGGTATGTGAAGCTGCGAGCGCGGTTTCGGGCGGCCGCCGGAGAACCTTTTCGGCATCGGGCAGAAGGATTCACTTGGTCAGGGCCTCCATCGAAAACATACTGTCGGGCAGCGCGATGTCGAGCCTGACCGAGTCCATTGAAAACATGGTTTTCGAATTTTTCTTGAGCGCGTCGACGATTTCGACAATAGTGGGCAGAAGTCGCCCGCTGATGGCTTCGACATTCTTTATATACATTGTCTTCATAAGAATACCGCTACGCGCGTACAGTTCGATTTTGAGGGGTATTTTCCTCGTATTGTCGACCCAGAGTATCCGTACCGGATAGGAGATGTCGGTTCTCGACGAGCTGAGCTTGAGCACTTTGCAGGGCTGGCCGTCGAGTGTTTCCTCACGGAGTATCTCCGCGCTGTATGCATCTTTCAGGCTTTTCCCCTCGGCCACTTCTTCGTAGCTGAGGTTGGAGCCCATCAAGCCCTGGCGCATGAGGCTGCCCGAGATACGGACGGTATCCCGCTCCGAAGGGAAGTACATCCATATCGAGGAGCCGAGACGAAGCATGCGCACTCCACGGTCCTCCGGGTTGCTGAATTCGAGGAACACGCGGTCTTTGCCCCGCGCGTAGGCGGCGAATTGTTTCTTGAGCACGCGTGAGCCTTGAGTGATCTCCATCTTCCCGATATATGAGATGCTCGAATACTGCTGCGCCGCGTCGATGGCGTCGAGAATGGCCTGCGCTTCCCCTGCGGAACCTCCGCCTCCGGCCGCTTGCGCCGAAACGGAGAGGACGCAGGCGGCGCACAGAAACGCGGCAATCGTGGGATATCGTATTTTTGAACAGGATATTTGATGTTTCATGGTTGCCACCTCATTGAACCGCTTTGAGCGCATCGACCACCTCCATCCTCGAAGCGCGCCAGGATGGCAGGAACGACATGAGAGCCGCCGCGACCGTGCAGAACAAGATTCCCGCAAGTACGCCTGAGAGCGACACCGTTGGCCGTATGATGTTGTCGATCGGCCAGGAAAAGCCCGCGAGCGCGCTGGAAAAATCGAATCCCTTCCGGGCGAAGGCGACATTGAACGCGATTCCCGCGGCCGTGCCGATCACCGATCCTCCCAAGCCCAGCATTGTACCTTCTATAAGGAAGGAAAACGCGATCTCCGTCGGCGGCATTCCCATAGCCATCAGAATGCCCGTCTCCCTGCGCCGCTCGAGCACTACCATCGTCATGATATTCGCGATGATGAACGCCCCCAGGAGGGCGATGAAGAACCACATCCCCAAGTAGATCGCCTCCGCGAGCTGAATGACCTTTGGATATTCACCAATCTCCGACCAGGAGAGTATGGATAGATTCTGGGTCTCTCCATGGCCGAGCGCGTCATTGATTTTTCCCCGCCACGCGTTCGCCTGCCGGTAGTCCGGCAGCATCACAAGTATCTGCTGCGCCCCGCCAGGCATGGCGAGCATTGCCTGGGCATCGTCGAGGCGCATCTGGAACACCGAGCCATCGAGCGCATTCGTTCCTGTTTGGAAAATGCCCGAAACTCGGAGCGATTTGAACCCGATGCCGCCATCGGAGCGCGTTGCGATGACCTTGAGCGTGTCGCCGACCTTCAGCTCGAGGTCCGAGGCCAGTCCGCTTCCTATGATTGCGGTGCCCGGTTCGTCACAGTAGGAACCGCCGGGCAATATGTTCCTGTTCAGCATGAGAAGGGATCTTTCCTTTTCGGGGTCGCCGGCGATCGCGGCCGCCGGCTTGGTGAAGGGCCCCGAGGAGAGGAGCACGCCGAAGCGAATGCGGGGCGCGGCGAGCACGTACTCCGTCGGATTCAAGCCTTCAATCTTCTGGACCAATGTACCCGCGTCGGGAATATATTCGTCTACGGGTGTGAATCGCGATCGCTCCCTGAAGGCGGTGGTCGTGATATGCACATGACCCGTCTCGTTTTTGGCGTAGTTGCGCACCATGGAGTCCAAAAACCCTTCCGTGAGCCCGTTACCGGCCACCACCATAAGGGTCGCCAAAAAAGTGGAAAGAACCGCGAGCAGACTCCTGCGCGTATTGCGGCGGAGGTTGCGCCAGGCAAACGAAAACAAGTTCATGTTTTTCTCCCTTATACGAAGCGCAGGGCTTCGGTCACTTCGATGCTGCTCGCCTTGCGCGCCGGCATGAGGCTCGCCAGCCATGAGACGAGGACGCCGAAGATAAACCCTTGAATGAACGTGGCGGGATTCCATTCACCTCTGATAAAGAGGTCTTTGGGCAAGTTGCCAAGATCGAGGCCGCCGAACATTCCGCCGAAGGATATGCCATGGCCGACAAGCCACCATACGAAGACCGCACCCAGAAGGACGCCGCCGAGACTCCCTATGACGCCGATGCACACTCCTTCCAGCGAGAAGAGGCGCTTGATCTGCGCTGGTTCGAGCCCATACGCGGCCAAAACGCCTATTTCCCGTATCCGCGAGTACATGCTCATGAGAATTGTGTTGAAGATGCCGACGGAGCTGATCAGAAGAACGATGACAATGATGATGTAGGCAAATTTCGATTTCATGTTCCGCATCGCGAGGTAGTCGCGCATAGCCTCTCCGATGCTGACCGCGGCGAGATCGCCGTGGCCCTCCTCGATGCGGGAAGCCGCCGCGTCCGCCTGGGCGACAAGCCCGTCGAGCCTCGATGCGGGAGGTATGCGGATGTCGATTTCGGTGACGGGCAGGGGCGCGCCCACAAGCGTCTCGGCGTCCTGCGCCGTCATATAGATGGCCTGCTGCGAGAGTGAAGAGAGCGGCAAATCGGCGATTCCCCCGACTTCCAGCTCGATCGCGTTGAGGCTCCCATTGGGCAGCACCGCCGTCACCACAATGCTGTCGCCCTCTCCGACTCTCAGGTCTCGCGCCAGGTCCGCGCCGATCACGGCCTTCGTCGCGCCCCCCCAGCCACCGCCCACCACTTCCTCCGCGGTTTTGAAGACCGCCTGGTCCGTATCCGGCTGTATCACGAATGCCAGCGCCGGCGTCTCGTCCCTCCAGTTCGAAACCTGCGCATAGAATCGCGTACGAGGCGTCCAGGTGCTGCCGGCAGGCAACAGCGCGCCCAGTCCGGCCATTATGCCACCGGCGTTTTGAATGCCGTATTCGAGAGGCTGGCTCGTCGCGTGCGCCTCATAATCCTTCGATCTCACGCGTATTGAACCATTGTCATAGTCTATCGCCGTATCGATAGTCACCCTGTCCATCCCCGCGAGCAGCGACTGGAACATTATGAACACGCCGATCCCGACCATGAGCACGATGGCGGTGATCGCGGTGCGTCTATGGTGGCGCGCCACGTTGCGCAGCGCGATCTGAAAGAGCATGCTATTATTCATTTTCATGACTCATGCCTCTCATCGCTCTCAATCTGGCCGTCCCGCAGGGTGATGACGCGATGCGCCAGCTCCATGATGCGTGAATCATGCGTCGAGAAGAGGAACGTGGTATTCGTCTTCTTATTGATTTCATTCATCAGTTCGATTATTTCGTGTGCGGTGTGGGTGTCGAGGTTGGCGGTGGGCTCGTCGGCGAGGACGATGCTGGGTTTTTTGACGAGAGCCCGCGCGATGGCGACGCGCTGTTCCTGACCTCCAGAGAGCTCGGTGGGGTAACGGTTCGCTTTCTCAGAGAGTCCGACCATCGCGATGATAGCCTCTGCGCGTTCGCGAACGTGAGCCTTGTTGCGATTTCCCTCGATGAGGAGCGGCAATTCGACATTTTCGGTGACGGTGAGGACAGGGATCAAATTGTAGGACTGGAAGACAAAGGAGACGTGAGCGCGCCGATAGGCCGCGAGTTCGGCCTTGCTCATCGATTTCATCTGGATACCCTTCCACACGAGTTCTCCCCCCGTGGGAGAGTCGAGGCAGCCGATGATGTTGAGAAGCGTCGTCTTCCCCGAGCCCGAGGGCCCGACCACCGCGGCGAATTCGCCTTCCCCGAAGGCCAGCGAAATGTGGTGAAGCGCGGTGACCTCGGCTTCCCCCCTCCCGTATACCTTTGTCACATTTCTCAATGCCAAAACTACTTTCGCCATAGAAGTCCCCTTTATTTCTTGGGCTTGAGTGCCGCGATCATCTGATCGAGCGTATCGATATACTTTCCAAACTCTTCGGAACCCTTTCCCGTCAGCACAACTTCGGTAAGCGGTTTCTTGCCGCGGAATTTCTTTTTAATCTCAATATATTCTGAACTTTCGAGCACCGAGAGTTGCGACGAGAGGTTTCCCGCGGTCATGTCGAGCGATTCTTTGAGTTCGGTGAACGAACATGTATGCATGGGATGAGATACGAGGCAGGCAAGAATGCGCAGCCGTGCCCGCTCATGAATGACTTTATCGAGGTCCGGCAGGTTCATGATGCTCTCATCGCGATGAGTCCATCCACACCGAGCACGAAAAACGATCCTCCCCACACGAGGCCGCCCCACAACCACGGGGACTGTTGAACAAAGAAAAGCGTCAGCAGACCCGATATCAGGAGAGACCACGCGAGTGCCCTGAATTCGGGCAGCCGGATGCGCATGTCGAGTGTGAACAGCCCAAATGAAATAAGAACAGCGGAAAGGGATATTATGAGCGGACCGAGGCCCGCGGAGATGAAGAACGCTGAAGTCACGATAATCGAGGCAATGGCGGCGATAAGCACGGTGACGGGTCCCTTGCCGTAGATGATGCGGAGCACACTGGCGAGCGTCTTGTTCTTCCGCGCCATTATCCTGGAGATCAGCGTGATTTTGATTGTCCCTCCGATCGCAAGCAGAATAATGAATGCCCAGAATATCAGGGTGGAGGGGTTCCCCGCGGAGGGGTCCCTGCTGGCGACCAGTGTATGGCCCGCCACGCAGAATGCCGCAATCACAAGGCTAAATCCGAAAGAAAGCCAAATGATGGCCCTGCGGAAATCTCGGTCGGAGAATAATTTGGAGTCGCTTATGGCCGCGTCGCGGATCTCTTTGAGCGTGGATTCAAATTCCTGCAACTTCTCGTCGGGTATATCCATATATCCCTCTTTTCTTTATTACAAACTAGTTTGCATTATAAACTATAAATGCATTATAAAACCAAAAAATCCTGCCGTCAAGCCTTTGCCCTTAGGTTCTCGTCAAAAATAACAAGCTGTGGTATAATTTTAAAAAATAATTAATTTCTGCTCCAAGACCTGGGGTGGGTACGGATCGGATTCAGCGAGTGGAGGCAATGTTGGATGCGCACCGAAGGTGTTGATATAGATTTTCGATTTTTCGAGGATGTTCAGAGCATAGAAAATACACGACGAATTGTGCTGCGTGTTTCAGAGGGAGACATCACCGTTACGAGGTCCGAGGATGCGGATCTTCATTATTATGTCGAGCTTGAGGGTGTCTCAGGCGAGATCGATGCGTGGTCCTGCAGGGTCCGGCACGCCGAGAGCATCGCCATTCTCGATGTCATGGCGAATGATTTCGTGCGGATCAATAAGTGTGATGTCTTTATCCCATCGCAGGTTTCCGACATCGAGGTGCATTCTTCAAGAGGTTCTATCCAGGTTCGCAATATACCTTCAAACGTTCTTGTCATTACGGAGCAAGGAAATATTGGCATCTCGGGGGCTAGGTTCGTCGAGGCTTCGAGCGTGAGTGGGGTCATTCATATCGAGAATAGCGAGGGCTGCTCTGCGAGGAGCATCGATGGAGTGCTCAGGTGCAACAGAATTTCCGGATCGGCTCAAGTGGAGATACAGAATGGATCGGCGTTCATCGATCAGGTCGAGAAAAATGTGGCGGCCGTCTCCGAACAGGGCAAGATGAATGTGCGTGGGGTTGGGGGACGAATCAGGCTTATCTCCAACAAAGGTGATATCGAATTTGAAGTCATGGGGCTTTTCGGCGGAGGAGAAATTCAGACATATTCCGGCGATATTGCCGTTCAGCTTGAGCACAGCAGTGTCGAGTTCAGGGCTGAGACACTCTCCGGTCGCATCGAGACCATTCATTCGGTGAACGCCGCGGGCATGGGGCCGCAGCGCTGCGCCTTCCGCACCGGCGATGGAGCCCGGCGGCTCTATGTGAAGAGTGTATTGGGCGACATCGAAGTGAGTTGAGCCGTCGTCGGACTATTCCGCGAACAGTGATCGTATCTGGCTTTTGTACAGCTCGTTGACGGTGTGCCGCTTCAGTTCCTGCTTTGCCGAGAGCTCACGGCCGGGTTCAAATGGCGTTGCTAGAAGGGCGAAGCGGAATATCCGCTCAAATGGTTTGAAACCATTCTTCATACTTACGGACGCGTTGATCTCGCTATCGATCAGCTCTTTCACCTCCGGCTGCTCAAGGAGCGATGCGTAATCATCGAAGGGGATTTCATTTTCTTCCGCCCACTGAATGAGTGCTTCCTCGCGCGGCACAATGAGGGCGGCCAGATACCTCTGGTCTTGGCCGAGCACGACTGTCTGCTGAATATAGAGACTCTCGCACAATCGCTGCTCTATAGGGACAGGTTCGATATTTTCACCACCGCGCAACACGATGGTGTCTTTTGCGCGTCCGACGATTTTTATTTCGCCGTGAATAGTGAGCATGCCGAGGTCTCCCGTATCGAGCCAGCCATCATCGGAGAGGATTTTGGCGGTGAGGTCGGGGCGTTTGTAGTAGCCGAGCATGACTTGCGGACCACGCACTTGGATAATCCCTTTTTTCCCGGCGGGGAGAACCTGGCCATGTTCATCGACGATGCGGATTTCGGTTCCCCTGTGAATGGGGCCGACGGTGCCTGTCACGGGGTGAGTTTTTATTCTGACCCCAAGCACCGGTGCCGTTTCGGTGAGCCCATAGCCTTCAAGAATGAGAATTCCGAGCGCATCGAAGAATTTGTCGACGGAGGGGGGAAGGGCCCCGCCCCCGGAAATGCCCGCGATGAAGCCCGTGCCGAGTTTTTCCTTTATTTTTTTGAACACGAGCACATCGCCCAGGGCGCGCAGGGGCGTCAGGAGCGCAAAGGGAATAATCGCCACGCCGATGTCGACGGCCCGAGAGCGCGGCGAAAATTTCGGAAGCCTGTCGAGCAGCATATTTCTGAAATAGGCTTGCGCCTCGCCAATGCCGACAAACATCGAGAACATGGCCTTCTTGACGTTACCGCTCTGGCGGATTGTCTTGTACACGCCGTCTTTGATCGATTCCCAGATTCGGGGGACGGAGGTGAACCACTGCGGCTGCACCGCCTGCATGTCCGCGAGCAGAATAGAGCCCACGGGTTTCGAGTAGGCGATCGTGGCTCCCGCCTGCAGTATGATGTACTGGACGGCCCGCTCGAAGGAGTGCCACACGGGGAGCACGGAGAGAAATCTGTCGCCGCTTTTTACTCCAATGACGCTGGGCAGGTACTCGGTCTGATGCAGGAAGTTGCCGTGGCTCAGCATGACTCCTTTCGGGTCTCCCGTCGTCCCGGAAGTGTAGATGATGGTCGCGATGTCGTTGCGCCCGCCTTTCGCGGCCTCGTCTAGGAAGAATTCTGGTTCCTTTTCGTAGAGGGTTCTCCCTTCTTCCATAATGTCTGAGAAGGAGAGGACGTCTAAGCCCGCGTTCCGTGCCTCATCAGCGACGTGCCGCGAGGGGGGTTCGAACAGAATGATGGTCTTCAGATGCGCGTAGGGTGCTTCTTTGAGCGACCGGGAGCCGAAGGGAAGACGGTCCGCTTTTATGTCGAGGATTTTTTGAAGCTGGCGGTCATTTTCGAGAATGACGGTCGCGCACTCGCTCCAGCTTAAGATATAGGCGATTTCCTGCGCAGTCGCGTCGCAGCCGCGCGGCACATCCGCGGCGCCGAGGCCGAGCATGGCGAGATCCGCGACGAGCCACTCCTTGCGGTTGTCGGAGATAAACCCGATGTTGTCCCCTCGTCGGATGCCGCGTTTTTGCAGCCCGTGAGCGCACGCGCCCGCTTCTTTCAGGAGCGTGCCATAAGGTGTGGGTTGGAATTTGCCCTGTGCGTCTTTTGAAAGTTGCACAGTGATGTCCGGCTGTTTTTGTGTGATTTCGATAAACATCTGAGGAATGGTATCTGCCATTGTCTTAAGCCCCTTCCTGTATTAATTGACATAATTACTATAAATGTAAAAGTGTGTATTGTCAAGTCAAATAAAGATATGCGCGTACGGACGCTTCGCGCCGTCTTTTTCCGCAGCAGAGACATCCTAGCGGTACCTGTCCTGGGGGACCTCGTCGAAATATTTTTTTACGATACCCCGCATTCCCTCGAGCGAGGGCGAATTGATGAGCGAAAACTTGAGGTAGTGGGCGAAGCTCACGTTGTCCGAATAGTACGAAAAGATGCGCCGGCAGGTCTCTTTCTGCCATTCCGGCGGGAGCATGGCCTCGGCCAGGTCGATGTAGCGCAGGCCGATCGTCATAAGGTCCTGTGTTTCGGGCGAAATCTCGGACCGCCCGCTGAGTCCGGCATGCAGGTCACGGAAGAGCCAGGGCTCGCGCACCGCGGCCCGGCCGATCATCAGGCTGTGGATGTTTCCCGAAGCAAGAAGCGAGCGGCACTCCTCGGCCGTCGAGATGTCGCCGTTCGCCATGACGGGAATCGGAAGTTCCTTTGCGAGCGCGAGCGCGAAGCCGTGGTCGGCCCTGCGCCGGAACTTCTGCGTGTCGAGCCTCGCGTGGACCACGAGAAAATCTAGGCCAGCCTCCGCGAGGGTTTTTGCCAGAAGGATGGTGCCTTCCTCGCCCTGTGCGGCGCTGAGGCGGATCTTCGCGGAAAGGATCCCGGCCCAGTTTTCTCGTGCCGCGGCGACCATTTCTTTCGCCAGCGGCGCGTTGTCGAGGAGGGCGGCGCCCCGGCCGGAGCTTTTGATGCGGGGAGCCGCGCAGCCCATATTGATGTCGATTCCCGCGGGGCGCCGCTCGTCGGGCGCCCGGGACAGCGCGCGGCATGCGGCGGCGAGCGAATCCGGGCTGCGCGCGGCGAACTGCACCGATGTACGGCTTGGACAGGGCGCCGGGTCGAGGTAGACCGCCTCGTTCCTTCCGCCGGAGAGAAAGGCTTCGGCGCTCGCCATTTCGGTCATGTACCAGTCGGCGTCCCCCAACTCGTGCACGAATGTCCGGAACGCTCTGTTCGTGATGCCGACCATGGGGGCCAGAAGCAAAGAGCCGCGGAGAAAGGGAACCATAGTCTGGAACCTACTCCAACTCGGCGCTTGTGGCAAGCCGAGGCCGCCCGCGCCGAGTTGACTTCATGCCGGGTAATAGTATATAAACTTCTGGCGCATGTTCCCTTATTCGGGCTTCGCACGGGAACGGATGTGCGGACAAAACGGAGCCCACACAGCGATTTTTCAAAATCAGGAGGATTTTCGTGAGCGTACGCATCAGACTTAAAAGATTCGGCGCGAAGGCCAGGCCATACTACCGGATAGTCGTCATGGATTCCCGTTCCGCGCGCGATTCCAAGACAATCGATGAGCTCGGCTACTATCACCCGATCGAGGCCGAGGACAAGCAGCTCAACATCAACGAGACCAAGGCCAGAGAGTGGCTTTCGAAGGGCGCTTTGCCCTCCGACACCGTCAGATCCCTTTTCAACAAGAAAGGGATACAGCTCGGCTGAGCCGGTTGGGATAGTATGGAACGCGATCTTGTTGAATATATTGTCAAATCCCTTGTCGATAATCCCGATGCCGTCAACATCAAAGTGATTGAGGGCGAAAAATCCACGATTCTCGAGCTGAGGGTCGCGGAGAACGATATCGGTAAAGTCATCGGCAAGAATGGCCGCATCGCGCGTGCGATCCGGACTATTCTGTCTGCCTCCGCCTCATCTCAGTCGAAACGTGTCATTCTGGAGATTCTGGACTGATCCTGGCCGATCGCCATGAGTGATACGCGGAAGCCCGGCTACCTCGCCGTCGCAAGGCTCGGTGCTGTCAGAGGCCTTGGGGGCGAACTCAGGCTCGTAAGCTATTCCGGCGAGTTTTCGCACATCGCGGCGGCGAGCGAAATTCTCGTTGGCGGATCGCTCGGCCTTGAGGATGCCAGCCCGTTGAGGATCCTGCGAGTCGTGGAAGGGGGCTGGGGAGCCAGCATCATCTTTGACGGCTACGAGACGCCCGAGAAGGCGCGCGGGCTTGCGGGCCGCGAGCTCTTTCTGCCACGAGAGCGAGCCTCTCCCAAAAAACCGGGCGAATATTATGTCGCCGATCTGGTGGGCATGGTCGCGACGGTGGGCGGGCTGCGCGTCGGCGTAATCGACGCGGTGATCGGGGGGGGCGCCGACGATCTCCTGGAGGTCAGGCGCGACGGCGGGGGAACGGTACTTGTTCCGTTCCGCAGAGAATTTGTAGGCAATGTTGATGAGGAGAAGAGTGAGCTCGAGATTGTGAGCCCATGGATTCTGGAATGAATATCAAGGTTCTTTCGCTTTTCCCCGAGATTCTCGATGCCTATTTTTCGGCCTCGATCATGAAACGGGCGGTCGCGAAGGGCCTCGTGTCCTACGAACTTGTCAACATTCGTGATTATGCCCATGACCGTCACCGCAAGTGCGATGATGAGGTCTTCGGGGGCGGGGCTGGTATGCTGATGAAGCCCGAACCTCTGGACAGGGCGCTCGAGGCGGCCGGTTCTCCGGCGGTGCGGACCCTCTATGTGACGCCCTCCGGCAGGCTCTTCAACCAGGCGATGGCTGCCGATTTCGCGCAGGAGGAGGACCTCGTCATCCTGTGCGGGCGCTACGAGGGCATTGATCAGCGCGTCATCGACACGAGGGTGACCGACGTGGTCTCCATCGGGGATTATGTGCTTTCGAGCGGCGAAGTCGCCGCGATGGTGCTGATCGACGCGGTATACCGCCTGGTGCCTGGTGTTATCTCAGGCGAATCGCTCTCGGAGGAGAGCTTTTCCTCGGGCCTTCTAGAGTATCCCCAGTATACAAGGCCTGAAGAATATGCTACCATGCACGTCCCGGAAGTGCTGGTGTGCGGCAATCACGCCGCGATCGCGCGGTGGCGGCTCAAGGCGAGCCTTGTAAAGACGCTGGCCTACAGACCGGAACTTTTGCATACAATCGATCTGTCCGGGGAACTCGGCAGATTGCTCAAAGAAGTGATAGACGAAGGGGGAGAGAATGAACCTCGTACAGCAGATTCAGGCGGAACAGGCGAGAACTGACCTGCCCGCGTTCAGGGTTGGAGATACCGTCCGTGTCAGTTTCAAGATTGTCGAAGGCAGAACAGAGCGAATTCAGGCATATGAAGGACTTGTGATCGCGAAAAAGAATGCAGGATCGAGCAAGACGTTCACCGTGAGGAAAAATTCCTATGGCGTGGGCGTCGAACGCGTCTTCCCCTACAATTCTCCCCGCGTCGAGAATGTCGAGATCGTAAAGGCGGGCAAGGTCCGCCGCGCCAAGCTCTACTATATCCGCGCCAAGATCGGCAAGAAGGCAAAGGTCAAGACCTTGGTCGGAGGCCGCAAGAGCGATCAGCAGGGAGCATAGGAGAATTTGCGGCGTCCCTGTCGTCGATGTACCAGTGTATACAAGCTGCCCGAACGTCAGTGAGGGCAGCTTTTTTACGCATGGTGAAAATCTTTGAAGCAGGAGCCCACTTCTCCCGCGCTCTATGAGAGGAGCGCCAAAGCAAGAATGCATATAGTCCGTGGAACATCAGAAAAATGTACCGTCCAGCGTGGCAGAGAAGGTGAAGAGAGAGCCCGACAGTATCTTGTCGAAGCCGGGTGGATCATTCTGTCCCACAACTTTCGTGCAAGGCGCGGTGAAATCGATATTATTGCTCTGCGAGGCGGAATTTTAGCCTTTATCGAAGTCAAGACTGCGAATCGGTATACCCGGGAGGACCTTCAGCACGTCATCGGTGCAAAAAAACGCAGGTCCATCATCGAAACTTCTAAACTATTCCTCGCTATGAATCGAAAATATAATCAGTATCGTATTCGATACGATGTGATGTTAGTACAAAGGAATGCCTGCGCAAGGCATATGGAAGGCGCGTTTGCGGAACACGATGAAACAGAGTAAGGTCTCGCGAGACATGCCCGGCTGGGCCGGCTCGACTCCCGATGATTTCCTTCTTTCGGATTATGATATCACCGAAGAGATGAAAGCCACGAGCTGGAAACGACTCTATGAGCTCAAACATAAACTTATCGATGTTCACTACCTGGACAAGGCGATTGCATCGATTGCCGAAATGCTGTCAAATACAGTAAAAGGCAGATCATGATGAACAACGAACCGAACAACAGTAATCACCCATCGAAACAGGGAAACGGGAAATTTCGTAATCGCAATTTTCATAAACGCAAGCCGGCCCGGCCGGCCATGCAGCGGGAGACCAACGCGCAGTCTCAGAAACCCAGGGCCGAACGTCCGCCCCAGGAACTTAAAATCTGCGCTGCCTGCGGCAAGCCAATTTTCGATCTGGCGGGAGCGATTGCGTCGAGAGAAGATGGAGAGCCGATTCATTTCGATTGCGCCTTGGAAATATTGTCGAAAGAAGAAAAGCTCACGCAGGACGAAAAGCTTATGTACCTAGGAAGCGGTTTCTTTGGCGTGTGTGCTCAATCCGCCGGGGGAAAGCTGGAGGTACGGCGGAAAATCCGCTGGGAGGCGGCTGGAACAATACAGTCCTGGCGTAAACCGATGATCTCCTCGCCCAATCTCCCTTGAACCCCCTGCCCGCTGTACCGAACTGTTTTTAGACCTTGTCGCGCGGCCGTATGACTTCAAAGCCACAGTATGGCACGAGCGCCTTGGGGATCCGCACCGAACCGTCGACCTGCTGAAAATTCTCGAGAATTGAAATAATCGCGCGGGAGCACGCGATGGCGGTGCCGTTCAGCATGTGCACAAAGTGGTTTTTCCCCTCTTCGTCCCTGTAGCGGACATTGAGCCTCCGGGCCTGATAATCAGTACAATTTGATGTCGAGGTTATTTCTCCCCACTCGCCGTTATTCCGGCCGGGCATCCAGGCTTCCAAGTCCCACTTGCGGTAGGCCGGAGCGCCGAGGTCCCCCGTGCAGGTGTCGACGACCCTGAAGGGAATATCGAGGCTGGAGAATATTTCTTCCTCGATAGACCGCAGCTCCTCGTGGATTCTGCCGGAATCTTCGGGCAGGCAGTACACGAACATCTCGACTTTTGTGAACTGGTGCACGCGGTAGAGGCCCTTTGAGAACTGGCCAGCCGCTCCGGCCTCGCGCCTGAAGCAGTGGGAAAGACCCGCAAGACGGATGGGCATCTGTCCCTTGTCGAGGACCGCGCCGCTGTGGTATCCGCCGAGCGTGATCTCCGCGGTGCCGATGAGACAGGTCTCTTCTCCCTCAAGAGTGTACACGTTCGACTCCGTCCCGCGTGGGTTGAAGCCGATGCCCTCCAGAATTTCGGTCTTCGCGATGTCCGGCGTGGCCATCAGCGTAAAGCCGCGTTTCGCGAGAATATCCAACGCGTAGCGCACGAGCGCGAGCTCAAGGATGACCCCTTCGTTCTTGAGGTAATAGAACTTCGTGCCCGACACCTTTGTCGCCGTGTCGAAATCAATGATATTGAGACTCTGGCCGAGCTCGACGTGGTCTTTCGGCGAGAAACTGAAGCTTGGCGGGGCCCCGACGCGTTTAACCTCGAGGTTGTCCTTGTCCTCTTTTCCGCGAGGCGCCATAGGGTGTGCCATGTTCGGAATTTTGGCCATTTCTGCGGCGAATGAGCCTTCGACTTCCTGAAGTTCGGATTCGAGGCGGGCGATTGTCTCCTTGAGCCGTTTGCCCTCTTCGATGCGGATCGCGCGGTCTTCCGCGGACATAGGTGACTTCATCGCCTGCGCGTTCTCGTTCCGGCGGCGCCTGGCATCCTCGAGTTCGCGGAGCGTGCTGTTGCGCCTGTCGTAGAGTGAAACCACCAAGTCGGCATCCGCGTTCATATAGCGATCGCGGATGTTCTGCCGAACCGCATCCAGATTCTCTTTGATAAAACGTATGTCGAGCATGGCTAGATAGTATCTGCACGCGGATACTCGCGCAAGGCGTCCCCGTGCGAGCGGGAGTTGAACCACAGGCCTCAAACAGGCTACCATTCATTCGTGAAGGAACGAATACAACAGATGCGGAACCGCATCGCCGAGATAGATGGACTCATTTCGAGAGCGGATATCCTTCGCGACCAGCAGAAGTACCGCAGTCTGATGAAAGAGCGCGCGCACCTCTCCGAAATCGTCGAGATATTCGACGAGACACAGAGAGTCGCCTCTTCGATTCACGAGACCGAGGCGCTCGTGGAAGACGAGCAGCCCGGTGAATTGAAGGAACTTGCCGAGCAGGAACTCCACCAGCTTCGCGGCCGTTCCTTCGCGCTCGAAGAGAGGCTGACATCGCTTCTTATGCCGCGCGATCCGCTCGCCGACAAGGCGGTCATCATGGAGATCCGCGCGGGCACGGGTGGCGAAGAAGCGGCATTGTTCGCCGCCGATCTCTATCGAATGTACAGCCGGTACGCGGATGGTCGCGGTTGGACGCTCGAAATGATGAACATGAACGAAACCGAGCTCGGCGGCATAAAAGAGATCATCTTTTCGATTTCGGGTGATGCCGCCTATGAGAGGCTCCGCTATGAGTCAGGAGTCCATCGGGTGCAGCGCGTGCCGGCTACCGAGAATTCAGGTAGGATCCATACGAGTGCCGTCACGGTCGCCGTGCTCCCTGAAATGGAAGAGACCGAGATCGAGATAAAGCCGGAGGACCTGCGCATCGATGTCATGCGCTCTTCCGGGCCGGGAGGGCAGAGCGTCAACACGACGGATTCCGCGGTGCGCATTACGCACCTCCCCACCGGCATCGTGGTGCACTGCCAGGACGAGAAGAGCCAGATCAAAAACAAGGCCAAGGCCATGCGCATTCTCCGGGCGCGGCTCTTCGAGATCGAGGACGAGAAACGCCAGGCCGAACGCTCCGCCGAGCGGCGCAGCCAGGTGGGGACCGGCGACCGCTCCGAGCGTATACGGACCTACAATTTCCCCCAGAATCGCCTCACGGATCACAGGATCGACCTGGCGCTCTACAAGCTCGACCTCATCATGGAAGGCGAGCTCGACGAATTGCTCGATGCGCTGGTCGCCTGGGGCAGACAGCAGCTCCTTGAATCCGACGGGCGCGAAATGGCATGACCTACAGAGACCTGCTTCTCGAAGCAGCACGCTCTTTCCCTTCAAGCGAAACCCCCTTCCTCGACGCCGTGCTGCTCTTGGCCTTCAGCATGGACCTGCCCAAGGAGAAAATATTGGCGATGCTCTCGGATCGCGCGGAGAATGTGCCGTCGTCTTTTCACGGAATGGCCGCTCGGCGGCGGCGCGGCGAAAGCGTCGCGCACATCCGGGGGTTCCGCGAGTTTTTCGGGCGCGAGTTTCTTGTAGACGACAGCGTGCTTTCGCCGCGCCAGGACACGGAAGTGCTCGTGGAAGCCGCGCTTGAATCGGGCGATGCGCATCAGGCGGCGATTGGACCCGGCGGCGAGAGGAGACCTCTTTCCGTGCTCGACATATGCACGGGGAGTGGCGCGGTGGCCGTCAGCATCGCCGCCGAAAGACCGCATTGGCGAGTGACGGCCTCCGATGTCTCGCCTGTCGCCCTGGAGATTGCAGAGAAAAATGCCCGGCGCCTTCTGCCGCCGCACTCGATCGATTTTGTGGAATCCGACCTCTTTTCCAAGATTGAAGGGACATTTGACCTTCTTGTGGCGAATCCACCCTATGTCTGTCATGCACAGGCCGAACGGCTCATCGCCGGCGGCTGGAAGGACCCGATTCTCGCCCTCGACGGGGGCATCGACGGCATGCAATTCGTCCGGGCGATAATCATGGGAGGGAGTGAATTTTTATCCTCAAACGGTGTATTATTATTGGAAATGGATTCACCGCAGATTCCCGAAGCGCTGGCTCTATTCGAAAAGGAAGGATTCTGCGACATTAGAACATGGAAGGATCTTGCGGGAAGAACAAGGGTGGCAGGTGCTCATCATGGATGAAATACTACAGAATTTTCTTTCAAAGGCAGGGCAGCGTTTCAGTGCCGAGGAGAAGAATCTTCTGTCGAGCGCTGCGGACTATACTCAGAATGCCCATGGCGATAGAAAGCGCGCTTCAGGAGAACCCGCTTTCTACCATGATGTGCGCGTCGCTGATATCCTGCTTGAGCTTGGCATGGATTTGGAATCGATTCTGGCGGGTCTTCTCCACGATACGATAGCTGACCGCACATCCGGTTTTTCATCGACACCGATTGCCGCACCGATAGTTTCAAATAAGCCGGGCGGCGGAGCAATCCAGGGGAGCGCGGCGCAGAGCGCGACTAAAGCGATACAGCCTCAGGGTAAATCCGACCGCGCGCGGAAGGAAAAAGATGCCGGCACCCTGAATTCTCTGCTCGCGGCCCCGGACCCGCGCATTGAGGAGTTGTATGGCAAGGAAGCGGCGATGATCGTGGCCGGCGTCAACAGGCTCTCTTCCGTCCGGGCGAAGAACAAATCGGTGCACGCCGCCGAAACCATGCGGAAAATGCTCTTCGCGCTCACGAGCGACATCCGGGTTATTCTTGTCAAGCTCGCCGACAAGCTCGACAGCATGCGCACGCTGAAGTATCTGCCCGAGGATCGCCAGAAGGAGATCGCGACTGAATGCATCGATATTTACGCGCCGCTCGCCGACAGGCTCGGTATTTCATGGCTCAAAGATGAGCTGGAGGATTTGTCGCTCAAGTCGCTCAACCGCGAAGTGTTTGACCAGATAAAAGATATAGTGAATGTGCGCAGGGACGCGCGCCAGGAATTTCTCAAAAAAGTGACGGAGAGGATCCTCTCCGCGGCGGCGAAAGAAGAGATTGAAGTCGAAGTGAGCGCGCGCGCCAAGCATTTTTATTCGATATACCAGAAGATGCGGAAGCGGGGGAAAAGCCCCGAGGAGCTGTACGACCTCTTGGGTATACGCATCATCTGCAAGAGCGTCAATGAATGCTACGCGCTTTTGGGCCTCGTGCACCGCCTCTGGAAACCCATTGACGGTCGGTTCAAGGATTATATCGCGATGCCCAAGTCGAACGGCTACCAGAGCCTCCACACTACCGTGCTCGCGTATGGCGGCCAGCTTCTGGAAATACAGATCCGTACGCGCGAGATGCACCTCGTCGCCGAATATGGTATTGCCTCACATTGGCTCTATAAAAAGGGTACGACGTCCGAATTGCCGCGGTTCGAGGACCTCCCCATCGTCAACAAGCTCAAACAGTGGAACCAGTTCATCGCCGAAGGCGACAGTTACCTCGAAGAGATCAAGCGTGAGCTTCTGCGCGACTCCATCTTCGTATTCACGCCGAAGGGCGACGTCATCGAACTGCCCGCCGGCGCCACGCCAATCGATTTCGCGTTCGCCATTCACTCGGACGTCGGTGCCCACTGTTTCGGCGCGAAGGTAAACGGCGCGATAGCCTCCCTCGATTCCGAGCTTCAGAACACGCAGATAGTCGATATCATAACCTCCCCTAACGCCAAGCCAAACTTGAACTGGCTCAGGATTGCCCATACCAGCAAGGCCCGCTCGAAGATACGTCAGCTTCTCGTACAGACGGGACAGGCCGTCGCGATAGACAAGCATATCGTGGCCGCCAAAAAGAGTGAAAAAACTCCACCGGAGTCGGCGCAGTCCCGCCCCCATGCGCAGGATCGCGCGCAGGCCGAAGCCCAGCACGCGAAAGACGAAGCATTCCCCTCGGTCGTCGAGTTTCATAGCCTGAAGCCGGGCCTTGTGCTCCGCAGTGAAAAGGCCGGGGTTTCGGTCGGGGGAATGCGCAATATGATGATCCGCATCGCGGGATGCTGCAAACCGGTGACCGGCGACCGCATTGTCGGGTATGTGTCCCGCGGGCGGGGTATCATCGTTCACCGCGAAGACTGCCGCTCACTCTTGTCGATCGCTGATTTTGAGGAGCGGCGCATCGATGTCAAATGGGAGGACGAGGCGATAAACACCACGGCGCGCTACCGTGTCACCACAAAGAAATCCTTCGATATTTTTTCCGAGATCGAATCGACGGTGCGCAAATGCTCAGGCCGGCTCAAAGAAGGCAAACTGGGCGAACGCGGCGACGGTACACTCTCCGGATTTTTTATTCTTGAAGTGGATTCGCGCGAAGATGTAAGGCGCGTAGCGAAAGCACTCCGCACGCTTCCCAGCATTCTGTCGATTGAGGAAGAGACGCTGTAACGCGCGCCGTCCAGTCAACCAGCAAGGGGAGAGGGGTGCCTCTGTGCCTGCGGAGTCAGCGCCACCAGAGGGCATTCTGATCGCTCACCATTTCGAAGCCATAGCTGGAAAAGTTTTTCTGGTTCGCCTCGTAGAGGTTCGGGGCGATGCGCACCATGACCACCTCGAGATTTTTCTGAACATAGGTATCGACAAACTGCGAGACATCTTTTTGCCCGGCCTTCATGATGGCGTCGCTCTCCTGGAACAGGAAGGAGGGTATACCCCAGCTCCAGAGCGTCACCATATGAACAGCAGATTGAAGGGGGTCCCCCTGAGAAGCCATTTTCTTTTCAAGAAGAGATTCGCGGGCCTTCTGGTATTCGGCCGCCGAGAAATATGAGACGTTGGCCTTTATCAGATAGAGTTCGGTGCTGCGGACCAGTTCTTTGAAGGAGAAGGCGAGATCGGCGGGCTTTTTCCCTGTCGGGACGGAAAGCATCGACTCGATGGCGAGCCAGGAAGAGTTCCGCGCTGGCGTATAGACAATGCGAAGGTCTTCGGGGGCCGTGTCCTTCGGCATTCCCTTGCGTACGGCCGTCTGGAATCGGGATGAGGGTGTATTGGCAAGTTCCTGAAGCATGAGCGCGGAAGTATATGAGCGTGTGTCCTTTGGATCAGGACCTCGATACCGAACTTCGACCTGCATCTTGCCTGTAGGAATGCCGGCGTCGGGGAATACAAGGAAAACGGGGCGGACAACACCGGGCTTCGGAAATGTCGCCAGGCTTGCCGGCCAGGGATTTTGTGCTTTGGGAAGCTGTCCGAACCGCCGATCGACAAGGTCGAATATCTGGTCTTTATCGAATCCACCCGTTATTGCGATGCACGCGTTGTTTGGAACGAGCCAGGATGAAGCCAGATTCTTCAATTTGGCGGCATCCGCTTTTTCCACGACATAATCGGCGCCAAGCGTATCGAGCCGATAAGGTTCTTTTGGGAATAATTTTTTTATAATCGCCATATTGCTCAGTATATCGCTATCTGAGAGTTCATTCTGAATAAGCGCCCTGGCGGCCTGTCGGGCATACTCAATGCCGTCCGCCTGTGCGAAAATGAATTCTCTGCGTTCCTGGGAGAACAGATAGAGCAGGGTGTCGAGGGCGGGCACGATATTTTCTCTTTTTATAGAAAAACCAAACTCAAAGCGGTCGATACTTGCGCCACCCTCAATGCCGCTCGGCTCGAGCACATCGATGGCCAAGGCAGGTTCGGAAATGCCCGGTTTCGTGGCGGGGCCATTGAACAATGCATACTCTAGAAATTTGAATAAGCCCGCTATCGGTGCCGTTTGAGCGTCGGCACCTGCACGGTAGGCAAGGACAACGGCAACATTCTCTTCGCCTTCAATGGAATTGAGCAATACCGTCAGTCCGTTCGCAAGCGTCTTCATTTCCGGCTCGGCAAAAACCGGGGTCATCATGGATGTGCTTACAAAAAGAACTAATATTAAAAGGCATACATGCTTATGTTTCACTCTTTCATAGTAAAAAGTGAGACAGGCATTGTCAATCTTGGGGTGAAGTGTCGTCGTCGCTTGTCTGTGAATCGCCGTACTGTGTATTTTGTTTTGGAGAAATTCCGAGCAGTCGTTGACGGGAGTCTTCCAGCCATTGAAATACTTCGTCGCGTGTAAAGAACATATCCTGTTTTTGCGGGTCGAGGAAAAGTTTCCATGGCTCAATCTTAAGCGCAGAGGAAATCTTGAGTATCGCTTTGCTCGAAGGAAAATTTCTTCCCGTTTCCAGATTTGCGATAAATCCTGGTGAAAGACTTGCCAGATGGGCCAGTTCTTCCTGAGACATTTGAAGAATAGCTCTCCTCAGCCTCAGATTGGAAGCGAGGCAATATCGCACATAGTCCATTTAGATAACATTACCCTAATAAAAAGTATGTCTCTCTAGCGGAAGCATGTGTTTTACCTTCTATTACGAAGTGATTCTTTTTTTAACCCCATATGGGACTGTATTTGGTCCATGTCGAATTTTCTTCAGATTGACCACGTTCTCGGGAATACTTACAATATACGTATGTTTACGCGCGAAACATATATAAAAAGGAAGGAAGCGTTCATTCGTGCGCTTCATGAGCGGGGAATTACGCGGGGGACCTTTATTCTGCTCTCCAATGGCGAGTCTCCCCGCAACTATCTATCGAACTGCTATCCTTTCAGGCAAGATTCATCGTGGCTTTATTTGGCGGGAACGACTGTTCCCGATGCCGGATATTCGCTCGACATCGAGAGCGGGCGCACCTGTCTATATGCGGACGGGCCAGATATGGATGACATCATTTGGACGGGAGCGCGGCCTTCTGCTGAAGATCTCGCGCATCAGTCCGGTATCGATTGCTCGTCTCCACTTTCTGGCCTGCGTTCCCTAGTGGCGGACGGGCTCGCCAGGAAAGAGCCACTTTTTATTCTCCCCCCTTACCGCGGCGAACAGGCGGACAAACTGGCTGAACTGTTCGGTCAGGGCGATTCCTCTCGGCGCGATTTCCTGCGCCGGTTCGTCGATCCGCGCGTCATCCTGGCACTCGTCAGCGTACGAGAAATCAAGGGGCCTGAAGAGATTGCCGAAATAGAGCGCGCGGTCGCCGCCACAAAGGCCATTCATGAAGACCTGCTGCATTCTCTCGAACCGGGATGGACAGAGAAGAAGGCCGCGGACTATGTCCTCTCCCGCGCGAGCGCGCGGGGCTTCGAACTCAGCTTTTCCTCCATCGCGACATGCAGGGGCTACATCTTCCATAATTCGCCCACCGAGTACGCCGCCGCGATTCAGGATACCTTTTTGCTCGACGCCGGGGTGGAGGCGCCGTCGGGGTACGCAGGAGACCTGACGACGACTTTTCCCGTAGGGCCGCGGTTTGGAACACAGTCCCGCGAGATATACGAAGTGTTGTACGGGGCTTTTGGGGCCGCCACGGGCGCACTGGCTCCTGGTGTACGGTTTATTGACGTCCATAAGGCCGCTTCGCTGGCCATTACGGAGGGGCTTATATCGCTGGGATTGATGCGGGGCGACCCGCGCGAAGCGGTTGAGACCGGCGCCCACGCGCTCTTTTTCCCTCATGGGCTTGGGCACCAGATAGGTCTGGATGTGCACGACATGGAAGGTCTGGGCGAAGAGTATGTCGGCTATGGCGAGGAACTCGGGCGTTCCGATCAGTTTGGCCTGCGCTCGCTCAGGCTCGCGAAGACGCTCAGACCCGGAATGGTGCACTCGGTGGAGCCAGGCGTCTATTTCATTCCTCAGCTCGTCCAGAAATGGCGCGCGGAACGTATTTGCCAAGATTTCCTAAAATATGGTATGATTGAAAAATGGATGTCCGTTGGGGGCATGCGCGTTGAAGAGGACTGGTGCGTAACGGAAACCGGCGCGCGGCGGCTGGGCCCGGCATTCGATAAAAAAGTTGGAGCACTGGAAAAAGCAAGGTCAGAAAAATGAAAACAGTATTCGTATCGGCGTTTCTTGAGGACGCAATTGTTGTTAAAACCATGCTGGAATCTGCCGGCATTCCCGCAGAACTGCTCTCCGATCAGATGCTGGACATCAATCCGTTTTATTCGATCGAGCCGAAAGGCGCGAAGGTGATCGTCCCCGATAGCGCCGAAACAGATGCCGAAGCGATCGTGGCAAATTTTAAGGAGCATAAGAAGACAGATAAGTAATTTTTTATTAGGAAAAGTTTTATGAAAAGAAAGTTGTTCATTCCAATCATAATTATCCTTGTTGTCATTTTTGTGGTCGGACTATCTTTTTATGGCCTGCAGATATATGTTGCAGACCAAAACTTCGATACCACCGATCACGCCCTGAAGAGTGTGATCGATTTGCAGGCCGCCGCGACCTACAACGCTTATTTTGCATGGACGACACTGTACGATTTGGTCGTGCAGAACAAGTTCGCCGAGGCGAGTGAGCTCACTCGGGACATGAGGGATAATTTCCCTTTCATCGACTCGTTGGAGATTGACTATGGGCCGCCGCCGGACGAGGATTTCATGGTGACTCTGGACGGCGAATTGATACGGATCGCATATCCCATTCGGAACGATGAAGAGACGATGACGGCGCCGAATGCCTACGCAGTGACCGTTATTCAAGCCCAGAAACTGCTTGACCTCGTCTCCCCGTACGAGTTCAGGGTGGATACCGTGCACGGGCGCAAGACCAGCTACGGTATTCCCATCTCCGCAAGTCTGCCCCTATTCAGTCCTTGGGGTATCGCCTTTGTGGTGCTGCTGACCTGTTTGATCGTGTGGTTTGTCCTGCAGCGCTATTTCCATAAAAGCGACTTTTTTCTTGATACCCGGGGCCTTGAGTCGATTATCTATCTTTTTGAGCAGACCGAGAAAGTGTCCGCCAGCCACTCGAGAAATGTCGCGATATTCGCACTGTTTGTCGGGAAAAAGCTTGGTTTTAAGGGCAAGCGGTTGAAGAATCTATATGTCGCGGCCCTGCTCCACGATATCGGCAAGATTGGCGTTCCTACAAGCATTATCACAAAGACAGGCAAGCTCGACTCCAGAGAATTCGCGCAGATGAAGCAGCACCCTGTGATATCAGCGCGAATTCTCAGAAGCTTTAAGGAATTCGAACATTTGAGCAATATCGTGCTGCACCATCACGAAAGGGAAGATGGCTCGGGCTATCCCGATGGGCTGAAAGGAAAGGAAATACCTCTGGAATCGAAAATCATCGCCGTGGTCGACGTGTTCGAGGCGCTCGTGGGCGAGCGCCCCTACCGCAACCCCATACACCCCTCGAGCGCCTTCGAGAAGATGAAACAGATGCCTCTCGATCAGAGAATCGTCAATGTGCTGATCGAGCATTACGGAGAGCTCGGGGCTTTCAGGCCTCCCCGCTGGGTCCTCTCCTACAGCCCTTGGATGTTCGCGGCCTGACGGCAGTTCAGTAGTGCGAAAGCTGGCGCTTGACTGCGTGCTTTTTCGAGCCGTCCGCATTTCTGTATGGGTTCTTCATGTTGCGCCTGATCGTCTGATAGGCATTGCACGCCTCATAATAACGTTCGGGATCCTTGAAGCTGGAAAATTCGTCGCAACGGAAGAGTTCGAGCAGAGTGGAAAACCGGGGGTCGGTGATCAGCGCTTTGGTTTTTTGGACCGGCAGGACCGCGAGGGCAGCCGGCATCATGTGGTAGCGGATCAGAAATCCCACATCTTCTTGAATTCCTTCGGAAAATCCAAGTCGCCGGAGAAATTTCCTCGCGAGGTGGGCCCCAAGTTCGGCGTGTTGATTGAAACGCTTGCCATCCAGCCTCTGCGATCCGGGTTTGCCGATGTCGTGGAGAAGCAGGGCCAGGGACAGGGTGAGGTCGCGGTCTTTCCGGTACGAAAACGTCTGCATAGTGTGGCTCCACCCGTTTCCTTCGGGGTGGAAATCCTTTGAGTGATCGACATCATCGAGAAGGGCCAGTTCCGGCCATTCCTGCGCAATAAAGCCGCTCTGTTTGAGGATTTCAAAGCCGGAGGCGGGATAAGGGCCTGAGAGAATTCCGATCAGCAGGTCCTTTTGAAAGGGGGCAGAAGGAGACGAAGGAATGACCTCTGCATCAGATATGTGAAGAGGAGGCTCATGGAGCGTCGCGAATATCGCGGCGTCAAAGAGGCTCCGTTCCGATTTTGCATAGCGTGATGAGATTGAATGAGCTCTTAATTCATGGTAAATATTATCTTTGTCGTAAAATATGCCATTTCTCGGATTCCTGCGGAAATTCATCCATGGTCCGCCGAGATCGTCCTCAAGTGCATTCTCGACACAGAGGAGCCTTGCCTCTTCGTGGAGCGCGGCATCGGCGTAGGGTAGGCCAGGATACTGCAATTCACCGAAGCAGCGGGCCAGCTCGATGACGGAACACTGCACGGCAAGAAAGCGGAGAGGGCGAGGTTTTTCACCGTAATAAGCGTCGATCGCCGTGATGCCGTATTCAAAAAAAAGAAGGTCTGCATCTTCAAGTTGTTGGTAAATATCGCTCATTTTCCATTCGAGACGGGGAGTGAGGCAAGAAGTTTATCAAAGAGTTCGGATTTTGGATCAGCCCCCAGCAGCAAACTTTGTTCTTCATCGCCGAGTCGATATCGCAGTGTAAATATGGTAAAAGGCGGACTGAAAAGGAAATCGAAGAAGCGTTTTTTAGGCAGTTCAATTGATTTGATGAATGCTAAGGGCAACACGATATCTGAAAGAGGTTCCTGAGGGACCTTAGGAGCGGCCATTTTGAAAAGCGATTGAAACCAGTTCTCCCCGGGAGTCGGGCGAAACCGGATCGCCGACGCGGTGAGCACAATGAGCCCCCACTCCCCCTGTGATTTGTGAGAACTGAAATGCTGCCCCATGGTCCTCGAAAGTATCTTCTCACCGATTTCCTGTTCGAAATTAGCCCAAAACACTTCGACATCGGGTTGTGCCATAGTTTTTCCCTCTATATAGCTGTCTCTAATATACATTGTATCGGATTTTTTTTCACCCCCCCACATTCTGGAACGAGATGCGAAAAAATGATACCTTCCTTTCATGGGAAATATGCGCGGTATTGTGGCGGGGCTCGGGTATTCCGTCATTTTTGGCTTTTCGTTCCTTATGACAAAAGAGACGCTCGAGATTCTCAGCCCTATGGAACTGCTCGCGGCGAGGTTTCTCATAGCGGCGCTGCTTATGAGCGTGCTTCTGAAACTTGGGGTGATACACGTCGATTTCAGGGCGAAGTCCCTCAAACTGCTGGGGATCATGTGCCTCTTGCAGCCCGTCGCCTACTTTATTTTTGAAACATATGGAGTCGCGAATGCCGCCACGAACGTGGCCGGTATTATATTGGGCGCCCTTCCTGCGGGAGTAGCCATTATGGGGGCGCTCGTGCTGCAGGAACGTCTCAGTACAATACAGTCCATAGGCCTGGCGACATCGATTGCGGGTGTCATCCTTGTGGCGTTGTTCGGACGGGGCAATACTGCGGAGACGAGGGCGATCGGCGTATTATTCTTGACAGGCGCCATGCTGAGCGCCGTTCTTTTCAATATCGTGAGCAAAAAAGCGTCGGAAATCTTTTCCCCGACAGAGCGAACCTTTGCGATGATGTGGTCGGGAGCCATATGCTTTGGGTTGCCCGCTCTATGGCAAAACAGTACAGGAAAAGGGCATTTATTCATTCTCTTTAGTGCGGGGAACTCAAGGATTGCGGAGGCGTGGGGAGGCATACTCTACCTTGGGATACTCTCATCGGTAGCCGCGTTCTTCCTTATAAATTATTCGCTGACCTATCTCAAAGCGTCCCAGTCCGCAGTGTTCACCAACCTCGTCACCGTCATAACCGTACTGGCGGGGGTCCTGATTCGGAATGAGGCATTCAGATGGAGCCAGGGCGTAAGCGTCTGTCTCATCATCCTTGGCATCGCCGTAGCGAATTCTTCTTTCACGCGACGACGAACGCGGGGGGAAGCCATCTCACCCAGGAGCGTCAGGCATGAAAAAATCCACATTTTATGATGTGCATTGCCACCTCATGAATTTGTCTCATCCCGCGTTTGTGTCAATTATTGAATCGATGAGACACAGACCACAGGAGGTGATCTATTCTCAGATCGTTTCATTCGATTATCTCGCCTCTTCGATTTTGAAGAGGGGCGGCGAGAATGTGCGGAATCTTTTGGCGGTGATGGACAATGACTGCGCGGATATCCTCTTTCTTCTCGAGGACGACCTGGCCGGTCGGTTTGAGGCGCCGAAAGGCACGCCCCAATTCAGGGAAGCCCCGCCTCTGCGTGAGGGAAGACTCCACGCGGCGGGACAGGAATTTACTTCCTTCGTACTGACTCCCCTTGTGATGGATTTTATGGCCCCTTCGTCGTTTTCTTTCAACACCTATTACAAGCGCGCTCCGCAGAAGCCCATTGAGGCGCAGATCAATGATGTCATGTTCGCGATACACCGCTATCGGGAAAAACGGCCTAAGGGAATTTTACGCATATATCCTTTTTTGGGGGTGAATACAAAGAATTATACCCTCGAGGGACTCTCCGTCTATCTCGAGAAATGGTTTAAGGGCTATACAAGAGATGAACGTGAATTGGAGGAGCGTTTTTTTGCCATATCGTCGGCTACATCTACTCAGACGCCGCAGGATTATGGCCTTTTCGCTGGCATAAAACTCTATCCGCCGCTTGGATTCGATCCTTGGCCCGACGACCCTGCGGAGAGAGAGAAAGTTGAATTTCTATACGCGTTTGCGGAATCGAGAGGCATTCCTATCACCACACACTGCGATGATCAGGGATATCGCGTGGTTTCTCTCGAGGAGGCGCTGATGTTCACGGCTCCGGCGAGGTATAAAACTGCGCTTCAAAAATACCCCGCCCTTGTCCTCAATTTTGCACACATGGGGAAGCGTCATATCCGTACGATCGGGGGGAAGGCACAGGCCGACTGGAGGGCAGAGATTCTTTCCTTAATCAAGGAATATCCAAACGTCTATACGGATTTTTCTTTTACGGCGGGCGAACCTTCATTCTATGGAGAGCTCGCGGCGCTCTTTGATAGATGGAGCCCGCGTGAAGTGGAAAAAGTGTCGCGCCGCATCATGTATGGGTCGGATTTCATGGTGAATCTCTTTAAAATACGCTCATACAGGGATTATCTTGAAAATTTTTCGAGGAGCGCTCTGGATAATGGCCTGAAAATGCTATTCTGTAGCGAAAACCCGCACCGCTTTTTGTTCGGCGATTGAGCGGCTCATCAATTGTTCACACGCGTCTCAAGCCATCGGCCGAACACCGAGAGCCCTTCCGGGACTGCGCGTCGTCCAAGCCCGATGCGGAAATGAAGACCGAACTCTCTGCCGTAGAGCGCTCCGGGCAAGATCAAAACGCCCGTGTCCCGCAAGAGTCGCGCGGCGAGATCGGCGGCGTCATGCCAGGATATGATACCCTCGGCGGCCCTGAGCGCGGGAAATGCGATAGACCCCGCTTCAGTCGGTATCCATGCGAACAATTCCTGGTATCGCTCAAAAAAATGATTAAAATGAACAACGTTCGATTCACAGATACTTTTGTTCCTTGCGATGATCTCGTCGGAATGATCGAGTGCGACGCAGGCCAGCGTCTCGGAAGGCGCCGATGCGCAGATAGAGTTGTAATCCTTGATTGCGGCGACTTGATCGAGAATATCCTTGCGGTGAGTCGCAAGCCAACCGATTCTGAGCCCTGCCAGTCCCCATGCCTTAGAAAGTACCGAGAGCGAGATGGCGTTTTCATAGAGCTGACAGGCGGGAGGCAGGCGCCGGCTGTTCCCAAGTTCGAGCATGCGGTACACCTCGTCGACGAGGAGGAGGGTTCCATGTGCCCTGCAGATGTCCACCACGCGGTCGAACTCGGGGGGTGTCATAAGCGCTCCCGTCGGATTGTGGGGCATGTTGAGGACGACCATTTTCACTTTTTGCGGTTTTGAGGAATTCTCTGCCTTGCATATCAGCCGCCCCAGCTCATCCGGATCAAAATACCAGCGAGACTGGCGTTCTCTGACATTCCATTTCACGGCTCTCGCCCCGAGGCTTTTGGGTACCTCGATGAGAGACTGATAGCATGGCCAGTTGACTATGACCGTATCGCCGGGCCGAACTGTAGCGAGGTATAGGTTGAGGATGGCCTCTTCGGCTCCGGAATGCACAAGGATTGAGTCAGGATCGAGGTCGGGGTAAAGGCGGGCTATTTTTCCCCGCAGTACCGGCGAGCCTTTCGATTCGGTATATCCGAGCCATGTGCGCTGAAGGGCATTCAAAGCTTCCGATGGCTGCCCTCCCAGGGCGAGCAGTTCGTCGATCGCCATGCTTTCGCAGTCTGACGTGCACAGAAGGTACCGGGCACAGAATTCGTGGCGAGCGAAGAAGCGCTCGAGCCCGAATGGTTCAAACATGAGCATCCTCCAAGAGTTTCCGCACAATCCAGGAAGCCATAAAATGGCCCGCGGTCTGGGGCACGAATGGCGTGGAACCCTGAATGCCTCGCCGTCTTTCCTGAGGAAGTGGTTTCACTGCCGGTTCGTCCGACCACACGACGGGAAAGTCGAGCGGTATCCGCATCTTTGAGAGCTTCTGGCGCACCGCCCGCGCCAGGGGACAGCCTCTGACCGAGGCCATCGGTCCGAGCCTCAGACGTTCGGGCATGAGGCGCCCTGCGGTACCCATGCTCGAGATGAAAAAGAGGTTTTCTCGGCGCATCGCGGCGATGAGGCTCGCTTTTGGGCCGAGTGAATCGACGCAGTCGGCATGGACGGAGCATTCACGGGCGATACTACCTGAAGCGGTATCGTTTGAGAAGAAAAATTTTTCGCCCACGATGTCTATGCTCGAGTTTATTTCTTTCGCCGCGTCTATAAAAGCGTCGGTTTTGGCTTGCCCTATATATCTCTGAAAACCAAAGGAGAGTCTGTTCAGATTGGAGGCTTCGACAGTGTCGAAATCGACGACGTGCAGGTGGCCGACTCCTACCCGGACGAGGTCCAGCGCGCAGGCCGCGCCGACACCACCGAGCCCGTAGACCGCTACACGCGCCTCGGCAAGTGCATGGAGGCCATGCTCGCCCAAAATAATCCCTGTTCTGTCGGAAAATGTTCCTGGAGGGTCAGGGCCCTTAGAAGGGGCGTCCTGAAAATTTGTCATACGCTATGCTCCGGTATTCGCACGCAATCAGATTAGGCTCACTCGTCCAAAAGGTAGGCGGCCGCGAAATTTTTCTCAAGGAGCGGTTCGAGCAGCTTTGTTTCGATTTCCAGCACTTGGGCCATCTTGTCGGTGACATCGATGATATGCTCGAGTTTTGTCCACGCAAAGCCGTGCGGTGGCTGCCAGGGGGCGTCGGTTTCGGATAAAATCCGCGTTTTAGGAAGACCGGCCAGCGATTCTATCGCGTGCCTCGAGTCGCGCAACAGAGGCGTCCCAAAAGAAAAATACGCGTTGATGCCCTTTCGGAGTATCATCCTCGCCTCTTCGAGCCTGCCCGGCCAGCAGTGAAAGACCACCGAGGGAACATCGGCGAGCTCGCGGCCGTACGCCATACATACATCCGTCGCCTTTCGAAGATGCACGACGAGAGGCAAGCGGACGCGGGCGGCGAGACGGGATTGAAATATAAACGCCTCGGTCTGTCGGCGAATGGCTTCTGGATCTCTGGATCGAAGCGGCCCGTCGCCGAAAAAATCGAAGCCCGCCTCCCCGATGAACTGAATTTTCTTTGCATTACAGAGAAAAGAGAGAAAATCGGCATTCTGCATGTCCGGGTTTTGCGGGTGGATTCCAAAACCCGCAATGGTTGGAGGCATTTTCGTTCGAAGCCTTTCGCTCTGTAAAAATTCAGCGGGGTCGTGTGACACGGCGGCGCCGCGCCAGGGGAAATGGACGCCTTCAGACGCAAATCCCGGCTCACGCCCCTCCAGGTCTACCAGATGAATATGTGCATCGCAATACATGCGACAATTCTGTCTCTTCGGCGCCCATAGGTCAATGCGGACAAAAAAATACTAAAAAATGAGAATAGTACTTGCAAAATAAAATGCTTTCCAATATATTATGTATAGCAAGATATTATTGTAAAGGAGAAGAGTATGGAAATGATCCATAGGGATGTGAGGCGCATCTGGCGCTCTATCCTGGATCTGGCGCATGCGCGGCGCGATGCGCGTACACTGTCTGGCCGTATGGCGGGCGAAAAGGGTGGGGCCTTCTGCCGGAACATCGATACTTCTACTTCTGAAGATGTGCATGGTCGCGAGAATCGTATCGACATCTATGCGGGGAAAGAGGCGTTTGAGCTGTACAAGAAGCTCTCCTTCAACAAGATGCCGCCTCTCTGAGGCGAGGAGACTGACCGCGGAGAGAATACGAATGATAATTCCAATAATCAATAGATTCTTACACTGGTCCGTTATAGGCATCATCAGTCCGGTCTTGGTGCTTCTTCTGCTCTCGAAGGGTGTTCCCATTGAAAATGTCGGAATCCTCATGGCGGTTATGTCCGCGTCCGTGGTAGCCTTTGAATTGCCGAGCGGCGTTCTGTCGGACCTTTTGGGCCGAAAGAGGATATATCTGTTCTCAATACTTTTACAGATCACCGGATACGTGATCGTGCTGTGGACCGATGCGTTCATTGGCCTGACAATTGGGTTTTTCCTTGCCGGCGTCGCGCGTGCTTTTTCTTCCGGCTCGATAGAATCGAACTATATCGACGCGTACATCGGTACACATGGAAAAGAGAAATTACATACATTAATCTCTTCCATGTATGTCGCCGAGGCTTTGGGCCTGGCGATAGGGGCCTTGGGCGGTGGATTCATTCCAATGATATGGAAATGGATGCATCCGGTCGGAAACATGTACCGAGGGAATTTGGCTGTACAGATATCGATACTCATCATCTTGCTCATCGTCACGATCTTTTCCGGTTATGATGACCGGGGGACAAAGCACACAAAACTGAAAACTCTTGTCGATGAATCAAAAAGCCTGGTCAGAAGCAACAATGTTATCAGAGTTGTCTTGTTCGGCGCCGTATCGATGGGGTGTGCTCTAAGCGCGCTGGAAACTTTTTGGCAGCCCTATGTGAAGACGATACTGGGTTCCGATGAAAAGACCTGGATTTTTGGTTGCATCAACGGTGCTTACTTTGTCCTGGCCATCGTGGGGAGTCTGTCGGCGGGATATGCGCTCAACAGACTAAAAATAAAAAAACTGTATCTTGTGGGCCTGACGAGAATTCTCATCGGCGCGGCGATACTTGTCATGGCGTTTCAAAACACTATTCTAAGTTTCACGATATTTTTTTTGGCGGTCATGTTTGGGAATGGTTTTAGGGGGGTGCCGGAAGATACGATGCTCAACGCCGAGATACCGAATGAGAAACGCGCCTCGCTTCTGTCCTTAACCTCCCTGCTGGTACAATTCGGAGGTATATGCGCGGCGCTGGTATTCAGTGTCATCAAGCGATATACAACTATAAATGTTATATGGATTATTACAGGTGTTCTGATGGTATTATCATCTCTTTTCTACTTTGCGGGTGATCGAAAAGAGATAAAGCAATCTACTCTCACTTTGATTGGGGGCGGCGACAGGCATGAGATGTGCGGTTGAGCGGACAGCAATTGGCGTGGGAGTGTGGTACGCTACCCGCCAGGCTTGCCTTCCGGTTGTGCGGCATGACAAATCGGGGCCTGCGCCGTGCCGGAATGCGTGCTAAGCTTACAGGGAAGAAAGGGAGTGTGCGATGGGCGCAGCTGAGGAACTGTATGAGAAATGGAAGAGCCAGTTCAGAAAAGGGTTTCTCGAGCTCTGCGTGCTCGAGCTTCTGGCGAACAGTGGCAGAAGTTATGGCCTGGCGATCATGGAACAGCTCAACAACGCCGGTGTCGATGTCTCTGAGGGCACTTTATATCCGCTGCTCATGCGTATGACAAAGGACGAAAGCATCGAGGCGCAATGGGAGACTCCTGAAGTCGGGCACCCTCGGAAGTACTATACCATTTCGGATGTCGGGAGGTCGCTCCTTGAACAGATGAAGGAAGAGTACAAAAAAAGCGCCGAGGCGCAACGGAATCTTATGAGCGGAGGGCAGAGGTTATGACGCGAAAAGAATACATTGACATTTTGACCCGGCGCCTGGAAGGGCTCGATGAGACTTCTCTCAAGGATATTATTCTTGAAATTGAAGATCATATTGATGGTCTCGCGCGGGAACATCCGGACAAAAACGTCGAGCGGATCATCGATGAGCTTGAGCCCCCCGATTCTCTCGCGGACAGTTTAAGAGAAGCGGCGGGCCTTGGCCCGTACACGGAGCACGAGTCGGGCGAGCCTAATACTCCAGATCAGGCAAACCGGCCGGATGAACAGTCCGAAGGTTCGGCCAAATCGTCCGCAAAGAAGACGGTCCGAATTGTGATAGACGATGAAGATTTGGAGGAAGCCATACGAAAAGCCTTCGACATAGCCAAGATATTCAAGCGAAATCGGGGCGGGCAAAGGGATGAATCACCCCAGAATGGCCGCAGATCCTCCTTTGCAATAAAGGGAGAGGAACTCGACAATCTTCGCAGAGTCTCGGTGCATGTGAGGTCCGCCGATATCCGGGTACTCTTTTCAAACGACGATTTTTCAGTCGAGGAAACATCGGAAAATGAGGCCCCCGGGGTTCAAATGCAGTACGACGGCAAAGGAATTTTGAAAATCGTCACTCTGCCGGGGCCGCTGGAGCCCGATCACATAGACCTGCGCATTCCCGCGTCGGTGGACGAGCTGGCCATTTTGACACTTTCCGGGGATGTTCATGTAGTGGACCGCGTCGGATCGCTGTCGATTACGACAGCCTCCGGCGATGTGGATGTTGAAACATGCGAGGGTGACGTGGATGTAAAAACCGCTTCGGGGGATATCAGACTTGCCCAGTGCAGGGAGAATCTTAAGGTATCGACAGCCTCTGGCGATATTTCAATTCAGGTCGACGACACGTGCAACTCGATTGAAGTCTCCGGCGCCTCCGGAGATATTGCGCTCGTATATCCCGACGGTTGGGATGCTTTGCTTTCCATGTCCACCGTGTCAGGGGAGATTGAGCACGATGGTATATCCGTTGCTAGGGGCGTGACACGGATCGGAAATGGCCTTGTGCCTGTCAAAATTTCTACCGCTTCGGGAGATATCCGGATACACAGAGATGAATAAAAACAGCGCCGGCCGCGCGGCCGGCGCTGTCTCATCGCAGAAGAGCCGAGTTCAGAGCGGTGCTCCCGCGATTATAGATATCCTATAGCCTTTGCCTTTTCGGTGAGTTCCGCCCTGAAATTAGGGTGCGCGATTGCAATAAGTTCGCGCGCCCGCTCACGTACGGTTTTGCCCCGCAGACTCGCGATGCCGAATTCGGTCACCACATAGTCCACAAAGCTCCGGTGCAAGGTCACGGCGGTACCCTCCGTCAGCATTGGTACAATGGTGGAGACGGTGCCGTTCTTTGCGGTGCTGTAACACGCGATGACGCTTTTGCCCTTGCCATCGAAACCCTCGACCGCGCCCTCGGCGGTGTCGGATTGGCCGCCGGTGCCCGAATACTGCATGGGTCCGAGACTTTCGCTCGCGATTTGACCGGTGAGGTCTGCCATCAGACAGGTGTTGATGGAGACCATCTTTGAGTTTTGGGATACAACCGATGGACTGTTCACCCATGTACCCCGCTGGAATTCCACCGACACATTGTCGTCGAGCCAGTCGTATAGCCTGCGCGAGCCCATGGCGAAGGTGGCGACAAATTTACCTTTGTGGAATGCCTTGGCCATATTGGTGATCACTCCCATCTCGTAGAGTTCCATCATCGAATCGACGACCATTTCAGTGTGGACGCCGAGGTTCTGCTTATCCCTCAGAGCCAGCGCGGCGGCGTTGGGGATGCCGCCGATGCCGAGCTGAATGGTGGAGCCGTCCTCGATGAGTTCCCCGATGTATCGCCCGATAGTGAGGTCCGTTTCGCTGGGCTGGGGAGATGGAAGTTCCGGAACGGCCTGCTCATGCTCGACAAAATAATCCACGTGGGAGACATGCAGGTGAGTGTCTCCTAAGGTCCTCGGAAGAAGCGGGTTTACCTCGAGAACCACAAGGTCCGCTTTTTCGATGATGTCTTTTTCATAGGTGATGCCGAGAGAGAGCGATACGAACCCGTGCTTGTCGGGAGGCGTACAAGTTCCAAAGAAAATATGAGGTTTGCGCGCGAAGATGAAATCGGTGGCGGCGCGGTGGAGCATGTTGGGCACATAGGTGATCGTTCCCGTATTGTTCTTCAGGGCGGCCCTGGAGCCAGGGGCGTGGAACCAGCTCGCGAGTTCAAAGTGGCCTTTCATCTCCGGCTTCATGTAAAAATCATATGATTTCAATGTAAGGCATGAAAATACGCGTACATTCTCGACGCCGTCAGCCACGGTATGGAATTGATCCATACACCCTTGTGGTTCAGACGCGCACATCGCCACGACGATATTGTCGTTGCTCTTGATTTTCGAGACCGCGTCGGGAATGGAAATGAGTTTGCGCTTATACTCATCCTGCAAATTCATATGACCTCCTAATCCTTATAATGAATTGGTTTCTCTTTAACGTGCGGTGCTTACATCCTTAAGAGCGAGGCGCCAACGGCGAGCCCGGCTCCGGAGGCGACGAGGACGACGAGGTCCCCCTTCTTTATACGTCCGGCTCGAATGGCCTCGTGGAGGGCCATCGGGATGCAGCCTGAGCCCGTATAGCCATAGCGGTCCATCACCATGGTCGTTTTCTCGAGCGGCTCTCCAAGCACACCCATCACCTGCTCGATCACCGATTTGTTGATCTGAGTGAATAGGTAGTGGTTCACCGCTGACTGTGGCACCCCCGCTTTTTCGAGAAGGCGCAGCACGAGGGGAGGCCAGAGCTTCACGTTCCTGTCGCCCGGCAGTCTCTGCAGGAGCTGCAGGCCGTATTCTCCCGAATCGAGGCGCTCGTGCGTCACAGGCAGTTTCGTCCCGCCGGCATAGACGCCGACAAAATTCCACTGGGTGCCATCGGTGACAAAGGCGCCGTCCATGTAGCCCGAGCTGCCACCTTCCTGCCGTTCCAGCACCACCGCCCCGGCACCATCGGCGAAGATGGACCACCCGAAGGCGTCGCCGTCGCGGATATAGGCGGGCATGTTGTACACACCAACGACGACCGCGTAGCGGAGGCTTGCATCGGTCATAATGTGCCGTGCCGCCGCGTCGAGCGCCTCGACGAAGCTTGCACACGAGGCGCCCACGTCGAAGGATTTGGCATTTGTCTCGCCGCCCTGAAGCCGTCCCTGCACGACGATCGATGTCGCGGGCGAAATATATTCAGGAGTGTCCGTCGCGACGATGAAGAGCCCGACATCCTTCGGGTCGACACTCGCAGCCCCGAGGGCGCGGCGGGCCGCTTTTTCTGCGAAATCCGCGGTGCTTTCCTGCAGGCCGGAGAGACGAGCGATATGTCTCTTTTTAATGCCTATCCGCGCCTCCTGGCGCTCGGTGTCGAATTCGACACCAGTCAGCTTTTTCAGCGTCGCATTGTCGATCGGTTCGCCGGGCGCATATAATCCTGTACCGATAATCACTGCCTTTGACATATGTTCCTCCAATTACCGAACTGATGCTGATTCATCCGGGCGCGCATTGTCTCCTAGCCCGTACATATACAGTTGTCCCATTTCTTCGATGGTCTGGCGGGCAATTTCCGGGGAATTGTCGAAAACGACCTCGATGCCGAGATAGTGGGCCACACCGAGCATAAATTCGATGCATGTCGTGGCGTCACAAGTGAGGGAGGAATCGTCCCTTTTAAGGTAGCCTCTGTGGAACGCGTCGTAGTAATCCCGAACTTCATTGGGGAGCACGAACTCCGCTTCGCGCACTATATTGTAGCAGTAGCGGTCCATCGAAAGAAAAAGGATAAAAAGCCACAGCCCGCGCATTTCACGTTCGACGCGGTTGAGTCCATTCCCAAGGTTCAGGCTGATAAAATGGCGCACATCCCGCCCTACCGAGTGGATGACTTCCTTATAAAAGGATTCTTTGCTCTCGAAGTAACGATAGAAGGAGCCTATGGCCAGCCCCGCGTTTGAGGCCACCTCATGAATGTTGGTTTCGAAGTATCCCTTTCCTCCGAACAGCTTTCGGCCTTCGGCGAGCAAAAGAGCTCTGCTGTCAGGCCAAAGTTCAATGGGGAGCGGTGTGATCGATGTCGAGAATATGCGTTCCGTATTGATGGGGTGCGCTTTTAAAAGTCCCGTGCTTAAAATTGTCACGAGCGCGTCTGTCTGCACGGGTATCTGATGCAGCGCCGCTCGGATGCTCGCGAATCTCAATCCTGCGAGCGCAAAGAGATATTCTGTTATTGAAGGAGCCCTTCCAAACACCACCTGAAAGGCCTGCTCATATACATCCCTGAGCTTTCGCTCATATTCGAAGAGTCGATACTGTCCTTCCCTGAATACGCGCACGAGCGGCGTATGTTCTTGTGAAAAGTCGTAAATAATAGAGACGAAATTCGACAACCTCTGCGGTGGCTCTATGCTGGAGAGAGGTTTGAGCGCTTTTTCGATCTGGCCCACGACATGATCCAAAATGGCACAGAAGATTTCTTCTTTGTTCTTAAAATGCCGATAGAATGCGCCATTGGAGAGGCCGGCGAATCGGCAGATCTCCGCTACCGATACCATGCCGTACCATTTGGTGGAGAAAAGAGTTATCGCGCTGTCTATGAGCGCCTGTCGCGTGTCCGAACTCATCGTTGACCTTCAAAGTGAGAGGCGATTCACCTCTCACACACCCTCAGTATAACCTCGCTTTTTCATATGCGCAAGCGGAAATTTTAGAAAAATGAATAGGTGATGCATTCGTCCGGATAAAAGTATTTAATTATTTATAATAAAAAGTTATAATAGAAAATGCATTATATCTGTCATATTTTTTTATTAAAAAATAAAAATTTCCTCTTGACGAATAAGGAAAATCGTTCAACAATACTGTGAGAGATGATTCATCTGTTGCGCTCATAGAGGGAGTAGGTGATGCACGTAGGAATTGCGGGTATTGGGCTTTATATACCGAGAGATCATAAAACTGCAGCGGATTTGGCAAGAGAAACCGGCGTGCCGGAGGATGTCATCGCGCTCAAGTTCGGCATCAGGCAGAAACCGATCGCGGGATCGGAAGAGCCGACAAGCTATATGGGGCTGATGGCCGCGCAGGCCGCGCTTGAGGATGCGGGTGTAAAGGCAGAAGACGTGGATCTTTTGATCTGGTGCGGGGCTCAGCACAAGGATTATCCTTGCTGGCTCGCGGGTCTGTATGTGGCGAACCATCTCGGCGCGACCCGCGCATGGAGCTTCGATATGGAAGCGATGTGCGGTTCGATGATGGCCGCCATCGATGTGGCGAAATCGCTCATGATAGCCCGCGATGATCTCAATACGGTCCTTCTTGTCTCGGGATATCGGAATAACGATTTGATTGATCCCGCATATCCCCCGACGCGGTTCATGATGGATATCGGTTCGGCGGGATCGGCGTGCGTGCTCAGGAAGAATCTTGGGCGAAACGTCGTGCTCTCTTCGGCCTTCAAGGGTGACGGGTCCCTCTCGGAGATGTGCGTGGTCCCGGTGCTCGGCTCGAAAGCGTGGCCGCCCAAGGCTGAGGATGCCCGGCATGCGTCATTCATTGTGCCCGATGAGCAGGCATTTAAACAGAAGTTGGGCGAAGTCACGATGCCGAACTTCTATGCCGTCATCCGCGAATCGGTGCGGAAGAGCGGCCTTGGCGAGCAGGATATCGATTATCTTGCGATTCTGCACTTCAAGCGGAGCGCGCACCTGGCGGCGCTTCAGGAATTGGGTTTAAGGGAGGATCAGTCCACCTATCTTGAAGACTATGGCCATTTAGGGCAGAACGACCAGCTTCTGTCGATAAAGCTAGGATTGGAGACGGGCAAGATACATGAGGGGAGCCGGATCGTCATGGTGGGGGCGGGGCTCGGTTTCGTGTGGGCAAGCACCGTGGTGCAGTGGGGTGCGTGGCAGGAGAACGCAAAGAATTGAGACGATTCTTGGCATGGGTGTGCCAGGCACAATTAAGGTTACTGCCGGCCGGGCTCGTCTCGGCCGGATAATAAAAAAGCCGCGGCCTTGAGGAGCGGTTTCCAGGGAGGCATTCATGAAAAGAATGATGTTAGCATTGGCAGTGCTTGCGATTCTCGCGGGCAGTGCATATGCGCAAGGCACCATCAAGATCGGCGGAATCTGGACGCTGGCCGATATTACAGGCAAGCAGGGCAGCGCCGCCGCTCAGCTGGCGGTCGATGAGATCAACGCCGCTGGTGGTGTGCTCGGCAAGAAACTTGAGCTCATCGTCGTCGACGATGAAGGCAAGGCCGACAAGGCCGCGGCGGCCGTCGAGAAACTGGCCACCGTGGACAAGGTCGATGTCTTTGTGGGCGGCATGGCGTCCGGCGCCGAGCTCGGCAAGATTCCGGCGTTCAAGAAGTATGGCAAAGTGGTCATGTCCACCGGCGCGGCGGGCAGCGCGACCGTAGAGAAAGCACTCGGCCCCAGCCCCGAGTCGGATTTCTATTTCCACCTCCATCCATGGGATTACAACCAGGGTGCTTCCTACGCGGAGGGCTGGAACGCGATTCAACAGAAGTATCCGAACATCCAGATAAAGAAGATTTTCCTTGCCTATGAGGAAGGCGCGTTCGGCAAGTCCTCGTGGGACGCGACAAAGGTCCTCTTCGGGGGAGACAACCGCTACATCGTCGACGGCGCGTCGTTCAAAAGCGCGCTTCTGGGCGGTGGCGACTACACCGCGGTGCTCGAAGCGGCGAAGGCTTTCAAGCCCGATTTGTTCCTCTGGGCCGGCTACGACGCCGATGCCCTTCCTTTGCTTGAGCAGTCCAAGGCGATGAAGTTCAGCCCCGGCATCTATCTTGGAGCGCCTCCCGGATGGCCGATCGGTTTCGGTTCGTCCAAGCTTTCCCGCAACGTCATGCTCTACGGCATGTGGTCGACGGCGATGAACGACAACAATCCGGCGAGCGCGAAGTTCTACAAGAACTATGTGGCGAAGTACAAGGAAGAGCCGGCCACCTACTTTGCCCCGCTCGCCTATTCTGCGGTGTATATCCTTGTCGACGGCATCAAGGCGGCGGGAACGACCGAGACAGCCCCGCTCGTAAAGGCCCTTGAGGCGACGAAGTACGCCTCTCCGCTCGGCGAGACTATCACCTTCAAACCATCCAACATCATCAAGCATCAGGGCATCACGAGGCAGAAGATTCTTCAGTGGCAGGACGGTTTCCAGGAAGTCATCTGGCCGTTCGAGGCTGCCACTGCGGCGCCGGTCTATCCGTTCCCCGCGTGGAAGTAATGTTTAAATAAAGTTTGAAGTCCGCCGTAGGAAGGTGCGTAACGCGCCGTCCTGCGGCGGCATAGTCTAAACATACAGGCAGGCAAGATGGTAGTAAAACGACGTACAGCGTTCATCGTCGCGCTGAGTGCAGCGGCCGTGGTAGCGCTTATTCTATGGAAACCGACGGTTCTCATCTATGGATTGCAGGCCGCCGGCCTCTATGCGGCCGTCGCTATCCCGATGGGGTTGGTGCTCGGCATTGTCCATATCGTGAATCTCGCCCACGGCGAGTTTATGATGGTCGCGTCATATGCCGCGTATTTCGGGTGCAGGGCTCTCGGCATGGATCCGCTGCTCGCGATAGTCCCCACGGCGATTGTTACGGCTGTCTTTGGCTGGATCATGTTCCAGCTGACGATTCGGAGAGCTCTCAAGGCCCCCGAACTGAATCAGCTCATCCTCACGTTTGGACTCGCGATCGCATTCACTCAGAGCATAAACCTCATCTTTACTTCGCAGACCTATAAGATGCCCCTCGATTATGTCTCCGCGTCCATGGACATCGGCGACTTAACCTTCGGCACATGGTCCTTCGTCTTTGTGGCCGTGGCGATCATATTCGCGTACGGGCTCCAATTATTCCTCACGAAAACGACGACCGGCAAAGCCGCCCTCGCCGTGGGTCAGAACCCGCGGGGAGCCGCGATTGTCGGTATTGATGTCTATCGAACATACGGCCTTGTGTTCGCGCTCGCGCTGGCGCTCGTCGGCGCCATGGGGGCGCTCTTCCTCACGAAGTCGGCGATTTTCCCCAGTGTCGGCTCGCCCTTCACAATGAAGAGTTTCTGTCTCATCGCGATGGCTGGCATCGGCAATATACCCGGCATACTCGGCGCAAGCGTACTTCTGGGGGTCGCGGAGAATTTCCTGAGGGCCTTCCGTCCAACCCGGGATTGGGCAGAGATAGTGTTCTTTGTTCTGATCATTGTCGTGATACTGGCGCGCTCCCTGAAAGGAAGAAAATCATGAACCGCAATGTATCTCGAATTTTCGCGGCGTTTTTTGGGGTGCTCGCAATCACGTTGCCACTTTTCGCGGGGGACTATCCGCTGCAGGTGGCACGCAACATCATGCTGTATATGGCTTTGGCGATCACCTGGGATATGCTGCTCCGCTCGGGACAGATTTCCTTCGGGATAGCCGGTCTCTTTGGGCTGGGCGCTTACGCGGCGATCCTCGGTGTCATACGCGCGGGGATGCCGGCATGGCTTTCGATACTGTTCGCGGCGGTCTTTTCGGGCGTCGCGGCCTTTCTCATCGGGCTTCTCATCCTGCGCCTCCGGGCCATGTATTTTTCGATTGTTACGCTTGCCCTCGGCGAGATATTCAGGATCATAGTCCACAATCTCCATGATTTTACCGGAGGTCCGGAGGGGGTAGTCATCCAGCAGGGGGTTATCTTCGGGGGCAACGCCAATAAGCTGTACTGGCTCGCCCTCGTGGGTCTGGCGGTGGCCTTGGCGGCTTCGACTTGGTTTGAGAAGAGCAAGATCCACTTTGCGCTCACCGCGATCCGCGACAACGAAATTTCGGCAAAATCCTCGGGAATAGACATTTTCCGCTGGCTGCTTCTGGCCTTTGTCGTGACTTCCGCCATCCAGGGCTTCCTGGGGGGCATCTTTGTTCAGTCGTACGGGTTCGCGACGCCCGACACGGTGTTCAGCGCCGATTTTACGCTTCTGCCCCTCGCGATGGCCCTTTTGGGTGGCGTATACAGCACGACAGGACCAGTGTTTGGCGCCCTTCTTCTCGGTCTTGTCTCCGAGTGGCTCAAGCTGAAAATTCCCTACGGCCACCTCGTGGTATACGGCATCATCATCATCATCGTCATACTTTTCATGCCCCAGGGTTTGAAGCAGCTCGTGCGGCGAGACGCGGGCAAGACTGAGGGGAGGAACGCATGATAAAGCTGAGGACCGAAAACCTTACGAGACGTTTCCTGGGCCTTGTCGCGGTGAACAAAGTTTCTTTCTCGATGGACGAGGGAGAAATACTGGGTATCATCGGCCCGAACGGCGCCGGAAAAACGACCTTCATCAATCTCATCTCAGGAATCATCATGCCGACCGAGGGGCTCATCGAATACAAGGGCAATGATATCACCTATGTGCCGGCGCATGAGCGGGCCCGGATGGGAATAGCCCGAACTTACCAGCTCATTCATCCCATGGAGAATCTCACGCTGATAGAGAATGTCATGGTCGGCTCCATCTTCGCCAAAGGCAATGGGCTGAAAGAAGCCCGCCGCAAGGCCGAAGCGCTCTGCCATGAGCTCGGTCTTAGGGGTCTGGACAGGGACACGAGTCGGCTTACGATTCTTGAAATAAAAAAGATGGAAATCGCCAGAGCGCTCGCCAATGAACCAGAAGTGTTGTTTTTGGATGAAGTCATGGCCGGGCTCAATGCGGATGAGACGAAGGACCTCATCGCGACGGTGCAGAGAATCGCTATGGAGAGGCACCTCGCGGTGGGCGTGGTCGAGCATGTCATGGGCGTTATCCGGGAACTGACACACCGGGTGATCGTGCTTGAGGCCGGCGAGCTGATTGCGGAGGGCAAGTACGAAGAAGTCTCCAAGAATCCGCGGGTCATCGAAGCCTATCTTGGGGGAGGAGCCGCCTAATGCTCAAAATACAGAATCTTGATTGCGGCTACGGCCGAATGAAGGTGATCGACGGAGTCGATTTCGAGGTGGGCACCGAATCCGTAGGATTGTTCGGGCCCAACGGCGCGGGAAAGTCGACCCTGATCAGCGCCATCATGGGTATGGTAAAGCCCTGGAAGGGCAGCATCGAACTCGATGGCAAAAGAATAGAAGGCGTCGAGACGCATACAATCGCCAGGATGGGTGTAGCCCTTGTACCTCAGGAGAGAGAGCTTTTTCCCGGGATGTCCGTTGAGGACAACCTCGTCCTCGGCGCCGCATACATTCCTCACGCGAAGGACGGCATTCCCGAGCAGCTGGAGAAAATATTCGCGCTCTTTCCCATATTGAAGGAGAGGCGGACTCAGTTGGCTGGCACCATGTCCGGCGGCCAGCAGCGGATGCTGGCCATTGGCCGGGCGCTCATGTCCAAGCCCAGGCTTCTGATCCTCGACGAGCCCTCGCTGGGTCTCCAGCCGTCGATCGTCACGGAGGTGTTCGAGGTGCTGAAAGGGCTGAAGAGTTCGGTGTCGATTCTGGTCACCGAGCAGAACGTGCGCGAAAGCCTCAGGGCGATCGACCGGGGTTATGTGCTCGAAAACGGCCGCATCGTGCTTGAGGACAGTGCGGAGGGGCTCAAGACGAACCCTTACGTCATCAAGTCGTACCTGGGACTTTAGGAAGCACCGCGCAATGGTAGAGATGGTGGTCAACGGCATCCGGATCGCCTATGAACTCTCCGGCGAGCACGACGTCGGCAGTCCGAAAGCGCCGATCATCCTCTTGAACGGCATCGCGATGTCTGTTGCGCATTGGAAGCCCGTCATCGCGGCACTGCCCGCCGGGACGCGTTGTCTGTGTCATGATTTTCGGGGACAGACGCTCAGCGATAAACCCGCGGGCCCGTATTCGCTCGCCATGCATGCCGGCGACCTCGCCGCCCTAATGGATGCTTTGGGCCTTAATAAGGGGCATATCGTGGGGACTTCCTACGGCTCCGAGGTAGCGATGGAGTTCGCGATTCTCTATCCAAACCGCTGCGCGTCGCTGACGGTGATCGACGGGGTGAGCGAACTCGACCCAGTCCTGGAAGCCGCGGTGATCTCCTGGATGGAATCCGCGCGGAAAGACGCCCGTCTGTTCTACAAGACGATGCTGCCCTGGACGTATTCCTCGGCATATATCGCCGCCCACAGGGATACGCTGGCCGCGAGGGAAGAGGGGGTGGCCGCCCTGCCGCAGGCATGGTTCGCCGCTTTCGTCGAACTCTGCAGGGCTTTCCTGGAGATCGATCAGACACCGAGGCTTACGCGGATCAGGTGCCCCACGACAGTGCTCGTCGGGGAGAAAGACATTCTCAAGCACCGAGGCTTTTCGGAGATCATCGCCCGGAACATTCCGGGGGCAGTGATGCATGTCATTTCAGACTCGGGCCACGCGGTGGTCATCGAGCAGCCTGCGGTGAGTGCGGAGGAAATATGGCAAGCGATTTCGCGACGGTGATTGGAGTTTCGATGTTTTCTGTGATGGCCGGGAGTGGTGTACCGGTGGTCTATATCCATGGCAACACTGGTTCCTCGCTGTGGTTCAAACTCGTGATGGACCTGCCGGGATGCAGGGTGGTCGCGCTCGATATGCCGAACTTCGGTCAGTCTTCACCCCTCGACGGAGACATAAGCATTCAACGCTATGCGGCGTATGTCGCTGGTTTTATGGATGTGCGGGGGCTGAGGGAAGCGGTCGTGGTAGGACATTCATTGGGAGGATGCGTCGTCCAGTCTCTGGCGCTTGAGCGGCCGGATCTTGTGAAAGCGATGGTACTCGTCGATTCGGGCGCACCGGATGGCCTTCTGACACCGAAGGACCGTCATCCTGTCATCGAACTCATGAGGACCAATAGGACGGTGCTGGAACAGGCTCTTAAGGCGACTGTACCTACACTTAAGGATGACGCCTTGTTCAAAATGATTGTTGATGATGCGCAAAAAATGGCGGCTCCCGCGTGGATTGGCAACGCGGAAGCGCTTTCGCATTTTGATATCACCTCGAGATGCGCCGAGTACAAGGGGCCGGTCCTCGTGATACGTGGCACGCTCGACCCGATCATTACCAATGAAATGGCAGAGGCGACGGCCAAAGCCTATAAGCATGCCAGACTTGTGACGCTGGAGGGGGTGGGCCATTCGGTCACCGTCGAAAATCCTTCTCTATTCCTCCAGATTTTCCAGAACTTCCTCGCTGAACAGGGCATCTGCAAAAAATAGATATATACGGCTTATAAAATACTCTATAAGGAGGAGCTTTCATGGCGAAAGTCAGCATTATCGGCGCCTACAATACTCAGTTTGGAAACTTTGTGAAGAAGAATAAAGAGACAGGCGAAGTCACCGATCTCAAGTCGGTCTATGATCTCATGCTCGAGGCGGGGAGGGGAGCGATCGCCGACGCGGGTGTCGATCCGAACGATATCGATGGTGTCTGGGTTGGTTCCTGCGCCCCCGGCATTTTCGCGAATCAGGAGCACCTCGCGGCCTTTGCGCCCGAAATAGCCCCGGAGGCCCTGCGCTTCAAGCCGATGAACCGCGTCGAAGACGCCTGTTCTTCAGGATCGGTCGCGATATACAACGCGCTCTACGCATTGGAAGCGGGACGGGCGAGGATTGCCCTGGTGCTTGGTGTCGAGAAAATGAACCTTCTCGATACAAAAGGTGTGACGCATGCGCTTGCCACTTGCTCTTACTGGCCGGAAGAGGGGGCCATGGGGTATACCTTCCCAGGGCTGTTCGCGGAATACGCCAAGGGTTATGCCGCCCACTATGGATTTGACCGCGAGCAGCTCGCGGAAATGCTCGCCACGGTTTCGGCGCTCAATTACCGGAACGGCGTTGATAATCCCCTCGCGCACTTTGGCAAAGGCGGCGTCGCGGACCGGCTCGGTCTTATGACGGCAGGGGCGATTCTTGCGCTGCCCGAGGAGAAGAACCCGATGATCGCCGAGCCGCTGCGGCTGCACGACTGCTCGCTCGTCACCGATGGCGCCGCCGCTATCGTGCTCGTGCGCGACGACCTCCCACTTGCCAAATCGGAAAAGGCGGTCAAAGTGGCAGGTATCGCTCAAGTCAACGAGCGCCTTCCCATCTCGGTGCGTCCCAATATGTACGAACTCATGGCCGGCAAGAGGGCGGTGCAGCAGGCATTTGCGGAGGCGGGCATCACGATCGAGGATGTCGAGCTGGCCGAAGTGCACGACTGCTTTACGATCAACCAGCTTCTGAGCACCGAGGCGCTTGGACTCTCCGCCGATGGCCGCGCCGGCTACGATTACATGGAAGGAAGATTCACCCGCGAGGACGAGCACTGCCCGGTCAATCTCTCCGGAGGACTCAAGGCGAAGGGACATCCCGTCGGCGCGACGGGTGTCTCGATGCACGCGCTCGTCTACAAGCAGCTCGTCGGACAGCCCATCGGAGCCGCCCCCGCGAAGAAGCGCCCGACAGTCGGTGTCACTTTCAATGTCGGTGGCTCGAGCGTCACGAACTGCGTCACGGTGTTGAGAAAAGAATGAGAGGCCTGGGGTAGGGGATAAAGCGAGGGGGCGCCTCCCGGGCGCCCCCTTTTTTATATTTTGGCGCTCTGGCGTTTGAGTTTTTTTGTCGTCGTCATCTCGAGCGGTTCCTTGAGGAGGTGCGTCCGGCTTATCTTCTGATAGGGCCGCAGCCTTTGATTTACCTCGGTGATGATGTCCTGAATGCGCGCCTCGATCTGATGTGGCATAAGACGGTTTTGCGAAATCCAGTCCTGATTCGGATAGACCAGCGCCTCGATTTCTTCCGCGACCGATTTGCCCTCAGGGTTGTAGCCCCGGATAAGTATCTGATCGATTTCATCATAGAGCTGAAACTCGTTCTCTATCTCTTCGGGATAGACGTTTTTGCCGCCCTCGGTGACGATAAGATTCTTGATTCTCCCCGCAAGATAGAGATAATTTTCCTTGTCCAGCTTCCCGAGATCGCCTGTACTGAGCCAGCCGTCTTCGGAGAGCACCTGGGTTGTTTCTTCGGGCATCTTGTAATAGCCCTGCATCACCATAGGCCCACGGACGACGATCTCTCCGATGCCGTCTTCGTTGGGGTCTTCGATGCGCATGTCAACCTCAGGGAGAGTCTTTCCGACAGAAGTCTCTTTATAATGCTCGACCGGATTGAGGGTGAGAATCGGCGATGTCTCCGTGAGTCCATAGCCCTGGACAAAATCGATGCCGAGTTCGTTGTACTGGCGGAAGACTTTCGGATCGAGAGGCCCGCCTCCCGAGATGCAGATGCGGATCGAGGAAAGGCTCGCTTTTTCCAGCACGGAATGGAACAGGCTCCTCCCAGGGTTTACGCCGAAGGCTTTCTTGATGAATCCCGAGATGGCCATCATGGTCCGGATGAGGACATAGGTAAACGCGCCCTTTTCTTTCACACCCCTCATGATGCCGGCGAGGAGTTTGTTGAACAGCATCGGCACGCCGAGGAACATCGTGACCTTTGCTGCTTTCAGGTCTGAGAGAATCTGCTTGACGACCATGCGCTTGCCGAAGACCAGCTCGGCGCCGACCGAGAGCGATTCGATGAATACCGCGAGCATCGTGTAGGAATGATGGATCGGCAGCAGCGCGTAAAATACATCTTCATGCAAAATATTGAGATTCGATTGTGCGAAAAAACAATCCGAAACAAAATTTTCGTGGCTCAGCATCACGCCCTTGGGGACGCCTGTTGTGCCTGATGTGAACAGAATGGCAGCAGTACTCTGCATTTTCACGGAAGGCGGCTCAAATTTGAACCCTTGTGGCGGAGTCAAGTCGTAGATATATTTTCCCACGGCCCTCGTGAGGGCGAAGCAGGGCATGTCATGAAATTCCCCTTGAATCTCCTCAAATTTCTCTTCATCGATGAATGCCGCCATCACATCCCCGGCTTTTATCAAGGTGATAATTTCCTGGCTCGAGAGCTGATAATCGATGGGGACGACGACGGCTCCCGTGTACAGGACAGAGAGGAACGCGACGGCCCATTCCGGTGAATTCTTTCCTGTCACCGCGACATGATTTCCTTCCTTAATGCCAATCGAGTTCAGATGGGCCGCAACATTTACAATGAGCGACCGGGCCTCTTTATAGGTCAGACTGACTCTCTGTGGGCTGTACACCGTGAAACAAGGGCTGTCGGGGAAACGTTCCGCGGTAATATCGAAGAGCTGCGGGAGCGTAGGCCATGTATCCGAAAAAACGCGACCTCGATACGCATCGAGGAATTTCCAAGGCTCTGTTTCTCTCATGTATCGTATTATGCTGCAAGAACACTGTGATGAAAAGTAGGCGGGCACGATTTTCACAAAAACAAGAACACTATCGCCCCCTTTCCGGCAAGCCTGCTTTTGCGCTATTCTTTTGTGCACTTTCTGTTCATTCTGGAGGAGAACATGAAATCGGTGGAGCTTTCAAAGGCCTATGACCCAAAGTCGTTCGAACAGCGCGTGTACGAGATGTGGAAGAGCGAGGGCCATTTCCAGCCGAAAGTAGACAGGCGCAGGCGGCCTTTTACCATCGTAATTCCTCCTCCCAATGTAACCGGTGTTCTCCACCTGGGACATGCGCTCGACAACAGCCTGCAGGATATCCAAATCAGGTACAGACGCATGAAAGGCGTCCCCACGCTCTGGCTGCCCGGCACCGACCATGCGGGCATCGCCACACAGAATGTGGTGGAGCGCAAACTACGAAAGGAGGGTCGCAGCCGGGAGGCCCTCGGGCGCGAGGCCTTCGTCGACGAGACGTGGAAAGTGGCCAGGGAACATCGTGCGTTTATCGACAACCAGCTCGCGAGGATCGGCGCGAGTGTCGATTGGACCAGGGAGCGCTTTACGCTGGACGAGGGGCTGTCGAAGGCCGTCCGCGAAGTATTCGTGACGCTGTACGAGCGCAATCTGATCTACCGCGGCGAATACCTGGTGAACTGGTGCCCTTCGTGCGGGACCGCACTCTCGGACGATGAGGTCGAGCACGAGGATGAGCCGGGCGCGCTGTGGCATATATGGTACGAACTCGCCGATGGTCCCTGTCCCGAGTGGCCGAGCGGCAGGATCGAGATCGCGACCTCGCGCCCGGAAACCCTTTTAGGCGACACCGCCGTGGCGGCGCACCCGAATGATTCCCGCTACGCAGGGCTCATCGGCAAGAAAGTGCGCTTACCCCTGACAGACAGAGTTATTCCAATCATCGCGGATAGCTATGTCGATCCCGAATTCGGCACGGGGCTCGTGAAGATCACTCCCGCCCACGACCCGAACGACTTTATGGTCGGTCAGCGCCACGGGCTTGAGCGCATCAACATCCTCAACCCCGACGGCAGTCTTTCCGGCGCTGTGCCGGAGAAATACCGAGGTATGAAAGTACCTGCCGCGCGCGCGGCTGTCCTCGCCGACCTGGACAAGCTCGGTCTTCTCAAGGCAGAAGAAAAAACCGTACACGCGGTAGGACATTGCTACCGCTGCCACACCGTCATTGAGCCCTATCTCTCGAAGCAGTGGTTCGTGCGCATGAAGCCGCTCGCCGACAAGGCCCTCAAGGCCTGGCAGGACGGCGACGTCGTCTTTTTCCCCAGAAAGTGGGAACACACCTACAGGCACTGGCTTGAAAACATCCGCGACTGGTGCATTTCCCGCCAGCTCTGGTGGGGACACCGTATCCCGGTGTTCTACTGCAAAGATTGCGGCGCGATGATGGTGAGCCGTGAAGACCCGACGGTCTGCACTCAGTGCGGTTCCAGCAACATCTATCAGGATGAAGATGTGCTCGATACATGGTTTTCAAGCTGGCTGTGGCCTTTCAGCACGCTGGGCTGGCCGAAGGATACCGCTGACCTCCGTTATTTCTATCCCACGAGCGCGCTTGTGACCGGCTACGATATCATCTTTTTCTGGGTGGCCCGCATGATCATGGCTGGCATGGAGTTCACCGGGCAGAGTCCCTTCAAGGAAGTATACATCCACGGCCTCATACGTGACAAACAGGGACGGAAAATGTCCAAGAGCCTCGGCAATGGCATCGATCCTCTCGAAATTGTCGAGGAATACGGCGCCGACGCTCTCAAATTCACGCTGGCCTACAATTGTGCGGGGGGCCAGGATATCCTCCTCGACCGCGAAAGCTTCAAGATGGGCAGCAAGTTCGCCAACAAGGTATGGAACGCTTCACGCTACATCCTCATGAATCTGGAGGGGCGAACGCTCTTGTCGGAGCACGAGATGACCTACAACGAGACGGATCGCTGGATCCTTCACAGGCTCAACGAAGCCGCGAAAACCGTAGGACAGGCCCTCGAATCCTGGCGATTCAACGATGCCGCTCAAACTGCGTATTCCTATTTCTGGGATGATTTTTGCGACTGGTATATCGAGGCTTCCAAACTTTCGACCAAATCGGACGACGATAAAGAAAAGGACCGCGCGACGACGGTGCTCCTCAAAGTACTCGATGAGTCGCTGAGGCTGCTGCATCCTTTCCTTCCCTTCGTGACCGAGGAGATCTACGGCATGCTGCCGAATGCCGAGGGAAGACTCATCTCGGCGAGTTACCCCCAGTGGGCCAAAAATCGCGAATCGCCGGACATTCAAACACATTTTGAAGCCCTAAAAGAGATTGTCACGCTTGTGCGAACCTTGCGATCCGAATTTCAGATTTCACCCGAGGTCTCCATTCCGCTCGATCTTGCCTTTGACGGCAACTTCGCGCATGCGGCATTCATTGGTGAGCAGACGGCGCTCATAAGCCTTCTTACCGGCGCATCCTCGGTGTCGATCGGCGGCGCTTCCCGCGAAGGCAGTGTCTCCCTCGCGGGCAATGGTGCGACCATCCATGTGCAGGTGCGCGGACTGCTCGACATCGCCAGGCTCGTCGATCGCCTCTCGAAAGAGGCGGAGAAAGAGAAGACTTACATCGCGAAGCTCGAAACCAAGCTTTCGAATAGCGCATTTCTTTCTTCCGCTCCGACTGATATCATAGAGAAGGAGAAGGACAAGCTTGCGCTGTCTTCGGCAAAGGCCGCCAAGCTCGATCTGTATATTCGGGAGCTTTCATGAATCCAGGAGAGAATGGTCCCCAGGATGGCGGGACTTCCCTTCCCCTACAGAATTCAGTGCTCCGCTCCGACCGTCTCACCATGGACAAAGCCGCCATGTTGCGCCTCAAGCGCATGCACCTTGCTCCCTACATTCAGCTTGCGACCTGCCTCATCGGCAAACCCAGAAGAAGCGGCGGCAACATGTTCCGGCATCAGCTCGATACCATGGCCATTCTCATGGACTATGGCTATATCGATTCCGTGTTGCTCAAGGCCTCGCTCATCCATGACCTGCTCGAAGACGCCCCCGAAACGGATCCGGACAGCATTCTCTCGATCGATGACGAAGCGATCGATGTCTATAAACTTGTGCTTGAGGTGACACGGCGCCCTGTCGAGAACAAAGCTGAGTTTCTTACGCGCATTCGCGATTACGGGTCGATGCGCGCCAGGGTGCTCAAGAGCGCGGACCGTATTTCGAACATGATCAGCCTCGGCTACGTGACCGACGATGTGTTTGTCCGCCGGTACACCGATGAGACAGAGCAATTCGTATTTCCAATTGCCGAGAGGGCGGATGAGCGCATGCTCGCGGAACTGAAGGAACTCGTCGCCACCCGCCGTGAATATCTGCGAAACAGAATCGAGATTTAGCGCTAGTATGGAGGAACAAAAGATGGATGGTAAATGGACCAGAGAGATGATTGTTCCAACCATCGATCATACACTATTGAAAGCGACGGCGACCGAGGAACAGATAAAGATGCTGTGTGCGGAAGCTAAACAGTACGGATTTAAGGCAGTCTGCGTCAGTCCATATTGGATCCCGACCTGTGCCGGGGAACTTGCCGGGTCTGAAGTGTTGATTACGACTGTGATTGGTTTTCCCCTCGGGGCGAACAGTACCGAGGCCAAAGCGGACGAGGCGCGCCGTGCCGTCGCGGAGGGTGCCCGCGAGGTCGATATGGTGATCAATATTGGGCGCGCGAAAATGGGAGACTGGGGCTCGGCCCGCGAGGATATCGCCGCCGTCGTAAAAGCCTCGAAGCCCGCCATCGTCAAGACGATCATCGAGACCTGCTACCTGACGCAGGGGGAGAAGATCGCCGCGTGCAAGGCGGCGGTGGCCGCAGGGGCAGCCTTTGTTATGACAAGCACGGGTTTTGGCACCGGAGGGGCGACAGTGGAGGATGTCCTCCTTATGAAGGAGGTCGTGGGGGGCGCGGCTCTCGTAAAGGCTTCCGGCGGGATCAAGACCTATGAGGACGCCGTTGCCATGCTCGAGGCCGGCGCGTCGCGCATCGGGGCCTCCGCGGGCATCGCGATCATGCACGAGGCCGAATTATTGGCCTGAAGATAGAATATTCCCACTGTTTTCATAACACTGTACAAGTGCAAGAACTTTTTGGCAGAGCCTTGGTTGAAGATTGATTTGCTTGCACTTTGCCCTTCAAGAGCGTATCTTTTCTCTAAAAAATCATAAGCTGTCAGATTAAACTTGACAAATGAAAAATACCAAATAAAATATAACTTAAGAACAAAATTTGATAAATATTTTAGAAGTTGGATACGATTATGCAGTATCATAAATTTCATTTTTTACTTTTGATTTTTATTTTTTTATATGCAGGCTCGTTATATGCCCAGGAACGTGGATTAAGTGTGGTATCAGCTCCCATCACAGGTGGGAATATTGGAAAACAGGTCGCGGTGTTTATCGCCATTGATCGGTATAGGGAATGGCCTTCCCTCCGCCATGCTGTCAATGATGCCGAACAGCTTCGGATGGCTTTGGAGAAAAAATATTATATAGATACTACCTATTGTCTTTATGATGAAGATGCAACTAAAAGCAATGTGATCAAGCAATTTGACAAACTTACAAAAGAGTTACAACCTGAAGATTCGCTTTTTATATATTATGCAGGCCACGGGCATTTTGACAATATTACTAATACTGGTTTCTGGATACTTCAGGATGGCACACTCGATCGCTATAAGCAGGATGGTTGGTTACCTAATCCCATAATCAGAAGTCTTATTTATCAAATGAAGAGCAGGCACATATTCCTTGTTTCAGACTCCTGCTTCTCAGGGGATCTTTTGTCGGTACCGCGAGGTACACAATTGGAAATAAATGATGAATATTTCAAGAGAGCCTATGAGCGACGATCCCGCCAGGTACTCACATCAGGCGCTGATGAGACAGTACCCGATGAATCAAGTTTTACTCATGGGCTGATCAAATTCCTTGAAGAGAATAGAAAACCTTATATTGATCCCTATCTTATTTACAATGATATACGGCTTTCAGCCTTATCAACCACACCTCTTTTAGGCTCGTTAAAAGATACTGATGCCCAAGAGGGAGGGAGTTTTCTGTTTTTTTTGAAAGGTGAACTTTCAAAAACAGCGATTTCTGTTCAGCCGTCGACATCGTCAAAGGATACGGGTATACTCAGTATGCCTTATGTCCCTAAAGGCATGCTGGTTCGGATAAATAGTGCACAAGTCTTCCTCTCTAATGAAACGACGCGTTCTGGTTCGTATGAGCTTCCTGCGGGTAACTATGACATAGAGCTTGTATCATTTAATGGCGGTTCTGCAAAGACGTTCAGTACAAGGATAAATATCAAGAAAGGCACTCAAGTGATTCCAAGAGCGCTTTTTCATGATGTATATGATTACTACGAAAAGCAGCGAGCAGCGGCTTCCTCCTATAAAAAAAATATTGCCTTCAGAGGGATGAAATGGGTGTTTGGGGCGTTGGGGCTGGCAGGAGGAGGGATATTTTACATTCTTGGGAACAATGCATATCAGACGTATAAAACCGCCACTGATCCTGAACTCATAAGTGAATCTCGTTCTACAGTTGAGACCATGGGAGTGCTTATGCCCGTCTCGTTTATAATAGGTGGAGGCATAATTATCTCCATACCTTTAACAAATACTCCAAAGCCAGACACAGGTGGATCATCAATCGATGAATACATACAGAATCTTGACGGAGAATTAACGAATCTCTCTCAATGGATATAAATATGAGGCAACGCAGCATGAAAAAAATTCTGCAACTCTGCGGGGCAATTTTGATTCTCGGTACTTTTGCAGAATTTCTGATTTGCTGTAACCCATGGGGGCCTCTCGACAACCCCCGAGATGAAAAGAATCCCGATGCACCAGAATATACAGTAAGCTACGATAGCAATGGTGCGACAGGAGGCACAGTACCGGCTGACTTGAACAGTTACATTGCTGGGGCAACGGCTACTATTCTAGGGAATACTGGAGGCTTAGTCAAAACAGGATGTACCTTTTTGGGCTGGAACACGAAGGCGGATGGGACTGGAGTAGATTATCTTGCTGGGAATACATTTACGATCACCGGCAACGTAACGCTATATGCAAAGTGGAATAATGATGGAAATCAAGCCCATTATATTGCTGCAGGGTATAATCATTCTTTGGTTGTTGATACCAATGGTAATTTATGGGTGTGTGGGAATAATGAAAAAGGACAATTAGGGAAAGGGAATACTACAGGCAATATTGTCCTTAATAAGACAATATTAGGGGTTAGATCGATATTTGCAGGATACCTAAATTCAATGATTATTAAGCAAGATAGTAGTCTATGGGCTTGTGGCTATAATGATAAAGGCAAATTAGGAACCGGAGATACTGCTGATAGCGATAGCTTTAAAAATATTATGTCTTCGTCGTCATTCAAGACAGCTTCTTTGGGGGATTATCACAGCATGCTCCTTAAAACAAATGAGACTTTATGGGCTGTAGGATATAATAATTATGGACAGTTGGGGATGCCAGGGGCCAGCAAAATATATATACCTGATCAAATCATGAAGGGGGTTACTGCAGTAGATACAGGCATTTTTCATACTTTAATATTGAAATCAGATGGTACTGTATGGGCGGTAGGGAGAAATAATTATGGTCAGCTTGGCACAAAAGACAATACGGATAGAGATTCGCCGATACAAATAATGACAAATGCAAGAGCAATTTCAGCTGGTGATGAATTTTCCATGATTGTACTAAATGATAATTCTCTTTGGGTTACTGGAAATAATAAATATGGTCAGCTAGGAACAGGTGACTATATTAATAAAAATAAGCCGATAAAGATCCTGGATAATGTACAGGATGTTTCAGCAGGGGGATGTCATGCTTTAATACTAAAAACTGATTCGACCCTATGGACGACTGGTAGAAATAATTATGGTCAATTAGGAACGGGCGACAATACAAATAGAAATAGCCCAATACAAATAATGGATGATATACAATATATCTCAGCAGGTTATCAGCACTCCTTAATTATTACAAAAGATAACCAACTATATACTATTGGCTGGAATGCAGATGGTCAATTAGGAACGGGCGATGTAAATGATAAAAACATTCCAACTTTAATATCTTTTTAGAGGCTATAGTAGATAACAGACCATGATACACGCAAGAAGGTCAAGTAACACGATGTAGGTTAAGAATTTATCTGTAAAGTCTGCATTCGCGTAGAATTATATCTATAAAAGTTAATAAATTTGGCGCTTCAGACTGGTTTTGAACAGTTAGTAG
>DIMW01000008.1 GCA_002425765.1 Spirochaetaceae bacterium UBA5556 | reverse complement strand
CAAATCGACGGGAATTTAGGATCACCAGCGCTGAAACCACACTCTTTTGCCGCATAGTTCACAATTTCATCGGGTTTGTTCACAAAGAACTTGTTATCTATCCAGCCCTTTTCCATCATCTCATTTATGACTTTGATGGTTTGGTCATCGGACCAAAGCCTCCCAGAATCCATCTGCGGCCCCGACATGAGCGTCAAAAACTTGCATGCGTCATTCCAATGCTCGACAGTTCTCTCCCCTAGATCTTCCTGTGTCACAAGCCCTCTGGCTCGCTCCTGTTTCCATCCCCGGTCCAGATCCCTTTCTTTCTGCATTTCCTTTGCCGTATAGGGCCCCTCATTGGGATCGTTACGGATCTGTCTGGCTCCTTCTACCGCCTCGAGGTCCGATAGGGTAGTAATCTCTACTCCCTCTACGTCGAAGACAACCTCCTTCGACCCTTCGCTCACCGGTATCACGATGGTTGATCCGACAGGAACTGTAGCTTTGATTGTGCTGTCATTCCCTGTTGCTGCTGCCATTCCTCCTGCCATCATAATACCGATCAGAAGAAACATGACACGTTTCATACCGACCTTCGTATTATGAAAAATCTGTGTGGCTCTACAGCCACCAACTTCCATTATAGATACGCTGTGTGACGGCGCAACAGTTTTTTGCAGAAAAGGCATAGACACTTGTCTAAAAACCGACGTGGTTTTCCCGGGACAATCCTGTTTAACCCTGAGCTTCAGCCATATTTGTGCAATTTTAGGGTTCTTTGCCAAAAGGGAAAAGCAAGGCAGTCATGTCTCTCCTTTTTGATTTTTTCGAGTTTACAAACCGGCAGTTTTGATCGTACACTTAACTCAAAATAGTACAATTGTTTTCCAAACGAGGGGGCAGTCGATTGTCCATGAGACTGTTTCTGCTGCTTCTACTCTTTTCGGAGACCGTTGACAGAGAATCCCTCCGGTTTGCCTACAGCACCGAACAGGGGTTCGACACTTCCTGCGGCCTGACGGCTCTTTCTTGTCTCATGGACAGGTACTGGGGCGTACCTTCGGACGAGGTCTCGCTCGCGCGGGATTTTCTTGCGGAGAAGATCGTCGGCGGCGACCTCACGGTGTCCTTCGCCGATATGGCGGCCATTCTCAAGGCCGAGGGGTTCTCCTGCAAGGCGTACCAGATGAATTTCGGGCAGCTCGAGCAGGCTGTCGCCAGGTATGCGCCGGTCATCGTCCACTACGACAGGCCGGAGGGCCACTTCGCCCTTGTGCTCGCGGTACGGGACGGCTCCGTGCTCACCGCCGATCCCGCAGAGGGCACGATCTCCAGGGAGCAGGCCGCCTTCGAGTCGCTGTGGTCGGGGAACGTCATGCTCGCGGCGCTGCCGGATAGGGCTGTCAACCTGGCGCTCATCGAAGAGGCGAAGAGGTCGGTGTGGGGGCGGGGCGAGCTCCTCGACCGGGCGGCGCTCGCGGGGGCGGGGGTCGCAGGGTGGTGAGAGCCATGAAGAACATCGCGAGGGGATTCCTTTCGACGGTGGCAGCGGTGGTGCTTTTGTCCGCGATCGGCGCGCCGGCCCCTGCCCAAACCACCGCGCACCAGCGCGTCGGGGTCGAGGCCAAGGACAGTGTCGAAGCTACCGTCGGCACGACTCTCGAGATATTCCGCTCCGACACCACCAAAACCAATGGCGTCGAGATCGACCCCACCATTTCCCTCGATCTGTTCTTCAGGCGGCGCTTCGGGCTGTCGTTTGAGGTGCCGGCGCTGGTGTGGATCGCCACGGGGCGCGAGGCGGTCCCCCGGGCGGTCGGCGCGGTGGGCGATCCGGAAGTGACGGCGAGCTATACCTTCCGCCTCTCCGACTGGAGGCTGAGCGCCGCGCTCTCCTACACCCACCCGCTGGGAATATGGAATTACTACGAGGCCAGAGAAAGACAGATCGCCTCCGGATCGGGATACCCCAAGCTCGGGGCATTATTCTCCGCGGTCCGCTACCTCGATCCGATTGTCACGGGGACGAGCCTGCGCGGCGAGACCTGCTTCGCGCGGCCGGAACGCTCGGGGACGTCGACCAGACCGCTCATCCTCACCGCGAATCTCTTCGCCACGGAAGCGCTGAACGATGTCGTCGCCCTCTCCGCCAGCCTCTCGCCCAAACTCTCGTGGCCGCGCTACCTCAACGGCGTCCCCGACGAGTCGGGGATCATCTATTCCCTGACAGGCAGCGCCTCCCTCGTATTCAGCGAAAAGGACCACACCCTGCGGATCGGAGTTTCGAAACTGCTGAGCGACTACAGTTCCCCTGTGGCCTTCGATCTGGGATTCTCCCATACATTCAGGAAAAAGGAGTGAAGCAATGCGCGCTACTGCCTGCAAAACAGCCTTCTGTGTGGTGGCCGTCGTGGCTCTCTTCTCTATAGCCTCCTGCTCCAACGATCCATCCTCGTGGTATCCGTCGGGCAAGGCGACCCTCGTCTCCTGGTATGAGACTTCGGTCGGCGGCAGCCAAGTCTGCATGATCACGCTCAAGATCGGGAATACCGGCCAGTCCACCATCAGCGTTTACACAGTCTCGCTCTCGGCAAGGACCGACGTCAGGACCTACTACAAGACCATTGCGGAGAATTTTGTCATCCTGCCGGGGAAGAGTGTCTATGTGAATGCCGAAATCGAATATGATTCCAATACCGAGGCTCTCGCCGCCGATGGGCTGTCGATCGTGGATGAATACTATCAATGAATGTGTGTAAAGAAGGGGGCCGTAGATTCATCGGCACTTAGAGAAAATACTACACGTCCGTAAAGTAAAATTCTTCATCGACTGCCGAAAATAACACGACATCATACCCATGGCTGAGCCTCAAGAGCAAACAGCGATATCCCAGGGGAATCCTGTCGGTTTTTAGACAAGTGTCTATATCATTTTTGCAAAAAAACTGTTGCGCCGTCACACAGCGTATCTATAATGGAAGTTGGTGGCTGTAGAGCCACACAGATTTTTCATAATACGAAGGTCGGTATGAAACGTGTCATGTTTCTTCTGATCGGTATTATGATGGCAGGAGGAATGGCAGCAGCAACAGGGAATGACAGCACAATCAAAGCTACAGTTCCTGTCGGATCAACCATCGTGATACCGGTGAGCGAAGGGTCGAAGGAAGTTGTCTTCGACGTAGAGGGAGTGGAGCTTATTGCCCTATCGGACCTTGAGGCGGTAGAAGGAGGTAGACCAGTTCGGGACGATCTGTCAGAATCCGTTGCATATAGTCGAGGCCAAACAAACAATAAATATGGCGATTCTGATCAGGCTGCACTTGAACGATTTGGACAGTGGTGGGATAAACCACCGAATATGACACGAGAAGGCGCGACCCTGATTATTATTGGAACTGTAGCTGGGGCTTTGGGCCCTACAGTTGGAATCCCGGCAACGGTGGCAGCAGTAATTAGTGCAACACTTATCATTGGAGGAACTATCCGCGGATGCCAAGCTGCAGAACGCCGCTAAAGCATAATTGAATATCTTGACGTGGCAATGACTGGAGCTCGCAGTCGTTGCTACGTCGCTACAAATGATCCACAGGAACAGTGCATGGATTCGCGTTACGCGGAACTGAATACAGTGCAGAAAGCAATTTTGATGCCCAATTTGCTGTGGACATATACCATTGTCGTCATGTGGTGCATGTTCATACAGTATTACTCCCTAATCATAGCCTTTATAAGCACCGTAGCCGTCAGTGTCGCCGTCATTGCCTGGCTTCTCGCCAACGGCATGATACGCAAGGTATCGCGTCTGCTTGTATGGGGTATTGCGGTATCGGTCGCTGATATCCTTTCTACCTTGTGGGCCTTGCTCGATCCCGTCGTGAGCGCGAATGTTGTCGAGACCAATCCCATTTTCAGCGCCAGCGCTGCACGCCATCCAGTCGGCGCTCTTTCCGTATTCCTGCTCTTTAAAATTACATTCATGCTCATATTTCTTTCCTCCTATTACCCCCTTGGGATGCCCGACACTATGGAGCAGAGACTCAAAGAAGCGCTGAGAGCGGTTGATGGACGGATTGAAGAACGAATGGGAGGACTAGAATTGATCATTCCCCGTTGTTGTTTCGCGTTGGTGTTTCGAAAGGCGAACGTCCTTACCGTGGAGGATATGGAGGAACTTGACTCGTCCATTGTCCTGCTGATGGCGCGGCGAAAAATTGAATATATGGCCATCTGCGTTATCATTTTATTGGCTTCGCTCTCGAATATTGCGATAATCTTATTTAACCATTTAGGATACTTTCGGTGTGCATACTGGACATGGCCTGTGTTCTTGGGGTGCGCCGGACTCATAATTCTCATACTGTATGTGTTCGACGAGCGGATAATTCGGCGTCAAATCAAGCATTCTCAATCGTAGAAGTGTTCTGATGAATGGACTACGCGCTCGAAAAGAGCGGGGAGTTTGTACAATGAGATCGATATACCATGAAACGAAGCGGTACGCCACGAGCGGCCGCCTTCGGCTGTGTGTCGCATGCCTGCTGATTTTATTCTGCGGGGCGAAACTCAGCGCAGATGGTGTCGATTTTTCCGCACTTGAGTCGATCGTGGAAAACGGGACAAAGACGTACTACGGAGGAATCGGGGCATGTCTTTTTTCGGATCAGGGGACTCTTTGGCGCTATCGGAGCGGTGGCGGGGACAATCGGATTGCATTCGATGAAAACACCGAAATTCATATAGGGGAACTATCGGGACAGTTCACCATCCTTGCCGTGCGGGCACTGTACGCACAGGGGAAAATCGATATCGATTCGCCTGTTTCCCGATACTTGCCGGAACTGTTTTCGGGCGCGAACGCCAATGCGGAGAGAATCGGCGGGCTGAAAATACGTTCGCTGCTTGCCGAGACGAGCGGCTATGCCGACCGGCCGATTCCGAACATGGGCGGGATACTCGACGCGGACAGCCTGGCGAAGCGTCTCTCCAGCGCAAAGAACCGGTTTCCGGAAGGCGTGCGGAGATCGGAATCGGCGCTCATGATGAACGTCCTGGGTCTGCTCGTCGAAAAGGCGAGCGGCAAGTCTTTCGGCGACTATGTCCGGGACGAAGTATACGGGCCGCTCGGAATGGTCGCCTCAAGTTTCGGGAAGGATTCTACGCCTCCGGAGAAAAGCAGGTTCTATCATGCCGGAGGAGAGCCGTTCCTGGACTCAAGCTCCGATATGTACAATTACCTCGACCCGTCTTTTTCCATGCGCTCGACACTTTCCGATCTGGCGCAATGTTACTCGTACCTGTTGAGAACGGAGAATGAAGACCAGACGAAAGAAAAGAGGGCGATAGATTCAGAAACGCCGTTTTCTCCCGCAATCGCGGGGCAACTGAATAGACAGGGGTACGAATCGGGCGAAGGCTGGATTCTGACCGAGCCTTCTCTCGATTACCTCGGGAGCGTAGCCTGGGCGGAAGGATCGTATCTATCGCACCGTGTCGTCGTCATTCTCGCCCGGAATCAAAACGTGGGGATAGTCCTCGCGGGCAATATCTATGACCAATGGGGCATCAATGCGCTCCGGGACATAGGGATCAAGATTTTGAAGCGGTACATCGAAGAGCAATTCGAGATTCCCCCGCCGTCGTTTTCCAGACCGGAAGTCAGGGAAATCCCCGCACATGTATCGCCGCAGCCGGGGCTCTACGCCTCCCCCCAGGGAGTGGCGATTGTCGGCGTCGAGGACAATCTCGTTACGCTGCAGTGCAACGGAGCCTATTCCGAGTTTGCCTTCTCAACCGGCGAATCATTTCTGCCCACGACGGACAACGAATTCAGGGAATTGGAAATAATCGACAGTGCGAGTTTCCTGATACGCTGGAATACGGGGGCGGAAGCGCTCATGCGGAGACCCTCATTCACACACTATTCCTTTATTGTCCCTCCCAAAGAAGGGACATACAGAACGGACCCCGAGACGTCCGGCGGCTGGTCCGACTTCTGGGTGATCTCCTCGCACGACCAATACTTCACGATCAGCGGTGGCGATATGAAAGAATATCTTCTTCTGGATTCTTCGCCGACAGCCGCCGGCATACTATGCGATGACGGGTCGGTATTCTTCGGTAAGCAAGTACTGATCGATCCTTCCGGGGCAGTAAGCATTGATTTTGCCAAACCCGACCCATAGATTGAAGGCGAGCATGGAAATAGGCGATATTGGTTATCCAGAAAAGAGGTGCTAACGAGGTCCCCCTGCAGATGAAAAAGGAAATTGTCTCTGCCTATGGAAAGGCCCTATTGCTTTTCTTGCTGATCCCCTGGCTGATAAACTTTTTTGTCCCCCTTTCAATATTCCTGCCTCTTTCCTCAACCATAGAAAGGACACGCCCGTCCACGACTCAGATGAATATTATGGGCGCGGTCCTGTCGCTGATAGTAGTGCTCTGCTATCTTCTCCTCGGCAAGTACATACAGGAGGGGATGAGAGATGCGGACGAATCTTCTGTTGAGAAAAACGACTCGAAATCCGTGAAGGAGATATATTCCTCAAAAAAAGGAGATTTACTGCTCTACAGCCTCGCCTCTCTGGCACTCCCTGTGCTGGTGTATTGTTTACAGAATATACTTGGTGTGACGGAAGGTCCGCCTTCGATAAATCTATATCAGTTACCTGTCGTGCTTGCGATTGGGCCTGTGATAGAAGAGTATCTCTTCAGGAAAGTCTTGTATAGCTATTGCACTAAGCATGGTATACGCAGGTTTGTCTTCCTGAGTGCGCTTTTCTTCACTCTTATTCACGGCTATTCCGTTTCAGTGGCAGCAGTTGTCATGTTCCTGGGCAGGTTTATTGAGGCCTACTTTTTTCTTGCGACATTGTATTCAATGTACCGAATTATTTATATCCCCATCCAGATGCATATCTGCTGGAATTTCTCGATCTTCATGATAGGGATGTTTCATGTGGACACCCTGGCTCCGGCAGCATTCTTCACCATATCGCTGCTTGTATTGTTATATGCTATATATAGAATTATGAAAACAAAACGACTGATGATAGCAGAAGGGCCAATATGAAGTTACAAGGCATTTTCTCATTCTTGTTCATTTTTTCATGTGCAGCCATGGCAGGTTCTCAACCTCAGATTAACCCCTCGGGGGTTTGGTCTATGTGGGACTGGAATATGAATTATACCAAGGCATTCTCTTGGGGGGAGAATCCCGTCAACAATGAAGTGGTGGTGATAGACCTTGGCGCAGAAGAACCTTACATTGATGTTGCTGTTGGAGAATTCAAAGTGAGTTCCTATAGGCAGGAAGGTTACAGATTCATTTTTGAAGGCGGCTGGGGAACGATGAGTGAGGAACTGATACCAGGGTCCCTGGTCATTGTCTACAGTGAAGACGGCAACTCGCTGTATTTCGAAAGTATAAAGCCAGAAAAGTTTGGTGCTGTTATGGACCTTGGAGAAACGAATCGTTATTTCAGGGTGCCCGTGGACGCGCCGGTGGTGCCCATAGGCTCCGAGGGGCCATAAGCTTAGACAACAACGTATCAGTTTGCCTTCGCTAAAAGTGAAGGCGAGCGCCAGAGAATTCTGGCGCGAAAAGACACTGTTGTTCATCGCACTCTTCATCGTCGTGGCGACCATCGCGTTTTTCGCTTTCTCCAACACCTTCGAGTCCAGAAACGATTTCTACCAAGCCCACGACCTGCATCCTGTCCAAAAAAATCAGTCTATGTTTCCCTTAGATGTATTCAAACTGTCAGTTCCTGTGCTTTTCATCCTCGATACACTGATTATCTGGGGCTGGAATTCTATTGTGGTGTTATTGAATCGTTACTTTGCGATTATGCTTGTCTCTCCGTTGTTCTTCTTCTATCAATTCATAGTGAAGGTACCTGCGTTTCCTAATTTGGGTATGGAACTCTCGCTCTTTTTCAAAGCATCGGCGACGACCCTTCCCGCGCACGACACTCTGAGGCTTGCGGTGTTGGTGGGATATTCCGTAGTCGAAGCGCCGCTCGACCTGTTCTGGAAGCTGGTATGCACCAAAGAGATCATCGTGATAATAAGGAAATACAGAAAGTACAACAGCAAGGTCTGGGTGGAATATTTGGACGGCAGTCATGTCAAAGGGATGTATTTGTTGTATATGCTGCTTTTGCTTCCCTGTGCTATCTCCGAGTCCCTGTGTGTCCATGTGCTGCAGTGAGGTCATTCTGCAATGAAAAAGGGGATTGTTTCGGCCTATGGGAAGGAGGCGCGTATGAAATTCCTCATTACAAACAAATCGCTCCCGGATAATCCCCGACTGCAGGACTTTGACGAATTGGTCCCGCTCCGTCATTTCTGGAGATCGGTGACTATCACTCTCTTTGTGGTGGTGCTCATAGTAATACTACTGAAACTCATTGTGCACTATACTCTTCAGGTAGACCCGGAGTATGTCTTACCTTACAGCAAGGGATCTCTGAATATACGGCACGCCGGTCGAAACCATGAAGTCTCCGACAATACGAGGTGACCATGAATACCATTTCTGACTGGACGAGAACGATTTTCATGTACGGCCGGGTGGGTGTCGATGAGGACGATTCGACGACTCCACATGTCAGCGCCAAGGAAGTGACAGAGCAGCTGGCTGGCTTCGCGTCCGGATCGGATGATGTAACTCTCATGCTCCACAGCCTTGGCGGAACCTACGACGACGTGATGGAGATACTCGGTTTTGAGCATCTTGTGCCCTTCAAGACCAACGTTTTTTCCTTTGGCTGCTGTCTGGAGGAAGCGGCACTGCTGCTCTTCGCTTCTACCGGCAACCGGATCGTCTCTTCCGGAACCCGCATAACGACGACGGATGTATTCGAAGATGTCGGCTTCGTCAATGCCTCGAAAATACAGGGCTATGCGCGCATGTTCGAACAGCGCAGGGAAAGCCTTCTCCATTTTCTGGAGCAGCGATCCGATACTCCCCGGGAGGTCCTTCGGGAGAAAATACTGAATGGCAACAATAGACCGATCCTTCCCTCCGAGGCTTTGCAGCTGCATTTGGTCGATGAGGTCTTCGATGTGCTCCAGTACGATTAGCATAGAGGGAATACTTGGAGAGGGGGATTTGGCCGCTGCCGTTCTTCAGAAGAGGATACTCGCCCTCCGTGAAGAGAACACGAGAGCGATGCTCTCGATCGACTCCGAGGGAGGCAGCATCGATGACGTCATAGATATCGTGGCCTTCTGTCGGTATTTCGAGATCCCCTTTGATACCTGTGCAGCGGGAAAGGTGTGTTCCGCGGCCTTTCTCCTGTTTTGCTACGGGGAGAGGCGCCTGGCCATGAAGAATGCCGAATTCTGGTACCACAGGCCTTCACACTATGTTCATGGGCATGACGACGATGTGGCAGGTATCGGCCGTTATCTCGAATTTCGTGAGTCGGCCGTCATAAATGAAGTTGTGCGACGCGCTCTTGCATATCAAAGCGAATCAGATGCCGAAAACAGCATGCTTTCCATTCCCCTTTTGATGAAGGCCGGTGTCGTGACGGAGGTAGTATAGTCCCGGAAAAACCCATTGCGCCGCTCGACAGTGCATCTATAATGAAAGTTGGTGGCTGTTGCATGGATTCGCGTTACGCGGAACTGAATACAGTGCAGAAAGCAATTCTGATGCCCAATTTGCTGTGGACATATACCATTGTCGTCATGTGGTGCATGTTCATATAGTATTATTCTCTAACCATAGCCTTTATAACCACCGCAGCCGTCAGTCTCGCCGTCAGTGTCTGGCTTCTCGCCAACGGCATGATACGCAAGGTATCGCGTCCGCTCGTATGGGGTATTGCGGTATCGGTGGTTGATATTCTTTCTACCTTATGGGCCTTGCTCGATCCCGTCGTGAGCGCGAATGTTGTCGAGACCAACCCCATTTTCGGCGCAAGCGCCGCACGCCATCCAGTCGGCGCCCTTTCCGTATTCTTGCTCTTTAAAATTACAATCATGCTCATACTTCTTTCCTCCTATTATCCCGTTGCGATGCTCAAAACTATGGAACAGAGACTCAAAGAGGCACTGAGAGCGGTTGATCGACGGATTGAAGAAAGAATGGGTGGAATAAGATTTATCATTCCCCGTTGTTTTTTCGCGTTGGTGTTTCGAAAGGCGAATATCCTCACCGTCGAGGATATGGAAGAACTCGATTCGTCCATCGTCCTGCTGATGGCGCGGCGAAGAATTGAATATATCGCCATCTGCGCTCTCATTTTATTGGCTTCGCTCTCGAATATTGCGATAATCATATTTAACCATTTGAAATATTTCCGATGTGCATACTGGACATGGCCTGTGTTCTTAGGATGCATCGGACTCGTAATTCTCATAGTGAATGTGTTCGACGAGCGGATAATCCGGCGGCAAATCAAGCATTCTCAATCATAGAAGTGTTCTGTAAAATGGGCTACACGCTTGAGGAGAACGATCTATACGGAACCCACAAATGCAAAATAGAAAAAATTCCCAAGGGAGTGGTATGATAGGGCAACACTCAGCACCCTGAGTAACACCGCAGGCCGGGGCGGCCCGGTTCACCCGCTGTACCCCATCACCGTGTAGAAGGCCATATTCTGCGGGCGCGTGTCCAGTCTGCCGTACTGGGCGACGACGGGCAGGTCCGAGAGGAGGCGCAGGGCGTACTGTGTCTCCCGGGGAATCTGGATGCCGATGTCGTCCACCTTGTCCATCCGCAGGCAGCGGACACGCTGGCCGGGAACTTTGACGGGAGCGAGCATGACGGGTTCTCTGTCGGTGAAATAGAGCGTTAAGGCGACGGAGGCGTCGGCGGCGTTCATGTTCAGGATGATGAGGGATTCATGCCCTTTCAGAGGGAAGTCACCCGGGGGAGGCAGTTCGAGGTCGGGGTACACCCACTGTGTCCTGCCCATGTCGTTCTGCTGCGCTTGCATGTATGTCTCCTTTCGGTGCTCCGGATGGGGTGCCCATGGGAGCGCACCGCCATCGCCGCCGAAGCACAATTTCGTGCGGCGTTCAATGTGCGCCGGCGATGGGCGCGTCCCCGAGCCTGTCGGCGAATCCGCACTCGTAGCGGAGGGTGACGCCGCCGCCGGCGGGCAGACGCTTCAGATTGCCCTGCGCTTTCTCGCTCGCGAGTCCCGTGGGGCCGGCTGTCGCGGGGAGGTGGAATCCGCAGGCGCCTCGGTCGCGGTTGTGGGTGATCCATATCACGTGATGGTCGAGCTCGGGGCTGTCCTGGCGCACCCAGCGCACGCTGCCGTCTTTGTGGACCAGTATCGAACCGGCGGGCATGGCCGCGTCTTTGTGGTTCAAAATCGCCACCAGTTCGGGCTCGTAGGCCGCCTCCCCATCGATGCGCTGGATGAGGGCGGGGTTCGCGGTCAGGCCTGGCCTTTCCAGGCTTGGCCTGATCTCCTCCCTGACGGTGGCGTGCGCAGCGTCGAAGGGAACGGTCGACAGTATTTTCTCGGCCCCCGCAAAGGCGAAGTTGATGTGCGCGAGGTACATGTACTCCAAGTCGCGGGATGTCGGGTTTTCCAGGCGCACTTCGGCGCGCAGCCGCAGACCGTCCGCCGATATCCGCAGCGATGGCGTACAGCGGTACTCCGCCACGAAAGGCACTTTCCAGTGGATGTGCCCGCAGAGCGAAAGTTCCTTTTCGCGGCCGTCATCCGGCCCTGTTTCGATCCACGCCTCGTCGAAGCGCGCGACGGGCAGTTCTCCGTGGTGGAGGTGCGCGTCGCGCGGGCCGGGATTGCCCATCGCGGTCATGCCGCAGTGGATGAGGAATCCGCCGTAGTTCTGCAGGAAGTTTTTTCCATAGGACGGTTCTTCCATGAAACCCTCAAACTTGAGGCTTTTGTCGTCGACGCGCCAGTCCCAGACCTGCTGGCCCAGGTAGGGGAGCCAGACGAATTCGCCGCGGCCCGCCCGGACGCGGAGCGCCTCGACCCCCGAACCGTACCGGAAGGTGCTCGCGGAAAATGCTGGGGATTCGAGGATGAGCCGCTCCTTTTCCGCGAACATGGATGGATTCAGATTCCATCTGATGGGGCTATTCTCTTTCATAGCCACAGCCATCCCAGCGCCTCGATGCCCGAGCAGACGATCGCGTCGTCGGGTGCCTCGGGGTGCCTGATGTTGTGGATCAGGCGCCTGATCTCGTGGTAGGGGTACATGCAGCTCTTGACCCCCGACTCGCTGACCGGGTTGATGTCGAAGAACATGTCCTTCACGAGGTCGAAATCCGCCTCGTTATACTGGAGGATCTCGTCGAGCAAACGCTCTTTCTCCTCGGGCGAAGCCGCGTCCTCGTATTTCAGCGACGCGAGCGCCATGTCGTAGATGACGGCGTTTCTGCGCTCGGCGTTTTCGATCCGGGCGAAGTGCGGTATGTACTCGGCGAACTGCGGGTCTTTTTCAAGTTCGCGCTGGATGGCGTGTATTTCTTCCAGGAGCCCGGGATGCCGCAGCTTGGCGCGCATGATTTCCGGGATGTCCGTCTTCGTGATCCTGTTCTTCTGGAAGGGGAAGGGCGTCGTGTAGAAGGGCATCTGGCTCTCGTGTATCGTGAGTATGCTCCTCAGCGCGAAGAGGACCCTGTCGCCGAGCTCTTCTCCGAAGGTCGCCTCGCAGGAGAGCCGGAAGAATTCTTCCTTGTCCATCCTGGAGCCCCAGCCGTAGTTGCCGTGTGCCCACTGGAACATGAAGAGCCCGTACCACTCGAACATGAAGCCGTTGATCCCGCTGACGCCCTCCGCCGCGCTCGTCATGTGCTGCTCGATGTCGCGCTCGATGACCTGCGCGTTGGGCTCGTCCGCGTAGCGGATCATGTTGGACTCGAACACGCGGAAGAGCCGGCCCATGGTCGAGGTGATCGCGTTGGCCTCGGTGTCCCGCCCCCAGATTCTGTCTCTGCCGAACGCGGCTATCCACTTCTTGAATTCCGTGGGTGGAACATAGAGGGCGGGTGCCCAGAAGAGCTTGATGTCCTCAGGCATGCTCTTCACGCATTCCCTCAGGAACGCCGGATCCTTTTCGAGAGGGGGCTGCCTGAACGCGCGGATGCCGATGACCGCCGCGGGGTTCACCTTCCGTATCTCTTCGTAGATCAGATTTAGAAGCCACACGTTGGCCTTGTGCTTCGCCTCGACCGGGGAGACCGAGGTCGCGCCCCAGCGCTCCTGGCACCTCTCACAGGTGCAGAACCAGAAACCTTCCTCGCTCTCCTCGAGCGTGAAGCCGTCGAAGCCGAGCCGGGCGATCTTTCTCATGCTCGCGAGGATATAGCCGATGTTGCCCTCGTCGCTGAGGCAGAGCGAGTCGAAGTCGTTCATGAAGTGCGAGCCGGCGGGCTTCACCATGCGCTTCTCGGGGTGCTTGATGCTGTACGCGCCGTTGTAGGAATTGAGCCCCACGTACGCGAATATCTTGAAGTCGAATCGGTGGGCCATCGCGATGAAGTCGGCCAGGAAGTTTTCCTCGATGTTCGGGTGCGAGTAGCGCACGGTCAGCCAGCGCCTGTTCTCCTTGTTCCAGATTTTGACGGACACATCCCGGAAGACCGTCTCGGGGTACTCCTTGAGCTCGAACGGCCAGTATCCGTACATGACCATGTTCATCTGGTTTATTTTGCTGTCGATGCAGACATTGAGGTACTCGAGCCATTCGTCGCGGCCCCAGAGCTGCATGTCGAAACCGAGGCGGCCGTAGCCCGCGTACCATGAGAAAGTAGGGGCAACGGCGCGGTGCTCCACTGAAGGCCAGTCCGTAATTTCGCAGCAGGGGAGTACAGACCTGCCGTTCTCCCTGATCAGGAGTTGCTTCAGGGTGGTGATCGCGTAGATGAACCCCGATTTTTCCTGGTATTTGAGAAGGATTTGATTTTTTTCGATTTTCAGGCAGTATCCCTGCTTCAGAAAAAGGTCGCGATCTTCGGCCTTGATGCCCGAGAGGTCGCGGACGGAACCGACCCTGATGGAGTTTTCGCCTGTGGCGCCCGCCGAAACGCGCATGTCTTTGCGGTTCCAGAGACGCATGCGGGCGATGTCCAGCAAATCCGCTTTTTCCGCCTCCGGCAGGCCGCCGAAGTCGATGGCGAGCTCGCTGAAAGGTTCCGTGCGGCCCTCGAGTTCTCGGACGATCTTGGGTTCGGGGAAAATATGTATCATGGTTCTCCCTCCTCTCTGGGGGCGCGGCGCGGAAATGCTCAGGAATTTCCGCGCCCCATGTTCATTCTACGCGAAAATCTCCGTGAGTTCGCGCGCGGTCAGGAACTTCGCGCCGATGCCGGCCAGATCGTCGACCAGTTTTCCGAGTTCCTGGAGCGCGACCGGTCCGCAGTTCTTGGTGATGAACTCGTCGGGGATGACCGTGGCCTCGCCGAAATGGTAGCTGGCCTCCATCGGCCAGAACTCCCATGGGTGGATATAGAATGCGAGCACGGGCGGAATTTCTTTTTTGCCGCAGAATTCGAGAAAGGCTATGCTCTTTCCGAAGATGTACTCGGCGCCCACTGTCCTGAAGAGGGGCCACTGATCCCTGTCGCGCTCAAGACCCGGATCTTCGCTCTTCATAGTCATATCGGCGAAGTTGGGGACTTCCAGGACGGAACTGTCACCCTTTTTTGTCCAATCCTTGCGGTCGGGATGGTAGGGCGCGAACTGCTCACGGTAGAAATACATCGGATACGAGACGTCGCAGGTAAAACCGAGCTCCTCGAGCGCGTTGACCACCGCCGTCGAACCCCAGAGCCGGGGACAGCGGAAGGAGGTCGTTTTCACGCCGGCGGCTTTTTCCACCCACTTCTTGCACAGCTTCAGTCTGGGTTTCACTTCGTGCGGTAGGAGAGGCTTTACGCCGGGAATCGGGAAGAGCTCGTCGCCCACGGTCTCATGGTAGAGGGAGTGGCAGCCGACTTCGTTGCCGCTCTTCGCCACCAGCTTTGCGACTTCCGGATTTTCCCGCGCGCAGTCTCCCGTGAAGAAGAAGGTACCCCTGACGCCTTTGCCCGAGAACATGTCGAGCAGGAGGGGCGTGCCGTGCTTCGCGCCCTCATAGAAAGGCGTAAAGCTGCCGACATCGGTCTCCATGTCGACGCCGAACAATACATAGATGGGCTTCATTGTGCACTTCCTGTCGGATAACTAGAAATCCATCTCATAGAGTATGCCGATCGGGGGCGACATGACGTCGACTCCGTTCTCTTCGATGGCCACGCCCTTTTCCCAGCGGACGCCGAAGGTGTCGGTGGAGATGAAGGTGTCGATCTGGAAGGTCATGTTGGGTTTGAACGCGTAGTTCGAAACCGTCTCGACCCAGGGCGCCTCGACTTCGATGAGTCCCGTGCCGTGCATCGGCCCGTACACGAAGTTGTCCTTGTAGCCGTTGTCCACGAAGAACCTGTAGAAGTCCTTGGCGACATCCGCGGCGATGACCCCCGCCTTCAGCTGCCCCTGTGTCCAGTTGTGGGCCTCGAGGCCGAACAGGACGATATCGCGGCGTTTTCCCGTCAGTTTGCCGAGGATTACCGGATAGCCGATCGACGCCGAGTAGCCGTCGATCTTCGCGGACAGGTTGAGCTGCACGATGTCGCCTTGCTCGAACCTGCGGTAGGAAGACCTCGAGATGGCGTGTCTCGTGGAGGCTTCGGAGAAGACATACATGGGCAGGCCCTCGTACTCCGCGCCGTTCTCGTAGATGACGCGCTGTGCGACACCGACCATCTGGAGCTCGGTCATGCCCGGTTTGATCTCCTTGATCACCTGCTGGCTCGCGAGCTCCGCGAGGCGATAGCCTTCCTTCAGGCAGGCTATTTCGCTTCTGGACTTTATGGAACGGAGCTCCACCATCAGATGGTCGGCCCTAGCGATCTCTGCCTCAGGGAAGGCTTTCTTAATTCCTTCCATTATTATGACCGATGTGTCGAGGTAGCTGGCGACGCCTATTCTGAGTTTTTTCCCGGTAATGCCGAGACCCTTGAACACATCATTGAAGGTGTCGGCCCTGAGTTCCGGGTAGGCGGGGTCGGCGCCCTCGCGGTAGTCTTTCAGAACGTAGAGTTTGTCCAGCTTGTTCCGGTCGCCTCCGAAGGCCCTGCTCTCTGGGCCGACCAGAAGTGCCGCGTCTCCCGCCGCGCTGATCGCCACGCCGCAGCGCTCGAACAGCGGCCAGAATCCCGAAAAGTACCGCGTGTTGGCGTAGTCCGCCTCATTTCCGTTGACGATCAGCGCGTCGAGGCCCTCTCGCCGCATGAGCGCGGCCGCTTTTCCTACACGTTCCTTGTATTCATTATTGGGTATGCAGATATCTCCGTGCATTTCATTTCTCCTCGGCGCTTGCCTGTTTTGCTTTTCGTGAAGTTGTGACGACATCTCGCTTGGTGTTGGAATCGATGAGGACGACGATGATCAGGATGATGCCCTTTACGACCCACTGCCAGTAGGTGTTTATTCCCATGAGGACCATCGCGTTGCTTATCACCTGCAGGAAGAGGGCGCCGATGACCACTCCGAAGATGCGCCCGCGCCCGCCGGTCAGCGAAGTTCCCCCGAGCACGACGATGGTCATGACGTCGAACAGGAGGTTCTCGCCCAGCGACACGTTGCCCGCCAGCGTCTTGGCCGTCAGCCCGAGAGCTCCGACCGCCGTCAGCACGCCCGAGAACACGAAGGCCAGGATGCTGATGAATACCACGTTGATGCCGGACAGCTTGCTCGCCTCGAGGTTGCCGCCGACCGCGTAGAAGCTCCGTCCGACCGAGGTGTGCGCCGTGATGACGAACAGAATGATCGCCACAAGGAACATGAGGATGACAGGGAAAGGCACGATGCCGACATAGCCCGAACCCAGAAAGTTGAAGCCGTCGGGAAGGCCCGAGATGGGAAGTCCTCTGGAATACAGGTAGTTCAGCCCCTTTATGATGTTCATGGTGACGAGCGTGGCGATGAATGAGGGCATCTTGCCGTATACGACCAGCACGCCGTTGAACAGCCCGATCACCGCGGACATCGCCATGACGAGCAGAAAGGCGATCCATATCGGTATTCCCATCTTCACCACGAATCCCGCGAAGAAGATGGAGACCATCCCGATGATCGAGGAGATGGACATGTCCATCTGGCCGATCAGTATGACGAAGAATTCCCCCATCGCGATGATGGCGGTGAAGGAAGCCTGCCTCAGAATGTTCATTATGTTGTCTGTGGTCCTGAACGTGCTCAAGGTCAGGCTGAAGATCACCACCAGCGCCACAAAGAGAAAGAGAATCATCCAATCCCCGATGAATGATCTCCATCCCCCGCCATAGCGTTTTGCTTTTTCTTCGAAGGTGTTCATTTTCCATTCACTCCTAGCAGACTGCTGATAATCACTTCCTGCGTCTTTCTTTCTCCTTCCACTATGTCCATAATCGAACCTTCGTAGAGGATGTAGATCCTGTTGCACAGCCCGATCAGTTCCTCGAGTTCGGGCGAGACCATGACGACGCTCTTTCCCTGCCGCGTGAGCTCGTGTATCAGCGTGTAGATTTCGAACTTGGCCCCGACATCGATGCCTCTGGTCGGCTCGTCCAGAAGGAATATCTCGGAGTTGCGGAGCATCCACTTCGCGATGACGATCTTCTGCTGGTTGCCGCCGGACAGCTTCTCGACGCTTTGCCAGAGCGAGTAATAGTTCAATTCGAGTTTTTCGTTGATATCATAGGCCGACCGCGCCTCAGCCCTGTGGTCCTGAAATAGTTTGAATTTCCGGAACCTGCGCATCGAGGGGAGCACCGTATTCTCCTTGATGTCGAACTTCATGTTCAGACCGAGGGTTCTCCGTTCGTCGGGGATGTAGCCGAGGCCCAGTTGAATCGCGTGCTCCGGATTTTTTATTTTTACTTCCCTGCCCTTGATGAGAATCTTGCCGCCCGTGACGGGGTGCGTGCCGAAGATCGCCTGGACGAGCTCCGTCTTTCCCGCGCCCACAAGCCCCGCAAGGCCGATCACCTCGCCGGACCTCACCTGGAAACTGATGTCCCTGAAGGCTTTCGGGGCGGATAATCCCTTCACTTCGAGCATGACCTCTCCAAACTCGGTGTTCATGGTCGGATAGACCTGCGTCAGCTCCCGCCCGATGATCATCTTGATGAGTTCTTTCCGATCGATATCGCGCACATTTCCGCTGCTGATGTGGCGGCCGTCGCAGAGTACGGTGTAGGAGTCGCAGCATTCAAAGATTTCGTTGAGTCTGTGAGAGATATAGATGATGCCCATGCCTCTCGCCTTGAGGATGTCGATGATTCTGAAGATGTTCAGGATATCCTTTTCCTGGAGAACGGCGGTGAGCTCGTCGAGAATGAGGACCTTGGACTCGGCGTGTACCGCCTTGGCGAGCTGGATGATCTGCTTTTCGGCGGTGCGCAGGTAGTTTACCGGTACATTCAGGTCCACCTCGCACTGTAGAAAGTCCATGAGCTCCCGCGCCTTCCTGTTGAGGGTCTTCCAGTCTATAAGCCCCGCCTTTCTGGCGTAGTGGCCGATGAAGATGTTTTCGAGGCCCGTCATGTCGCTCATCAGCTGGAATTCCTGGTGGACGACCTGAAGGCCCAGCCTTTGGGACTCTTTTATCGAATAGCCCGAAAGCTTTACTTTTTTCCCTTCTATGAACAGTTCGCCCCTGGTCATGTGGTTTTCGCCCGTGACGCACTTGGAGAGCGTCGATTTGCCGGCGCCATTTTCCCCGACCAGACCGTGGCACTCACCGGGCATCAGGGTAAAATTCACCTTGTCCAGGGCTTTTACACCCGGGAACTCCATAGTGCAGTTCTTGAGCTCGACCAACGGCATTTTTTCGTTCCGAACGCTCGCGTCAGTCTGAAAACGACTCGTCATTCCCTTTTCTCCGCTTGCTTCAGTAAGTCTAGTAGTTTTTTCGATCAGGAGTGCCTTGACGGCACGCGAAAATTTGAGGTGGACAAGGATACGGTCCTCGCCCACCTCGTCATACGCCGATCAACGAATGGGTATCGGCGTTCCGGCTCACAGCCACGACCACTTCTGCCAGTCGTAGTTCTTTATGTTGGCCGGCGTGATTCCTTCCGGCTGGGGAAGAGTGTAGGACGGCGGCAGTTTTTCGCCTTTTATCAGAGCCCTGTACATAGCGTCGGTGGCCTGGTAACCGAGCACGACGGGGTCCTGGAGGACTTCGCCTATCCATGCGGGGTTGCCCTTAGTGATGAAGGACAAGACATCCTTGTCGCCCGCGATGCCGATGAATTTGATGTTGGTTCTCTTCTGGGAGACCGCGGCGTTGTAGGCGCCGACGACTTCCGCGTCATTGTGGCCACATACGACATCGATGACCGGCTCTCTCTTGAGCACGTTCTCGACCAGGTCCTGGGACGAGGCTCGGCTGCCGGCTCCCGCGTCGCCTTCCTCGATCACTTTCGCGTTGGGGAACGTCGCGAGCACGGTATCCCTGAAGCCCTCGTACCTGTCTTTTGACACCTGACCGGAGGTCGGGCGGGAAACGAAGAGGCACACGGGGTTCGACTTGTTCAGAGTCTTGAGATAGTCGACCGCGATTTTCCCGGCGGTTACCCCCAGGGCTCTCATGTCGTGCCCCACGAAGGTCGCCCACACCGCGTCGGATGGTTTTGTCGGCTGCTGCTTGTAATCGCCAATGACGAAAGGAATGCCCTTCGCGACGTTCTGCTTTATCGTGGGAATCGCCGAAGAAGCGTCGGCGGGGAAGAGAATGATGCCCTTTGCCCCGGCCGCGAGAAGATTGTCGATGTTGTTCAGCATGGTCTGCACGTCGGAGTGCGAATCTTCGAACTGGAAGGTGAAATTCGCCTCGGGATGTTCGGCCGCCCACTGCTTGCAGCCGTCGATGACGCCAAGGTACCAGGTATACGCCGTAAGCTCCATGATGCTCACGCCGATCAGTGTCTTGCCGCCCTTTGCCGGTGTCGCCTGAGCCCACCCCGCCGTGGACACGATGAGGAAAAGGACAAGCACCATTGCTCCAATCTTTTTCATAGCCTCCTCCATAATTCTTGACCGAATTTCCATATTTTGCCAACGTTGTCGGCAACGATTACTATCATCATATCGAAATTTCGATTTGTCAAGCTTTTTTTCAAGAATTTTGTACGGGCCAGAGGAAAAGAGGGCTCCAGGGCAGGGCTCTTGACATTCGTCAACGTTGTCGGCAACGCTAGGTGTTGGACGCTTATCTCTATTGGTCAGAAAATGATGAGGTATATTGAACCGTGACAAAACTTGAGGACATCGCGAAAGAGACGGGATTCTCGATCAAGACAGTCTCGCGCGCCATACACAACCATCCCGACATAAAGCGCGAAACAAAAGAGATTATTATGGAGGTAGTCCGCAAACGCGGGTTTACCCCGAACTGGGCGGCCCAGAGTCTGAGGAACCAGAAGACCAACACGGTCGGCTATATCATTCCGAACATCACGAACGGGTTCTTCGGAGAAATCGGCATCGCCGTCGACGCTTTCTTTCGCGCGAAAGGCTACTCGACGCTCATCTGTTTTACCTCGGATTCGAGAGAGAACGAGATCGAATCGATCCGTTCTCTCCTCGCGAAGAATATCGACGGCATCATCCTCGCGCCGATCGGCAATCAGGGCGAATATATCGACCAGATACCGAATCTCGACGGCACGCCCCTTGTCCTGATCGACAACCGTCTGAGCGGGCCGGCCCGCAATTATGTGCTTCAGGACAACGAAGGCAATTCCCGCCGTCTCACGGAGCACATTTTGGGTCATGGCCATTTGCGGATCGGGTTCATCACAGGGCCGCTGGAGGAATCTTCCTCGCGCGAGCGCCTGAACGGTTTTCGCAATGCCCTGAGGGACGCAGGACTGGCCTTCGATGACAGCCTTGTCCGCAGCGTCGACTGGGAGATTCACAGTGGCTATGGCGCCACCAAGGACCTCCTCGAACAGAAAGGCGGCTCGCGCCCCACTGCGATCATCTACGGAAATTCCCAGCTCCTGCTCGGCGGCTACAAGGCGCTTCGTGAAAAGGGCCTCTCGATACCCAGCGATATCGCCGTCGCCTCGTTCGAGCACCCCGACATCATCGACGCGCTCTCTCCCTGTCCCACGACACTCGAAAAGGTTGAATCGCGGATCGGCAAGGCCGCCGCCGAAATGCTGCTGTCTATCATCGACTCCAAGGAGAGCGCCTCGCCTCGGGAAGTCTACATCCCGAGTCAGCTCATCATAGGAGAGTCCTGCGGCTGTTTGGGACGAAACTGAATTTTGTTACATCTTATCCGCGATTCCCTCGGCCCAGGCCTCAATCTTTCCCCAGTCGCGTATGTCCAGCGGAAGGCCTTTCGGCGTGCCGAAGATGAAGCGCGCGAAAGTGGGGAGGGGGCCCGGAAGCCTTCCTCCGAATATTTCGACGGAGGAAGCGCCCGCGAGCGTCCGGATTTTCTCGAGGTCTTTGCGGATCGCGTTTTTCCAAACTTTTCTGCCACGCTCGAATAAGTACGAGACGACGAAGAGGTCGATAGGTTTGCCCGAGCCGGCGACGTGCGCGCCTATGAATTCCTTGAATTGAGGCAGCACTTTCATGCCGTTGATCGGGCTGCCCAGGATGAGCCTGTCGTAGCCCTGCAAGGAGCCGACCGTGTCGAGAGGGGTCACTTCGATATCGGCATTTTTTTCAACACCCCTGGCGCTCAATATTTCACCGGCGCGTTTCGCGATTTCCTCTGTCGTGCCGGTCTTCGAGATATAGGCGACGAGAACTTTCATATATGGCTCCTTCAGTTTCCGCATCCTGAACGCGCTGCGGTTCCTCAAAAGGAAGTATCGCATATTTCGTTTTTATACAACAGTTGAGGCGATCTCAAAAGTCTCTCTTTCAAAAGGTGCCTGAATTTCGAACGAGTCTCGGCTCTGTATGTATATCACCTACACCTACGCCGGACGGACTGTTTTGTGGTATTCTAGCCTGACTCAGGAGGCTGCGCTGATGGCAGGCATAATCAGGGATGTGCGCGCCGGGGACGGCGCGAGAATATGCGAAATCTACAATTACTATGTCGAATCGACCGATATTTCATTCGAGGAGGAGCCTGTTTCGCGGCAGGAAATGGAGAGAAGGATCATCGCCGTAACCCGTAATTACCCCTGGCTCGTGTACGAAGAGGCTGGTGAAATTCTCGGTTATGCGTATCTGAGCAGATGGAAGGAGCGCTCGGCGTATCGGTATACTGCGGAAACGACTATCTATGTCGTCAAAGGCCATGCGGGAGAGGGGATAGGGACAAAGCTTCTGAAGGTTCTGCTTGAGAGGGCTAGAGAACTCGAAATTCATGCCCTGATTGCGGTCGTCGCCCAGCCGAACGAAAAGAGCGTCGCGCTTCACGAGAAATTCGGGTTCAAAAAAGCGGCGTATTTCCCCGAGGTCGGATTCAAGCGCGGCGCATGGATCGATGTCGGGTATTGGGAACTTTTGCTGTAAAGCGCGAAGAGTGCCAAGAGGCTTGCAGATGTTGCGCGCCTCATCCCTTTCCCTACAGTCGCGCAAGCAAGCTGAGCACAAGCTCCACAATTCGTCGGCAGTCATCAGCTTCTGTGTAATATCCTCCGTTCTCGGTGTGTTGGCGTACGACGACGGTGCCATAGGAAGTATCGCCGCCGGGCTCGACCGTATACCCCGGAGCGCGGAAACCGCAGGCCTTCTTCCATGTCCCGCCCTGCCCATGGGTGAGTACTACGGCGTAGAGATAGGGGACGGCCCCATTGGGGCCCTTGTTGATGGCCACTTGTATCTGGACTCCCACGAGGTCATTTGGTTTTTGACGGGATTCGAGCATGAGACGTGCGCTTTCGGGTATCCGCAGGCCTTGCTCGTCGCGGTCGAGCCGCAGATAGGGCGTGCAGACGATGTCCGACGGCAGGGGAACGGATCGCGCGGCCTGCAGCGCGCGCAGGATCATTTCGAATTCCCTCGGTATCCAGAGCCGAATCTTCAGAAAGTTGAGCGCGGGCCAGAGCAGAATGAGCGCGTCCGTGGCGAGGAGCCCCGGCAAGGTGAGCGCGCTCCCGAACGCGATAGCCAGAACCGCGAGGACCGCAGTAAAGGGAATGCCGAAACCGGGACGATACCACAGCGGTAGTTGGATCTGTCTGGTGGCGTTGAACGCGTCGGCGATACGGTCCAATTCCGCGTCGCTGACGGGCTGCCAGTCTTCCTCCCCAATGTCTTTCGGCTTATTGGTCCACGATTTTGCGGATAAAAGAAAGAGCGGCGCCACGAGGAGCAGCGTGCCGATCAGTGCGCCGGGTCCATGCCAGAAGATCTGAAGTAAGATACCCCCAAGGCCGCAGGCTCCGAAGATGAGGAGGCGGGATGCGGTTCCCAGGCCCGGAATCCGATAGCGAATGACGGCTGTATTCATAAGGGCTCCTTGCTTTTTTTGACTCCGGAGGGCTCGGCGTGCGTGTAGCGCCAGTACAGAGGGCAAGCCCCCTGACAGGCGATAAAGCTGTCGCAGGCGCGGCATAGAGTTGGCGCGAAATGCTTCTCTTTGAAAAACCGGGCCGTTTCCGAAAACCACAGCTCTCTAAAATTCTGTCTCAGCAGGTTACCGATCGGTTCGTCCCATGAAGAACATGGCAGAACCGAACCGTCGGGAGCGATGGAGAGAAGACCATCGGCCGCCGCGCAGCTTTTGTTTCCCAATCCTCGCGCGATGGGGTTGTAGTCGCAGAAGGGAGTGGGGCTGTACCAGTAAAAGGTCATACTCAGTTTTTTTGCCTCTTTGGCGACGGCATCCACATAGGAGCCGATCTCTTCGTAGGAGACGAAGAGTCGGTCGGCCTCTTCCCCCGGAAAGGTTGGGATGAAGAGGTTCATTGCGAATCGGCGGATTCCCAGCGACGCAAGAAATGCCGGCATGCGCCGGATGACGTGCAGGTTCCCGCGTGTAATTGTCGTGTTGGTCTGCGTGGGAATGCCGGCCTTCCGCAGTGCGGCGATTCCCTCGAGCGTCTCGCGGAAAGCGCCAGCCCTGCCTGTGAGGAAATCGTGAGTACCCTCATCCGGCCCTTCAACGGAGACCTGAGCGCTCCCGAGGCCGGTTTTTTTGAGCCTGGCGGCACGCGCGCCGTCGATCAGCGTGCCGTTCGTGACGAGGTTGGTGATGAGCCCCCGTCGGCGCGCATAGCCGACAAGCGCCTCAAGGTCTTCCCGCAGTGTCGGTTCGCCTCCCGTAAACGAGAAGAAAGGAATTTTGGCTTCATCCGCGAAGATATCGATCACGCGACGGTAATCCGCGGTGGAGCGCTCAGGGTGGTTTGAGACAGATCCGGCGCTGGCGGGGCGACCACTCTGGCCGCCACAGCCCGCATAACAGAAGCGGCACGCGTTGTTGCACCTGTAGGTCAGAGCGATCTCGCCCAGCACCGGCAGACGCGTGAATGAGAAGGAAAACTGTTCCGAAGCGACGGTTCCGTTGACGGGCGTCTCCCCCCGGTAGAGCGCGGCGACATCTCCGAAAAAGAGCGCGGTGTCGCGCGCCGCCTTTTCGGAAGGAAGCCTCAGCATCCGCATTGAGCCTCCGCGCTTGAGGTACGCGATGAGCGATGCGGCCGTCGGGTTGACCTTGTAGACACGGTTCGGCGGCAGGATGAGGACACCGTCTTCCTCTCTTGAGAAGATGTGTTCTCCCGCCTGAGCCCAGAAATCGTCGACCCAGGAGAAATCGGTCCACACGGGCGCCGGAGGGACCGAAGCGCCGGCGAGCGTTCGCGCGCCCCGAGGGCGAGCGGCCTCCGCTTCAGCCTTTTGGGCGTCGGCGCGCCGTATCCGCAGGCTCAATGCGGGCCTCCGGAGACACAGGCGCTGTGGCAGGCCGAGTGGCAGGCGGAGTGACAAGCGCTGTGGCAGGCCTGATGGCACGCGCTGTGACACGCGTTGTGGCAGGCGGAATAACAGGCACCGGCGGTGCCCGAGAGGTTCTTCGGCGAGAAGCATCCCGAAAAACAGGCCGACGATGTCATGAAGGACGCGTAGGTCCCGGAGAACTCTTTGGGCAGCCCGAGATTGCCGTAATAATGCGGATGCGAATACACATAGATAAAGGAAGGCCAGCAGCTGTACCTGGGCGTCGTTCTCACGCCCCCGGCGGTTCTCTCCGCTCCCTCGGTTTCCGCTTCTTCCAGCTTTTTCCGATAGTATGCCTTGGTGGCCTCGATGTCGCAGTCCCAGATCTTTTCCTGAAGTTTTTTAAGGGCCGTCTCGAAAAAATCGGCCATACGGCCCGAAAGCACCCAGCCTTCCGTGTCGAAGGCGCCCAGAAACGTGTCGCCGTACTCGTCCGCGCTATCCGCCTTGAGCACTTCGAGGCGCAAAGGCGCCTCCTGCGCGAGGCGGATTACGCCCTCATCCTCGAGAATCTTGAGCATGACGGCCACGACGCGGGGCAGGGACAGCTCGAACAGCAGGGCGACCTCGACGGGATGCAGGTCTTCGGCCACTTTCCCGGGAATCGCGTACGTTCCCTCGCTCAGGCGGGGAGGCGTCCACGAATCGCCGGCCCAGGCGATGCCCTCGGCTTTCGCCACGGCCTTCGGATATCCCGTTATCTTTTTTCGATAGAGAAACACGCCGAGCGCCGCGATTCCGCCGCACAGAAACAGGGCGAGAAGCGGAGTGCGCTGCCATCCCAGGGCCGATCCGGAGCGTGTGGCGCCCGCGGCGCCGGGCTGTTCTCCAGATTGAAGGGCTTCTGAGGGGTTCGCCGGGCCCGCCTGGCTGGCGAGGGCGTCGAAGAGAGGGGAGAATGCGAGACCCACATTCTCGGCGGACATATAGAACTGGATGTCCTGGGAGGCATGCGCGGCGGGGGCCTTCTGGTGGAATCGCAGCGCGAGATAGCCCTTCCCGTCGGAACCTTGCGCGGCGTACCAGTCGATGCTGTTCTCGTCATTGACATGCTTTTCGGTGGCAAAGCCGAGCTGGGCGAGCTGTCCCGAGCGCGAGTCACCGGCCGCGCCCGCTCTCACTTCGATGGGAAGGGCAATCGTCACGGTCCGGTGGCCGAGCGGCTGGTCCCACTCTGGAGGCGCCCAGTGGAAGTAGAAAAGTTTCTCCCCGCCGGATTTTTCGGTGAGCCCCACCATGCCCGCCCCGGCAAGATCGGCTCCGTAGGTGAGCACCCATGTCGAGGTGCCCGACGTACGCTTGCCCTCAGCGAGGACGACATCCCATTTGCCTCCCGCATCCTTGATGTCGAGGGGAGACCGCGTTCCGTTCGGCAGGTCGGCCCAGCATCGCCCGGCGTCCCAGGCTAGGGGAGCCCGCTCTCCCTGAAAGTAAAATCCGCCCATAGTGCCGGAGCTCACGTTCCATACAATGGAGTGCTGCACTACCGCTTTGCCGTCGCCGTGCAGAGTGAGGAATATTTCCACGGATTCCGCTTTAGCCTCGAGCGCGGCGAGCGATTGTCCCCACAGTCCGATCGACACCAGCATGACCAGCAAGAATCCGCTTCGTTTCATTCTTTCAGCTCCTGTCGTCCGTCCATTGAATCGAGCAAGGTATGGTTTTCCTCGATGCCCCCAAAGGGCAGGGCAAGCTTTTCACCGATGAGGCGCGTCGACGCGTCGAGGGAGAGAACGGTTTTCCGTTCGAGATCCGGGGGCGTTTTTTCAGATTTTTCGCCAATGCGGACACCGATCCGTCCGGCATCGGTCAGGCGCAGGTAGCCGTCCACCGTCTCCGCGGCATCCTGTACCGCCTCTTCGACGAGCGGATCTCTTGCGTTCCCTTTCGCGCAGGATTCGAGGTACATGCCCGCCGCGAACACGAGCCGCTCGATGGCCGCCTTCACCTCTGAATCTTCGACGCGGAGCAGAGCGAGGCGCTTTCGCAGACGTGCCGTCTCTTCAAGACGATCCGCGTCGTGCTCCTTCCGCTCCCGTTCCTGTTCGTTGAGGATTGCCCTGGCTCCCCGCTTCGAGAGCAATATCAGTGCAAGCTCTCCGCCCGTGACGAGGACGAAGAGGGGCGCGACCAAAAGCGCGGAAGCGATGCCGGCGAGCGTCGCGCCGGCCGCCAGAACGGCATTGCCGCAGACAATGCCGATGGAGAGAGGAGACCGGAAAAATTTAGCCATCAAATCGCGCATCGTGACCTCTCCTCTTACAGCCTTTGAGCTAGGTTTTTATTATAATCCGTATTCCTGCTTTTTTCGACATGAAGCGCGATTTTAGGATTTTGTTGCTTTTAAGAAAGAGGAACCCTTGTCTCAGCGACGCTGAGACAAGGGCATATTAGGAGGCTGATGTATACCGAGTCAATTACAGCTTGAACAGCAATTCCTCATAGCTGGGGAATGGCCAGACATCTTTCGCCACCAGTTTCTCCAATGCGTCTCCGCGATTCCGCACATTGGCCATCTGCGGCACCACCTTTTCACGGTATGACTTCGCCTGGGTAAAGGCATCCTCTATGGCCTGAGCGTCTCCCAGCACTTTTTCCAGCTTGTCCGTTTCGTCGTATAGTTCATTGGCCAGCTCCGCGATCTTCTTCGCCCGTTTTTCCTGGGGAACGCTGATCGCTCCGAGAGCGGCTAACGCCGACGCGTCGCGGGCAAGGGAGCTCGCGTAGGAAGAGACCGCGGGGAAAATCGAACGGCGGGCCATATCGATCATCACCCCGGCCTCGATATTGATCTGCTTGGAATACCGCTCCAAGTAGATGTGGTAGCGGCTCTCTTGCTCTTCCCGGGACAATACTTTGTGTGTTTCAAAGAGAGAGATCGTCTCTTTCTGGATGAGGACGGGCAGGGCGTCCACCGTGGCCCGCACGTTCGGGAGACCCCGGCGCTCGGCTTCCCGCACCCATTCATCCGAATAGTTATTCCCGTTGAACACCACGCGGCGATGTTTGCCGTACGATTCTTTGACAATGGCCTGGATCGCCGCGTTCTTGTCCGTGGCTTTCTCGAGCTTGTCCGCGAATTCGGAGAGCACCTGGGCTACCGCTGTATTGAGGTAGGTGTTCGGCGTGGCGATGGACTGGGAGGAGCCGACCATGCGGAACTCGAATTTATTCCCGGTAAACGCGAAGGGACTGGTCCTGTTGCGGTCGGACACATCCTTGGGAAGAGAGGGCAGGGACGTGACTCCAAGCTTGATTTTCTCTCCGCCGGCGACGCCGTTGGAAGCCTTACCCTCGGCTATGTGGTCGAAAATCTCCATAAGCTGACCGCCGAGAAACACGGAGACGATCGCCGGCGGCGCCTCATTCGCTCCCAAGCGATGATCGTTTCCGGCGGTGGCGGTGGAAGTTCTGAGCAGCAGGGCATAGCGGTCCACCGCTTCGATGATCGCGGCGGTGAACAGCAGGAAGCGGGCGTTGGATTCAGGATTTTCCCCGGGATCGAGGAGGTTGATGCCGTCGTCGGTCGCCATGGACCAGTTGTTGTGTTTGCCCGAGCCGTTCACGCCCGCGAAGGGCTTTTCGTGGAGCAGGGCCTCCATACCGTGCCGGCGGGCCACCTTGTTGATCGTTTCCATCACCAGCTGGTTCGCGTCCACCGCCACATTGGTGGTGGTGAAAATGGGGGCCAGCTCAAACTGGTTCGGCGCGACCTCGTTGTGCTGGGTCTTGGCGGAAACACCCATCTTCCATAGTTCCGTGTTCAATTCCCGCATAAAAGCCGCCACCCGTTCTTTAATAGCCCCGAAGTAATGGTCCTCCATCTCCTGCCCCTTGGCGGGCATCGAGCCGAAAACGGTTCTACCGGTCAAGAGCAGGTCCGGTCTTTCGTCAAAATATTTCTTATCCACCAGGAAATACTCCTGCTCGGGACCGACGGTGGTGGTGACCCGCNNGCGTCCATGGAGCGGAGTAAGGGAACCTTTTTGTCCAGCGCGTGCCCGTAATAACTGATGAAGGCGGTGGGGATACAGAGCGTGGTCCCGGTCGGGTCCTGCTTGAGAAAGGCGGGGCTGGTCACATCCCATGCGGTGTAGCCCCGCGCCTCAAAGGTCGCCCGCAGGCCTCCGGACGGAAAGCTGGACGCGTCTGGTTCGCCCTTAATGAGCTCTTTGCCGGAGAACTCCATGAGGACCTTCCCGTCCGGGGTCGGGGCGATGAAGGAATCGTGCTTTTCGGCGGTGAGCCCTGTAAGAGGGTGAAACCAGTGTGTATAGTGGGTGGCCCCTTTTTCCAGGGCCCAGGCGCGCATCGAGGCGGCGACCACTTCCGCCACTTCCAGGGGCAGTTCTTTTTCTCCCGCCTGTACCGCCAGCATTTCTTTGTACACATTCTTGGGGAGACGTTCCCGCATCACCGCGTTAGAAAAACAATTGCTTCCATACAGGCTCGATACGGGGTTCTCGGTAAGATCAAAGGTCTCGTTCATAGCAGCTCCTAACATTGGAATGTACCGGGACGGGGGATCAAGCTGCCCGTCATTCAAGATATACATGCAAACGGCGTGCCAAAAGCTATATCGTCCTAAAAATGCTCCGTGGCGTCTCACGGTGTCTGGCGGAGGAAAAGGGCCTCCCGCCGCGTTGAAAATGGCGGTACACGACCCTCTCTCCTTTCGGGCCAAGTCGTCCGGGGACAGCCGTATCGGCTGCCTTGCTGGACGAGAGAGCGTCGCCGATGCTACATTTATGTGGGGAGAATAGTAAAATCTTACAAAAATGTAGGACGCGACGAATGCGGCTCTGAATTCCGGGAGCCCGGGTCAGGCCGCCGAGGAGAGAATCCACGCCGGCAGCCTGACGAAAGCGCCCATTCTTTTTGGTATGATTTTAACCTATAGCCACCGAACCGGTTTCTCCGGTGCGGATTCTGATGCATTCCTCCAGGGGTATGAGAAAGATTTTTCCATCCCCGATTTCTCCTGTCCGGGCTCCCTTGATGATGGCGTCCACCGTGGGTTTAACAAAGTTGTCATTCACCCCAATCTCTATCCGGACCTTTTTCAGCAGGTTGACCTCTATGTCGACCCCCCGGTAGGATTCATGGTATCCCATCTGTTGACCGCAGCCCATCGCATTGGTGACCGATATCTTGTAAACCTCTGCCTTGTAGAGTTCCTGTTTGACATCATTCAGCATGTGCGGTTGAATATAGGCGATGATCAATTTCATCTACGTCCTCCTACATGTTGCTGAAGAACTGGAATCCGCTGTATGCTTCCGACTTGTGTTCCGCCAAATCCAGTCCCATCATTTCTTCTTTTATGGAGACTCTCAGCCCGACAGTTACCTTGATCAGTTTGAAGAGTATCCAGCTCATAATGGCCGCCCAGCCTCCCACCGTTATAATGCCGAGGGCCTGTACTCCCAGCTGATGGAATCCGCCTCCATGGAGAAGACCGACCGCCACGCCGTCCACGTTTCCCCAGATACCCACCGCGAGGGTTCCGAACACGCCGTTGACCATATGTACCGACACGGCACCCACCGGATCGTCTATATGCAGTACCTTGTCAATGAACTCCACCGACAGGACCACCAGAACACCGGCAAGGAGGCCGATCACGATCGATGCTCCGGGAGAAACGACCGCGCAGGGGGCAGTGATCGCCACAAGTCCCGCGAGCGTTCCGTTCATGGTCATGGAAGCGTCCGGCTTCTTGAACCACAGCCATGAGAATATCAACGCTCCTACCGCGCCGGCGCTGGCCGCCAAAGTGGTGGTCACCGCTACCCGGGCTATGTCGGTGCTCACTCCGGAAAGAGTAGAGCCTGGGTTAAATCCATACCAGCCGAACCAGAGGATGAAGACGCCCAGCATCGCCAGAGGAATGTTGTGTCCCGGAAAGGCCTTTACGGCGACCCTCCCATTCACTTTGACGTATTTGCCGGTACGGGGGCCAAGGGCGATCGCCCCCATGAGCGCGGCCCATCCGCCTACCGAATGGACTACCGTGGAGCCCGCGAAATCATGGAAACCCAATTGGGACAGCCAGCCGCCGCCCCAGATCCAGTGTCCGGAGACGGGATAGATGATGGCGGAGATGAAGACCGTGTAGATGAGATAGGATTTGAACTGCGTGCGTTCCGCCATGGCGCCGGAAACGATCGTCGCCGAGGTTGCCGCGAATACTACCTGGAAAAACCAATCCCTGTAGAATTTCGGGTCCCCCATGGGGCCTTTAAAGAAGTCGGAAAAACCAATAAGGCCAAGCTTGTCGGATCCATACATGAGCCCCCAGCCGATCATCCAGAAAGCGATGGATCCAAAACAAAAATCCATAAGGTTTTTCATGAGGATATTGGTGGTGTTCTTTGCCCGGGTAAGGCCGGTTTCGACCATGGCGAAGCCGGCTTGCATGAAAAATACCAGAGAACCCGTGAGCACGAGCCAGATCATGTCCGTGGCCGTGGTAAGGGATTCGATGGTTTCTTCGGCGAATGCCGCGAGGCTTGCGCCGAAGACAAACAACAGCAGAAGAATCATCCGCTTCTTCACGATTCTGCCCTCCTTTGAGTAATACCCCAGGAGCAAGCAAGAATCATGCCAGTAGATTTATATTATTACATTTCTGTATTATTTATAGAATTGGTATAATTATACATAAATTATTCACAAAAACCCCGTGTTTGTCTCGATAAATTCTGCAAAACCGCCTCAATATTTCCTACATAAATGTATTTTAAAACTATATTTTTACATATTTGTAATTCTGTACCGGCGCCAGTTCAAAGCGCCCCTTGCGCTGGGCGACCAGCTCCCCCGGACGGAACTGTTCTCCCAGAATCCGCGATGATCGACGCAGTCTGTTCGAGGAGCCTCTGGTTCCATTCCTTCCATATGTCGCGTAGCTCTCCGGACAGCCGGCGTCCCGCGTCCCCGCATCAAGTTGCGTGTGAATATTTCCGATACTATAATAATTCCAGGAGGGAATATGAAAAAAAGGCTTGTTTTGAAAATGTCATTGACGCTCACTGTCGCGCTCCTCTCGATCGGGCTCATGTCGTGCGAGATGAGTGCGGTGAGCGGTTCTTCCGCCACGACGAAAAGCATCGCCACGACGGACAGCCAGCTCCCCGAGAAAATCTCGGGCACGGCGGGGATCGGGGCGGATGCTTTCTTTTTCGAGTTTGACGTAAGCGGTACGCAGAAGTTCGCCCGCGCCTTTGTGCCGGTATCTTCTGACGGCTTCCTGAAAAATGGCAAAATTCTCTACAATAAAGAGCGGTATTCGCTCACCAGCTTTGTCTACGATCCTTCTTCGGGCGTCATGGCTGGATCGACGGCGACCGTTGCGGGGGTCTCATACGCTTTCCAGGGAATGTATTCAAACGAGACCGGATTTATCGGGAACATCAAGAAAACCGTAAAAGGCGAGGTGCAGGGCGGCGATTATGATTTCTTCAGCGGCGTGCCGGTCTTTGCGGGAAAGAATTTCGACAATTATATCGGCTATGCATCGTTCCATTTCGATTCCGACACTACCGCGCTGATATTCAACGCTCTCATCGATTCCGATACGGGAAAGATCGTCGGATCATGGTGCGAGACGAAACCTGGAGTAGGGAATATCCACGGAACGATCGATGGTGTTCGAAGTGGCGAAACGGTAACGTTCACGGGCACCGTCTGGGATGTTTACAAACAAATTCCCGGTTTGTATCTGGATACCATGACCGCCGATGGCGAAGGTTGGTATAAGAACAGCGGCGAAAAGACGATCTCCGGCGGTTTTACGATCCACTGGGTCGGATACGACTGGTACTCGGATTTTGCCGCAGTCAGGGTGGAGAACTGAGGCAAATTTTAATTTTCTTCTATAAATTAGTAAAACAGAATACACTCGCCATGTGCGGCGCACCCGGATCCGATATCCGGATGCGCCATTTTTATTGCCTTCTGGTGCTACCGCTTGTTGCTGTTTGCGTACTATTTTCAGGTATAAATCAAAAAAAGGGAACGTTCCCAAATTTTTCTTGCATATTTTGAAAAGCCATGTTATACTATGTATGGGAACGATCCCAATATGAGTAAACAGAAGATTAGCATTCACGAAGTGGCGCGCCTCGCGGGTGTCTCGAAGAGCACGGTATCGCGCGTGATCTCGGACAAGGGCGGGTCGGTCAGCCATGAGACACTGGAGAAGGTCCAGAAGGCTATCGAGCAGCTCGGGTATCGGAAGAACATTGTCGCCGCCGGCCTGAGGACGCAGAAGACCTACATGGTACTCGTCATGATTCCGGACGTGGCGAACCCCTTCTGGTCGGAGATTGCCCGTGCCGTGCAGGATACGCTTGAGCCGGAAGGGTATTCGGTCGTCATAGGGAGCACCTACTGGAGCGAGGAGCGGGAGTCGCGCTACTACGAGCTCGCCCAGATGGCCCGCTTCGACGGCGTCATCCTGAACAGCGTCACGGATAATATCGATCTCATCAAGAACCTCGGCGTCCCGGCGGTGCTGATAGGCGAACGCAGCGCGGCGCAGAACATCGACACGGTCGGAACGGACACCCTTCAGGCGACAAAGATCGGCATGGAATATCTTTACGAGACCGGTCACCGGAAAATAGCGCTCGCGACGAGCGATCACGGCAGCGAACGCTACCTTTCGCTGCGCGCCAGGGCCTACAAGGATTTTCTCCATGAGAAGGGGCTTCCTTTCGATCCGGCGCTCCTGTTTTCCGTGAACCTGGACGCCGAAGGCGGCAGGGAACTGGCGAAACAGCTCCTTGGCCTTCAAAACTGGGCGGAGCGGGTGGACAGCCTGTTCTGCGGGAACGACATCGTCGCGATCACCGCCATGAATGAACTCAGAAAATACGGCATAATCGCGGGAATCGACCTTTCCATAATCGGCATGGACGATGTTCCAGCCTCATCCCAGACCTACCCCCCCCTGACAACAGTGCGCAAGCCCCGCGAGCGCATCGGAGTGGCGGCCGCGCAGCTGCTGTTGAGGCGAATGCAGGATCCTCTCGGAGCGGTCGAAAAACATCTGTTCCCCGGCGAGCTCGCCATTCGGGATACCGTCATCGACAGAAGGAAAAAACGATGAAAAGAAAAGCGGAGATTGTCGCCGACAGGGCGGATTTCGAGTCGAGAGCCATTGGGGCTTTTGTGGGCCTCGCGGTGGGGGACGCGGTGGGCGATCTGGGAAGGAGCCAGGATCACCGGAACCGCTACGGTCTTATCACGAGGCTGCTCGACGACGGAAAGAGCACCGACGATACGGAATTCGGGGTCCTGACCGCCCGGGCTCTCCTCGATTCGAGGGGAGAGCTTACGCCGCAGAAGACGGCCGAGGCGTGGCGCAGCTACATCCTCGCCCACGGCGGCGCGAAAAAGAGGGCGGGACGCCCTCTCTACGGCGCGATCGAGAATCTTTCGCGCGGCATGCAGCCGCCCCTCTCGGGGAAATTCAATGTGATGAATATCGACGACGGCGCCGCGATGCGCGCCACTCCGCACGGCATTCTTTGGGCCGGCAATCCGCAGAGGGCCGCCGAATCGGCGATGGCGGACGCATGTGTCAGCCATGACGCCGACGGCATCTGGGCCGCCCAGGCCGTGGCGGCCGCGGTGGCGGTGGCGATGGCCGATGGGACGGTCGAGGAGATCGTGGAGACGGGGCGCGCGCTGCTTCCGCCCAAGAGCTGGATCGCGAGCGCGATGGATACGGCCATGGATATCTGCGAACGGCTTCCCGACATAGAAGAGGCTTACGAAGAGCTGCACACGAAGCTCTGGACACCGGAACACGCCGCGTCCCCCGAGGCTATTCCTCAGGTTTTTGCGATTTTCAGGCTCTGCGGCGGCGACCCGAGACGCGGGCTTCTGTGGAGCGCCAATTTCGGAAGAGACGCAGACACCATCGCGGGACTCGTCTGCTCATTGTCCGGCGCGATGCACGGTTCGTCGGCATTTCCCGCCGAGTGGATCGAGACTCTGAGAAAGCCCTCCGGCACTTGTCTGGATTTCGCGATGGAAGAGGACATCGTGGTCCTCGCGAAGAATCTCGTCGCGCTGTCGTGCGAGCTTGGAGCATAACTACATGGCCGAGCTCTCGAAAAGAAAGGACTGGACGCTGCTGATACTGCTGACTCCAGCCCTGATCTACTTTCTCGTATACCACCTCATTCCCATCGCGGGCATGGTGATGGCCTTCCAGGACTACAGGTTCGTCGGAAAGAGTCCCTTCGTGGGGTTGAAGCATTTCAAAATGCTCTTCGCGTCGCCTGCTTTTCTGCAAGTGCTCGTGAATACGCTCATCATCAGTTTCATGAAAATCGTGCTGTTTTTCCCGCTGCCGATCATTTTCGCGCTGATGCTCAATGAAGTAAGGACTTCGTTTCTGCGCAAGTTCATTCAGTCCACCACATATCTTCCGCACTTTCTGTCCTGGGTCGTCATCGCGGGAATCTGGATCGCCTTTCTCTCGCCGAGCAGCGGGGGCGTCAATCAGCTCAGGGGTATTTTCGGTCTTCCTCCGCGCGATTACATGACGGACAAATCGGCGATCCGGTGGGTGCTCTTCGCCTCGGAGACATGGCGGAGCCTGGGCTGGGATTCGATCATCTATCTGGCGGCCCTGACCTCTATCAGCCCCAGCCTGTATGAGTCCGCCGATCTCGACGGTGCGGGCGCGCTCCAGAAAATGCGCTTCATCACGCTGCCCGAGCTTTTACCCACCATGGTCACGGTGTTCATACTCAACATGGGTTTCTTCCTGAACGCCGGCTTCGATCAGGTCTTCAACATGATGAACGACTCGGTGATAAGCGTGGTCGATATCCTCGACACCTATGTGTACAGAATCGGTCTTCTGAATATGCAGTATTCATTCTCCACCGCGGCGAGCCTCTTCAAGGGCGCCATCGGGCTCGTGCTGATTTTGGCGGCGCATCAGGGTTCGCGGAAGATAACAGGGAAAGGCCTATGGTAAAAAACGTTTCGACCACAAGGAAAGTGAGGACGCCCGCGTCGGAGCTTTTCTGGAGATGGTGTTTCATCGCGCTCCTTCTGTGCACTTGCGTGATCGTGCTGGTGCCCCTGCTGAATCTTCTCGCGCTCTCCCTTTCGGATCCTTCGCGGGTCTCCGAGGTCCGCGGGCTCACGGTGTTTCCTAAAGGCTTTTCGCTCATAAACTATAAAGTGCTGTTGGCCAATCCGCTTTTCATGCGGAGCATCCTGAATTCAGTCTACATCACGGTCGTGGGGACTTCGCTGAATCTGCTCGTCACCTCGATGGCCGCCTTCGCCCTTACCAGGCCCAAGCTGCCGTTCAAGCGCTTCTTCATGGTGCTCATCATCGTCGTGATGATCCTCGAACCGGCGCTGGTCACCGAGTATCTGGTAGTCAAAAAGATCGGACTCATGAACAGTCTGTGGGCCGTGATTCTCTATAAAGCCGTCAATGTATATTACCTGATTATTTTAATGCGGTATTTTGAGGAGATCCCTCCGTCGCTCGTCGAGGCGGCGCAGGTCGACGGCGCGAGCAATATGACGGTGCTGAGGAGCATAGTGCTGCCTCTGTCGAAGCCCGCGCTTGCGACGCTCGGGCTTTTCTATGGCGTGTTCCACTGGAACGAATATTTCCGTGCGAGTATCTATCTCACCGATCCGATGAAGTATCCTCTGCAGCTCATCCTGCGGCAGTTCGTGGTGCTCGACGACACGGCGTCGCTCATCGGTTCGGGCGCATTGTTCAGCTACGATGAGGCGGCGCGGCTCAGCTACAGCGCGCTGCAGGCGAGCACCATCGTCGTGGCGATTCTGCCGGTTCTCATTGTCTACCCCCTCATTCTGAAGTATTACGCGCGAGGAGTGATGGAGGGTGGGGTAAAGGAATAGGGAGGTTCATATGAAAAGGAACAAATTCTTGTATGCGCTTATGGCCGCGATGATGATTCTTGGCATCGCCGCCGTCGGGGCGCAGCCGAAGGTGCGGCTCGTGCTGAAGGACCTGGACACCGATCCGAACACACCGCAGTTTATTCAGCTCATCGAAAAGGGCATGGCGGCCGCGGGCACTCCGGTGAAAATCGAAGTGGTCAAAGTCCCATCGGGCAATTACGCGGAGAAGATCAGCCTCATGATCATGTCTGGCGATATTCCCGACATAATCTATTTCCAGGGCGGGGACGACAAGATCGCGATGCAGGGTATTCTCGAGGATCTGAGACCCTACATCAGCAAATCGAAGTATCTGAAGAATGTCCTGGACCCGCACAGCAAGGCGAGGCTTGAGAACTATCCGTACCTCGTGTGGGTCGCTCCTCCCCGCGTCCGCGCTCCTGTGATGAGAAAGGACTGGTTCGATTCCTTGCCTTCGGCGAAGGCTCTGGTCGCCAATCCCACGGTCGACGCGTACTATACTCTCTTCAAGGACCTTGTGCAGAAAAAGGGAGCCCAATACGGCATTTCGGTGACGGGAGCGACAAACGGCGCCGAAGAGCTCGATTCGATTTTCGACGGGGCCTATGGCATCACCTCGACGTGGATGAAGGGCGGCGACGGGCAGTGGGTCTACTGTAGGGTCACTCCAAACGAGAAAGAGAAGCTCGAGTTCTACGCCAAACTCTACAAAGAAGGTCTTCTCGATCCTGAGTACCTGACCAAGAAGTGGGACACCAAAGAGCAGGTCTTCTATGAGGGCAAGACGGGCATGGTCGCTGGCGTTGCGCCGGGCAGCATCGATGTGTATGTCAACAAGATGATGAAGTCACAGAACACCAGTCTCGTTCCGCTTCCTCCTCCAGCGGGGAAATCACAGGGGCTCGGGCCTTTCGTCGACGTCATAAAGGAATCCCGAGGGTTCGCGATTCCGACGACCTCAAAGGTCAAAGACCTGGCCTTCGCGGTGCTTGACTTCATGTGGAGCCCTGCCGGTCTCAAGATCGCGAAGCTCGGCATTCCGGGCCTGCACTATGTGGAAGAATCCAACCGCTACGTGCTCACCGACAAGTATGTGGAGTGGGTAAATGGCTGGTTCGGCGATTCGTTCAATGGTTTCAACCCGGACAAACCGCTCTCTAGGCCCATCATGACCGAACCGGCGGTTGAGGCGGGCAAGCTCGCCGTCAAGTACATGATGCCCGACAAGACATTCCTGATCCCCGAGCAGTACATCACCAACTGGGACGCGATGACGAACCTCTACAAGGAATACGAGGCGGACATCATCACCGGCAAGAAGCCGGTATCGGCCTTCGATGAGTTCGTCCAGAAGTGGTATCGCGCGGGTGGCACCGAGTTGACCAAGTATGCTCAGACGGTTCTAAAATAACGTAAAGAGCACGGAGCGCCCCGGACAATCGGCGGCGCCCCGTTGCTCATTATTATTTTGCATTGGAGCAGCACATGTCTTTCTCTATTCCGGCGGATTATGTCGAGCGCGTGTACGCGGGATTGCTGGGCAAGAACATCGGGATCCACCTCGGGGCGCCCGTCGAGCCGGCGATCTGGACCTATGAGCGCATCCGCGATGTCTACGGCGATGTCACTTCATATCTGAAGCCCTACAGAAATTTTGCCGCGGATGACGATGCGAACGGGCCGGTGTACTTTGTCCGTCCCCTCCTAGAGAAGATCGAGGCCGCGCTGAAGGGTGGCGCGATTCCGGGCAGCCTTGCGGATACGTCCATCGGAGCGGACGAAGTGGCCGCAGCTTGGCTCAACTATACCCGCGAAGGCATCGGAATGTTCTGGTGGGGAGGTTATGGCCGAAGCACCGAGCACACCGCCTATCTCAACCTGAAGAATGGAATTGCTGCGCCGGAATCGGGCTCGATATCGAGAAACGGCAGGGTGGCTGCGGAACAGATCGGCGGGCAGATCTTCATCGACACCTGGGGGCTTTTGTGGCCAGGGAACCCAACCAAGGCGGCGGAATTCGCCGCATGCGCGGCCTCGGTTTCGCACGACGGAGAAGGGCTCAACGGCGCGAGGTTCATTGCAGGCTGTATCGCGGCAGCGTTCCGGGAGACCGACATGCCCTCGGTGGTGGGGACTGGTCTGAGACTCATACCGGAGGATTCCACGTACGCGGCCGTGGTGCGGGCGGTCAGGGAATTCCACGGATTGCACCCCAGAGACTGGCGCGTGTGTCAGGAGTATCTGATCGCCGAGTGGGGATACGACAAGTGGCCCGGCCTCTGTCACATCATCCCGAACGCCGGGGTGTGCGCCCTGGCCCTGCTGTACGGCGCGGGAAGCTTTGCGCGCACCGTCGAAATAGCGACGATGTGCGGCTGGGACACCGACTGCAACGCGGGCAATGTGGGTACGATCGCCGGCGTGCTCTACGGGCACGAGGCGCTGCCGCTCCACTACCGGCAGCCCATCAACGACGGCATCGTGCTCTCCGGTCTGCCGGGGAGCCTCAATATTCTCGATATCCCGACCTTTTCCAGGAGAATCGCGGCCGTCGGATACGCGCTGGCCGGCGCGCCGATCCCCGAAAGCGTCTCGACTCCTCTCTCCCGCGGAGATGGGGAGCGCGGGCTGTTCTTCGATTTCGCGCTGCCGGGTTCGACGCACGGCATGCGGGTGTCGGACCCGACGCGATTCGCGGTATGCCATCGGGCAGACAGCGGAGCCGGGCGCGATGGTGTCGAGGGGGGCGGCGACACCGGGAGTAGCGGCTCTGAGCGCGGTAACACTGAGCGTAATGACGCTCAGCATAGTAATGCTCAATGTAATAACACTCTCGAGTTCCGCTTCGAGCGGCTCACGCGAGAAGAGAGCGGCAAATGCTTTTTCAAACCGTTCTACCGGCGCTCCGATTTCGACGACGAGCGGTACAGCCCGGTTTTTTCCCCGGTCGCGAGAGCTGGCCAGCGCGTCGAGATCGAATTCAGTCTGGAGCGCTGGGAGGGACAGAGCGTCGGCGTGGAAGGCTACGTACGCGACACTTGGTCGCGGGAGGATGTCGTCACGACCTCGCCGATTTTCCCAGACGCGAGAGGAAAATACCGCGTCGAGTTCGCGATTCCCTTGCTCGAGGGTTCCTTCCCCGACGAGGTCGGCCTCAAGATCACGGGTTTTTCGGGGAAAGGCAGACGGGACTCCGGAAGGCTCTTTATCGACCGGTTCGCGATCGGAGGCAAGGCATCCTACGACATCGACATTTCGAAGCAGGCCATTGAATTTGGCTGCGTCACCCCCTTCTCGCACGACGGCGGCACATGGTCGATCGAAGGTGGCCGTCTGCACCTGATGACACCGGTCAAGGCGGCCTCGTACACGGGCGGCTACGATGTGGGCGATCAGAAGATCTGCGCCAGCGTCACCCCACTGGCGGGGGATTGCCATATGCTCATCGCAAGGGCGAGGGGCGCCGGGCAGGGGTACTGGGGCGGCTTCGACGGCCGGGGCAAAGTGGCGATCTACAGGCAGGATTTCGGGTTTCACAGACTCGCGGAGGCGGAATTCGGCTGGAAGCATGGAGAGGATACTTCCATGGCGTTTGCGGCGGTGGGAGAATCCATCTCTCTGTGGATCGGCGACAGAACAATCCTTGAAGTGAAGGATACTTCGTTCGGGAGCGGATTGGTGGGCTGCGGCACGATGCGGGCTTCGCGGACACTCTACGGCCCATTTTCGGTGGAAGAGCTATGAGCGGACCTCAGGTGCTGGAAGCCGGCTTCGCATCAAAATCTGACTGTCTGGTGAGGTATGCGGCCTCGGAAGATGCGGTCTCCATGGCGGTCCAGTCGAGCGTCCAGACGCTTTTTGGCGAGGCGATACGGCGCAGCGCGCTGGAGATGCTCGATTCGTACGGCGTGGCGACCGGACGGCTGGACATTGAAGATGACGGGGCGCTCGATCTTGTGATACGGGCCCGCATTGAGGCCGTTCTCAGAAAGGCGGGCTTCGCGCTCCAAACAGGTGAAAGGCGCGCCGCCGTCAGACGGCCGCCGACCAGTCGCGACCGCACCAGGCACACCCGGCTCTATGTGCCCGGCGACCAGCCTCATTTTGCACTCAACGCGGAACTCTTCGGCGCGGATATGCTCGTCTTCGACCTCGAGGATTCTGTCGCCGGTGAGCGAAAGTTTGAGGCCAGAATACTCGTGCGCCGGCTCCTGGAGAATGAATTCCTGTTTGAGAAGAGCGAAGTCGCGGTGCGGATCAATGTGCTCCGGGATGAATGCGGGAAGGAAGACATCGACGAGATAGTCGCAGCCCGTCCCCATGTGATTCTTCTGCCGAAATGCGAATCGTGCAGCGATGTCAAGATTCTCAACAGGCTGCTTTCTCTGCAGGAAAAAGAGCGCGGTATCGAGGGAGGGTCCATCTACATCGCGCCGATCATCGAGACAGCGAAGGGGGCGCTGGCCGCAACGGCTATAGCCCGCGCGTCGGACCGGAATGTGGCGCTCTGCTTTGGCTATGAGGACTTTTCGAGGGATATCCGCGCACGACCCGCGCCCGAGACTAGCGCCGTACAGAAGAAGAATACTCAGACCGATGCGCTGCTTGCGCGCGAAATGATTGTGCTGGCCGCCAGGTCGGCGGGAATCCAGCCTCTCGATTCCGTATTTTCAGACATTGAGGATACCGGCGGCTTGACGGAATCCTGCTATCAGGCCAGGGCACTCGGCTTCGAAGGAAAAGCGGTCATTCATCCCGCACAGATCGAGCATGTGCGCAGGGCCTTTTCGCCTTCCCGCGAGGAGGTCGAGAGAGCGAAGGCCATTGTGGCGGCCTACGAGGAATCCCTGAAAGAGGGGGGAGGGGCGGTCGCCTTCGATGGACAGATGATCGATGTACCCCTCGTGGACAAAGCAAAACGTGTGATCGAAGAGAGTGGCCGCGGAGCGTGATATGGAATGGATGGACAATGCGCTCGGCAGAAAGATTCCGGCAGAAATAGAAGGAAAGACCTGCGTCCCATTTCAGGGGGCTTTTATAGACAGCGGGAAAGGGGCCCCGGACGCGGCCTCACCCGCAAGAACTCGCCGGGCGATTCCTCTGCGACAGAAACCCGACAAGCGCGTTGCCGGCTGGGATGCTCTTTTCGATAGACTCGATATACGGGATGGCGCGAAGATTTCCTTCCACCACCACCTGCGCAACGGCGACAGAATCGTGAATGAAGTCGTCGCCCGCCTCGCCGTGCGCGGCGTGCGCGATCTGACCATAGTCCCCACGGCACTTTTCCCCGTACATGACGCGCTGCTGCCCTATATCAGGGAAGGTGTCATCACGAAGATCGATGGCTCGATGAATGGCGCGATCGGCGCCGCCTGTTCACGGGGCGAGATCCGGCGCACCTGTGTGCTCCGCTCCCACGGAGGCCGTCAGAGGGCGATTCAGGAAGGGGACATCCCGATCGATGTAGCCTTCATCGCCGCTCCCACTGCGGACCCCTACGGCAACGCGAACGGCTTCTTCGGTCCCTCGGCCTGCGGCCCCCTCGGATACGCAAAGCCGGATTCGGAGCACGCCGGCACAGTCGTCCTCATCACCGACAATCTTGTGCCGTACCCCTGCGCTCCCTGGTCGATCCAGGGGGCGAACGTCGACTATGTGCTCGAGGTGGAGAGCATCGGGGACAGCTCAAAGATAGTCTCCGGCACGACCCGGATCACAAGGAGCCCGACCCAGCTGCGCATCGCCCAGCTCGCCGCACGCTTCATCGAGGCGACGGGGCTCATGACAGACGGTTTTTCCTTCCAGGCGGGGGCGGGAGGCATATCGCTCGCGGCCACGGTCTTTCTGGCCGAGAGAATGCGAAAGGCCGGCGTGAAAGCTTCATTCGCGCACGGCGGAGCGACGAAAGTGCTCGTGGACCTCCTCGAGGAGGGCCTGCTCGGTTCGATTGTCGATCTGCAGAGCTTCGATCTCGACGCAGTGCAGTCCTGCGCCAGAAACGCGAGGCACATTGAGTCCGATCCATATGCTTCCTACGGGCCCCATTCGCGCGGCTGCGTCGCGAACATGCTCGATGTCGCGCTGATGGGAGCCACGGAGATCGACATCGATTTCAATGTCAACGTGGTGACGCATTCGGACGGCACACTGCTCCACGGCATCGGCGGCCACAGCGATGCCTGCAGTTCTGCGGGTTGCACCATCATCACTGTCCCCTCGTTCCGCAAGCGAATCCCCATCATCCGCGAGAAGGTGACGACCGTGACCTGTCCCGGAGAGGTCATCGATGTGCTCATCACCGAGCGGGGCGTCGCGATCAATCCGAAGCGCGAAGACCTCCTCTGGAAGGCAAAGAAAGCCGGCCTCCCGTGCAAGGAAATTTTGCAGCTCATGGGCGAGGTTCAGGCCATCACCGGCGTGCCCGCGGCGCCCCGGTTCACGGACAGGCCCGTGGCACTCATAGAGTGGAGGGACGGCAGCGTCATCGATACCGTGTGGCAACTGGCCACGGAATAGACGCTTTTCGCGGCGACACCCTCGGTTCGGCGCCAAGCATCGTACTTTTTCAGCCTCTCACATAGTGCGGCATCTCAAGGGGAATCTCCATCGAGAACTCGACGACGCCCATAATCTGACCGTTTTTGTACCACGGCGTCTGATAGATGAGCTTTTTTACACCCTGTTTTTCAACGGTGTAGATGTTGGGTTCGCCGGTTTCGAGGATATGTTCGATGATGCGCACAGAGCGCTCCTCATGGCAGCGGCGGACATCCTGGCCGATGAGGCCCTTCTCACCCCACTTTGCGAAACTGACAGCTGATTTGCCATTCATATAGAGGATGGTGAAATCGCGGTCGATGACCGTAATGCCCGCGCCGACTTCATCGGGCCAATCTGTGGCAGGGTTTTTGGGTTGTGGTTCTGACATGGCCATAGGATACTATAAGAGTATGCCATTATGAAGAGCATCGTTTCTCTTTTGAATTTTATAAATTCCAATCTATAACTAAAGTCTAATTTGCAGCTGTTCTGTCATTGTTTCGATCTATGGTCAGGAGGCGCTGTTATGAAATCCATGCTGACGGGCAGCGCTCGAGAGCCGACGGAGCCGCGCGTGGATAGCTGTGTAAGATGCGAGTGTGGGCGGCGCTTTTTTCATGAATGATTTGCGCTATAATCTCAATCCTCTTATATTTGAATCCACGAGGAGCCATCAATGAGAGTCTTGTTCATCGGCGGCACGGGAAACATCTCTTCCGCCTGCACCGACGAAGCCCTTCGGCGGGGATATGAGGTCTTTCACCTGAACAGGGGCACGCGCGCGGAAAAGGAAAGGCCGGAGGTGCGTCTGCTCAGGGCCGATATCCGGAATTCTGAAGCGACCAAGGCCGCGGTGCGCGGGCTCTACTTCGATTCAGTGGTGCAGTTTCTCGCGTTCAGGCCGGAACATGTCGAGGCGGACATCGATATCTTCGATGGTATTACCGATCAGTATGTACTGATAAGTACATGTTCTGCCTACAAAAAGCCTTCACTCACTCCGGTCATCACCGAAGAAACGCCGCTCGAAAATCCTTTTTGGGAATATTCGAGACTGAAGATCGCCTGCGAGCGCGCGCTGACCGGGCGAATGGATGGCGGCCGCCTTGTCCGTTCCCGTGGCGTCCAGCCCCGTGCCTTTCCTTACACCATCGTGCGGCCTTCGCACACTTACGACGACGGCTGGATTCCCGGATGTTTCGGCTCGGCGAGCTACGGGCTGGCCTGGCGCATACTGCAGGGGCTGGAAGTGGTCGTTCCGGGCGACGGGCAGTCGCTGTGGACGCTCACCCACGCCTCGGATTTTGCGGTGGGCCTCGTGGGGCTCCTGGGCAATCCCGACACGCTCGGCGAGGCTTTCCACATCACATCGGATGAGCGTCTGACATGGGATGCGATCAATGCGATTGTCGCGCAGGCGCTCGGCGTACAGCCGAAGATTGTGCACATCCCCTCGGATCTTATCGCGAAGGCGCGGCCGGAGCGCGGCGCCGGGTTACTGGGCGACAAAGCGGTGAGCGTGCTGTTCGATAACAGCAAGATAAGGCGGTTTGTGCCGGGCTTCGCGCCGCGCGTGAGCTTCGCGGAGGGCATCCACCGCTCTCTCGCGTGGTTCGACGCGCATCCCGAGCGCAAAGTGCCCGATCCGGCGATGAACGCCGACATGGATGCCCTGCTCGAGCTCTGGCATGGAGCGATGGAGAAAATTCTGTAGGCGCGTACTTGCGCCTCTTTCTCTATCTGCGATAAAAGTGTATCGAGACGAGCCAATTTCAAAACTCGTCCGACTTTTGAAAGAGCCTCGAGGCGGTTATGAATTTCATTATTCGCGCGATTTGTGTGGAGGATGCGGCCGCGTATCACTCGCTCGTCGATGAGATCAAGGATGAGGGGAAATACCTGTTCTCGACACTGCGTTTTTCTCTTGAGGATACTGGAAAATACATCGAGAGCCATGAAGCAATGTCGAATCCTGTCTGGGGGGCATTTGACGATCAGGGAACGCTTCTCGGCTGGATCGATTTCAACCGGGGAGGTTTTTCGGAGATTGCCCACACCGCGACGATCGGCATGGGAGTAAAAAAAGAGTTCCGCGGCAAGGGAATAGGCACCGCCCTCATGGACGCGTGCATCGCGAGCGCCAAGACTCTCGGCATAGAGAAACTCGAGCTTGAGGTGTTTGCCTCCAATACCGCCGCCCGCGCTCTCTATATAAAAAAGGGCTTTTTCGAAGAGGGTATCCGCCTCAAGAAGCGCAAATTCGAAGATCGCTACGATGATCTTGTGTGCATGGGGCTCTTTCTGTAGACGACATAGTTGCGTGCGGCGCGCTTTATTTTTTCTCATGATGGACAGGGGCATACCTGCGCGTGTCCATTCTATATTAATTAACTAAACATTAATGGTTTTTTATCTCAAAAATCCGTTATACAACTTGCTTGAAAACGTTTTCAGCTTTACACTAAACAACAATGTCGCCACAAATCGGGATCAACGCTGATTCGGGCACCATGAACGGCGATCTTTTCGTGCTCGACGCAATGTTGAGAGAATTTCAAGTCTCTGGATTTTCGCATGTCGAAATACCCGTGCATGGACTCGATTGTATTATCGATGGCCGTCTTGCGTTGCCATGTTTGGAAAAAGTAAAGCGTATTCTTGAGAAATATCCCTTTTCGTATACTGTGCACGCGCCGGACGCGCTCAATCTCGAGGATGCCCGCAATCCGGAGGTTCATGCCGCCGCCCTGCGGGCGACGATCGATTTTGCCGCAGAAATCCGGGCCGGCATCGTCGTCTATCACGGAAGCCGGATCGAGAATTTCGCGAACCGCGCATCGACGGGTTGCGCCGATGCGACTGACAGGGAATCAGTCCTGAAATTGTGGGGAAAAGAGGTTGAGAGGTTCGGGAAAATCGCCGATTTTGCCCGACAGAAGGGTGTCACGGTCGCGGTTGAGAACATCTTCAGGCAAGGCGCCGGCGAGAAAACATATCGGATAGATCCGCGTCAGCTCGCGGCGGTCGTTTCGGCGGTGAACTCTCCCGCTGTCGGGATATGCTTCGATTTCGGCCATGCGTTCATCAGTGCGAATGAAGAAGGATTCTCTATTGAGGAGGCCCTCCGGGCCGTGCTGCCGCGTCTTGTCCATGTTCATATCCACGATAATTTCGGCAGGGTTTCAGGACAGAATCTCAGACCGATCGATACGATGTTCCAGGGTACGGGAGATCTTCATCTGGTGCCGGGCTGGGGAAGCATTCCATATCTTAAACTATTTCCTGAGTTCGCCCCTTCATATAAAGGAGTGCTCATGATGGAGATTCAGCCCCGGTTCAAAGACTTTTATCCAGCCGCGATCGCGTGGATGACGCGCATGATAGAGGCGCTTCCCAAGGAGGCCATACAATGAAGCCGGCGATTTGCTTCGAGATGCTCTACCCGAATGAGAGTCCTGAGGGAAAAATAAACAGGATCGCGGACAACGGGTTTCATTATGTCGAATTCTGGAGCTGGAAGGACAAGAATCTTGACGCGATTGTCGAGGCCGCCAAAGGAAAGGGTGTCAGGATCGTCAATTTCAGCGGGCAACGCGCCGGCGATCTCATAGATGCCTCAACGCACCCGGTTCTTCTCCGGGACATTGAAGACAGTATCCCGACCGCCCGAAAACTGGGCGTACGGACCCTGATGGTGCTCACCAATGAACTGGGTGAGGGAGGTCGAGTCCTTCATCCATGTACGCACATTCCGGATGAAGAAAAGCGCAGGAATGTGGTGGCGGGGCTCAGGATGATTATGCGAAGTGTGCCGGACGACTTTCTGATCGTGCTGGAACCTTTGAACACGGTGCTCGATCATGCGGGGTACTATCTTGCTTCGATGGCCTCTGCGGTTGAGATCGTCGAAGAAGTCGCCGACCCGCGGCTCCGCATTCTGTGTGATTTCTATCACCTTGCGCTCATGGGAGAGGACCCGGTGGAGATTGTCCGGCGATATTCCCGCCTCATCGGCTATGTCCATGTCGCCGACTTTCCCGGACGGCACGAGCCGGGAACCGGGCGAGGCACATGGAGTGACGTGCTCGCGGAATTGGGAACAAAGAACTATCAAGGCTATGTGGGATTTGAATTCAGCCCCGCGGAAGACTCCGACGCCTCGTTGAGCGCTATCCGCAGTCTGTGGGACAGTGTTTTCGGGCCCGGGGGAGAAATATAAGACACTAGCTATCGGGAGAGGAGATTATGTCGAGACTGATTCTGAAAGACCTGGTCAAGAAATTCGACAACGTTGCCGCGGTGAATCATGTGAGTCTCGAAGTCGAGGAGGGGGAATTCGTTACTCTTCTGGGGCCTTCGGGCTGCGGCAAGACGACCACCCTCCGCACAATCGCGGGATTCTATCAGCCGGATGAAGGCGAGATATACTTCAATGACAGGCTCATGAACAACATCCCTCCCGCAAAGCGAAATACTTCCATGTGTTTTCAGTCGTATGCGCTTTTCCCTCATATGAACGTGTGGGACAACATCGCCTTTGGGTTGAAGATGCGAAAAATATCTCAGCCCGAGCAGAAAAAGAGAGTCGCCCAGGCGCTGGAGATGATGAGTCTTTCAGGCATGGAAAAGCGTATGCCCGGCCAGCTTTCGGGCGGCCAGCAGCAGCGGGTCGCGCTGGCGCGCGCTATCGTCACGCAGCCCGACATCCTGTTGTTCGATGAACCCCTTTCGAATCTCGACGCCAAGTTGAGGGTGCAGGTCCGCGTCGAGATCAAGGAAATGCAGAAACGCCTCGGCATCACCTCGATTTATGTCACGCACGACCAGGATGAGGCGCTCGCGATTTCAGACCGGATCGTGGTCATGAATCAGGGACAAATCGAGCAGGTGGGAGACCCTCAGTCCATTTATCTCCATCCCATGACGAGTTTTGTCGCGGGCTTTATCGGCCTCGCAAACATTCTGAGCGGACAGGTGGTGGCGCGAAAGGAGAATCAGGTACAGCTCGAATTGCCATTCGGAAGGTTCTGGGCGTTCGCCGGAGGTCTGCGCGCCAGCGTCGGCGACACCGTCAGATTCAGTTTTAGGCCGGAAAATGTGGTGCAGTACCGCGAAGGGAGCCCGAATAAGGTATCGGCGACAATTCAGCACGCCATTTTTATGGGCGATACCATTGATCTTTTCCTGGACGCGAAGGGCACAAGGCTGAGGGCGCGCGCGGAGAGCGCCGCAAAACTCAAGCCTGGGGATATTGCCGTGTTCAGCATTGATGAGACGGCCTTCCAGTTCTTGGAGTAAGCGGCCATGGAACGCAAGAATGTTTCTTCAATCGATTATCTGCTTCTGATACCTGGAGTTGGTTTTATTCTGCTGTTTATCGGCTCATCGATTTTCATAACCATCACGCAGAGTTTCGGCGTGTTGAGCGTCACCGGGAAATCGCAGTTTACCATCGAAAACTGGAAGGCGATCTTTCACGACAAGGAATCCCTCGACTCGATTCTCTTCTCGCTGAAAATAGGTCTCCTGAGTTCGGTCGGGACACTCCTGTTCGCTTTCCCTGTAGCGCTTTTCCTCCGTAAAGGCGGATCCGGCAAACGCTTTCTTGCCTCTCTCATAAAAATTCCGCTGTTCATTCCCGCGCTCGTGGCGGCCTTCCTCATCATCAACCTTATCTCCTACCACGGGATCGTGAACGAGGCCCTGCTTGCGCTGGGGATCATCAAAAAACCTCTGCGCATGCTGAACGATAAGTTCGGCTGGGGGGTTGTCGCCATTCAGGTATGGAAGAACCTTCCTTTCGTACTGCTCATCCTCTCGAGCTCTCTCGCTTCTATCCGGGATGATACCATCGATGCGGCCCGGAATCTCGGGGCGGGGACCTTCTCGGTGCTGTTCCGCATCTATGTGCCGCTGGCGATGCCCGGCATTCTGGTATCGATGATTCTCATGTTCATCAAGGCGTTCGGCGATTTCGCCATAATGAGCGTAGCAGGGCCGACCTATCCGCCTTCCATAGCTCTGCGAATGCGCAATACGGCGACCCTGTTCCAGGAGTGGGATAAGGCGGCGGTACTCGGAGTGATCATCATCCTGACGACGCTGTTTATCACGTGGCTCTATTCGCGCCTGGCCGAATTTGTCACAGGGAGGAAGTAAAATGGCGGCAACAAAACAGAAAAACCTGTGGTATGTCCGGCAGGCGCGCCGGAAACGAAGGTTTACGACCCTCCTGACTGTCTTTTTCATCCTTGTCCAGGTGTTGTGGGTCGGCGTTCCCATCTTCATGACCGTGCTGTGGTCGCTCGTCGATCCGAATCATCCCTGGTCCTTCCCCAACATTCTTCCGGAAAAGCTCTCCTGGGGACAATGGATGTATGTTTTCAAGTATACGAACATCCTCCGCGCGCTCAAGACAAGCTACACGCTCGCGCCGTGCGCTGTCCTGCTCTCGTTTCTCTTTTCTCTGCCTACCGCGTATGTGCTGGGACGAAAACAGATTCCGGGCAAGAAGTTTTTTCAGACCATCGTCCTCTTGCCGATCATCATGCCGGGGATGGTCGTGGCGCTTTTTTTGAGCAGGGTTTTTAACGCCTTTGGGCTGGCGCAGAATTTTTTTGGGCTTGTGCTGGCGCATACCCTCATGGGATTGCCGTACATGATCCGCGTGCTCACTACAAGTTTCGAGGCAATCCCCCAGGACGTCATCGACGCCGCCGAAAACCTCGGGGCAAACACCTTTGTCAAGATCAAGGACATTTTCTTGCCCATGGTCCGTCCGGGGCTGCTCGCCGGCATGATATTCGCCTTCACCACGAGTATCGAAGAGTTCAACCTGACCTTCATCATCGGCACGCCGACCTTCGAGACAATACCGACCATACTCTATTCGTTCCTGGGGTACAATTTCATCCGCACGAACGCCAGCGTTGTGGCCCTTATCATGATGATCCCGAATATCATAATGCTGTTTGCCGTTGAGAACTTTCTGAAATCGGATTATTTATCGGCCTCTTTGGGAAAACTCTAAGAGCCGTAAATATAAGCATTGTTAAGGAGGTGTTTTATGAAAAAGCTCCTGGTGATGATGCTCGCCATGTGTATGCTGGCGGGAGTCGCGTTTGCGGCGGGTCCCTCGATCGACCTGAAGACCGCGAGCTGGGACAGTATTGTCGCGGCGGCGAAGGCTGAAGGGTCCGTCACCTTCTATGCCTGGTACTTCCCCGACTATTTCAAGGAAGCGGCCGCGGATTTTGAAAAGCAGTACGGCATAAAAGCGAATGTCATCATCGGCGATCAGACCGCGAACTTCAACAAGGCCATCGCCGAGAAGGACATGCAGACGGGCACGATCGACACGATGATCGTCGGCGGCCAGTGGGTCAAGACGACCACCGACCTCAACCTCTTCTATGGGCCGATCAGAAACATCCTTCCCGATGCGAGCAAGTTCTCGAACAACTCCTGGGAATTGCAGGAAGGCGTGCTGATCAACGGCTATCTCGCGCCGTTCCACAGAAACCAGACCGGTATCCTGTACGATCCGGACAGAGTAAAGGATCCGCCCCAGACCTGGGCCGAACTCGTCGCGTGGATCAACGCCCATCCTATGGAATTCGGCTTCTGTGACCCCTCCAAAGGTGGTTCCGGACAGTCGTTTGTCCATACGGCCATCGGCGCGCTCGCGGGCGGCCTTGATAAGTACAAAGGCGACAAGGAACTCGTGCAGTCGAAAGTGGCCAACTGGGATCAGGTGTGGAAATGGTTCAACGACAACAAGGACAAGATGACCATCACTGTGTCCAACAATGATTCGATCATCCGCATGAACGGGGGCGAACTGGCGATGACCGTGGCCTGGGACGACAACGTCAAGGATATGATCTCCAAGGGCAACCTGTTCAAACGCGCCAAGATGTACATTCCCAAGATGGGACTGGCGGGCGGTGGCGATACGCTGGGCGTACTGAAGAATGCGTCCCACAAGGCCGCGGCGCTCGTGTGGATCAACTTCATCCAGTCGAGGGAACAGCAGCTCAAGAAATTCCAGATGGTCGGCGCCTACCCGGCCCGCACGGACATGACCATCGAGGGCACGCTTCTCACCGAAGAGGATCGCAAGAACAACGCGATTCCCTGGTTCCCCGCCCCCTACAAAGATTTCATGATCAAGGAATTCGTGAAGAACGTGCTGATGAAGTGAGTTGATTGTCGGTTTATACGTCAGGCGCCCCCGCCGGAACGACGGGAGCGCCTTTTTCATGGACGCGCGGACTCCCGAGAGGAGGCCAGCAAACGCTCGGCGCCCTCTTGTGTCGCGACGCGGCGGATATTCCGCTTCCTACGCTTTTCCCCGGCCCTCAAGCACGCCTGTTCGTACGCGGCGCTGGACAAGCCCGCCGAATGGCAAAAACCGCTCCACGTAATATTCGCAGAGAAACATGCCATCATAATCGCCGAGCAGCGAAAAGAATTCATCGTAGGGGATTTTACCGAAATAGGGCGGCAGATGAATGTCGCCGCGGCTGTATTCGATGCGGTAGCCCATGGGGAGTGCGTCGTACTTCGGCCGGTCCGTGATCCGCAGTTCCTCGAAAGTGCCCGTATTGTCGCTCAGGTGCAGGTGCGCCAGATAGGGCAGCGTCTTCTTGAAAGCCTCAAGAAAATCGAACTTGAAATATCTTGAGGCGAGGAACGCGTGCCCCGTATCGAACGCCATCCGGAGGTTGGGCATATCGATGGCCGCAACCAGCTCCACCACAGGGTCGACCAGCTCCACCTCGATATTTTCGACCACGATGAGCACACCTTTCTGCTCGGCGTACTTCGCGGCTTCTCTGTGCGCGTCGATGAAATACCGTTCGGCTTCCTGATTCCGGCTCTTAACCTCGTAATGAAGCACGAGAGGCGAAAAACCGAGGCGCGCGCAGATGTCGATCGATGATTTCAGCACTTCCCGGTGCTTCTCTTTGTTTTTCAAGTCCCTCAGATCGAGGCCCCGCCCGATGTGGGCCGAGTACTTAAAAGGAAATTCCTTCAACATCCGTCCGACATGTTCAACCCAGGGTTCGCATATCGCGCCGTCGATGATGAGGGGATAGGTGTCGAGACAGACTTCGACCGCGTCGAAGCCATTCTCCTTGAAAGTCGAAAGATATCTTCTTGTCGCGTCCGTATCGTAACTACTGTTCGGGAGATTGATGCCTATGACTGGATTCATGCGTATACCTTGAATCGATTATATCGCGATCAGGTGAACCTTTGAAGGGTCTAGCCGGAACCTGACCATGCCGTTCCTGACGCCGGTTTCGCCCGGGTCGAACATGTCGATTATGATCATTGAATCGAGCGCCCTGATCCAATAGCGGATGTTCGAGCCTTCAAAAATATAGTGGTCGACTTCGCCCTGGAAGATGTTCGTTGTCTCTTTTTGCGCCTGATCCAGAATTTTCACGCTTTCGGGCCTGATGACGAGGAGGACCTTCTTCGACCGCTCAAGACTTTTGATGGTCCCTTCGTCGAATTTTTCGCGATCTATCAGTATCGGCAGTCCCTTCGTCTCCGCGTGGATAGTCTGTCCGTCGACATCGACAATCGTTCCTTCGATGAAATTCACGGTGCCGACAAAGGAGGCGACGAATTTGTTGGAGGGATGATAGTAGATTTCGGAAGGAGTGCCGATCTGCGTTATTTTGCCCGCGTTCAGAACGGCGATGGAATCGGACATGGCCAGTGCCTCGGACTGGTCGTGCGTCACGTAGATTGTCGTGATGCGCAGTCGCTGCTGGAGCTGGCGCAATTCCGCCCTGATGGCATTGCGGAGGTTCGCGTCGAGATTCGAAAGTGGTTCGTCGAGCAGCAGGACTTCCGGCTCCATGATGAGCGCGCGCGCGAGGGCGACCCGCTGCTGCTGGCCTCCGCTTATCTGCCCCGGCATTCTGTCGAGCAGCATTCCTATATCGAGATACTGAACCGTCTTTTCAAGCCTGCGGTTCATCTCTTCCTGGGGCGTTTTTCTGATGCGCAGTCCGTAGGTGATGTTTTCTTTTATCGTCATGTGAGGAAAGAGCGCGTAATCCTGAAAGACCATGATCGCGTTGCGCAGATGGGACGGAACGTCGTTCATGACACGGCCGTCGATGAGAATTTCGCCCTCATCGATCTGGTAGAATCCCGCGATCGACCTGAGCAGTGTGGTTTTCCCGCAGCCGCTGGGGCCCAGAAGCGTGGTAAAACTTCCCTGGGCTATTTCGAGGGACACCTGGTCGAGAGCCTTGAAATTCCCGAATTTTTTGCTGACGCCGCGAATCGCGACATGTGGATATTCCATTTCGTACAACTCCTCAATAACACCTTTCGTATTGTTGCTTTTACCTGGGCCGAACTTTCACTAGACTTTGAAAAGCTGCACCTGCTTTCCCATCAGCAGCTTTGCCAGACCAAGCGCGGAAAAAGAGATGATGAGCAGCACGCAGGTGAGCGCGGCTGCCTTGCCGTAAAACCCGTCGCTTATGAGATTCATGATGCTGAAGGTCACGACCGCGTTCTTCGATGTCGACAGAAACACGATGACGCTCAGCGTGGTGATCGCGCGGATGAAAGAGACGATGAATGCGGAGAAAAAGGGCGCTTTTATGAGAGGAATTTCGATTTCCCTGAAGATGCGCATGCTCGTCGCACCGAGATTGCTCGCCGCTTCGCTGAATGAGGGGGATATCTGCTGAAGGGCACTGATGCCGGTCTGGTACCCTGTCGAGATATTCCAGAAAATCATGCTTAAGACGATGATCGCCGCGGTGCCGTAGAGGTCCACGGGTGGCTTTGTAAAGCCTATGGAGTAACCGATGCCCAGGAAGATGCCCGGCAGCGCCGCGGGCAGAATGCAGGTGAAATCGACGAATTTGCGCATAAAAAATTTTTTTCTGGAGACGAGGTATGCCGCGACCATCGAGAAGAGTGCGCTGGAAAAGCCGGCGATGAGCGAGTAACTGAGGCTCCGGATGAGTTCCTTCGAGCGCGAGGATATCTCCTGGAAGTACCTCAGGGTGGGGGACCAGTCGTATCCCCATCCGTTGACGAAGGCTCCGATGATGAGGCCGACGTACACGAGGAGCACCAGTACCGAGACGATCGCGCATATCGCGAACAGGGACCACTTGACCGGCGCGCTCGTCTTCTGGATATCGACCTGCGCGATTTTGCCGGTGATCGTCACGTAGGAGCGCCTTCCGACCCAGTAGCGTTGCAGGAGGAAAATGCCGAAAGAGGGCAAGAGCAGCAGAATCGAGAGGACCGCCGCGCCGGCGATGTCGGCCCAACCTTCGATGCGCATCCATGCCTCGGTCGCGAGTACGGGAAAACTTCCCGAAATGATGATGGGATTGCCGAAGTCGGCGAGGACCTGAATGGCGACGAGCAGCGCCGCGCCCGCGACGCCAGGCCTTGCGAGCGGAAAGGTAATGGTCCTGAACAGGGTGAACCCCGTCGCGCCGAGATTGCGCCCCGCGTGTTCGAGCATCGGGGAGATCGACTGCAGAACGCCTTCCATGACGAGGAACGCGACAGGGAAAAACGCGATGGTCTGGGCGAGCCAGAGTCCGTGCCAGCCGAAGATGTTGACTTTCGCATGGAAAAGCCCTGCGGTGATAAGCCCGTTTTTCCCGAACATCATGATATAGCTGAAGGCGACCATGAAGGGCGGGGAAAAGAGCGGCAGCAGGCTGATGAGCTTGAAAAGCTTTCTTCCCGGGACATTCGTCCGCGTCACGGTGTAGGCGAACACAAAGCCCAGGAACGTCGCCGAAAGTGTCGAGAGAAGCATCATGAGGAGGCTGTTCTGAAGCGTTTTCATGTAGCGGGGATTTTTCAAAACCGTCAGAAAGTCGCCAGCTTTGGGGAATAAGAACACTTCAACAATAGGATATATGACAAAAATCAGTAGAGAGACGACAATGATCACAATAGCCGCAATAAGCGAAGTTTCAAATGATTTTGAGCGAAAGGGAGTGCGCTTCATACCAACCTCAAAGAAAGAATTTCCACTGGCGCCGGGATG
>DIMW01000011.1 GCA_002425765.1 Spirochaetaceae bacterium UBA5556 | reverse complement strand
AAATTGAATCGCGCGGGCAAGCGTGGCGTGGGAGTTTTTGCCCGGCGGGGGCGGCACCACGGGGGTGAGCACATGCACGGTCACCTGAATGCGGTTGGAGTGCGGTCCGTTGCAGCGTTTGAGAATAGTGACAATGGGGACCACCGGCACGCCGAATTTTATCGAGAAAAAGAAGGCCCCCGCCTTGAAGGGCAGTATGTTCTGGTTGCCTATGAAGCACTCGCCCTCCGGATAGAAGTGGACAAGACCGCGCGTCGACAGCCCGTGGGAAACGGCCTCTTCGATATCCTGGAGCCGGCTTTTACTCCTGGGAAGGGGAATGCCGCCGAGGAGTCGCACAAACGAGCCGAGTATCGGAGCCTCGCATGTCTCTTCGAGAAGCGTGAAGAAGGTACGGCGGGGGAAAATGGCGAGACCGTGGGAGAGAGGGTCGAGCGGCATGCAGTGGTTGCTGATGAGGATGGCGCGCGAGGGCAGCCTGTTACGTCGCGTCGTGCCCGATTTTTCGATTTTGATATCGTACATGGCGCGGCTGAGCGGCCCGCCGAGTACTCTGATCAATACGATGAGGATATCCCAGACCAGACGCGAAAAGGGAGTATCGGAGGTCAGCGGGCCGCCCTTTTGGTATCTCATTGAACCTTTCTTCCCTTCCACTCGATTCCACCCTCCTTGTTCACCAGACGGAAACCCCGCCAGAGCGCCGACATGGTGTTCACGAATATGAGCGGATAGATGAATGGGACGTACCACGGCAGCCTTCGGTCGATGGTTTCGAGCGCCCAGGTGTAGAACGAGAGGATCGCCGACGACTTAAGAAAGGGCAGCGCCGGTCCGAGCCAGGGAATGTTTACAAAACACACGATGATGGGGATGAAGAAAAAGAGCGGCACCGCCACTGTCCCGAGGAACAGGATGATCAAATTCTTGCCCAGATAATCATAGGCATTTTTCGCGATGCCCTGAATCGCGCCGTTGTAGGTCGCGTACATTCGACAATCGACAATATCCCTCAGATCGATGAAGGCGATTTTCCCACCGTGTTTTTTTACTATCCGGGCTATTTTGACGTCTTCGGTCGCCTCGTGTCTCACTTTCTCATAGCCACCGATCTTTTCGAAAAAAGACCGCCTGAAGAGCATGAACTGTCCGATCGCGTGGCTTATGAGAGGTGTTTTCGTCTTCGGAATAAGGTACAGGGGCATGCCGAACATGGTCAGAATATACATCGAAGGCACAACGGAGGCTTCCCCGAAGGTGGGCATGAGGTGATGGGCATATCCGGTGATGAGGTCGGCTCCGTATTTTCCCGCCGCAGCCATTGCTTTGCCAATGGAATTCGGCTTGTGGACCGTGTCCGCATCGGTGCAGAGCATATAATCTTCTTTGACATGACTGGCCAACTCTTGCAAAGCATGGGGCTTGCCATACCACCCCTCAGGCAGTGGCTCGGCTTTGAAGGCTTTGAGTTTGCGGGGAAACCGGAGCATATAATCTTTGAGGACTTCCCAAGTCTCATCGGTGGAATTGTCGTCGATCACATAGATCTGATAGGAGCCGTAGTCCTGCTGGAGCAGCGAATCTAAGCAGGGGCGGATGCGCAGCGCTTCGTTACGCGCAGGTATGAGCACCGCCACCGAGGGTCCCGTTTTTTTCGGTTCGATGGTAAGCGTATGTATGAGCCACAGTATGTTCGATAGTGTGATAAAAAAGAAGAATACGCAGACGGCAAACGTGACCGCTCCGTACGCGGTGAGAATTACGCTGTTCATGGTTACAATTTCTCCAATTCGCTTTTTGCATATGGATTTTGAGGATATAGCTCGAGCGCCGCTTTGAACCACCATCTCGCGTGTTCAGGAAGCTTGAGGTTGGCGTATGCCGTCGCGATACCGACGCGGAGGTCGAAAATCACCTCTTTTGGCATGCCGGCCTCGGCCATCGGCAGGATGGAGGCATAGGTCTCCAGCGCTTTTTTGTAGTTTCCGCCCCAGATCGGCGGAGGATAGGCGAGCGCGCTCGCTTTCAGAAGCCACGCCTTGGTATTCTTCGGGTCGGTCTCCAGGGCTTTGTTTGCGTACTGGCCGACTTTCGGCCCATTGCTGATCAAAAACCCCAAATCCTTCAAAAGGCTGAGTTCCCCCAGAGGTTCTGCGAGCGCGACGAGAGCGGTTGGCGTTTCTCCATCGAGCTTGATCATTGCGTGTGCGGCGTCGATGGCCTGTTCGAACCAGGGCACGGCCTTCTTTTTATTTTTGTGATCGTTCCAGGAGCGGCCGGCGAGATACGCGACGCGCGCTTCGAGCAAGGCCCGGTCGTTCGCCGGAAGTTGTTGTCCGTCGATATTTCTCAAGAGAGAGGCCGCCTGCGCGTCGACGGATTCCGGGGCAGCGCCATTGTATACACTGTCACGGAGCACCAGGAAAGCCTGCACCGCGCTCTGGCTCAGCGCCGCCGGGAAGGGGACTCCCGGTAAAAGGTCTTGATTTTCCGCGAGGACCCCCGGGGTGTCCAGCTGAAAGTCGCCGACCGATGACGGATTCCGGGGCGGCGCGGACGAAGTCTGCGCGGATACGGAAACGCCGCCCGCGAGAAGAAGGGTTAGGGATAGCACGATGTTTCGGAGCACGGGGAAGAGGTGTTTAATAACGTTCATCGCTCTTTAGGATACCAGACTTTTCAGCTTGCGTGAATATTGGGAGTTGATATACCATACTATTGTTGACTTGCAGCGGGACAATCCACCCGAGGAGGTATGCAAGCCCATGTGTGATACTCTTGTTCTGCACGACAGTGCAGGGGAACCTCTCATTTTTGGCAAAAATTCGGACCGGGATCCGGAAGAGCCGCAGACTCTTGTCCATATTCCGCCGCGCGAACCGGGAACCGGCCACATAAGGGAGGGAGTCGAATTTTCGGACGAGGGCCATGCGATGCTTCTTTCCAAGCCGTCATGGATGAGTGGCGGCGAGATGGGCATCAATAACAAAGGCCTTGCGATCGGGAACGAAGCGGTCTTTTCCCGCTTCAAGCCGGCCGAGAACGGGGTGCTCGGCATGGACATCCTTCGGGCGGCGCTTTCCGGATGCGCGACGGCAAAAGAGGCCGTGGACTTCATCACTTCTTTCGTCGAAAAGCATCCTCAGGGCGGGAACGGGGCATACAAAGGCAAGCTCGTCTACAGCAACAGTTTTCTTGCCGCAGATACGGAGGAAGCGTACGTCATCGAGACGGCGGGCAATCGCTGGGCTTGGCGCACGGCAATGATCGCGGACGCGATCTCCAATGTGTATTGCATTGAAGATGATTACAAGCGTCTCGACGCGCAGACCCGGAAAGAGATCGCTCCCGTCAACGAACGGGCCGCGTGCTCCGATGAAGCCGATCCCGGGCGCAAAGGGCAGCGCAGTTCCTGGAAAAAGCATGTAGAGGATGGCAAATATCTTTTTTTTACGAAGGGCGAGCAGCGAAGATCGCAGGCACTGGGAGGGCTCATGCGCATAGCGGCGGGCGGTCCGGAGCAGGGAGGCGCGCGGAGGGGGACGATCGAGGGACTTTTCACACTTTTGCGTTCTCACGGCGGAGCACCCAAACCAGGGCCATTCCTCGGCCGCATGAAAAATCTCTGCGTGCATCCGGGGGTGTTTCCAAAGAGCGCGACGACGGCGTCGATGGCCGTGGAATATTTGCCCGGCGGCGCGATTGTGTGGTATACGAACAGTTCATATCCCTGCGTGTCGCTGTACAAGCCAGCCATTCTCAAGGAGGGCCGGTTCTATTCACTATGGAAGCCGGTTCCCGGGGAAACGAAGGCGGAGGAAGGGTATGCCTACTGGAGCGCGCGTAAAAGGTGGGTGGAGCGCGCTCACCGGCTGGGGCTCTCGAATCAGACATCGTTTGTGCAGTCGAGGGATGAAGCGCAGAGATCGATCATCAAGGTGGCGCGTCAGGCCTTCGATTCAATTTTGAAAGAAAAAACCTCTCCGGAACGTGTTCTCTCTGTGTATGCCAATGAGGTGGTTGCGATTGTGGGTGAATGGGAGGAGCGCTGGGGGGACTGAACGATGGATCGTGTACGCCTTTCTACGTCAGTTGTGCTTCTTTTTATAGTGACGCTTGCGCTTGCGCTTGCCACGGTGGTCATCGTGGACGTGCTGGCACATTCTCAGCCCGATGTACGATCGCAATTTACCCTCTACCTGGAAAAACTCGAACCACAGCCGATGGTGGTCGCGGCGACCACGCAGGAGCGCTACGAAGCCTCGAAGGAATTTACGGCCAAGCTGCTCGCGATATTCAATATAAAAGCGAAAATTCGTCTGAGCGCGATGGCCGACATAACCTATGTCATCCCCGCTTCGGATCCCTCGGCCTGGTCAGTTCGTTGGGATGCCAGAGCGCGTCGACTCGCGATTTCGACTCCCGCGCCAGACTGCCTTTTACCGGCCGTGCATACAAATACGATTGAGATTATCACCGAGAATTCGAATATTCTTACGAATACCATGTTCAAGCTCAAGGAAGAGGCCGCGCGCATGCAGAGCGCACTTTCAAATGACCTGATGGCGCGCGCGAAAGCGACACTTGAAGAGCCCTCCGTCCAGACCGCCATAGAGGATGGGGTAAAAAACTTTGCCCGGACATTCTGTGAATCGGCTCATCTTGGAGAACCCGCGCTCATCGAAGTTCAGCTTGGAGAGATAAAAAGGTAGTCCCGAATTCGGGCATTGAAGACGGGCGCGCGGGCGACTCTCCTTTATTAACCCTTGAGACGTTCAGACCTGCCTCTCAAGCAGAGGCTCAAGTGCGGTATCTATCTTTTTCAGTACTTCCGGCGTCAGCTTCGGCAACACCTCGAGCGCGCCGAGGTTCTCTTCGAGCTGGGAGAGGCGGCTCGCGCCCGTGATGACCGTGCTCACGTTCGGATTGCGCGCGACCCAGGCGAGGGCGAGCTGGCTCATCGTGCAGCCGAGCGATTCGGCGATCGGGCGCAGTTTTTCGATGGTCGCGATGGCTTCGTCGTGGTACCAGCGGTCCTTGAGCCAGTCATACCCCGGAAGAGCGAACCGCGAGTCTTTGGGAATGCCATCCCTGTATTTTCCCGACAGAAGTCCCGACGCGAGGGGGCTGAAGGTGGTGAGGCCAAGTCCTGTGCCCTGGTAGAGCCGCGCGAACTCCTTTTCGACTTTTGCGCGGACGAGCATGCTGTACTGCGGCTGCTCCATCTGCGGTTTTCTGAGATTGCGCCTGTCGGCGATCTCCCATGCCTCGCGGATCTGCTCGGCGGACCACTCGCTCGTGCCCCAGTAGAGCGCCTTGCCGGAAGAGACGATGTCGTGCATGGCCCATACGGTCTCCTCGATCGGGGTGTCGGGGTCTGGCCGGTGGCAGAACAGAAGATCGACATATTTCATACCGAGACGGTCGAGGCTTCCCTCGATGCCTTCGAGAAGATATTTCCGGTTGAGCGTGTTTTTCTCGTTCGGGCCCTCATTGATACCCCAGAAAAGCTTGGTTGAAATAAGGTATGAGCCGCGCCTGAAGCCGAGTTTGCGGAAAGCCTGGCCCATGATGGTCTCGGATTTGCCTCCTGCGTAGACTTCGGCGTTGTCGAAAAAATTTATGCCGTGATCATAGGCATATTTGAGCATCTCTGTCGCGGCGTCGACATCGACCTGCGAACCGTAGGTGACCCACGAGCCGAGCGACAGCACCGATACTTTAATTCCTGCGGAACCTAATCGACGGTAGAGCATTGCAGAACTCCTTTTTGAGCATTGTTGGCGGGGCCCGACGCACGGAGCGCGTCACAGGCGGGACATCGAGCCCGCAACACCGCGACGCCGACGAGCGTCTCGGGCGGGCATCCCTCTGTCCTTTTCCTGGAATTGAGCCCCGTCTAAAAACATACTACACTGACTGGCGAAAGGAAAGATTTTTGATGCCGGGGACCGATAATATATTCAAAATTTTTCATATATCCGACCTTCACCTGGGGAAAAGTCTCAGGTCGCGGGACCTGGCGGAGGATCAGGCGCATGCGCTCGGCCAGATTGTCCTTCAGGCCGAGCGCATGAAGCCCGATCTTGTCATCATCTCTGGCGACGTGTTCGACCGGAGCATCCCGTCCGAGAGCGCGCAGACCATGTTCGGGCGTTTCATGGCCGAGCTTCGGCGCGCCCTGCGGGAACAAGCCCGCATCCTCGTCATTCCGGGAAACCACGACTCGCCGCGCCGCGTCGCGTTCGCGGCGGAACTGTTCGAAGCGGTCGGCATCCACCTGGTGAGCGAAGTAGGGCGCGACCCCGCGCTGGTGCTGGAAAGAGAGGAGAAGCGGGCCGCGGTGTGGGCGCTGCCCTTCGTGACCCTCGGCGCGTACCATGAATTCCGGCGGAGCCTGAATGAAAACGGGAAGGGGCAGGAGGCGGAAGGGGCGGCCGCTCTTATCCAAGGCGACGGCTCCATGGCGGAACGCATGGCGAATATCGTCGCGCAGCTCCGTCCCCGTTTCGGCGAGTATGACTTGAATATTCTCGCGGCGCACTGCTATGTCCGTGGAGCGGCGCTCAGCGAATCGGATACTCCCTTCGTGGGCGGCGCCGAGGCGGTCCCTTCCAACCTGTTCGAAGATTTTGACTATGTCGCGCTGGGGCATCTGCACCGGATGCAGTCCCTGTCCCCGAAGATATGGTACTCGGGTGCGCCCATGGCGATGTCCTTCGGGGACGGAGGCGGCGGGAAAGGTTTTTTGTATATCGAACTCGACGCCGCGTCGAGGGCTTTGGAGATCAGGCCCGTCATCCTGGAGCCGCTGCACGCGTTCAGGCGCGTGCGCGGCACCTTCAAACAACTGACGGAGGAGTCGTCCCCCTCCGATTCGGATTATGTCGAAGTGATCCTTACGGATGCGAATCCTGTCTATAACGCGTTCAATGAGCTTGCCGCGCGCTTTCCCAATCTCACATCCGTGCGCCAGGAAGCCTTTGAGAAAGTGGCCGCAGGAGCCGGGCCCGATGGAATGTCCGGATCTGAATCATCTTCAGATGCGGAAAGCCGGCGGGCGCCCGGCCTCTCGCGCGAAGGTACGCGCCACGCCACGGCGCTCAGGGATTTCGTCTCTTTTGCCGAGTGTATTCTCGAAGAACCTCCGCCAGAAGAGATGATGAAGGCCTTCGAGTCGCTTCTCGCGGAAGCGGAACAGGAGCTCGCATGAGGCCCCTTACGCTTTCCTTTGAACACTTCGGCCCGTATCGCCAGCGCCAGGACATCGATTTTTCCACGCTCGACGACTTTTTCCTCATCTATGGCAAGACCGGCTCCGGCAAAACCACCATTTTCGACGCGATCGCCTATGCGCTGTACGGCGAGGCCGTCGGGGGGAGGAGCACCCTCGAACGGGAACTCGCCTCGCGTTTTTCGCCGGCGGGAAGCAAGCCCTGGGTCGAATTCGCGTTTTTCGCCTCTTCGTCCCGCTGGAAGGTATATCGAAGTCTCCCTTACAGAAAGCAGAATCGGAAAGGAAAGGAGACCGAGGCCGCCGGCGAAGTCGCGCTGTACCGGATGAATGGGGAAGAGAAATACGAGCTCTTGGCCGACCGGCCCACCACGGCGAACCAGTCTTTGCTCGAGCTTTTGCGCCTGAGCGCCGACGAATTTTCGAAGATTGTCCTCCTGCCTCAGGGAGAGTTTCAGCAATTTCTCGAGATGAAGACCACGGAGCGGGTCGAGATTCTCGAAAAGCTTTTCGATGTCAGGCTTTATGATGAAGTAACGGAGACCGCCCGCAGAAAAGTTCTGCAGTTGGATTCTTCGCTGAAGGCGAAGAACGAGGAACTGGAACGCCTCGCGAATGAGTTGGGCACAGAGCCCGATGCTCGCATAGCCGCATCCGAAAAGGCTCTCCTCGACTTCGACGTCAGAATCGAGGCGGCAGCGCGCGATGCTTCTCTTCTGGAAACCGAAATCGCGCAGAAAAGTGAACGGCTCGCGTTCTGGCAATCGCTCCTCGCGGCATGGAAGGCTTTTTCGGAGATTGAACAGTCAAAACCGGCCTTTGACGAGCGTCAAAAGCGGCTCGAGGCGGCGAAGACTCTCGCCGCGCTTGGAAACCTCGCCCGACAAGCCGGCAGTCAGCGCGATGAACTTGTCCTTGCTCTGGGAGAAGCCCTGCGAACGGGGACGGAGCTCGCGAGGCTTGAGTCGGACAGAAGTGAGATAGAGGCCACACAGGAAAAACTGCCCCACCTCAGGGAGGAGCAGGATGGGCTTCAGCGCCGCGCCGCGCTCTATCAAAAAGCGTTGGAAGCGTGGCGGCAGAAGGCGGGGCTTGAGCGCCAGCGTCAGGACGCGCTCCAAAGACTGAGCACCGCCACTGAACAATGCGCTCGGCAAGAACAGACAATTGTATCGCTGAAAAATAGTATTGCCGGGCTGGATACGGTGGCGGCGGGCGAACCTGGGGCACAGGAAGGGCTTCAGAAGAATCTCTTGGCGGGTGAGGCGCTCAAGCGTATAAAGGATTTAGTGGAGCAGGAAGAGAAGATTGGGGCGCAGCGCTCGGAAACTTTACGTAAGACTCAGAGCGCGGAAGATTCACTTCTCTCCGCCGACCGCGACCTCGCCGCTGCCGAGAAAAACCGTGACCGCATGGATGAAGAGCTCCGCCACGCGCGGGCCGGCATTCTCGCCGCTTCGCTGGTCGCCGGCGAGCCCTGCCCCGTATGCGGCTCGCGGGAACACCCAACGCCCGCGGGACTCCCCGAGAACGCACCAAATGAAGAGACCTTCAAGAAGGCTCAGGAAGCGGTCGAAACGATACGATCCTCGCGCGCCGCCCTCATCCAGAAAAAAGAGAACCTGGAGAGTCGTCTGCAGGAATTCATGCGGGAACTTGAAACTGTGGCGCGGAAAATATCGGACGAATGGAAGGCCCAGGCAGGGGCGTTTCCCGGCGATGGCGCGGATATTTCGATCGATGCTGTGTCACGCGATACGATCGAGTCGATCGGCGCACGTTTGGAATCACGGCGGGGCGCTCTCGAAGGGGAACTGAAAAACTATCGCGACGCGCGCGGTAGATTGCAGCAGACGCGGGGTTCTCTCGACAAGGCCGAACGTGACTATGCCCGGATTCAGAAAGAAAAGGCGGCGCTCGAAATTGCATGCGCGGAACTGGAAGCCCGCTTGAGCTCTTTTGCCGAACAAGCGGGGAACGAAGACCCCCAGCCGCGCCTTGAAGAGACACAGGAGCGCCTTGTCGTCCTGCAAAAAGAAATTTCGCGGGCGGAGGCGCGCGCACAGGAGTGGCAGGTAGCCTACGGCGCGGCGAACGCGGAAATCGAGATACGTCTGGCGACAATCGCGTCGAAAGGGGAGATGTTTATTGCCGGTTTCGGGCGCTTTCTCGATGAGACCGAGAAAGTGAACGTGGGGAGCCTTTTTCATGTCCTGAAATCTTCCGAAGGGGTGCCTCCTCCGCGGGAACCTCATCCGCAAATCCAACCAGGGCACTGGCAGGCCACCGAAGCATCCATTCGGAACGCATTGGTTGTTCTTGCCCGCAGTGTGCCGCGGACCGAGAAATTCGGGCCGGATTCGCGGCGCCTCACCGACCTCGCTCAGTCATTTGAAGTGATCTGTTCTTCACACGCGACCAGCGAAGAGGAGGCCTTCGATCTGATTGGGGATGTTCTGGACGCCCTTTGGTCGCAAGATAGAATCCGAGAAGAAGAAAAGGCCCTTTCAATGTTCCGGGAGTCCTATGCGAGGACGCGCGCGTCCTACGAAGCACTCGCCGCGCGCGCGCAACCCCTGTCCCCGCTTGAACTCGAACAGGAAGAACGTGCGCTCATCGGGGCCTGCGCCGCTCTCGCGGAGCGCAAAAAGGCCCTCGACGCTTCCGGCTCTGAACTGCGCGGCGAGCGGGCGCGGCTCGGTGCGGAGCTCGAGCGGCTGCGACAGCAGCTCTCCCGTGCCGAGTCGCTCAAGAATGCATACGCGGCGGCCGTCCAGGAATTCGGCAGGCAGGAAAAACTCGCCAGGCTGCTCTCCGGAAGTCTCAATCCTCAGAGGAAAATGCCCTTCAAGAACTATGTGCTCGGCCTCCAGTTTCGGGAAATCGCCGCGCGCGCCTCCGAGCGGCTCTACCGCATGAGCAGCGGGCGCTACATTGTCGAGGCGGACATCCTGAGCGGCAGCGGCAATCAGAAGATCGGGCTCGAACTTTTTGTGATCGACGCGTGGAATGGCGCGCGTCGGCCCGTGGGAACGCTCTCCGGAGGCGAGAAATTCATGCTTGCGATAAGTCTGGCGCTCGGGCTCGCGGATTCGATTCAGGAACGCGCGGGCGCGCAGCGCATCGAGTCGCTCTTTATCGACGAGGGCTTCGGGAGCCTCGATGAGGAGTCGCTCTCGCTCGCCATTTCGGTGCTGGACGAACTGCGCGGCGACAAGACGATCGCGATTATTTCGCATGTGGACGAACTCTGCAGCCGCATTCCTTCGAGAATCGTCGTCAAAAAAGGCGTGAGCGGCTCGCGCCTCGAGTTCGAGCGGGATTAGCGGCCCGCAAAACCTTGAAGCGCCTGTCTGGACCGCCTCCCCCTTCGGCCACCCCGGGAACGGGCGCCCCGCGTGCGCCACGCACCGAGCGGGCGCCACCGCTCTTATGCCTCCACTTTCCCGCCATACATGCGCTCAAGAAGTGCGCGCAACTCCGCGTCGGTAAAGGCGCGCGGGCTCGCTTTTCGCCTCCTGTAGGAAAGGGCATCGGTCAGGATGCTCTCAAAATACGTCATGGACACTCCCGCGGCCTCAAGGTTGTCGGGAATACCGATATCGCGTCCGAGGCGGGCGATCGCGCGCACGGTGTCTTCCGCGCTTGGGCGCTTTTCACCATTGTCGTCCGTGAGCGCCGCGCCTATATCACAGAGCCGCTCGCCCGCGTCGGGGATGAGCGCGTTCATTACGAAAGGCAAAAGGATCGCGTTCGCGAGGCCGTGCGCGAGGCCCGTCATCGCGCCGACCGGATGGGCGAAGCCGTGCACCATCCCCAGTCCCGCCTGCGAAAGCGCGACGCCCGCGAGTGTCGCGGCCATCGCCATGTCGCGCCGCGCAAAGGGGGCCGCGGTCGTGCTATCGGATATGGATATGCTGCGTTGGGGTGCTTTTTCGCAGGCCGCTCTCAGACTGCGGCCGATCAATCTGATCGCCTCGAGGCAGTACATGTCGCTGAGCGGCGTGTGGAACCGGCTGACGTACGCCTCGATCGCGTGCGTGAGGGCGTCCATGCCGGTCGCCGCGGTGAGGGACGGAGGCATGCTCGCGTGCAGAAGGGGGTCCACGACCGCAAGCCGGGGAAAGTAGAACTGACTCGAGGTGCCTTTTTTGCTGCGGTGGCCGTTTTCGTCGACGACCGTGAACACGGCGGCGTTGGTGACCTCTGTCCCCGTGCCGGCGGTTGTCGGAATGGCCACGAGCGGAGGGACAGGCACCGAAAACGCCAGGCCAGTGCCGACAAAGTCGCGAATCGGTCGCCCTTCGGCCACACTCGCGGCGATACCTTTTGCGCAGTCGATGGGGCTTCCTCCGCCGAAACCGATAATGGCGTCGCAGCCGTTGGCGCGATAGACCTCCGCCCCTCTATCGACGATGGTCGTTTCGGGGTCGGCGCCGACTTCCGCGAAATGGACCCAGCGGATGCCCTCCGCGTCGAGTTCTTTGCCGAGGTTTTTAAAGCCGGCCGATGATGCGGTGCTCGATCTGCCGGTCACGAGAAGCGCGCAGGTCGCGCCCATTTTTTTAATTCGCGGAGCTGTTTCGGAAAGGCATCCATCCCCGAATATAATTTTTGTCGGTGCACAAAATTCGTACATATCGGTTCTCCTTCAGGTCTTATTTTCTTCATGCATGCCAAGTTTTAAGATATCTTCTTTCAATAAGTGGGCGACGCGCTGGTCGACCTCTATGAGCACTTCATCGCCCGGCAAGATTTCCATCGAAGGATAGGGAAAAAGCCGCTCTTCGCCGCGCATGATTCCCGCGAGTATGCATTCGGGTGGCAGGCGTTCCCTGAGCTCGCTCACTAGATGAACGGGACTTCCTTCCATAATGGGAATATGGAGCGTTATCGCCACATGTTCTATCTGTTCAGGATGCATCGTGGGTATCTGGGCAAGGAGCGAATCATATATGGGCTTTGTTTTGAGAACATTTGCAGTGAGCGTCGCGATAATTGATACAAAGATAAAAGCCGGGAAGTGAGTGAAGCTCCCCGCCATCTCGGTAATCAGCACGGCGCCTGTAATCGGGGCCCTCACCACCGCGACGAAAAATCCGGCCATACCCAGCAGAATATAGTTTGGCAGATACGGTGAATGATACCCGGATTGACTGAGCAGGCTGTAGACGAGTCCTCCTATGATCGAGCCGATCGCCAGCATCGGCAGAAAAATACCGCCGGGCGCGCCCGATGCGTAGGAAAACAGGGTAAAAACGAATTTCAGGGCCAAAAGAACGGCGATCAGGATTAAGGGCATGGAAGACAGGTACGAGGAAGAGACCAGAGAATTTCCGCCTCCGGATATCTGGGGATACACGATACTGACGAGCGCGGCCACGAGAAACGCGGTGATGATGCGAAATTCCTCCCGCGGCACCAGACGCTGACAGAGCCTCTGAAACCCTAGTAGTCCTATATTGAAGAGGCTGCCGAGCATCCCTGTCAAAATTCCGATTCCTAGAATGACGCTAAAGTAATAATTAAGAGGCAGCGTTTCGCGTATTGTAAGATTGAAGATGGGAGCAGTTCCGAAGAAAACCCACATGACGATGTTCGCCATGAACGAGGCGATCATGGTCACCGTGAGCATGACAGGCGAAAAATTGCGGTGCAGTTCTTCGATGCAGAAAAGGACGCCGGCGAGTGGAGCGTTGAACGCGGCGGAAATGCCGGCCGCTGCGCCCGCGGTTACCAGATATCGACGATAGTCGGGGATATGAAAAATGTCCTCGATGGCAGAGCCGACCAGCGCGCCGAGCTGAATCGAGGGGCCTTCCCTCCCGAGTGAAAGCCCCGCGCCGAGCGCGAGCGCGCCACCCGCGAATTTGGACGGCAGTTCCTGTTTCCAGCTAAAATAAACACGCCTCATGAGGAAAGCTTTCACCTGTGGAATGCCGGAGCCTTTGATGAGCGGCCGGCGTCGCGCAAAGAACGCCGTGAGGATGGCCGCCGCGAGCACGACGCCGAACCATATGATTGTGGTGGACGCTCCGGGAGTCTTGCCTACCAGTTTTTCCCTGAGTGTCTCCGCTCCCGCGATTGTGGACCGGTACGCGACGACGAGAAGACCGGACACAATGCCCGTGAGCGCGCTGAAAGCATAGATTCTGCTGTGGGTGTGAAGAGTGGCTGCGTTGGATTTGAACTGCGGTCTCTGCTCTTTTATGTGTTGCATTTCGCTCTCGATAGGCAATGAATAAGTTTATGGATTCTCTTAAATAAATCTTGCATTACATATGAAGAAAGTATATAGTCTATTGAGTACTATTTTAAGGAGGTACGAATGAAAAGGAGTTTATTCGTTCTTGTAGCGCTCCTCGCGCTTGCTGGTTCAGCCTTTGCGCAAGATTTTATTATTGCGAACGGTGCGGAACCATCGACGCTTGATCCGGCGCTGATGCAGGACACGACATCAAATCAGTTCTATCTCGCAATGTTTGAAGGACTTGTCCAGTATGATCCACGCACCAGCAAGGGAATTCCCGCCATGGCTCAGAGCTGGGAGACCAGCGCGGACGGCATGACGGTCACCTTCCACCTGCGCGATGCGAAATGGTCGGATGGCACGCCCGTTACCGCTCAGGATTTCGTATACGGCTGGCTGCGCACTCTCGCGCCCGAAACCGCGTCCAACTATGCCTACATGCTCGGCATGGTAGTCAAGGGAGCGGATGATTATAATGCTGGCAAAGGCAAAGCGGAAGACGTCGGTGTCAAGGCCCTCGATTCCAAGACCCTGCAGGTACAGCTCGTCGGCCCGGCGCCCTATTTTGTCGACATGACCGCGCACAGCGCGTTCGCTCCTGCCCCCAAGTGGGCCATCGAGAAAAACGGCGACCAGTGGACCAAGGCAGGCAATATCGTCGTCAACGGCCCATATATTCTTAAAGAGTGGAAGCCGCAGGATTACATCCTCGTCGCCAAGAATGACAAGTACTGGGATGCCAAGAACGTCAAGCTGAAAAGCATCAAATATCTCGCGAGCGACAATATGTCCACCAACTACAAGATGTTCAAGGCCGGCGCGGTTGACTGGATGAACGGAATCGATGTATCCATGATCGACGAGATCAAACTCCGCAAGGACTACCAGGCGTCCGCCCAGTTCGCGACCTACTACATCAACCTCAACAACCAGCGCGCTCCTTTCAACGATATCCGCGTCCGCAGGGCGTTTGCCGCGGCGATCGACAAGAAGACCCTCGTCGACAAAGTCCTCAAGGGCGGCCAGATCGCTACCGATGAGTTCTCTCCGCCAATGGCGGGGTACACTCCGCAGCCCGGACAGGGATTCGACCCCGCGTTCGCGAAGAAACTCCTCGCCGATGCGGGCTATCCCGATGGAAAAGGCTTTCCGACGCTCACCTATATCTACAACACAAATGCTGGCCACAAGCTCATTGCTGAATATGTCCAGCAGCAGCTGAAGACCAACCTCAACGTGGACATCGTGCTCCAGAACATGGAGTTCAAGACCCTCATCGAGATGAGAAACAAACACGACTTCACCATCGCGCGCGATGGCTGGGTCGGCGACTATCTCGATCCGAACACGATGCTCGAACTGTTCATCAGCGACAGCGGCAACAATTCCGGCGACCACAGAAATCCCGCGTTCGACAAACTGATGGAAGATGCCCGCATGGCCAAGGGCGACGCGCGCATGAAGATGCTTGAGCAGGCCGAGAAGATCCTTCTCCAGGATGATCAGGCGATCATTCCGCTCTACCACTATGCCAACCAGGACATGGTTGACACTTCCAAGTGGGGAGGCTGGTACGCGAACCCGATTGGGTATCACCCGCCGAAGTTCATCTATAAGAAGTAAGATTTTTGGGCTAGACAGTTTTTTCTTGCAAAGGTATACTTTCCCAAACGGGGGGCGCTCCCGCGCCCCCCGTTTTTTTCGTGCCCTCGGCTAAGGCATAAGAATGCTTATTTTGTTTGTGTTTCGCTAAATAATGACCATCGCTGAGGAGTTTTATACCAATTTACGGAGGAAATGATGTCAAGGTACATCATCCGTCGGTTTCTGAGCTTAATTCCTACTATCTTCATCATTATTACGCTCAGTTTTTTCCTGATACGGTTTGCGCCTGGGGGACCGTTCTCGAGTGAGAAAAATGTTCCTGAACAGGTTCTTCAGAACCTGATGAGGAAATATCATATGGATGAGCCGCTGTTGAAGCAATATCTGGAGTATATGGGTGATGTTCTTCACGGCGATCTGGGACCCTCATTCCGGTACCGGGACAGCACGGTCAACGAGTTGATCGGGCAGAGTCTGCCCAACTCTATGCTTCTTGGAACCATAGCGCTCGTTCTCGCCACATTGGCGGGTATTGCGGTAGGAATTGTCTCCGCGCTCAAGCAGAATCATTGGCAGGATTATACGGTGATGTCCATCGCGGTGATAGGAATCTCTGTGCCGCTATTTGTCGTTGGACCTATTCTGCAACTTGTATTCGCGATGAGGCTGCATGTATTGCCCCTCTCCGGCTGGATCACCGGCAGGGAAGGTTTTAAGGCACTGATTATGCCGGCCCTCACCCTTTCGTTTCCTTATTTCGCGTATATTGCCCGTCTTTCGCGGGCCAGCCTTCTCGAGATTCTCCGGTCGGACTATGTGCGTACGGCTCGGGCAAAAGGCCTGGCGGAGCGTACGGTTATTACGAAGCATGTACTGAAGGGCGGTCTGTTGCCTGTTGTGTCGTACCTTGGGCCGGCTTTTTCGGGTATTATCACCGGATCGATCGTCATTGAGCAAGTATTCGCGATTCCCGGCGTTGGCCGGATTTTTGTGCAGTCGGCGCTCAACAGGGACTACACCCTGATTATGGGGGAAGTCATCGTTTACTCACTGATCCTGGTTCTGATGAACTTCGTCGTCGATATCGTGTACGGGTTCCTCGATCCCCGCATCGCGTACAACTGAGAAGGAGCTCGACATGTCAAGAAAAGCCGAAAAAGCGGTCAACGAGTTCAATCAGCAGATGAAGCCAGTCTCTCTCTGGGCCGATGCGTGGAAGCGTCTGCGTCGGAATAAGATGGCGCTCATCAGTCTCTGGGTCGTGGGATTTTATGCGCTTGTCGCGTTGACCGCCCCGCTGTTTCCCTTCCTCGATTACCGTACGCAGGTTATTGAGCATGCCAACCTGCCGCCTTCGCTGCAGCCCGCCGGAAAGCTTGTGATCCAGAAGCTGGAGAATCAGAAAAAGCTTCTCGAGGAGAGGGTCAATGACGGCATGGATTCGCTGAAACCGGATCTGGAGCGTGTGGAAGTAGACCTCCAAAAAGCGAGACAGGAGGTCGACACTAATCCTATAAATAAGAAAGTCTATATTTTCGGGACCGACAACCTGGGCCGCGATATGTTGTCGAAGACCATTTACGGCGCAAGGATCTCCATGATGGTCGGTCTTATCGGAACGCTCACGGCGGTCTTTGTCGGTATCCTCGTCGGCGCGATATCAGGGTATGTGGGCGGCTGGCTCGACAATCTGCTCATGCGTTTTGTCGATATCATGTACGGTCTGCCCTACATGCTCATCGTCATCATCCTGATGGCAATGTTCCGCAGGGAGGGGCAGAGCTCGATTTTTATCCTGTTTATCGGAATCGCGCTTGTATCGTGGCTCACGATCGCGCGAGTAGTGCGCGGTCAGATTATAAGCTTGAAGAATTCCGAGTTTGTGGAGGCGGCCCGATCCATGGGCGCGAGTCCCGGACGTATTATTTTCAGACATCTGTTGCCGAATACTCTGGGTGTCATCATTGTATTCACCTCGCTGTCCTTGCCCAGTTTTATCATGAATGAGTCATTCCTCTCCTTTCTCGGCATGGGCGTTTCCGCTCCGCTCTCTTCGTGGGGATCGCTGGTGAGCGAGGGCGCAAATACGATGGAATTGTATCCTTGGCAGCTTTTGGCGCCGGCTATCGAGATGACCATATTCCTTTTCTTTATGAATTTTCTTGGCGACGGTCTGAGGGATGCATTAGATCCCCAGAGCAAGAACCGGACTTGATAAGGAGCCAAAATGTCTGATGAAGTGATTCTTCAAGTAAAAGACTTAAAAACATATTTTACGGTAGACGAGGGCGTCGTAAAAGCGGTCGATGGGGTGAGCTTCGACCTGCGCCGCGGTGAGACGCTTGGTATTGTGGGCGAATCAGGATCGGGCAAGAGTGTGACGAATCTGTCGGTCATCAATCTCATTCCGACACCACCAGGAAAAATTGCCGGTGGACAGGTGCTGTTTCATGGGAAAGACATTTTTGCGATGTCGTCCGGCGAGATTCGGGAGATTCGCGGCAACAAGATATCGATGATCTTTCAGGATCCGATGACCTCGCTCAATCCGTTCTTGCGCATTTCAACCCAGATGGTCGAGACCATTGTGCTGCACCAAGGCCTCAGCAGCGAAGAGGCAAAGAAAAAAGCGATAGAAATGTTGAAACTTGCGGGAATTCCTGCTCCCGAAAAGCGCATCGACCAGTATCCGCACCAGTTTTCCGGCGGTATGCGCCAGCGTGTCATGATCGCCATGGCTCTGTCCTGCAACCCGGAGATTCTCATCGCGGATGAGCCGACCAGCGCGCTCGACGTGACGATCCAGGCGCAGATTCTGGAGCTTATGCAGGAGTTAACCCACAGGCTGGGCACGGCGGTCATTCTGATCACGCACTCGCTCGGCGTCGTGGCGGGGATGTGCGACACCATCTGTGTCATGTATGCGGGGCGGATTGTAGAGCGTGGACGCACGGAAGCAATTTTTGAGACACCGAGACATCCCTATACGATGGGGCTCATTCGCTCCGTTCCACGACTCGATCAGGAGGCAAAGGGTCGCCTGTACTCCATTCCTGGTCAGCCGCCCAACGTCATCGATCTGCCGGACTGCTGCCCCTTCTATCCACGCTGTGAGAAAGCGATGGACATCTGCAAGAAAAAATATCCGCCAGTAGTATCATTCGATAACGATCAGAGTGCTTCGTGCTGGCTCTACACGAAGGAGGCCCGGAATGTCTGATCACAAGGTGCTGCTGGATGTGCGTGGCCTCAAGATGCATTTCCCTATCAGAACGGGCTTCTTTTCCAAAGCAAAAAACTTTATCTATGCGGTGGATGGCGTTGATTTCCAGGTACGGAAAGGGGAAACGCTTGGCCTTGTCGGTGAGTCGGGATGCGGGAAATCGACCACCGCGCGCGCCATCGCGCAACTCTATAAGCCTACTGCGGGCGAAGTGTACCTCGACAAGCTGGACCTCACGAAGGCAAGCGGACAGGAACTCCTCGCTGCCCGCAAAAACATGCAGATGGTGTTCCAGGATCCTTACGCGTCATTGAACCCAAGAATGACCGCCGGCGACATCATCGCCGAGCCTATCCGCATCTTCAAAAAAAGTGGCCTGATGGAGGCTTCAAAGGATGAGATAGACGACCGGGTCGAGCAGCTCATGGAGAAGGTCGGGCTCTCCCGATTCTTTAAAAATCGCTATCCGCACGAATTCTCTGGCGGCCAGCGTCAGCGCATCGGCATTGCTCGTGCGCTCGCCCTCAATCCGGAGCTCATTCTCTGCGATGAGCCTGTGTCGGCACTCGATGTTTCGATTCAGTCGCAGATTCTCAATCTGTTCAAGGATTTGCAGGATGAGTTCGGGTTGACCTATCTCTTCATCGCGCATGATCTTTCCGTTATCAAGTACGTTTCAACCAGAGTGGCGGTAATGTACTTGGGGCTGATTGTAGAGATCGCCGACGCAAAGGATCTGTATAAAAAACCGCTGCATCCTTACACCGAGGCTCTTCTGTCCGCGGCGCCCATACCCGATCCCAAAATCGAGGCGAAGCGCCAGCGCATCATTCTCACGGGCGATGTCCCTTCACCGGACAAGCAGCGCCCTGGCTGCAATTTCTACGACCGCTGCCCTAAGCACATGGACATCTGCAAACGGGCGCGCCCGAGTCTTAAGGAGGCGGAGCCAAGGCACCAGGTTTCGTGTTTTCTGTATCATAAGCCGGAGTGAGCGAAGAGGGCGGCCGCCACGATACCTGTACAGGCTGATGGCCACCGATGTTGTGGATACCGATTCTGTGTGCGCCGAGCAGTTCGAGCAGCGTATCCTACATCACCATCGCCAAGGCAGGTGACGAAATCGTCTCGGCTTCCAATCTCTATGGTGGAACCTGCGCTATGTTCGACGCCATCCTTCCCGACTTCGGCATCATCATGAGGTTCTCGACCTGGCCGACATCGCCGACCTCGAGCTCGGCTTCGCCGCAGTGTAAACGGCAAACAAGGCCGCCCGCGATGTATCGGCCCTCGGTCGCGAAAGGATTTCATCTTTTCCGATAGTGCCTTATTGTATGATGCATGCGCGCTGAAGTTGAGAAGAGCCTGAAGCTGCCGATACATTTTCTGACAACCGACTATCACGCGCGCGTCTGGGCCTGGGATCTGACGAAGTTGAGCTCCGCGCCCACCTTCGAGAACTTGGCCGGCAGCATCATGGGGGCAAGGGTCGACCTCAACCCCCACCAGATCGACGCCGCTCTGGCGGCACTCAAGTCTCCCCTCTCGAGGGGCATACTGCTCGCGGACGAGGTCGGGCTCGGCAAAACTATCGAAGCCGCCATCGTGATCGCACAGAAATGGGCGGAGAATAAGCGGAAGATTCTCCTCATCCTGCCGGCGAGCTTGAGGAAGCAATGGCTCGCCGAACTCGCAGAAAAATTCTACCTTCCGGGACTCATTCTTGAAAGGAAGACATTCGATCGGAGCCTGAGGGATGGTAACGAGAATCCTTTCGACCAGCCAGGCCTCATTCTCATCGCGAGCTATCAGTTCGCGGCGGCGAAGGCGGACAACATCGGCAAGATCGAGTGGGACATGGTCGTCATCGACGAGGCGCACCGCCTCCGAAATTCGTGGCGAAAGGACAACGTCACCGGGCAGGCACTGCGCGCCGCGCTCCAAGGGAAGCGCAAACTTCTTCTCACCGCCACCCCACTTCAGAACAACATGATGGAGCTTTTTGGTCTTCTTTCGTTCATCGACTCCCAGGCCTTTGGCGACGAGGCCTCATTCAGGCTTCAGTATCTGCGTCTCGCCGAAGAAGGCAAATTCGAGGAGCTCCGGAAGAGAATCGCGCCTTTTTGTCAGCGGACGCTTCGACGCCAAGTAGCCGAGTACATCCGGTACACCAAACGTATCTGTTTCACTCAGGCCTTCGAGCCCGGAGAGGACGAACAGAGGCTCTATGACGATATTTCAGCCTGGCTCCAGCGTCCGGAGCTCTTCGCCCTTCCGGCGGGGCAACGGCAACTGGTCACACTTATTTTGCGCAAGCTGCTCGCTTCGTCTACCTATGCCATCGCGGGAGCCTTTGACACGATGATCACGCGGCTTGAAAAGCTCAAGCTCGATTTGGAGACGGAGGAACTTTCCGCGGATGTTGACGGTTTGGACGAGGACATCGAGGAGTGGGAGGACGATGAATCCGGAATTCCGGCCAATCCCGGGCGGCTGGCTATTGAAATCAAGGAACTCAAGGACTTTCGCGACCGTGCCCGCGTCATACGCGATAATGCAAAAGGCCTGAAGTTGTTGTCCGCCCTGGAGAAGGGCTTCGAGGAGCTCAAACGTCTCGGCGCGGAACAGAAGGCCATCATTTTTACGGAAAGCAGGAAGACACAAGCCTACATCTTTGACATTCTCGCCGAGAGTCCCTACAAGGACTCAGTCGTCCTTTTTAACGGAACAAACGCGGATCAGGAATCCAAAGCGATCTACAAGGAGTGGCTCGAAGAGAACAAAGGAAGCGACCGGACAAGCGGCAGTCCCAGCGCCGATATGCGGCAGGCCCTCGTGGACCGGTTCCGGACCCGGGCCAAGATCATGATCGCCACGGAAGCGGCCGCCGAAGGCGTAAACCTCCAATTCTGTTCCCTTGTTATAAACTACGATCTCCCCTGGAATCCGCAGCGCATCGAACAGAGGATCGGACGCTGCCATCGCTACGGGCAGAGATTCGATGTGGTCGTGATCAATTTTCTCAACACGAGGAACCAGGCCGACCGGCGCGTCTACGAATTGCTCGCCGAAAAATTCAGGCTCTTCGATGGGATCTTCGGTGTTAGCGACGAGATCCTCGGGGTTATCGGGTCCGGGCTCGACTTTGAGAGAAAAATTCTGGAAATCTATCAGACTTGTCGTGATCCTGATTCCATCGAGAAAGCCTTCGACGAGCTTCAGGCCGAATTCGCGACGATGATCGACGAGAAGATGGGCGACACGAAACGGAAGCTCTTGGAAAACTTCGATGAGGAGGTTCGTTGCCGGCTAAAAGTGCGCGAGGATGAGGTCCGTAGTCTGCGGAGCCTGAACGAGCGGAATCTTTATTACCTTACGAAACATCTTTTGGGGAATCTCGCGAGCTTCGATGACGCCACATGGACTTTCAGGTATCAGGGCCACCACTACGGCTTCGACACCACCAAGCCCGGCATTGATTATGTGTATCGGCCAGGGCTTCCGCTTGCCCAACAGATGCTGGCGAGCGCGCGCAGCCTTAGCACGCCGGATGCGGTTCTGGAATTCCGGTATGGGGGAGGCGAGCATATAGGCGCCGTTCGGTCCTTGGCAGGAAAGTGTGGATTCCTCAAGGCTTCACTCCTGCGGATCGTGAGCGAGGAGACCATCGATGAGTCTCTCCTCATGGCCTGCGTTCTCGATGACGGCACTATCGTTGAAGGAGAGTCAGCCATGAAGCTTTTCAGGACGCCGGCAGTGGTCATTCCGGGGTCAATCCCCGAGTTTCCTCTGGAGCTTGATCTCCAGGCGGAACGACTCCGGCAGGAAGCTGTTGCCACAGGACAAGCGAAGGCGAGGCAATGGCTCGGGCAGGAGATCGACAAGCTCGACGCCTGGGCCGACGACCTGAAGGCGGGCCTCGACCTCCAGATCAAGGAGCTCGATGCCCGGATCAAGCAGCTCAAGAAGGCCAAAGCCTTCGCCGTGACTCTGGAAGAAAAGCTGGCGCATGAACGGGAATACAAATCCCTTGAAAAGGAGCGCTCGACGCTCAGGCGGCGCCTCTTCGACGCCCAGGACGAGATAGACGCGAAACGGGACGAAATCATCGGTGAAATCGAAGACCGGCTCAAGGCGCGTGAGGATACAGAGACGCTGTTCAGGATACGGTTCAAGGTAACTGCATCCGCATATTTCTCTTGATTTGTACACCAGAATGGTATACACTTCTCATAAGCTATGACGGTGTACTTTGCCACTGACAAGATCCGGCGTACGGTTTTTGAGCATAAAGTTGCCGTCAAGGAACTAGGTGCGGATTCTGCCGGAAAGCTTCAGCGACGATATTCGGATCTCTTGGCGGCCAGAACGGTCACGGATTTGGTGTTTGGTAACCCTCATCCATTGCGAGGTGATCGGAAGGGCCAGTTTGCGCTGAATTTAGCAGGAGGACAGCGTATGGTCTTCATGCCCGCCACATCTTCCACTGTAAAAGGTGACGAAATCGATTGGTCGAAGATATCCGAAGTCACTATCATTTTTCTAGGAGATTATCATGATTGATACCACCCAGGTTCCCGATTGGGTCTCCCCGCCCGGCGACACCATTCTAGACGCCCTGGAGGAAAAAGGATGGACTCAGGCCGAGTTGGCCGAACGCACCGGATACACCCGGAAGCATATAAACCAGTTGGTGCGGGGAAAGGCTCCCATCAACGAAGAGACAGCCCTCAAGCTGGAGCGCGCCTTGGGTGCCAGCGCCGGATTTTGGCTGACCAGGGAAGCCCAGTACCGTGAACTCCTCGCCCGCCGTTCGGAGTTGGAGGATTTGAAATCTTCTGTTTCTTGGTTGTCTGAATTGCCAATTGCCGATATGGTGCGGTTTGGTTGGATTCATAAACACGGAGACAAGTCCCTCTTGGTAGCGGAATGCCTGCGCTATTTCAGCGTGGCCAGCGTAGAAGCCTGGCGGGAAAAGTATCAAGCCGTCGTCCTGGCGTATCGAGCTTCGGAGAAAGCATCCAAGGAGCACGGCGCGGTGGCGGCTTGGCTGCGATGGGGGGAAAAACAGAGTGAGGCTCTTTCATGCCGGCCATATGACAAGTCCATTCTCGAAGCCAACTTCAATGCCATACGGCGGTTGACGCTGGAGCCCGATCCGCAGGTATTCCTTCCCGAGTTGACTCGGCTCTGCGCGGCATCGGGTATAGCGTTAGTCGTCGCGCCGACGCCCAAGGGCTGCCCCGTCTCCGGCCTGACCCGCTGGCTCCAGCCGGACAAGGCCTTGGTCATGTTGAGCCTTCGGTACAAGTCTAACGACCAGTTCTGGTTCACCTTCTTCCATGAGTTGGCCCACCTGCTGCTCCATGGCAAGAAGATGCTGTTCCTTGAAGGGCTGCCGGATGGCCTCCCCGACCACGCGGAGGCCGAGGCGAACCAGTGGGCGAGCACATTCCTTATCCCGAAGATCTCGGAACGTGAACTGGCAACGCTCGGTCAAGACGAAGCCACCGTCCGCCGCTTCGCGGAAAAGCTTGGGATCGCGCCGGGGATCGTCGTGGGGCGGATGCAGAAGGAAGGGCTGCTGCCGTGGGCAAGCGGGCTTAATCATTTGAAGATTAGGTATGCCTGGGTGGAGGAAAAGTAAGGATTGATGCAAGGAGTAGGCCATGCCAGATCCTGAAGAGAAAAAGTTTGTAACGGTCTTGGACTATTTAATCGACTTCGCGGGCACACAGGAGCCCTGGATTGCCGACGCCCTTCGCCGGATAGCCGAAAAAGGTGGGTGGTCACAGACTGATATCGATGAGCTCTGCCAACTCAGAAAAAGCGAGGCTCTCGATCCTAGCTTTTCGGATAACGTGTATGTACCCTTATCAAAGACGGCAAATTTTGCTTCTGCAAATGGTGATAATACTGCGTCCTTGATTTCTGTCTGCCACATTACAGGCGTAAATCGTTTACCCGAAAATCAGACAGTACCTTTTTCTCCCTCCGGTATTACGGTCATTTACGGCAACAATGGAAGCGGGAAATCCGGATACGTGAGAATATTAAAATCTGCCTGCAAGTTCAGGGGCATGGCTCCTAGAATTGAAGGCGACATTGCTCTCCTAAATCCACCCAAGGCCCAAGCTGAGATCACCGTTAACATGGGAGGCCACGAGGAAACTCTGGCATGGAATGGAGATGCTTCTCTCGATGATCCACGCTTACGTTCAATGTTCGTCTTCGATTCGGATGTCGCCGACAGCTACGTCTCTGCGGAAGAGGCTGCGCATTTTATACCATTCGGGCTGCAGATACCTCGGCAGCTCACACAGCTGATGGACGAGGTGAAGAAGGCTTTAGCGGTAGATATTTCGGAGTCAGAGAGGAAAAATGACGACCGTTTCGGCAAGTTGAGGATCGACGAAGAAACAGATGCCGGAAAGCTCATCAAATCGGAGAGCCTTAACGCGCGCAAGCTGGACCAGCTTTCCACGATGAGCGAAGAGGAAAAGAACCAACTGAAGGACCTACGAGCTTTATTGGATTCTCGCGATACCAAGACTCTGATCGCCACATGGCGAGGCTACGATCAGCGCTTAAAGGAGTTCAGAAGGTACATTGGGGAAGGTTCACAGCTTGCGGGAGCAGAAGTTCAAAAAATGATTTTTGATACTATTTCTTTATATCATGGCGCGAAAGCTGCGGCGGAAGAAGCTCGGAAAGCTCTCGCTGAGAGCGCCCTTCTTTCTGGCACTGCCAAGGAGACATGGCAAGCCCTTTGGAGGGCAGCGGAACGCTTTTCATTAAGCGAGGCTTATCCAGGAAAGAAATACCCCAATTTAGAGGACGACGCACGTTGCGTGCTCTGCCAGCAGCCAATAACAGGAGAAACGGCAGCTCGCATGAGGATATTCGCACAGAGTGTTGCAGGTAAGCACGAAGCTGCCTTAAGGACTGCAGAGGAGAAAATTACGACACTCGTAAATAACTATCAGGCGGCTACATCGCTCTCTAATGAGTTCAAGAAGGTAGACACCATACTCGCGGAATTGCTACCGTTAGAGCAGAAAGAGGCGATTGGTAGAAATTGCGAGGTGTTTGATGCTTTGATCACAACTTTGAAGGATGCTCTCCTTCGAAGGGAGCCAGCACACGTCGTAGCTTTATCGCTTGAAGATGTAACTACGAGCATCGATACCGCGATAGTGAAAAACGAAACACGTCTGAAACAGGCGACTGATGTGATCGATCCTCTCAAGGCTGCGGAATTTAAGAAGAAGGCGAACGAACTAGAGGCAAGGCTTCGATTGGGCGAAGTCAAGCCACTCGTTTTAGAATACTTCGAACACACTAAAAAGATAAAACAACTCAGAAATATAAAAGATCGTATCAATACAACAGAGATCTCACTAAAAGAAAAGGAACTCACAGCTCAGTTTGTCACCGAAAAGTTTATCGCTGACTTCAAGAAGGAAGTGGATCGCTTAGCAATATCGACCGTAAAACCAAAGCTTACCACGAGGACCTTGAAGGCTGAGACAAAGTTTAAGATCGCCCTCGAAGAGAACTGTAGGTCTATCAGTGTTGGAAACATCGCGAGCGAGGGAGAGCAGCGAGCAATAGCCCTGGCTTGTTTCCTGGCTGAACTAGGGCAGAGCACGGACAGATCGACGCTGATCTTCGATGACCCGGTTTCATCGTTCGATCAGCATAACCGAAAACGGATAGCGAAGCGCCTAGTCGAAGAGGCGGCGATACGGCAGGTAATCGTCTTTACACATGACTCGATTTTCCTCCGCGACATTCTCGATGAGACCGAATCGAAGAGCATTCCATACATGAGCGGACGGCTGGACTGGAAGGATAATCGCCCCGGCTACTATTTCCCAGATATACCATGGACTAACTCCAAGGTGACTGAACGGCTTGATACTCTTGAAAAGAAGCTTGGACAGATCAAGCGAAACGCCCAGACTTCACAGGAAGATAAAGATAGCATTGCTTGGTGGTATGGTTTTCTGAGAACAACCCTCGAACGCATCGTCGAAGAAAGACTTTTCAACGGTTGTGTGAACAGATTTAATGAGTATATCGATATCTCAAGGTTGACAAAGTGCAAATGCATCGACCCAGTCGACATCGATGAGCTGCAGCGGCTATTCGGTGTTGCCTGCGACTATGTCGCCACCCACGACCATTCTGCGGGATTTTGTTCCGACTATCCGAGCTGTGATGAAATGAAAGAGCACCTCGAGGCGACAAGGAGACTAGTGGAATCTATCAAGACAAAACAGAAGGCGGTAAGTTAAAGTGGAAAGACAATTTGTCACTTCGACGGAGCGGCAATCGGTCGGATACGATACGGCAACAGGGATATTTAAGATGGAATTCCGGAATGGAGGGATATATCGCTACTCATCTATTTCTTTCTCCGTTTATCAGGCCTTTATGCATGCAGTTTCGAAGGGGACATTTTTTCACTCACAGATCAAAGATAGATATCCGATGACGAGGATCAGGTAGATATGTCAAACAAGCAGAAACTCGAACTCACCTGGATCGGCAAGGAGAACCGTCCGCGCCTGGAACCCCGCATACTCCTCTACGATCCGGAGAAGAGCTACCATGCCAAGCACCGGGTGAGCGAGAACGACATCTTCGACAACAAGCTCATCTTCGGGGACAACCTCCTGGCCCTCAAAGCGTTGGAACAGGAGTACGCAGGGAAGGTGAAGTGCGTTTTCATCGATCCTCCCTACAATACCGGTTCGGCTTTCACCCACTACGACGACGGCCTGGAGCACTCGATCTGGCTGGGGTTGATGAGGGATAGGTTGGAGCTTATCAAACGGCTATTAGCATCAGAAGGGAGCTTGTGGATTACCATAGATGACAATGAGTGCCACTATCTTAAAGTACTTTGCGATGAAGTTTTCGGACGAGATAGTTTTATTGCTAATGTTGTTTGGCAGAAAAGAACATCTCCAGATATTCGAGCAACCCTTGGTGCTGGGCATGACCATATATTAGTTTTCAGTAAAGAGCGGAATCGATTTGTATTAAATAAGCTTGATATGTCTGAAAAACAAAAGGCAACATATAAGAACCCAGATAATGACCCACGTGGTCCTTGGGTCTCCTCTGATTACACCGCTCAAGGCTATCGGCCAAATCAGATGTATACAATAATAACACCTGGAGGAAAATCATTCTCTCCTCCTCCAGGCACTTGCTGGAAGAACGTTGAAACTGTTTATAAAACTCTGCATTCAGAAGGTAGAATTTGGTATGGGAAAGATGGAAATGGTATGCCAAGAAGAAAGACATATCTATCTGAATCAGATGGTACAGTTGCATGGTCATGGTGGACTAATAAAGAAGTTGGCCATAATCAAGAGGCGAAGAAGGAAATAAAAGCGCTTTTTGGTGACACCGATGCATTCGACACACCCAAACCTGAACGCCTTCTTAAGCGCATTATCGAATTAACAACCAACCCCGGCGACCTCGTCCTCGACTCCTTCGCGGGCTCGGGCACCACGGGAGCGGTGGCCCACAAGATGGGGCGCCGCTGGATCATGGTGGAGCTGGGCGAGCACTGCCACACGCACATCATCCCGCGCCTGAAGAAAGTGATCGACGGGGAGGACCCGGGCGGGGTGACCGGGGTTACCGGATGGAAGGGCGGCGGCGGCTTCCGCTACTACCGCCTGGCGCCCTCGCTCCTCGAGAAGGACAAATGGGGCAACTGGGTCATCAACAAGGAGTACGACGCAGCCATGCTGGCCGAGGCGGTCTGCAAACTGGAGGGTTTCACCTACGATCCCTCGGACTCGGTCTACTGGATGCAGGGCCGCTCCACCGAGAGCGACTACATCTACGTCACCACCCAGACACTGGGCAGGGAGCAGCTCGCCCTCCTCTCCGAGGAAGTGGGGGAGAAGCGGAGCCTCCTCGTCGTCTGCGCCGCCTTCCATGCCCGGGCCGACGAGTTCCCCAACCTCACGATCAAGAAGATACCCAACGCGGTCCTCTCCAAGTGCGAATGGGGCCACGACGACTACAGCCTCCAGGTGGAGAACCTCCCCGCGGCGCCGAAGGAGAAGAAGGTTCAGCCAGATCTTTTCGGAGACGAAGAATGAGCGAGCATCCAGCCATGTCCGATCAGGAGCAGTTGTTTTTCGCTCTTCTGGAGCGACTCCGGAGCGCCGATGAGTGCCATGATATCGAAGCCAAAAGGGCATCGTCGGTAGACACGAGTCTTCTGGAAACCATCTGCTCCTTCGCGAACGAACCAGGGATGGGCGGCGGATATCTCTTGTTGGGCGTTATCCGCGACGAGAACCAGCCGTTCCCCGACTACCGGGTCGTCGGTGTACCCGATCCGGACAAGATACAGTCAGACTTGGCCAGCCAATGTGCCGATCGGTTCAACATCGCCCTTCGGCCCAGGATATGGGCTGTAGTGCTGGAGGGCAGGACGGCATTGCTGGTGGAGGTGCCCGAGGCGCAACCGAGTGAAAAGCCTGTCTATTTCAAGGCCAAGGGACTTCCCCGGGGCGCTTTCAGGCGAATCGGCGGCAGTGACCAGACCTGCACCGAGGACGATGTTTTTTTGCTGTATCAAGGCCGAGGTCACAAGGCGTACGAGGACACACCCCTCGATGAAGCCACAATCGACGCGGACCTGTCGGATGACGCCATTCAGCAGTACCGGCTGAGGCGGGAGCGAATCAATGCGCTGGCTCCCGAAATTGCCTGGAACAAAGAAGAATTGCTGCACGCGCTTGGCGCGGTTTCCCGGCAAAAGGACGGGACGCTCGTACCAACCATAGGCGGACTGCTCTGTTTCGGCAAAGAATCCGCTTTGCGGCGCATAATGCCCCTGGTGCGCGTGGACTACGTGAGGATCCCGGGTAAGACCTGGGTGGAAAACCCCGACACTCGGTTCGAGACCATCGAGATGAGAGGGGCCCTTCTTGAACTGATTCCGCGGGTCATAAGCATCGTCTTGAACGACTTGCCCCGGAGTTTTTCGTTGGAAGATGGTGTTCACCGTAAAGAATTTCCCCTGGTGCCCGAAGTCGTCATTCGCGAGGCCGTCGTCAACGCGCTGATGCACCGGAATTACCGTACCAAGCAGGCGGTCCAAATCATCCATTACGCCAACCGGTTGGAAATCCGCAATCCGGGATGCTCCCTCAAGCCCGATGATCAGCTGGGTGAGCCCGGCTCGGTCAACCGCAACGAGAAGATCGCCGCCATCCTCCACGAATGCAATCTGGCGGAAACCAAGGGATCCGGCATCCGTGTCATGCAGGAACTGATGGAACGGGCCAACCTGTCCACCCCTTTCTTCGAATCGAACCGCGACGCCGATACTTTCGTCCTGACTCTTCTCACGCATCATTTCATGAACTCCGCCGATATCGCGTGGCTGGAATTCTTCAAGAATTTCAGTCTCAGCCCGGACGACGCGAGGGCTCTGGTGTTCCTGAAGGAATTTGGGGCCATCGACAACGGCGCCTACCGAAACATCAATAAAGTTGACACTCTTCATGCCAGTGCGGCTTTGCGGCGTCTCCGCGATTCCGGAATCCTGGTTCAGCGAGGCAAGAGCGCCGCGACCTACTATCAGGGTGGATTGGTCTTCGTGGATTCCCTCAGGAAGCCTGACGTGTCACCTAACCTCAGAAGCATGATCGAGAGCTTGGGAGCCAGGGTAAAACCAGAGACCAGCAAGGATGTCATCGTCGCTTTATGTCGTCATAGCCCGTATTCGAAGAAGGAAATATCCATTCTCTTGCATAGAAGCGAGGTGACGATCGGAGATTTGCTCGGGGAACTGCTGAGAGAAGGCCGTTTGAGATTGTTGTATCCCGAAGTTCCCAACCATCCTCAGCAGAAGTACAGGGCTCTGCCATTTCCGGGAGAAGCTCATGACTGATCGCATTGTGAACACCATCTCGGGCCGTCTCTCCCTTCGGGAACCACAGCGGCGTTCGCTGGAAATTCTCGCCCGTGTCTGCGAGATCGCGCCTCCCTCCAAGGATGCCCGCATCCAGGACTCCCTTGCCGCGGTACGGAACGAATTTCCAAATGTGACCGACTTTGAGCGCGACTTCCCCTCGCTCTGCTTCGCCTTGGCGACAGGCGTGGGCAAGACGAGACTCATGGGGGCCTTCATCACGTGGCTTCACCTCGCCAGGGGAATCAATAACTTTTTTGTCCTGGCCCCAAGCCTGACCATCTACGACAAGCTCATCGCCGACTTCAGTCCCGCAGGCGCGAAGTATGTGTTCCGCGGCATAGCCGAATTTGCGGTGAATCCACCCCTCATCATCACCGGAGATAACTATGAGAGCGGGATCGGTATACGGAAGGACGAACTCTTTGAGACGGGCGTACACATCAACATCTTCAACATCTCCAAGATAACCGACAAGAAGTCCAAGCAGGGAGCGGCCAGGAACGCCATTCCCCGTTTCCGAAGATTGCACGAATACCTTGGGGAGAGCTATTTCGAGTATCTCCGTTCATTGCCTGATCTCGTCGTCCTCATGGATGAATCTCACCGCTACCGGGCATCGGCAGGTATGGCCTCCATAAATGAGCTCAAGCCTATTCTCGGCCTGGAGCTCACCGCCACGCCGTTTGTGGAGAATGCCAAAGGGCAGACTCCTTTCCGGAATGTAATCTACGATTATCCTCTCGCCAGGGCGATGGAAGATGGTTTCGTGAAAGAGCCCGCGGTTGTTACCCAGAAAAACTTCGATTCCACACAGTTCAACGCCGCGCAGATCGAGAAGATAAAGCTTGAGGATGCGGTGCGCGTACACGAGGCCACGAAGATTGAGCTCGCCACATGGGCGAAAAATTCAGGGCTCCCTCGGGTCAAGCCTTTCATTCTCGTTATAGCCAGGGACACCACCCACGCCTCCAGCCTCATCAAATTCATGGAATCGGATCAGTTTTTTGAGGGACGCTATCGGGGGAAAATAATACAAGTCGATTCATCCAGGACGGGCGCCGAGGAAGAGTTGATGATCACGCGTCTTCTTGCAGTGGAGAAGACTGACGATTCGACGGAGATCGTCATCCATGTAAACATGTTGAAGGAAGGGTGGGATGTCACGAACCTCTACACCATTGTGCCCTTGCGGGCCGCGAACGCGCGGACTCTCGTCGAGCAGTCGATCGGCCGAGGTCTTAGGCTCCCTTACGGAAAGCGCACAGGTGTCTCCACCGTAGATAGGCTCAACATAATCGCCCACGACCGATTCCAAGAAATAATCGACGAGGCCAATCGTCCCGGCTCGGTAATCAGGATTCAGCGCATTGTCCTGGACCCCGAAACCAAGGGGAAAGCGCCGAAGATCGTCGTCGGCTCGAGCGTCGTACGGACGAGTCTGGGCCTGAGTTCCGAAAATGATGGCGAGCGCTCCACGAACAAGCAGCGCGTCGCCGATCTGGCGCTCAAGGTCGTGGCCGACTACGCGGCGCGCATGGGCGGCCGCCTCGCCTCATCGGCTGACCTCAGTAAGCCGGGGGTCTCGGCGACGATCGCCGCCGAGGTCGCCGAACGTTACCATCCGGGCGGCGAGCTGGACTTCCAGGATGCTCCCGATATACCCGCGCTTACGAAAGAGGTCATCGACACCATCCAGAAAAAGAGTATCGACATACCCAGAATCATCGTGCTGCCGAAAGGAGGGGCTCAGGTCGGTTGGAGTCCCTTCGCCTTGGACTGCGCCCCGCTCGAGAGCCTTCAGCCTCCGAGCAGGGAAGTGCTCATCCAGCACCTCAGAACCCGGGAGCGCTTTGCTCTCTCCCTTCAGAATCCCGACGACGCCGAGGAGCGGCTCGAAAACTACATTGTCCGCAGCCTCATGGACTTCGACGACATTTCCTACGACGATCATGCCGATCTGCTCTACGATCTCGCGGGACAAGTGGTGGCGGCCTTCAGGAAAAGGTGGGATGATCAAGATATCCGGAATATCCTTTCGTACCACCAGAAGCGCGTCGGGGACTATGTCCACGCCCAGATGTCGGCCCACAGGCTGGACAATGCCGCGGAATATGAGGCGGTCGTGAGCCGTGGTTTCACGGAGATCAAGGAATGCGCCTTCACGGTTCGTGGAGACGACGGTATCCTGGATTTCCGCACAACGATCGATGATAAGAAGAACATCGATCAGTATGTGTTCACCGGCTTCTCCCGCTGTCTCTACGACTTTCAGAAGTTTCAGTCCGACACTGAGCGCCGTTTTGCGATCCTCTGCGATCGGGATTCAGTGCGCTGGATGAAGCCGGCCAAGGGACAATTCACAATTTGGTACCGATCCGCCATTAATAATGAGCAGCTCGAGTATGTCCCGGACTTCGTCGTCGAGACTGATGCCGCCATTTGGATGGCCGAGACGAAGGCGGCGAAGGACGTGATGGCCGCCGATGTCGTGGCGAAAAAAGAGGCGGCTGTTTCATGGTGCCGTTATGCCTCGGATCACGCTCGCGCCTACGGACTCAAACCGTGGCGCTACGCGCGTGTCCCTCACGACGCCGTAAGAGAGAATATGGAGCTGGACGCTCTTCTGGCGCAGTACGCGACATGAGGGGTACCCGATGACACAGATTCCCGTCTGTTCATTCAAGTCACTCCGGCAGATTTTCAAGAAATGTGCAGCCGATCAGCGCGGAGAGCGCCCGGCCCGAGTTTGAAAGACGCGAGGCCCGGCGCGCGGGAACCATGTCGAGCAGGTAATGTTCTTCGTTTTTCGTAACGAGCAGCATCGCGATATACAGTTTTTTTCTTTGGAATATCTCGAAGCCGCTCTTCAGCCCGCTCTTCGAACCATCGCCTCGCATTTCGTTAAATGCTTCGCGGTCGGAAGATTTTTCTTCCGCGCTGCCGGGGACGGTACCTTTGGAAAAAGCCGCGAGCTGAATATAGGCCACCTCCTCGAAGGCGAGATTCGTTTTCTTGAGCACCGGGTAAAAACCTACGAGACCATTTATCGTCTTGTTTGTCGCATCGAAAAGCCAGTCTTCTTTATAGACGAAGCCTAGCAAGAGAAGAAGCACCGCAATCCAGCCCAGAGGGCCTATCTGGAATTTCTCCAGTACGATCGCGCCACCTATCAAGGCCAGCATCCCTCCCATCATGATACGGAAAGAGAGGGGAATGCCGTAAAAAAGAGAGCCATCTTTGCGGCTGACAAGCCTGAGCGGAATTTCCATAATGATCAGGATACCGGCGAGGGCGGGAGCTTGTCGAGGAGTTGTCGGAATGCTGAGCCAGGTTTTTTGAGTTCTTTCGAGCCACGGGTGATTTTACAGAGCGACAGACCCAGCCGTGCGGCGATTTTACGCTGCGGTGTGCCATGTGCGAGTTCTTTGACGAGTGCCCAGCGTTTTGCCATTTCATCCGCTTCGGCGGCGGTAAAAAGTTGATAAAAAAACTGTTCGATGAGCGCTGCGTCGGAACCTTCAAGGGCTTTTGACATCTCGGCGATACACGCCCGCATAAGTTCAGGATCTCTTGGCATATTGATTTATTATATCATGAAAACCCGAAAGGGTCAAAAAAGCCGCCCCGGGGGCGGCCTAAGTGTGTGCTGGGGCAGACCAGTGGGGGCGTCGACCGGCAGGGTGCATGCGCGCCTTAAATTCCCGCTTTTTCCTTAATGTAGCGGCGCGCGATCAACGCGTATTCCAGCGGGTTGGCCACCGCGGGGTCCTGCTCGGCCTCGACCACCCACCATCCCGTATAGCCCGCGCTTTTCAGCGTTTCGAACACGGGGCTGAAATCCAGACCTCCGTCCCCCGGCACCGTGAACGCGCCATTGCGGACCGCCTGCAGAAAACTCCATTTTTCACGTTTGGCCCTTTCGAGCATATTGAAGCGTACGTTCTTGAGGTGCACGTGTTTGACGCGCTTCACATACTTTTTCAGGATCGTCAGGTGGTCCTCTCCGGAGAACACGAGATGTCCGGTGTCGTACAGGAGCCCGACGAGCTCGGGATCGGTCATCTCCATAAAGCGATCGATCTCCTCGGTGGTCTGGACACCCGTGCCCATGTGGTGGTGGTAGGTGAGCTGCATGCCCTTCCGCTTGGCGATGGCGCCGAGGTGGTTGAGCCCGTCGGTGAGGCGCTTCCATTCATCGTCGGTGAAACGGGGTTTCGCGTCGAAGACAGGCAAGGGTTTCCCCTGTATGGAATTGCCCTGTTCAGCCGCGCCGATCACCCGCGCCCCCACCGCGTACAGAAAGTCGCACTGCCGCACGAATTCGCGCTCGACTTCCGCGAGCGGCTTTGTCGTCAAAAATGAAGAAAACCACGCGTTGCATATCGTGAGCCCGCGCATCTTCAGTGCCTTGTTGAGCTTCTCCGGATCGCGCGGATATTTGTTGCCGACCTCGCTGCCCTCGAACCCCGCGAGAGCCATCTCCGACACGCACTGCTCGAAGGGTATCTCTCCGCCGAGCTCCGGCATGTCGTCGTTGGTCCAGCCAATCGGGGCGATGGCCAGCCTGATCTTTTTGTCCATATAGCCTCCTCAGAATTTGCGAGCCTTTTTCAGTTCATCCTTCATTTCTCGTGCGGCCCGGACTACGCCCGGATTGGCCGACACTTCCGCGGTGCCGACACGCCACCAGGATTCGTACCCTTGCGTCATGGATTTTGGCGAGACCCGCGCGTGGATCACGACCGGTTTTTTCGCGCGCAGGGCGCGGCGGACGGCCTTCCTGAACTCTTCGACCGTGCGGGCGCTGAGGCCGAGGGCCCCCCAGCTCTCCGCGTTTTTGGCGAAGTCGACAGGGACCTGATCGCCGGCAAGGAGGCCGGTCTCGGGGTCCCGGGCGCGCCACTCGTTCGCGAAGTGCGCGATGCCTTGGCTGTGCTGCAGGTTGTCGATGCACTGGAAGCCCGAGTTGTCGCAGACCACCACGACGATCTTTTTGCCTTCCTGGACGGCGGTGAGGAGTTCGGTGTGGAGCATGGTGTAGGCCCCGTCTCCCACGATGGCGACGCACTCGCGTTCTGGCATCGCCAGTTTGCAGCCGAGAGAGGCCGCGATTTCATAGCCCATGCAGGAGAAGCCGTATTCCATGTGGTACGTGCCGGGCGTGCGCGTGCGCCAGGTTCTCTGCATATCGCTCGGTATGGAGCCGGAGCCCGAGACGACTACCGCGTTCTTGGGCAGCAGCACATCGTTGAGCTCGCCGATGACGCGGATCTGACTCAATCCCGCCGGGTCTTCCTGGGTATAGAGCGAATCGACCTCGCGGGCCCATTCTTCGCGAGCCCTTGCGATGGCTTCGCCCCAGCCGGCTTTGTACCCCGAAGCGCCGAGCGCGCGGCCGACCGCCGCGAGCGTGAGCTTCGCGTCGGCGATGACGGGTTCGGCGTTCATCTTATAGGCATCGAAGGGCGCGATGTTTATCGCGATGAATTTAACCCTGGGGTTCTGGAAGAGCCATTTCGAGCAGGTGGTGAAGTCGCCGAACCTCGTGCCGACGCCGATTACGAGATCGGTCTCTTTCGCGAGGCGGTTCGCGGCGAGGCTCCCCGTCACGCCGATGCCGGACAGGTTGCAGGGGTGATCCCAGGGGATAGAGCCTTTGCCCGCCTGCGTCTCACCGAAAGGAATACCGAATTTTTTGCAGAAATCGGCGAGCGCGCGGCCGGCCTCCGAGTAGCGGACTCCGCCGCCGCAGATGATGTAAGGTTTGTCAGATGCTCTGATGAGGTCCGCCACGCGGGAAGTCTGGGCGCTGGTCGGCGGGCGCCGCTCAATGTGGTGTATCCGCTGGTCGAAGAACTCGACAGGATAATCGTATGCTTCTCCCTGTACGTCCTGGGGGAGCGCGATGGTCACCGCGCCGCCCTGCGCCGGATCGGTGAGTATGGTCATCGCGTGGAGAAAAGCCGTCATTACCTGCTCCGGCCTCGTGATCCGGTCGAAGTACCGGCTTATGGGGCGGAAGGCGTCGTTGGCGCTGACCGTGTAGTCGTGCGGCACTTCGAGTTGCTGAAGGACCGGGTCGGGCTGGCGGTCGGCGAATACATCACCTGGAAGAAAGAGCACGGGTATATGGTTGACCGTCGCGGTTCCGGCGGCGGTCACCATGTTGAGCGCGCCGGGGCCGATCGAGCTCGTGACCGCCATGATTTTCCGGCGATTATTCTGCTTCGCGTAACCGATGGCGACATGGCCGGCACCCTGTTCATTTTTTGCCTGAATGAAAGGAAGGCCATGGCCGGGGGCGGCGAGCGCCTCTCCAAGACCCACCACGACGCCATGTCCAAAAATGCCGATGACGCCGCCAACAAATTTCTCGACTTTTCCGTCGAATTCCACAAACTGATTGTCGAGGAATTTTACGATAGCCTGACCGACGGTCAATCGAACTGTTTCCATAGCAACCTCTTTCCCGTTGCGTTCCGGCAGGAGTGCAACGAATTTTCCTTAAGTCGTGGGCAAAAAAAGCGAGTTTGGTGTGTGGGGGCTTGTCTCAGCGCTCCGCTCGCTTCATCTCCCAAATGTTCGCTCCTCCCTGATCGACCCATACATGGTCCGGATTGAATTCCGGCGAGATGTAGGGATTCCCCTCGATATGGCGAATAACCCAGAGGTACCACATCGCGTACCCTGGGGCGGCGACCTGAGGATGATCTTTATTGTCCGTGATGAGAAGCGTGTCGCGATCATGCAGTTGATACGCCTCTGTCCCCAGCGCCGTCATGCCGAAGCCCTGCTCGGGGAAGAACCGATAGTGGTAAATTTCAGGCTGGGGATGATGGTGCGCGGGGTAGCTCGACCAGCGACCCGGCAGGTTGACGTCCTCGCCCAGGACGAGATTGGACCAGGGGGCATTGCTCTTGTTGAACACTGTGCGGACAATGCGCGTTGCGGTTCCCTGCATCGTACCTTCATTGCGATATTCGACTTGGCATTCATAGGGAAGATAGAGCCGAGGAATGAAAGGGGTTTCGTTGACCGTGGCGGTGACGTAGAGTAAGGCCCGCTCCGAGAGCGCCCTGACTTCAACGTCTGTTCCCGCGGGCACGTGCAGGACGGCGGGATTTTCGTCTAAAAGGCTGGCGCGCGAAGCACGGATCCGCGTCCCTTTGTCCGCGAGCCACGCAATGGAGACCGGAGCGCGGCCGGCCGTCAGACCCTCGTCCGCGCCGAACCATTCGACCTTTTCGCCGACCCTTATCTCGACAGAGCCCTCGGCGAGAAGCAGCGCCCGTTCATCTTTTGAATGAGAATGCCATATGGCGTCCTCTTTCAGGCACAGGGAAGCGAAATCCATCATCATGTTCGTCTTTTCGCTGTCCCTCAGCACAAGGAGCTCGTACCCTTCCGCGTAATCTCCCGAGTGATGCAGTACCATATGTGGCTCACATCACTTCGGATACTTTGACGGGGCGGTGCTCGGCGAGCGATTTCTTCGCCGCGAGTCCGACGGCGAGGTCCATGAGCCCGTCATTGCCGGTGACCGGCGTCTCGCTGCCAGTGCTGATCGCCCCGAAGAACGCCTTCATCTCGGAGACGAAGGCTTCTCTGTAGCGCTCTAGGAAGAAATAGAGTGGTTTGTCGCCGTGGACGCCGGTCGTGTCGCTCAGGCGGACCTGAGAGGGAGTATCGTTTTCGGCCGCGACTGAGCCGGCCGAACCGAAGAGCTCGACTCTCTGGTCGTAGCCGTAGACGGCCTTGCGCGAATTATCGATGACGCCGAGCGCGCCGTTCGCGAATTTGAGCGTGATGATGGCGGTATCGACATCGCCGGCGGCTCCGATCTCCGGGTCGACGAGCACCGCTCCCGCCGCGAACACTTCCTCCACTTCGCTTCCGGCCTGGAAACGCGCCATATCGAAATCGTGGATGGTCATGTCGAGGAAAATGCCGCCCGAAACCTTGACGTAGGCGAGGGGAGGAGGCGCCGGATCGCGGGAAGTGATTTTCACAAGCTGTACCTGGCCGATCGCCCCCGATTTCGCCAGCTCCCGGACATGCGCGAAGTTGTGGTCGAAGCGGCGGTTGAAGCCGATCTGCAGCCGGACTCCGGCCTTCTTGACCGCAGCGAGGGCGGCCTTGACCTTTTCGACCGTGAGGTCCACGGGTTTTTCGCAAAAAATATTCTTGCCCGCTTCCGCCGCTTTTATGATGTAATCGGCGTGCGTATTAGTCGAAGAACAGATCATCACCACGGAGATTTCCGGGTCGCGCAGAATGTCCTCGGCGTTCTTGCTGACATTAAGAATGCCCAAGCCCTTGGCCCAGCGCTCGATTTCCGGCGTGAGGTTCGCGTCCGCGATGGTCTTTACCCGGGCCTCCGGCATGTAGTAGACGATATTCGAGATGTGAAGTTTGCCGATTCGTCCCGCGCCGATGACTCCGACGTTGATTTTATTTTCCATAATGTGTTTCTCCTTTTTACGCTTTGGCGAGGAAATTCATGCTCGCGCGAAGCGCCTCCACGAGCTTTTTCTTATCCATAGATTGAACTTCCGAAGAGAATGGCTCGAAGGAGTATAGCCCCCGATACCCCTCTTTTTCGAGTCGGGTCACGAGAGCGGCGCTCCGCATCACATCGGCGGGACCAGGGAGAACCCGGTGCGCGTCCGCGAATTCGGATTTCGCTATCCCGGCTTCCACGCCCGAAATGTGGACGAGCCCTATCTTACCAATAACGTTTGAATTGTTGAAGAATTCGGGCTTGTCGGGACCGAGATAACTGTGGAACGTGTCGATGAGCACACGATAGCACGAAGCGCCGCTCTCGCCGATGGCCTTGATCGCCGTTTCCGCCGAAGAGAGCGAAGAAATTCCAAATCCGAGCGGCTCGATATAGCCCAGTATCCTACCTGCAGAGAACAGCGGGGCATATGTGTTCAGAGCTTCCACGGTGTCGTGATATTTCCGTTCAGGAGTTCGGGCGTCGTCCGGTTTGTTGTTGGGACAGAGCACGAGCGCGGGACATTCGATTTCTTCGCAGAGCGCGAGCAGCTTTTCCAGCTCGTCCAACGCTCTTGGCCGCGCGCCCGGAAGGTTGAACTGCTGCAGCGCATTGATTGTGATGATCCGTACGCCGGCCACCTTCGCGAGGCGGAGAACCTCTCCCCCTGTAAGGCCGTCCGTGACCGAACCGTCCCGGATGTCGTTTCGAAGCTCTACCGAGCTCATTCCCAGCTCGGTGGCCATCTCGAAGAACTCTGCCAGCCCAAGTGCCGGCGCCGCGATGCGGTTCAGCGCGAATCGCTTTGACGCTACCATATACATCCTCACTTTCACTTCTGCCGCGCGTTTTTGCGCATGTCGAAGATAACTGCCCCGACGATGATAATGCCCTTGATCACCTGCTGCAGGTAGGGCGAGATGCCGAGCAGCAGAAGTCCATTATTCAAAATTCCCAATATCAGAATACCCGCGATGATGCCGGGAACGGTGCCGATGCCGCCGGTGTGGCTCGTTCCGCCGATGGTGGCCGCGGCGATAGCGTCGAGCTCATAGTTGTTGCCGAGGGTAGCTATGCCGGACGCGGCCCTCGCCGTGATGAGGATACCCGCGATCGAAGCGCAGAAGCCCGATACGGCATATATAGCGACCAAGTTCTTGTGGACTTTGATTCCCGATGTCTTCGCCGCGTTGACGTTGCCGCCTATGGCGTACACGTTTTTCCCGAATCTTGTATAACCCAATATGATGTACGCAACAATGGCGACAAGCGCGAACACGATGACGACGTAGGGAATCGGCCCGAGCGAGCCCTGGCCGATGATCTTGAATTCAGGCCTCAGCATCGGCACGGGATAGGCGTTCGTGAGAATGAGTGCAAGACCGCGCGCGATGATCATCGAGCCGAGCGTCGCGATGAAAGGAGGAATGGCCGTATACGCGATGAGCGCGCCGTTCGTCATACCCACAACAGTACCCGCCGCGAGCCCCGCCAACACCGCCACGATTGGCGGTAAAAGCGGCAGATTCGGAAAGATTCGCGCACTATACGATGGTTCCTGCACCAGGCTGGCGGCGATTACCGACGTGAGCGAGACGATCGAGCCGACCGAAAGGTCGATGCCCCTTGAGATGATCGTAAACGCGACACCTATTGCCAGAATGCCGCGCCCCGATTCCGTAATGAGGACATTGATGAGGTTCTGCGGCGTCAGAAACGCCGGGGAAAGAAATGACAGCACCACCACCATCGCGACCAATACGATGAAGATTGCGTATTTATTGATGAATTTTCCAACTCCACTCTGCTGTGCCATGGCAAACTCCTTTAGGCTACTTGATTGTTGTTTGCTTTTGCAGCTGCATACCGCATGATGGTCTCCTGATCCGCGTCCTTGCGGTCAAGAATTGCAGTGATCTGGCCCCGGCTCATCACCAGAATCCGGTCGCTCATGCCGAGGATTTCCGGCATTTCGGAACTCACCATGATGATCGATTTTCCCTCACAGGCGAGCTTGGTGATGATAGTGTGAATCTCGGCTTTTGCGCCGACGTCGATGCCGCGTGTCGGCTCGTCGAGAATGAGAATGTCGGGGTTCGTCAGGAGCCAGCGCGCGACGAGCACTTTTTGCTGATTTCCCCCTGAAAGGTTCTGTATAACTGTGTCAAGGGCGGGAGTGCGGATTTTCAGTCGGTCCTTGTAGTCCTCGCAATCCTTCTGAATCTTCTTCAGATTGAGAAAGAATCCATACCGCAAGTAATTTCTGAGGTTCGCAACAATAGTATTCACTTTGACGGAAAGCACCGGAATGATGCCGTTGAGTCGGCGGTCTTCCGTCAGGAAACCGATTCCCGCCTCGATCGCGTCCGAAGGGGAGCGTATTTCGACCTGTGTGCCATCGATGAGGATTTCACCAGCACTCTTGTGGCGTAGACCGAATAGGGTCTCCATGAGTTCCGTGCGCCCCGCCCCGACTAATCCCGCCACGCCGAGAATCTCTCCTTGTCTGAGATCAAAGGAGACGTCGTGCAGAAGGCCAGGGACCTCTATATTGTGGACGGCGAGTTTTACGCCGCCGATCCCGCTCTCCATTTTCGGGAACATTTCGGTGAGACGACGACCGACCATCGCGGTAATCAGCGAATCGATGGTCATTTCCGCGATAGGATTCGTCGTGATATTGTTTCCGTCGCGGAGCACGGTCACCTCGTCCGCGATGGTGAAGATTTCTTCCATTTTGTGGGTGATGTAGATGACCGCGACATTCCGGGCTTTCAGCTTCCGGATCATCGAGAAGAGGTGCTCCACTTCGTTCGGGGTGAGCGAGGAAGTCGGCTCGTCCATTATGACGACATCCGCGTTGTAGGAGATCGCCTTGGCGATCTCAATCATCTGCATCTTCGCGACAGACAGTTCTTTTACCTTTATTTTTGGATCTATGTCGATCTCCAGTTCCTTCAGGAGTTGTCTGGTCTGTTCATACATGGTCTTGTGATCGACCAGGACGCCGAACCCGCGGAGCATCGGTTCCCGGCCGAGCCATATGTTCTCCATGACGCTCCGTTCGGCTACCGGATTCAATTCCTGATAAATCATCGCTATACCGAGCTTCAAAGCTTCATGCGGGTTAGGTATTGTGACTTTTTCTCCCTTCAGGCATATTTCCCCGGAATCGGGGGGATTGATGCCCACGAGGCATTTCATGAGTGTGGATTTGCCTGCCCCGTTTTCTCCCATAAGGGCATGCACGAAGCCTCTTTTCGCCTGAAAATCCACGCCATTGAGGGCACGGACTCCTGGAAATGTCCGCACGATGTTCTTCATTTCCAGAATGTATTCTTCCATGTGTGCTCCATTTTCACGAAAGGGAAGGGGCCCCCTCCGCGCTCCGCGTCGGGGCCCTTCCCACTGATCAGAACCGTTCAGTATTTATCCACATTTTCGATGGTGACAGGCTCGAACGGTACCCAGCCGAACTTGTCGATCTTCTGACCCTGAGCCGCCTTGAGCGCGAATTCGAGGGCCACGGCCCCCTGGGCCTTCGCGTTCTGGAAGACTGTCATGGCCATTTCGCCCTTCTTGACCGCTTCTTTTGCGGGCGGCGTGGCATCGATTCCGACGACCGGGATCTTCTTGAGATCCATCTTGAGGGCCTTCATGGCCTCGATCGCGCCGAGCGCCATCTCGTCGTTGTTGCAGATGACCACATCGAACTGCTTGCCGGTGCCGAGCAGCTGCTGCATCTGGTTCATGGCTTTCCAGCGGTCCCATTCGGCGGTGTCCTCATACACTTTGGTCAGTTTGAAGCCCGCGTTCTGGAGGGTTTCCTTGACGCCACGGGTTCGCTCATTTGTGTTCTCGAGGCCGAGCTGGCCCATGAACAGCACATAGCGGAGCTCTGTTTTGCCCTTGAAGAACTTCGCCAGGAACTCCCCCTGCATGCGGCCGGCATCATATTCCTGCGAGCCGACATACGCCGTCTTCACGCCGTCGATGACCGCGTCGCGAGGCCTGCGGTTGACAAAAATCGTGGGGATGCCCTTGGCGCGCTGGATGATGGTCTCGACCGTGTCGGTGTTGATCAGATTGACGATGATGGCGTCGTACTTCTTTGTCGCGAACACGTCGACTTGCGCCATCTGCTGGTTGACGTCCTGCTTGGCGTCCTGAGAATCGACGACCACATTGGGATATTTTTTCGCCGCTTCGAGGATTGCCTGCTCAAGCGAAGAGATGAACTGATCGCGGTCGTAGAGCGTCACGCCGATGTGATAGGTTTTCTGCGCGAACGCAGTTCCCGCCACGAGGGTAAGGGCGATGACGGCCAGGATCAGTTTTTTTCCGATACTCATAATGCCTCCCTAAAACATTGATTTTGTATCAGCAAGCAACGCCTGCCGGTTTTAGACTTGTATTATGCCCTTGCTCCTGAATGATTCGGTCATGGCCATGCCCGTCCGCGTGGCGGCGGTACCGTCGCGCGGTGTTATCTCGGGCCTGCGCCCTTCGAGGATGCAGGACACAAATTCCCGGGCTTCGGCGATAAAGCCCGCTTCAAACCGCTCGTAGAAATCGCGGACGCAGTTGGTCTGCGCGCCGGCCGCGTCGAAAATCTCGACGCGATTTTTGCGCGGCATGGCGCCGATTTTCAGAATACCTTTGGAACCGACAATTTCAGTGTGAGTATCGTGGCCGTGGAAGGCTGTCCTGCTCGCGGAGAGGACCGCCATGGCGCCGTTTTCGAAAGTGGCGAGGCAAACAGTATTGTCAGCATCCCCCAGCTCGGCGAAGCCTGGATGCACATAGCTGCCGCCGACCGCGTGGACTTCCTTCACCTCGGAACCGAGGAACCAGCGCGCGAGGTCGATGTCGTGCACGTTCATGTCGAGGAAAATGCCGCCGCCGGTCTTTACGAATTCAAGCTGAAATTCGGCGTATTCGTCGAGATCGCAGGTCTGGGAGCGCACAAGGAAAGGTTTGCCGACGACACCCTTGTCCACCAGTTCTTTTGCGTATTTGTAGGATGGATCGAATCGCCTGACAAAGCCGATCAGGAATACCTGCCGGGGATGGGCGGCGACGGCGCGCTCTATGGTGGCGCATTCGTCGAGAGTCACGCCCATGGGCTTTTCCACGAAGACATGCAGACCGCGGTCGAGCGCGGCCAGCGCCTGCGCCGAATGGTGGACCGAGGAACTCGCGATCCAGACCGCGTCGATATCGGCTTCGGCCAGCATTTGATCGAAAGACTTGAAGAGACGGGGGATGCCGAGCTCTGTCGTCGCCCAGTCGAGCTCCGCCTGAACAGGGGAACATGCGGCGATGAGGTCCACCCCCGGCACAAGATTGGCGAGGTTGTAGGCGTGGCGCTTGCCGAGCCTGCCCAATCCGACAATGCCGATCTTGATTTTTCTCATGGCTTCACTTCAACCCCTTGATCCTCGACAATGAAGCTGTACCGTAGGCAGCGATGCTTTTTTTGTACAACACGTAATTGCAAACGTTTTCTGAAAACGTTTGCAATTACTATGCGTATTATTAAACGGTTTTTCCGATTTGTCAAATGTTTTTTTAGGAACGGATGCTCTCTAAAGGGACAGGGTATCCCCGCTGTACGCTTCCCGGCTCGGCTTCTCCGGAAAACCGATCTGTCGATCAACGATACGGCAAGAGGCTGTGGATACGGTTGCTTTGACGACGTTAAGCTCACGAAATATCGCGTTGCAGCTAGGCTAGCAGGGAGCCCCATCTGTTTTTCAGTCGCGGGCAAACAAGTGATGTCGCAAAAAAAGCAGGCCGGGTGTCAAATCCGGCCTGCTTCGTAATTAGGGGGAATATAGCTTCCTCTCTATTTCCTCAAGCCCATGTTGTTTTTTTGCGTTTCCGTCGGTCGAATCAAGAAAATCAAAATAAACGCCAGGCAAATGGCAGCCGCGCTTACACCAAAGAAGGGGGTATACGAATTGGTTGCGGTTTTTATCATGCCCGCCAGCATGGGGAAGGCCCCTACGAGAACAGTACCGATTCCAAGCGCAATTCCCATGATTTTACCCATGTTCGTCCTCCCGTAGAGATCACCGATCCACGGGAACATGAGCACCATAGGAGCCATAATAAAGAGGCCAAGACATGCATACAGTATGGTAACGGAAGTGGCTGAATTGACCAGGAAAAAGCCCGCCAGCAGGATAACGGCGGTGGCTCCGGCACAGACCAGAAGCACATTCCGTTTGCCGAGCTTATCTCCCAGCCAACCTGCCATCAGGCGTCCTACAATTGATACCGCCATGAAGTACGTCATGATTATGCCGACGGATTTAGGGTCGTATCCATAGCTGATACCAATCGTGGTAACGTTACCCATAAATCCCATCAATACACCGAGCCACAGGCCGTAGGAAACAACCCAGAACCAGAACTGTGGCGTTTTTATCGCCTCACCAAGCGTATTGTTTTTTTCTTTCATCATTTGGCCGCCTATTGCCGCCATGAACTTATTCTTTTCTTCATCTGTGATACCGTCCATATTCAGGCCCATCTCCTCGGGGGTCTCTTTTATCAAGAGGAAAACAAGTACCATGGCAATTATCTGCGTAATAAGAACATACTTCACTATTACCGGCCTGAAACCCATTGACATTGAAAGGCCGTTTAGTGTGGGGAACATGATTGCCTGAAAGATTGCCGAACAGACCATTTGGATTGATACCACCAGACCCGCTTTCTTCATAAACCACCGGCGGAGAAGCGTCTGAATGGCAACACTCAAGGCCAATGTCTGTCCTAGGGATGTTAGAACCGAAAAATAGAGTATGACATGCCAGACCTTAGATACCGTACTCATAAGCAAACCGGAAGCCAGGAAACAGCATATTCCTGCCAACAATGTCTTACGGCATCCGATCTTGTCGGCCAACAAGCCCGCCAACGGAGAAAAAACAATAGGCAACCACATGAGTATCGAGAACACGAGGGACAGATCAGATGGTTTCCACCCCATCTCTTTCATCATCGCCGGGAAAAAGATGGTACTTGCATAGGACATTATCCCGCCGGTCATAAACACGAAACAGCAGACGACAACCACCCACCATCCATAGAAAATACCCTTTTTCGATGCAGCCGAAACCTCAGCCATACTCTTACCTCCTCCTTAAATAAAATTACGTTCGAAAACATGCTGTGTGGGCGTCAATCCATAGATGGCCTTTTTCGGCGTTCCCCTGTCCTCTTCCTCATGAAGCGCGTCCACCGCCATGACCCGTAGATTTGGCATACGAAATCACTGAATATCGGTACTTGGGTGTCGCTTGTAGATTTGACGCCAGGTATCAGACCTCACTGAAAGCGCTAATCGACGAGCTTTATCCCGACACGCTGCCTCAACTCCTCTGCGGTGTAGAGCTCTCTGCCCAGCGCCTTCGCGATTGTCGCGAGAAGTACCGTTGAATCGGATGCCTTGCGGGCAATATCGTCCTTGTGAGGCCACAGCCAGTAGATGTCCTCGATGCCGGTTCTTATCAGCTCGACGCCGTTCATGAGCCCAATGGTCGCGGCCACCAGCCAGTTCCGTCCCGCCGGATGGAGGGCTATAAAAGCGTCGTCCCCAAAGGCATCGCGTGCCAGCTGAATGCTGGTGATAACCTCGATTTGCGCCCATGGATCGGCAAATATCCGGTCATCCATATGTTTGCCTTCCTGGATGGCGATCCAGTAGGGTTTTGTTTTAACGATGCCGGTGTCAAATACCCAGGATTTCATCGTGGGCATGAAGAAGGTCTCCATGGAGAACGTAGGCTTGACGTTATGGGATTCATAGTATGCCACACCCTCCTGAACCGATTCCTTCGTGTGGACAGGGAGGATGGTATCATACGTAGGCATGCTCATGATCATGGATGTCTGGACGTATCGGTTCCCCACACCCCGCTCTTTTCCGATTTTCAGGAGTTGCTCGGTGTCCGCGATGTAGTCGGTACTCCGCCCATTCGCGGCGACTCCCCAGGTGTGATGGGAGGTAACGAAATCGACTTTTGCGAAGGCGCGATCCATAACCTCCGTCAGCACCTCCGTATGGCGCTTAGTGCTTTCCGGCGTGAGAGGCAGGAGCGTCTGGCCGGTTTCAGGATCTCGCGGATGTGTGTGAATAGCACAGGCTCCGGCCTTTACACACTCTACAATCGCGTCTGCCTGTTCCTGGATGGTAATAGGAGGCAGTGTGGTGACTCCCTGTCTCTGAAACCAGGATTTAGGCTGCCAGCCGGGTATGCACGCCTCGAATGCCACTTTTTTGTTCATTGTGGGAAGTTTGGGCTGATGCAACACCGGGAAATGCTCTTCTATCTGTTTTTCCATTTCAGCAGGATCCATTTCAATTCTCCTTCTCCGTTTCACGGACTAATTAAATGGTCGGACTAAGGACCTCTCGTTTTTTCAAAAACCGAAGATTTTTGAAAAAATCCAATAATACCCAGGCTGTTTGGATTCTTCTCTATTCCATTTTCCATTACCTCCTTCTGGCACGGTGGCATATCCTTTCCTTAACGGGCCGTGCCGAAATGAAATTCTATTCATCTTCGCAATCGGCGGTGAATACTACTCGTTCATTTATGAGGCTGGATATCGTTTCACGGTCATATCCCAGATATTGTTCGAGGATCTCAACTGTGTTTTCCCCAAGAAATGGTGCGGGAGTTCTTATCGATCCGGGTGTCTTGTCCATCCGGAAGGGAGACCCCGTCATCGTGATTGTGCCGACTCTGGGCTGATCGATATCCACGATCATGTTTCTGTGCCGTAGATTGGGATCGGCCACGACGGTATCGATGCTGTTGATGGGGGAATACGGCAAACCGTGGGCATCCAGAATTTCCATCCATTCCTGTGCCGTGTGTTTCAACATCTCTCGTTCGATAATCGGAATAAGCGTTTCCCTATGTTCGGTCCGGAGATCGTTGGTGAGGTACTCGGGATTGGAAAACAGGTCATCGCGTCTGATAGTGGTACAGAATGTCTGCCAGAGAGCGTCATTCCCTATCGGGATGACGATCCATTTCCCATCGGCGGCCATGAAGGCCTGAAACGGGGTTATAGTCGGATGAGCGGTGCCCAGGGGTGCCGGCACCTCTTTATCGATCGTGTAGCGCACCACGGCGTTCTCCAAAACGGAGACAAGACCGTCGACCATCGATATATCGACATGCTGCCCCTCACCGGTTTTTTCACGGTACCTGAGTGCCGCGAGGATTCCGATGACCGCCTGATACCCGGCCAGGATATCCCCGATGGATGAGCCAACCCGGACAGGAGGCCCTCCTACAGGTCCGGTCATGCTCATCAATCCGCTGAAGGCCTGGGCTATCATATCGTAGGCTGGCCTGGAAGAATATTCAGGAAGAGTGTCATGTCCGAAGCCACAGATCGAACAATAGATGATTGCCGGATTGATGGATTGGAGTTCGTGGAATGAGAATCCGAGCTTCTCCATGGTCGTGGGGCGGAAATTTTCGACTACGATATCCGCCTTTTTAATCATTTCACGGAGTATCTCTTTCCCGCACGCTGTTTTCAGATCGAGACAGATATTCCGCTTGTTACGGTTGATACTCATATAGTATCCGCTGTACCGTCTTCCGCCTCCGTTCTGTTCTTCTATGAAGGGACCGTATGCTCTTGAATCATCGCCTGTATGGGGGGGTTCGATCTTTATTACATCCGCTCCGAGATCCGCAAGGACCATCGTGCAATAGGGGCCGGCAAGTACATGAGTTAAATCCACAACGACTAAACCACTGAGTGCATCAGGCATCACAGTCTCCCGAGAATGGAGTACGCTAATTCACTCAGTCACTAACAAGAAGGTGCAAAGTCCACTACTACACTACGGAATTTCACGGTTTTTACTAATTTATCTATACTCTTTTCTTATATGCTATTCGCGGTCTACCAGCGGTTTCCCCGATTCAATCCGCCAGATGCATCATGCTCATACTCGAACGCTCATGATTCGTCATCGGATAGAATGCCGAATCGCCATAGATTGCAACTGCGATCCATTTCCCATCAGATACGATTGCAACTTTCAGTTTGAGGCTGGAGTCGGCCGGAACTTGATGAACCACACCGTTCAATGCGTCGAGAGCGGCATGAACAACCGCGTGTATATTTCCTGAGGATTTGACGATGATGTTGTTCTGCAGGGCACAACCGATAATCGATTTTACGAAATTCTGTTTGACCTCCGAGGAAATTCCGGAGACAACCGTTATCGCAAGCCGATAATGGGGATCGCTTGCTAATTCCTGTTTGATCTTTTTTTCTTCTTCTTCATCGGTAAGTGCCGCGAGAGTAGCAATCTTCCCAGTCCGTTTAAAGCTGAAATCCATATGCATCCTTTCAACTTTTCGGCACGCTGTTGCTCGGTGACCGCGTTGTAGACTGTGTATCACTAACTCACTTATTCTCTATACAGAAACACTATTATAGATAAGACTCGATCTTCTGTCAAGAAATAATTTTTATGAGCTATTTCGAATGAGTGTACAATGTCCCTGGCAGTGCCGCCGCGCAGGTAACGTCGCTGCCTCCGAAGTCACCGAATCTGTCCGATGCTCCTATACACCCAGTTCGTCACCGAATACGTGCAAGGACCCTCGATTCCCAGGTCCTTCGCTAGATCGAAGGTTGTTTCGACACCATCATAGACGATCATTTTGCATTCGTCCGGCTGTATGCGGTAAATGGTGAGAGTATAGTGCGGCAATTTTGAGGAGATTCCTTCTGTTTTGCGGATTTCGACCCTGAATGAACTTTTGAAGGTGCAGCCATTGCTTGCGGTTCGAATCGTAAAAGAGTCTGAGACGAGCTTGAGAGCGAGGAGGATCTCCTGGCCAGGCTGACGGGGACTTAAGGAAAGAATGCCAAAGGAGGGACTGGGCTGTGCGGCTGGGGGAGCGCCGGGCACGGTATTCCCCGGGATGAATTGCTGGTCGGCGCCCGCCTGAGGGGCGCCCGCAGCTTGATTCCCGATCTGGACGTATACATACGCATCCTCGGCAAAGGGCAACACATAGTCGCGCGGCCGCACAATATAGATTGTCAGGGTATATTTTTTACCCGGTTGCAGAAGCGAAAAATCATCGTTCGTGATTCCCGTGACATGATAGAAGGGTCCGGATCGTGTCATATTGTCGACTTCAAGCATCGAACCATAGGTGTAGGGCTGTGTCACCGTGACGTTCACCACTTCCTTGGCCGGCAACGCGAAGTCAGATGGTGCCATCTGCGAGGTATACGCAAGCTCGTCCTTCAGCGCGGCAATTTTCGCCTCAAAGACAGGAACATTCGCTGGATCGCCAGGGCCGTTTTTCGCCGCCTTCAGCCTTATCTCATACATCTGGATCTCAAACCCGATTGCGCGCATGGTCGCGCTCATCAGTGCGGGTTTGAGCATAGTTTCATCGGGATTCGGATTGTCGGGCGATGGTGTCTGGGTTTGGGCGATCAGGGGCTGGCCGCAGAGCAAAAGCGTCAGTACCATAGTAGCCGTTGTCATTCTGTGCATAGTGTTAATTTGAAAAGACGCCCTGTTCCATATATGATTTCTCATAAAGAGCCTCCGTTTATTGGATGAGAGAGAGTATCTCCGGATCGAAGAACCATGAGTTTGCCCCGATTTTGTACGCCTCGGCGATATCCGCAAGTTCATCTTTGCTTAGATTACCGACGAGTGAATAATTCCCTCCCAAAGGATTTCCATAATCCGGCGTGTAGAGAATGTGTCTGTATGCAAAAGGCGCGATATTGGATATGTCAAATAAAAGATCATTTTCGAAAGAGTAGGGGCCAGCATATCGCAGCACCTGCAGATACATCTTCTGCCCCACAAAGAATTTCTGGGCTTCCGGTACGATATCCGCAAGTTCCTGGGGATACAGCTTGGCAGATGAACTTAAATCCCAATCGAACAAGGAGTTGGAGACAGCCTGTAACGCTCTGATGTCCGAACGGTCTTGTAATAATCCGAGCGACCCCGGCAGGATCAGAATGAGATTGGCGGTGCCTTCCTTCCCTGTAATGTTGGAGGTCTTGAACGGATAATAGAGCTGCCTCGACGCGAATTGATACACAAGAGGAGCGATTGATTCGGGGTTTGAGCCAAGGCGCACATAGTCGAACACAAAATAGGAAAAACCCCGCTTCACATAGTCGTCGGCATTCTCTACCGCCGCGTCGAGGCTCAGCGCGAGTGCGATACCCTTGTTTCTAAAAAACGCGTGCACCCAATCCGCAAAACCTGAAATATCGAGTATCCGCACAATCGTGACATCGTGAAGGCCGAGCTTCCCTTCAAATACGACCGATACGGCAGAAGGCCCAACCTGGCCCTTCGATTGTTCGACAAACTGCAAGCCTTTAGCTTTGATGAGCCTGTCGGCCGCTTTAAAGGGGTCGCCCTGAGGGGTACTCACCTTTGGTTCAGAAGGGAAAGGAATGAACTCCAGAATATCAGCCTCCCGGTCGGCCTGAAGCGTGGTTCCGAGGATGAGGATCTCGTCTTTTTTGTTGTGAAGGATGATGGCGTTTTGGGATGGCTCGGAAAGATTGACGGGGACAGGCCACATCTGCCCTTTATCGGCGAAGAGGGCGGGGATGGACCCTACGCACAGCATAAACAAGAAAGCCGCATATTTCATGTATTTCATGCGTCTTTCGCAATACCTCCCTGTTTTTCAGCGCGAATCAGCGCCACGTTCAGCGCCACCACGACGAGTGAAAAGAGCGCGTACATCATAAACCCCATCCTGATGCCCCATGCCGCAGAGATCGCCGACATCAGATAGGGAAAAGCAAATTGGCCCAAGCCTCCTCCCATGGCGGCAAAGCCTACGGCTTCACTCTGGGTGTGGGGGAAGAGATCTCCAATGATGCTCATGACATTCGGATAAATTATGGAACAACCGAGCCCCGCGAAAACAACGACCATACCCGCGATTGCGCCGGCGATTCTTCCATTGTCCACAAAGCCGATTGCCGCGAGGGCAATCACCGAGAACGCCATAAGCACAGATAGCGCTATGAGAATTTTTTCCCTTTTTATGATGGTCTGAAAGAATGGAGCGCCAAATCGCCCCACAAGCAGGCCCGCCCAGAACAGCGAGACCATAAATGAGCCGGTCGGTATCGGCACGTTGAAGACACTCACGAAATATTCCGCCACCCAGTTCGAGATACCGATCTCGACGCCGACATAGGCAAAGAGCGCAAAAAAACCGAGCCAGTATGCCGGATGGCGGAACAGGTCCCGCCTCGAACTGCCTGGCGTGTGACCCTTGTCCTTGCCGAGTGCCGAGAGGGGCATACATTGCAGAAATATGGCGATGGCCAGGAACAATACTCCGATGCCCCTATAGATCAGCGTCCACTGCAGATGCGCGCTGATCAGTATCGCGATGATGAGCGGCCCCACAAAGGCGCCGATAGAAAACGCGCCGTGCATAAGGCTCATCGCGCGGCCGCCGCCTGGTCCTTCCATGCGGAGTGTGGACCAGTTGACCGATAATTCAATACCCCCCTGTCCAATGCCGATGATAAAATAGAGAAGCATATTGAGCCATGGAATCGGCGTCGCGGCGAAAAATTCGAGCCCGCTGAAAACGAGAAGGAGCGCCACGCTTATGGTGAGACGCAAGCCCACGGACGAAAGGAGGATGCCCGCCAGATAGGTCGAGAGGAAATAACCGATCGAGCCCGCCGCGAGGACCGCCCCGGCGGTCGTGTAGGACCATCCGAAATCCGCGAAAATTTTGGGCAGTGTGGCGCCGATGACGGTCATCGAGATGCCGAATAATGCGAATATGCTGAATAGACCTATATAAAGAGGGAGAAAGCGTTTTTCTACAAGCATGATTGCATATTGTGCGACATGCTCCCTGTCCGCGTCAATGAGAGGGGCCCAACCCCATTTTGTTATTTTTCCACAAATAAGTAGCATAATCATCTAGATGAAAACCTTTTCAGAAGCTATGATAGTGATATATGACAAGCATAAAAGACATCGCACGGCTTGCCGGTGTCTCTCCCTCGACGGTGTCGCGCGTGCTCAACGAGCGCGAATACGTGCGCGCCGAAGTGCGCCAGCGTGTGCTCGACATCGTCAAAGAAAAAGGCTATGTACAGAATCATGTCGCCCGGTCAATGGTCCTCCAGCGGAGTTTTACGATAGGCGTGGTTATTCCCTATCTGTTCAATATGTTCCAGAGGCAGCTCTTTGCGTCGATGGAGTTCTTCCTCGAACAGCATGGCTACAAGACCCAGTTCTTCTTCCTCCGGTGGTCGGATTCGAGTGAGCAGGCGTTTCTTCGCCGTCTGAAAAGCGAGACTCTCGATGGCATCATTTTTATCCATGAGCTCGATAACCCTATAATTTATCAATACATTCAGGAAAGAAACCTTCCTGTCGCCCTCTGCACATTTGAAAAGGAAGAGTTCGGCTTTCCGGCCGTCCACATCGAGGAGGAAGCCTCGGCAGAACTCGCGGCCGAATACCTCATCCAGCGGGGACACCGCAATATCGGGTTTATTACCGGCGAACATTTCAGCTTCGGTCGCCAGCGCGAGGATGGCTACAGGAAGGCGCTCGCCGCGCACGGCATTCCCTACAGCCCGGATCTGACGGTGCGCGTGCCCGCCTATAATCCCGAGGCGGGCCGTACAGGCATGCTCACTCTGATAAAGCGGAAACAGCCCTTGACGGCGGTATTCGCGGTGACCGACGAGCTCGCGATCGGCGCGATAAAAGCCCTCTATGAGTCGGGGCTTAAGGTCCCCGAAGATGTGAGCGTGATAGGCCTGGATGATATCGACATCTCCGCGTTTACGACGCCAGGACTCACGACGGTGCGTCAGCCGATCTTCGAGATGGGCAAAAAAAGTGCCGATTTGGTCTGCGAATGGATCGCGCGGGACCATATGCAGGGTAAGGCCGAGCTCTTTACGGCGACGATTGTGGAGCGCGAATCGGTCCGGACGCTGGGTTAGAAGGGCTCGAAATTCTGCTCCTCAAACCAGTAATGTCGCGAATCCTCTTGAATTTTCAGTAATTCTTCATAATGCCGGCTTTCCCACTCGGAAAGGGAATGAAAGAAAGCCTTCAGGTGTGGTTCTTTTACGAGGTCGGCCATTTTCTGATAGTGTTGGGTAGCGTTCAGCTCGAGCAGAACGGCGCTCGAAACCGCGGCGCTGATATGGCGATCCGAAGCGACCCGAGTAAGGAATTCCTGACTAAAAATGGGACTTTTATGCGGGCTCGCCTGAATTTCCGCGGCGAGGTTTATGGTGGGCATCTGTCCGCCCAACAATTCTTTATAATAACTCAATAGCCAATTGTAATGACGTTTTTCTTCTTCCGCGCGGCTCGCGAAGAATTGTGCCACATCGCTTTCGGCGCGGAGCGCGGCTTCGGAATAGATGGTCACGCTATCGATTTCACTCTTCATGGCATTTTTTAACGCCTGCATGAGTTCGTCCATGAAAGCCTCCTTACTCTCTTATATATCATACTACAAAACATCCTCTTATGGGGACTCTTTATAATTTGCAAGTCACTTGCAAATTATAAGTCTTTGTAGTATATTTTGCAAATCATTTGCATTTTTGTATATAATTGAGGAGTATTGTATGGCTTACTTATATCGTCGGGCGGGTGCACGCAGATTTTCGCAGGCTTTTCTCGCGCTGTTTTTTGTGCTTGCGGCGGCTGGGGTGTCTTTCGCGCAGCCGAAAAAGCCGGTGCTCACTGTCGCGGTGAGCATCCCTCCGATACAGGAATGGGTAAATCGCATCGCTGGAGACAGGGTAGGCGTCACGCTCATCATGCCTCCAGGATCGAGCCCGCATTCATTCGAACCGTCTCCGCGCCAGCTCCTCGAGCTTGGCAATGCGCAAGTCTGGTTTTCCATCGGTGTCGATTTCGAATATTCCCTCAGACCCAAGGTGAGCGCCATGTATCCGAAGCTCGCGATCGTCGATGTGACCAAAAACGTCAAATTCCGCACACTGCGTCCCGGCGAACAGGAAACCGACGGTGAATCGGTGGGCGGGCATGTCGACCCCGCGCTCACCAATCGGGATCAGCACACATGGCTCGGCTATGAGCAGGCCAGGGCGGAGCTCGCGCTGATCAAGGATACCCTGATTGCCCGTGACTCGGCGGGAACAGAGGTGTACAAGGCGAACTATGAACAATACATGAAAGAGATCGATGCCGTGTACACTTCACTCAAGGCCAAGCTCGCCCCGCTTTCGGGCTCACGGGTGTTCGTCTATCACCCGGCATTCGGCTATTTCCTCGATATGTTCAATATCACGCAGGTCGCGGTGGAGCTCGGAGGGAAAGAGCCTACGCAGAAGGAACTCGTGGCGCTCGTCGATCTCGCGAAGAAAGAGAAGGCCAGGGCGGTGTTCACGCAGGCTCAGTTTTCGGAGAGCGCGGCGAAGGCTGTGGCGGGCGCGATCGGCGCGGCGGTGGTGCCGATAGATCCACTGGCCGAAGACTGGCTCGAAAATCTTTCCCGCATGGGGCAGGCGCTGCTTCAGGCTGTCCCCGGAGGAAAATGAAGTGAGCGACATCATCCAGAGCGGGCGTCGTGCGCGCGCCGAAAGTGGGGCGCGTTTGCCGCATCCCGCTGAGAACGTGGCCATATGGTGCCAGGATATGGCGTTCCGGTATCGGGAAGCGGAAGTGTTCGACAGTGTCTCCTTTCACGTTCACCGCGGAGAATTCGTCGCGCTGACCGGCAAGAATGGCGCGGGGAAGAGCACGCTGCTCAAGCTCATCGTAGGGCTTCTGGAGCCCACGCGGGGGCAGGTGCTGGTTTTCGGAGCGCCGCCGCGTGGGCGTATCGAATCGATCGGCTATGTGCCTCAGCATACGGGGTTCGACGCCGCCTTCCCCATTCGCGTCGAGGAGGTCGTCGGCATGGGAAGGCTCTCGGGGCTTTCTCCTGTCGCGAAGCATCAAAAGCAGCAGGATGTCGAATGGGCGTTGCGCCAGGCGGAAGTATGTGACTTGCGCGAGCGGCCTTTCTCCGCGCTCTCGGGGGGACAGCGGCGGAGAGTGCTGGTGGCGCGGGCGCTTGTCGGACACCCGGAACTTCTTGTGCTCGATGAGCCGACCGCGAACATGGACGCGGAGAGCGAGAAAAAATTCTATGACGTGCTGGCGCGTCTCAAGGGAAACACGACGGTGCTCATCGCGACTCATGATTCGGATTTTGTGTCGGCGCTGGCGGAGACGGTGCTCTGCGTCGGACAGGATACCGATCACCCGCACTCGGTGCATCGCCACGCGATCGAGCAGGCGCTGAACGTGCCCGACGACATCTACGGCGGAAAGGTCGTGCGGGTCCGGCACGATATCGAGCTTCCGGACAATGCGTGCTGTGAAGGAAAAGAGTGATGAACGGATTTTTGCAGGCTTTGGCGAACCCGGCGGTTCCTTTCGTGCGCAATGCCCTGATCGGCAGCGTTCTCGCGGCGTTTTTGTTCGGGGTTCTGGGCTCGCTGGTGACGGTGCGGCGGATCGCGGGGCTTGCCGGCGCGATTTCGCATACGGTATTGGGTGGTATCGGGCTCGCGCTTTTTCTGGCTTCGCGGGGCGCGCCGAAGTGGGTTAGTCCGATGCTGGGGGCGCTTGTATTCGCGATTTTTGCTGCGTTCCTGATCAGCCTCGTGTCGCTCAAGGCGAAGCAGCGTGAGGACACGGTGATCAATGCGCTGTGGGCGGTCGGCATGAGCCTCGGCGTGGTGTTTTTGGCGAAAACTCCCGGCTATGCCGACCCGATGAGCTATCTCTTCGGCAATATTCTGCTGGTGACGAAACAGGATCTGTATCTGCTTGCGGCGCTCGATGTCGTCGTGCTTCTGCTCGTGGTGCGATATTACCGGCATATCGAGGCGGCGTCGTTTGACGAGGAATTCGCCGCGACAAAAGGCGTGCCGGTGACGACGGTATACCTTGTGTTGCTCCTCGTCATTGCGGTAGCGATCGTGCTGCTTCAGACATTTGTCGGGATCGTGATGGTCATCGCGATGCTCACCCTACCGGCCGGTACCGCGGGATATTTTTCTCGCAATCTGGCGGGGATGATGGTGAACGCCACGCTCCTGTCGCTTGTTTTTTCGGTCTCGGGCCTCGTGGCCTCGTGGCACTTCGATCTGCCGGCGGGAGCGGTGATCGTACTTCTGTCGGGCGCCGTCTTCATCGCGTTTTCCGCGGGGAAGGTGTTCGCCGGCCGCCGTCTCGCGAAATCGTGACAGGGAATCGACCATGACGAAGGCGCGGACACATGTGCTGGAGGCCATCACTCAGGCGAAAGAACCGGTATCGGCGCGCCAGCTCTGCGAAAAATTTCAGAGCGATTACGACCCCGCGACGGTTTACAGAGCGCTGCATTATCTTGAGGAAAAAGGCCGCCTCGATTCTTTTATACTTCACTGTGCCGAACACGGCACGGAGCGCTACTATGTGCTGCATTCGGAAGAGCACCGGCACTGGTTCCACTGCGAGCGATGCCACCGTTTTACGGACCTCGGGCTCTGTCGCTTCGACGACCTCGTCGCGCAGATGAGCCTGGAGAAGGGCCTGGCGATCACTTCCCATACATTCTACGCGACCGGCATCTGTCCGGAGTGCCGGCGGAAAATGTAGCATTTATTTATTCAAATCTCTTAATATTGCCTCTACAAAACTTCTCTTTGTTGTATTAGGATTGACATGAAGTAAGGAGGGGCGCGTGATAAAATTCCTCAAACAACCCATGATGCGCAAGGTGCTCATCGCGCTTGCGCCGATATATCTGTTTTCGTTGTGGATGTATGGCCTCCGCGTGATCGCCGCGGCCGTGGTGGTGTTTGTCTGCGGGATTGCCACCGAATGGCTGTTCGAGCGCAAGCGCCAGGGCAAGGTGAGCGAGGCCGTGCTGGTGACCTGCGCGCTGTACACGCTGGCATGGCCGCCCGCGACGCCGCTCTGGATTCTGGCGGTCGGTATCATCTTCGCGGTGGCGATGGCCAAGGGCGTCTACGGCGGGTTCGGACGCAACATTTTCAACCCGGCGATCGCGGGGCGCGCCTTTGTCTACATCAGCTTCGCGATCGTGCTTTCGCGGGCCTACACCAGTTTCGGTAACTTTGGAATAGGGGCGGTCGATGTGCTTTCTTCGGCCACTCCGCTCGCGCAGATGAGGGCGCATACCGCCGTGCCGATAACGAACCTGCTATTCGGCCTGCGGCCCGGCGCCATGGGCGAGAGTATGACGCTGCTCATCGTGCTGGCAGGGGTGTACCTCATCCTGACGAAGACCGCGAGCTGGCGGATCATGCTCGCGACGCTGGCCGGCGGCGCAGCTACGAACCTCATCATCCTCGCGACCGGCGCTCCGAAGGCCCTGCCGATGGAGAGCCTTCTGGCCGGCTCTTTCCTGTATATGTCGGTCTTTATGGCGACGGACCCGGTCTCGGCACCGAAGCGGCAGCCGTCCCATCTCATCTATGGAGCGCTCATCGGCGCGACCGCGGTGATAATCCGCACTTTCTCCGCCTTTCCGGAGGGCACGAGCTTCGCGATTCTGTTCGGGAATACCTTCGCCAATCTCATCGACATCGCGGTCGATTCCTTTAAAAAGAAGGCTCCGGCGCCTGCCCAAAAACCGGCCGGTTCCGACGCGTCCAAACCGCCCGCCCAGCCCGCCGCGCCGCAGACGAAAGGAGGCGCATGATGAAACCGAACAGAAACTCAATCATCTACGCGGCTGTATTCACCTTTGTGGTCTGCGTCGTGTTCGTGGTAGTCTTGGCGATCGCCAATCAGGTGACACTCTCCAGAGTGAACGCCAACAAAAAGCTCGAATCGCAGCTGGCCGTCCTCAAGGCCTTCGGCCTCGCGGACGGTACGACGCCGGTGGGCGAAATCGATTCGAAATATACCCAGTCCATCACCGAAAAGAGTATGGATAAAGCGACCGCGTACATCGCCACCATCGACGGTCAGACCTACGTCGCGATCAAACTCACCATGCCCGGACTGTGGGGTCCCATAACCGCGGTGCTCGCGACCGATCCCAAGGGCACGATCGTCCGGGGTTTTGAGATCGTCGATCAACAGGAGACGCCGGGCCTTGGCGGGCGTATCACTGAGCCGTGGTTTTCGGCTCAGTTCAAGGGGAAACAGACACTTCCCGACGGAACGATCGCGTTTGCGCAGGGTTCGGGAAAAGGCAATTTGGACCCGACTGACGGCACCGTCGACGCCATCACCGGCGCGAGCCGGACCAGCGATTTCGTAAAGGCCCTCGTCAACAAGGAATTGGCGCTTGCCCGCCAGATAGGAGGAACACTGTGAGTGCCTCAAGCAAAGTCTTTAAGGACGGTCTCTGGTACAACAATCCGATTTTCGTGCAGGTGCTGGGCATCTGTTCCACCCTCGCCGTCACGAACAATCTTCGGAATACGCTCATCATGGTGCTCGGGGTGACTTTTGCCACCTCCATGGGGAGCTTGACCTTAAGCGCGCTGCGCGAGCTCATACCGCGCAAAGTGCGTATGATCGTACAGGTCTTGGTGCTGTCGTTCTACGTCATCATCATCGATATCGTGCTGAGGGCGTACGCGCCGACCATATCGAAGCAGCTGGGGCCGTACGTCGGCCTCATCATCACGAACTGCATCCTGATGGGGCGGGCGGAAGCCTTCGCGGCCTCGAATCCTCCGGGCCTCGCGTTCCTGGACGGGCTCGCGAACGGATTCGGTTATGGCTGGGTGCTGCTGGTGATCGCGGTGATCCGCGAGTTCCTGGGATTCGGCAGTCTGTTCGGGTTCAAGATCGTCGGCGACGGGTTCACGCCCTGGACCATCATGGTGATGGCGCCGAGCGCGTTTTTCCTGGTCGCGATCGCCCTGTGGATCGCGAACAACTACAAGGCGAAGGCGGAGGCCGCCAAGAAAGGCGCCGCTGCCCCGGCTGGCGCTCCGGGTGCCCCCGCGCCGCAGAAGAGCTGAGGAAGGAGGCATGGCATGACAGACGCACCGAATGTTGGTTTACTCTCTCTCTTCTTGGCGAGCATCCTGACGAGCAATATCCTCCTCGCGAATTTCCTCGGCACATGCTCATTCATTTCGATCTCGAAGGACTTCAAGAGCTCGATGGGCCTCGGGATCGCGGTGACGCTCGTCATCGGCATCACCGCGGCGGTCTGCTGGGTGGTGCTGCGCTACATCATAGAACCGCTCGGAATCGAGTACCTTTCGTTCATCATTTTCATCATCGTGATCGCGGGCGTGGTGCAGATGCTCGAGATGATCATCGACCGCTTTTCGCCGGCACTGTATATGGCGCTCGGCATCTTCCTGCCGCTCATCACGGTGAACTGCGCGGTGCTCGGCGTGATTCTCTTCATGCAGATCCGCAAGTACAACTTCCCGCAGGCGGTGATATTCGGCTTCGGCTCGGGGGCGGGCTGGTGGTTGGCGATCATGCTGCTGGCCTCGATCCGCAGGAAACTCGATTCGAACAACGCCATACCGGCGGGGCTGAAGGGCACGGGCATCACCCTCATCACCATCGGCTTCATGGCGATGGCGTTTGTCGGATTCTCCGGCATGATCGCGGTACAGTGAGGAGGCGGCGATGAATCCAATTCTGGTCGGTCCCCTGACGGTGGCCGGTATCTCCACGGTGCTCGCGCTCATCATCGCCGTGCTCGACAAACTTCTCAACAATTACGGGGAGGTCGAGATATCCATCAACGGCGGGGAGAAGAAACTTCAGGTAAAGGGCGGCTCGCCCCTGCTCGGCACGCTCGCGGCGGAGGACATCTTCGTGCCCTCGGCCTGCGGCGGGCGCGGGACCTGCGGCGCGTGCAAGTGCAAGATCGTCTCCGACGTCGGGCCCCATCTTCCCACGGAAATGCCTTTCATGTCCCAAAAGGAGATCGAGAGCAACATCCACCTCGCCTGTCAGGTCAAGGTGCGCAAGAGTCTCGACATCGAACTCCCGCGCGAGCTCTTCAGCATAAAGAAATACAAATCCCACGTCGAGAAGATCCGCGATCTCACGCACGACATCAAGGAAGTGCTCTTTTCGCTCGATGACGGGGAAATCGAATTCGTCTCGGGGCAGTACGTGCAGCTCGTCGTCCCGCCCTACGGCGAGATCAAGGAGAGCGTGCAGCGCGCCTACTCGATGTCGTCGGCACCTTCCGACAGCAAGCACGTCGAGCTCCTCATCCGTCTTGTTCCCGGCGGCATCGCGACCACCTATGTCCACAAGTTCCTGAAAGAAGGCGAAGCGATCGAGCTTGTGGGACCCTTTGGTGAATTCAGGGTGCATGACACGCCCGCGGCGATGATCTGCGTGGCGGGAGGCTCGGGCATGGCTCCGTTCAAGAGCATCTTCCACAGCCTCCACGAGACGGGCGCCTTCCCCGAAAAAGATATATGGTACTTTTTCGGTGCCCGCACGAGCAAGGACATGTTCTATCTCGACGATCTGCGCGAGCTCCAGGCGAAATGGCCGCGCTTCCACCTTGTCGCCGCGCTCTCCGAGCCGAGTCCGGAGGAGCACTGGCAGGGTGACACCGGCCTCATCACCGACGTCCTCGACCGTTATCTCCAGACAAAGGTGCAGAAGAACGACAAAGGCTGGGAAGGCTATCTCTGCGGTTCCCCGGGCATGATCAACGCCTGCGTCAACGTGATGAAGAAGAACGGCATCACCGAGGACAAGATTTACTATGACAAATTCGCCTGAGCCAAGGAGGAATGGATGAAACAGTCACCGGCCGACAAACAGGCCTTTCAGAAGATGCTACCCGGTGTCATCACCGCCGTGGGATTCTTGGGCGATGATGACCGGAGCCCCGAACGCATTATCGAGGAGGACGGGATTTTCTTTGATGAGCTTGGACTCGATTTCGACATGGTCGCTGATACGCTGGAGGAACTGCAGCGCAGGGGTGAGGCAGGATTGGGCGAACCGATCACGGTCGGCGAACTCCTTGTGCAGTCCGGCGATGCCCGGGGCATGCTGCCCTGTCCCTGGGGCGATGGTTTTTTCCACAAGAACGCGGTGTCGGTGAGCCCGGCGGATGTTCCTCTCGAATCCTGCGTCGAGGGCGAGGGCATGCTGATTTACAGCGAGCTTTCGGTGCATATGCTGAGGGTGCACCATTTCTGCCAGGGGAGGGGTTCGCCGTTCAGACTCGAGCCAGCGCTGATAAAGAGGCTGCTGTTCTAAGGCTGACAGGTACACCGACGGCGCCGGGCACCTATGTGCGACGAAGCGTCTACGGAAGGCCTTTACTGCCGGGCCTCGAAACGATGCTCCTCTTTGAAGTATGATAGGCGGCGTTTGAGGGTGGTTTTCGGAAAGCCCCAAGGAGCATCCCGATGGAAAAAAGAACGAAGATCGTCGCGACCACGGGCCCTGCCTGTTCAAATCCCGCGACAATCAGAGAGCTCATACGTGAAGGCGTCGACGTCTTCAGGCTCAATTTTTCCCACAAGACCTATGACGAAGCCAATCAGGACGTGGCGATGATCCGCGAAGCCCGCAGGGCGCTCGACCGCCCTGTCGCGATTATGGCGGACATCAAGGGACCGGCGGTGCGCCTCTACGGATACGCCGAACAGCTCGCGATACAGCCGGGTGCGGAACTCACCATCGAGAGCGCCGATCCCGCCGGCATCGAGAAGCTCGCCGCGAAGAAGCCCATGCAGGTCTACACCAATCTGCCGGACATCGACCGTATCTGCGCGATTGGGCAAAAAGCCATCCTGATGGACGGGTACTTCACGGGGAAAGTCGTCCGCAAAGTCTCCAAAGGCATCGTGGTGGCGGTGGAGAACGAAGGGACCTTGAGGCCGAAGGCTCACCTCACGCTGCCGGGCGTCGATTACCCCATTCCCTTTCTGTCCGACAAGGACATCGCCGATATCGGCTGGGCGGTCGAGCAGGATATCGACTATATCGCGCTCTCCTTTGTCCGCTGCGAAACCGATGTCGAGGAGGTCAAGCGCCTTGTCCAGCGCACCGCGCTGTCGCAGGGCAAGAGCTCCTTCATCAAGCTGATCGCCAAAATCGAGTCCGCGCGGGGTCTCGAAAATATCGACGAGATCATAATGGCGGCCGACGGCATCATGGTCGCGCGCGGCGACATGGGCGTCGAGATGTCCATCGAGAATGTTCCCATAGCGCAGAAGCAGATCATCCGCAAATGCTATCTGGCCGCGAAGCCCGTGATCACCGCGACGCAGATGATGGAATCGATGATGGAGAACCCCATGCCGACCCGCGCCGAGGTTTCCGATGTCGCGAACGCCTGCTTCGATTCCACCAGCGCGGCGATGCTCTCCGGCGAAACCGCGATCGGCAAGTATCCCGTCCAGGTCGTCCGCATGATGCGCACCGTCATCGAGGCCGTCGAGAAAGAATTCGACTACCTCGACTTTCACCACGACGTTCCGCCGGAAGTCCAGAACGGCGATGTCCCCGCCATCATGTCGTACAACGCCGTCTCCGTCGCGTACCGCTGCGACGCGAAGGCGCTCATCGTGCTGACCGAGACCGGGCACGCGGCGCGGCTTCTGTCGCGGCTGCGGCCTCGCATGCCCATCTACGCCTTCCTGGCGAACGAGCGCCTGTACCACCAGATGGCGATCAACTGGGGCGTCATGCCCCTGATTCATTCCGGGAAAGGGACGCGCCTCGACGCCGTGGTCAATGAGGCGATATCGATCTGCAAGCACAAGGCGCTCTTGAAGCGCGGCGACCGCGTCGTGATCGTCGCCGGCCTGCCGCTCGCGCATCAGGGGACGACCAATATGATACGGGTGGAGACGATTGAGTGAATCGGACGGCGGGGCGCGGCGGGAACATTTGAGCGCGGACGCGGGCCGCGACCCTGATGCCGCGGTGCCTAACCTCTCTGCCGAGCCCAGCCAGGGCGCCGCGCCCGGACGGCCCGGCACTTCCGAAGGCAATGCGGCCTCTGGGAGTGAGGTTATTCTCGCCGAGCCCGATCTCGGGCTCCTCACAAAACTGAAGGGGAAAAACCTGGCCGCACAGGGACTCATGGTGCTGGAAGGGCGCATCGCCATCGAAAGAGCGCTCGACGCGGGTATCGTGCCGCGCTTTCTCGTGTGCACGGAAGCCGAAGAAGAATACTGGCGGCACCGGCCCGGAAGGGCCGTTCCAAGGCCTGGCAGCGGTTTGGACGGGAAAGTCGCGAGCGCACCTGACGCCGCGGCGCCGCGAGAGGATGCCGCGTCACAGGTCGCTGTGCCGTCGGTCTTCCCCCCTGCCTTCCCCGTGCGCGTCATGAGCCATGAGGCGCTCTGTGCCCTCGTCGAATTTAAGTTCCACCGGGGCGCGATCGCGGTCTCGGACATGCCCCGGATCGTTCCGTTTAAGAATGCGGCTGCATACGCGGCGCTTCGCGAAGTGTTTCTCTGCCTCTGGGACGTCACCGACCCTTCCAACCTCGGCGCGCTCCTGCGAACCGCCGCCGGCCTCGGTGTCGTGGGCGTCCTTCTGGGGCCGGGTTGCGCGAACCCTTATTACCGCAAGACCGTCCGCGTGTCCATGGGGAACGTCTTCAGCATACCGCTCTGGAGCGTGAACCTCGGCGCGCTCGAATCCCTCAATCGAAACGGTGCGCGACTCGTGGCCGCCGCGCTTACCGAAAAGGCTCTGACCATTGAAGAGCTGGGCCTTCACCTCCGTGGGCGATCAGGCCCCCTCATCCTTATCCTTGGCAACGAAGGGTATGGCCTGCCGACCGAAGTCCTCGACCTCTGCACTGATGAAGTCCGCATTCCCATGGCGCGCGGGGTCGATTCGCTCAACGTCGCGGTGGCCGGAGGGATTTTGATGTATGCACTACTGTCTCTCCCCTATCTTCCAAGCAGAGAGTAAATCTGTTGCGCGAGAATGTCCGCCCGCTCGTTTGACATATAGAATACGGGAAGATCGTAGGGATCGATGGAGCCTGGCTGCATTACGCCTTTTCTTGAGGTGCGGATTCCTCTATAGCCAGAATTTTTTGCGGCGTCTATGATTTCCTTGCGGCCCGCGCCGGCGCCGAAAGGCAGCGCGAAATACCAGACAGGTGTGCCGATGTTGTTTTCGATGATGAATTTGGATTCGGCCAGTTCATGCGGAATCTGCGCGGCAGGGATTTCGTCGAACCGCCTGTGGTCCAGCGAGTGCGAACCGATCGAGAAAAGTTGCTCGCCACCGGCGTTGCGATAATCGGACATCTCTTTCAGCTGTTCCCAATTCACATATCCCACAGTCCCAACGAAATCGGTGATGATGAAGAATGTCGCCTTTATGTCGTATTTTTTCAGGAGAGGAAAAACGACACCGTATATCGAGAGGTCTCCGTCGTCGAACGTGAGAATGGATGCGTCGGTCGTGAGTTTTTTTTCGCCCGACTTGAGGTACGGCAGGTCATCGATGCCAATGATCTGTGTCCGATTTCTGAGGAATACCAGGTCGTGCTCGAAATTGTAGAGATCACGGTTGTATTCGCCGCCGGTCCGGCCAAAGACAACATTGTGGTACTGGAGAATAACAATTTTTGGGTTGCTGCGCTTTGGAACACGAGCCACAAGCTGTTCTGGTGTTTCGACGACCAGTTCGCGTACAGGGTCCTGTCTGCCCTGGTCCCACCAGCGGGTGGAATCGAGATACGAAGGTGCTTCAGCCATGGACGAATCATTCTCCTGATCCGGCGTCGCGGGTGGGGAGGCGGGAAATGGCTTCTGCGCCGTGGGCAACTGATCCGCTGGCCTGGGAACGGTCTGACAGCCTGTAAGGAGCAGGATCAATGAAAAAAAAGCGATCGCGAACAGGGGTTTATTCATCGCAGCAAATTCTCTTGACACGTAATGTCTGACTTTTTTGATTGACATAATATATTCGATTATAACCGGTTTTTTGGAATAGAGTACATAGCAACCATATAATTTGAGACAACAAATATCAAATTCTACAAAAATCTCCATTCTCTATTGACATCTGCGGAATTGTCACCTTATACTAAATAAGGAAATATATGCTTGTTTGAGCAGAAAAAAGTATGTGCTCCTTGGTTTTATTTTCTCCCCGTCTGCTTCATGGAGGAAAAAGTATATGAAATTAAAGTTGATCAAGCTGTTTGCCATTCTTGCGGTGGGGGCGCTGGCGCTCAGTTCATGTGAACTTTCGACCGATACGTCCAAGAGCGGTTCGGCGTCGGACAAAGGAACGGTCACGATCTCCATTCCGAGAGTGAATCCTTATATCGTCGCGAGTCAGGGTTCTGTATCAAAAGGAGCGCCCTCGAAGGCATTCGCGTATGTGGACGCCATTGAGGTGGACCTGTATCAGGGTGGTGCGTTTGTCCAGGCGGTGAACCTCGGCAGTACGAGCTATGATGAGGCCACGAACACCATCACCGGAAGCATCTCGGTGCTCGCAGGCACGTACGATCGGCTGATCGTTTCCGTATTCAACAATGCGGTCTCCAGCACCGAGGTTGTCGTCGCCGGCCAGACCGAAGAGGCATTTAAGGTACCGGCGGGCGGCTCAGTCGATCTCTCTATCGTGCTGTATCCCTCCGACCCTGTTTCACTCGTAAAGGAAGAGTATTCGGCTCAAACTAAACTCAGCCAGTATGGCGAGAAGTGGTACTCGTTCGAGGCTCCGGGCACGATCGCCACGGTGACGCTGAAGACCGATTCAGGCGATCTCGATGCCTACATATTCGGCCCGGATGGGAAGCCGCTGAGCGGCATTTCCGGTTCCGGCGCGGAAGAGAGTGCCCAATTCGAGACCACGGCGTACGATATGTATTATGTGTGTCTCATTTCTCCAAAGGAGACTTCGACCGGCGAAGTCAAATACGAAAACAGCAGTGGAACGGTGGGCATAACTTTCTATTGATTCAGCGTAATTCTGAAAGAGAACGCCGCCAGGCCGCAGGTGACCTGGCGGCATTTTTTTGTCACAGAGAAGCCCTCTCCCGCAGGCAACAAAATACGCTATAATAGCCGCATGGACCGTAGACCAACCTATATTCTCGCCCTGGATCAGGGTACGACGACTTCCCGGGCCATTCTGTTCAACCACGATGGCATCATCATCGGTGTAAAGCAGATTCCGTTCCGGCAGATTTTCCCCAAACCTGGCTGGGTCGAGCACGACGCGGAGGAGATATGGCAGACACAGCTCGACGCGGCGCGCGGCGCCGTCGAGGCCGCCCAGATCGAACCTGCGCAGATCGCGGCGATCGGTATCACAAATCAGAGAGAGACCACGGTTGTCTGGGAGCGCGCGACAGGCAAACCCGTCTACAACGCGATCGTCTGGCAGTGTCGCCGCTCGAGCGGGATCTGCGACGAGCTGCGCGCGCTCGGCGCCGGGGCAAGTATCCGCGAAAAGACGGGCCTCGTGCTCGACGCCTATTTTTCGGGAACCAAGCTCACATGGCTGTTCCGCGAACATCCGGAATTGAGGGCTCGCGCCGAGCGGGGTGAGCTCATGTTCGGCACCATCGATTCTTGGCTTATCTATAAACTGACCGGCATTCACGCGACGGATCCTTCCAACGCGAGCCGGACCATGCTTTTCAATATTCACGAGCGCCGCTGGGACGACGAGCTTCTGCGTACGCTTGAGGTGCCGGCCCGGATTCTGCCCGAGGTCAAACCGTCCTCGGGTTTCTTTGGCCTGGTCAGAAAGGAACTCTTCGGTGCCGAGATTCCGGTATCGGGTGTCGCGGGCGATCAGCAGGCGGCGCTGTTCGGCCACGCGTGCTTCGAGCCGGGTGACGTGAAAAATACGTATGGCACGGGATGTTTCACGCTGATGAATACGGGACCTTTCCCGGTCGAATCGAAGCATAATCTGCTCGCGACGGTGGCGTGGGACCTCGGCAAAGGCTACACGTACGCGCTCGAAGGTTCGGTGTTCATCGCGGGAGCGGTGATCCAGTGGATGCGCGACCAGATGGGACTGCTCGCGGATTCCGCGGCGAGCGAACAGCTCGCGCGCTCGGTCGAGGACAGCCAGGGCGTGTACATCGTGCCGGCCTTTGTCGGTCTTGGGGCGCCCTACTGGGATTCCGAAGCGCGCGGCACGGTGGTGGGACTCACGCGCGGCACCTCGAAGGCTCACTTCGTGCGCGCCGCGCTCGAGGCGATCGCCTATCAGTCGATGGACCTTTTCGAGGCGATGGAGAAGGATTCGGGAAGAGAGCTCTCCTGCATCAAGGCTGACGGAGGGGCTTCGCAGAACTCATTCCTCATGCAGTTCCAGGCGGACATCACGAGTGCGCGCGTCATTTTGCCCGAGGTGAGCGAGACGACGGCGCTCGGCGCCGCCTACCTCGCGGGGCTCGCGGTGGGCTATTGGGAAAGTCTCGATGACGTGCGCAAGAACTGGCGCATGCGGAGAGAATTCGTCCCACGGATGTCCGGGGACGTGCGTGCCGGGCTTGTCGCTGGCTGGCGCAAGGCCATAGCGACCGCGCGGACTTTCAGAGAAGGCCTTGCGAGCCCGATCAACCGGGCTCCGGTTTGAAGGAGAAATGTATGACCCGAAAAGAACACGCCGTCGCAATGCATACCGCCGGTTCTGCCTGTTCGCAGGCAGTCTTTACCGTGCTCGCGCACGATCTGGGAATGGACGCACAGAAAGCGCACCGCCTCGCGGGAGGGTTCGGTGGCGGCATAGGGCGCATGGGGCTTTCGTGCGGCGCCGTGACCGGGGGAATTATGGCCCTTTCGCTCGCCCTCGGGGCTTCGGAATCGGCCGATCAGGAAACTAAACTCGCGCTCTACGGCGTCGTCGCGGACTACATCGAAAGACTAACGTCGTACAAGGGCACGATCGAGTGCAGGGCGCTGCTCGATGGCGCGGACCTCTGGACGCAGGAAGGGCGCGATATGGTGAGTACGAGACACTTGGCCGATTCGGTGTGCAATCCGATGATCGCCAGGGCCGTCGAAGAGGCCGAGAAAATATTGCGTGAAAAAGGTAAATTGGGAGTCTGATATGCAGTATGAGCGTTTCGAAGGACGATGGTTTCTCAAATCAAACTGGCACCTGGTAAAAGGCGGTCAGTCCGACCAGTCGAAGGGTATCCCGGTTCCGCTCCAGGAAGAGCCGCCTGCGCCGGAAGACTGTATCATCGATCTGCCACCGCCGGATTCACTGTTCAGGGGGGAAGCCGCCGATGCGGTATCGCGCGCAAGCGAAAATGAGGAAGGACCTCCATCCTCAGAGGGTCCCGGCGCACCTTCTCCTGCCGAGACGGGGACCGAATCTTCCGGGCTCGCGCGCGCCGCCGTGCTCTACGGCCTGCTCCACAGCCGCAAGTCGCGCCGAAAATACAGTGCCGACCCTCTTGCCCTCGGAGAACTCTCCTATCTGCTCTGGGCCATCGAAGGCGTCAAGGAAAACCGCGGTAAATTCTCGTTCCGCACCACGCCTTCGGGCGGCGCGCGCCACCCGCTCGACATCTATATATTCGCCCACAAAATACGGGGGCTCAATGTCGGCCTCTACCGCTACCTCCCCGTGGAGCATCGGCTCGTGCTCGAGCGGCAGGGCGATGACTCGGAGGCGCTGAACGAGGCCCTCAACGGCCAGTTCTGGGATGCGGCATGCGTCGTGATGTGGGCCGCAGTGCCCTATCGGAGTGAGTGGCGCTACGGCAAGGCGGCCGATAAACTTGTGGCTCTGGACGCGGGGCATTCCTGCCAGAACCTCTATCTCGCGTGCGAATCGCTCGGCCTGGGAACCTGCGCGATCGGCGCCTACGATCAGGAAAAACTGGATGCCTACCTCGGACTCGATGGAGAGGACATGTTCGCGCTCTATGTGGCACCGGTCGGATGGCCTCTTCAATCATCCTGACTACCGGCCGCGCCGCTTATGGCTTGGAAGACATCTAATAGTATAAGTGGACAAAACCAGAAAAGGAGGTCGCCTGTATGACCGTCGATACGGTAAAACTCGAATTTCCGGAAAATTGCAATATTGTCGTGGGGCAGTCGCACTTCATAAAGACCGTCGAGGATATCGCCGAAATCATGATGTGCTCCGTCCCCGGCGTGAAATTCGGACTCGCGTTCAACGAGGCTTCGGGACCCTGCCTTGTGCGCACCGAAGGCACGGATTCCTCGCTGGTGGAGGTCGCCCGGAAGATGGCCCTCGCGGTGGGCGCCGGACACACATTCTACTTAGTGCTCGGGCCCGGGGCCTATCCCATCAATGTACTCGACCGCATCAAGGCGAGCCCCGAGACGTGCCGGATTTTCTGCGCGACGGCCAATCCGGTGGAGGTGGTGCGCGCCGAGACAGGGCAAGGTGCGGGAATTCTCGGCGTCGTCGATGGTTTTTCGCCGAGGGGCGTCGAGGGCGAAGACGATAAGGCAGCGCGCAAGGCGATGCTCCGGAAGTTCGGCTACAAGTTTTAACACTGAGGCCCACGCGCCCTGAATGTTCCGCTTATGGCGTCGAAGGCGACGGTCGGCAGATCGAAGGCCTTTCCGATTGCCCCCGAGCGCGCTACCACAAAGGGTGAGCCTGAGGTGAAGCGATGCTCTCTGTCGATCACCCAGAGCTCGTCCGCGGTTTTGAGCGCGAGATCGACTTCGTGCGTACAGAGCAGCACGGTCTTCCCCGCCTCCTGTACGAGGCGCTCGGCGAGTCTGAAAATTTCAATGCGCGACGGCGCGTCCAGAAACGCGGTCGGTTCGTCGAACACCAAAAGAGAAGTGTTCTGCGCGACGGCCCGCGCAATCTGCACCTTTTGCCGTTCGCCATCGGACAAGCTCGAAAATGTGCGTTTCTCAAACTGTTCCATGCCAACGAGTGCGAGCGCCGTGGCGATGTGCCGCCTGTCCTCATTGGTCAGACGGTTGCGCGCGTTCGTGTATGGGTAGCGACCAAAAGCCGCGAATTCCCATACCGTGAGATAGCCTCCCTCGATCCTTTCATTGAATACACAGGCGAGCAGGCTTGCCCGCTCTTCGACCGAAATGAGGGAGACATTTTTGCCGAACAGGGTGAGCGAGCCGCCGCACGGGGCCTGCAGGCCCGCAATTGTTCGCAGCAGCGTCGATTTCCCGGCGCCATTCGGGCCGATAAGCGCAATCAGGCGACCCACGGCGACCTGGAAATCGATGTTCCGGGCAAGAATCTGGAGGTTCCTGCCGTGTTTCCAGCCAATTTCAAGAGAAGAAGCTTCGACTACAGGAAGATTTGCGCTGGGCCCGACGGGGGGAAGCGCAGATTGCCGCTGTTCGGTGTGGTGAGGCGCGCGTTCCGGACTCATTCCGTTTCCTCCGCAAGGGAACCTCTGTCTCTGTGAAAGAACATCGAGATGATGATCGGCGAACCGATGAGCGCGAACAGAGGATTGATGGGAAGTACGGCGCCGTATCCGGGCATGGATGAAAGCATGTCTGCGAGAAGGGCGAGACACATGCCCGAGAGCGCCGTTACCGGCAGGAGAATCCGGTGCTCCGCGCTGCGCGAGAGAAGGCGCGCGGCGTGTGGCGCCGCGATTCCCAAAAACGCGATCGGGCCACAAAAGGCCGTGACGCTGCCGGCCAGTATAGATGCCGCGATGAGCAGCCTCGTCCGGGAAGCGCGCACGCGTATGCCGATCGTCGAAGCGAAGCGTTCGCCGATGAGGAACGCGTTGAGCGCCTTTATGTCGCCTCCGACGAGCACGAGGCCGATAAGAGTCGCTCCGGCCAGATACGGCAGTTCATTCGTGCGTACACCGCCAAATGAACCATAGGTCCACGAAAGGTAGAGCTGCACTTTTTGCGGCGAACCGAAGTAGACCAGCAGCGACACGATGCTCGAAGTCAGGTATCCGACCAGCAGGCCCATGATGAGCACCGTCACGACCTGCTCGAATTTTCTCGAAATGAAGAGAACGATGAGAAGCACCACTCCGGCGCCGATGCTCGCGGCGATGACGAGCAGAGTGTATCCGAGCGGCGGCAGATTTCCGAGGATCGCGCTGCCCTGCGTACCGATACCCTGCGCCCCGGCACCCAGCGCTCCCAAAGCCCCACCCGCGAACATCAGCACCGCCACGCCGATCGACGCGCCCGCGCCAATGCCGAGAGAATCCGGCGCCGCCAGCGGATTTCGGAAGATCGACTGCAGTACGAGGCCCGCGACAGAGAGACTCGCTCCGGCCAGCATCGCGGTCAGCATTTTGGGCAGCCGGAAAACATGAATGATTGTCGTCCATTCCTGGCGTGACGCTTGTCCGATGAGGGTTTTCCAGACTTCGGCAAATGGAATGCGCACCGAGCCGACAGAGATGTCGAGCAGAGCGAGGAGGAGGGTGCACGCGCCGAGCCCCGCGATGAGGCGGGCGCGGCTCTTGTGCGGTGTACGGTCGCCTGTCTGGCGGCTCTTCATTTCTGTATTATTATTCATTTAATTTTTTGTAATAATTGAAGTTATGCTCAGGCAACAGCTCGGGATGAAAAATGGCGATCATATCTTCGAGCACAAGGTTCGGATTCATCACCGCTGACTCGAAGTAATCACTGCCTCCTCCGGGCGACATGCGAAGCTCATTCGTCCACACCTGGCCTTTTTTCAGCACGGGCAGCGCCGAAAACCGGGGATCGAGCCCTCGCACATCGGAAAGCCGATTCGCCCCGTACACCGGATTCAGCCACACGTCGGCCCTGAGAGCGCGCTCGAATACCGCTTCGATTGACAGGTTGAGCCCGCCCGATTCCTTGGTATCCGCCCACAGGTAATCGCCCCCCGCGTCCGCGATGAGCCGCGCCATGTAGCTCTGTCCTCCGGATACCGTCCAGATGCCCTGGAAGGGGCCATTGACCAGCACCCGAGGACGCGACGGGGCCCCTGCGACGAGTGTCTTCAGGGTATCGTAGGCCTTGGCGATCGCGTTCACCCTCTCCTGCGCCTTTGCTTCCTTATTGAAAAAGGCCGCGATGAAAATTGCCCATTGGGCGCGAACGATCGGATCCTGTTCGTTCCAGTCGCCGAGCAGAACGACGGGCAGGCCCGCCTCCTGCATTTTGGGGAAGGTGTCCCACTCATTGCCGACGCCAAAATTGAAGACGACATCCGGTTTGAGCGCGATGAGCCGCTCGATGTCGGGCATCCAGTTTTTGGTGGTCTCGACTGCCTTGCCGGCGCCGATGCGGGCGCGGAGCGCCGGGCTGTACACGTAATTCGCGTTGTCGACGCCGACGATGGTATCGAGTTCGCCAATTGCTTCGATTGCCGGAATGTAGGTAGTCGAGTAGAGCACGACGCGCTGGACGGGAACCTGGATGAAGAGGTCTGCTTTTACACCGCCGGGCGCCTGCGAACCTCGGGGGTAGAGCACATAGGTCCTCGCCGAGTGTGCGCCGGGCCAGAGTTTCGACACTGTCAGGATTTTGTATCCGTTTTTCTGTTCAATCTGGAAATTAGCCTGTTGCGCCGGGGCCACGGAAATCGAAATCAGAAATAAAAAAAGGAAAATACCGACAATCCGTCGCATATCCGTCTCCTCCCGCCGAAGAGTAAGGATGATGCGGCTCCTGGCAGGTTTCCTGGCTTGCCGGCCGCGCCCCGTCGCCTGCACGGCCTCGGCGCGCTTCGCTCGATCCTCCTTCCCGGCGGATATGTGGAGCGCGGGTGTGCGTCCAGATACGGCGCCAGTGGATCAGGCAGAGGTGCGTTCTTCAAAGCGATGCGTGCCGCGCACGTGCCTGCGGCGAAATGTTCCGCCGGACTGAACGAATACCGGCTCACAGTAGCGGGGGCTGCAACGGTTTTGCACCGTATTCCCTTTTCCTCCCTTCAGCGACGCTGAGCGGGAGGCACCACGGAGCGCGTAGAGAAGTATTGTAGCCGATATTTGTGTCCTTGGCTATCGAATCGAAGAAGTATGGAGAGAAGGCCGAGCGCGCTTCACTCGTCCAGAAAGGCCATTTCCTCGGGGCGCGCGACGAGGTGGGGCGCGTTCTCTCCGAGAACGGCGTCGATTTCCTCGGAACGCTTTCTCAGCACGGCGCGGAGTTCCGCGGAGGAGAAGTTGCTGATGAGTTTGACGATGTCGTTGACCAGCACCACCGCGCCGCGGCCAAAGTCGCCTTCGACCGCGACCACGCCGCGCGGCAGCAGCGAATTTCGCCCACGGATCGCCGCGAGCGCCCCCTCGTCGATGGTCAGCCTGCCGCGCGGCTGCGAATTTTTGAGCCAGCGGATTCGGTTCTTCAGGGCATGGGCGGCATCGAACAGCGTACCGAGCGCCTCCCCTGAGACCACGCGCTGAATGACGTTCGGCTCGCGACCGTGCGCGATGACCACCCGGCAGCCCGCCTCGCGCGCGATGGCCACCGCCGCGAGCTTCGTCTTCATCCCTCCCGTGGAAAATTCCGAACCGCGCCCCCCCGCGGCCGCCAAGTGTTCGTCGGAGAGCTCTTTTACATAAGGGATCGGCCTGGCGTCGGGGTTTTCGCGTGGGTCGGCGTCGTAGAGCGAATCGACGTCGGAGAGGATGATGAGCAGTTCGGCGTCGATCTTGCTCGCGACATAGGCGGAGAGCCTGTCGTTGTCGCCGAAGGCGTTGCCGATCTCCGCCGTCGAGACCGAATCGTTTTCGTTGAACACCGGTATGACGCGGCTTTCGAGCAAGGTTTCCACGGTTTTGCGCAGGTTGAGGTAGCTGGCGCGGTCGTCCCACTCGTCGCGGGTGACGAGGAGCTGGGCGGCCGAGAGCCCGAAGACGCCGAACGCGCGCCGGTATTCCTCCATGAGAATGGGCTGGCCTATCGCCGCGCACGCCTGGCGCATGCGCATCTCGGTGACGCGCTTTGTGAGGCCGAGCTCGCGCGCGCCCATGCCGATGGCTCCCGAGGTGACGAGGATGAGCTGCTTGCCATCCTGAACAAGGTTGGCGAATTGTTCGGCCACATGGTAAATATAGGCAGTGTCGATAGTTTCTTTTGCCGATTGCGAGGGGGGTGTGCGCGGCGGAGACGTTCCGGGCGCGTCTTTCTCTGACAGAAAGCTTTTGCCATCGGCGCCGAAGGTGCGCGTGAGTGTCGCGGTACCGATTTTCACCACGATCCGGTTGGCGTTGGCGAGCGCGGCGCGCGCGGCGGCCGCGTCCGCAGTTTCGGACAAGTCCATAATTTTCCTCACTTGAGCTTTCAATTGCCGCCGGCAGCTTTTCAGTCCAAGGGCAAATCCCTGTGCAGAAAATGCCGCCCGCCCGACGCGTAATCCTCCACGATGTGCCCCTGGCCTTCGAGCAGCCACTTGTACGTCAGGAGGCCCTGAAGTCCCATCGGGCCCCTGGCGTGCAGCTTGCCGGTCGCGATGCCGACTTCGGCGCCGAGCCCGTAGCGGTAGCCATCGGCGAAGCGCGTACTCGCATTGTGGTACACCGAGGATGAGTCTACCTCGTTCAGAAAACGCCGCGCGGCCTCGGGCGAGGCGCACACGATCGTATCGGTGTGCCCGCTTCCGTAGCGGTTGATATGGACGATCGCCTCATCGAGCGAATCGACAATTTTGACCGCCATGCGCAGGTCGAGATATTCGACCGACCAGTCGGCGTCGGTTTTGGTCAGATACGGAATTTCGCCGCCTTCGGAACGGGCACGGTCGAGCAGCGCCGCGGCGCGCGGACAGACGTCGAGGACGACGCCGGCCCGCGACAGGGCGCACAGAAGCGGCACAAGGCCCCTTTCCGCATAGTGCTTATGGACAAGCAACACTTCGGCGGCGTTGCAGGTCGCGGGATACTGCGTTTTTGAGTCTACCGCGATTTTTGTGGCCATCGCGAGGTCGGCGTCTTCATGTACATAGACATGGCATACGCCATCCGAATGCCCGAGCACCGGGATGCGGCTCGTCGCCTTGATCTTCGCGACGAATTCCCTGGAGCCGCGCGGGATGACGAGATCGACATACTGATCGAAGGTGAGCAGTTCGCTTATTTCCTCTCGGCTTTCGAGCAGGGTGAGCCAATGCGGCGGCAGACCGGCCTCTTCCCCGGCGCGCGCGATCGCCGCGGCGAGCGCCTGATTGCTCTCCCGCGCCTCGCTTCCGCCTTTGAGGACGATGGCGTTTCCGCTCTTTACCGCGAGCGAGGCCATCTGCACGAGCGCGTCCGGCCTGCTTTCGAAAATCATCGCGATGAGCCCGATCGGGCAGCTTATTCTCTGCAGTACGAGTCCTTCGTCCAGAAGACGGGCTTCGAGCACCTTCCCGACCGGATCGGGCATGGCGCGGAGACCCCGAATTCCGGACAGAACTTCGCCCAGTTTTTTTTCATCGAAGAGGAGGCGCTTCAGAAGAGGGGCCGCAAGGCCGCCGGCGCGGGCTTCGTCCATGTCTTTCTGATTGGCCTGGAACAGTTCATCGCGATGAGCCTCGAGTTGCTGCGCGATATGGGTGAGCGCGGCGTTCCTGACTTCTGTTCCCACAGACAGCAACAGGGAAGCGGCGTGTGCGGCGTGCTCGAGCCTCTCCTGCATATTCATGCACCAGACTATATAAAGAATTAGAAAAATCAGCCAGAGGGCGTGTGACGGCATGCCGCTTGCGGCGCGGCGGGTCCTTCGCTTTTTTCTGTGCGTTTTGATATATTCAACATGATAATTCAATCACATCGAACCAATCCATCGTGGCAAAGGAGTCTGAAAATGTCGCAGCAGACTATCGGGTTTATCGGGCTTGGCGTGATGGGCGGCGCAATGGCCGGCCACCTTCGGGCTTCAGGTGAGCGGCTGCTTGTCTATACCCGCACGAAGAGCAAGGCGCAGCTTCTCTTCGACGCGGGAGCCGAATGGCGGGACAGCCCGAAAAAAATCGCCCAGGAGTGCGATGTGATTTTTACCATGGTCGGTTATCCGGGCGACGTGGAAGAAATCTACTTCGGTCCCGATGGTCTTATTGAGAACGCGAAGCCAGGCGCCATCCTGGTGGATACCACGACATCGAGGCCCGACCTCGCGGTGCGCATCTATGAGGCCGCAAAGGCCAGAGGGCTCGGCGCGCTCGACGCGCCGGTCTCGGGCGGGGATATTGGCGCGAAAAACGCTTCGCTCACCATCATGGTCGGCGGCGACGAAGAGGTTTTCCAGAGGGCGAAATCTCTTCTGGAAGAAATGGGCAAGACCGTGATCCGCCAGGGGGCGGCCGGCGCGGGGCAGCACACCAAGATGGCCAACCAGATCGCCGTCGCGGGCAATCTGCTCGGCGCGGTCGAAGCGGTATCATATGCCAGAAAAGCAGGGCTCGACCCACGGCATATGCTGCTGTCGATAGCGAACGGCGCCGCGCAGAGCTGGCAACTTTCGAACAACGCGCCGCGGATGCTCGACGGCAATTTCGATCCGGGCTTTTATGTCAAGCATTTCCTCAAAGACCTGCGCATCGCGCTCGATTCGGCGCATGCGATGCGTGTCGAGCTTCCGATGCTGACGCTCGCGGAGCAGCTCTTTGCGAAGATGGTCGCGGAAGGGATGGGCGATCTGGGCACCCACGCGATTTATCGGTTGTACGAGCGCGGGCTGGCGTAAGATTGAGTCACGCACTCTGCGGTGCGTGACAAACAATCAAGAAATCTGAGCTTCAGGCCGATATAGACGATATATGATTCAGAAAGAGCCTGAAAAATCAATATCAATTGCGCAAGCAGATGACTTTTGGCAACATATCTTTACTACTCAGCAGGCAGGTATCGTTGTAAGCATCAACGGGATCATTCGACAGGTAAACGGGACTACTGTCAAAATGTTCGGCGGCCAATCCACTTCGGATTTTCTCGGCAAGCATTTTCACGAGGCCCTTATCACTCCTGAATATATTGAGTGTATCCTAAAAGGGGAGCAACATCTCCAAGGCGGCCAGCCGTCGCTTCCACCCATAGAGGTTCGCGTAAGACGACTCGATGGGGGAGAGTTGGACGTACTCATCTCGGCGACATCATGGATTAAAGAAAACGATACTATCGTCGAATCGATGCTGATCGATATAACACCTCTCAAGCAACGCGAGCGACTTTTGGAGGCGATTTCGGAACTCATGGCGATCGTTGTGCGTGAGGATCTTTTTACAGACGCAAAACTGACTTTGAATCGTGGACTGGTCGCCATGCATACACTGTATGCCGAACATCACAATTGCGGCTACATCAGTTTTTCTTTGCATAGAGATGGCTTTTCGGGGGCAGCCGACGAATCTCCATTTCATGGAGCTCCTTCGATGATGTCATATGAACCTCTCTCCGCTGTTTCGCGTCGATGGATAGAGGAGAAGGCAAAAACAATTGCGGGGCGAGACACGTGCAGAAGCGATTTATACGAAATACCCCTCACTCCTAAGCGGCAAGGGAGTGTTTTTTTTGAGCCTCTTGTGCTCAATGATAGACTCGTCTGCTGTTTGTTCTGGATTTTTACCGCCAAGCTACTTCCTGACATGATCGAGTCGGACGGGGAGAGGCGCAGTGCGTTTATACTTGCTGCCACGACTGCCGTAAAGACACTCTTCATACAATGGGACAATACCCAGAAAAGCACCGATCTGGCCATACTTCATCGCGCTACTCTTGAAATCGGAAAGATGAACAGTCTTCAGCAGATTGCGGATGCCGCGCTGGAGATTTTGGAGAAAGAAAAAGGCTGGCACCCTTCGGTCATACGATTCAAATCGCGCGCCGGGGAGATGCTGGAGACGGCCGCTTATCGGGGTTTCCCCGCGATGAGTCCCGAAGAAAATCGTGTTCGAATGGATTTTCTCAACAGGGCGATAGATCGTCCGGGGAAAGGCATGATCGGTCTTGTCATCGAAGAGGGCAAGCCGATACGGTCACTCGACGTACCTTCCGATCCGCATTATGTCGAGACCGCCCCCGGCATAAAATACGGTATTTACGCGCCCATAGTCATCGAAGGAAATATCGAGGGCGCTATTGGCGTGGAAAGCAAAGACTATAGTTTCACTGAATCCGACCTTCGGCTCCTCTCATCGATAGGCGAAATTGTCGGCATGACAGTGAGGTCCCTTCGACTGATCGAGATGCTCAGGGAACGGGTGAAGTGGCTCGAGATTCTGCATCAGATCAATCAGCAGATCGGTATCGAGGCAAAACCTGAAGAACTCTATCAGATACTTGTAGACAAGGCGGTTGAGGCGACCAGCGCGGAATCCGCCGCGCTCCTCATATATGATCCTGATAAAAATATTTTGCAGAAAGAAGTCGCGTGTGGCTGGCTGGGAACGGTCTTTGATCGCCCGCTCACACCGGATGAAGGTATCAGCGGAAAGATTTTCAGAACGGGCCGACTGCATCTTTCTCCTCTCATCAGTGAAGACCCGCTGCTCATCCCGCGGAACAGGGAATTTGTGCCTCCGGACGCGGCGGACATCGGAGTGCCTGTCGTCGCCGAGGGCAGAGTACTCGGAGTCTTTCACATTGCCATTAAAGCTCCCGCGCCTTTCGACACGGAATTCGTCGATATTGTCGAGATGTTCGGCTCGTATACGGGAATCGTCATAGGGCGGATGCAGCTCATAGAAGCGCTGAGGGACGCCGACAGGCAGATGCGGAAAGCCTACGACGAGACCCTCGAGGGATGGGCGCGCGCCATCGGGCTCCGCGACGACGATACCTTGCAGCATACCATGAGTGTCGTAAAGATCGCCATTGCGATTGGCAAGCGTCTCGGCCTGGATCCGAAAAAAATTGAAGACTTGCGGCGCGGCGCGCTTCTGCATGACGTGGGAAAGATTGGTATTCCCGATGCCATTTTACGCAAGCCGGGGCCTCTCAATGATAAAGAGGCAGCCATCATGCAGACGCACACTTCTTTTGGATATGAACTTTTAAGACCAATTAATTATCTTGAGGGAGCTTTTGTGGTGCCCTATTGCCACCATGAGCGATGGGATGGCACGGGATATCCCCGCCAGCTCCAGGGTGAGGATATCCCATTGCTGGCGCGCATTTTCGCGGTTGCCGACGTATATGACGCCATGACAAGAGACAGGCCCTACCGGCCTGCCCACAGCCCCCAAGATGCGGTCGATTATGTCCGCTCGCAGTCGGGGAGGCATTTTGATCCTCGTGTCGTTGGGGCTTTTCTGGCAATTGTCGATGAAATGGTAAAATAATGCTGAAGAGAGTTGTCGGGGGTTGAGCCGCGGCGTTGTTGTTACCGCTGGTGCCCCGACCTGAGCTTCTCCTCGAAGCGCTCCAGTTCTTTTTGGGAAAGCGCAGACTCATGCGTCGCGCCACCCTCCATCTCCTTCCGATCTGGCTCTGCTTCCTTACCGAGCCGCCGCCGGAGTTCCTCCATCTCGGGCCCGGAAAAACGCACCCCTCGCAGCGTGTGCCGCTCGAAGCTCGCCGTCGCCGCGGGCGCCACATGTCGTGTTATTTCGAGCATCACGTTCGCGTATTCGTGGATTTCTCGCTGCGCGTGCGGATCGAGCCTCAGCATGAGGAAGCGGAACAGATTGTGCAGATCGATCTGCCAGTACCACTCCGTGTAGAGCGAGAGCGGCAGGCCTATGCGGGCTATTTCCCGCGCGAGGCCGAGATCGATCAACTGCTTGTAACGCGCGTAGGAAATCTGAGAGCCCTCTTTCAGAATCTCCTGAACCTGAGACGCGGTCTGCGCATCGAAAGGCGTATCGGAGCGGCCCTGTTTGTTGTCGTCGCTCTGCGGGGAGAGCGCCTCGGGTTCGGGCATGAAGAATTCGTCCCGCATGACCGAGTATCGGCCGGAGATCTCGTTCACGCGCGCCGTACGGTGACGAATCCACTGCCGCGCCACGAAGATCGGCAATTTGACGTGGAAGGTGAGTATGACCTGCTCGAAGGGGCTCGTGTGTTCATGGCGCCATAGATAGTCGATGAGCGCGCTGTCTTCGCGGTAGCTCTTCGTCCCTTCGCCATACGAGACGCGCGCCGCCTGGACGATGCGCTGGTCTCCTCCAAGATAGTCGACGAGGCGCACAAAGCCCTTGTCGAGCACCGGGAACTCTTTATCGAGAATCGCTTCCGCTTCGGGAATACTGCAGTGGGCCATGGACGCATTGTAGCAGAAATTCCACAGGTTGAAAGCACGCGGCTCTCCCACAATTTTTTGCGCCATGATACCATGGGGCTCATGAATTCCAAGATTGAGGTTGCATTCCAGAGACTGCCTGGCGACGTGCTTAAGATTTTCTTTCGGGCGTGTGGGGAGATACACTGTGATGAGCCGCTTCTGGAGCTGGGCGAATTTGAGGTGAGCGCCCTCTGTCACGCGCTTGGAAACGAATGCAGGGAGGCCGAGGCGGTCTCCGGCGTGCAGGCGGCAAGGCTGACGGAGCCGCGCTCGCGCTTTGTGTTCGTAAACGGCTGGCAGTCCTGGTCTTTTGCGGGGGAACTGGCGGGTGGCGAGCGGCCGCGCCGCGCCTGCTATAAACGCGCCCTGAATCTGTTCGTGGACCACCCCGCGGAGGTGGCGCTTCGGCAACGGGCGCGGCGCTTCGGCCGCCGGCACGACCATATTTCACATTGTATGCTCGGGCTGCGGGCGGGCGACCTACGGCTCATGCTCGTGTCGGATAACGTGGCGCGCTATCGGGGTCCCTTGCAAACAGGCGGCCTTCCTGGCGCGGCCGCCGCTGCCCATGTGAAGCGCGGCGCCAAGCCGGCAGGAGCCGCCAGCACCGGCGTCCCTGCCAGTCATATGGAAGGAACGCCGGCGGCCAACACCACTCTCGACGCGTATCTGCCACCTCTCAGCTTTTTATTACGTGACAACAAAATACGGGTTCTTGCCTACGCGGAGGGCGGTTTCTTTGCGCGCGGCGAAGTCATCGCGCGCGTCGCGGTGCTTATCGCGCCCGATTACTTCGCGCTCAAAGAGAAACTTGGCACGCTCTGGGGCGCCCAGTGGCGTTTCGACGATCTCCGCTGGCTCTCGTGCGGGGGCACGGCGGTTGAAGCGGCCGCGCGCGCCGCCCTGGGCCGGGACACCAGACCGAAAACCTCCGCGCCCGAGGTCCCCGCGCGCGCGCCCTCATTCGAAGGTGTCATCGGCGGCTACGCCTCGTGGTACAACCATTACACCGCCATCGACGAGCGCATCATCGGCGAAGACCTCGAATCTATAGGGGCGAATGCCAATATAGTGAATGAATATTTCATCAAGCGCGGGCGCCCCACGGTGTTTCAGATCGACGATGGCTGGGAACGGACAGTCGGCGACTGGCAGCCACATCCTGAAAAATTTCCCGATGGCATGGCGCGGATAGCGTGGCGTATTGCGGAAAAAGCGCTCATCCCCGGCATCTGGCTTGCGCCCTTTCTCTTGATGCCGGCCTCGAATACCGTCCGGGCGCACCCCGCATGGGTTTTGCGCGACGCGGACGGCGCGCCGGTAAAGGCTGGCTGGAATCCGAACTGGGGCGGCGACGTGTGGACGCTCGACCTTTCGCTTCCCGAGGTCGAGGAGTACCTCGTGAGCCTTTTCGATACTGTGGTGAACACATGGGGCTATCGTTACCTCAAACTCGATTTTTTATACGCGGGACTCATGCGGGGAGCGTTCGCGGGGCGCAAGGGCGGCGCATGGCAGCACTATGCGCGCATCATGGCCCGGATACTCGAATTTTCGCGTGCGCGGGACGGTAGTCCCGTAGCGTTTCTCTCCTGCGGGGCGCCGATCGAATCGACCGCGCCGTTCATGCCGCTCATGCGTTCGGGCGCCGATACCCGGGAACATTGGGAATGGCTCCAGGCCAGGCTCATCGGCCATCAGGGGCGCCCATCCGCCAAGGTCAACATGCGGGACAGCATCGGGCGCGCCATTCTGGACAAGACGCTTTTGCTCTGCGACCCCGATGTCATTTTCTGCCGCACCGGGCGCACCAGCCTCAAGGATACCGAAAAATTCCTGGTGGGCATGCTGGCGGCGATGTTTGGCTCGCAGATCATGAGCTCCGATGATCCGGCGACCTTCGGAAAGAGTGGGACTCCGCCCGATCATCTCAGCGAGGAAGTATTCACTCAGCAGCTCATCGACTGGTACGGACGCATGGAAGGGAAAGAATTCGGAGCGGAGCGGAGCCTTCTGCGTTCGCGGGATGTCTATCACTTCTTCAGCCGGGATCGAAAAATCTATGGAGGCATCAATCTCTCCGACAGAGAAGGTATGTTCATGCTAAGCGGAACGTCCGCCGACACAGGGGAAACCGAGACCGACGTCCCCGCCGGCGAATCGGTCCGGCCCTCGGCCGCGGCTCCGCTTCCCAGCCATTCGATTTTGATTTTCGGAGCATAAAAGGAGTCGCTATGTCGAAAACAGTCTACGTTATTGGGCACAAGAACCCCGACACCGATTCGGTGGTCGCGGCCACGGCCTATGCCGCGCTCAAGCGTGCGCAGGGGCTCGCTCATGTCAAAGCCGCCCGCGCCGGCGCGGTGAACCCGCAGACAGAGTACATTTTTCAGCGCTTTGGGGTCGCGTTGCCTGAGTTCGTTCCCGATCTTATCCCAAAGACTGAATACTATATCGACGAAGCCCCGTCTTCGGTCGCGGAGAATACGCCACTCTGGGAGGCGCTTGCGCTTCTCGAACACTCGCCGCGTCAGGTCATGCCCATTGTCGATGGCGAAGGCTGCTACAGAGGTCTCTTTTATTACAACGCATTCGCGAAAAACATTCTGGCGAAGATAAATCCTCACCGTAAAGCGGTCATCCCCACCTCGATCCGACACTTGGTCGACACGATAAAGGCGCAGCCTCTTATCGCCGGCGATCTCGATTCCAAGTTCAATGGTCGTATCGTCGTTGCGTCCCTCTCGGACGAGCGGTTCAAGGATTATATTTCCGCCGAGCCGGCGCACAATAAGGTCGTACTCGTGGGCGACCGCGAGGAGATCATGCGCATCGCCATCGATGCCGGGGTCCGGGCCCTCATCATCACGAATGGCTTCATTCCATCGAAAGAGATCATGAGGCTCGCCGAGGCCAAGGGCATCGCGATGCTCATCTCTTCATACGATACCTCTTCGACTTCGCTGCTCGCGCTGTATTCGACGCCTGTCATGAGCGTGGCCGACACTTCGGTGAAGCCGCTCGGGGCCCGGGACCTCATGAAGACGGCGAAACACGCGATTTCGGAGTCGGCGGCGCGCGCGGTTCCGGTGGTCGATGAAAACAACAAGGTTTTAGGGCTTCTCACCGAGGGAGACCTCATCCGCGATCCGAACATCGAACTCATCCTTGTGGATCACAATGAGTTTACGCAGGCCGTCGACGGCATCCAGAATTACCACATCCTCGAAGTGATCGATCACCACCGCATCGGAACCTTTTCCACGACATATCCCATTACCTTCATCAATCGGGTGGTCGGTTCGACGAGCACGATCGTGACCTCGATGTACCACGAGACGAGGACACCGCTCGACCGGGACATCGCCTCGATTCTGCTCTGCGGCATTCTCTCCGACACGCTTGTGCTGAAGTCCGCGACGACGACGGACACGGACCGGGAAATGGCGGATTATCTCGCGAGCATCACCGATCTCTCGATTGAGGAAGTGGGGCGTGATATTATGGCCTCGGCGTCCCTCGCGGCGCGGCTGCCGGTCGGTCAACTTCTTCGGATGGATCGCAAGGAGTACGAAGTGCAGGAGAAGAAGCTCACCGTGAGCCAGATCGAGCTCACGAACTCCCAGGAACTGCTCGCCCGTCAGGAAGAGGTACTCCATGGCCTCGCGCAGATCCGCGCGGAGACGGGTACCTACGTCGCGGCGCTCATGGCCACGGACATCACGAAGCTCGAGAGCCTGCTCTATATCGACGCCGAGCGCGAATTCTACTCGTATCTGAACTATCCGGCGCAGCAGCCGGGGATATATCTCCTGAAGGACGTGCTCTCGCGCAAGAAACAGCTCATGCCCGCGCTGACGGAGATGGTGCAAGCCGCCTTGAGCTGAAAGCTCAAGGCTTCTCTGGGGCCGCGTCGGGGCTGTCTACCTTTGCCTTATCCGAGCGCCTTCGACGCCAGAATCGGCAGGGCGATGAAATTCCCTATCATTCCTCCGATGCTCGAAAGGAAAAATACGAGAAGGATGTGCGTGATGCGGTTTCTATAGAAGCCTTTGATGCTCGTCACGTCGTCGGCGAGCGTTTCGGCGTCGCGCACGGTGGGCTTGCGGAAATGGGCCTCAATGACCGCGGCGAAGATGCCAATCGCGAGCACCGGATTCAGCGTGGCGACCGGAGCCAGCAAAAACGAGCCGAGGATCGTGAGAGGATGGGCCAGGCACAGGAGCGAGCCGAGCGCCGCGAGCGAGCCGTTCAGCAGCACCCAGCGAAGGATCATGGCGAGGCTTGCCTGGGTGCCAGAACGAAAAAATCCGATGACGATCAGGGCGACAATGAGTAGGGGAATAAGCCAGCCCGCCGACTTGCCAAACCATCCCGGCTTCGGAGGGCTCTCTATATCCGAGACATCGGCGGCGACCTCAGCCCGCACCAGTTTTCCAAGCCAGGCCTCGATGCCATTCATGTGGCCCGCGCCCACCACCGCCACGACCTTCTGTTCCGTGGACAAGAAAATCTGTGTGGCAAGATAGCGGTCGCGCTCATCGATGAGCACTTCCTTGACCGAAGGCATGAAATCGGCCAGTTCGTTCATCATCTGTTCGAGCTCGCTGCCTTCCTTCAATTTCTTGAGGTCGTCCTCGCTCAATTTTTCGCGGGAGAATGCCGATTCGATGAGGCTCGCGAGCAGCTTCGCTTTATTCCACAGATTGGATTTTCCCCATGCGCGCCTGAGTGTAACCTGAATTTCGCGATCGATCGGAGACCAGGGAATGCCCAGCTCCTCGGCCGTCTGGACTGCCGCCATCATCTCTTCGCCGGGTTTCGTGCCGAGGTCCGCGCCAAGACGTTTCTGGAAACCGGCGAGCGCGAGATTGGCAAGCAGCAAAAAGCCTTTTTTTTCTTTGAGCACTTTGATAATGTCGAGGTCTTGCCAGCGGCTGTCCTGCTGGATCGACTGGTAACGCCCCATGTCGATCTCGACGCATACGCGCTGGGGCTGTTCCTTGCGGATGGTTTCCTTGGCTTCTTCGATGCTCTCTTTTGAAATATGGGCGGTGCCGACGAGAATGATCGTCCGTTCGCCGACCTGAATCGTCCTGATTGTCTGCGGCATACAATGTCCTACATCTTGAATTGGGGATAGATTCCCTGCTCGCTCCATCCGGCGATCGCAAGTCCCCGCCCTTTTTCGGTGATTATAGAGGTTATGAGCAGATGCAGCAATTGGCGGTCGAAGGCGGTACCCAATGGTCCGCGGATGGCGGCTTCGGTTTCGGAGAGCGCGAGAATGATTCGCCGGCAGTCCTCCGGCTTGGAGCGCTGCAGTGCGGCGCGGAGCTGGCGCTGTACGGTTTTTGAGCGCGCGCCTTCGCGGAGGCATGCGTCTTCGAAGCGTTCCCCGCGCGCGACGGCGTCGCCGATGCGCTGGAGTCTTCTGAAACTCCACACGAGGGCGGCGATGATCTGGTTCGCGTCTCCGCGCCGCGAATCGAGGACGCTGTCGAGCACTTCGAGCGAAAGCGGAAGTTCGCCCTGCCCTATTTTTTCGAAGAGCGTGAAGGCGTCCTCCGGCTTGGAGCGCAGAATGGCGGCCTCGACGTTTTCGGCGGAGAGCGCGCTGCCGCCGGAGAAGCTCGAGCTTAAAATGAGGCAGGCCGCCTTGAGCGATGCGGTGTCGTGAGGCACCAGCTCGAGAAGAGACTCGAGCGCCTCGCCGTCGAGGCTGAGCTCCGACTGTGCAAGCTCGCGCCGCACCCAGCCCGCGAGTTCGTTTTCGAAGAGTTCAAAGAAGGTCTTGCGGCATGCGGCGGACACTGCTTTCTCGATCGCTTTGGGCGCCGCGTATCCTTCGGTCTCAAGGAAGAGTACGGTCTGTTCCGCGGGCGCGCCGCAATAGCGCGTCAAGGCCGCGATGTCCGCGTTTTGGCCCAGCTGCTCGACGTTGCGGAACTCGACGATAACCCACGACGAGAAGAGTGAGCTGTTCCTCAGGAGAGAGATGGCGTCGGAGGAAGAACTGTCTCCCGCGTAGAGACGGTGAATTTCAGGATCATCCCCGCCGAGACGGCGAGCTTTTTGTATGATGTCGGCGACAAATGTCTCTTTGAGCCCGATTTCCGGCCCCGCGAGAATCCATACAGGAGGCAAGAGCGGCTCGGCCATGAGTTCAATAGCTCCTGTAGATGCCGCGAAGTCTGCCGAGGATTTTCAGGTCCTGTGTAAAAATCGGCGCGTAGTGCGGATTTTCGGCTTGAAGCCTGTAGCGGTTGTTTTCGATATAGAAGCGCTTGAGCGTGACGTTTTCCTCAAGGAGGGCGACGACGATGTCGCCGTTTTTGGCCGTTTCCGTCTGTTCGATGATGGCGATATCCCCCGACAGAATGCCCGCGCCGATCATGCTGTCGCCTTTGACGTGCAGCGCGAAGTGAGGCACCCTGTTCGCGACGATATCCGCCGGAACCGAGATGGTGCGCTCAAAATTTTCGTCCGCGAAGACAGGCCTCCCCGCGGCGATTTCACCAAGCAGCGGGATTTGGACCATGGGCGTATCGTCTTTGGGAGGCGCCACAAGCTCGATCGAGCGGGACCGTTTTTCGGACGTCTTGATGCAGCCTTTTTTTTCGAGGGCTTTGAGGTGGTCATAGGCGCCTTTGACCGAAATGGAGAACGCGCGGGCCGTTTCCCGCACCGTAGGCGGATAATTGTTCGTTTGAATATATTCATGAATAAAATTGAGGATGTCTTTCTGACGAGACGTAAGGTCTTTCAATCTGGGCTCCTATGCTCATGTATAGTATACAGCATAGTTTGAAGATGTGTGCAAGCCCTTTTTAGCCGAGTTCTTCATTGAAGCCCGATTCGAAAAGTGTCTTGATGGCGTCCGCAGCCTGTTGCTCGTCGGGCCCCTCCGCGATGATCTTGATCTTTGTGCCAAAACTCGCGGCGAGCGTGATGATGCCCATGATCGACTTCGCGTTGATGCGGTTCCCGGCCTTCTCGAGATAGATGCGGGAGGCGAACTTTATCGCGGTCTGAGCGATGAGCGCCGAGGGACGGGCATGAATGCCGGCACGATTTTTTATAGTTGTTTCAAGCGCTACCATATGGGCTCCAGTACAAGTATGATACTCTGGAAGTTTGGCTACGTTCAATGAGATTAGCCATCTGATCAATAATCGTCGCGGGAAAAATACATAGTCCGCGCGCTCTCGCTTTCAAGCCAGCGCAGAATATTCTGATTGAATTCCCGTGCGCTGTGGTATCCCATTTTCTTGAGCCGCTCGTTCATCGCCGCGGTTTCAATGATGATGGGGATGTTGCGGCCCGGCTTGACGGGGATTTCGAGCTTCGGCACCTTCACCTCGAGTATATCCATGGTCAGTTCATCCATGCCGATGCGGTCGTAGACCTTGTTGGGGTCCCAGTCTTCGAGCTGGATGACGAGCTGTATCTGTTTCTTATCGCGGATCGCGCCGACGCCGAAGAGGTGCGTGACATTGATTATGCCCAAGCCACGGATTTCCATATGGTGGCCGATGACTTTATTCGTTCCCTGCCCCATGAGCAGCGTGCCGTTCAGGCACCGGATCTCGACGACATCGTCGGCCACGAGCCTGTGCCCTCGCTCGATCAGGGCGAGCGCCGTCTCGCTCTTCCCCACACCCGAATCCCCGATCAGCAGTATTCCGATGCCGAAGACTTCGACGAGCACGCCGTGCATGATGATTTTGGGAGCGAAAATGTCGTGCAGAATGCGGATGACACGGATCGTGAATTCCACGGAACCCAGTTCGGTGATGAGGAGCGGGCAGCTCGCGGCGTCCGCGGCGGCGGCGAAATTCGCGGTGGGCTCGATGTTGTTGGAGAAAATGCAGCAGGGGATATTGTACGAGAAGAGCTTCGCGTAAATCTGTCCGGCGACTCCATCGGCTTCGATTTTATTGATGTACGCGTTCTCGCCTCTTCCGAAGACCTGCAATCTCTCCCACGCGAAGGATTCGTAGAATCCCGCGAGGGCGAGGCCGGGGCGGTTGAGGTCCGGCACGGTGATTTCGCGGCTTAAACCCGCTCTGCCGGCGATGCAGCGGAGCTTGAGATCATTCTGTTCCTTGAGTTCAAGGCTGAGAAGATCGAGGACGGTAAAGTTGACAGGTTCTTGTTCTTTCACAAGGATATTTTACCTCATTTCGATACGGTGGTAAATCGAACAAAAACGGCGGTTCTCTGCCGGCTGCAATGGCAGTCCGGAAAGGCCTCATGCCGGATATGGTCTTTCAGGCCTTCTGCTGCATGAAGAACCGCCGTTGTCTATTGACGCTTCATTACTTCTTTTCTTGGATTTTTTCTTTTTCCTTGACGATTTTCTGTTCGAGCTTGTCGATGAGCACATCGATCCCCGGATTGAGTTCCTCTGAGGTTTCGACTATGTGCGCCTGTTTACCCCATCGGAAATTGGCGGTCACTTCAAGACGGAACCGCCCCGCGTCCTTGGTAAAAACAAACAGGAGATCGACGATCATGTCCTTTGCGTAATCGATCCGGCCGATTTTCGTGGTTAAATACTGCCTGCTCTGATCGCTAAGATCGAAATGCACGGAACGAACGTCGATATTCATGGTGACCTCCCAAAGAACATATTGGCGCAAAGGCTAAGCTCTGCGACAGGGCAGTCCGCCCAGGCTATTTATTTGCCGAGCTCGCTGCGATATTTTGCCACCGTCCGCCGGGCGATGTTGATGCCGCGTCGGGCGAGGATTTCCGAAATGATGCGGTCGGAGATTTTTTCTCCTTTCGATTCAAGATCGTTGATGACTTGCAAAACTTCCGCTTTTGCCGCCTCCTTCGAGGTGTTTTCTCCGTTTTCCGAATTTACGGCATTGGTGAAAAAACGGCGCAGTTCGAAAGTGCCCCAGTCGGTCTGCGCGTATTTGCCGTTCACCACGCGCGACACCGTCGCCTCGTGAACCTCGATTTTTTCGGCGATTTCTTTGAGGGTGAGAGGCTTGAGAGCCCTCGGTCCTCCGGTGAAAAAGCCCCTCTGCGCCTCGGCGATCGCGGAGGCGGTCTTTAGAAGCGTTTCGTTGCGCCTTTTTATGCTGTCGATGAAAAAGCGAGCGTTCTCGACTTTTTCACGGGCGAATTTTTCAGCCTCGCCGCGAGTCGAACGCTCGGCGAGCTCCGTATACAGCCGGTTTATGCCGAGTTTTGGTACCGTTTCGTCGTTCAGCCTCACCTTGATCTCGCCGTCTTCGAGCCACATCGCCAGGTCTGGCACGATGTAGCGGGGCCGGGCTTTCGAGAATATCCTGCCAGGGTACGGGTTGAGGGTCTTGATGAACTCAAAGATGCGGCCGAGCTGGCGGTCGTCGAGGCCAAGCGCCTTTTTTATGGTGCTGTGATTGCGCGATTGCAGATTTTCGAAATGCTGCGAAAGAACCTCGATAGTCTTCGGTGGCACATTGGAGGCGATTTTCGCCTGTGCGATGAGGCTTTCGCGATAATCCGCCGTGCAGGTTCCCGGCGGATCGAGCCGCTGCAGAAGAGAAAGAATGCGCGCGAGGGTTTCGGGATCACAGTTGGCGCACACCTCGCCAGGGGACAGAATATGAAAACCGTTTTCGTCGGTGTTTTGGATAACCCGCTCGGCGATTCTTCGTTCTTCCTCGCTGAGCGGCAAGAGGCCGAGCTGGCTTAAGAGATGCTCTTGGAGCGATTCTTCGGTGGCGATGGTCTGCTCTATGATGGCGTTGCGATCGTTCCCTTCGCCACTGAATCCAAGGACATCGTCCGAATATTCGGCTTCGTGAAGATTGTCGTCGCTGTCCCTTGTCGTGTCGATGCTCGCCTCCATGACATCGAGCGATACCTCTCCTGAATCGGCGAGCAGTTCGAGGGCGGGATTTTCTTCGAGTTCCTGGTGGATTTGTTCGGTAAGTTCCTGCAGGGGGAGTGCGAGCAGGCGGATGGCCTGGAGCATGCGGGGACTGAGTTTAAGCTGCTGCTGCTGCGCGAGGACCGGCCGTTGTTGTGTCTGCAATGCTCATCCTCCTCTACTTAAATGTAAAGCACTTTGTACGAAAGTCAAGGCTGAGAGGGAGTTGTCCGCATGAACCTCTTTATACCCGGTTCGTGCCATTTAACAGAGAACACATGATTTGTTCTCTATAAATTAAAAAAACATAGTATAATAAATGTCGTTCGGAGTTTTCGAACCATTTCAGAGGCCTTTCGAAGGAGGTTGTATGAAAAAAACAGGCATTGTGCTCATCATCGCATTGCTGTCGGTATCGATGGTCTTTGCCCAGGGTACTTCAACAAAGGACTTGAACACCCTGATCGCCGCAGCCAAAAAAGAAGGTCAGCTGACTGTAATAGCACTGCCGCGCGATTGGGTTAATTATGGAGAGCTTATCGATACCTTCTCCAAGAAATATGGCATCAAGGTGAACGAACTCAATCCGGAAGGTTCCTCGGGCGAAGAGATCGAGGCAATCCGCGCCAATAAGAACAACAAAGGACCGCAGGCACCCGATGTCATCGATGTGGGTTTGTCCTTCGGGCCTCTCGCGAAACAGGAAGGCCTCATTACGCCATACAAAGTACAGACCTGGGATACCATTCCCAATGAAGTAAAAGACAGTGATGGTTACTGGTATGGCGATTACTATGGCGTTCTCGCGTTTGAGGTGAATGCCGACATCATCAAAAATCTTCCGAAAGACTGGGCAGACCTTCTGAAGCCGGAATACAAGGGCAAATTTGCTCTTTCCGGCGATCCGCGCACGTCAAACCAGGCAATCATGACGATCATCGCGGCCTCGCTCTCACAGGGCGGAAGCCTCACCAACATGGAGCCAGGGCTCAAATTCTTTGACAAGATGAATAAGGCCGGTAATTTTGTGCCGCTCATCGCGGTGCCGGGAACGGTCGCTTCCGGAGAAACGCCGATAACGGTCCGCTGGGATTACAATGCGCTTTCGAATCGCGACAAGAGCAATGGCAATCCCAATGTCGCGGTCGTCATCCCCGAGACAGGCGTAATCGCCGGTGTCTACGTTCAGGCGATCAGCGCCTATGCGCCGCACCCGAACGCCGCCCGTCTCTGGATGGAATTTCTCTATTCTGACGAAGGTCAGATTCTGTGGCTGAAGGGATATGGACATCCCGCCCGATTCAATGACCTTGCGAAGCGAAACAAGATCCCGGCTGATCTTGTCGCGAAATTGCCTCCCTCTTCTGCGTATGAGAAGGCGGTTTTCCCGACCATCGAGCAGCAGGATGCTGCCAAGACATACATCGCGGAGCAATGGGATAAGATTGTCCACGTAGAAGTCATGAAGAAGTAAGGCTATGAACGACTCCTTGCACAAGGACAAGGAGCGGTCTGTCAGAAAGGGCGCCGAATCTTCCGGAAAGACTGGCGGCGCCCTTTTCGTACGTGCTGCCCCAATCGTGACATCCAAAGCATGGCTTGGTCTCGTTCCTTTTTTCGTATTCATTTTTGCGTTCATGATTATTCCTGCCGGTTCTCTGCTCATTGGGGCTTTCCAGAGAAATGACGGCCATTTTTCTCTTGTCAATTTCTCGAAACTGTTCAGACCCAACATCATCAGTTCCTATATGGTCACCATACGGCTTAGCTTTGTTACCGCATTAGGAGGTGGCCTGTTCGGCTTTTTCATCGCGTATGCCATCTGTCTGGGGGGACTCCCGAAGGGGATACGTTCCTTCATGTCCACATTTTCCGGCGTCGCTTCGAATTTTGCGGGTGTTCCGCTGGCCTTCGCGTTTATTTCGACCTTGGGACGGATGGGACTGGTCACCGTGTTTCTAAGAACGGCCCTCGGAATCGATATCTATGAGGGGGGCTTCAATCTCTATGGTTTTTGGGGTCTGGCCGTTACCTATATTTATTTTCAGATCCCTCTGATGGTGCTCATAATCCAGCCGGCGCTCGACAATATGAAAAAAGAATGGAGAGAAGCGTCCGAGAATCTGGGGGCTTCCTCGCTCCAGTACTGGCTCCATATCGGCATTCCGGTTTTGCTCCCCTCGCTGCTGGCGGCGTTCATTTTGCTCTTTGGCAATGCTTTTGGAGCGTATGCCACGGCATTCTCTCTTACCGGAGGACTCATCAACATTGTCCCGATTTTGATTGGCGCACAGATAAGAGGCGATGTGCTTCATGATCCGAACTTGGGATACGCGCTTGCCCTCGGCATGGTTTTCATCATGACACTCGCCATTCTCGCGTATTCCTGGCTTCAGAGAATTGCGTCGAGGTGGATGAAATGAAGAATGGCGGTGCAACACGCAAGGCAATGTCGTGGTTTTGGCTGATCATAGGCCTTCTGTATTTTTTTATTCCCCTGCTTTCGACCTTTCTGTTCTCGCTCAAAGGCAAGAAAGGTGTGTTGAGTTTCGTTGCGTACCAGCATGTGTTTGCCGATCCGAAATTTCTGCAGTCTTTTTTGTTTTCTCTCCAGATGTCGGTATACACCATTATCGTGGGGCTGGTGCTTATTGTTCCCACCGCCATTCTGATCAATCTCAAGATACCAAAGGCAAAACCGGTTATCGAGCTGTTTTCTTTGATGCCCTTTGTGATTCCTCCCGTGGTGCTGGCCTTCGGTCTGATAAAATTCTATGCCAACCCGCCGCTTGCCCTTGTTTCCAGCCCCGCGCTGCTCGTGGCGGGATACGTCGTCATTTCTTTTCCCTATATTTATCGGTCAGTAGACACCGGACTTACCTCGATGGATCTGAAAGTGCTCACCGAGGCCGCGCAAAGCCTCGGCGCGGGATGGTTGAGCATTCTTTTTAAAGTAATCCTTCCCAACCTCAGGACCGCACTCCTCTCGGCGACTTTTCTGACCTTTGCGACGGTGATTGGCGAACTCACACTGGCGGTGCTTCTGGCGTGGCCCGCTTTTGGGCCCTACATGGCGCATGTTGGAAGAGATCTTGCCTATGAGCCGGCGGCTCTTGCCATTCTGAGCTTCATGATGACCTGGGGATCCATCAGTCTCATCCAGTTTTTGAGCCGCGGAATTCCGGGGGCTAAGTCTGAAATTGGCGGTTTGCATTGATTTGAACAGGAGTTTTTGCCATGGGATTCATCGAGCTTCATGAGATTACGAAAAGCTTCGCGAATAATACCGTCGTTAAAAATCTTTCGCTTTCTGTGGAAGAAGGAAAATTTCTTTCCTTTCTTGGCGGGTCGGGATGCGGCAAAACCACTACGCTGAGAATGATAGCGGGATTTGAAACGCCCACCTCCGGACGAATTCTGATCGAAGGGAAAGATGTATCGAGAGTGCCGCCAGCCAGACGGAATCTTGGTATGGTGTTTCAGAATTATGCTTTGTTTCCCAACATGACTGTTAGAAAAAACATTGCGTTCGGCCTGAAAATCGCAAAAGTTCCCGCGCAAGAGATGCATGCACGGGTGGATGAAATGCTCGCCCTCATCCACATGGAGAATTATGGGGATCGGTATCCCCATCAGTTATCGGGAGGACAGCAGCAGAGAGTCGCTCTGGCCAGGGCCATCGCGGTGCGTCCGAAAGCGCTGCTGCTCGATGAGCCTCTTTCGGCGCTCGACGCCAAGATCCGAGTACAGCTGCGGGACGATATACGAAACATTCAGCAGGAACTTGGTATTACGACCATCTATGTGACACATGATCAGGAAGAGGCGATGTCCATTTCTGACCAGATCGCGGTCATGCGCAATGGCGGAATCGAACAGGTGGGGACACCGTTTGATATCTACAACACTCCTGCGACAAGCTATGTTGCCTCATTTATTGGAACGCTCAATCTCCTGGAGGGGTATGTCGTTGATGCCGCTCTCGGGAAGGTGGATTTGAATGGTACCACCGTGAGGACCGTGAGTGACCTGAGGGGATTTGAAGGGAAGAAGATCAGACTCACCGTCAGGCCGGAAGCCCTTTCCGTGGCGCGGCAGGACGATGCGGGATCAGCGTCTGATGTCAACAATATCACCGGTACTGCCGAAAGAGTGAAATTCCTTGGTTCTACAGTGCGCTTTGTCATGAAATTCGGTGAGACATACATGTTTATGGATCGCTTCAACAGCTCACAGCTTGTGCTGCCTAAGAAAGGCGATTCCATCCGGGTATCGTTTGCGATAGATGCGTGCAGGCTCCTGCCCGAGGGAGATGCGATCGCCATGCCCGGGAGCGGAGTTAGCGACGAAATGATACAATAAAATATTGGTTTCTCATCCGGTGGGAGCTGATCGTACAGGTTTGCCAAATTCTGACATTCCCTGAAAAATATTGTGGCTGATTGAAGCAATTGTATTGACGATCGTTATTTTTCGTTAGTATTTTCAACATGCAAAATCACAGATTCAGTTTTTCATTATAGGTAAGGAATGTCCAAGCATAAACATGAACACGGTCTGTCATCTGGAGAGATGAAGCCGGACAACGAACAGACTCAAAACCAGGAGAGCCAGTCTTTAGTGCCCGAGGGTGAGGTACAGCCGGGGCCAGAAGGGCAGCGGGAAAGCCCTGCCGGTGCGGTAAACACTCCGGAGGTCCTGCTCGCGGCGGCCAAAGCGGAGATTGAACTCCTCAGGGGCCAGTACGCGGAATTGAACGATAAATATTTGCGAACGCTCGCCGAACAGGTCAATTTCAGGAAGCGGGTTGTCAAGGAGAAAGAGGAGTTCCAGCAATACGCGGTCTCATCGCTGCTGACTGATCTCATTCCTGTGCTCGATGATTTCGATCGGTCGCTCGAAGCCGCCGTCCAGAATCAGAATGATACGGCAAAAGTCATCGAGGGCATCCGTCTCATTCAGAAGAGACTCTATGACACGCTTTCGAACAAATATGGCCTTTCAAAGTTTGGGTCTAAGGGAGAGATTTTCGATCCACATATGCACGAAGCGATGTTTTCGGATCAGGGCGATGTACCGGAGCCGACGGTGACCCAGGAATTCATGCCGGGATACAGGCTCCACGATCGTGTCGTCCGGACCGCAAAAGTAAAAGTGACCATGCCCGCAAATCCGAACGGCGCGGCAGCCCAGAACACCGAGCCGTCGGCGGAGGGCCAGGACACTTCTGCCGATGAAGGCGGCTCCGGGACGGATGCTTCATAAAGATCGCACGATTTGCTTTGAGGCAGATAATTTTAGTAATTTAAATAGGTAAGAGATAAGGAGAAAAGAATATGGGAAGGATTATCGGCATTGATTTGGGAACAACCAATTCCTGCGTCGCGGTGATGGAGGGAGGGGAACCTATTGTTATTGCCAACTCCGAGGGTCAGCGGACAACGCCGTCCATCGTTGGTTTTACCGCGAAAGGGGAGCGTGTCGTCGGCCAGCCCGCCAAGAATCAGATGATCACGAACGCAGAGAATACCATTTTCTCGATCAAGAGGTTCATGGGGCGCCGCTATAGTGAAATTCTCAACGAGATCAAGTTGGTTCCGTACAAGGTCAGCGACAATGGCAACGACGTCCGTGTCGAGGCGAGCGGCAAGCTCTACAGTCCCCAGGAGATCAGTGCCTTTATTCTGCAGAAAATGAAGAAGACAGCCGAGGATTATCTTGGCGAGGCCGTCACCGAGGCGGTCATCACCGTTCCGGCATACTTCAACGATTCCCAGCGCCAGGCGACCAAGGACGCCGGACGTATCGCGGGGCTCGAAGTCAAGCGCATCATCAACGAGCCGACCGCGGCGAGTCTCGCGTATGGCTTCAACAAGGATCAGAAGAAAGAGAAGACCATCGCGGTGTACGACCTCGGCGGCGGCACCTTCGATATTTCCATCCTTGAGCTGGGTGAAGGCGTCTTCGAGGTCAAGTCGACCAATGGCGATACGCACCTCGGTGGTGACGATTTTGACCGCCGCGTCATGAATTGGCTCGTTGAGGAATTCAAGAATGACACCGGCATCGATCTTTCGCAGGACCGCATGGCGCTTCAACGTCTCCGCGAAGCGTCGGAGAAGGCGAAGATCGAGCTCTCCAACATGCAGCAGACCGAGATCAATCTGCCGTTCATCACCGCCGACGCGAGCGGTCCCAAGCACCTCCAGCGGACGCTCACCAGGGCGCGCTTCGAGCAGATGTGCATGGACCTCATCGAGCGCAGCCGCGAACCGTGCATGAAGGCCCTCGCCGACGCCGGCCTCACCGCGGCGCAGATCGACGAGGTCATCCTCGTCGGCGGCATGACCCGTACGCCGCGCGTCCAGCAGATGGTGCGCGATATCTTCGGCAAAGAGCCTTCCAAAGGCGTCAACCCGGACGAGGCGGTCGCCATCGGCGCGGCCATCCAGGGCGGCATCCTCGGCGGCGAAGTCAAGGACGTACTCCTTCTCGACGTGACGCCGCTTTCGCTCGGTATCGAGACGCTGGGCGGCGTCTTCACGCGCCTCATCCCGCGCAACACGACGATTCCCTGCCGCAAGAGCCAGATTTTCTCGACGGCGGCGGACGGCCAGACGGCGGTATCCATCCATGTCCTCCAGGGCGAGCGCGAGATGGCGACCCAGAACCGCACGCTCGGCAGGTTTGACCTTGTAGGTATTCCTCCCGCGCCGCGGGGCATACCGCAGATCGAAGTGACCTTCGATATCGACGCGAACGGCATTGTCCACGTGTCGGCGAAAGACCTGGGCACCGGCAAGGAGCAGAAGATCAGAATCGAGGCGTCGAGCGGGCTCAATGATGCCGAAATCGACCGCATGGTCAAGGAAGCCGAGGCCCACGCCGAAGAGGACAAGCGCGAACGCGAGCGCATCGACGCGCGCAATGAGGCCGATTCTCTCATCTATACCACGGAGAAATCACTCAAGGAAGTCGGCGGCAAGATTGGTGCCGGCGAGAAGGCCGCGGTCGAGAGCGCGATCAAGGATCTCAAGTCGGCCATGGAAGGCAAGGATACCGAGATCATCAAACAGAAGACCGAGGCACTTAAGCAGGCCTCCTATAAGCTCTCCGAGGAACTGTACCGCCAGGCGTCGGCCCAGAAGGGCGGCGAAGCGGCCGGCGGCGCGAATGGAGCCGCAGGGAGCGAAACTTCTTCGGGCGAGGCGAAAGATCAGAGCCAGAGCGCCGATGACGTCAATTACAAAGTAGTCGACGACGATAAATAAATATTGACTGCGCAGTAAGACGGCTGAGCCTGTGTTCGGCCGCCTTTTTGCCCATTGAGAGGGTGGTCGGAAGTGGCTAAACGCGATTATTACGAAGTGCTCGGTGTACCTAAAACCGCCACGAAAGACGATATAAAAAAAGCATACCGCAGACTTGCGATTCAGTATCATCCTGATAAAAACCCTGGCGATAAGACAGCCGAGGAAAAGTTCAAGGAAGCGACCGAAGCTTATGAAGTGCTCGGCGACGACCAGAAACGCCAGGCCTATGACCAATTTGGCTTCGCGGGTGTCGAAGGGATGGGTGGCGCTACCCAGCAGGATTATTCCAATGTATTTCACGATTTCGAGGACCTGTTCAGCGGATTTGGGGATTTCTCCTCGATTTTCGGCTCGTTTTTTGGCGAAGGCGCGCAGCAGCGCAGCGGAGCTCATGTCAATCATGGAGCCAATTTACGCTATGACATAGAATTGCCATTTGAAAAGGCGGTCTTCGGAACCACTATTGAAATTTCATACAGCAGGGACGATGTCTGCAAAACCTGTGGTGGGTCGGGATCGCGCGACAATCAGGGCCGCAAGGTGTGCTCGATGTGCAAAGGCACGGGGCAGGTCCGCCGCAGCTCGGGTTTTTTCGCGATTTCCCAGCCCTGTCCAGTCTGTCACGGCGAAGGCACCGTGATCGAGAATCCCTGCCCGGATTGCGGTGGCTCAGGCCTGTCCAAGAAGAAACAGAAAATCCGGGTGACCATTCCCTCGGGCGTCGAAGATGGCAAGCGCGTCACCGTGCCTGGTCAGGGTAACGCGGGCGCCAACGGCGGACCCGCCGGCGATCTGCATGTTTTTATTCATGTTCGTCCACACGAGATTTTTGAGCGACAGGAAGACGATCTCTACTGCGCGGTCTATGTCGATTTCGTGACCGCCGCGCTCGGCGGCGAGATCGTCATCGGTACGCTGGAAGGACGCACGCTGTCGGTACAGATACCGGCCGGCACACAGAACGGCAAACTCCTGCGGATCCGTGACGAGGGAGTGCCGGTATCCGGCAACCGGCGTGGCGATCTTTACATTAAGGTTTTCGTGAAAGTACCCGCGCGGCTTTCAAGGCGCGGGAAAGAACTCCTCGAAGAACTGAAGTCCACGGAGGGCGAAACATCTCAGCCCGAGCTCCTTCGGCTCAAGGATGTGCCGCACTGATGGAGACGCACACATAAAAGTATATAAGATGACAAAAAAGCTGCCGAACATTCGGCAGCTTTTTTTATGGAATGATCTGCGCTACCCGGTAGCCCGCGTCGGCAACCGCGGCGCGGAGGGCCTGGTCGTCCAGAGTGTCGCCCTCGACGAGCGCCTGGCGCTCCAGAAGATCGACCTTGGCGGACTTTACCCCCGGAATATCTTCAAGCGCCGACTGGACATGCATTACGCAGTGGCCACAGCTCATTCCCTCAATCTTTAAGAGTTTTTTCATTTTCTTCTCCTTCTCTACGCAGATAGTAATGCTTTTTGCCGCGGGAAGCAAAATTTACCGCCCGCTACGCGGTTCTGCGCGACGACCTTGCCTGCCAGGACGCGCTATCGGGCTTGCGATACCCCTTGAGTCTCAGGGCATTGGTCACGACGGAGACCGAGCTCAACGACATCGCGGCGGCGGCGAACATGGGCGAAAGCAGGGGGCCGCCGAAGATGTAAAGGATTCCCGCAGCGATCGGTATGCCGAGCACATTGTATCCGAAAGCCCAGAAAAGATTCTGCCGTATATTTTTGATCACCTGGCGCGAGAGGTGTATCGCGGTTGCGACATCATTTATGTTGTTGTGCATGAGCACAATATCGGCGCTCTCCATCGCGATGTCGGTGCCGGCGGCCACCGCGATTCCCACGTCCGCCTGGGCGAGGGCGGGCGCGTCGTTGATGCCGTCGCCAACCATGGCGATTCTCTGTCCCGAAGCCTGAATGCGCTTCACTATGGAGGCTTTTTCTGAGGGCAGCACCTCGGCGTATACTTCGGTGATGCCCACGCGCGCGGCGATCGCGTCCGCTGTCGTTCTGCTGTCTCCCGTCACCATCGCGACATTGATGCCGAGTTTCTTGAGCGCGGCCACTACCGTGCGCGATTCGGGGCGTGGCTGATCCGCCACGGCGATGAGTCCGATAGGCACCGCGTTCTGGATTACGAACATCGGCGTTTTGCCCTCTTCCGCGAGTCGCGCGGCTTCTTTGAAGAGTTCCGGCGCCCGTCTCGGCAGTGGGACGCCGAGCGATTCGGCCAAGGTCGCGTTTCCCACCGCGATGGCCCCGGCATCCGCGACGATTCCCTTGCCCGCGATGGTTTCGACCTGTTCGGGCCTGGAAAGGGCAAGATTTTTTTTACGTGCGCCCGCGACGATCGCGTCGGCGAGCGGGTGGCCGCTGGCTATTTCGGCGGACGCGGCGAGACCGAGCACTGTCTCGGAAGAAAATCCCTGTGCGGCGATAACATCGGTGAGCGCAGGTCTACCTACCGTGATGGTGCCGGTCTTGTCGAGCAGGACAGCGGTTACTTTGTGCACGGTCTCGAGCGCTTCCCCGGACTTGATGAGCACACCGAGTTCCGCGGCTTTACCTGTGCCCACCATGACGGCCGTCGGCGTGGCCAGGCCGAGCGCGCATGGGCAGGCTATGGTGAGCACCGACACGAAGACCGTCAGCGCGAACGTGACGCTGTGCCCGGCGATGATCCATCCGAAGGCGGCGACCAGGGCGACGGCCATGACCGTCGGCACAAAAATCGCCGAGACCTGGTCCGCGAGACGAGCGATCGGCGCCTTGCTGCTCTGCGCCTCTTCGACCAGGTGGATTATCTTGGCCAGGGCCGTCTCTTCGCCCACTTTTTCCGCTACCATCACCAGCGAGCCGTTGAGGTTCATTGTGCCGCTGTACACCTGGGCGTCGTCTGTTTTTTCGACCGGCATGCTCTCTCCCGTGAGCATGGATTCGTCGACATTGGAGATGCCGTTCCGAACCTTCCCGTCGACCGGTATGCGCTCGCCGGGACGCACGAGGAGCAGGTCATTTGGCTTGACGGCGTCGATCGGAATTTTGCGCTCGACTTCGCCATCGAGGATCGTCGCGGTGGTGGGGCGCAATTTCATGAGTGTGCGGACAGCCTCGGAAGTGCGGCGTTTCGACCGCGATTCCAGGTTTTTGCCGAGCATGATGAGGGTGATGATGACGGCGGCGCTCTCGAAATAGAGCTGGTCGGCGGCGCCATGATCGCCATTCAGGATGCGCGAAATCGAATAGAGGCTATACAGAATCGCCGAGCTTGTGCCGATGGCGATGAGGCTGTCCATGTTCGGCGAGAGATTGAAGAGCGACCTGAAGCCATGGATATAGAACGACTTGCCCGCGACAAGCACCGGGATGAGCAGCGCGAGCTGTGTCAGCGCGAACGCGAGCGGATGCAGATGGTGGTCGATGAAACCGGGCAGAGGCAGGCCAACCATCGAGCCCATCGCGATGTACAGAATTATGGCGGCAAATACGGCGGAGACGGTAAAGCGTTTCCACCCGTAGGCTTCGTAGGTCGGGAGAGGCGCGCTTGCCGGCTTCTCCAGAAGCTCGGCTTCGTAACCCGCCTTTTTGACGGCGGCTTCGATCTGCGGAACGCCAACTTCCGCCGGGTCGAAATCGACCTCCATTCTTTCCGTGGCGAGATTGACCGACACCTTGGCGATGCCCTTTATCTTGCTGACGGCCCGTTCATTCGCGGCGACGCACGCGGCGCAGGTCATGCCCTTGAGCGCAAAAGTCTTGTGAACTGGCATTTAAAACTCCAACGATATATCAATAAATAATATATATAAATTCCAATAGATTTTCTACAATTGAAGGATAATTATATGACTTAAATTGTCAAAATTTCCTTTATCTGCCGCCGTCAGGAATAATCATGTGGTTTTCTCGCTTCTATCATTGTATTATTATATAGAGAAACATTTTCTGTCGGAGGCTCTGGAGCGTCCTATGAAAGCCTTCCATGCGGTTGTGAAAGGTGAGGTTCAAGGTGTCGGATTTCGCATGTCCGCAGTGATTCGCGCGGAACGGTATGGGCTCACAGGCTGGGTGCGGAACACCTCCGAGGGAGATGTCGAGGTGTGGGCGGAAGGAGAGGATCAGACTTTGGAACAATTCTATGAATGGCTTCAGGTTGGGCCTTCTTCCGCGCGTGTCGATGAAGTGCTCAAGACCGACGAGCCGGCCAGAGGATTTTACGAAAGATTTTCTGTGGCATTTTGAATGGTATGTGGGGGTATTGTATGGCATCTACTATGAAAGCGATGGTTATCAGGCGCACAGGCGGAGCGGACGTGTTCGAGCAGGCGGAGCTGCCGAGACCGGTGCCCGGCGCGAATCAGGTCCTGGTAAAGATAAAAGCGACTTCGGTCAATCCTATCGACTGCAAAGTGCGCTCCGGCGCAGTCGCGATTCTCCCGCCATTTCCGGCGGTCCTGCATGGGGATATCTCGGGGACAGTGGCTGAGGTTGGTCAGGATGTATATCATTTTCATGAGGGCGACGAGGTATTCGGCTTTGTGGGATGGACGGGCGGGGAAGGCGGCGCCCTTGCGGAATACGCGGTCTGCGATGCCCGACTGCTTTCCCCTGCTCCGAAGTCACTTCCCCTGGAGGAGGCCGCGGCCCTTCCCGTGGTCGCCCTGACTGCGTATCAGGGGTTGCAACGCAAAATCAAGCTTGGCAAAGATACGCTGGTTCTCGTGCAGGGGGGCGCTGGAGGTGTCGGCCATATTGTTGTCCAGATGGCGAAAGCATTGGGCGCGCAGGTCGCCGCGACCGCCTCAAGCGATGAGAAAATCGCGGTTGCGGTCTCTTCGGGCGCGGACTGGACCATCCGCTATGATCAGGAAACGGTGAAGGAGTATGTCGGGAGGATTACCGGCGGCAGAGGATTCGATGTTGTGTTCGATACGGCGGGTGGGGCGAATCTGCCAAAATCTTTCGAAGCGGCACATCCTGGCGGTGATATCGTCACAATCGCGGCGCGCGCGACCGTAGATTTGAGCCTCATGCATTCAAAGGGCCTGAACCTGTATGTGGTATTTAGTCTGCTGCCGATTCTGACCCGCGAAGGGAGGGAGGTGATCGGCAAGGACTTGGCGGCTATCGCGCGCTTTGCCGATGATGGATTTCTCCGCCCGATTATCTATCCAAAAGGTTTTACGCTTGACTCCATTGCGGAAGCGCACCGATTTTTCGAGACTCAGAGTCATTACGGGAAAATTCTTGTGCGTGTGGGATAATTCGGTAATTAATACGTGCGCACCAACAGCGAATTCACGATGAGTTCGAGATCGTGACGCGGCTTGCCTGGGGGCAGCCGTCCGATTTCCATATGCGCGAGGTGTGTGTAGTGCGTCGCGTCCTCCTGTGCCCGTTCGATGGCCTTCGTTTGAAGCACAAGCCCGAGCACATCCTCGACGATATCTGGCCGAGTATGGATGGCGGAGAGTAGTGGCCGGATTTCCTCTTCGTTTTCCTGGAGTGCGTAGATGAGAGGCAACGTACACAATCCTTCACGAATGTCATTGCCGACCGGCTTTTTAAGTTCTTCGATGCTGGACTCGTAATCGAGAATATCGTCGATAATCTGAAACGCCATACCGAGGTTGTAGCCTGTCCGCCTGAGAGCCTGAGTGTTGGCGGCTGAGCAGCCTGTCTCCAAGGCGCCGATGTGCAGAGCCAGCGAGAAGAGCTCCGCTGTCTTGCCGGCGATTGTCTGCAGATAGCGGCGCCGGCTCGACACAAAGCTGTATTTCGCGAGGTCCTGGTTTATTTCTGCCTTGCATATGGCACTTACAAAGTCGGAGAGCACCACAGCGTGTTTTGGCTGTACGTATTGGGCGATGATTCTGTACGTGCGCGACAGAAGCCAATCACCGGCCAAAATCGCGTTTGTTGTGCCGAGCGTCTGATGGAGGGTAGGGATGCCGCGCCGATGGCTCGCTCTGTCGATGATGTCATCATGGATGAGCGTCGCGGTGTGCAGGAGTTCCATCGCCGCAGCGATATGCACGAGTATATCTTTCTGTTTTCTGGTCCACTTTTTCTGGTTTCTGGCAAGTCCGAATTCGCCCCCGACAAAGACGAGGGCAGGCCGGAGCATTTTACCGCCAGACTCCACCAGTTTCCCAATATCTTCCCCAAGTGGGAATGTGCTGTTTTCAAGTATAGATAAAATGAGTGCCTCAACATCACCGAGAAAATCCGCGATATCGGGGAAGTCCTTCCAATAGTCTGTCATGATACTCCCAAAAAAAGCAGCGGAGCGGCCAACGAAAGAGCCGTTTCCGCTGTCATGTCAAAATTCTGCGATTCGCTTAAAAGGAGAGATATAGGCCCTTATTTCGTCGGGTCTCCCGCATAAAAATGCCATTTGCGCGCAAACCTTGTGCCGTTCCACCAGTGCTTGATCGCCGGAATGAGCCAGTAGTCGAAACCGAACGAGCGCCCAAGCCCGCCGAGCATCAAGATTGCGGCGAACACGAACCATACCTGATTCCACGCGAACATGCCGGACAGGGTGAATATGAGGCACATGCCGAGGCTTCCAAAGGCCGCGAGCCAGGTGAAGCAGCCCCCGAAGAGCCCGAGACCGATGACTATCTCCATGGCCACGATCATGACCTGGAAGAAGGTAAACGGCAGATACGCGAAGATGCCGTCCATGAAAGTGTGACGAAACCAGGTGACGATGCCCGAATCCGGATTGAGAATGGGCTTGGTGAGGTCCCAGACAGCCTTGAAAGTCTGGGTCACGGCCTCGGTACCGCCAGAGGTCGCGGCGGAGGCTGCGGAAGTCGCCGCAGGTGCCGCTGCCGCGGCTGACACGGTGGCGCTCGCCGCGCTGGTCGCCGCTACGGAAGCTTCGCTCGCCCCGCTCGTCGCCTCGGCCACTTTCACGCCTGCCTGAACGACACCCGGCGAAAACATCCAGCCGGTTTTCGATCCGGTCGAAAACGCGAGCCAGCCTTCGCCAATCTTGTTGATGCCTTCGAAAATCCACATGAGGCCGAGCCACATTCTGAGCAGAAGCGGCCAGTATGGCCGGATCTTATACGAGGCAAAGTCCCCAACGAACGAACGGCGATTTTTCATATCGAGGAATTCGTGTCTGAGATACTCCCAGACCTGATCGATGCCCGCGATGTTGAGAAGGTACCACACGTTGATGAGATGCTTTATCGCGAGCGCGATAAAACCAGAGGTCTTCATGCCGGCCGCGTTCGAAACGCCGTAGTGGCTTCCGATGGAGATCATGAAACCATGATAGTTCGGTTTGAAGTGGTGCCGCTCGCCGCCGTCGATATCGGCAATGATGTTTTTCGCGACAGCTTCCGCGGTGAAGTGCGCGGTTTCGACAATCTGGGCAAGGGGCTTGCCTTCGAGGAGGAGTCCGGAAATGTCGCCCACGACATACACAAAGGGATACTTTGTGGATTTGAGCTCCATGTCGCAGTCGATACGGTTGCGCTTGCCTGCGGGGAGGCCAAGCTGGCCCGCGAAACTCGAGCCTTTGACACCGCAGGTCCAGATGAAGGTTTCCGTTTCGACAATTTCCCCGCTTTTAAGCAGGACCTTGCCGGGCTCCGCGCCGATGATGGCTGAATTGAGCATGACCTCGCAGCGGCGTTTCTGCAGATATTTTTCGGCCTTGGCGCGCAACGGCTCCTCGAGGATAGGGAGAATAGAAGGCAGCGCCTCGATGTTGAGGACGCGCGCTTCCTTCGGATCGAGGAAATATTTGCGGCACATCACGTCGCGGTAGTCGAGCAGCTCGCCGATCATCTCGATGCCGGTGAAACCCGCGCCCGCGACCACAAAAGAGAGCAGTTTTTTGCGTTTTACGGGATCGGTTTCGAGAGATGCTTCATAGAATTTCTCTTCGACATGCGTGCGAATTTTCATCGCGTCTTCAAAGGACCAGAGCGTAAAAGAATTTTCGGCGACCCCCGGTATGCCGAAGAATTCGGGCTCGGCGCCGACGCCGAGGATGATGTAATCGAATTCGTAGGTCTGAGCCTTTCCTATCGCTTTCTTTGCTTCGAAATCGACTTTTTCGATAGTATCGAGCGCGACATTGATGCGCTTCGCGCCAAAAATCTTCTTGAAGAGCACTTGTACTGATTCGGGCTCCGTTCGCCAGCCGGCGACTTCGTGGAGTTCGGTCATGAGGGTATGGAAGGGGCGCTTGTCGACCAGAGTAATCTCGACATTTTTGCTTTTGCGAAAGTGCTTTTCGAGAATCTTCCCGGCCCAGACGCCTCCATAGCCACCGCCAAGAATGAGAATTTTCTTTGTTGTCATTTTTTGTGACCCCGTATTTCAAGATTCTAAAACAGCGCATTTAATATACAGTAATATTTATATTTTGGCTATAGTTTTCTTTCTATATACCATATGCCGATTATTTATTATGATAGAATGCTTATCCATTTGCTTGAAAGGTGCCCTCGCGCACATGAGATAGATTTTTAAAAAAACAGGGAAGGATTGAACATGGAAAGATTCTTGCGGCGTACAGGATACGCAGAGGATCAGGTTCTTGTATCGTTTGCGCGCCTTATTGGCGATCAGTTTTTTGGGGAGAGCAAAGATGTTCTGGTGAACGATGAAAGTACGGAATATCGCGCTCTTCTTATCGCGGCAATGACCGGGAGCTTTCTCGAGAGTTCAGAGGCGAGCGATCAGGGCGAAGGTGGGCGGGTCCACGCTTTGGTGTTGGCAGAACACGACGAAACCTTGGATGCGTTGAAGCGGCTTTTTGTCGAGATGCACATCGGGGGAGCAATAGTTGGTTCGCGGGATGAGGCCACACAGGCTGGCGAACAGCTCCGCGCCGAACCAGTTGTCGCAATGCCGGCATCGCTTTTTTTGCCGCTGGTGGAAGAGGGAGGCCTCAAGCCGCGTGATTTTGGTTTTGTGATAATCGAAGGGGCGGATATTTTCAGCGAACAGCCAAGTGAAGTGCAGCGAAAGATATGGGGCCATTTGCCTCCTCCTTGGGAGCGCCGGGCGGCCCTCTTTGCCGAACACGTGGGCATCAGGACGAAGAATACCGCGATCGATTTTGCCAATAGTCCGAAGACCATCGTGTTGAAGAAGGCGCAGGCGAGCCTGAGCGCGATTTCGACATCTATGTACCGGGTTTCTTCGGAGAATAAGTTCAGGGTGCTTCTTTCGCTTATCCAGGAAGAGTTGCGGCGCGGCCATCCCTTCCTCGTTGTCTTCTGCAACCTGAGGCAGACTTCGCGGGAAGTAGAGGCGCGGCTCAGGCTCAACCATATGCATGCGGAACATGTGTCCGCTGCCGCTCCGAAGGCCAAGAATGAAGCCTTGCTGAGGCGGTTTTCCGAGAGCAGCGGGGGCCAGAGGCCCGAACCTCTTGTTCTTGTTGTTTCGAACGACAACCTTGACGTGTTGCCGAGTGAGTTTGTGTTCACGGCCATTCATTATGATATTCCGCTCGATGCCGATGTGTATCTCGAACGGGTGCGCAGCATGCATCCACGGGATGCGACCATGACCGGTCTCGCGTGCGAGCGGTACGAAGTGGGGCTGTCCGCGATCAATTCACGCTTCGGCATTCAGTTCGAGGTCAGGGAACCGAGCGCGGAGATGCTGGAATACCACGACGCGAGCGAGGGGGTTCCTCTTGAGCTTGAGCGTGGTCATTCTGTCGATGGGCAAAAAACCGGGCGCAGGCACGAGCCGCGCAGACCCGAATCGTTGACCGGCGAATCCGATCGCAGAGGTCACCACGATCAGGAGTCCAGACACTCTCATTCAAAACACGCAAGACACAACAACCATGCCTCGCATGACCGCGGCGACGCGGAAAAGAATCAATCGCTCTATTCCATGAACACCGAAGAACGTCTGGCATATTTTCGGAACAAATACCGGGATATTCTGAAAACTCCAGTAGAACCACCTCGGCAGCAAAATACGGCAGCGCGGACCAGAGAAGAAACTCCGGTTCACAGAGAATCGGACGACGGTATAGTAAAACGATTTATAGGCCATTTCTTGTCGTGGAACAAAGACTCCGGCCAGGACAGTGAAGGACAGTGAGAATGATTCTGTCCGAAGGGATGCAAGAGAGGTATTTATAGATGAAAATAGTATCGCATACCATTAAACCAGCTCTCAGAGGCCGCCTCGCCCGGCTCGACATTCTGGCCCGCAACTTGTGGCTCTCGTGGAATTTTGACGCCGTGTCGCTGTTTATTCGCATTGACAGCGAACTTTGGGAGGCCTCCGGGCAGAACCCCGTCAAAATGTTGGGCATGCTGAGCCAAGAAAAAATTGACAAGCTCGCTGCGGATCAATCCTTTCTCTCCGACCTCGACGACGTCTACGCGCGATTCCAGCGCTATTTGAAAAACAGACCCTGGTATCGCGGGCCGTTGGACAAAACAATCGCCTACTTTTCGATGGAGTATGGCCTCGATGTATCGTTGCCGACGTATTCGGGCGGTTTGGGGGTGCTCTCGGGCGATCACATGAAGACGGTGAGCGACCTCGGCCTGCCGCTCGTCGGTATCGGACTCTTATATCGCCAGGGTTATTTCAGGCAATACCTCAACGCGGATGGATATCAGCAGGAGACCTATCCGGAGAACGACTGGTACAATATGCCCGTCGAACGCTGCGTCGACCAGGCCGGCGCCCCCATCCTCATCGATGTCGATATGGCGGGGCGCATCATCAGCGCGGGAATCTGGCGCGTCGATATCGGGCGGGCACAGCTCTATCTGCTCGACACCAACATTCCCGAAAATCAGCCCGAGGACCGCGCAATCACCGCGACGCTCTATGGCGGCGACAAAGAGATGCGCATCAAGCAGGAGATTCTGCTGGGTATCGGTGGAATCCGCGCACTCCGGGCGCTGGGCATCGCGGTCGCGGCGACGCACATGAACGAGGGACATTCCGCCTTCCTCGCGCTGGAGCGCATCAGGGCGCTCATGGAGGAGTACCACCTCGATGCGCACGCGGCGATCCAGGCCTTCATCCCGACCAATATCTTTACCACGCATACGCCGGTGCCCGCCGGCAACGAGCGCTTCGGCATCGATCTCATGGACAAGTATTTCCATTCGTTCGTCGCGGGGCTTGGACTCGACTGGAACGAGTTTCTGGGTCTGGGGCGGGAAAATCCGTTCGACAGCCAGGAAAGTTTCTGCATGACCGTGTTCGCGCTCCACCTTTCGGCGAAATCGAACGGCGTGTCCATGCTGCACGGCGAAGTGTCGCGCAAAATGTGGAAGAGCCTCTGGTCCGAACTCGAACTGAAGGAAATCCCGATCAGCCACGTCACCAACGGCGTGTACCCCCGCACATGGATCAGCCACGACATGCTCAGTCTCCTTGACCGGTTTTTGGGCCCAAAGTTCTATTTCGAACCGGACAATGCCGATATATGGGCACAGGTGGAGAATATTTCCGACGAGGAGCTGTGGCGTACGCATGAGCGCCGGCGGGAGCGGCTCGTCGCGACCTGCCGACAGCGGCTCGCCGCGAGCTACGTGCGACTGGGGATGCCCGACGGAGAGGTCGTCCGCTCCAGCGACGTGCTTTCGCCCTATGTTCTCACGCTGAGCTTCGCGCGCCGTTTCGCGACGTACAAGCGCGGCACGCTGCTCCTCAAGGACCCGGACAGGCTCATCAGATTGCTGTCGAACAAAGAGATGCCCCTTCAGCTCGTGATCGCCGGGAAGGCGCACCCGCACGACGCGGCCGGCAAGGACCTCATCCGCGAGATCGTGCATTTCTCGAGGCGGGAGGACGTGTTCGGGCGCATCGTGTTCATCGAGGACTACGACATGGCCATGGGCCGCTACATGACGAGCGGTTCCGATGTCTGGCTCAACACGCCACGCCGGCCGCTCGAAGCCTCCGGCACGTCGGGCATGAAGGCCGGCATGAATGGAGTCCTGAACTGTTCGGTGCTCGATGGCTGGTGGGCCGAGGCTTATGCGCCCGAAATAGGCTGGGCGATCGGTTCCGGAGAGGAATACCAGGATGAGGAGCTCCAGGACAACATCGAGGCCGAGGACCTGTATGATCTGCTCGAGCATGAAATCCTGCCCCTCTTCTACAGCCAGGGTCGCGACAACATCCCTCACGGCTGGCTCAAGAAAATGCGCGCCTCGATGAGGGCCATCGGCAGCCAGTTCGCCACACACCGAATGCTCAAGGAGTATTATGCCGGATACTATGAGGCCGCGCTCGCCGAAAGCCGTGCACTCGAGGCCGACAATTACAAGGCCAGTGTCTCCCTGGCCCGCTACATCGAAAAAATGCGGCGCGCCTGGCAAGGCGTTCGGATAGTCGAGTTTTCCGACGACGGCGCTCCTGTGGTGCCGAGGGGAACCACGATAACCGTGCGTGCTCTGGTCGATCTCGCGGGGCTTTCCCCTGACGATGTCGTCGTCGAGTGGTATTCCGGCAGACTGTCGAGCAGAGGGGATATCCTCGATGGCGTGCGTGTGCCGATGTCCCTCGTGGGACAGGAAGGCCAACATTATCGGTATCAGTATGTGATGCACGGCGAAATGACGGGCCAGATAGGGCATTCGGTGCGCGTCCTGCCCGCGCATCCGGCGCTTGACGGGCGGTTCATCCCGGGTCTTGTCCGCTGGGCGCAGTGAGAGAACGACATGGAACAATTTGACGTCGCGATAATTGGGGCCGGTGTCTGCGGCGCGAATGTTGCCCGCAAGCTCTCGCAGTATGAACTCGATGTCGCCCTGCTCGAAAGAGAGATCGATGTGTCGCTCGGCACATCCAAGGCGAATTCGGGGATCGTACACGGCGGATTTCACGATCACATAAGTACATTGAAGGCGCGCCTCGAGCTTCAGGGAGCCCTCATGTTCGACCGCCTCCACGACGAGCTCGATTTTCCCTTCGAGCGCTGCGGCATTCTCGTCGCGGCCCTGCACGAGGACGAGATGCGGGCCATCGAGCAGCTCTATCTTCAGGGCGTCGAAAACGGCGTCATCGGCATCGAAATGTGCTCGCGCGAGCGCATGCTCGAGCTCGAGCCCACGCTCAACCCCGACGTCGTGGGCGGTCTTTACGCGCCTTCGGGCGGCATCCTCGAGCCCTACCGTTTTGTGTTCTCGCTCGTGGAGTCCGCGCGGAAAAACGGCGTGCACGTGAAGACCGAGTTCGAGGTGGAGTCGGCCGCGCGCGAGGGCGACTACTGGCGCATCCGCGCGAAGAGCGGGCAAGAAATCCGCGCGCGCTACGTGGTGAACTCGGCGGGCCTGCACGCCGACACCATCTCCACCGCCCTCGGCGCCGAGCGCTACACCATCGTGCCGCGCAAGGGCGAATACTACCTGCTCGACCGCGCCACCAGGGCCAAACCTTCGCGCGTCATCTTTCCCGTGCCCACCGAAGTCTCCAAAGGCATACTGGTCATCCCCACCGTCGAGGGCACCGTGCTCATCGGTCCCACGGCCTCTCCCGCCTCCGGCAAGGAGGATTTCGCTACCGACCGCGAGCAGCTCGAGCACATTCTGCACTCGGCCCGCATGATGGTGCCCGGCCTTTCGGAGAACGACGTCATCACGAGCTTTGCCGGATTGAGAGCCGCCTATGGCGGCGATTTCTACATCGCCCCGTCAGAGAAGGCGCCCGCCCTCGTCCAGGTGGCGGGCATTCAGTCGCCGGGCCTCACCGCGAGCCCCGCGATAGGCGAGTATGTCAAGGACCTGCTCAAAAAAGCGGGGCTGCGCCTCGTCGAAAAGTCCGACTGGGACCCCTACGTGCGCAAGGTCCCTCGCGCGCGCGATGCCGACCCCTTTGCCCTCGACACCCTCGTCGCCCAGGACCCCGCGTACGGCGACATCGTCTGCCGCTGCGAACGCGTCAGTGAAGCGGAGATCGTCGCGGCGATCCGCGCGGGCCACAGGACGCTCGACGGCATCAAGTACTACACGCGCGCGCAGATGGGCCGCTGTCAGGGCGGGTTCTGCACGTACAGGATCATCCGCATCCTCATGCGCGAAACGGGCATGAGCTTCGACGAGATCACGAAACGCGGCGGCGATTCGTTTGTCCTGAAGGGGAGCCTATGAAACAGCTTACGTTTGACGCGGTGGTCATAGGCGGCGGCGCCGCGGGCATGGCGGCCGCGCTCGAACTCGACGCGCGCGGTCACTCGGTCCTCATCCTCGAGCGGGAGGATACGCTCGGCGGCATCCTCATGCAGTGCATCCACAACGGATTCGGCCTCATCGAGTTCAACGAAGAGCTCACGGGCCCCGAATTCGCCCAGCGCTTCGAAGAGCAGGTCCGGGCGCGGAATATCCAGGCCTCGCTCCGCACCACCGTGCTCGACATTCGCGAGGAAAGCGGGCTGAAGGCCGTGTACTGCGTGTCGCCGACGCAGGGCATGATGCGCGTCGAATCGCGCGCGATAGTTCTGGCGATGGGCTGCCGCGAGCGCAACCGCGGCAACATCCGCATTCCCGGTACGCGGCCGGCGGGCATCTACACCGCGGGTCTCGCCCAGCGCCTCGTGAACATCGAAGGATATATTCCAGGCAAAGACGTGGTGATCATCGGTTCGGGCGATATCGGGCTCATCATGGCGCGCCGCATGAGCTGGTCGGGCTGCAAAGTCCACGCCGTGATCGAAATCCTGCCCTATCCGAGCGGGCTCACGCGCAACATCGTGCAGTGTCTCAACGACTTCGGCATTCCGCTCTATCTGTCGCACCTGGTGACCGACATCTACGGCAAGGACAGGGTCGAGGGCATCGAGGTGACGCCGATCGAGTCGGGCGCGCTCATGCACGAGAAGGCCTTCAAAATCGCCTGCGACACCGTGCTGCTTTCGGTGGGCCTCGTCCCGGAGAACGAGCTTTCGCGCAACGCGGGGATCGAGATTCAGCCGACCACGAACGGGCCCTGGGCGGACAGCGCGCTCATGACCACGATGCCGGGCGTGTTCGCCTGCGGGAATGTCCTGCACGTGCACGATCTCGTCGACTATGTGGTCGAGGAGGCCCGGCGCGCGGGCGCGAACGCGGCGGCCTGGCTTTCGGGCTATCGGCCCGCGCGCGAGATCCGGGCCAAGACCGGCTCGAACATCCGCTACGTAATGCCCATGCGCGTCAATCCCGAGCGCGAGAACCGGCTCTACATGCGGAGTCTCGTCGTGAAGAACGACGCGCGGCTCGAAGTCCGCCTCGACGGCACTGTGGTGAAATCGCGCAAGCTCGCGCATATTCAGCCTTCCGAGATGCTGAGCCTGACGCTCGTTCCTGAAGACCTGGCCGCTGCGGGGCGTGATTCCACAGTCGAGATCGCCCTGGTATGAGAGGAATTCTATGCGAGAACTGATCTGCATCACCTGCCCCATGGGCTGTCACCTCGCCGTGGATACGGACGCGCGCGGCGAAATGAAGGTGACCGGCAATCGCTGCCTGCGCGGCGAACAGTACGCGCGCGAGGAGATTTTCAATCCGAAGCGCGTGGTGACCTTCACCTGCGCCGCGGTGCTGCCGGACGGCGGTACGCCCGGACCTGAATCGAACCTGCCGCGCCGCGTTCCCGTGCGCACGACGGGCGCTTTCCCCAAAGAAAGAATTCCGGAGCTCCTCGGCGCGCTGAAAGGCATGACGGTCCGCCTGCCCGCCGTCCGGGGTTCGGTGGTGTTGAAGAAAGCGCTCGACACTGAGGTAGATGTCATCGTCGCGCGCGGTATAGCCCCAGAATGACTTCATAAAAGAAAGACGCGGCCCCCAGCGGAACCGCGCCCTTCTTTCATTCTTTTATGCAGACGGAGGATTGCCTTACTCGCCTTCCTTGACAATCTCGATTTTGATGCCCTCAGGCGTATCCATCACTTCCTTGGGCGGTACCGTCACCTTGAGAATACCATTGTGGAAAACGGCCTTGACCTTTTCCTGGTCGAACTTGTCCGCGGGCGCGTAATATTTTTGTCTGTCGATGTCCTTCAGTTTGAGGCGCCGCTTGAAATAGCGCACTCCCTCTTCGGGCTGCTCGACATCGATGCGCGCCGAGAACACCATATAGTCGCCCTGGAACGAGAGGCTCATGTTTTTTTCGTCAAAACCGGCAAGCGCGAATTCAAACACCAGGCTTTTGTCGGCGAGCATGTACACGTTCAGGGGTGGATATGAATAATTCGGGTAATAGTCGATATTGTCGTCCCCATGCGCCTCGAACCACGCCCCGCCTCCCATGCCATGGCAGCCAGGTCTTTTGCCGGAGCCCTCGTCGTGTTCATCCGGACCGCCGGGGCCCTCAAAACCGGGGGCGAAATTTTTCATCCGCTCACCAAAATCCTTTGCCGCTTCAAAAATGTCATCGAAGATGGACCCGATGTCCATGTACGGTCTTTTGTTCATACCTTGCTCCTCGCGGAATTCTTCCGCAGCCGCGGCCCCAGCCCGTCGGCTTATATTCGCTCCCCATGCGGGCGAGCGTTATCGGTAATTCAAATATAGAGATAAACATTCATAAAATCAAGAAAAATTATGAAAAAGGTCAGAGGGATCGCCCAAATCCAGGAAATGTTCTCGATATCTCTTTATCCCCGATTTAAAATTGGGGTCGCCCGCATATGGGCGACCCCAGAGTACATTGAATATCAATGACGGTGGCGCCTTGAGCTTTATTCAGCGCGCCAACGTCTCGTCACATGCTACTTCGAAGGATACAGCAGCGGAAAATCGTTCTTCTCGCCGAGCGCCGCGAGATCCGAAGGTATCACTTCCCAGTTGCCGATCGGCATCACGGTGATGGGGCCTTCCTGCTTCTCGAACCATTTGAGGAGGAAGTAGCGGAGGTCCTTCGTGGTGGCGCCGTTGACGAGCTTCATCGAGAGAATGGTGGCCTTGTCGATTCCCGCGCCCTTCTCAAGGTGTCCGCCGCCGCCGGAACCGCGGTAGGAGTTGATCGCCACGGTGTAGGTCTCGTCGGGATTGAACGCGCGGCCGTCGGACATGCAGGTGATGGTGACGCGGTTGCCCGCGGGCTGGCTCACGTCGACGAAATAGTTGATGCCCGCGGCGGAATCATAGTTGTAGTAGCGGGTGGCGGTCATCGGCATGTTGGTACGGTTGTCGAACACCAGTTTGCCTTCCTTGTCTTTCTGGAACGCGATGAGGTGGTCGCCGTCGTTCGGCATCGTATCGAACCAGTATTGATAGGAATACTCGAGGAAATCCTTGATCTGCTGGCCGGTGAGCGTCATGGTGTATAGGAAATTCTCGTAGACGTAGAGGTTGAACATGTCACGCACATACAGCGTGCCGTCGGGGCTCGACGGAATCTTGGCGTCGGCCGAAAGGGGCGCCGCGAAGGAGATATCGGCCGGAGAGAGTCCAAGGCTCGGATCTCTGGAGAGATCGAGCTGGATTCTTTGGATCAGATCGACGAACGCAGAATCGCCGAACATCGAGTCGCGCGTGGAAATGACGCCGTCCATCTTGCCGATGGGGCGGTCGACCCATGTCTTGATTTCATCAAACATGGGCTGGAATGTTGCCATAAAGTCCGGATCGGGCTGATATTTTGTCATATCGACGAGGCCGCCACGGACCATTTTGTCCCAGCTCTGGGTCTGGTCGTTCCAGGTGAGGTTCATCTTCACGACAGCCACATTGCGGGCCGCATTGAGCGGACCATAGATGGGGACTACCTTCCCGTTGGGGTCTTTGACGTCGATTTTTTTCTTGTTGGCCGGATCCCATCCCTGGCCGGCCCACCCCGCGTGGTCGTGACCGACGAATATGAGGTCGAAGCCCGGCACCATTTCGGCGACGAGCTGAGAGGCGTTCTCATTGTTCGGCGTATCGCGGGTCACATTGCCATAGGTGTAGTCGACGCCGGAATGGAACAGACCGATCAGCAGATCGGGGTGCTCTTTTTCCTGAATGATGGGCACCCACTTCTTTGCGGTCTGCACCATGTCCTCGAACTGCATGCCGGTCCAGAACTGCGGCGGCAGCCAGTCGGGAATCTTCGGCGTGATCATACCGAGAATCGCGATTTTCACGCCGCCTTTGTCGATGATGGCGTAAGGCTGGAAGTATGGCGTTCCGTCGGGGTTGACCGCGTTCGCGCACAGCACGGGTGCCTGCATCTCTTCGTACAGCTTGTCGTACACGGCGTGCCCGGCCTCAATGTCGTGGTTGCCTACGCCAACGGCATCGTAGCCGAGGAAATTGACCGCCTGGGACCAGATGTGTGGACCATCGGTCTTCTCGAAGTTGTAGTAGTAGACCGTGGGCTGGCCTTGCAGGGAATCCCCGTTCTCCAGAAGAACAACCTCGGAATTTCCCGCCGAGCGCTCTTCTTTGATCAGGCTCGCAACCTGCGCGAGGGATGTGGCGGCCGGTTTTGCGGTGATGAAATTGTATGGATAGATTGCACCGTGGATATCCGATGTTTCGATGAACGTCAGATCTACGGATTTGCTCTGCGCCGCAAGCGACATGGTCATCGCGAGGAGCGCGCAGAGTATGACGAGAAACCTTTTCATACGACCTCCTTATGGAAAAATTTTGAACATACCAATGATACGCTGGTTTGCGTGAGTGCGCAACATGATTTTTATGGTCCGCATGGATGGCACTCAGCACAGAATCCAGTGGGTTAAAGGTTTGAATGATTTATACTATTTTATATATATAAAAAACTATAGACGATTATATTAAAAAATCATTATCTTGATTGCATCCGAAAGTGAAAGGAGATTCCCATGTTAAAGATTGCCGTTCTTACAGGAAGCACACGTCCCGGCCGCAACAACGAAGCAGTTGCCAAATGGGTTCTGGCACAGGCCAAAAATCGCGCCGACGCCGAATTCGAGCTCGTCGATGTCAAGGATTACAACTTGCCGCTGCTGGATGAGCCGATGCCTCCTTCTCTGCATCAGTACACCAAGGATCACACTCAGAAATGGGCTCAGAAAATCGGCCAGTTCGATGGTTTTGTCATTGTGACTCCGGAGTATAATCATGGAACATCGGCAGCCCTCAAGAACGCCCTGGATTTTCTCTATGCCGAATGGAACAACAAGGCAGTCGGCTTTGTGAGCTATGGCTCCGTAGGCGGTGCCCGTGCCGTGGAAGGCCTCCGCCTTGTGGCGGGAGAACTGCAGATGGCCGACGTGCGCACCGCGGTCCATCTTTCGCTCTTTACCGATTTTGAGAATTTCAGCGTTTTCAAGCCGGCGCCGATCCAGACCGACACGCTGAGGACGATGCTGGACCAGCTTATACTGTGGGCTGGCGCCCTCAAATCGATTAGAGCATAGAGAGTAGTCTGCACTGCGGAATGAATACAGAATTCATTTGATTTTTCTGTTGCTTCCCTCTTATAATACAAATATTATTAACCACTAAAAACGTAAGGTTGAAGAGGGAGGTACTGCATGAAGTCGCGACGACTCGCCATATCCATGATTTTTTTGCTGTTATTGGCAAGTCTTTTTGGGGCAGGCGCACAGCCTGTGGTGAGCACAAAGCAGGATATTGCAGTGTTTGCCCTCGGTTATTATGGATGGTTCATTCCGCCTCAGGCGCTGGGCACTATCGACTTGAAGATTCAGAAAGTATTTTCCGATATTGGCCGATTCACGGTTTTTGGCACGACGCAGCGCCTCTCTTCCGGGGGCTTGCAGCAATTTGTCGATGCGCTGCGCCAGGCGAAACAGGTCAATTTTGTCTTGCCGGAACAGTACCAGTTTGGAGAGGCGTTCCTCACCAAGGCTGAATTCGAGCGTCTGACCGGTGCGTTCATCGTCGTTGTGCCAGTGGTGACGAATTTTGCGGTGTATTGGAATTCCAAGGCCGGGACATGGAACTGCAACATCACCACAGGTGTCACCTTTATCGATGTGGCGCACGACGCGACCGTTCTTTCGATCGAGTCCATCGATACTTCGGGCAGCGATAAGACGAGCCAGAACAACGCGGTCATGTCCGCAATCAACGCCATTCCGCCTGAACTGGAATACAGGATCAGGGCTATACCGGAATTCCAGATCAATACGCGCATTCTTGAGGCTAAGGGATCGACGGTCAAGATTCAGCTCGGCGCCAACATGGGGCTTAAAAAAGGCGATGAATACGCGATAATCGAAAAGCAGACAGTGGGCGGTATCGAAGACACGCGCGAGTCGGGGCTCATCATGATTACCGACGTCAGCCAGCAGCTCTCGACGGGGCGCATACTCTACCGATCCGGCGCACTCGACGCGAATACGCAGCTTAAGGAAATAGCGCGGCGCGGTACCGATCTGGATCTGTATCTCCACACAAGCGAGGGTGAAACACTGCCGGGATTGCGGATGACCGCGTCACGTGGGTTTTTCCCGCTGCGGCCGTATATTGGCATTCAGATGCCGTTAAGTGGCGCGATTAGCATATTTACTGTAACAATTATACCGGTAAATGCTATATTTGGGGCAGAATACATGATACCGATAGGCAGACTCCATCTCGCGCCGTACGCGGGCGCAGGCCTGACATATTTGCATTTAGTTGAGGCGGTTACGGGATATGAGAACAATTTCCTATCACACCTCGGTTTTCAGGCCGGTGGAAGAGTTGGGTACCTTATAAATAGGAATACCCGTCTCTTTGTCGATGTAGGATTAGATTACTGGCGTGCGCTTGATACTGCGCTTTTCAACGATTATGGAGGGCTGACCGTCGGCGCGGGAGTCAGCTTCAAACTGTAGTCCGAGCGCGGCAGGGGCTTCACCGCCGCGCGCCTGCTACATGCCGACCGCGCGCCCCAGCATCGACACCAGAAACGAAAGAATCCACGCCAGCGCCAGCGAATAGACAACCTGGAACGCAAGCCACTTGTTGCCCGCCTCGGCCCGGATCGTGGCCAGCGACGCGAAGCACGGCGGCATGACGAGGATGAAGACCATCAGCGCCAGCGCTATGCGGGAAGACCAGTCCGGGGCCTCGCGCAAGGATTGCCGCAGCGAGGGGCTTTCGCTGTTCTCGTCGATGGGCGCGCCGTACAGTACCCCCAGGGTCGAAACGACAAGTTCCTTCGCGGTGAGCCCGGGAAGCAGCGCCACGCCGATTTTCCAGTTGAAACCGATGGGCGCGATCACGGGCTCGATAATCTTGCCGAGTTGGCCGGCGATGCTGTGCTCGAGCTGATATTGTCGCACCAACACTTCGACTCTGACGGCGATTGCCGTCTCGCTGAGTCCGGGCTGCGCTGTCGCCACCGCTGCCCTCGCCTCGGCCGCGAACTCCTCAACGCCCTTGGCCTTGGGATACGAAGTGATGATCCACATCAGCACCGAGACCGCGAGGATGATCGTTCCCGCCTTGCGTATATAGCTCCATGTCTTTTCCCACACATGCCAGAGCACACCTTTCAGTGTCGGCATGCGGTATGGCGGCAGTTCCATGACGAAGGGCATCGACTCTCCCCTGAGCACGGTTCGCCTAAGGAGAAAAGTGGACAGAATGCTCAGCACGAGCCCGCCCGCGTACATCAGCATGACCACTGCGGAAGCGTTTTTGGGGAAGAAAGTCCCGGCAAGTAGTACATAGATGGGCAGCTTGCCGCCACAGGATATAAAGGGAATCGCCATGATCGTCGCGATGCGCTCTTTCGGGCTTTTGAGCGTGCGCGTCGCCATGATCGCGGGAACCGAACATCCGAAGCCGAGCATGAGGGGCATGAAGGACTGCCCGTGCAGCCCGATCGCGTGCAGAAAACGGTCGGTCAGAAACGCGGCGCGCGCGATGTAGCCGGTATCTTCGAGGACGGAAATGCAGAAGAAGAGGATCACGATGAGCGGAACAAAAGAAAGCACGCCGCCCACACCATGAATTATGCCATTGATGAGCAGATCTTGAATCAAGGCGGGAAGCGCCGAATGCTGGATTACTCCTTCGAGATACCCAAACAATTGTTCGAGCCAGGATACGGGATATTCGCCGAGTACGAAGGTCAGTTTGAAAATTGCCCAGATGACAAAGAAAAAGAGCGGCAGACCGACGAGAGGGTGCATCACAAAGTTATCAATACGTTCTGTCAGCGAAATGCCGCGCAATCGTTTGTGGTGAACCGCCTCGGAAACCGCGCCGTGGATATAGCCGTAGCGCTGTTCAGACAAAATGATCTCCGAGTCCTTGCCGTAGTGGAGCGCGATCCAGTGCCAGGCGGCCTCCAGCGCGGCATGAATTTTAGCCGCATGAGGATGGTGCTCGACGCGCTTTTGGGCATCGGGGTCTTTTTCGATGAGTTTTATCGCCATCCACCGGGGAGAGTACGCCGCAGCGAAATCTCTGTCCTCTTTGAGGAGTTCGACGAGCGCCGCGATATGGGCCTCTATGTCCGCGCCATAGCTGGGCATGCGGGGTAATGTATGCGCCTCAAACGTCGAGATCACCGTTTCCAGAAGTTCGTGGGCACCCTCACCGCGGGAACCGACCGTAGGGACCATCGGTACGCCGAGCGTCTTCGAAAGAATTGTATGGTCGATGACGATGCCCTTTTCGGCGGCCTCATCCGCCATGTTGAGCGCGGCGACCACCGGCAGTCCCAGCTCTATGAGCTGGAGCAGGAGATACAGGTTGCGTTCGAGATTGGTGGAATCGAGCACGTCGACGATGATGTCGGGCTTTTCGTTGAGCACGAAGTCGCGCGCGACGACCTCGTCGAGCGAATATGCGGTGAGGCTGTAGGTACCCGGCAGATCCACGATGTGGATGTTCCAGGCCTGAAATTCGAGCAGACCCTCGCGCTTTTCGACGGTGACGCCGGGGTAATTGCCGACTTTGTGGTGTGCGCCGGTCAGCGCGTTGAAGATGCTCGTTTTCCCGGCGTTGGGATTGCCCGCGAGCGCGATGGTGAGCGCCCTTGTATCCTGCATGGATTACTCCTGAGAAAGCATGAAATCAATGACAACTATGAGACTTTTTACCAAAAGCCCGATGGATGTGCCGGATGTCGCGCGCTCCATGGGCGAAGTGCGACCGGATATGCGGTCGAAGAGGGAGGGGCATGTGGACATCGGATTCGGATGTACTCGCGGCGGCCTGCGGAAGTGGATTTACCTCGACGAGTCTCGCCTCGTGACGACGCATGATGAGGTCGTAATCACCCAAGCGGATCTGCATGGGCCCGCGGAACAGCGCCGCGCGCACTACTTCTCCCTCAGTGCCCGATATGAATCCGAGGTCCGCGAGCCTTTTCCCGATCTCTCCGCCGAACACAATGCGCAAAACTTCGAATCTCTGGCCAGGCCCAAGTTCCGCAAGCATCATATTATTGTTCTCCTCGTTCTTTTGCCTGACATTCCGGGCACAGGCCCAGCAGTTCCATCATATGTCCCCGAGGCACGAATCCATACCGAACAAAGATTTTCTGTTGCTCTTTTTCGATCATGGGGCTCAGGAATTCAATGACCTTGCCGCAGCCGACACAGAGCAGATGATCATGGTGAGGGTGGTCAGCCAGATGTTCGAACGTGCGTGCCCCATCTTCCTGCAGAGCTTCGCGCGCAAGTCCGGCGGCCGCAATCAGACGAATCGTTCTGAACACTGTCGCTTGCCCTATACCGGTGTCGATTTTTTTCGCTTCGCGCAGAATATCATCAATAGAGAGGTGGCCTTCGGTCTCGAGAAATGCTTCGAGAATGACTCTGCGCGGCCGAGTCATTTTTTGGCCATGGGCGCGGAGATAATTTTCAAACGTCCCCAGTTCGTTCATTCAAAGGCCCTCTTAGAAGCGAAGAAAAAATATGATGAAGAATCTCTATGATACGGCTCAATGAAAATGATAATCATTATCAGTAAAAATTGTCAAGCCACAAAATAGCATTTTCTCTTGCCCGTGCCTGAAAGTTCTCTTAAAATCAGAATATGGAAAAGCTCTATTATACCTATCAGATGATTCATAAGCTCGCGCAGTCGATTGCCGGAGAGGTCACGGAGAGCGGCTTCGATCCTGACGTGATCGTGGCGATCGGCACGGGCGGCTTCATCCCGGCGCGAATTTTACGGACCTATCTCGGCAAGCCAATTCTGGCGGTGGGTATCGCCTACTACGACCTCAACGATAAACCGATGGACTATCCCCGCAAGGTGCAGTGGATCGAAGAAGCGGAAAAGAAATTGGCGGACAAGCGCATTTTGCTGGTGGACGAGGTCGATGATTCGCGGGTGACGCTCGAGTATTGCACGAAGGAACTGCTCGCCTACCATCCCGCGGCCCTGGCGGTCGCGGTGCTGCATGATAAGCGCAAGGAAAAAAGAGGGGCGTTTCCTCCGGGCGTGTCGAAGGTTTTTGTAGGAGAGGCGCTCGGCGACGTCTGGATTGTGTATCCCTGGGATGCCCACGATATCGATGAACATGACAGGAACGCGGTTTTGGAACGCGGGGCCGAAACGCGATAGACTGGAGGATGGCGATTGGTTTAATGTGGTATCAGAGAAGGAGCGAACATTCCATGAAACGAAAAAAAATAGTATGGTGTCTTGTTTTTGTGCTGGTAATAGCGTCGTTTTTGCCGGGCCCCGCAATGGCGCAGGAGGTTGCGGTAGGGGAGAAAAGCGCTGCCTCGAATGTCGTGCGGAACACGACGCTCAACAACGGGTTTGAAGTCTTCGTGGTGGAAAATCACGCGGTGCCGCTTGTGACCGTGTGCGTCGCGTTCAGGGCGGGGGCCCTCGCGCAGACCCCCGAAACGGCGGGATTCTTTCATTTATATGAACACATGATGTTCAACGGCAACGACAGATACCTGACGAAGGACGCTTTCACCGCGGCGCTCAACCGCATGGGGACAACGAGCTGGAACGGTGCGACCGGCAAGGAATATATCAACTATTACATCACGGTGCCTTCGGACAAGCTCGCCGACGCGATCGATTTCTGGGCTCATGCCGTCATGAATCCCACGCTCAATTACACGGTGCTCGAAAATGAGAAGCTGATCGTGCTCAACGAAATTCGGGGATACCACAGCGACCCGGCGCAGATTGCGTCGAATGCGCTGGAATCCCGTATGTTCAATCAGTTCCCGTGGCGTGAGAACATCGACGGTCCTGAGTCGAATATCGAGAACGCGACGGTCGCCGAACTCCGCGATATGCAGAAGACCTATTATGTGCCCACCAACATGGCCCTGCTCGTAGGAGGAGACACGACGCTGGAGCAAGTGCAGGCGCTCGCGAAGGCCTCGTTCGGGGAATGGGCGTGGGCGCCCCAGTCCGTGCTCGGCGAGCCGGCACAAGGGCCGATTCCCGATGGCATTCGGCTTGTGACCGCCGAAGATCAGTTCTATCGGGGGATCGCGCAGGTTCAGTTCCGCTGGCGAGGTCCCGATGTGACGCGCCAGACGTACGATACCTACGTGTCCGATGTGCTGTTGTTCCTTCTGTCATCGCCTTCTGGGCCGTTCAAGTCCGAGGTAATGAGGAAAGTATTCGGTCTGTACGATGCGGAATACATTGATTTTACCTATCCCACGGCGCGCGACGGAGGGAATTACATTTTTTCGACCTTTATGCTTGTGCAGAAACCGGCGACCGAGGAGCCGGTGCTTCAGCGGGTGGAAAATCTGCGAAAGACCATCCTGAGCGAATTCGCGCAGATCGCGGCGGACCCCCGCGCCTATTTTGGGGACGGAGCTCTCGAGGAAGCCAAGACGAAGCTCGTCGACCAGAATATCTACGCGCTCGAATCCGCTGGTTCCTTTGTGACGGACACGCTCACGTTCTGGTGGTCCACCGCGGGCACGGACTATTTTTTCAACTATGAGGCGAACTGCAGGAAGGTTACCTGGGATGATATTTCCGCGCTCATAAGGAAATATTTAACAGGAGAGGCGGGACAGGGCAGCGCTGCGGTCGCCGGCTCGTCGGTAAGTATGAGCGGCGCGCCTAGCGCTTCCAGTGTGCCGTCCGTGGCGACCCTGGTGCGGCTGCGCACGAGCACCTTCGGCGCGGATCCGCGCATGGAGGCGAAGATCAGTGAACTCGGCTACACCCGTGTCACCGCGCAGAATGCCTTCTGGTGGCAGCAGCGTTGAGGAGGCTCGCATGAAAAAGTCAATGCATAAACAATTCGTACTGATGGCGATATTCATATCGATTGTCGCGGTGGGCGTGGGTGCCCAGACTACTTTTGTGCGCGAAAATGCCCCCACGTTCATGAAGACAGTACTTTCCAACGGTATTCCTGTCTACATGAAGGTACAGAACGCAAACAGGGTATTCCATGTTTCGCTCGTGCTGAACGGTGGTTCTCTGGTGACACCTCCCGAACACGCCGGCTGGGAAAAGATCGCGCTCAACACCATGGCCCGCGGTTCGCAGCACTATCCATACGAAAAGGCCGCGTCGATCCTGGACCGCACGTCGTCGCATATCGCCGCGGCGGTGCAGTTTGAATACTCGACATTCAGCCTGACGACGCTCGATACATACCGCGATGAACTCCTTGACCTGTGGGCTGATATGCTCATCACCCCCGCGTTCAGCCAGTCTGATTTCGACAGGACGAAAGAGGATGCCTCGCTCGCGCTCCAGGCGATGGAACAGAGCCCCTGGTCGATGACGCAGAAAGTTATGAATCAGGCCTATTTTAAGGATCATCCCTACGGCGTGAATCCTGAGGGAACCGAGCAGAGTATAGAACCGATGATGGCCGGGGACGCACGCCAGTGGTACAAGGATCAATTCTCGGCCGACCGGATTTTTGTGGTGGCCGTGGGGGACTTCAATCCCGCGGAGCTGGCGCGCAAGCTGGAGGCGCTGCTGGGAAGTATCCCGGATCTGCGGCTTGGCCCGATACCGGAGCCCGCGGCCTTCCCTATGGGTCCGTCCGGATCGCTCATTACCGAGGCACACGATCAGTCCCAGGGAACGATCTATTTGAGGGGCGATTTTGCCGCGCCAGGGCCGGGGAAGGACGATTATTTCGCGGCGGCGCTTGCCGCGCGCATCTTCTCGGACCTGCTCTTTTCGGTGGTGCGCGACAAGTACGGCGCGGTCTACACGCCCTCGGCCATGATTCGGGTTTTTTCGGCAAATTATGGTTCCATCATGATGTACAAGACGGACGCGCCGGACAAGATCAAGGGATATATCGACGAGGCGGCGGATATGATGGCGCGCGGGCGGGTGGTTTCCGTCGACCCGGCGAAGACCGAAAGCGACGGGTATATGTCGATTACCGACGCAATCGACACGTACAAACAGCTCTATATGAACGATTATTTCGAGGCGGTGCGCAATAATGCGGGGATCGCCTCGCTGATGATCCGTTCGGTGCGGCTCACCGGCGACCCGGCGGATTGGCTGAAGGATCAGCGCCGCATAGAGACGCTCGATTCGCTGGCCGTGCAACGCGCCTTCGATACATACTTTATGAAGGGCGCATTCCTGTGGGTCGCCGTCGGGGATCAGGCTCTGCTCGACAAGCTCGATCCCCGCGCGTTCGATTTAATACACTGAGAGGCGCTCGACCGGCGAAGGAAGCGCCGACAGCGCTTTTCCGATCCTCTCCGGCGCGGTCAGCGCGACTATCATCGGGCGCCGCGCCGCTTCTTCGATCAGCGTGCCGAGACGGCGGAAAGCGCCGATATCCGCGGCCAGTATCTGGTCGCGGATGGACTGGCGCGTCTCCTGCGTATAGCCGGTGAGCTCGTTTATGAGGGCGTTGAAGCCCTTGGCGTCCGGAAGCTGGTAGGCGTCGGTATCGCCGATGGTTCCAATAATCGCTTTCTGAATTTCCTCCTTGGGAACTTCGGTCGATTTCAGGTACTCCGAGACTCTGCGGTATATCTCGATGGTCCGTTCGAGGTTGGGGTCGCGGTACGAGAGAAACAGAAGGAGGCCGGAGGCCAGGTCGAGGCTGGAATAGCCCCCGTAGGCGCCGCCCATGACGCGCACCTGTTCCCACAAATAGGTGGCATCGAGATATTTGGAGGCGACATAGGCCCCGCCGGCCACCTTTTTCAGATTCTGGAGCGGCAAAATCATGCCGACGCTGTTCACCTGAGTAGGCAGTTCGAGGGTTTCCATGGCGGGACGGAGCCCGGACGTGCCGGAGGCCGCGCGCGCCTCATCGATCCAAGGCGTGCCCGAGCCGGCCCCGCCACTCGCCGCCGATGCGCGCCGCGCGGGGAGGGTGCCGACCACCCGCGCTATGGCGTTCGCGGAGGCCGCGAGCGTTTCCCTGTCCGTCGTCACGTTGACGACAAGATTGTCGCGGCTGATGAGCGTGCCGCGCACGCGCTCCATGTCGGCCAATACCGAAGGCCAATTCTCATCGACGCGCCGCGCGAGGTCGCGCAGGAAGAAGAGATGTTCGATCCCGTAGAGGCGTTCGGAGGCCCAGTCGGCGGGGTTGTAGCGCGAGCGCAGCCTGAGCCCGACCATGCGGGTCGAAGCCGGCACAAGCATCGCTTCGGCCTGAGCCTTTTCTTCGAGGACGATCTGTCGTACGTGCTCACGGTCCTCGAACCGCGCACGCGCCAGAACGTCCACAAGGATGTCCGCCAGAACGGCTGCCTTTTCGGGCAAGGCCTTCGCCCGCAAAAAGAACCATGGCGCGGGCTTTCGGTCATCCCAGCGCGTCGCGGATACCGAGGTGCTCCGGATGCCGCCGGTATGCATCCCGATACGCTGAATCAGCTGCACGAAGTTTTCTTTGTCCGTGCCCATCTCGAGCAGGAAACGCCCCAGAAGGCTCACGTAGGGCAGCAATTTCGGCTCGAGCGCGCCGAACTCGAAGCCCAGATCGAGGTAGAGGATTCCGCCCGTCGCGAGCTCATGGTAATACGCGTGCACTTCGTTCGGCGCGCCATGCGCGCCGCCTATGCCCAGATCGAGCGGCTCGGAAGGCAGAATGGGCGCCTCTTTTGGAATATCCGCGAGAGAGAGGACAGGAATCGTGGCCAGCGCTTCCGGGGTGTCGGGCGTATCCTGCAACTTTTTGAGCGCTTTCGTCGTTTCCTCGATCTCCTGAAGTTTCCGCGCGTCGAGCGCGGCCCTGGCCTGGCCCAGGATGGCTTTCTCCGCCTCTTCCCGCTCCCCGTTGGCGTCGGGGTGCGGCAGAAGAACGACAGTTGTGCGATGCCTGTTGTTCAAGAGGAGCGAGTCGATGAGTTCGCTGAAGAGCCTCGGATTCTCCGCGGCGGCCACCTTGATTTTTTCGAGAGGCTCGCCGAAGGAGAGGGCCGCGATGGGATCATGGTCATAGAGCCAGTCGTTGAGTCCATCGAACATGATCGCCAGTCCGCGGGGAAAGCGTCCGGTGTTTTTTTCCCTGAGGGCGAATTCGAGAGTGTTGAGAGAAGCCGCGACGGTGTCGGCGTCGATGCCGTCGCGCGCGAGTCGCTCGAGCGTCGAGAATATGAGCCGCTCCACATCGGCGACTTTAGCGGGATCCACGCCCTTGAGCCCGATCGAGAAGGCCGTCTGGAGCAATTCTTCGGAAAGACCGAAGCCCGCCAGGTCCTCGCCCAGCCCCGATTCGATCAGCGCCTTCCGGAGCGGCGAGGCGGGCGTCCCCGTCAGAATATGGAAGAGAATCGAGGCCTTCATCGAGAGTTCGGGGTTCCCGTGCTCATAGAGAGCCCAGTTGACCGCGGTATATGCCTTAGGCTCACCCTGCTCGCTTGCCTGGTACCGGTACTCGAGGCGGCGCGGTTCGGGAAACTCGGGCTGTGAAGAGGGCAGAGAATCGATCCTCGCCTGGCCGAAAGGAGAGAGCCACTCTTCCATCATGGCGAGGCGCCGTTCGGGATCATCGTCACCGTAGAAGAAAATGAAAGAATTCGCAGGATGATAATATTTCTTGTGAAAACCGACGAATTCTTCATAGGTGAGGGAGGGAATTTCCAGCGGATCGCCGCCCGAGTCGAGGCCATAGGGCGTATCGGGATAGAGACTCCGCCGGCAGAGATCGTCGTGCTGATCGTCCGGATCGGAATAGGCGCCTTTCATCTCGTTGAAGACGACACCCTTGTAGCTGAGTTCCTTGGTGGCCGGATCCACCTCGTAGTGCCAGCCCTCCTGCATGAAGGTGTGCTCGGTGAGGTTCGGATAGAACACCGCGTCGAGGTACACATCGATGAGATTGTAGAAGTCCTTGAGATTCGTGCTCGCGACCGGATAGCAGGTCTTGTCGGGATAGGTCAGCGCGTTGAGGAAGGTGTTGAGAGACCCCTTCATGAGTTCGACAAAAGGTTCCTTGACGGGATACTTGCGGGAACCGCAGAGCACGGAATGCTCGATGATGTGGGCGACGCCGTCGCTGCGCCGCGGCGGTGTCCGGAATGTGATGCCGAAGACCTTGTTTTCATCCTTGTTGATGACGGAAAGCAGACGCGCGCCCGTCGGTTCGTGGCGATACAGTCGGACAATCGAGTCCAGTTCTGGGACAGAGGCTTCTTTTTGCACTACGAATGGCATGCGAGACTCCTGTTTTGCGGCGGTTTCGGAGAGGGAGAATCCGGCCCGCGCCCGGTTTTTCTCCTGGCTCTCTTTTTTCTTAAGATATAGAGTAATAATTCGGGGCGGCCAAGGAAAGAGTCCGTACCGTGTATGAAAAAAGGCTCACCGTAGTGAGCCTTTTGGATAGGCACTCGAGGACAGTAAAACCGGCGCCAATACGCGCCAATACGCGTCAATACTTACCGTTTTGGCCGCCGTTGCCTCTGGAATCGTCCTTTCCCATGGAGCCCCTGTCAGAATTATCCAGGCTCTTTCCATGCTCTTTGGCGATGTCTGAAGCCATAGTCCGTGTACGGTTCCTCATCTGTTCTTTGAGCGCCAGAAACTCTGGCGAACCAGGACTGATGCCCAGCGCCTGGGCAAGTACGCCCCAGCCGTGGCCGTCGCCGCCGATGCTCGCGGCCTGCGCTATTGAAACCGAAAGCTCGGCGCCCGTCTGCTGTGAAATTTCGAGCGCGAGCCATATCTGACCTGCGGTATATCCCTGAGCGCTCAGGGTTTCCAGTACCGCAAGCTCAACCTGAAATTGCGCGCTGAGTCTTATGAGAAGCGCTGTCTGGTCGAGCTCGGCCGCCGCGTTCACGGTTGTAATGTCATTCTGCAAGCCATCCGTTTCAATGGGAGTATCAGTCGTCTGCGCAATGACTCCGGAGACGCCTCCCAGGCTGAGCATCAGCAGCAGAACGAACGTCACCGGTTTATGTCTTGAAATCATATGCAACCTCCGCCCCTTTTGTAGGGTATATGATAATGTGTTTGACAATGGATACCGCGCGACCCTCATTTCGGTTGCAAAAAAGAGAAAAAATAATTCTGGAAAAAGGGGCCGGGGAAGACTATGCTTTTAGGCATGCAAGGCCACGCGGATACTCTGGGACACGCAGAGCCCGACAGCACGAAAGAGGCGGCGGAAAGGAACCGCGAAGATTCCGTTATCGCGCGGGTACTTGACGGTGATGTGAATTCATACCGATTTCTTGTCAATACATATAGCGCCCGGGTACTCGCGTTTTGCCGGATGCGCATGCGTTCGGAAGAAGACGCGCAGGACGCCTCGCAGGAAGTATTTGTGCGGGCATACAGGTCGCTCGCCTCTTTCAAGAGAGGAGAAAGTTTTTCTGCCTGGCTCTTCGCCATCGCCGCCAACAATGTGCGTACGCATATCAGACTTTTTGCATCGAGGAAGCAGAGAGAGGCCGCGTTTGTAAGACAGGAGATGACGAATCCGCCTGATGACCCCGCGGGAGAGGCCGAGCGGGCATTTGAATTCCAGGCCCTGCGTGAGGCCATCTCCTCTCTGCCCGTGGACATGAGAAGGCCGGTAGAGCTGTATTATTTCGCGCAGCTTTCGGTCGAAGAGACCGCGAAAGTTCTGTGTCTCGGACAGGAAGCTGTCAAGTCGAGGCTTTTTCGCGCGCGGAAGCAATTGCGCGAGGTTTTAGGGGAAAATATGCAACCGAAGCGGCCCCGGGGGGGTATATCTCTATGATGAACTGTATGGAAGCGCGAGCATTCGTCGATGCGTGGGAGCGGGGTGAGCGCGGGATGTCGCCCGCTTCTCTGGGCGAATTCCACATGCATCTCGCCGATTGCGAGGCCTGCGCCCATGAATTTCGCGCCTTGCTGCCACTTATCGAGCGAGACGCGAATATCGAAGCGAATATCGCGGCCGATTCCGGTGTCGGACCCGCGCGCCGGTCGGGCGCACGGGGTTCGGTGCCGTCTGAGTTTGCGGATGGCGTGATGAAGACGATAGGCAAGGGAAAAAGGCCCTCGCACATAATCCGTTCCAGGCCGGCGCTTGTGGCGGCGGCCGCGGCGATATTCATTCTCGGTTTGAGCCTGGGTATTTATTTGGGCACAAGAACTAAGGACACCATCAGCGTCAGATTCGCGCTCTATGCCCCGGAAGCCAGTACCGTAGAACTCGCCGGCGATTTTACCTCATGGAACCCGGAGACTTATGTACTTAAAAAAACGGGCGCCGATGGTATGTGGGAAGTGCTGGTGCCGCTCAAGAAAGGACGGGTTTACGTCTATAACTTTGTCATCGATGGCGACAGATGGATCGCTGATCCTGAAGCGGCGGCGCGGGTCGACGACGGTTTCGGTGGCTCAAGCAGCCTTTTAAGGTTATAGAGAATGGAAAAAACAAAACCGAAAGTCTTTACGCATAAATCTATTCGGCTCTTTTCCCTGTTGCTGATTCTCAGCGCTCCTCATGTCCTTTTTGCCCAGGCTGTCGCCGCATGGTTGGCGAAGCCTCCGAACCTGGCTGTGTATGGGACGATAGCCCCGGAAGTCAAAACGATGGTTCAGCAGCTCGAAAAACTGGGCCTTTCCGATTCGATATTGGCCACTCGCCTGGAGGAAGGGGCGCGGAAACAGGTGAATCCGGAAATTCTTGTCGCTTCCTTGAGAGTGGATATGCAGCGCGTCGTTCGGCTTACCGCTATACTCCGGGCACATGGCATTTTCTCCTCGAACAGGAATACTGCCTCTTCGACTTTAGAACAGATGCTTATTTTTATAAGGGCGGGCCTTACGGAAGCAGAGGTGCAAAATGCGCTTGAAGAGGCTGTCGCGAAGAACGGCACTAAACCGAAGGCGACTACGCGCGCGCTGGCGGCGCTTTCGGTCGTGACAAGCGCAAAGGCCCGGTTCGGCCTCGGTGAACAGGATCGTCTGCGACTTGCCTCCGCGCTCATCGCGAGCGACCTTGACGAAAACAGCTTTGATTCGATTCTGGTCTCGATTGAGGAATTTACTTCGGCCGGCCACAGTGCCGCGGAGGCCGTATCAAAAGCGCTCGAAAACGCTTCTCTCTCGGGGAAAAAGAACCAGGGCGACGCCTCTCAGAATGCCGAAGGCCAAGGCAGTTCGGGGAAATCCCAGTCTGGGAAATCCGAATCCGGAGGGCAGGGCAATCAGAGTGGCCACGGCAAAAAATGAAAGAATATAACCTTTAGCGTTTTCATGAAACCGAATTCCTCCTTCCTGCGACTTTTAGATGAACAACAAAAACCTTCAAGGGAGGAAGGATATGAGAACATCAAGAAAGGCGATTGTGCTTCTGATGGCGGGCGCTATGCTCCTCGCCGCGACCGCTGGCGCGTTCGCGCAGGGTTTCGGCGGAGGAAATGTGGGTCCTGGTGCTGTAACCCCGGGGTATGGATATAATTACTGGTATTGGTATGGATACCAGAACGAGAATCAGGCCGTCCCCGGCTTTGGCCCTTATGGCAATGGGCAACAGAGAGGCGGTGGCCACATGAATTCTCAGCGTGGTTTTATTGGACCTCAAGGAGCGCAGGGGCCTCAGATGCCGCAAGGCCCAATGATGGGGCCGACAGGTATGAGAGGTCAGTCCGGTTTCGAGGCATTCTCCTATTACCAGTACCAGAAGCTCTCGGCTGAGGACAAGGCCAAAGTGGAGAAAATCGTTCAGGATGCAGCATCGCAGATTCTGCCCTTGCAGAACGAGGTCCGTTCCGAGAGGCTTCTGCTGAACAATCTGCTCTGGAGCGCGTCTCCCGACAAAGCGAAAGTCGATGAGTCGATCTCGAAGATTTCCGATCTGCAGAAGCAGATTCAGGAGATCCGCGCGGACAGCATCATCGAGGTCAACAAGATCTTCCAGGCGAACCAGTAAGCGTAGTCTCCTGTGGATTTTTGATGAGAGCCGTCCGGGCGCCAACGCCGGGCGGCTTTTTTGTTTGTCATTGTGGTATAATTTTGAAACCTGTATGCCGCAACGAACGACAAATAAATAGAGAGATCGGAGGATTCTGATGAAATTGAATCGGGGCAAAATGCTGGCCCTGCTGTTTTTGATTGCCGGCGCCGCCTTTGTGAGCGCACAGGGGGGGCCGGGCATGGGGATGGGGAACCAGGGAGTGATGGGCCCTGGGGCGGTACGGGAATGGTTTCGCAGTTTGAACCTCACCGATGATGATCTGGATAAACTTGATAAGATACTTGGATCGCGGGAGCTCGAACTTGAGAAAGCCCAGAACGAAATCAGAATCTATCAGACTCAGGTCGCGAACATGCTGCTCGATCCCAATCCCGATATGAGGGCGATCGAGGAGGCGATATCGAAGAGTCTTGTCAATGAAAAGACGGTGAGGATAATTCAGATTGAGCGGCAAGTGGCGATTCGCAAAATATTTGGTGAGGAACGCTGGCAGTCGATTCTGTTCCTGGTCCGCGAAGCCAGAATGTCGGAGAAGATGGGCAAATTTTCGGATTCTTTCAGCGCAAAGGGTTTCAGTTCCCAGGAAGCGGACCGCTATGGCAGGCTTCTGGCCATATTGCGGCGGGTGATGTAAGGTTCGGGGGTCAAAAGCATTATATTATGATCAGCGATGAAATATTGGTGCGGGCAATGAGCACAGGAAAAAAGGAATCCGACCGTCTTCCGTCGGCCGTCTCCCAGGAAGCGGCGCAGTCCTCCGCCATGGGTGACGATCCCCTCGACCTTGCGCTTGCGGCGAATGCCGCCAGAGGCGACAAAGGCGCGTTCGAGCGACTCATGTGGCGCTGGTGGGACCGCATCCGCGGCTACTGTGCCGCCTTTGTCGCCTTCGACCCCGAGCTCGCCGAAGAGGCGGCGCAGGAATCGCTCATCAGGATATACAAGGCGCTGCCGCGATGGCGAAAAGAGGGCCCCCTTGGCGCGTATCTCTACGGCATCTGCCGGACGACGAGCGCCGATGTGATGCGCACCCACGCCCGCCATCACGCGCGCAATGTGCAGGTGGAGGAATTTGAGTCGCTCTCACTGGAGAGCCCGCACGCGACGGGCGAAACGAACGTGCTTCGCGAAGAGGCGAACAAGATGCTCACCGCTGCCATGCAGCAGCTTGAACCGGTGGATCGTTCGATGCTCTATCTTCACGAGGTTGAGGGCAAGGGGCTTTCCGAACTTGGAGTCATGTACGATTTGCCTCTTGGCACAGTGAAATCGAGATTGTTCCGCGCACGGGACAAAGTGGGCATGTTGCTCAGGGAGATGGGATATGAGCTCAGCTGAAAAGAAAACAATCGATCTCAAAGCTGCGCTGAAAGACGCGGCCATGACGTCGGCGCCTTCTTTTCCCGATTTCGCGCAGGTGTACCGGAAGGCCGAACAGCGTCCGCGCAAGGTGCGCCGTTTCGCTTTTTCGGCGGCCGTGATGGCGGTCGCCGCGGCGGCGAGTTTTTGGGTCGGCATCTATTGGCACAGCCAGTCCTCGAGGGATGTCGCGCTCATCGATTCCTGGTCGACGAGCGCTTCGTCTGTCCAGTCCACGGTGAACATCGGCACTTCGAGCGGACAGCAGAGCCAGGTGGTGCTCGCCTCGTCGCCGAGCACCGCGGTAAATCTCTTCGTGCAGGACCTTTGGGAGAGCTCGTCGAGCGGTGGCCTGTAATGGCGAGCGGTAATGTGTGAAAAAGCGCGGCCCGGCAAAACGCCGGGCCGCGCTTTCGTTTTAGTAATTTCAGTAATTTCGAGCGAAAATGGCACGGTGCCTGGCGGGGGCTCCGCAGATCGCGCATTTTCCCTCAATGTGCTCCTGTCTGCCGAGCGGCAGGCATCGCAGCGTCGCCTTGGTCTTCTCTTTGAACAGCGCTTCGCATTCGGAGGAGCCGCACCACAGTGCCTCGGCGAAGCCGCCTTTCGCGCCCGTCGTGCCGGCGGTCTCCACGCCGAAGAATTCGATGAGACCGGCCAGATCCGACACGGGCACGGTATTCTCGTCGCGGAACGCCTTTGCCCGCTCGAACAGAGAACTCTGGATGAGCGTCTGCAGTTGCTTAAGTTTTGCGGGGGCCTCCCCTTCGGGGACAAAGAGCTTCTCGCCCGTATCTCTTCGCACCATGACGACTTGGTTCGACTGCATGTCGCGGGGTCCGATTTCGATGCGCACCGGCGTGCCGCGCATCTCCCACTCCGCGAATTTCCAGCCGGGGCTCGAAGAGTCGTCGATGTCGAGCACGGCTTTGAATCCCGCAGCTTTGAGCTCGGCCTGCACTTTTTCGGCGTAAGCCGTCACCGCAGCCTTCGTGTCATTCCGATAAATGGGAATGATCACCGCGTCTTCGGGCGAGAGTGCTGGCGGAAGCACAAGGCCTTTGTCGTCCGAATGCGTCATGATGACCGCGCCGATGAGCCGCGTGGAGACGCCCCAGCTCGTCGCCCAGACATAATCGAGCTCGCCCTGCCTGTTCTGGAACTGCACGTCGAAGGCGTGGGCGAAGTTCTGGCCGAGGAAATGGCTCGTGCCCGCCTGCAGCGCCTTCTTGTCCTGCATCATCGCCTCGATCGTGTAGGTGTCGACCGCGCCCGCGAATTTTTCGCTCTCGCTCTTCATGCCCGGAACAACGGGCACCGCGAGATAGCGCTCGACCACATCGCGGTACACTTCGAGCATGCGCAGTGTCTCCTCGCGTGCCTCTTTTTCGGTTTCATGCGCGGTATGCCCTTCCTGCCAGAGAAATTCCGAGGTGCGGAGGAAAAGGCGTGTGCGTTTTTCCCAGCGCATCACGTTTGCCCACTGATTGATGAGGAGAGGCAGATCCCGCCAGGACTGAATCCAATTGCGGTACATGGCCCAGATGATGGTCTCGCTTGTGGGGCGAATACAGTAGGGCTCCTCCAGTTCTTCGCCGCCACCGTGCGTCACCACCGCGAGTTCAGGCGCGAAGCCTTCGACGTGCTCAGCCTCTTTTTTGAGAAAGCTCATAGGAATAAGGAGGGGGAAATAGGCGTTTTCATGGCCGGTTTCCTTGAACCGCCGGTCGAATTCATCGCGGATTTTTTCCCAGATCGCGTAGCCGCGCGGGCGTATCACCATACTGCCCTTGACAGGCGAATAATCTGCCAGTTTTGCGTTCAGGATGATGTCGATATACCATTGCGAATAATCAACTTCACGGGCGGTGATTTTCTCTGCCATCTGTCATACCTCTGATCGTGGGAATGCGCCATACTATAGTGAAAAGCGATACTTCAATCAATCGTCGTAATAAAGTAGGATATGCTTGTGACAACGCGAAATTTCCGATTAACCTATTGGATTCTATCGAGCTTGAGCCTAGTCATGTTACTCGGAACGATAGTGCTGGCCGTTCGGATCGGCACTGACAAGCGGCTTCCTTTTTTTCTCGCGGACTCAAGGCTTTACACCGAATATTTCTTTTTTGGGGCACCGGTAGGCATTCAGCTGGCAGCCGCGCTGGAAATGTGCGTTTTCGCGTTGGGTGTGAGCGCTGTACTCATGGTGGTGCTCTTTACTTTCCAGAAGACGGTCTCCGCGGAAGTGTATTTGATCGCGTTGTGGATTTTTCTGGCCGATGCCGAGACGCTGCGGCTTCTGATGCTCGTTATCGCGCAGCGCAGCACCTCAATTGGGCCGCTCGTCTCATTGACACGAGTCGTGTATGGGGCAAGGTTTGCGGGGCTTATTGCGCTTTTCGTCTCCGGATTGTATGCGGTGGGGATAGGGCACGAACGGCCGCAGATGGGGTATCTTCTCGCCGTGCTCTTTGGGGCGGTGCTTGCGGTGCTCATGCCCATCAGCATTGATCGTTTCCAATCCTCTTTTATACTGCAGGCGGGCTATCGGGATATCACGATGATTGTGTCGGCGGCGCTCATCGGAATCAATTGTGTGGATTATCTTGTCGCTGCGCGGCTGAAAGAAGACGTATCCTACGCATTTGTCGGCATTGGACTGACGGCGGCGGCGGGCGCGTGGGTGTGGCTCTGGGATACGCGTCCCTTGGGATGGGGGATGGGCGGAGCTCTCTTTTTCGCACTCTGTGCATTTTTATCCGTCGAAAGGCTCCACAAGATATATATTTGGAAATAATTGTATTGGCTGGAATTATATTATAAGCGAGGCCACGACTCCTGCGGCGAGGGGAATGAGAATATTGTCCCAGTCCTTGGTCGGCCAGAATTCCACGAGCGCGGTTGTCAGTGCGATGACGCACGCGGGGAGCAATTTGCCGGTGAGCAGAAATACCGCCAACAGTACGGTCCCGAAGCAGAAAATCGAGCCTTCCACGGATTTTCCGCCGGAGAAGGGCATAGGAATGCGCCCGAAGGACTTCCCGATCAGACTCGAAAAACTGTCGCCGATACCCAAGGCAAGAATGGCCACTTTAGCCTGGAGCGGGTCGAAGATGAGCAGCGAAAACAGCGCTCCCAGCGCCAGAGTCACGGGGCCCAGCACAAACCGATTGGCGTCGCGGCGGCGTGCTGCCTTCTCCGTGATGGGCGCTATGACCGGCACAATTATGCCGCGGTGTCTGAGTATCTCGCTGACTGAGTAGACGAGTATGCCTGCCAGCAGACCGAAAATCGGCAGATTGGGGGCAATATCAAGCAGGGGGATGCAGAAGAGAATCAGCAAGTGCAGGGCCTTCCGCGTCAGTTCGATGCGCAGCTCTTCGGCGGGAGAACGAAAGCGAATGCGGTGGTTGTGCGGTGTAGGTTCGAGGGGCTCTCCGCGAGATACTATATGATCAACTCTCACTTTCAGCCTCTTTCAGGTCTATCCTTGACATGGAGCGGCTTCGTTTGCTAGGATGCCGCTCTAGAGCGCTGAGCGGGCGATTAACTCAGTGGGAGAGTGTCACCTTCACACGGTGGAAGTCATTGGTTCAAATCCAATATCGCCCACCCAGCGCTCTTTTTTATTCATCGGTACAAAAGACGATGAATAAAAGCGTGGAGCAGTCCCGACATTGCTGTACAAAGATACGCCACGTTCTTCCAAATTGCAATGCGCGCGGGATCACGCCATGTATGCCCTTCACGCAGCCCCTGTTCAGTTCCTTGCCACGTCCGGTTTTTTCCCGCCTTTTCCCTCTGTCACTCCCAGATACCAGATGGCGAGGCTCGCGATTATGGCGATTCCCCCGAGGTAGGGCCATGCGGTCCTCAGACCGAAGCGGTCCGTGAATGCGCCGACGATGGGCGGACTAATGCTCCACCCGAATCCGCCGAGAAGGGGCAGTATGGCCTGAAACCTGGCCCGGTGCGATATGGGCGTGTGGTTCGCGACATAGGTTCCCTCATTTGTCGCGTTGACGATTTCTCCGAGTGTCCAGATCGCGGTCGTGATATACATGAGTGGAATCGAAGGCGTGAGGCCGATGAGCCCGAAGCCAAGCCCGAACAGTATGCCGGCGAGCGCCACGGCGTTGATGGGTTTCCAGTGTTGCGTGAGCGTCATGATCGGCGTCGAGAGCACGATGACCATCGTCGCGTTCAGCGTCATCAGAGTACCGTAGATCACCGAGCCCTGCATTCCGAAAAATTCCTTCGTCTGAAGCGGCAGAATGAAGCGGTGCTGGGCATACACGAATCCGTACAGCCCCGTCAGCACCGTAAATATGATCAAATATGGTCTTGAAAGCAGCGCCTGCACGATGTTCCCGCGATGCCCCTCGTCTTCCTGGCCGGAGCCAAAACTCGCTTCGACCTGCTCGTTTGTCGGCTTGGTTTCGGGAACTTTGAGCGCGACGAGGCTGATCGCGGCGAGAATCGCGATCGCGTTGCCCCAGAAGAGCCAGGATGTCGCTTTCTCGAAAAGGAAACCCGCGATCATCATGCCGACCGCAAAGCCCAGATTATGCCCGAGATAGGTGAGTGAAAATGCGGGGCGCCGGGTTTCGGGAGTGGTCAGGTCGGTCATCATGGCGGTGCGCGCGGGGTCGGTCAGTCCGTCGAAGAATACACTCGCCAGCAGAAACCACCGCACATTCCCTCCTATGCCCGGGAAACCGCAGGGAATATAGCACAGCCCCGACAGCACTTGCGCCGTGACCATGAGTTTTTTGCGCCCGAACGTATCCGCGATTTTCCCGCCGATAAAATTCGCGGGGATATAGGCGAAATTGACGATCATGATAAAAAGGCCTGCTTCTTTCTGGCTCATGCCAAGCCGACCCGTGAGGTACAGCGTCAGAAATGGAAAAACGAACATTCCTACGGAATTTATGACGGTTGCGCCAAAAAGAACGTAGAGAGAGGAGGGAAGTCCGCGATACGCGTTGAAATATCTCTGTATGGGGCGCATAGGGGAGTTAACGTTATATGGTTTTGTGGATGCTGGTCAAGGGTGCGCTCTCCGGACGGAATTGCGTGAATTCTGTCAGGCAATTACAATAGCCCCCATGAAAGGAATCATCGTCGCGGCCGGCTATGGCACCCGTTTCTTACCCGTTACGAAGACTGTTCCCAAGGAACTCTTGCCCATCGGTGTCACGCCGAGCGTCGCGTACATCGCACAGGAATTCGTCGACTCGGGGATTACCGATATTATCGTCATATCAAGCCGGCGCAAAAAAGCCTTAGAGGATTATTTCGACCGCGAGCTCGAGCTCGAGGAACTTTTCAGACGCGAAGGGCGGGAGGACAGGCTTGAAAAGATCGGGCCCCTGCCGGCCCGCGTTTCGTTCGTGCGCCAGGCGGAGATGAAGGGTACGGGCCACGCGCTCCTGCAGGTCAGCCACCTGCTCGGTGGAGAGCCCTGCGTGGTCGCCTACCCCGACGATATTCTGCTTGGGCCAAAACCACTCGCGCGCCAGCTCATCGAAGTCTACGAGCGTACGGCGAAGTGCGTGCTGGCGACGATTTTCGAGCCGGGAGATGTGTCGCGATACGGTGTCGTCGATCCCGCGGAGGACGGAGTCGGAGTGCGCGGTTTTGTGGAAAAGCCCGCGGTAGGCGCCGAGCCCAGCCATGAGGTCTCGATCGGGCGCTATCTGTATACACCGGAATTCTTCACATGGCTCGAGGAAGGCTGGACTCATCACGGTTCGGGCGAATATTACCATACGTATGCGCTCGATAAGATGATCGGCGCGGGGAAAGTGGCCTTTGCCCGCGCTCAAGGCACACGCCTCGATACCGGCGAGCCGGGCGGATATTTCGAGGCGCAGCTCCTGAACGCGCTGGGCGATCCGGCGCTTAAGAAAGTGCTCGCCCAATTTGTGGCCGAGCACGGATCCGAGCTGGAGTAAAAACGTAAAAGAGGTGTTTCGGCAAGACTCCGATGGAGACACTCCGTATGCGTTTATGTGAGGACATTCTTGAGCACGATGGTTTTCGTTTCCGTCACTTCCTCAAGACTGCACATGATGCCCTCGTTGCCTATGCCGCTCATCTTGTAACCGCCAAAGGGCATCTCGCAGGAACGGAAGAAACTGGAGCCGTTGATGACCACTCCGCCGCATTCGAGGGAGCTCGCGACCTTCATGGCTTCATTGATGTTGCGTGAAAACACGCAACCTGAGAGCCCGAACATGGAGGCGTTGGCTATGTTGACAGCTTCCTCGGTCGTATCAAAACCGATAATGGGCACCACAGGGCCGAATATCTCCATATCTTTCGCCACATCCATGCCGGGTCTGACATCCGCAAGCACAGTTGGATCGTAGAAGGCGCCACGCCGCGTGCCGCCGAGGAGAATTTTCGCTCCCTGGGCCACAGTCTTGTTCACTTGCTCTTCGACTCCGATAGCCGCTTTTTCGCTGATAAGGCAACCGATGGTCGTCCTTTCGTCCTGGGGGTCGCCCTGGATGAGTGTTCCGAGGCGGTCCACAAGTTTCTTCGTGAACTCTTCCTTCCTGGCATTGTGGACTATAAAGCGTTTACTCGCACAACATACTTGCCCCGTGTTGTACATGCGTCCGACCATGACTTCCTCGACCGCAAGGTCCACGTCGGCATCTTCAAGGACAATAAAGGCGTCGTTGCCGCCCAGTTCGAGGGCGCAGGGAGTGAGGTGCTTTGCCGCGACTTCCGCGGTCTCGATGCCGACCGCGGTGGACCCTGTAAGGCTGATAAGACCAAGATCGGGGTGGGAACAGAGCCAACTGCCCACGGTTGAACCTCGGCCAGTAATGATCTCTATGGCGCCGTCGGGGACTCCGGCCTCCATAAGAAGTTCACACAGCCGGATCAGGGTGAGAGGATTGTCTGTCGATGGTTTCACGATGGCGGCGTTCCCCATGATGAGCGAGGGCGCGACCTTCTGGTCGAAGAGATCGCAGGGAAAATTGAAAGGTATGATGCAGGCCACGACACCCACGGGCTCCCGTACTGTGAATTGAATGGTGTGTTCCTGCCCGGGCTCGGTACCGTTTGGAATGACGGAACCGTAGAGATGCTTGGCTTTTTCGACGAAGCCGCGGAAAAGGGTGGGAATGTTGTCAATCTCAATGCGCGCCTCGATTATGGGCTTTCCCGTTTCCATCGAGAGGATTCGGGCGAGCTCTTCCTTGTGCGCGAGGGCAAGATCGACAAAGGTGTTGAGCACATCGCCCCGTTTGTGGAGTGGTACGCGAGCCCATGCTTTTTGGCCGACAATCGCCTCGTGTACAGCCCTGTCCACATCAGTTTTGGTAGCGGCGGGAACGGTATCGATCACGTCCCCCGTCGCCGGATTTGTCACTTCGATGACGGCCTTGTCGCTTGAATCAACCCTTTTGCCGCCTATGATCATCTTTGCCATTGTATTCCTCCTATTTCTCGAATCCGGCAAAGGAAAGCATGAGGCCCCCGCAGGTGTTGGCACCCCAGTCTTCGTAGCCATACTCACCAAAGGTAAAGACACCGATGAAGGGCACATCGCCCGCGGCTGTCTTGATTTCGCGGTAGGCCTCGGCCATCCTGTCACCAATGCCACCTCTCCTCCCGCCGCAGTGGACGAGGAGATACGCGCCAGGCTTCGAACCGAGACGTTCGTCGACTTTTCTCAGCGCTGTACCCGTCGAGGCGATGAGGCTCTCGGCGTTCCCTTCCATGAGCAGCACTGCCGTGCCCTGGGCGATATCGCTGCCGATGTTCATGGAATAATCCTCGTTGCCCACCATCGGATGACGGATGGCGATGAGATCACCGAGCCTGTCCTTAACGCCGAGCGGATGGCAGATCGTCTCTCCGAGAAGATTGAGTCCTTTGAGGTTTTCCGGGTCGAGTCCGCGCCAGCTCGCGTACTTCTTGAGCGAGGGCTCTCCATCGATCTCCACAAGCCTGCGTTTGTCCTCGACTTTGGTGATGATGCCTGCCGTCCTCGTCTCCGCGTACTCGCCCGTATAACAGGTTCCAACGGCCTTTTTTGTGTAGAAGAAGACGAGAATGAGTCCCTCGCTAAAAGCTTTGCACTCCGCGTCCTTCCCAAAAAGCAGCTTCCACGTTCCTTCGACGCTGTTGTCCGCGGCGCTACCGCCAAAGAAGGGTACGCGACCTATGACATCCTCGACGCCCTTGAGGTAGCTCTCTTCTTCGCCCGGAGCCGCAATCATGTAGAAGTAGGCGGGTGGGACATCTTTTTTTGCCGTAGCCATAGCCGCGCGCGCGACCCGACGCCCTGTCTCCCGCGCGTCCCCCTTCTTGGCCTCGCCTGCAATCCCCAGCGTGATATCGTCGTCGCGGAAGGCCATGATAGCCACATAGCCCTTAGGCCCCGTCACGAAGCCTGATGGCGTGAGGACTCCGGTGTATGAGGTGCAGCCGACGAGAGCTGCATCCGGCAGGATTTCTGCGGCACCTTCAAGGAGCTTCGACTGGTCATAATCGCAACTGGAGTATACAAAAGCGAGCGGAGCCCCCTTCACCGCGGCGCTACGGGCGGCCTCTTTCCCCGCCTCGCGGGCATCGGCTGCAATGCTCGATCCGACATTGGCTTGTAACATGATACACACCTCCATACAATGGAATGGCGTTCTTCAATTAGAGCGTTACTTTAGTATCAGGGGGATATCATAATCTGTAAATAACGCACAATTTTGTTATCCAGGAACGAATTTGTAACCCACGAAAGTGGGGTTCGAAGGAGGGAAGATATGCCTATAAACCTTCGCGATGATCTCAACGACACAATCAAGGCAGGGGGACTTCATTGCGAGAAAGAGCTCACAATGTCCATCATAAGTGGCAAGTACAAAGTCGTGATTCTCTGGCACCTCGGTCACGATGGAGCGCTCCGCTATGGTGAGCTCAGGAAATTATTCAAGGATATAAGTAATCGCATTCTCACCAAGCAGCTCCGCGAGATGGAACAGGACTATGTGGTCTCGCGAACCATCATCGCGGAGTCACGTCTCAAGGTCGAATATAGCCTTACCGACATTGGCAGATCCCTTCTTCCCATCGTGGATTCCATATACGAGTGGGGAAGAGAACATCTCGCCTTTTATGTCGAGAAGGAGAGAATAGAGACCGAAAGGGGAAGAGGGGAGGGCCCTCGTTCTTCTGTCTGAGGAACCGTTCCTCCTAATGATGATATATCCTAATTTCCCATAACTTGTAACCATAAAAATTATATTTGTATCTATCATAATAAATTATTTAATATCGTATCTATTTGTAATGGTTACAATTATAACCATCCATGTTCATGCAAACATAAGCATAACTTATAGATATATATGGAAATAGGGAAATCATGGTTACAATAATAGCGGAATTTAGGATATATTATTCATGACCGAGTTTAGTGCGAAATCGCGCCATGCATCTCTACCGGATGCGCCTGGGAGTACCGATAACCTCGGCGTATGGCATTTATCGAGAAATTAACATCCGCCGCATGAAAGCCTAACAATTCTAGGCTGTACTTTGAAACGCTCGAGGAAAGTCGCTTTTACTTTGTATTGTCATTCCGGCGCCTGTCTGGCTGTCGGAATCGCGAAAAGGAGGTCTATGATGAGACGGTGTCTTGTCTTGTTTTTCGCATTTCTGGCGACGGTAAGTGTGTTCGCGAAGGGATCGAGCGACCCGCTGACGATCTACGCGGCGCT
>DIMW01000006.1:227783-229979 GCA_002425765.1 Spirochaetaceae bacterium UBA5556 | reverse complement strand
ACTAACTGTTCAAAACCAGTTGAGGCTGTCCAACTTCTTGGACAGCCCCTTGTCTTCTGCCTTCAGAACGGCAGTTTGATGTCGAGCTTGCAGCGCTCTTTGACTTCCTGAAAGGCTTTCTTGAGCGGCGGGTTGAAGGGCACGCCCTTATCCTTGCGGTAAAGCCATGTGTCGTGCTCCTTTTCCCCTGGAGTCCAGATGCGCGTGGCGCCGGGGGCCTTCTTGGAGGCGCGGATCTGGCGGGATACTTCTCCGACATGGTGCTTGAAATCTTCGAGGTCGCAGAAGGCGTTTATGTTGATGGCGAGGAAGCTGTGCCCAAGCTCGATGGATTTTTTCTTGCCGTCGGGGCCGATGTCGGCGAGGGCTTTCATGAAATTCGCCTGAGACAGGGCGCTCGAGAGCAGCTCGACGACCATCGCGTAGCCGTAGCCTTTGTAGCCGGCGAGGTCTTCGCCGAGCCCGCCGACAGGGGTGAGTGCGGCCTTGTCCTGCGTCAGATCGATGAGAACCTGATGAGTGTCGTGGCGGTATTTGCCGTCTTGGCCGATGACCCAGCCGTCGGGCAGCTCTTTGCCGAGCCTGTCGTAGAGTTCGATTTTTCCGCGCTGCGTCGTCGAGGTCGCGCAGTCGAGCATGAAGGGGAAATCCTCGTCCGAAGGCATACCCCATGTCAGGGGATTGGTGCCGATCATGGGCTCGACACCCCATGTCGGCGCGATGGCGGGTCGGGCATTGGTGGTCGTCAGGCCGATCATGCCATGCTCGACGGCCATGCGGGCGTAGTAGAATGCGGCGCCGTAATGGGTGGAGTTGCGGCAGACCGTCATGCCGATGCCGAATTTTTCCGCCTTTTCGATGGCCAGCTCCATCGCTCTTTTGGCGATATAGTGTCCCATGCCGTTGTGTCCGTCGATGACCGCGGTGGTTGGGGTCTCCCTCACTACGTCGAAGGTCGTCTTCGGGTTGAGGATGCCTGCCCATATCCGGTCGAGATAGATTGGTTTGTATCTGCCGACGCCGTGCGAGTCTACGCCGCGCTTATCCGCCGAGATTAGAACGTCAGCGCACGCCGCCGCGACTTCGGGCGCGACCCCAACGGCTTCAAAACCGGCTTTCATGAACGCTTCAACTTCGTCGAATTTCCACCACGTCACTTCATTATCCATCGTTTACTCCTTGTCCCTGCACTGGTCCGGAAATTTCAGGCAATGTATTCCTGCCAACGGCATCAATCATAAATCCGAACCTACGTGCTTGGCAATGAGAAACGATAAAAAAGCGGGTGCTCGGAGGAGGGGGAAGAGCACCCGCGGGGTCACCAATGAGTTACAATGTATTATGCGGCTTCTACGCCAAGGACATCCTTAATGGCGTCGACAATTGTCGATTTGGGCAGGGCCCCGACCGCCATCTGTGGCTGGCCACTGACCGGGACGAACAGAATCGACGGAATGCTCTGGATGCCGAACGCACCGGCAAGTTCCTGCTCTTCGTCGGTGTTGATTTTGTAGACGACGAGTTTACCCGAGTATTCCTCGGCGATTTTTTCAAGTACGGGTCCTACCATGCGGCACGGACCGCACCAGGGTGCCCAAAAATCGATGATTGCGGGAATCCCGCCATTATACTTCCAGTCTTTTTCCTTTTCAAAATTGAAGACCTTTTCGAGAAAGGTCTCTTTCGTCAGGTTTTCAGTCACGGCCAACTCCTTATATATGATAATTTATATATAAAAACATTTTTCGGCAAGAGGGCGCGCCGCGTAATCGGCGGCTTCACCTCTCTGACTGTCTTCGGCATTCATTTCCCCGAACCTGAATCGGTGGTAGAATTCAAAATACAGAATATGGCAATCGGGGGCAACTATATGAGGACACAACCGTATACCGTCACGCTCGGCCTAGACGAAATTCCTCCCGACCCTGCGTTCTGGCCGGGGATCAGGAGGGCTCCGCGCCGCGAGGCGGCCCTGAGCCCGGCGCAGGAACGGCGCGCGCTTCAGAACGCACTGCGCTATATTCCCGCCCAGTGGCATGAGAGGCTCGCGCCCGAATTTTTGCAGGAGCTGAGGGAACGCGGGCGCATATACGGCTATCGGTTCAGGCCCCGGGGCAGAATCCGCGGATTGCCGATCGACGGATATCCCGGCCGCTGTATCGAGGGCCGCGCCTTCCGGGTGATGATCGACAACAA
>DIMW01000006.1:222117-227729 GCA_002425765.1 Spirochaetaceae bacterium UBA5556 | reverse complement strand
ATCCTCGACGAAAACGGGACGCTCGTCGTGGAGTCGGGGCATCCGCTCGGTATCTTCGCGAGCCATCCGTACGCGCCGCGCGCGATCGTCACCAACGGGCTCATGGTCGGCATGTTCGACAACTTGAAGGATTTCAACGTCGCCGCCGCCATGGGCGTGGCGAACTACGGGCAGATGACGGCGGGCGGATGGATGTACATCGGGCCGCAGGGCATTGTGCACGGTACGTACAACACGCTTCTCAACGCGGGCAGGCTCAGGCTCGGCGTGCCGGCGGGCGGGAACTTGGCGGGCAAGCTCTTCGTCTCTTCGGGGCTGGGCGGCATGTCGGGGGCCCAGGGGAAGGCCGCGGTCATCGCCGGGGCTGCGTCGATTGTCGCGGAAGTCGACCATTCCCGCATCGAGACGAGGCTGTCGCAGGGCTGGGTTTCCTGCGAGACCGCGTCGCTCGAAGAGGCTGTCGGACTCGCGGTCGCCGCGCGCGACAGGGGAGAACCGATCGCGGTCGCGTTCCATGGCAATGTCGTGGACTTGCTTGAATATCTGGATGCCAGGCATGTGCGGGTCGATCTGCTCTCCGATCAGACGAGCTGCCACGTGCCTTACGACGGAGGCTACTGTCCGGCCGGTATCAGCTTTGGGGAGCGCACGCGGCTTCTGGCCGAGGACAGGGCGTATTTCCGCGCCCTCGTCGACGTCTCGCTCAGACGACACTTCGAGGTGATCATGCGCCTCGCGCGCAAGGGCGCATATTTCTTCGACTACGGGAACTCATTCCTGAAAGCGGTGTTCGATGCCGGCGTCAGAGAGATATCGAAAAATGGCACGGACGAAAAGGACGGATTCATTCTTCCGAGCTATGTCGAGGACATTCTGGGGCCGGAGCTTTTCGACTACGGGTACGGGCCTTTCCGCTGGGTATGCCTGTCGGGGAAAAAGGAGGACCTCCACAAGACCGATCATGCGGCCATGGACTGCATCGATCCGGGTCGGCGCGGTCAGGATCGCGACAACTACATCTGGATCCGCGACGCCGAGAAGAACAATCTCGTCGTGGGGACTCAGGCGCGTATCCTCTATCAGGACGCCTTCGGCCGCATGAAGATCGCGCTCAGATTCAACGACATGGTCCGCAGGGGCGAGATCGGCCCGGTGATGCTCGGCCGCGACCACCACGACACGGGCGGCACCGACAGCCCCTTCCGCGAGACGAGCAACATCAGGGACGGCTCCAATGTGATGGCCGATATGGCGACACAGTGCTTCGCGGGAAACGCGGCCCGCGGCATGAGCCTCGTGGCGCTGCACAACGGAGGCGGGGTCGGCATCGGCAAGGCGATCAACGGTGGCTTCGGGCTCGTCCTCGACGGTTCGGAGAAAGTCGACAGCGTGATCAGGATGGCGCTCAGCTGGGATGTGATGGGTGGTGTGGCCAGGCGCTCGTGGGCCCTCAATCCGCATGCGATGCAAGTGTCTGGGGAGTTCAACAGCGAGCATGCGGAATTTGGCACTATCACTATGCCGAATATGGTCGATGAAGAATTGCTCGACAAAGTGCTTGGGACGCGCTGAGAGCCAAAGCCTATTCTGAGCCCAGCCAGGTGAGCACGCGGTCAATCTCCAGATGAATTGATTTCATTTCGTGGCGCACCGCCTGGATGGCGCCGTTGTCTTCGATTCGTCCATACACGGCGATTTGCTCGGCTTCATTGCGGAACATGGATTTTCGGAAAGGATTCGACCAGTCTTTGGCACGGGTGGCGTATACTTTTTTAATAAGGTCAGAGGCGATTACCCGCGCATCAGCGAACTGAGAGACAAGAGCATCTTTTGTCAGGGCGGGCCATGGTCGCGACGATTTTGCCTCATCATCGAGAGATATTGCAGTATTGATATCGACGGCACTTTCGGGATCGATGCTCAGATAACCAAGAATTCCCCAGGCAAAAGCGCGGACGTCTTGCTCATATTCTGAGGAGAGTTCGCGATACACGTCATGAAGTTCATCCCAGCTTTGGATACTGCCTGCTTCGATGCGCGTCAAGAGATGTTCCAGCTTGGAATGGCGGACAAGAAAGCCCCCCAGGTTTTCCCACTGCATCTCCATGGTCGCGCCGTCTTCGCTCTGATAGCGTGCGCGCGCCTTTTCAAATAGGTCGCCAGACCCCTCTGCGCTTCTATATAGATTCTCGAATACAGGCAGGAGTGTCCGGGCCGAGAACCAGAGCAGTATCTCGCGATAAGAGTTCCATGCTTTGCAGGGTTTTATGACGATCGAAGGCCTCGCCGAATTTTCAAAGCCGCTGACATGGACTTCGAAAGGCAGCGTATCGTTTGTGGTGGCGAGAATACGAACTCCCAATTTCCGAATTTTTTCTGAATTTTTCTTTGAGTGACCGCTCTTTTCCGGACCTCTTTCAGCCGATGTCCGGATTTCGTCCACCAATTCAAAAATCCGGTCCCCCAAGAGGCTCCGATTATTTTCATTATCGGTCAGAGATTCCATCGCGGCCTCGCCCGTCGCGCGCTCCAGAATCGCGAGGCCTTCGAAAATCTCGGACATGGTGTCCGGAGCAAAAGGTGAATAGACGAACTGAATACTGTGATCGATTCTTTTGTCGCGCTCCTCGAATTTTTTTTCGTTGCGCATGAGCGCGTAGGTATTCGAATGCCACCACCAGGCTGGTGCCAGAATCAGCTTCCCCTCGGTTTCATCGCTGTCCACGAGGCAGAACGGGAATTTAATATCGAGCTCGTGCTTGTAATCACTTTTTGAGAGCAGGCAGAATGACGCAAAGCGCGACGAATGTTTGACCGAGGTGCACAGGCCCGGCCAGAAACCTCGTCCAGCCTCGATTTCGCCATCGGGCGCCCGCGAATTATGGTTCGAGCCTATGGTCGCGCCTGCGGCGAGGTTGGATTGACCCTTGATGAGGCTCGCGATCAGGAAACTGGTGTTGTGGTGCTGTTCGTGGGCGGGGAAGATAAGGTTATTGAGTATCTCGCAGCATGAGACCGTGCTGTTTTCTCCAAGCACCGAATGGATAAGGCGCGCTCCATATTTCAGCGCCGAGTTGTCGCACATCACAAAGCGTACGGCCTTGCAGCCATAGAATACGCGGCAGCCGTAGCCGAGGATGCCGTTGACGAGCTCGACGCCCTCGCCGATCTGTGTGGGGGCATCGGCGCTCGAATTGATGGTGAGGTTTTTCAGCTTGTTTGAGCCTTTGATGTAGGCGCTTTCACCGATATAGCTGTCTTTGATGATGCGATTGTGTTTCAGTACGCTGTTGCGGCCGATAACGCCATATCTTCCGAGTCTCCGGTCGAATTTTGTGTCAGTCAGCCTTGCGAATTGAGTCATTAAAACGGTTCTGTCGCGGAACTTGGCCCACAGCCACGCATCGCCCGAAAGCATCCCATTGAAGGGATAAATCCAGCGGCCTCCGTTTTCGTTCATCACATCGAGCGTGATCCGCACCGATTCGTCTTCGCTCTCCATGACAATGCCGTTACCGAATTTGGAGTGGTTGGAAACCTGCACTTCCGCGTTGTTGATGAGAATGCAGTGGTCGTCGATGATATAGTGCGAAAGATATGCGCAATCCGAGATCACGCAATTATCGCCGATATCGCAGGCGATCACCTGCGAGTTGAAGATTCCGGCCTCCATCGAAATGTCGTGGTGTTCCAGCGTCACATGTTCCAGGCGCGAGATTCGGATGAGCCCGAAAAATAGATTATTGCGTAAGAGTTCAGGACAAAAGGGGTCTTTGACGAGGAAGAGCGACCAGTCGCCGCATGTGTTGTTGTTCCGTACCAATACCTCCAGCTCATGGGCGGAGAGAGGGCGGAAAGATGTCGGCTCTTTTCCAAGAGTACGTAGTTGTTCATCGCGGATGCGGTACTCGTTTTCACCTGGGCGGAGATACTGAAGGGGGATGAAACCCTCACCGACCATTGTTTCCTGAAAAATTCTGATATCGTTTGTCATGCTGCAAGTATGGAATATTCCCGTGTGCGGCGCAACAGGAGAGCAGAAAATATCTTCACCCCAAACCCCTTGACCATTTTTCACCTTTTCGCCATGGTATTGCCATGGATTTTGTCGATTCTGCCAGAGTGGACACTCTCGTGACCGAATCCGAGAAAAAGGTCTTTGAGCTTTTTGAAACAATGGTGAAGTCCACAGGGCAGGAACGATCAGGATCGGCAGTGGCTCTCGCCAACCTCCTTGGAAACCCCGGGGAGTTCAGTTTCTACATCGACTGCACCGAAGATCAGCGCCTCATTCGGGTCTTCCACCTTTTGCGTGTGTTCCGTGAAAACATGACGCTCCTTATCAACAAAACGTGGGCCGACGGGATGGAGAATGTCCCGCAGGAACAGCTGCTCGGCGATCTCTCCAGGTTCATTGAAGAATATCGGGATAATCGCATCGTTTCGGCATTCCGGTCTTTTGTGGGGATATCACGTCAAATTCCATCCTTATTATTCGGCTCACTGGGCAAGGCGGATGATTTCCTCGAGTACGCGTTTCGCATCGATCCGAAGTTCGGTCTGTTCTTCTGGTACATCAGTGAAATCGATCTTCAACTGAGAAATATCGAGAGCATCCCCGAACACCGCGGCCTTTTTGATCTCGAAGTGCTCATCGGGGCCTTCGTGTTGTCCTGTTTCTGAGCATATTTCCATAGAATTACCTTCAGCGATTCCAGACTCTTCCGATACTGCTCATATCGTATTGTCCCTTTCGGTATCATCTTTGAAAGTCTCCCCGGTACAAGGCAATATCCTGAAACCAGATGCTGTAGTTCACTTTCACTGAGTACCGCCAGCCCGCTTGTCGGGTCAAACAGCAGTATCTCGTCGTCCTTGGCGTCGATGGCCAATATAAAGTGAGGGAATTGGCCGCCGGTGTGGAGGATGATCGGCATCGGTGCAGCGGAAATGATGTCGGCCCATGAAGCTGGCGATATTCGAAATGCGGCGGTGTCGATTTCGTATCCGGCGATAAGCGCTTCAATATCGGCGAGAGAAATGGGTGGTGGTTTTCCATAGGACCGGATCATATCCTGGTCATTCTGAAGGACCTGTATCGACCATTGCATATTTGACTTTCCTGCCTGAATCTCGGCTAGGCATTCGGCAGTGCGCAGCAGGTTGAGCATAGCGGCCGCGACGGCGTAGCCGCAGCCGCATTCCGTGGTCTGTACTGGCAGCATTGAAGTGATGACGGTACCCTCCAGGGGGCTCGGCGAAGCGCCCCACGGCACGCCGAGCGAGAGAATCGCCGCCGCGAATCCTATGCTCATGAAGGGTATCTGTGAAAAAAACATCTGGGCCTCCCCTGTAGGAAGACTCAGAAAGCGGGCGTGCGGCTTCAATTTTTCTGAAAAAGTCTGAGGCCCGCGCTAGCCGCGCTTCGGCTCGAAGTGGCTGAATTCCATGCTGAACGAGGCTCGTCCCTGGCTCACCGACCTCAGGCTCGTGGTAAAGCCGAACATTGTGGCGAGAGGGGCCTGCGCGTGGATGACTTCGGAGACGTTCTTCGTCTCCGAGCCCTGGATGAGTCCGCCGCGCTGGGAGACCAGGCTCATCACTTCGCCGAC
>DIMW01000006.1:181460-222093 GCA_002425765.1 Spirochaetaceae bacterium UBA5556 | reverse complement strand
TCGTAGGCCATGTTCGCGCAGGCCTCGAAGGCAAAAGCGGTCGAGGTCAGCTCGCCGTAGTCGATATCGACGAGGGATACGCCTATATCGACCGCTGGGTAGCCGTATTGGATGCCCGACGAGAATGCCGCATTGACGCCGCGCTCGACGGCGTCGAAAATCTCCTCGGGGACATCGTGCGTGCGCAGAGCCTTTCTATACTGATTGCCCGTGCCGCGGGGAAGCGGTTCGACCTCGATGGTGAGGCCTGCGGTATTCTCTTTGCCGGCAATGATCTTATGAAATTTTTCGGTGTGTCGGACCTTTGTCGAGATCGATTCGCGGTAGGTGACCTGCGGATTGCCGATTTTCGCCTGAACCTTGAATTCGCGGACGACCCGCGTGACGAGGACGTCGAGGTGCAGCTCGCCCATGCCTCTAATGATGATCTGTCCCGTCTCCTCATCCTCGTGGACGGCGAACGTGGGGTCCTCGCGGGCCAGGACTTCGAGCGCTTCCTTGAGTTTGTCGCGATCCGAAAGAGTTTTCGGCTCGATCGCCACCGAGATGACCGGTTCGGGGAAGTGCATCTTTTCAAGCAGGACAGGGTATCCTTCCGTGCCAAGCGTATCGCCGGTCTGGGCCAGCTTGAGTCCCACGAAGACGGCGATATCGCCCGCGCTCACCAGCTCTATGGGCTCACTCTTGTTCGCGTGCATGCGCAGGAGCCTCGTGACACGCTCGCGTTTTTTTTTGGATGTGTTGTAGGCCGTCGACGCGGTGTGCAGGGACCCGGAGTACATGCGGACATAGCAGAGAGAGCCTGCCTCGCGGTCATACTGTACTTTGAATACCAGGCCTAGAGGGTAGCCGTTGAGCTGGCAGGGAATTTCCACATCCTCTTCTTTTTTTGTGTGAAAAGCCTTGATCGCGCCCACTTCGTCGGGTGCGGGCAGGTAGTCGACGATCGCGTCGAGGAGGGGCTGGACGCCCATGTTCCTGCGCGAGGCCCCCGCGAACACCGCCACAAAATGCCGCGCGATACAGGCCTTCCGGATTTCGGCCCTGAGTGTCTCCTCGGGAATAGGCACGCCTTCGAGATAGAGGTTCGTGATGATGTCCGATTGAGCCGATACGGCGTCGAGGAGGTTTTCGTGCCAGCGGTGGGCGGCCTCCATCCTTTCCGCCGCCACGGGGGACTTGGTCATCTCCGACCCGTCTTCATTCCAGCGGATTTCTTTCATTTCGATAAGGTCGATGACCCCTTCGAAAGAATTTTCCGCACCGATCGGGATGTTCAGGGGGACCGGGTTCGCGCCGAGTTTCGCGCGCATATCCTGAAGCACCGCCTCAAAGTCGGCCCCAAGCCTGTCCATTTTATTGACATAGGCAATGCGTGGCACGTGATACCGATCGGCCTGGTGCCAGACTGTCTCCGATTGAGGCTCGACGCCTCCCACGGCGCAGAACACCGCGATCGCGCCGTCGAGCACGCGAAGCGAGCGTTCGACCTCGGCGGTAAAATCGACATGGCCCGGCGTATCGATAATGTTGATCTGATGATCGCGCCAGAACGTGGTCGTCGCGGCGCTCTGGATGGTGATGCCCCGCTCCTGTTCCTGATCCATCCAGTCCATCGTCGCTTCGCCGTCGTCGACTTCGCCGATCTTATATGTCTTTCCTGAATAATACAGTATGCGCTCGGTAGTCGTCGTCTTGCCGGCGTCGATATGCGCCATGATGCCGATATTGCGTATTTTCTCCAAACTCATGGATTGCTCCGGAGTAAATGCAAGAATTGAAAATCCTTATAAAGAAGGCGTGCCATGAAACCAGGCCTAAGAAATATATAGAAAAAATCTATAAAATACAACACAATAGAAATAACCCCGACTTCGCGGGGAACGGCCCGCCGCAGATGAGCAGCGCTCTCATGTCGTTCCCCTATCTCCTTGCACAGCAGCGCCATTCGAGCATATAAGGATACTGTGAAAAGAATTGAATTGCTCGCGCCCGCCGGTTCCTCCGAGGCGCTCGACGCCGCGATCGGAGAAGGGGCGGACGCGGTATACTTGGGTTTGCGCTCATTCAATGCGCGCATGCGCACGACGAATTTCGCGTTCAACCAGTTTGAGGCCGCGGTCTACGCCTGCCACGAACGGGCACGGAAAGTCTATGTCACCGTCAATACCGTATTCGAAGAGCGCGAGGCGGACCGCCTGTACCAGTTGCTCGAATACCTCGTGTCTGTAGGGCCCGACGGTGTCATCGTCCAGGATGCGGGCGTCGTCAAAATAGTCCGCGATTATTTCCCTTCACTGCCTCTGCATGGTTCCACCCAGATGAATGTGGCCTCCTCGGCGGGCTGCAACCAATTGTCACGCGCTGGGTTTAAGAGGGCGGTTCTCGCCCGCGAGCTTTCGCTGGAAGAAATTAGGCAAATCCGCCAATACACGAGTCTTGAGCTTGAGGTGTTCGTGCATGGCGCGCTCTGCGTGAGCGCATCGGGGCTCTGCCTGTTTTCGAGCTATCTTGGAGGGAAGAGCGCGAACCGTGGCATGTGCACGCAGGCCTGCAGGCGCCTGTATGAGAGTGAGACGGGGGCGGGCTATTATTTCTCCCCCGATGATCTTCAGTTGATCGAATATCTGCCGGCGCTCATCGACGCCGGCGTCAACGCGTTCAAGATCGAAGGCCGGATGAAATCCGCCGAATACGTCGGCACCGTCGTCTCCGCGTATCGTTATTTGATAGACAACTACGAAATAGATCATGAGCGGGCGATAATCAAATCCAAGGCCATGCTCCAGGCCGATTTTGCCCGCCGCAAGACGAGTCTATTCATCACCGGGAAAGCGGACGACTACATCCATCCTGAGCAGGCCGGGGGCACGGGGATTCATCTTGGCAGGATCCGCGACGCCAGAACCATCGATGAAAAGCGCTGGGCCCTCATGAATACATATGAAGGGTTGGCGGAGCGCGATTCGGTGCGCATCCACCGGAAGGACGATTCAGGCCGTATCACCGCCAAGATTCAAGCCATTAAATATGGCGTCGATGGCATGCTTCTTCAGCTCGACGGAGAATGGCGCCAGAACGATGATGTATATCTCATTCAGACCGCCAGCATGACGCGGCGATATAAGCCGATCCTCCCCAAAAGCTTGGGCCACTTCCACAAATTTCCAAGCAGCCACGCTGCGCCGAAGCCTTCATTGCCTCGTCTGGACGGCAAAAGGCTCGATGCGGTATTCGAGCCGGGCATCTATGTGCTCGCGGGAAAAGTCGCTGATCTTCACGCGGTCCTCACGTTCAGGCCTAAAAAAGCCATGATTCTTTTCAATAGACTCAACGCCGAGACAATGCGCCGCGACGAGGGGAGTCTGCCTTTCAAGCGTGACAGGCTTATTCTCTGGCTCGACCCGTATTTTGCCGAATCCGACGCTTCCTGGCTTCTGGCTGAGCTCGAGTACTGGATAGGGAAGGGAGTTTCTCTTGTCATTATCAATAATCAGGCTCATTTTGCCCTGCTCCGCGGAAAGAATGTCACGATGATCGCTGGCCCTTGGCTTTACACGTTCAATCCCTGGGCGCTTTCATATTATCTTGAACAGGGAGTTCAGGCGGTCATTTCGCCCTATGAGATTTCGCGTCAGACACTCTACCGGCTCACCGAGTATGTGCCCGCGCAATTTTTTGTTCCCATTGTGTTCGCGTATTCCGATTTATTCAGGATTCGGGCGGATCTGTCGCGCGTGTACGGGCAGTCGCATTTCTCGGATCGTGAAGGCAATTCTTTTAGTCTTGTCGGGAAACGCGACTATTCGGTGGTGATCCCCGACAAACCTTTCTCGCTCATCGATCTTGTGCCGAATCTCAAAAAACAAGGCTTTTCACGCTTTATCCTCGATCTGTCGAATGCCGGGCCGGCACAGGGGCTTTATCGGGACATTGCCCGAGCTGTGGATCAGTTCAAGTCTCTTTCCAGCACGTCGCGCTTTAACTGGAAGGATGGCTTCTGGAGCGAAGAGAGAGTGCGACGCGAGGACAGGGTGCCTGATAAGGGGGCTGTTTCTCGTAACTCGCGGCCGCTAGGCCCCGAAAGACAGGTACGGGGTACAGGAAGTTCTGTTCGTGCAGGGAAGCATACTCGGGGAGCCAAGCGATCTCGGCCATAATGAGCCGCAGATTGTGGAGATATTTCTTGACGTCGGGAGTGTCTGTGTATACAGTATAGAAAATAAAATGATGTTTCATTTACCGATATGGGCAGGGTGCGGTATCGCAATGCCGATACCGCACAATTCGTCAGTGAGATTGAAGTATAGGTTCTTGGAGTAAGCAATCATGAGTGAGTCGGCAGGCAAGGCTCTGGATATTCTGTTTTACCTCGCGAACGTTGGCGACAGTGTTTCTCTGGCAAGACTTTCCAAAGAGACCGGCATGAATAAAGCCACAGCATTGCGCTATCTGAATGTGCTCGAGTCGAAAGGGGTGGTGGAACGCTGCTCCGCAGGATGGACGCTGGGTCTCTCGCTTTTTGAATTGGGCAGCAAAGTGCCCGTCCGCCGGCTCGTTGCGGAAAAAGTTCGTCCAATTCTTGAGAGGCTTGCGCGCGAATCAGGCGAATCCGTCAATCTTGCGTACCTCGCGGGCGAAACCGCGATTTACCTCGATCGCGCCGAGGCCAACCGCAGTCTGCGCATGCGTTCCATGCCAGGCGACAGGCTTCCGCTCTATTGCACGGGGGTAGGCAAAGCCATTCTCTCTCAGCTCAGCGAAGAGAGAATTCACGCCATTTTGGGTCCCGGTCCTTTACCTAAGATCACCGAATCCACATTGGTCGATCCGGATGAAATTATTTGCGAGGCAGGGCGTGCCCGCGAATCGGGGTATGGTGTCGACAGAGAAGAATTCGAGATAGGCCTCACTTGCTATGCGATGCCCCTTCGGCTGCCCGGCTCTGATTTTGTCGGCGCAATAAGCATTTCAGGCCCCACCGCCCGCATGAATAATCCAGAGATACGCGGTCGTTTTCTTGCTTTGTTGGCACAGGCAATCCAGGATTCGACCGACATTCTGTCTCCCTCGCGTTATTCGGAAAATTCACCCAAGAAGCCAGAGGGCTGCGCATGATTTCAGCCCTCGTGGCCCTGATGCGACATAGTGTCATCAAGGTGATTTAGAACACCGCCGCACTTGCTTCGCTTCCCTCAGGTGCTTCGATAAATGCATCATTCGACTTTGCGCCGTCTTCGCGATTTGCTTTGCTCATGGGTTTGAATTCAATATGCTCGGCGACAATTTTTACTCGCGCGTGCGCCTTCCCCTCAGGGTCCGTCCACCGGTCCTGTTTCAGCCTGCCCACCACCCTGACGCCGCGTCCTTTTCTCAAATTCTGGGCGCACGCCGCGCCAAGCCTTGCCCACGCTTCGATATCAAAATATGAGACTTCGTTCTCATATTTTTGATCCGCGACCTTGTAACTGCGATTTGTGGCAAGCGTAAAATCGCAGACTTGGTTCCCTGACGGTGTGGATCGAAAGTTTGGATCGCGTACCAGGTTCCCTTCTACCAGGATGCTGTTCAAGTGATTCATACGACCTCCTTGTGCATGCGTGATGCGCCGATATCGCGGCCGCGTCTTCAAGCGCTCGCATGAGTAATTCGCGCGCAGTCCCCGTTTCTGATTCAATTCTGGGACTATAAATGCTATTATGTACACATGAATAACTTCGATCAGTTTCAATCGCCTTTTTCCTGGCGCTATGGTTCAGAAGAGATGCGCGTCATATGGAGCGAGCGCAATAAACGGCGACTCTGGCGTCGGATATGGATATCGCTCGCAAGGGCCGAAGCCCGATATGGACTTGTGACCCCCGGTCAGATCGCCGAGCTCGAGGCGCACGCCGAGGACATCGATTTTGAAAAGGCCCAGGAGCTCGAAAAATCCATTCGCCATGATCTTATGGCGGAATTGCGCGTCTATGCCTCACAGTGTCCCTATGCGGGCGGCATCCTCCATCTCGGGGCTACTTCCATGGATATCGAAGACAATGCCGATGCCTTGAGAATTCGCGACAGCCTCCGCCTCCTCAAAAAAAGGCTCATCAGTCTCCTTGCTTCGCTGGCCGAAAAAATCGAGCGCTATGCCGCAACACCGGCGATGGCCTTCACTCACCTGCAGCCCGCGGAGCCAACGACGCTCGGCTACCGGTTCGCTTTCTACGCCCAGGACCTCGCGGACACCTGTGAGCGCCTCTCTGCGACAATCGGCGAGGTCAAAGGCAAAGGGTTCAAAGGGGCGGTGGGCACTTCCGCATCGTATGCCGAACTCCTGGGCGCCGGCCATCTGGACGATTTCGAGCGGGCGCTGTCAGGGGAGTTGGGGCTGTCCTTCTTCGAGGTTGCCACACAGACCTATCCCCGCGTCCAGGACTACCGGGTTTTGGCCCTTCTGGCCGAACTCGCGGCGATCCTGCACAAGATGGCCTTCGACTTCCGCATTCTCCAGATGCCTCTTCTCGGTGAGCTCTCCGAACCCTTCGGCGCGCGCCAGGTCGGCTCTTCCGCGATGCCCTTCAAGCGCAACCCGATCGAATCCGAGAAGGTCGACTCGCTCGCCCGCCTCATCGCGTCCTATCCGGGAGTGGCATGGGATGACGCGGCGCTGTCGGGCCTCGAGCGCACGCTCGATGACTCGGCCAACAGACGGGTCATTCTACCCGAGGCATTTCTTGCGGCCGACGAATTGTTGGCCACGATGACCAAGGTTGTGGAAGGGCAGACGATCGATGAAGAGGCGATCCGGCGCACCGTCGAAAGCTACGCGCCCTTCGCCGCGACGGAGCGGGTGCTCATGGCTCTGGGTAAGCTCGGTGCGGACCGTCAGGAGGCGCACGAGCGGCTGCGCGATCTTGCGATGCGTGCCTGGAGCGCAGTACGCGGCGGAGAACCCAACCCTCTCAAAGAACTGTTGCAGTCTGATGAATTTTTTGCTTCTCGAATCTCTTCTGATGCTATCGAAAAACTCTTTGATGTCGATACTTATATAGGGGCAGCCGAACAGCGGGCCAGGGAGACGGCATCGCGAATCCTCAAGTCCGTGTTGGATGAACCTTGAATTGAGCGATATATTTTTTAGGTGCTGATATTTATTCCAAGGAGTGGACATGTTAGATTTCATCAGCAAAGGCGGACCGATCCTTTGGGTTATCATGGCGCTCTCAGTGGTGGCGCTTGCGATCATCATCGAACGCTTGCTGTATTTGCGACGCATTTCGATCGATGAGGAAAAGCTTTTCCTTCGTATCAAAACAAGTCTGATGGAGGGCCATTATTCCGAGGCGCTCGCAATATGCGACCAGAATGTGTCACCATTTTCGACTCTGCTCAAAGTGGGCATTGAAAACAGAAATCAGCCTGAGTACCTCCAGCGCGAGCTTTTAAAAGATGCCGCCTCGATGGAAGCCGTGAATCTCGAGCGGGGAATGACGACATTAGGTACTATATCCAACATTTCAACGCTTCTCGGCCTTCTGGGCACCGTCACCGGCACCATGAAGGCGTTCGGCGTGCTCGGCAAATTCGGCGCGGTCAGCGATCCCGCCGCGCTGGCGAGCGGCGTCGCGGAAGCGCTGATCACGACCGTGGGCGGCCTTGTCGTCGCAATCCCGGTCATCATGTTTTATAACTATTTCGCTTCAAGGGTGAACCTCATTCTCACCCGTCTCGAAACACAGGTGAACGGCCTCGTGAATCTCATTTCCAGCTACAGCGACAAGAATGAGGAAAAGCCCTCGAAGGAGGCATGATGGCCCGCGATCGAAAGCTTACGCCGAAGATAAATTTCGATCTGACGCCGCTGATCGATATTGTTCTGCAGTTGGTGATCTTTTTCATGATAACTACGACTTTCAAGACTTCTCCCGGCATCATACTGCAGCTTCCCGCTTCCCAGACGGCGCAGTCCATCGCCACTCCCGAACTGAGAGTGGTCGTCGTGTCCTCGAACGAGATATATGTCGATAAGACAAAGACCAATCTTGCTGGTCTCGAGCCGGTCTTGCGAAAGCGAGTGAGCGGTTCGGACGCGAAACAGATTCGGGCGGTGCTCGAAGGGCGCTCGGGCGCCGAATATCAGCTGATCATCTCCGTACTCGACGCATTGCGGTTGAATGGCGTCGAGAATGTCGGTCTCATCACGCGAAAAGATAAGGTGGTGCAATGACCGGAGGAGCCCCCACTTACGCCGAGCGGGAACAGCGGAAAAGGACCATTATCTCCTATGCCCTCGCGCTTGGGATATACGCCCTCCTTTTCGGCGCCGCCTTCCTGTTCGACCTCTTTCATCCTCAAAACCTTGATTTCAGCAATAAGACACTGATTGTCAACATTCAGGGGCCCGTGGTCACCGATGTGGGCAAAGGCTCGCCTGTGGAAAAGAAGGAACCGGCGGTTGTCGCTGAAAAGCCAGCTCCGCCGCCTCAGCCCGCGCCCAAACAACAGACCCAAGTCGCGGCGCAGTCCGCGCCGGCCATCCCAGCGCCCTCACCGCAGGCGGAACCGACGCCGGCCCCTGTCACTCCCGCAGTGCAGGAACCGGTGACGCCATGGACCCCGGGTGAACGGGGTCCGGGCTCGCGCATAAGCTCGAGCGAATCCTCGGTGTTGTCGCCTGGCGAGGGGCAAGTCCCCTGGGGCACGGGTGAGGCGGTGCGCATTACGAAAGCGGAAAAGGGCAATACCGTTGAAACGACACTGGGCGGCTCATCAGAGACCGTCGGGCAGAGCCTCTATGTGCCTATTTATTTGGGGATGCCCCTGCCATCGGTTGTCCCCGTCGAACTCTTCAATGCCATACCCAATGAAATTATTCCCCCAAGCACGCTGGTCACCTCCGCTGATTCCCGTAAACGCGCTTTCCTGAATTATTACACAAAAAGCGGCAACGAATACCGGCTTATGAATGCCGTTCCGCTCGAGGTGCGGGAAAAACTTTGGGAGATGCTTGAAGACGCGGGCTATGACGCCGAACGCGCGGATTATAAGACTGGCCGAACTCTGAATCCTGTGGTGATAGGATTTTCGGTGACAAAAGACCGTCAGCTCCGAGGGGTGGAGCTGTTGCAATCCTCTGGAGATTCCGACATCGACGCGGCCGTGCTCTACGGCTTTAAGAGATCATCGTTCTGGAATAAGAGCGGCGAGACCATTCAGGGACGTTTTGTATATCGGTTCTGATCTTGCGGACACCAGACCTTACGCGCCTATGATTTGTTCTTTTTCTTGCTGATCTCTTCCTGAAGTTTTTTTAGATACATCTTATCCAGATCGGTCGCGAAGAAAATATCGACGACGTCGGGCGCGAACTGTGTACCGCGCATCGCATGGATTTCCTGGAGCACTTCATCGAAACTGAGTGCGGTGCGGTATGGACGCGAGGTTGCCATCGCATCGAGAGTGTCCGCGAGCGAAATAATCCTCGCAAGAGGATCGATTCTTTCACCTTCAACGCCATCGGGGTAGCCTTTGCCGTCCCAGCGCTCATGATGATGCCGGACCGCAGCCGCCGCTTTTTCGAAAAATTCTACGGTGGAGAGAATTTGTGCGCCGATGATAGGGTGCATGCGGATGATCTGGCGCTCTCGTTCATCGAGAGGCCCCTCTTTGTTCAAAATACTGTCGGGGATACCGATTTTTCCGATGTCGTGCAAGAGCGCCGCATACTCAAGCTGTTCAATTTCCTCATCGGGGAGGTGCATGTTTTTTCCTATGAGCGAGCTCAACCAGCGGACGCGCTCGCAGTGCCCCTGCGTATAGCGGTCTTTAGCCTCAATAGTTTCGGCAAGCGCATAGGCGGTTTGCAAATTCATTTTTTTCAGCTTATCGTACACATCGCCGAGTTCTTGATAGTTTGATTCAACCTTTCTTTCCAGTTCGATGCGATGCCGTTCTTTTCTTCGCTCTTCTTCTGCCTTCATCTCCACGATTTCACGATATGAAAATGCTTTTTGAAGCGTCTCTCGTATCTTCCCAAGGGAACTCGGCTTGACCAGATAATCGAACGCGCCGGCCTTCATCGCCGCCAGACCTGTATCGAGGTCGCCAAAAGCCGTGAGCATTATTACGGGCACAGTAGGGAGAATGATTCTTATTTTGGGCAATACGGCCAATCCGGACATGACTGGCATGCGGATATCGAGCAGAATGGCGTCAGGAGAGATATCGCCGCTCTCTATGAGATCGAGGGCTTCCCGTCCGTTTTTCGCTACGGCAAAATTGTAGCCCATTTTTTGCATACTTATAGAGAGGACTTTTTGCATCGATGCATCATCTTCAACAACAAGCACCATTCGTTTTTGATCAGTATCCATCCAATCCTCATGCGCAACAGGGTTTACCGGTGCTGTCTTCTAAAATGGGGAAGAAGAAAGGGCACCTTTCTTGCATATTCGCGATAATCCACAAACTGCACGGGAAAAGTATACTGATCTTGTAATGAAATGAGAAGCAGATTGAGAACATTTGCAATGGAAAAAACGATTAAAATAAGAAAATCGTTCGCCCAAAGTGCAAGACTCATTGAAGACAGCAAAAAACACCAGAACCCCGGATGCCTGCACTTGCCGTAACTTCCCTGTGTATAGGCGTGGCCGGCCAGTACTTTATATTTTTTTACACCGAGCGGAATTTCCAAAAAGACAGTCCAGACTAGAAGACCGCCGCCTGAAAGGGCCAAAAAGAGAAAGATTGTGCGCATATATTCCGGCAGCCTCATATTCTGTGTGCGTCCAAGAAGCGCGAAAAACATACCGAGCGCAATGAGAACGTATCCCAGGGCTTGCAGCGCCGTATGCCCCGGCAAAGGTAAAGGAGAATATTCTGGTTTGTTTTTCCCCGACTTGTTTTGTGAGAGGCGCATATAGCGCCACTCCGCGAGCATCAGTATTATAAAACCGAAGGGAATAGAGATAATGGATACCATTCTGTATACTACTATGCTATAGTATCCACAAATTTTCCATATATCGTGCACTACATGGGAGCAGTTCGATGATATTGGATGTTTCGTCGCTTATTCCTGCGTTGTCGTTTTGCATCTATATACCCTTTATCATTTTTGGCCTGGCGAACAAAAAAGAGCGAGTAAACCTGTCGTTCCTCCAATACATGAGCTTTATGGCGCTTTGGAGTTTTGGCTCTTTCATGATGCATGCCAACACGGGGATTTTTACTCCGCTTGTCTGGAACAGGGTCATGCTCGTGGGGCTCCTTGGCGGCCCCATTACCGTTTTCGCAACACTTATCTATTTTTCAAGGACTGAAAAACATAGATATCGAATCTTTCTCTATGTCGGGTATATCATCTATGGCTTTTTATTATACCTGAATTTTTCCGGTTCAATCGTGACTGAGGCTGGTTTTGAAGGCAACGTATTCCATTATACGCTTGGCCCTGGCGCGATTATTGCGTATTCGCTGTCGTATTTTTATCTCGTCCTTGCGATCTTCCTTGTTCTTTGGGAGTTGAGGACCAATAAGGACAAATTTTTAAATCGCTCTCTGCGGCTTGTGGTGACGGGGGTTGTGATCATGCTTTTAGGTATCGCCACCAACCTCTATACCTCCCTTGGGCGATACCCTATTGACCTGTTGGCCGCGACAATAAATGCAGTGATAATTTTCTTTAGCGTTTATAAATACAGGATCGTACACTATTCGGCCATAGTGCTCAATGTCTTTCTTACGATTCTGGTTGTGCTTTTTTCAACCTTCATATACATGTTCTTCTTCGTGCCGGTATTCGCGCTTGACCGGCTGGTTCCATTTTCTGAACTGGTGTTATTGTCAGTATGTTTAGGGGTTGTCTCGGCGCTCTTTTTAGCGCCACTGCGCACCGCCACCCAGACCTTGCTCGAAAGGCTGTATGGTGGGAAAAGCTTTTTGTATTATAAGGAATTGCGCAAATTTTCCGCCGATCTTACTTCCATTGTAAGTCTGGAGGATCTTGCGAAACTCACTGTCGACAATGTTCTTTCGACCTTTAAGCTTGATTGGGCCTTTGTGCTTATGAATGACTACAATGCGCGACATTTCCGAATCGTTGCCTCCAAAGGACTCGTTTTTGCGGATGGAGCGGAGGAGAACTCGACAGAGCATGTCATTGTTCCGAGAACAGACCAGTTTATTCAATCCTACCAAATGCGCACGATTCAGCAGAGTCAGACGTATCCTCAGCGGATTATCACAATTCGGCTTACAAAGGGCGAGGAACATGAAGAAGTCTCTGCAAGCCTCGTGCTTCCATTAAAATTCAAGGAAAGGCTCAATGGATTTATTATTTTGGGCCCGCGGATTGAGAAGGATTATTACAACCAATATGACCTTGAGATACTGCAGTTCCTCACGGACCAGGCTTCTGTGGCTATGGAAAACGCGATAAGTTTTGAACGGTTGCGGCAGCAGCAGAGACGCCTTCAGGAAACAAATGAAGAGCTCGCGCTGAGCAGAAATAAGCTCGAAGCGTTTTTCGACGGAATTGCGACCCCGATTTCGATCCAGGACATCAATTACAATATTGTTACGGCAAACTACGCAGCCCTGCGGTATTTTGAAAAACCGCAGGAAGAACTTATAGGGTCAAAGTGCTACAAAGCATATTTTAACCGTGACCGTCCTTGTGCCGAGTGTCTTGCCCAGGATTGTCTTCACACGAAACTCCCGTTCAGCTCCGAGAAGCAGGATGATCGTACTCAACTTACATTTTCGCTTAACTTTTATTCGATTCCCGCGCCGCAGGGCTCTATAGGTTCGTTTATCGAATTCTTCCAGGACATTACGAAACAGAAAACTCTGCAGGAAGAACTCATTCAGTCAGAAAAACTGGCGGGAATCGGGACTCTGGTTTCGGGGATCGCGCACGAGATCAACAACCCGCTTGGAGGAATTTTGGGAACCGCCGACCTCATGCTTCCCGAAACGTCTGAAGGCAGTGCGCTCCGCGAATATACCTCGGATATCATCCGCTATGCCCAGAGCGCCGCGGATGTCATCAAAGACCTCATGGCCTATTCGAGAAAAACCCGGACCAGTGCCGAGATGCTCAGTATTGTCAATATTCTCGAAAATTCTTTAAAAATGGCGATGCGCGGCATTGATTTCGGGACGATTGTGGTGCGGAAATCGTATGATTCCGTCCATGATGTTCTCGCAAATCCGACTGAGCTTCAACAGGTGTTTCTGAATCTCATTGTGAATGCCGTGCAGGCTATGAACAGCGACGGTATTCTGACGCTCTCATGTAAGCAGGAGGGCGATGATGTCGCGGTGACGGTTCAGGATACCGGCATGGGCATCGAAAGAGAGAACCTCGACAAGATATTCAATCCATTTTTTACGACCAAAGAGGCCGGCGCGGGTACCGGCCTGGGCCTTAGCATCGCGCATCATATTGTCACTAAGTATGGCGGGCGCATCCTTATCGACAGTCAGGAAGGGAAGGGGACGACTTTTACCGTCATCCTCCCGTCCGCCGACGAAGACAAAGATAGGGTTCACCTCGTTCACGCCAGGGAGCTTCGCCAGTTCGAGGATAGTTTCTATCTGCAGCGCAAGGTGTTGGTAGGAGAAAAAGGCTATCAGGAGGAGACGATACGCCGCAGACCCGACGAAATTGCCTATCATATTCTTGCGTATAAGGGACTTCAGCCGATCGGTACCGTGACCTTACATCTGAGCGAAGAGGAAGGGCATGTGCCGATCGAGGAAAATTTCAGTATTGCCCGGTATCTCGATGGCAGTCTCTATGCGGAGATCGATAGACTCGCCGTATCAAAAGAGGAGCGTGGGAGCCTCATACCATTCAGTATCATGGCGCTCGCCTATCTCTATGCGCGGGGACGGGGGGCCAAGAGGATTTTCCTTGACGTGTTTGCCGATGAAACGAAACTGATAAAGATGTACGAGAAGCTCGGTTTTGAGATTATCGGCAGTTATAGCAAACCCTTGCCCTGCACGGTGATGATGATGGACCATGTTTCCAAGTACGAACAGGAAGTTTCGCGCATGGAACACTTTGTAAAGCCATTTTTCTCCAGGCTCGTTCCGAAAATCGATTTTGGGGGCGACGATATCCATTATGTCAAGAAGGCTATAGATGAAATAAGCGCAAAGTTCCCCAAAGAAGACGCCGAACAAGAGCAGTTCGGCGACACAATGTAACATCATCCCGGAAGATATTTTGCCCGTCATAGACAGAATAAAAGCGTCAGCATACAATCAGGTACGGTATGAAGCCAGATGATTTGGCCGAGGGGCTCAACGCGATATTCGCCCACTCGCCTGTTTTTCAGGATAAATCGCTTATTATCGACGTAATCGCCAATCCGAAAGCTGGTGGTTTCAGTCGGATTCATCATTCAAAAAGGCGTTTCAATGAACTCAAGGAAATTGTGAAACGCTCTCTCAGCCTGCCTGAACGCGGCGCTCCATTCAGTCTGAAGATGCACCTTACCGAGCGATGCGGTCATGCCGCCGCGATTGTCCAGCGCATACTCGACCGTTCTCCCTCCAACGGGAAAGACTCATATCATCTCATTGTCACGGCAGGCGGCGATGGCACAAGCCTTGAAACCGCGGAGCGACTTACGCTTCTCCCTGAATCCGAGAAGGATCGGTTCGGAATTGTGCGGCTGCCCTTTGGTACAGGAAATGATGGCTCGGAGGGGAGGACCTTGATTACCGCGCTGGGGAGGTTTCTTGGCCCTGCAAGATTTGAGCGCAGACCAGCTCTGCGCGTGACCCCCAGTGAAGAAGGGGGGTCGTTGCCACGCTATTCGTTCAATATCGCGAGTATTGGCCTGGATGCGTATGTGGCCGATATGACGAATCGCCTGAAACGGAGTATGCCGGGGGATTCCTACAAATTCTGGGTCGATGTTGGCACACTTTTTTACGACCACGTATATAATGTCGTCGATATGGGCCTTAAAGCCTGGAACGCAGAGAAACAGATACTTGTTTCCAACGTGCCGCGTTTACTGGTTGCCATGGGCGCTTCCGGCAATCGGCAATATGGCTCAAATAAAAATATCCTTCCGAATGAGTACAATTGTGTCGCCGTGGCTCAGACGAGTTTGTTCAGAAAGCTTATCATAAAGGGCCCCATCGAGCACGGGCGACACGAAAATATTCCTGAACTGATACAGTTTACGGCTGACAAGCTTTTAATCGAATATAGCGAACGCCTTCCTCTCCAGTGTGACGGGGAAACGGTTATTCTCGCCAAATGCGATTTTCCGCTCGTTATGGAGCAGCTTCGCAATGCGTACAATGTGCTTGTGCCTGCGTAATTGCTTATTTTACGCCGTCGTCGCAGGCCTCTTCATCTTCATTGAGTCGCGTTGACTCTGGCGACTGGGGTTTTACGCATGGATCAAGATCTTCCTGCGGTTTTGGCTCTGCCTCTTTCTTTGTCTTTTTTGTGATATCGCTCATTATGTGCCTCCAAATAAAACATTCAATATTTTTAATGTAATGAGAGCATGCAGGTAAAGCAAGAAAAGTTAGTCTGTTTTGAATAAAATGAAGGGTTTACTTGCCAGACAGCGTATAGAGGCTAAGACAGGAATAGATGGCGCCGGAACGACCGAGTTTCGATTGCATGAGAGCAAAGGAATCGATGGTGAATGCGAGCGCCGGTGGTGCGGGAAGCGAGGAAAGTTCCGGTATCAGGGGAGTTTTGAGTCTTGCCAATGTGAGGTGCGCCTTCCATGGCCGCGAATCGATTTCGGCGCCGATTCTCGAGGCGACGTCGCGCAGCCGGTCGACCAGTTCCGCAAGAGGTTCGGTCGGCTGAATTTCCGTTGAGATATAGAGCACTCGGGGTGCTCTCGGAGAAGGTAAGACTGAAAGCTTCCCCGTGGTGAGCTGAAGCGGCGGACAGGGCCGGGCGGATTCTTCTAAGAGTACCTGAAGTGTCGTGGCGGCTTTTATTTCAAGCTCTCCGAAAAAATGAAGTGTCAAGTGGAGGTTTTCCTGCGGTACCCAGGAAGGATGCGCGCGGCTAAAGGCCGGCACAAGTGCACGGCTATAGTGTGCGATCTGCTCTTGGGCTTGGGGAGGGAATGGCAGCGAGGCGAAAAGACGCATACGGATATTATGCCAAATAATCGGGCCGGACGCGAGACATTGATGCGAAGATGTTGCGCTTGACGTGGCTTGAATTGCCGGTGATCTGATCGATGAGCCTCCTGGTCTTTTTGCGCTCTCCTTCAAGGTTGAATGAACAGGAGCACGTAAAAGATGTCAGATCGAGTTCCTCGGCGCAGGCAATGATTTGTCGCTCTTCACAGAGGGAAAGCGGTCTGATAACGGTGAGGGGGTATTTTTTATAGGGCATGATGGGCGGCATGGTGGCGAATTCACCCTTTTTCATCATATTCATGAAGAGCGTTTCAAGCATGTCGTCCATATGATGGCCAAGCGCGAGTTTATTGAAGCCATGCGCCTGCGCGTATTTCATGAGTTCTGTGCGGCGTTGCGTGGCGCACCAGTAGCAATTCATTGTTTCGCCAGGTTTTAATCTTCCGGCTACAGGCACATCGATGCGCACGTAAGGTATACCCCATCCTTTCATGCGTGAAGAGAGCCACCCTTCATCGGTGGGTTTGGCATACCCTTGATCTGCCAAATCCGTAGCCACATGACAGGCCGTAATGTCAAAAGGGACATCCCACCATTGACGCTTCAGTGCGAGGTCCCATGCGAGACAGCTTGAATCTTTTCCGCCAGATACCGCGATGAGAATTTTATCTTCAGGCTGAACCATCTCGTAACGGCGAATCGCGACTTCCGTCAATTTAGAGAGTGTCGTACGTGCGTCTTTCATGGTTCAAGCTTGGCGATTTTTGGCGTAATGACAAAGCGGCAATATGGAGCGTCGGGGTTGTGGGCATAATAATCCTGATGCCAGGATTCGGCGGGCCAAAACGTGGCGGCGGGCTCTATAGATGTCACGATGGGCGTATCGAAGGCCTTCTGTGCCGCGCTCTTCGACCGCTGGGCGATTTCTCGCTGGGATTCGCTTAAGTAAAAAATCACCGAACGATATTGCTCGCCGATGTCGGCGCCCTGCCGGTTCAGAGTGGTCGGATCATGGAATTTCCAGAAATATTCGAGAATTCCTTGGTAAGAAATGCGTAAAGGGTCGAACGCGACCTCCACGGTTTCGGCGTGACCGGTAGTATTCTGGCAGACTTGCTCATAGCTTGGATTTTGCACGGCGCCCCCGCAATATCCGGATTTTACTTGCACAACCCCGGGGATTCGCTTGAAGAGTGCTTCCATACACCAGAAGCAGCCCCCTGCCAGAAGAGCCTTTTCAGTGTCTATTTCATGCCCTTGCATATCGCTTCCTTTTTATATCTTGATCAAAACACTATTTATTTGTCCATACCGCTATAATAAAAGTAGCAAAATTGTGGGCGAAAGGGAAATGTGGGTTTTTTGAGTGGCGCGGAACCGCTAGATGCCTGTGTCGGGTTTTTCACGCCCCTCCATAGGATATATGACTGAATTTATAAAAGAAACGAGAACATCGAGCGCGCGTTCATTGAAACCGCCTTCGGGGATGATTATATCGGCGTAAGCTTTTGTGGGTTCGATAAATTCGTAATGGCCGGGACGGACGACGGTCAAATACTGCTCGACGACCGAGTCGACAGTGCGTCCGCGCTCCTTGATATCCCGGGTTAAGCGTCGGATGAATCGGATGTCGTCCGGGGTGTCGACAAAAATCTTAAGATCGATGAGTTCGCGCACCTGCTTGTTGGTGAAAATCATGATGCCTTCGAAAATGACGAGCTTTGAAGGCTGGATACGGGTGGTCTGCTCGGTACGCCTGTGGTGCACAAAGTCATAGACCGGCATATCGATCGGATCGCCATTTTTAAGCGCGGTCAGGTGTTCGATGAGCAGCTCATTGTCGAACGCGTCAGGATGGTCGAAATTGAACGCCGTGATATTGCGGTTGTTGATGAACTCGGCGGATTTGTAATAGTTGTCCTGCGGCAGAAAGACAAAATCACTGACCATTTCTGAAATTTTTCGTACTATAGTGGTCTTGCCGGAACCCGAACCGCCGGATATACCGATTATCTTGACAGGGGGCATAACGCTTTTGTATCACGGGCGGGGATTATGGTAAAGTGGAAAACGGAACGCCGTAGCTCCCTCGGTATACCACTTCCTCCATAGGCCGCCGGTTCCTCGGCGAGTTCTCGTCGGTTTTTTGCTTGTCCGAGAGGGCATCGACCGGGCCCGGTTTCCCAACAGCGAGGACTACAAGCGGAACGATTTCTTTTGGAATGGAGAGCGCCGTCCGCACCTTTGACGGTGAGAAGCCTGCCATGGGGTGCGCGATGAGGCCTTCGTGCTGAGCCTGAAGCTGGAGCGCCATCGACGCCTGGCCAAGATCGAAATATGCATAATCCCTGCCCTCTTCGAGTCTGCAATCGAGGTGCGCCCCCGTACAGAGCACAAAGAACCATGTGGCCCTCTGCGCCCACGCGTTTCCCGGCGTAAGGGCGGCGCGCACGCCTTCGGCTTGAGCGCTCGGCGTTTCGTTTTTAATTGCGATTATTCGCCAGGGCTGATTATTGGAACACGAGGGGGCCAGGGTTGCCGCATAGGCAAGTTCAGCGACGATTCGCTCATCTAAAGGCTCAGGAGAGAGCCCGCGGCGTGCGCGCCGTGATTCAATTTCGTTTATGATACTCATACTGATACCCTCAAGCCATATTAGAAAGTGTCTTTTGTATTTCATCGACGATGAAATCGGGCGTAGACGCTCCCGCGGTAATCCCGATGCGTGTAAACTTCGTCATTTCCGCCTTGAGTTCGCTCGCTGTTTCGATATGCCATGCGGGCTTGCCGCAGTCGACTGCGCTCGCATGCAGGCGCTTTGTGTTTTCCGAATTTTTTCCCCCGACGATGAGCAGGGCATCGACCTGTCCGCAGAGCTCGGTGAGTGCCGTCTGGCGTTCGCGCGTCGCGGGGCATATGGTTTTTTCCGCGATCATATTTTTGACGTGGGATTGAAAGATTTCAATTACCGCGTCGTAGTCTTCTTGGCGGATGGTCGTCTGGGCAATGAGGACACAGGGGTGATCCTTCAGCTTCTCTGCCATACGAAGGGCCGTCTCTGGGCCGTCGACGACGAGCGTGTTCGAAGTATGGCCCAAAATACCCGCAATCTCGCCATGGCGAGGGTCTCCGACGAGCACTACCTGCCATCCTAACTTTTCGTAATGGCGCGCGAGGCGCTGGCTTTTTATGACGCGCGGACATGTGGCATCGACAATGTGAGCCCCCAGTTTCTGCAGGCGAGACAGCGCCGCAAGAGATGCTCCGTGTGCCCGGATGAGAACAACCGCATTCCTTAAATCTGGCAATTCGCCTGTGCCCGCCTCGATCGCTTTTGCATCGAGGACATGGATACCGAGTGCTTCGAGCTCAGCCACCGCTTGAGGGTTGTGGATGAGAGGCCCATAGGTGTAGACACGACAGTCAGTCCTCGTGGCCTCCTGTGCTGCTTCACGCGCAAGTTTGTCTGCGCGGCGCACGCCCATGCACATGCCCAGCACACGTGCCCTGATGATCTGCATGCTATGAATAATAGCAAATTTGCCGCGGAGCTTCCACTCGTGCCGCGGAACTGCACGTTGCGTATTTTAAAAAAAGTGCTATACTACTACTTCTGAAAAATTTCCGTCTTGAAGAAGGAGATGTCATGGTAGCGCGCAAGACCATCGTGGTGGCCCTTGGTGGTAATGCAATCATTGAAGAGGGCACGGAGGGCACTGTCGAACAGCAGTTCGAAAATACCCGCAAAAGCATGAAAGCTATTGTCGGCATGATCGCTGAAGGCCATAAAGTCGTTTTGACACATGGCAACGGACCACAGGCCGGTGTTCACCTCATCAGGAACGAGGCGGCGTCCAGTCAGGTTCCTCCTTCCCCGCTCAATGTGATTGTCGCCGATACCCAGGGCTCCATGGGATATATGATCGCGCAGAGTCTCGCCAACGCACTCCGCATTGAAGGTATCGAGAAAGATATCGTCACTGTCGTGACCCAGGTTGAAGTTGATCCGGATGATCCTTCAATGCAGGATCCGTCGAAATATGTCGGCCCTTTCTATAAGGCCGAGCAGGTCGAAAAATTGCGCACTCGGGGCTGGATTATCAAAGAAGATCCCATGCGCGGCTATCGGAGGGTAGTTCCGAGCCCCAGGCCTCTCGATGTGGTAGAGAAAGACATCATCAAGGACCTCATCGATGATGGGAAAATAGTGATTGCCGTGGGCGGCGGAGGAATACCCGTCAAGCGAGAGGCGAGCGGTATACTTTCGGGCGTCGACGCGGTGATCGACAAGGACCGCGCTTCCGCGCTGCTCGCCAATCTTATCGATGCGGACGAACTCATAATTCTTACGGGGGTCGATAAGGTGGCCATAAATTTTCGCAAGCCCGATCAACGGGTTTTCGACCATCTCTCGGTTGAGGAGTGCGAAAAATATATGGCTGAGGGACAGTTCCCCAAAGGTTCCATGGGGCCGAAAATCGAGGCGGCCTGCGATTTTATCCGCCGGGGAGGGGAGAAAGTGATCATCACTTCTATGGAAAACGCCACGGCGGCAGTCGATGGGGAGGCTGGAACTGCCATCACCGAATAGCGCAACTTGACCACTTAAGGCGCTCCATGCTACTTTTTATGGAATTCTTTTTTGACAAGGAAGATATATGAACGGTATCCAGAATGGCTTGACACTGCTGCAGACAACGGCAGCGCCCAATTCGACGGGGTCACTCGTCTCCACCATCGTGACCTTTGGTCTTGTTTTCGTGATCTTCTACTTTCTGATCATTCGCCCGCAGAACAAGAAACAGAAACAGATGCAGCAGATGATTGCGGGCGTCAAGAAAGGCGACAAGATTGTCACTATCGGCGGAATTCATGGCGTAGTGGCCTCCGTAAAAGAGTCCACGGTTGTCGTGAAAGTCGACGATGGAACCCGGATTGAATTTTCAAAGTCGGCGATTTCCTCGGTGAGCCCCGTAAAGGCAGAGGAAAAGGCGGAGACAACCGAAGAGCCTGAAGAGAAAGCCGAAGACAAGTAAATTACCCGATATGCCGGGCCTTGCTTTAGGGCAGGCCGGCATACCATATCTCTCCGCAGTCGATACATCCATGAGAAGATTGGAGTAAACCGGTATGAGCAAATTACGCCGCCTATTGGTCGTCATCGCAGTGCTCGCCGTGGCCCTCATGTTCCTTTTTCCGAGCATTCAGTGGTATTTCCTGACACCGAAAGAGGACCAAGCCATCGCGGTAGGTTCCCGGGAGCAGATTCGAGAATATTCCCGGCGCATGACCTATCTCATCATCACCGACCTCAAGCAGAAGGCTACCCAGAAAGACACCATGGATCTTTCAGGCCAGAAAACGTATAAGGTCGCGCTCGAATCGGCGAAGAAAGCCTATTCGCTCGCAAAGAAGCCTGCCCCAAAAACCTGGGATGCCGTAGCCATTCTTTCCGGCTTTTCGGGTGAACGCAGCATGTTCGACAGTATCGAGTCCCGATACAGAGAGCGCGTGCTCAACCTCAAAAACGTGCACTCCAACGCGGTGCAGTTGGGCCTCGATCTGGCTGGCGGCATGAGCGCGGTAATTCAAGCCGACTTGAAGAGCCTTTCCGAGAAAGTCGGCCACGACCTCTCTCAGGCCGAGAAGGAAGACGCGATGAAGCGCGCCGTGGAGATTCTCAATTCGCGCATCGACAAGTTCGGCCTTACGGAACCGGTGATCAGGCGTCAGGGCGAGGACCAGATATATATCGAGATTCCGGGCACCCCCGATCCCGAGCGCATCAATTCCATCATCATGGGCAAGGGGAATCTTGCCTTCTACATTGTCGATTCCGAAGCGTCCACCGCCGTGAACTCGTACCTTTCGACGAATCCTGTCGGCATCGACGAGCAGACGATGGCCGTGGACAAGCCAGGCCTCGTGCCGGAAGGTGAAATCGTCCGTAAGGTCTACAAGAAGGACAGCTACGGTCTCGACGAGTTCACGGGCGAATACATGGTGCTTCTGGGCAAACCCGGGCTCGACGGTAGCCATATCCAGAGCGCGACGGTCTCGACCGATTCCATTACCGGCAAGCCGGAGACGAACTTCGTGCTCGACAAAGAGGGTGGCGATCTCTTCTACAAACTGACGAGCGACAATGTGGGCAAAACCATGGCCGTCGTGCTCGACGACCGGATAAAGTCGTATGCCAGAATTCAGGAACCGATCCGGGAGTCGGTGCGGATCACCGGCTTCAGCGGCGACGAGGCCGAAGCGCTCGCGCTGCTTTTGAGGACCGCCGCGCTTCCCCTCAGCCTCTCCGTGGTGAGCCAGCAGGCGATTGGCGCGTCTCTCGGCGAAGACTCGATCGGTCAGGGGGAAACAGCCATAATCGTCGGCCTTTTGTCTATTTTTATATTCATGTTCGCATACTATAAGTGGGCCGGATTCAACGCGACGATCGCGCAGGTAATCAACCTCTATCTGATGCTTTCGGTACTGACGGCTTTCAAGCTCACGCTCACTCTTCCCTCCATCGCGGGCTTCGTGCTGACGACGGGCATGGCGGTCGACGCCAACGTCATCATCTTCGAACGCATCAAGGAAGAGCTCAGGGCGGGCAAGACGCGGGCGGCGGCGATTCACGCGGGATTCGATAAGGCGTTCTGGGCGGTCATGGACTCGAACATCACGACCATTATCGCGGCGCTCTTCATGGCGCAGCTTGGCACCGGCCCGATTCAGGGCTTTGCCGTCTCTCTCGCTATAGGCAATATGACGAGCCTGTTCACATCGCTTTTCGTATCGCGGCTTATCTTTGATTTTGAAACAGAGGTGCTCAAGGCCACGCATACGTCCATCAGCTGGAGGATCCGATAATGAAACGCCTAATTCGGTTCGACAAATTCTTTGTGCCCGCTGTCATTATGAGCTCTACCATTATCGTATTCGGGCTTATCGGATACTTCACGAAAGGCTTCAACCTCGGCGTCGATTTCCAGGCTGGTATCAATGAAACGATTCAGCTTGTATTTCCGGCTGGCCAGGTGACGTTCAATGGTAAAGGCAACGCGGAACTTACCGTGAGCGATACTCAGCTCATTGTGGTCTTCTCCGGCGCGGAGGCTCAAAAACGGACCGTGACCTTGGATTACAAGACCTATCCGACAATTGCGGACATCAAAGTGGCACTGGAAAAAGAGCGGGGAATCGCGGTTACGCTCGCGGAGGGGAGCGATACCCTTCCATCTACCTCGCTTGTGCCTACATATCAAGGTAATTCACTTTTAAGCATAGATCCGGTGAAGCTCTATCGTGCCCCAATAAATGATACTGAGCGTTACGCCTCGATTGATATCGTGCGCGACGCGCTCAAATCGCTCGGCCAGATTTCGGTGCAGACGATCAATCCGGCTTCTCGGCAGCGCTATATGGTGCGCGTCCGCGATGACGGCACAGACCCCCACTTTACCACGACGGCCACGCAGACCATCCGCCAACTCATCGAGGACAAAGTGGGCAAAGACAGAGTGGTGGTGGTAAAGACCGACTATGTCGGGCCCCGGTACTCCCAGGCGCTTGGCCAGCAGTCCATATGGCTGGTTGTGGTTACCCTCTTTGTTATTCTCTTATACTCGACGATTCGATTTAAGATTGAATACGCCATTGGCGCCGTGCTTGCCATCGTCCACGATGCGCTCATCATGGTCATGTTTATTGTATGGACACGAATGGAATTCAATACGACAACCATCGCGGCGATTCTGACTATCCTCGGCTATTCCATCAACGATACGATCGTGCAGTTCGACCGTGTGCGCGAAGAGCGCAAGATGTACCCGTCAGACCCCTTTGTCGATGTTTTGAATCGGGGATTGACCCTTACTCTTGGGCGTTCCATCATCACCACTCTGACGACCATGCTGGCGGTGCTGGCGCTATTTTTCTTCACGACAGGGAGTATTAAGGATTTTGCGCTGGCTCTCCTTGTAGGCATGACGAGCGGTGTGTACTCGACCATCTTTATTGCCAGCGCTTTCGTGCTCATGTGGGAGAACCAGAAAGCGAAGAGAAAACCAAAGGTTGTAAAACAAACAAATGAAAAGGCCGTGGCGCCTGCCAAAGGTTAGGGCAATTGTTGACAAAGGCGGGGCGCTCAGGTAGTATTGGCCCCGCGATTGGCGCCGTACCCAAGAGGTAAGGGAGAGGTCTGCAAAACCTTTATACAGCGGTTCGATTCCGCTCGGCGCCTTGTGAACCTGCGGGCCGTCTGAAAAACCGGACGGCCTTTTATTTTATCCCCGTGGCGATACGATTCTCATTCATGATATGATTGTTCAACTGAATTATGAACATGACTCGCGGCTCTGGGCGCAGAAGAGGCAGAGTGTTTCCCATTGTTTTTTCGCTCGTGCTCTGTGCCCTGACTATTTTCTCTTTTGGTATGCTCCGGAATAGTGCATATCGGTCGGAGTCTGCGCTGCTCAATGCTGCTTCTGAAAAGACCGCCTCGCGAATTTCAGCGAAATTGCAGGCTATGCTCGATTTGGGCCAGCAGTTTCTGACAATGCTCCTGGATGGAGGAGAAAAGAATTACACCGCGCTCAAGTCACTCGCGGAAGAGAGTCTTGCTGAGTATCCTTATATCGACTCTATAACGATAGCGCCGGGAGCGATTATCAGATATTCATTTCCGGAAGACAGTACCTCTGCCTCGATAGGCCATGATCTGCTCGATAATCCCGAGAGGATGCACGCACTTGTAGCGGCTGTGCGTAAAAAGAAAGCTGTGTTGCAGGGGCCGGATATCTCTGCAGAGGGAGAGGAACTCGCCTTTTTGCGCATACCGGTATTTCGGGCGCAGGAGTTATGGGGATTTGTGAGTCTTGCGATCGATGTGAACAAGATGATGGAGAACCTGCACATCAAAGATGAATTTCCAGGGGTACGCATAGCGTTTACCGCGGATGGTCGTGCCCTTGGAGACCCTGGGAAGGGAACAACAGCGAGTGCTGTTTTCTGGGGCGATGATAGAGCGCTTCCTGGTTATGTGAGTGCGATAAAGCTTGGGGCCGATGATGCCGGATGGGCGGTACATATGGCGTCGATGTATCCTGCGACGCGGGCAGTTTGGTGGGGTTTAGTGCTCATAGCACTGAGTCTGCTGGGGGCAATCGCGCTCCTTGTATCATCGATCGCCTCGTGGAAAAGGCAGGCAAAAAGTGCGGCGTCTTTGCAAAAAGGCTTTGTGGTAAATCCTTTTATGCTTTCCAACGCGGGCAATAATGAGACAGGAGCGTCAGGGACAGCCGAAGCGTCTCATATCCAGACATCCACACAGGAACAGAGCGGGGCCAGTACACCGCACGATGAAAATGAACCGGGCGAATCAGGAGGAACAATAGAGACCGGCGCGGTGGACAAAAGGGCTGCTCCTCCAGAAAAAACGGCTCATGTAGAAGGGAAAATACCTGAAAAAGAAGTGGCCCATACTGTCTCGGTGCTTGTGGTCGACGACAGCGAGGTGAATCGTGAACTGTTGCTCCAGATGCTCATGCTGAAGGGCTATGAGGCGCAGTCGGTTCCACGCGGTGAGCTGGCGCTGGGTGCGATCAAAGAGCGCGGTTTTGACGTACTACTCATCGATTGCATTATGCCGGGAATGGATGGATATGCTCTCGCGGGCGCCATCAGACGCATGACCCGGGAAGCGCCCTCTCTTTTTGAAGGCTTATTCGGGAAAAGCGCGACGGGAATCTCCAGAGTGCCCTTGTTGATCGCCATGAGCCCGCGCCATGATCCGGAAGAGGTCGGGAAGTGCGTCGCGGCTGGTTTTGATAGCCTGCTCATTAAGCCCTTTACGATGACATCGCTTGATCAAAAAATACAAGAGACGCTGAATAACATGGACGACAAAGCATCTGAAAGGTGATAGCGGTTTTTCATCACCTATTTGACTTTTTCAATAGATGTCGATAATAATATAATCAAAGTGTCGTGGCGGAATCCGTTGGAGGAAACCACAATAACACAAAATGTATCTGCGGGGCATGACCTCGCAGGCAGGAGATTCAAAATGAAAAAGTTGGCATTGGTGGCTCTGTTCGTGGTGGCGGCGTTTGGGATGGCGTTTGCGGCTTCTCCCAGTGGTACGGTCGCGTTTTCTGGCGCGGTCGCAGAGTCGTTTTCGTTGACCGTTCCTGGTACGTATACAGGAACGATCAATAATGATAATACGGCTACAAACTGGGCCCTCGGGAACGTGGGTGTGGTCAGCAACGTGAAGAACTGGACAATTTCTCTGAGCAGTGCAAACAAAGGGAAACTGGTTCTTTCCGGCGACGATACTGAGGCCATTGATTACACCGTGACGCTGGGGAGTCTGCTGACGGGAGTGAGCTTGGCTAGCGCTCAGACGAGTGCGGGCCAGGCTAGGACTGCGATGGCAGGAAATACTTATGCAATGTCTGTTAGTATTCCAGCCTCAAGCAGCTTTCATCAGGCAGGATCTTACAGCGACACCATTACGGTGACGATCGCCCATCCGTAACCTTCACGACAGGGTGACGACAAAAGGCCGCCCGGCAAAGCCGGGTGACCTTTTTTATGCACATCCATCCTTGTACTCGCGCGCAAATTTCTGTACTTTTTAGGCATGTACCGTAATTCAGTAATACGACGTCCTCTCCCCTACAGATTTTTTAACGCGACGCTCTATCTGATCGCCGCGAACGTGATCATTTTCGCGCTTGGGTATGTGTGGCCGATGCTGACCTATATCCTCGCGCTCAATCCGCGGGCCGTGATGGCGGGCTGGGTCTGGCAGGTGTTCACCTACATGTTCGCGCACGCGAATCTGTCGCATCTCCTCGTGAACATGCTCGGGCTCTTCTTTTTCGGAAGGCCGGTGGAACGCAATCTCGGCAGCTATGAATTCCTGCTCTACTATCTTCTCTCCGGGCTTTTTGCCGGCATCGCGTCGTTTGCGATCTACGCGCTTTCGGGAGCATGGAGTACCATGCTGCTCGGCGCTTCGGGAGCCATTTTCGCGCTGTTGCTCGCGTTTGCCGTGCTCTATCCAAAGGCGATGGTGTATCTCTATGGCATTATCCCCATCCGCGCTCCGGTCATGGTCATCGGCTACACCGCGATCGAGATTGTGTCGTCATTTTTGGGCGCGGCGAGCTCTGTCGCCCACCTGACGCATCTTGCGGGCTTCGTGGCCGGGGCGGCCTATTTCCCCATTCGCCTCGGAATGAACCCCGTCAAGCGGCTTCGCGAGAGATAGGGCGATCGGATTTTCGGGTGCGCCAAGGAGACCCATTGCCCTATATCTAGTTCTGGCAGCGACCTTCGGTCTCCTTGTGCATCGCGTCGAGCATATCCATTACGGTATCGACGACAGCCTGCTTTTTGTCATCGCCGAAGTGTAGATCATATTTGACAGACGCGAGAAATTTCCTGCTGTCGTGTATGGGACTCACCTTGTAGATTATGCGGTCTCTCTGCAGGATGTCCTCTTCCATATCCCCTGAAGGGTTAAGTCTCAGAATATTGCCATTGACGGACACAAGACAGAATTTTGAAAAAGACTTGATGTATGAGGCGATTTCCCGAACACCCCGCTTGGAAGAGGGGTCCCAAGGGCGGTACCGCGTCCCTGCCGGAAATACAAGAATCATTTTGCCGCTTGTTTTCGCGGCACTCAGCGCCTTCATGGCGGCATGGTTGATAGAGATGCTGCGCTTTATTTCCTGATACAGCTCTTTTGGGTCGTTGAATTTTTCTCGTATGATCTGCATGGAGCGCGAAGGATAGATGACAATGCGCGTGTACGCGCGCGCAAAGGCGTGGACGGCAGGATTCTCTTCGTTGAGCTTGATCCCTGCAATGGCGGCGATGCTGGAAGCGATCGTCCCGCCCTCTGCCCCTCGTTTTCTCAGCAAGTAATGGAAGACCGGCAGATCGAAGTTTGAATAGTGTTCCATGAGAACGAGTGTCGATTCACCCCTTTGCGCGTGGGCATGCAGAGCCTCAAGGTTTTCCAGCCCCTCAATTGTCGAACAGTCGTCAAGATAATCATGGATGATAGTATCGATATAGGGCAGGATAGAGGCTATTCCTTCCTGGTACACATTAAATTCGGAAACTTGTGTGTCTTGGGGTACCTGTGCGATAAGCTCGCCGATGAGCCGGCCATATCTGCTCTTGATAGTCTCCATAATCTTCTTGGATAATCACTATAGGCGGTTTGTCGGAGGGTGTCAATTTATGGCGACAGTGGTGAGCGCGAGCAGACGGAGTGATATACCGTCGTTTTATTCCGAATGGTTGTATGATCATCTGAAAACGGGCTTTGTCGATGTGGCGAATCCCTACGACCCCGAACAAGTCAGGCGAGTAAGCCTTAAACCTGAGGATATCGCGTGCTTTGTATTCTGGACGCGGGACGCGAGCCCCATGCTCAAAGGCATCGATGTTCTCGAAGCCTATGCATATTATTTTCATGTGACAATTACAGGCTATGGTCCGCCACTCGAGCCTTCGGGCCCCACGGCAAAGGAGGCGATAGAGAAACTTCGGGCTTTGGCCGCGAAGGTTGGTGCCCGCCGGTTGATCTGGCGATACGACCCGGTGCTGTTGGCTGGCCGACATGATGCAGCCTGGCATGCCGGAAATTTTAGAATGCTCGCGGATGGCATAGCGGGAAGCGTGCGGCACTGTGTTATCAGCTTCTACGATACATATCGGCACTCCGATGCCCGGCTTAGGAAGGCCGGGCTTATGTCCGCACAGGCGCTTGATGGAATGACGAGATTGACTCATGTGTCCGGTTCAACGGTCGATTTGATGCAGAGACTGGCCGAAATCGCAAGGGAGAGGAGCTTGCCAATCTCTTTGTGCGCCGAGCCCGAACTTGAATGCCGGATGTCGTCGAGTGGCATCGCCTGCATCGATGCGCGCATCGTGTGCGAACTCACAAACCAGCCATTTTCCGTCCGAAAAGACAAAAACCAGCGGCCAGGCTGCAAATGTATCGAAAGTGTCGATATTGGAAGCTATGGGACATGTCCGCGCGGGTGCCTGTACTGCTACGCCAACCGCAGGCGGAATGTGTCGATGGGATGAATCTGAAAATATGGGGGGAAAGAAGTCTGAAGAGAGACCGTCATGAAGTGCGGCGCTTCAGTAGCACATGAGTACATTCAGAGAAGCCGGCCCCTGATTTTCGTGATGTCACAAAATGAGGCAGATGCGTTAACAGTTTCCGGTATTTCAGCACATTTGCGACACCGCACGCCATGGGGAAGTGCGCAAACATGGGCTCGTCGTTTGGAGAATCGCCGACAAACATGACCGAGTCTGCATCATGTAGATCATCATAGCCAAAACGCTCTGTCAAATAATGAATTGCCATGGAGACCTTATCGTATTCTCCCATCCACGCGTTGACATGGATTGAAGAAATTTTGGCATGGGCGCCACCCCGCTCGAAAATCTCTTTTATCGCCTGAGCAGTGGAGAGTGACAGCACAGGTTCTTCTTCGGCAAAATCGATGGCCATATCGTAGAGGCGGGAAAACTGATCGCGCGAGAGGCGGGCAGCGGGGACCTGCAAGAGAGCCCGATCGCGCAGGGCAACGAGGCGCGGGTCTGAATTGGGAATTGCGTTCGGGTGTGTGAGTGTGATGAGGTGACGGTCGTCATCTTCCCAGAATACGAAAGCGCCGTTTTCACCCACGACTCCGTTCACAGGCCATTCGCGCGCGATGAGATCGCACCAGCCGGCGGGTCTGCCTGTTACTGGAATAACCGCCAAGCCGGCCCTGTGGAGCTTCCAGAGGGAAGTATAACTTTCCGATGGTAATTTGCCCTCCGTAGTGAGGGTGTCGTCGATGTCCATGAGGATATAGCGAATATTGCGGGCTTCCTCCCAGGAAAGGGACGAGATCGGCTCGAGAGAGGGAACGTCTGTCTTTGTGTTCATAAAACGAAAGCATGATATGCGGGGATACGCGCACCGTCAAGGTAAGTACATCGAACGCAGGCGCCCGTCTGTGGCGTAGATGACACAGAATGCCAGTGCTTGTTTTTCATGAGACTGCTCAATTCGCGTACAAATTTGTGATAGAGTGTCTCATGCGCATAAAAAAGAACGGCATGCTCCGCGTGGCATTGTTGCTGCTCCTGCTGAATGGCGCTTCGATGAGCGTTCATGCCCAGCTTTTGGGATCGCTGCAGCCTCTGCTGCATTTCCGGACACATTCTTTTGATATTTACGCGCCGCCCGGCCTGGAATCACAGGCGGTGAGGCTTTCGGGTTTTGCGGATCAAACGTACGCGATGCTCTGCGGGTTTTTTGGGGTGAAGGCGTCGACCAGACGCATACCGGTACTCTTGAGCGATATTCAATATTCGCTGAATGGTTATACGACTCTTTATCCCTCCAATAGGATTGTACTTTTTCTTGCCTCGGCCGATCCACGGAGCCAGCTCGCGACAATGCAGGACGAGCTCTACTCCGTTTTTTTACATGAACTTGTACATCATGTGACATTGAACGAGAGGACAGCGGGATGGCGGTCCCTGGCTTGGCTCTGTGGCGACTTGGTTGCCCCGGAAGTTTGGATGATGCCTGAGGCCTTGGTGGAAGGTACGGCGGTGTGGGCCGAGAGCAGGCTCGGCGGAGAGGGCCTTCTCTCTGGAGCCCCCGGCCTGGGCCGGGCAGGGCGGCTCAATGATCCGGCGGCCCTGGAGGTGGTGAGGCAGGAGAGGGCAAGATGGCAGTCGCGGTCGCTCTGGGATGTATCGGGCCTTGCGGATTTCTATGGGGCGGGTAGCCTGCCCTATCTGTATGGTGGACTTTTTGTGGATTTTTTAAGCGAGCGATATGGGCCGGATGTGCTTGCGCGGCTCTGGCAGGCGTCCTCGGACGGCAATCTTTTCAGGGGTTTTGACGGGACACTGACGAGCAAAGGAATTTTGGAGCGCGAGACGGGCTTGTCGCCACAACAGCTTTGGCAAGAATTTTTAGCTTGGGTGGACAAAAGGAGCGACGCTCCCGCATCGAATGGAGAGGCTTCGGGATTCGGTGGTGCCATAGAGCTCTTTTCAGGGTATATCGGAGTGGCGGGAGCGGGAGAGGGCGTGCTTTATTTTGTCGATTTGGAGCGGATGGGACTATATGCACTTCCGCTGGGAGACATATGTGAGGATAAAAACACTCAAGAGAGTAGTATAGAAAAAAGCGTGGAGAAAGAAGAGAAGCAAAATCGAAGGCCGATAAGGCTCTTGGCTGTCGACGGAATGTTACGTAACATTTTGTTTAACGTAAAATCTGGGGAATTGGGACTCGACTGGGTCCGCGTCAACGCTCAAAATCAGGAAATACCCGTACGCTATCGCTATGATGTAAAGAGCCGCACACTTACCTACGAATACGATCTTCCGGTCGCAGAACCTGGTAATGCGCTCTTTGGCCTTCACGATGAGACTGATCAGGATATTTTTCTTTATGATGCCTGGCAGGACTCTGAAACTTCTATCCGTTATGGATTGGCGCGCATTGGTACCGCGGTGCTCCCCGCGCGCCAATTGCCCGGCGAACAAGTCGAAGTGGCCGCTATTCCAGATAATGCCATTCGATGGCTTTCGCCAGGCTTCCGGACTCAATCCGAATCATCGGATTCCGTGCGTTTTGCGCTCAGCGCAATCCCGAATAGTGGTCTTTCCCGTCTTGCCGTTCTGGAAGAAAAAAATGGCGCCTGGCAGTTTTCCATTGGGAAAGATGTTCCGCAAGGTGGCATACATCAGCCAATATTCATCGATGCGAGCCACATTGTGTATCGAGAATCGAAAGAGGACGGGCAGACCGCGCTCTGCCTGCGGGACATTTCAGATCAGGTTACGATGCCCACTCCAATAACCTGGCTTTCACGCTCCGAGTGGACCGCGCTTTATGCCCCGGCGCCTGCCGCCGTAGAGACGGAGGTCCAGTCTGCATCCGTCAGCAATACAACACCTCAATCTCCTTCGACCTTATTCCCGGCGCTTTTTTCTACAAGCCGCATCCCGTATGCCGATAGTTCGCTCATTGGCATCGACATCATTGCAAGCGACCTCACAGAGCGACTTGCGTGGTCGGCCTTCATGGGGTGGGATTTTGGGACAGGAAGACCGGCCGAGAGCATCCAGCTTCAGCTTGGCACGGGGGCGTGGCGATATAATATAAAAGCCTCCGATCAGAGCGTACTGACTTCTTCGATCGAGCGCAAATCCACCCTTGGGATGAGTTTTACGTGGAATCATACCTTACTGCCTGGCTTTCGAAGCGTTTCGGCAAACGCGCGCGCGACGTTTGCCGGAGTGCAGAACAATTATTCCGCGAGTAGCATCCTCAATGTGGCTCCGGACTATTATGCGTGGGTGACAGGGCTTGGCCTCAATTTCTCCAGCATCTATTCTTCGCGCAGACCACCCTATGATGCCCGTGGATTTTCGCTTTCTGGCGCTGTAGAGTATGAGTCCGCCAGCGTGGCGGGCTTCGGAGGAATATCGCTGTCGGGTTCAGCGAGCCTGAAAGGAAAGCTGGGCGCTTCCTTGTATGGTGCTGTCGCCCCCGCAGGCGGCGTCGCATTTGCCCCTGCAGCGCGATATTTGGAATCCGGCGGCGTTTACATGCTTTCGGCGGCCGATATTCCTTACCCTGAATATGAGGAGTACCAAAGTTTTCTGAACCCATCAGCATGGTATGTATTCGGGCAAGCGCAGTACCGCCTCTTTTCTCTTGAGACCGGATGGAATTTGCGTCTGCCCTTTATGCCTGCGCTCGCGCTCAGGAGGATTACCGGGAACCTTGGCCTCCGCGGAGCGGGGCTCGATGTCAGCGGCGCACCCTCCGTGCTAAGCTCGGCATTCGTCCAAACGGACCTCGATTTCGCCCTGCTTGCGGGGCTTGCGGCCGAAACTCATACACACTTCACTGTCGAAGCCGCGTGGGCTTTTCGACCCAGCGAGGCGGGAGGAACCTCCCTGCATGTTTCGCTCGGAGTTCAGGCTTCGCTCTAGCGAACGCACATGAATACACAAAGGCCCCACTCGCCTTTCCGCCCTCTAATTCATGAGCGCATATATGGCGCGGATATCTTCTTCATCGTACCCCGGCACGCCCCAATATTCACTCAGCGCCATGGCCTGATTTGTGCACGCGTCGACGTCGAGCGAGATAATGCCGGCCTCTTTCAGGTGTACCGGCGTATGAATGTGACGATACCAGTCTTCAAGCTCTTCTATGACGATATCCGCACCCTCGAGCGGTGTTTTCCCCTCAAGCTTTTTCCCCAGGCCCATCACCCGCTCGCCATAGAGCAGGATCCGGTGCGCAATGCTCGGCTTCATGTATTTGAGCCATGCAGGGATGACGATCGAGAGCCCCGCACCATGCGGCAGATCATAGAATCCGCTCAGAGGATGCTCGAGCACATGATTCGGAATTGAAGCGCCCTCCACGCCTGACTTTAAAAGGCCATTCCACGCGAGCGCCGCTGCCCACATGATTGTCGAGCGGGCCTCCAGATTTCGCGGATCTGTCAGCACGATTTCGAGGGCGCCCATGACGGCCCGGCACACGCCTTCAACCATGCCGTCTTGGAGCGGAAAATCGCTGCTGGCGGTAAAATAGCCCTCCATGAGGTGTGAAAGGATGTCCGTACACGCATACGCCGTATATTGGACGGGAATATCGAGCGTCAGCGAAGGATCAAGGAAGGAAACCTTGGGGTAGATGGCTTCTGAACGTATGGAAAATTTTTCGTGTGTCGCCTCGTTCGTCATCACCGAAGCTCCATTCAATTCTGAGGAGGTGGCCGGAAGAGTCTGCACCGCGACAATCGGCAGCGCTTTCTTAAAAGATGCCTTTCTTATAAAGAAGTCCCACAGAGGTTCTTCGTAGCATGCGGCGACCGCAATCGCCTTAGCTTCGTCGATGACGCTCCCGCCTCCTACCGCGACAATGACATCGAGATGGTTTTCCTTGATTTTGCGGGCGCCTTCTTCTGCATGTGAAATTCGTGGATTAGGCTGTACTCCGCCGTATTCGACGAAAAATACACCCTCGCCCTTGAGCTGCGCCACTACCGTATCATACAACCCACTCTTCTTAATGCTCTCTTTTCCATATAGAAATAGTGCTTGTTTCCCGATCCCCGCTGTCTTTTTCCCCAATTTTTCGAGAATCTTTGAACCGAATATCACTTTTGTCGGTGTCACCCATTCGAAATTTTGCATCGTGTTCTCCTTGGTTTGCCTACCATCTATTTTATATAGAGAAGTGGTTGTATGAAACAGATTGACGCAGAAATCGTAAACGGAGTGTGTAATATTTGCTATATTTAATATAATAAAAATACCAGGAACTCTGTTTCAAAAAAGGAGCCCAAAATGGATTCATTTAGCTATTACATGCCGGCGAGACTGATCTTCGGTCCCGGCAAGCTTGCGGAACTCGCCACGACATCATACTTTCCATGGGGAAAAGCCCTGCTGGTCATAGGTTCGGGCGGAGCCATGCACCGTTCGGGTACCCTTGCGCGGGTACAGAGCCTCCTTGCTTCGCGTGGCGTGGCGGTCCTTGTCTATGACAAGATAAAACCGAATCCCGAGATGGAGCAGGTCGAGGAAGGGGCGCGTATCGCGAGGGAAACGGGCTGCGATGTCGTCATCGGCCTCGGGGGAGGCTCGACCATCGATTCAGCCAAGAGCATAGCCATGCTCGCGAAGAATCCGGGCCACTACTGGGACTACATCATGTCTGGAACGGGCGGCCGGAAAGTACCGGCGAACGGCGCGCTTCCCATCGTGGCCATCACAACGACCGCGGGCACGGGGACCGAGGCCGATCCCTGGACGGTCCAGAGCAACCCTCAAACCAGGGAGAAAATCGGCTGGGGAATCGACTGCACCTATCCGACCCTCTCGATCGTCGACCCCGAGCTCATGGTGTCGCTGCCGCCCAAGCAGACCGCCTACACGGGGATGGATGCGTTTTTCCACTCGGCTGAAGCCTACCTTGCGACCTGCCATCAGCCGGCAAGCGATCTTTTCGCCCTCGATGCGGTATCGCGCCTGACGAAATGGCTTCCCGTCGCCGTGGCCGACGGTTCGAACCTCGAAGCGAGGACGTCGGTGGCGTGGGCGAATACGGAGGCGGGAATCTGCGAATCCCTTTCGTCGTGTATTTCGCACCATTCCCTCGAGCACGCACTGAGTGCCTTCTACCCGGCGGTGGCGCACGGTTGCGGCCTGACGATGCTGTCGGTCGCCTACTTCGGCGATGTGGCGGAAAGGAATCCCGAGCGGTTCACCGACTTGGCCAGGGCCATGGGAGAGGATGTCGATGCGCTCGCTGATGCCGAGCGTCCGTTTGCCTTTGTCAAAGCCCTTGAAAAGCTGATAGCGGCGGCGGGCCTTGCCGGCGAAAAGTTCTCCGATTATGGTGTCAAGAAGTCCGACATACCGGCAATGGCCCAGAATGCGCTTACGGCGATGGGCGGGCTCTTTGCCTGCACCCCCGTAAAGCAGGAGCAGGCAGATGTCGAGCGTATTTTCGAGCGCGCGTATCGCTGAAACGGCAGCTCGGCCCAGACGGGCAAGGAGGTTATCATGATAGAAGAAGTCTTTCAGTACTATGCAAAGTGCAACAAAGTCATCAATGTGGAAATGATGAGAGTGATCGAAGGGGCGGGAGAGGATGTGTTCAATGCCCCCGTCGATGGATATTTCAAGAGCATCAAGGAACTGCTCGATCACATCTACGGCGCTGACGTAAGGGCGCTTTTGAGTTTCAGGACCGTCAGGGAATATGCGATTTTCAAGGATCCTTTTTTCAAAACACCGCCCGATCCCAAGGCGATGGTCTCGGCCGACTTTGCCTCGTTCAGGGAAAACAGAGAGCACCTCGACGCGCTTTTTGTCCGGCTGACCGACGAAATTGCCGAAGCCGATCTGTCAAAGTACGTCACGAGGACGACCCGGCAGGGCGAAAAACAGCAGAAGCTCTTCTGGAAGACACTCATGCACACCTTCAACCACCAGACTCACCATCGCGGAGCGGTAAGCCAGATTCTCGACCAGTTCAAAGTGGAGAACGACTATTCGGGCATGATACGGGTTGAGTGATAGAGGGTGGCAATGCAGAGACCGGCCCCGGGGAAACAGGCGGTTTTCCCGGGGCCTGTTTTTCCTATGATTATTCTGTCTTTATCATGGAGTAGCTATCGATAACCGACATGTCATCGGCACGATACTCCGTGAAGGTGAAAACACCGCCCGAAATCGAGATGTGGCCGAACGAGGGAACTTTTCCCTGCCAGCGGGCGGCGCTGTAGGTTTCGGGGACCGAGGAGTTCTTCCAGTCGTAGAATTTGCTCCCGCTTCCCGAATTGAAGGTGAGGTAGAGAATCCCGGTGGGATTGATTACCGTGCCGCTGGTATCCTGCGCTTGTGTTTTCTGTGGTTTGCCGCCGAGCATCTGGAAGGTCCTGGTGTAGGCATGGTCGTGTCCCATGAGGACAATATCGATTTTGTACCGCTCGAGGACGGGGACGTAGGAGGCTCGCCGGTCGATGATGTCCGGATCGTTGACATGGTCGGCTTCGCTGTAGATCGCGTGATGGAAGCAGGCAATCCGCCATGTTGTTCCGGGGTTTTTCGCCACGGCGTCGCGGATGAACAAGTCGTGGGTATAAACGCTTTCGGCATTGCTGTTCAGCATCAAGAACAGAGCGTTACCATACCGGAACCAGTAGTCGCCATCGTTGCCGTAGGAAATACCGTACTGGGAAGAGAGGTTGGGCAGGTTATAGTGGTATCCATAATATTCCCCCATGGCGAAATCATGGTTACCGTCGATCGTTGCCACAGGCAGGCTCCTAAGCTGCTTCGGCGAGAAATAGGCAAGGTACTCGGCGTCCTGCTTGGCGCGGTCGCTGTAATCGTTCACCTGATCGCCAAGCGAGAGCATGAAGCTTGAATCAGGATACAAGACGGTTGCCTTGTCGAGTAAGTTGGTCCATCCCGCCGTGTCGGCCTCGAGGGTCTTGGGCCCGGTGGCCTTGGAGCCAAGCTGGGGATCGCCTACCACGAGGAAACCGAAGGCCTTCGGATCTCTTGTGGAAACTGTATTGACATTGGTCCAGTTCGATCCATCGCCCACTCGGTATATATACTCTGTTGAATTCTTAAGGCCTTGGACGGTGACTTTATTGGAGAATGACCCTGTGGGTGCCGTCATGTCGTCGGTATTGAAGGTCGTGGCGATGACGATGGCCTGAGATCCTAGGAATGACATGGCTTTATCAGCAGGAAACTCGGCGCTGGTCATGTCATTCGCTTTGGCTATTTGAACCACAGCAGCTTTGCCGAGCTTAGGGGTAAGCCATGCAAAATTGAGTTCGGAAGCGCTTACCCCCGGACTGATGTTGAGGCATGACAGGGCATACCCTGTTGCCGTGACCTCCTCGGCGGATGCCGCTCCGCAGGGAGCCACAATGAAGAGCACTGCCAGGATGATACCAGCAATGGCACTGCTAGCTTTTCCCAGTTTGCGCATATAAAAACCTCCTTGGCTCCGGATTCTTGCGGCATTTCGAAGTATCCTTCCTGGTGCGGCGGCCGATAATCCGGTTGCCAGAGCAAAACTAGTTTTGAAACATAAAATTTCTATTTCATTGCGATTAAAATCATGAGAAAATGGCACTCTATCGACTTTTACTTGGTGCACAGCATCAGCGGCAAGTCCTGGAACCACATGAGAGGCTTGAGGGTAAGGGAGTTCTCCAATTCACTGCGTGGACCCAAGCAATGCCACTGCCGAATTGACCAGCTGCAAAGCGGCTGGGTTTCTTTTATTTACTAGAAAACCTGACAACATCAAGTATATTTGGTATTCTTAGATTCTTAATCATGCCACTCGGCGGTGAGGCAATGCTTCGGCTCTATAAAAAAGCCTGCTGGCAGGTAATCTCCTAAAGAGGTTCCCTTGTACAAGAAGGAGGTCCAAAATGATGTATCATTTTAAAATTCATAAAGAAGAAAATGGCTTTTGGGCTGAATCCTGTGAATTATCTGGGCGCGTTTCGCAAGTTTCACGCATGTTGGGTTGACGCTTCGCGAGAGGGGTATAACTTATCTGCTCAAGAGAGATGCGATTTTGGGAGCGAAAATATAAGGAGTATGAAGTGAATACTAAAAAACATAAAAAGACGGAGACCGAACGAGTTCTCAATAGTAGAGCATATATAAAGTCAAAATTAAAGGCAGAAGAATATGTAAACGACAACAAGAGGATGATAAAAATTGCAGGAGAAGCGGCAAAAAAAATAAAAAGTGAAGGACCCATAGGGAAAATACGTGATGATATAAATGCAAGTATTAGGCTGATTAGAGCATACGCAAGTGGCTCATATAAGAAAATACCTTGGCAGTCTATGACTCTAATCATAGCGTCGATCATTTATTTCGTTACACCTATTGATTTGATTCCTGATTTTATTATTGGTCTCGGGTTCATTGATGATGCGGCAATACTTACATGGACATTCAATGCTATTAGAAATGACATTAATTCATTTGTCGAATGGGAGAAAGGAAATAATGCCTAACCCATAGAAGCGCAGGGTGGACATAGTTTTCAATGAAGCGTTTAGAATGGAGCGTGTGGCCTCGTCCTATACGAAGCTCTCCCTTTTTAAGCGTGGGGCGCTTTGAAATAGAAACCGGCTTCCGCGCCCCTGTCTCCAGCCAAAAAAGGCCGCGCATCATGCGCGGCCTTTAATCGTTGTGGAGGTGGAGGGAATTGAACCCTCGACCTTATGAATGCCATTCATACGCTCTAGCCAACTGAGCTACACCCCCGAACGCTCGGGCATACTAGCGCGGAAAGGGGAAAATTGTCAAGGCGCGGCATGTCGCCACACGGGTATAGATATGGCCCGCGCCGCTTGTAATTCAGGGGCACGCCATGCATACTTCACGTGTGGCAAATGTAATGCGCGCGATTGCAGTATGTGCGATCGGGCTTGAAAAAGTGCTGGCGCGCGACTTGGCGCATCTCGGTTTCAGGGATGTAGGGCGAAGTGCCGGGAGGGTGTTTTTCAATGTAGGGGCTGACTCGCTTGCGGAGGATCTCACAAAGGCGAATATCGGGCTCCGCACTGCGGACAGAGTGCTCCTCATGGTTGGAGAATTCAAGGCCTTCGATTTTGATGGCTTCTATCAAGGCGTCGCATCGGTTCCTTGGGAACGTTATTGTTCGAAGGAAACGAAAGTGCTCATTGAGCGGGCGCGCGCGAATCGCTGCAAGCTTCATGCGCAGGCGACGCTGCAATCGATGACTCAAAAGGCGATCTACTCCGAGTTGATGCAGCAATTTCGGGTGAGGAAGATGCCGGAGACTGGCAATACGCTCGAGGTCCGCATCTATGGCGACAATGACTGGTGGCAAATCGTCATCGACACTTCGGGCGAAGCGCTTTCACGTCGTGGATACAGGCGGTTCACTCATGCGGCGCCACTCAAGGAAACGATTGCGGCCTCCATGCTTTTCCTCTCGGGATGGAGCCGGGCACGGCCTCTCGTCGATCCGTTCTGCGGTTCGGGGACAATCCCTGTCGAGGCGGCGCTGTATGCATGCAATATGGCGCCTGGTCTGAAACGGCATTTTGCGTTTGAACTTTTCCCTGAGATGGATGGCAATACAATCGAAGATATGCGCGTATTTTTCAGACAGCAGACGCGCAAGGACATTCGCACGGATATTCAGGCTTCCGATATCGATGACCAGGCGCTCGAGCTGGCGCGCAACAACGCGAAGCTCGCCGGAATAAGCGAATTTGTCCGTTTTTCAAGTGTCGATGCGCGCGAACTTGTTCCATCCGGGAATAGGGGAGTTTTGCTCGGCAATCCTCCCTATGGCCAACGGCTTGCAAGCCAGGAAGAGGCCCACGCGCTCTATCACGAATTGAGCCCGATGTTGGAGCGCTTTCTCAATGCAGACTGGGAGTGTGGTTTTCTGTCCGCGGACAATGAATTTGCGAGTACAGTTGGTTTTGAGCCGGCTTCCGTGCGGGAGATTGTATCAGGCCAGGAGACAGTATATTTCAATTGGTTTTCAGGCAAAGGCGGGAGAAAAAATGAGACCGACTCCGGATCGGGCGATGCATAGCTGTCTCCTTGCTCGCCAGAACAGGTCCTGTTTCTGTATATTATGAGTTATGAATATAGCCGATGATTTACCGTACTGCCGGCTTGATACGACCCGCTTCTCGCCGGAACCGGCGCTGTTCTTCGTGTTCGGCGCTTCCGGCGACTTGGCGAGTCGCAAAATCTTCCCGGCCCTCTATGATCTCTATCTCGAAAAGCAGCTTCCTGTAGGCCTCTTGATGATTGGCGCTGCCCGCCGCGACTACAGTACCGAGCAATTCCGGGGAATAATGCGCACGTCATGCATGGCCCACAGCCG
>DIMW01000006.1:0-181399 GCA_002425765.1 Spirochaetaceae bacterium UBA5556 | reverse complement strand
GGATGCGGAAGCGATGCCTCATCGCAAGGCTGGCGCAGGCTTGTGGTCGAAAAACCCTACGGCAAGGATCAGCAGTCGGCGTCGCGGCTCACCGAATCGCTTCATCGGTGGTTCGAAGAGCGGGATATCTACCGCATAGACCACTATCTTGGCAAGGAAGCGGTGCAGAATCTTCTCCATTTTCGTTTCGCGAACACCATTTTCGAACCTGTCTGGAACCGCAATTACATTGATAGAATCGAAATCACCGTGGTGGAGCAGGAGGGGATCGGCACGCGCGGCGGGTATTACGATGGATTTGGCGCGGCGCGCGACATGCTTCAGAACCACCTCACCCAGCTTCTGTGCCTCACTGTGATGGAACCGCCGGCCTCGCTTTCGCCCGAACACATTCGCGATGAAAAGGTCAAAGTGCTGAGGGCCATCCCGGAATATTCGAAAGAGCAGATTCTGGCGCGTGCGCGGCGAGGTCAATATATGGCGGGAACGGATGCCCAGGGACGGGCTGTGCCGGATTATCGGGCCGAGACTAAAGTTCGTCCCGATTCCGTGACTGAGACCTATGCCTCACTTACGCTTTCGGTGGAGAATTGGCGCTTTTCAGGGGTGCCCATCATTCTGCGCACGGGGAAGGCCCTCGCCGAAAAGTATAGTGAAATTGTCTTGTATTTTAAACGGCCGCCTTCCGCGCTCTTCGCGGCGCTCTGCGGTGATCGTTTGGCGACAAACAGCCTCACCGTGCGCATTCAGCCAGATGAGGGAATTTGGCTGTCGTTCAACGCGAAAGTGCCTGGCGAACCCGCGATCCGCTCCAACAGCCTGCGATTCTCCTACCGCGAAGTCACGGATTATTTTCCCGAGGCATACGAACGGCTCATCCTCGACGCGCTCTCGGGCGATTCGACGCTGTTCATTCGCGCCGATGAGTCAGAGCTCGCATGGAAAGTCATCGACAGGCTTGAGGCCGTCTGGGCTTCTGTGGAATCGGGTTCGAATCCGAGGGAAGGCGGACTCCTCAGATATTCTGCGGGAACAGCGCTCAAAGCCCTGCGGCATCAGATTGAAGAGTCATCAAGATTTGATGGTATCTCATGATTTTGCAAATATATACCTCAAATGACGAGTGGTTGCGCGCCGCCCTGGATCTTATTTTGTCCGCTCAGCACGGCGGCGAACGTCGGAGCCTTCATCTCTGCCTGTCCGGCGGCACTACGCCCAGGCCGGTCTATGAGAGTCTTGCGCGCAGCGAGGCCTTCGGGGCTATTGTGGCCTCAAGGGCCGTGCACCTCTGGGTGGGCGATGAGCGCGAGGCGCCGGAGCACCGCGGCCTCAGAAATTCCGGGATGATCGCAGAAATTTTTAGGGCCGCCGGCTTCAAAAATTTCGCATTTCGCGAACCGGAAACTTCGGTCCTTAAAGTACAATCCCCGGCTCCTCAAATAAAAAACCTGGATAGCGCATCCCCAGGCCTTATCTTCCACGCATGGCCCACGGGCCCACGCGAATGTGCGGCCGCCGCTTACGACAGGGAGCTCGCGGCGTTTGCCGGGGAGACAATTCGCGCGGATCCTCCTTTTTTTGATCTTACTATTCTTGGCATGGGTGAGGACGGACATACGGCCGGCCTTTTCCCCATGGAAGACGTGCGCCGAGGCGCGGGCAGGCTTGTGATTCTCACCGAGGCCCCGCAGGAACCGAAAAAGCGCATGACGATGGCTCCCGCTGTTCTTCTCTCTTCGGGAAAGATTCTCGTGTTGATGCGGGGGCTCCCCAAAGCGCGTCTCCTTATGGCGAACCTGTTTGGCGAGCGCGCCGATCCCATCAAATATTTTTTGCTCGATCGCTGTGAGGTCGTCGCCCAGATATGAACTATCGGAAGTTTTTACTCTGTACCGCTTTTTTTCTCGCCCTGCATGGAACAACATCTGCGCAGACCCGGGAGCGAATCAAATTTTCCGGCTTCGACTGGTATGTACGCAGGGCGACGGAGCCCGAAGGGCCAATGGACAACTTTTTTGGTGGTTTTGGAACGAGCGTCGACATTCTCGCCGACGGCGCCCTGCGCCTTTCTGTCGTGAACCGGAACGGCAGATGGTATTCAGCGGAAGTGTGGACCACAAAGTCGCTCGGCTACGGAACCTATACCTTCCGCGTTCGTACGCCGCTTGGTCAGTTGCATCCGGACCTGACACTTGGCTTATTCACCTACAGTCAGGCGCTCTGGTACAACAACCGTGAGATCGATGTTGAATTTTCAGCCTGGGGCGCGGATATGGGAAATCTCAACGGCCAGTATGTCATTCAGCCTCACGACCAGGAGGGGCATTTATATGCGTTCCCCGCGGCGGCGTTTACAGGGCCCTCAACGCAGCAGATGACATGGCTGCGTGATCGCATCGAATTTGCCTCGTGGCTGGGCTATGGAGAGAAACCGGCGGCCGGCGACCCGAAGCTTCTCTATTCCTGGATCTTTTCCGATGCCAAAAGCATCCCACGCCCGAGCGCGCCCATCCACATGAACTTGTATCTGTTTGAAAGCCCACCCTCGGATAAAAAAGGGGGAAGTCTGGTCGTCATCCTGGACGGTTTTGAATTTACACCGGCGAAGAAGTGAAAGAATGGAACAAAAACGCGCCTCTTTTATGAAAGGGGCGCGTCTTTTCATGAAGAAGTCGAAAAGGATACCGGAGGACGGATCAAGCCTCGGCGATCAAGAGTGTGCGCGGGTCGAGCAAGAGGTTCATGTCGCTCGGATTGCGCCGCTCATGGTCTTTGACGACTCGTAGATGAATGAAGTCTTTCTTGGGCTCGAGCACGACAATGACCGAGATGAGAGGCTCAATGCCACGCAGCACGATGGGGGTTCCCTGCGCGTCGAGCACCGGCTCGGTTTCCGCGAGTGTACAGGTGTACCATGCCTCGAGCTGCATCTCTGCCAGAAAGGTCTTGACCTTCTCGAAGCGCTCGGCGGGGGCCCGCGTGAAGTCGAATCCGTCGACGATGACTGTTTTCGCGCTGAAGCCGCCATCGACGATGAGCGCCTTGATCGTGCGCGTAATCTGGTCGACGCTGACGCCTTCCTGGGTGAAGTTCATGATCATGCGGTTGCGGACAAGTTGGTCTTTGATGTCGTCGATATTCTCGAGATTTTTTCGACGGGCGATTTCGTTGAAAATATTTTCATACCAAGAAATGATATAGCTCGTATGGGCGTTGAAGGAGACGTGGATGACTTTTTCGCCCTGCATGAGCTTATCCAACGCAATCTGGACGAGCACGGATGTTTTGCCGATACCCTTCTTGCTCGCAAGCACGCCGATGTTGCCCGAGTGCAAACCGCCCTCGATCGATTTTTCAAAAATTCGCACCGGGCTTTTCTGAATGAATTCTTCTTTCAGCATGTGCGCTCCTTTTCATCTATTATACCCCAGTTTTGGGCGCTGGGCGATTTCACTTTTGTTCCTTTCTGCGCTTCTCGAGATAGTCTTTGCGCAGTTGTTCCGCCAATGAAGCGGGCACACGCGCGTATTTCTCGAATTCCATGGAGAATTCCGCCTTCCCTTGCGTGAGCGAGCGGAGCACCGTCGAATATCCGAACATTTCGGAGAGCGGCACCTCAGCCTCGACGCGCGAGAATGTGCCGTCTTCGGTGTTCGCCATGATGATACCGCGGCGCTGGTTGAGCGAGGCGAACACATTGCCCTGGAACTCGTTCGGCGTTTCGACGACGACCTTCATGACAGGCTCGAGAATGGTGGGCCTGGCCTTTTCGTAGGCCTCGCGGAAGGCTCCGATCGCCGCCAGCTGGAAGGCGATGTCGGAGGAGTCTACGGGGTGGCTCTGTCCATCGTTGATGAGACAGCGCACGTTCGTGACGGGGAAGCCGATGAGCGTCCCTTTCTCTATCGCCGCGCGGAAGCCTTTGTCGCAGGAGGGAATGAACTCGTTCGGGATCGCAGCGCCCTTTATCTGGTCGACGAACTCGTAGGCTTCGTCCTTGAGGGGCTCGATGTAGCCCGCGACGCGGCCATACTGGCCCGAACCGCCGGTCTGTTTCTTGTGCGTGTAATTGAAATCGGCGCGCTGGGTGATGGTTTCGCGGTAGGCGACCTGCGGCATGCCGGTAGTCACCTCACATTTATATTCGCGCCGCATGCGCTCGATGTAGACCTCGAGGTGCAGCTCGCCCATGCCCTGAATGATGGTCTGGTTGGATTCGGGATCGACATAGGTGCGAAACGTCGGGTCTTCCTTGGTGAAGCGGTTGAGGGCCTTGCTCATCTGGTCCGAACTCTTTGTGTCTTTGGGGTCAATGGCGAGCGAAATGACGGGCTCGGGCACATACATGCTCGTCATGGCATAGTTGAGGTCGGGATGACAGAAGGTATCGCCCGAGGCGCACTCGATGCCGAACAGCGCGACAATGTCGCCGCAGTTGCCTTCCTGAATGTCTTCCATAGAGGAGGCATGCATGCGAACGAGACGACCAACCTTGAACTTTTTTCGCGCGCGCGTGTTGTAGAGTTCGTCGCCTTTCTTGATCATGCCCTGATAGATGCGCACATAGGTGAGCTGGCCGTACTGGCCGTCCTCGAGCTTGAAGGCGAGGGCGACAGTCCTTGCCTGATCGTTGGCCGCGAGTTCGATCTCTGTTTCGTTCTTATCGAGATCGAGGGCTACATTCCGGCGCTCGGAAGGGTCGGGCAGGAAGTCGACCACACCGTCGAGCAGAGGCTGGACGCCTTTGTTCTTGTAGGCTGAACCGACGAAAACAGGCACGAACTGTTCCGCGATGGTGCCCCTGCGTATCGCATCCAATAACAGGTCTTTCGTCACCTTGTTCTCGAGATACGCCTCCGCGAGCTCATCGGAGAACATCGACGCCGCTTCGAGCAGTTCTTCGCGGTACCTGTCCGCGTCTTTCTGAAGGTGTGCCGGAATCTCCGCATAGCGGAGGTCCTCGCCGTTCGGGCCATCAAAGTAGACCGCCCTCATGCCGATGAGGTCGATGACACCTTCGAACTTGTCTTCGAGGCCGATGGGGATAGTCACGAACGCGGGATTGAGCCCGAGTTTTTCGGCGAGCTGCGTTTTTACCTTGAAGGGGTTCGCGCCCGTCCGATCGCATTTGTTGACAAAGGCGAGGCGCGGCACATGGTAGCGCTTGAGCTGGCGGTCGACGGTGATAGACTGGGACTGTACGCCCGCGACAGAACAGAGGACGAGCACCGCCCCGTCGAGCACGCGGAGGGAGCGTTCGACCTCAATGGTGAAGTCAACGTGTCCCGGCGTGTCGATGAGGTTGATGCAATAATCCTTCCACTGGACATTTGTCGCCGCCGACTGAATCGTGATACCGCGTTCGCGCTCCAGGTCCATCGAATCCATCGTGGCGCCCGCGCCGTCCTTGCCCCGTACTTCATGAATCGCGTGTATTTTTCGGCAATAAAAAAGAATACGCTCGGAAAGGGTTGTCTTGCCCGAGTCGATATGCGCGGAAATGCCGATATTCCGCATTGTGTGAATGTCGAATGCCATCTCGCTGCGTACCTCTCACAACGCACTATGGAAAAGACACCTCGCCAGAGAGGTGTCGTCTTTGCGGCAGCAGACTGAACTGTGTGAAAATTGTTGAAAATAGCGCAAAATATCACAGATGCAGGAAAACAAGCTACCTTTTCGCAAGTATAGCAAAAACGCGTAAAAAGAACAAGAGAGCGGCTTACACGTATTCAATGTCCCATGCGACATCATGGGCGTCTCTCAGCGTCGCGCTGACACCGCAGTATTTGTTCTGGGAAAGCTCAACGGCCTTCTGTACATTGTGCGGGTTGAGATCGTCGCTCTTTTTGAACTGATAGATGACGTTAAAGCCTGTAAATTTTTTAGGATGTTCCTCGGCGATATCGCCGCTGACCTTCAGGTTGAACCAGCTCACAGGCTCCCGCATTTTTTTGAGGATAGAGATGACATCCATCGCGGTGCAGCCCGCCAGCGAAACGAGGAGGAGCCCTTTTGGGCGCGGTCCCCGGTCTTTGCCCCCGACGCTTTCATCGGCGTCAACCACAAGCCGATGGCCATCGAGCTCAGTCTGGAATACCATATCTTCCAGCCAATTCATCTGAATTTCTTTCGTCATGGCAACTCTCCCTGGTACAATTCGTGATAATGACTTTGAATAATAAAGATACTGCAAAAAAGCGGCGATTCAAAATCGCGTTATCTTGCCCAGAGTCTTTCATCTCGCTAGGATAGCGCAATAGGACATTCAGGCTATGGAACAATGGCGAAAATCTTTTTCGACGCTGATGATCGCTGAATTTCTTGCTATTGTGGGCTTCTCGACCTCGAATCCGATCATACCCCTCTATCTGCGTGATCTGGGAGTCACGGATACCGCCGCGCTGAATGCCTGGACTGGGGCGATTAATGGCCTGGCGGCGTTTGTGATGGCCCTCGCGGCGCCGATCTGGGGAGCGTTGGCGGATAATTACGGGCGCAAGCTCATGCTTTTGAGGGCCATGGGCGGGGGCGCGATTCTCATGGGGCTTCTGGCCATTACGACAGCGCCGTGGCAAGTCCTGTTGTTAAAGGGCATCCAAGGAGCAATCACCGGCACAGTGGCCGCAGCTACCGTTTTGACGGCTTCGCTCGTTCCTCCCAATCAAATTGGCTATTACATGGGACTGTTGCAGATGGCGGTTTTTGCGGGGAATTCCGCGGGACCGCTTATCGGAGGGGTCGTCACTGATATAGCGGGATCCCGTGTCAATTTCCTCGTGACGAGCGCATTGCTGGCGACCTCGGCAATCATGGTCCATCGCAGAGTCGTTGAGATAGACATACCCAAACCCAAACAGCGTTCCGTCATGCGCAACGCGATACCGGATTTTTCGGTGTTGAAGGGCCCTTCTATGCTCAAGCAGATTTTTATCGTCATTTTTTTTGTCCAGATGGGCAACGCGATAACAGGCCCCATCATCCCCCTCGTGGTGCTGGCGTTACAGAAAAGCGACGTGTTTGCCGGATCCATTTCGGGCATACTCATTGGGGTCACTTCGGTCGCGGCGGCACTCGGCTCGGTGGTGACGGGGAAAGTATCCCAGCGCTTTGGCTATGGCAGAGCGCTTCTCGTCTGTGTCGCGGGAGCGTTCTTGTTCTATATCCCTCAAGGAATCGTAATGAACGTGTGGCAGCTTCTGGTGCTTCGTTTCATCTCGGGATTCTTTATCGGGGGTACGATGCCGACCGCGAATGCGCTTATCGCTTTGCAGGTGATGAAAGAAAAGCAGGGTTCGGTCTATGGACTCTCATCCGCAGTTTCCAATATGGGCAGCTCCTTTGGCCCGATACTGGGAGCCGCCGCGGCCACTCTCGCTGGCTACCAATCTGTTTTCTTTCTTTCCGCTCTTATGTTCTTGGGGGTGAGTATTGATGTGTGGAGAATAGTGAAGCGACCTAAAAGATTAATTGGCCATAATGTTGAATAGGAGATTGTCGGTATAGAGGCCGTAAGAGGCACTCGACGGGATGTCCCCAAGAGCGATGCTCACAGGCAATTCTGTTCCATCGCGCGGTGTCTTGATTGAAGAGACAATCCTGAACGCATCGCCATAGCGCGCTGCAGGCTCACCACCAATGAGAAGGGCATAGGCTATTGCGCTGCCGGAGGCCTGATTTTTTAAAGTGCCGTTATTCATCGACTGAACGATAATGGAATAGCTTGAGTTCAGGTTTGAGACGATCCGTGCCGCGCCGAGAGTGAAGATTGTATTGGGTTTGAGTTCGAAACCGTCGGTATGCGCAGGGGAGGTGGTATTGCCGAGATATCCGGTAATTTGAGTGACGCCGCCCGACGCAAAATCGACAGAAAGCTGGAGAACGGGAGGAACATAGACAGAGAGGTGAAGAGTAACACTTGTGTTATTTGAGGTCTGCGCAAAGACAGAGAATGTCGCCCCGGCGATGAATGCCAGCACCAGGAGTGTCTTCGCAATCACTCTCAGCATTCCTCTCATCTTCATCCTCTATTAAAATGGTAGTGAGGAGGGAGAAAAAAATAAGATTAAAAGAGAGGAATAACTACATATTTAATGAGGAATAACCCGTAATATTAGAGATATTTCAGAACACGAGTCTCTAAAATCTCCAGCCCTGTCGAACCAGGAGAATGAATCTTTAAAATCTCCAAATACAGCAATCTATGAAATTGCGGCGACAGGCCGCCTATTGGGTGATCGATACAAGCTCTATTTCGAATACAAGAAAAGAATTCGGCGGGATGACATCGCCGATGCTCCGCGCCCCATAGGCGAGTTCAGGCGGAATGATGACAAGTCGCTTCTCGCCTTTTTGCATGGTGCCCAGCACGATATCCCAGCCGTCGATCACTTCGCCCCTCCCTATTGTAAAGCTGAAAGGGCCACCTGAAAGCGCGGATTGGTCGAATACGGTGCCATCCAACAGCATGCCCTTATAGATGACAGACACCTTGTTGCCGGCTTGGGGGGTGGCGCCAAACCCTTTACGGATACCTTTTTGGAAAATGCCTCTATCGTCGGACGTAAGGTCGGGCCACTTTTGGGCAATAAACGCCAGGTCCGCATCGCGCTTCTGCTTGTTGAGCGCGTTGAGGGTGGCATAGGCCGCGCTGAGGCGCTGGTCCCAGGCCTTCTGCGAGCTGTCGAAAGCCTTGGCCTTGGCCCCGAATCTCTGGATAGTGATCGATTCGATGCGGTCCCCCTGCTGGATCTGCTTGACCACGTCCATGCCCTCGACGACTTTACCAAAGACTGAGTGCTTGCCGTCGAGCCAGGGAGCCGCCTCTCGCGTGATGAAAAACTGGCTGCCATTGGTGTTGGAGCCCGCATTGGCCATAGAAACGACGCCGGGGCCGTCGTGCTTGAGCTCGGGGACGATTTCATCGGGGAAGCGGTAGCCGGGCCCGCCGGTTCCGTCGCCTGCGGGATCGCCGCCCTGGATGACGAAATCCGCGACGACACGGTGGAACGTGAGCCCATTGTAGAAAGGCTTGCCTTTCGTCACGTCGAGAGAACCTTCGGCAAGCCCGGCGAAGTTGCCGACGGTCATGGGCGCTTTTTCGAATTCGAGCGATATGACGATGTTGCCTTTATTTGTTTTTATGGTGGCATACATGCCGTCGGGGCGTGATGCTTGCGCATTGCAGGCAAGAAAAGGAATTGAAAACAATGGCAGGAGGAGGGCGAACACAATGCCGTGGTGCTTCATCTGAAAAACCCCTCGGTGATTTACATGTTTGCGGCGGCTTACTTATAAAAGCCACAGGCGTTCTGACCGCAATTGGCTGTTATTATGGAGTATGATGGTACAGAGCGGCAAGGGTGGGCTTGTCTTTTCTCCCGTGCTAAAATTGATATTATTTTGAGCAGGGGAAAGGAGCGCTGCATGTCAGAGTATCGTCGTCCGACATGGGATGAATATTTTATGGAGGTAGCCAATGCCATCGCGAAAAGGGCGACCTGCGACCGGGGGCGTTCTGGCTGTGTAATCGCGAAGGACAATCAGATTCTCGCCACCGGCTATGTGGGGGCGCCGGCAGGTCTTCCGCACTGCGACGAAGTGGGACATCAGATGCGAAAGATGCTGCACGAGGACGGGACGATCACCGAGCACTGCGTCCGCACAGTTCACGCGGAGCAGAATGCCATATGTCAGGCGGCGAAGCGGGGCGTGGCCATCAACGGGGCGACGCTGTACTGCCGCATGACGCCGTGCCGAACCTGCGCGATGCTCATCATAAACTGTGGCATTGTGCGCGTGGTCTCGGAATACCGCTATCATGATGCGGACGAAAGTGAGTCGATGTTCAAAATGGCGGGCATCGTGCTTGAATACGTACATAATGAGGTGCTGAAATACAAGAGACAGTGAGGGGCGCCAGTCCAGCGGACGCCAGCGCCGGCCGGTTGTATAAAAGGCGCTTTTCCGTATAGCATAGCGAATTGTGGCTATAACAATAGTATTTTTGGGTGAGATTGTCGGGAAGACCGGCGTGTTTACGATAAAAAACACGATGCCCGAGATTCGGCGGCGGTTCCAACCCGATTTTGTATTCGCGAACGCGGATTCCGCGACGGGCGGCGCCGGCCTCGGCGTACAGCATGCGGTGTATCTCCGGAAACTGGGCGTCGATTGTATCACGATGGGGGAAGCATCGTATTACAAGCCCGACATGACGGAGTTCTATCCGAAGGCCGGATGGGTACTGAGGCCGGCCAACCTTCCCGAGGGAGACCCGGGGCGCGGCTGGAGGGTGTTGCAAAAAGACGGCAAAAGAATCGCCCTTATAGCCCTCCTCGGGCAATCGGGTTTTGCGAGGGTTCACGCCGACAACCCGTTTCTGGCGGTCGATCAGCTCAGCCATTTTCTGCGCCGCGACACGCCTTGCATTGTCGTCAACTTTCATGCCGCGACGACGGCGGAGAAGCTCTCGCTCGCGCGCCACGCCGACGGCAAAGTTTCCGCCATCCTGGGGACAGGTGGCAAGGTCCTCACCGCGGATGCGCGTATCCTGCAAAAAAAGACCGCCGCGATTACCGATTTGGGACGAACCGGCAGTATATTATCCGTAGGTGGTCTCGATCCTGAAGGAAAGGTGAGAGAGTTTCTTACCGGTGTGCCGGCCTGGAGCAGGGATGCGAGCGCCCGGCCGGAAGCACAGGGTGTATGCGCCCGATTCGACGACGATGGTTCCGCGCTCTCAATCGAATCGTTCCGCATAGAGGGCAAGGAGATTCCAGATGAAGGAAATAGCGACAGTAAAAGAGATTAAAGGTGATATGGTGACCGTTTCCATCCAGATGCAGGAAGGTTGTGGCGTCTGCGGCAACAACGGCACCTGCAAAATACGCAAGAGCAACCTGCTCGTCTACAATAGAAACCGGGTCGATATAAAAGAAGGCGAAGAGGTCGTCATCGAAGTGCCCGGGGCCGAACAGGCCAAGAGCGCGTTCTGGGTGCTGGGCCTGCCGCTCATCATGCTCTTTGTGGGATACGGTTTTGGGGCCCTCGTGTTCCATGCGACCACGGAGGGACCCGCGGTCGCGAGCGCGGGTGTGGGCTTCGTGGCGGCGCTCCTCGTCGGCATGCTGGTGCAACGACGCAACAGACTTGAGTCTTTCCCCTATATTCTGGCCAAGGAAGGCGAAGGGGTATACTGAGTCCTTGCGGCATTTTGTGCCGACAGTCTCTTGACATGGTTGGGACGGGTGCTTTATTGTACCGATCTAAAGGAACACATATGGACCAGATACGCGATTTCGTATGTTTCATGCAGAGCGGCCAGAGGAGGCCGCGGATCAGGCGCTCATAGCGCAACCTTCCTATCACGCCTCGCTCCGCGAGGGTCTGTTCGCGCCCGCACGGGCGCTTTTCCAAAACATTTCAGTTTCGACGCACGCCCATCCTCCCAATGTAATGCGCATCGATGGGGTATCGAAAGCATTCGGCGGGCACCGGGTCCTCAACGGCATTTCGCTCGATGTACCGAAGGGAAGCATCCACGGCATCATCGGCAAAAGCGGGGCGGGGAAGACTACCCTGATCCGCATCGCCGGCCTTCTGGAGAAGCCTGATTCGGGCTTGGTCCGGTATGAGGGGATCGAGCCCCCCGTTCATCTTCTCCGTGGCCGTGCATTGCTCGAGGCTCGAAGGAAAACCGGCTTTGTCTTTCAGAGCTTCAACCTCTTCGCGTCGCGCACGGCAGGCGAAAATGTCGCGTTTCCGCTCGAGGCCGCCGGCTGGCCTCACGCGAAAATCCGCGGACGGGTGGCGGAACTGCTGGACCTCGTGGGACTCTCGGACAAGGCGGATAGGCCCGCGATGCACCTTTCCGGAGGCGAAAAACAGCGGATCGCCATCGCGCGGGCTCTCGCGAATCGTCCCTCGATCCTCTTCAGCGACGAGGCGACGAGCGCGCTGGATCCCGAGACTACGAGGTCCGTCCTGGGCCTGATTCGCTCGCTGCGCGAAATGCTCGGGCTGACGGTGATCATGGTCACGCATCAGATGGAGGTAGTCCGCCGGACCTGCGATACCGTATCGGTCATCGAAGGCGGAACTATCGTCGAACAGGGCCTCGTCTCGGAAGTATTCACGACCACGCGCTCCGATGCCGCCAGGGCGTTTCTCAAGGAGGATCACGATGATTGACGTGCTCAGTCTGTTGATCCAGCCCCTGGGACAGACGCTGCTGATGATCGTGGTCTCGACGCTGATCGCGACCATTTTCGGGGGAGGGCTGGGTATTCTGCTGTTCGCGCTCTCGAATGACCGTTTCGCGGGGGCGCGCAGAGGCGCCCTGGTCGCGAAGCATGTCGCGGACCGGGTGATCAACATGCTCCGCTCCTTCCCCTATATCATTTTGATGGTGCTCGTTCTGCCGATTTCGCGCCTCATCGTGGGCACGAGCCTCGGAACGATCGCGGCCATCGTTCCCTTGTCGATCGCCGCCATACCATTTCTGGCGCGCATCGTGGAGTCATCGCTCTCCGAGATCGATTCGGGGGTGATCGATGCCGCGATCTCCTGTGCCGCCTCGAAGCGGCGCATAGTCTTCGCGATACTTATACCCGAGGCGCTGCCGTCGCTCATCTCCGGTCTGACTCTGACGATGATAAGCCTGCTCGGCTACTCGGCCATGGCGGGCGTCATAGGCGGAGGAGGATTGGGGGATTTGGCGATTCGGTATGGCTATCAACGGTTTCGTGGCGATGTCATGGCCGTTGCGGTGATCACGATCATCGTTCTGGTGGAGCTCATTCAGTTCGCGGGCACGGCGCTCGCGAACCGTATCCGATCCAGCCGGTGAGAATCGCCGCGGAACTTTAAGCCGCGACGGCGCTCCGCCGACCGAACAATCTCTCGATTTCCATCCTTCGCACAAGATGCCTTCGGTATGAAGGCAGGGAATATTGTATACATTGGAGGTCTGTATGAAAGATTCGATGATTCGTGGCGCGCCGAAAGGCGCGGTCCCCGGGAACGCAGCACGGACGGCGATCAGGTCCGGAATCGTCCTGTTTTTCCTGGTGGCGATGGTGGCCGGCGGCGCCTTCGCCCAGACGAGCGGCAAACTGGTGACGCTGAAGGTCGGCGCCACACCCATCCCCCACGGCGACCTGCTTCAGCTCATCAAACCCGACCTTGAGGCACAGGGCATCAAGCTTGAAATTGTCGAGCTCACCGACTATGTGACGCCGAATATCCTTTTGGCGGACAAGCAGCTCGACGCGAATTTCTTCCAGCATCTGCCGTACCTGAACGACTTCTGCGCCGACCGCAAGCTCCAGCTGGAATCGGCGGGGCAGGTCTTCGTCGCGCCGCTGGGGCTCTATTCGCGGAAATACAAGAAGTTCGAGGACATCCCCGCCGGCTCGGTGATCACTTTGCCCAACGATCCGACGAACGAGGCGAGGGCCCTCATCCTTCTTGAAAACAAAGGGCTCATAAAACTCAACCCGAAGGCAGGGCTCAAGGCGACGATCCGCGACATCGTCGAGAATCCCAAGCGCATAACCTTCAGGGAAATCGAGGCGCCCCAGCTGCCCAGAACTCTGGACGACGCGGCGGCCGCGATCATCAACGGCACCTGGGCCATGCAGACGGGCTTCGTGCCCGCGCGCGACAGCCTCGTCCTCGAGGGCGCCGAGTCGCCGTACGCGAATATCGTGGCGGTGCGCAAGGGCGACGCGAACGACCCGCGCATCGTCGCGCTCGTGAGGGCTCTTCAGACGCAGAAAGTAAAAGATTATCTTCTCAGCAAATACAATGGGAGCTTCGTGCCGGCTTTCTGAGGGAGATTGTCAGAGACGGCGCGCCAGGAGCTGGCGCGCCAAAAGTAAGCGCCCCTGCCCGCTCTACTCCAGAAAACTGGCGAGCTGCGGGAAATGGGCCCTGAACTGCCGTTCGAGAATGTACCGGGCGAGGTCGAACACGTGCGCGCCCGTGCGCGCGATGATCGCCGAATCGGCGGTGGCGATGAGTTCGCCTTCCCAATACGCCAGACGATGATCGACGCCGTTTTCGAGGCACACTTCGGCGTTGATGCCTCGACCTGCGAAGGCTTCTCTGAGAAACCCGGCCTGGCGTCCGCTCGATGAGACGGGCGCGTCGAGGAAAAAAGTGATGGTGCCGAGGGCGAGCCCCGCCAGCATATCGACGGTGAGCTGGGCCATGCGCTCGAAGCCGCGGTGGTCCGCGATGCGGCCATGCGCCCCGCCCACGTCTCTCAAAAAGCCGTCGCTGGCGATGAACATTGGATGGCCGTGCATATAATTTGTGAGCGTAAAAAGGATATTGTAGCCGTCAATGCTCAGCGTCGCGCCTTCCCAGGGGCTGCGCACAAGCTTTGCGAGGTTGGTCTGAGAGGCGCCGCGGGACAGTATGCCGCGGTAGAGCATCATGCGTCCATTGTGCGAGAGACGGTAGCGGTCGCCGACGAGTTTCAGGCTCGCGTCGATGGGATACTCTTTGTCCAGGAGCATGCGATAATCCCTCGCTGCCCCAATGAAGGCTTCGTCGAGGCGATTGACCGCACTCTCCGCGGGCGGGGCGTCAGCATCCTCTTCAGCGCCGGCATAGGGAACTGTCGGCGCCGCACCCTCAGACATGGAAGGTGCCTTAAAGTCATTCGGGTTTTCCATATAACTCACTTTTTGACGGGTCAAGATACATACTAATTATAATCGAAAAATAGCGTAAGTGTTGTGCACAAGGAAGGGCGCGTTTTTGTGTGCGCCCGCATCGATTGTTCGTCCGGATGGGTTTTGATATGCTGGGGGTGCCTCTTCAGCGCATTCTTGAAGAGTAAGGGAGAACTCATGATTCCAGAGACCGATGCCATCTACCAGATATATCTGCGCAATTTTACCAGGGAAGGCACTTTCCGCGCCGCCATCCCGCAGCTGGCGCGCATAGCGGCGATGGGGTTCGACTGGGTATACCTCACGCCGGTTCACCCGATCGGGAAGACGGCGCGCAAGGGTTCGCTCGGAAGTCCATACGCCATATATGATTATAGGGAACTAGACCCCGAGCTTGGCCCGGAGGCCGACTTCGCGGCCTTCGTAGAGGCCGCGCACGCTCATGGTCTCAAAGTGATGATCGACGTCGTGTACAATCATACCTCGCCCGATTCGGCGCTGGTTCGGGAGCATCCAGACTGGTTTCTGCGGGGGCCCGACGGGCGTCCATGGCGCAAGTGCGTCGACTGGAGCGACGTCGTCGATTTCGACTATCAGACCTCGCCGCACCTGTGGGTCGAGCTGATCGATACGCTTGCGATGTGGCGCGACAGAGGGGTGGACGGCTTCCGCTGCGATGTCGCCTCGCTGGTACCCGCGGATTTCTGGAAGCAGGCGCGCATGCGTGTGAACCAGTACGATCCCGGCGCGCGGACGGAGCGCGTACCGCTGGTCTGGCTGGCCGAGAGCGTGCACCCTGCTTTTTTGAGGCGCATGAGACAGGACGGGTATGGGGCGTGGAGCGAGCCGGAGCTGCATGCGGCGGCATTCGATCTCAGCTACGACTACGATGGATGGGAGCGCCTCGAGAAAGTCTGGAAGCATGAGCTTCCCATAGAGCGCTACCTCGAATATCTCTACGTGCAGGAGACGCTCTACCCCAAGGGCGCGAAAAAACTGCGATACCTTGAAAATCACGACCAGGAAAGAATCGCGCACAGGCTCGCGGGCGCGGAACTCCGGGCGTGGACGGCGCTCTATCAGTTCCTGCCGGGCGTGGCGATGGCATATATGGGGCAGGAGATGGCCATCGACCACAGACCCGACCTCTTCGAGCGCGATCCGATCGAGCCTGAATGTGGGGACCCGGAATTCGAGCGATATTTCAGGGAGAGCCTGAAGGCGACGAAAGAGGCCAAGAAGAACGCCCCCTTCTTCTCCTGGTCGGTGGACGAAGAGGGCAGGGTATACTGTCTCCGGAGCGTCGAGGCAACGTCCAAGCCGCAGCCTGTCGATAGGACGCTGCTCAAAAAAGGCAACTATCTCCTCGTGGCGCGGACCAGGGGAGAGCCCGCGGAGGAAAAAATCGGCGCTTCCACCGCTCTTTTCAGTTTTGAGGGGACAGACCTTCTTTCGGGCGATAAGCTCCGCGTTCCGGCGGGGGGCAGGCTGCCGGACAGACCGGCCATGCTGATCAGGCTCGAGGACTAAACGTTCTTTTTTGATTCTCTCTCCGGTATCTCGAAGACGCCGTCCAGTACATGCGAAGGCGCGTAGGCAAAGCGCGGCAGATCGGCCTCGGCGGTCACTCCGGTGAGCACGAGCACCGTCTCGATCTGCGACTCGATGCCGGCGATGATGTCCGTGTCCATGCGGTCGCCGACGATGACCGTCTCTTCCCGCGTGGCGCCGAGCGTCCGGAGCGCGTGGCGCATCATGAGGGGGTTGGGCTTGCCGACGAAGTACGCCTTTCGGCCGGTCGCGAGTTCGATAGGCGCGACCAGCGCCCCGCAGGCTGGCACGAGTCCTCCCTCGCCCGGGCCTGTGAGGTCGGGGTTCGTGCCGATCAGTTTGGCGCCTCCCATGACCAGGCGCACCGCCTTGATGAGCGTGTCGAGATTGTAGCTGCTCGCTTCGCCGACCACGACATAATCGGGATTGACATTGTTCATGGTGTATCCCGCGCGGTATAGCGCGTGGATGAGACCGGGTTCGCCGATGACGTACGATGAGCCATTAGGCTTCTGACTGGCGAGGAAGGCCGCCGTCGCCAGCGCGCTGGAGTAGAAGTGTTCGGGGCCCACCTCGATGCCGAGCCGCGCCAGTTTTTGGGAAAGCTCCTCGGGCGAGCGCTCGCTCGAATTTGTCAGGAACAAAAAGCGCTTGTTTTCGCGCTTGAGCCAGTCGACGAACTGGGCGGCCCCCGGCAAGAGGACGTTCCCGTGATAGATCACTCCATCCATGTCGATGATAAAGGCCCGCTTCGTCCGGATACGCTTCAGTGTCCTTTCCGTCGCTTTCATATTGATTTCATCCTTATTAAGGAACGTTCCTTACGGAACAGCCGGCGGCTCATACATTTTTCCCTTTGACCGGCGCACCTGGAGAATCTCCTGTCTCTCCTCCCCGTTTCGTACCGCTTTTTTTGCCATTTTGAAAAGCTTCTCTTGTACACAGAGCGGGGGCTCCTCGGGACGCCGCGTCTGCGAGAGATTGGCCCATTCGCCATTCGATTCGAGATTGTAGGAATGCGTATTGTCGTTGAAATACACGCTCAGGATGTCCTTGCAACGGGCCTTTATCTCCGAGTCGAGCACGGGGAACAGGAGCTCGATTCGCTTTTTCATATTGCGATGGAGCCAGTCGGCGCTGGATAGATACAGCTCTTCCGAGCCGCCGTTTCTGAAATAGAGCATACGACCGTGCTCCAGATTGCGGCCGAGCACGGAGCGCACCTCAATAGTCTCCGAAACACCCGACAATCCGGCGATGAGCGTACAGACGCCCCGCACATTGAGCTTGATCTGGACGCCTTTGGCCGAGGCTCGGTAGAGCGCCTCGATGATGTCCGGGTCGGAGAGGGAGTTGAGTTTTGCGATGATAAAGCCCGGCGATTCTATCGTGGATTGGGCCGCCTCCCTGTCGATGAGGGCGATGATGCGCTCTTTGAGGTCGAAGGGGCTGAGTGCTATGAGCGAGAGCGACTGGATGCTCGAATAGCCCGTCAGAATGTTGAAGAAGAGGGCGATATCGGTACAGAGGCTCGGATTGGCGGTGAACAGACAGAAGTCCACATAGCTGCGCGCGGTTTTTTCATTGTAGTTCCCTGTCGAGAGATGGAGATAGCGGACGATGCTTCCGTCCTGCCGCCTGCGGATGACGAGGGCCGTCTTCGCGTGCACTTTCAGGCGGGCCACCCCGAAGGTCACGATCGCCCCCGCCTGTTCGAGTTCCCCGGCCCAGGAGATGTTTTTTTCTTCATCGAACCGCGCTTTCAGTTCAAGTACGACGACAACCTGCTTCCCGCTCCGTGCAGCCTTCGCGAGGGCGTGCACGATGGGCGAATGCATGCCGCTTGTCCGGTACAGTGTAATTTTGATGCCCAGGACCGCGGGATCGCCCGCCGACTCCTCGACAAAGCGTTGTACCACATCGAACGATTCATAGGGCAGATTCACAAATCGATCGTGTTCATCAATCCAGTCAAAAATACTGTCTTTCTCATCGAATGTCCGGACGGGCTTCCAGGAGGGGAACAAGAGTGAGGGGGCGGGAATAAAGCCATAGCTCTTGTAAAATTCTGGATCGCAGAGTTCTACCGCCCTCCCCAGATCGATGAGCCACTCGATATGATACACATCCAGCGGCCCAAGCGAGAGGCTCTGCATCAACGCGGCGAGCAGGATCCGGTCTTCTCCGGAGTAGACCATGCGTACCGGAGTAGAGTTCTGGCGTCCCGCGAGCACTTCCTCCATCGCCGCCAGAAAATCATCGTCCCGGTCTTCGTCGACGCTGAAATCCGCGTCCCGATTCACTTTGAAGATGATCCCGTGCAGCACCTTGAGTCCCGCGAAGAGCTTGCTGCCAAAGGCCAGGATGACATCTTCGAGCAGGGCGATACGGATCACATTCTCCTGCGATTGGCCCGCCTCACGCTCAGGTTCGATCGACAAGTGCAGAGGCAGGACGATGAACCGGTCGAGATTTTTTGGAACTTGTACCACGGCGATCGAGCTATCTTCTTCGAGCCTGAACGCTACGTGGACCTGAAGGCTGCCCGTCGAGGGAAAGTAGTCCGGTTCCAGGCGGAGTGGCGTCAGAAGAGGGTAGACTTTTTCGGTAAAGAAGCGTTCGAGGTATCGCCATTCCCGGGAGGTCCAGTCCTTTTCAGAGATGAGATGAATTCCCTGAGTGGCCAGCCCTGGCAGGATGGTACTATGCAGATGCTCGTAGAGCATGTCGTAGTGCGACTGAACTTTCTTGTTGATCGCTGCGAGGAGCGTCCGAGGATCCATCCCGGCCCATTCTTCGTTTGTTTGACCGCTCTGTGCCGCGGCTTTGACAGTGGCGACGCGCACCATGAAAAATTCGTCCAGATTTGAGGCAAAGATGCGCATAAAACCGAGTTTTTCAAGCAGAGGAGTGAAAGGCTTGAGCCCCTCCGCGAGGACGCGCGCATTGTAATCGAGCCATGAAAGTTCGCGGTTCAATGTAGGAAGCTTATTCATGCACTCAGTCCTCCAGGCTTACAGCAGTACAGGCAGAAGTCCGAAGACATCTTCGAACATATCGCCCTTTTCCGCAAGCGAAAGTTTTTCAAGCGAGAAGTCGAGCGACTGCGATGGGCGAATGATGAACCTGTCTTCGGTGCGCTCGAAGGAGAGCTCCTGTACGCGTCCCGAATGGCTCCGGTCGAGGGCGTCGGCGACGCGGAGAATCGCCGCGAGCTTGAGCACGACGATGCGCGCCTCGCGGGGGAGCGCGATGTAGTTGACGTGCGTGGAGAGCGGCGGCGTCTTGCGGTGATAGCGTGCGACGTTCGAGATGATGTTGATGTCCTCCCTGTTGAGGCCGAAAATCTCCGAATTGGCGATGATATATTCGCTGTGCCGGTGGTGGCCGCTCGTGCGCAAGTACGTCCCGATGTCGTGGAGGATGGCGGCGACTTCGAGCAGCATCCTCTCGTGTTTGCCGAGGCCGTGCTCCTTTTTGAGCGCGTCGAATATCTCAAGGCTCAAGTTTTTTACGTGCGTGGCGTGCGCCTCGTCGTAGCGGAAACGCTTCGCAAGCGCCCGCGCGGAAGCGACGACCTGGCGCCGGAGTTCCTGCTCGATTTTTTGATCCATGCCCTGTACCTGCGCGAGAAGAAGACCTTCTCGGATAGAGGCATTGGGCACGATGATGATCTCCGCGCCTGTTTTTTCGAGGAACATGCGCTCGATGGTGAGACCCGCGGCGTAGCTCTCGGCCTCGTTCCACGAAAGGTGGTACTGGGCCATGCATTCTTCGAGCGACAGGCTCGCCACGGAATCGGCGAATTCTATGAATTGGGCCCGGTCGAGGACCGCATAGTGGCTGAATGTTTTTCCCGAAAGGAAATACGCCGCGAACCGTGCGTCCGAACCGATGAGCACGAAAGTGCGCACGGAATCCAGCGGCAAATCCTCCGCGAGCACATCACAGGCGGTTTTTATATTGCTTTCCAAGTACATTTCGATGAACTGCCGCGGCTGACGCGCGGATTCACGGATCTGCTCATCCATGCGGAGGGTACCGATGCTCAAGGAATGACTGGAGACCATCTGGCCTTTTTTGAGGAGCATGACCTCGGTCGTGCCGCCACCAACCTCCAAAATCATCGCGTTCGAGCGCGTAAGAAATAACCGTTCATCTTCAAGGGCCTTTTGTACCGCGAGATACATGAAGTGGTTTTCTTCGATGTCCTCCACGATGCGAACATGAAAACCGGTCTGAAGATTGATACGGTCGATGAACGTGTCTCTGTTCGACGCCTCTCTCAGCGCGCTCGTACCGATCACCTGAATATCGGAGGGTTGCAGGCCATACCCCTGCAGAAGTTCGCTGAAGGAGCTCAGAATGGCAATCGTTTCGCGGAGCCCGTCCCGCGAAATACTGCCCATGGTGAACACATCGCGTCCAAGCCGAGATTGTTTGGAGGCTCTGTCGAGGATTTTCAGGCCTCCCTTGGCGTTGATCTCCGCGACAATGAGCCGTATACCGGTGGAACCTATCTCTATGGCGGCGTGGAGCCCCTGTGCCGAGATTAGTATATCGTCTTTGAGCTGCGGTGATTTTTGCGGTTGTACATCTGACATAGAGCGTATTATAGCACTTTTTTCAACACAGTGCTCAATGGCGCAAAAACGCCTCAGTTTTAGAGGCATACACCCCCAAAATCCGAAAATCACTAGCCAGAAAGAGGCTTGCATTGTACACTCACCATGTATGGGCTCAATAAATAGAAGCAAGGGATGGGCGGGCGGAAGACTTTTTCTCGTTGCCAGCCTTATTGCGATACTGCTTTCTTCTCTGCTCTCCGGCTGCGCGAGGCTTGAAGGCTGGGGGCTGGTGCTCTGGTCCGTCAAGGGGACCGCGGCAAAGTCGGGAACTGTCGTCCCGGTCTACTTGAAGTCGAACATCAGCAAGAGCTATGTGATTGGGCTGCCTGGCGACGAGAAGACTAAAATCGAAGTTCCATTTCCGTCGCTCGAGTTCTTTTCATCCAAAAAAGCCGCAGAAAAGCGTGCTCAGGAATTCGCGCCCTATGCCGCGCAGTATCTTTCAGCAGGGCGCGATGGTCTTCCCGTTCGGGAAAAACCGAACGTAAGTGCCCGGCGCGTGTACCGCCTCAGACTCGGTGAATCGGTGAAAGTTTTAAGCCTGGCCGAGGGCGAAGCGGTGTTTACCGGCGGGAAGGCATTGCCAGGGGAGTGGTACTTTGTGCAGGCGACCGATGGCACGCGCGGTTATGCCTTCAGCAACACCATGCTCCTCTATGAGGAGAAAGAGGGCACGACCGCCCCGGTCATTGCGACCGCACCCGCCCCGAGCGCCTCGCTGCTCGACATCATCTACGCGAGGCCCTGGCGTCCAGCCTACTTTCAGCTCATGGTCGATGACGGCATGATCGACCCGGACCTTTTCGTCCTCCAATATGGTCTCTTCGCCGATGCCAAAAATTCGCAAGTCCGTGTCGAACTGCCCGGATATTCGGGCGTCTTCAGTTTCTCCTCGGTGAGCCAGTCAGGCGATTGGCTTGTCTTCGAAAAGTCCAAACTGCGCATACGGTTCGAAAATGAATCGACCATTGTCGCCGATTGGAGTGGTACCGATCAGGTGCTGTCCGATGAGGGCTGGTCCCCGGGCGGTCAAGCGGCGCGATTTGTGCAGCTCGACGCGTCGATACCCGTTTTGCTCGCAGGGGAAAACTCGAGACGCGAATCGGAATTGAGGGCCTTTTTCCAGCGAAGCTCGCCGTCGCAGTCGAATGGGGAATCGACCATCAGCTTCCTTTCGGATACCGCGGGGATCCTCAGCGTCGATCTCAAGGGCACCTTCGAGTGGAGTCATACCGACCAGCTCCCGGCGGGCTTTGCCCCGGAAATTCCCGCCGACGCGCGAGACAATGTCATCAAGGGCAAAATCCGGTTCGGGCTGCATCTGGGTACGGCGATTTCCTCCGCGTGGATGGGTGGATTTTCGCTGCTCGTGGGAGACAGGCCCGACAGACAGGACTTTGTCTACCGGTTTGAAAATGGCCAGCTTGTGATCGCAAAGGCCGATTCGGTGACATTCCGCGGGACTACTGAGAACCTCGATACACGATTTTCCTCTGTAAATTATTATCTTGTGGTGAAATAGGATGCCTTTTGTTCAGCTGAGCGGGATTGCGCTTTCCTTTGGTGCCCGCGATCTCATCCGGAATGCGACGCTCAATCTGCAGGACGGCTCCCGCGCCGCCCTGGCCGGTCCGAACGGTGCCGGCAAATCGACGCTCATGAAAATTGCGGCTGGCCTTGTCAAGCAGGACTCAGGAGAAGTCATCACCACCAAGGGCGCCCGCGTCGTCTACCTTCCCCAGACTGGCATCCGGTTCGAAGAGGGCAGGGTCCACGACATCGCGGAGCGGGCCTTTTCGTATTACCTCGGACTGCTGGATGAGCAGGAAGAAATAGGCCGCGCCCTGGAATCGGGAGATTTGACCGAAAAAGAGACCGCGCGGCTCCTCGGGCGGCACCACGAGATAGGCGAGACCCTCGAAGACGCGAACTATTGGCGTCGTGAGGAAAGAATTGCCGAGGTGCTCAGGGGCCTCGATTTCAAGACAGCCGACTTCGAGCGCCTCGCCTCGGAACTCTCGGGAGGGTGGCAGATGCGGCTGGCGCTCGCGAAAGTCCTGCTCGAGGACCCCGACATCATGCTGCTCGACGAGCCCACCAATTATCTCGATTTGGAGGCGCGCACCTGGCTTGAAAATTTCCTCAGGGATTACCGAGGCGCTGTCCTTGTGGTGTCGCACGACCGCTACTTTCTCGACGTCACGGTGCGGGAAGTCTACGAGCTTTTCAACGGCACACTCACTCGCTATGCGGGGACGTACAGCCAGTACGAGGTCCGCCGCTCGCAGGAGCTCGCGGCGCTCTTTGAGGCATGGGAGCGCCAGCAGGAGGAAATGCAGCGGATAGAGGATTTTATCCGCCGATTCCGGTACAAGGAGTCGAAAGCGCCGCAGGTCCAGAGCCGCATAAAAATGCTCGAAAAAGTTACACCTATCGAGATTCCCGAAGGCATGAAGCGCATCCACTTCGCCTTTCCGCCCGCGCCCAGGTCCGGCCAGGTCGCGGTGCGGATACGCGACCTTACAAAAACCTATGGTTCCATGCAGGTCATCGGAAAATTCTCGCTTGAGGTGGAGCGGGGACAAAAGCTGGCGTTCGTGGGGCCCAATGGCGCGGGGAAATCGACCCTCATGCGCATCATCGCGGGGGCCGAATCGTCGTTCGAGGGCGAGATGACTCTCGGCGCCAATATTCTCATAGGTTATTTTTCCCAGGAATCCGCGGAGCTCATGGAATCGGGCTCGACCGTCGAGGAAGAGGCGGAATCCGTGTGTCCCTTTGAGATGCTTCCCAAGCTGCGCAATCTGTTGGGGGCTTTTCTTTTCCGCGACGACGATATCGAGAAACCGATCTCGGTGCTTTCTGGAGGAGAGCGTTCCCGCCTCGCCCTGCTGAAGCTGCTCTTAAAACCCTCGAACCTGCTTGTGCTCGACGAGCCGACGAACCACCTGGACCTGACGAGCAAGGATATTCTGCTCGAGGCGCTGAGAAAGTACGAGGGAACCGTGATCTTCGTTTCCCACGATCGCCAGTTTCTCGATGAGCTCGCGGACCGGGTGCTCGAACTGTCGTGCGGCCTTTCTCCGCGCCTCTACCACGGGAATTATGCCTATTATCTCGAAAAGAAGGTCCAGGAGAGCGGTGCCGAGACACAGCCGGAGCATCCAGACCCAAATAAAAGTCGCGCGAGCGGAGCGCCCGCGCCCGCCGCCATTCAGAACTCCGATCAGCTCTTGGCCCCGACTCGCGACTGGGAAGAAGAGAAGGCGCGTAAGGCCCGCCTGCGCAAGCTTAAACGCCGCGAGGATGAGATTTCCGCCCGCATCGAGGCGATAGCCGCGGAGAAGGCCAAGCTTCAGGAAGAGCTTGCGCACCCGCACACCTATGTCAATGGAGAAAAGACCCGGCGCGTCCTCGCCGACCTGGAGGAACTCGAACAGGAGGCGGAGCGCCTTAACCAGGAGTGGCTTGGAATCGCGGAATCGTTGGCGGAAGAGGAAGCGTGAGCCGGGGCCGGTTTATTGTGCGCTTGTCAGCTCGGCGATCATTTTCTCGGAGAGCACCTTCCACGTTTGAGATAAGCTCGAAGCGTCCGGCGAGTCGTAGCGCGCGACAATCTCTTTGAATGCCGCGACCGCCTTGTCCTTGTGGCCTTTCTTGTACTCGATGAAGGCCATTTCATATTTTGCGTTCAGCATGTAGTTCGGGTCGCCGCCATAGCGGTCGAGCAGCACCTGATAATAGTAGCTCGCGCCGTTAAGGTCATATGCATCGTACCGCTCCTGCGCGAGCTGTATGATCTTCTGCGCGCTCGCGTCCTGGGGAACCGGCGCCGGAGATGAGGCGCACGAGAAGAACAGGACAGAGATAAATGCGAACATCATCAATCCAATGATACGAATAAGATTTCTATGCATATGATTTCCTCACGGGAAAGGATTATGCTATACTCGCCCAACGAGGTCAAGACGAACCATGATCGCAACAGTCATCAACGCGGCGGCCATCATTCTGGGTTCCCTTATCGGGCTTTTTATCCGCAGAGGCATCAAGGACGAGTATCGCAAAGTCGTGTTCACGGCGGCAGGGCTGACATCGCTCACGATCGGTATCCAGATGGCGCTCAAGACGACACACATTCTCGCGTTCGCGCTCGCGCTGATGATAGGCGGGCTTGTGGGGACCATGCTCGATGTGGAAGGCGGCATCGAGCGTTTCGGGGAGCGGCTCAAAAAGCGTTTCGCGAGCAAGTCCGAGGGTGCCTTCGCGACGGGCTTCCTGAATGGCTCGGTGTTGTTCTGCACGGGCGCGATGGCGATTTTAGGCTCATTCCAGGCCGGGACCGAGGGAAATTATTCCCTCATCTTCACCAAAAGCGTCCTCGATGGATTCGTATCGATCATTTTCGCCAGCGCGATGGGCATCGGCGTGGCTTTCTCGGCGCTGTCGGTGTTTGTGTACCAGGGGACACTCACGCTCCTGTCGGGCTACATCAAGCCCTATGTGAGCGACCTTATGCTGGCCGAGCTCACGGCGACCGGCGGGGCTCTCATCATCATGATTGGTTTGGGGCTTCTGGAGATAAAGAGCTTTAAACCCGGAAATTTTTTGCCGGCCATACTCGTCATTGTGGTGCTTGTCCTTGTAATGCCCATTCTTTCGTTCTTATAATCGTATCATGAGCGCGAATCGCCGGAGGATTCACGAGCAGAGGTTTATCCATACACGACGGGAAGATGAAGCGGGAGAGTGGTATGCGCTCGACAATGCCGCGATCATAATGCCCGCCCTCACGAACGAAATCACGACGGGCCTATTCAGATTTGAAGCGGAGCTCGCCGATCCTGTCGATCTCGAGGCGATGAAAACCGCGCTCGATCTGACCGTGCGGCGCATGCCATACTTCAACGTGACCCTCAGAAGAGGGCTTTTCTGGTATTACTTCGAGCCTTGCAACACCCTGCCTCCTATTTATTCGGATTCACCCAGCCCCTGCCAAAAATGGGACATAAACTGGCGCGGGACTCGCATGTTCCGCGTTCGCGGTGAGCAGCACCGCGTCGCGGCGGAATTTTCGCACGCCATGACTGACGGCACGGGTGGCCTGACCTTTTTCAAGACGCTTCTCTCCAATTATTTCTTGCTGAGGGGAATCGATCCCGGGGCGCAGCTCGGGGAAGGTGGATGGAGCGATATTCTCGTCTCAACCTCAAGAAGGGTGCCTCAGGAAGAATTCGAGGACGCCTATCAGCGTCATTTCCCAAAAGGTCTGCCTTTTCCTGAGACGGGACTCAAAGCCTTTCATCTCCATGCAGAGCCTTTGTCCAAAGGTCAATACCGAGTGATATCCGGGGTGTTGTCGACCTCGGAAGCGCTTGCCGAGGCAAAGCGTCTCAATGTCAGTCTTACCGAACTGCTGGCCGCGGTATATCTCGATGCGCTTCAACAGATTTGGTTCGAGACGAAACCGCACCCACGCACTCCGCTCATCGCGGTGGAAATCCCGATCAATCTGCGCGCGCTGTTTCCCTCGAGGACATTTCGCAATTTCTCGCTTTTTGTGCTCATAAACGAAGATATGCGGCTCGGCATGCGCAGCTTCGAGGATCTGGTCAGGCGCGCGCACTATCAGATGAAACTCGAATACGACCGCATGAGCATCGCGAAACACCTGAGCCGCAACGCCGGAAGCGCGAGGAGCCTCGTGGTACGCATTGTGCCTTTGGGGATCAAGAATGTCTTTGCGCGCATATTCTTTGCCAAATTCGGCGAATCGATGCTTTCTGGCTTCATCTCGAATTTGGGCCCGATGACTATGCCCCCCGGATTCGCGCCCCACATTCGCACATTCGGCTTCATCCCCGCCCCCAGTCTGACAACCATGACCAACGCCTCGATGGTGAGCTGGGGAGACAGCCTGATCATCAATTTTGGAAGCCTGGCACAGTCACGCGATCTTGAACGTCTTTTCTTTCGGCGTCTGAGAAACCTGGGACTGCACGTCAGCGTCTCATGCCGGCTCGAGGAGGAAACTCATGCCGTACTGCCCTGATTGTGGCGTAGAAATAGGCGACGCTCCGCAGTGTCCGCTCTGCGGCGCCAAGAACCCGAGAGCGGCGACTGGTCCTGACACAGAAAAGTCGTGCGCGGATGCGGGCTCGGAGAAATCTTCCGAGCTTCGCTTCATGCCGGAAGGCGCCGAAGAGGAGTTCAGCGGTCCCGAGAAGCTGACCATCGCGTGGGAAGTGCTCTCAGTGGCTTTTTGCATAGCGATTCTTGTGCTGGGCGCGGTCAACTTTTTTGAATCGAGACAATTTTCATGGTCGCTCTATCCCATTGTTTCAATTTTGCTTGTATGGGTTGAGGCCACCTCTTTTCTTGTACTGAGAAAAATGCCCGTGTTCAGGGTGCTACTGAGTCTCCTTGCACCTCCGGTTTTCCTCATGGTGCTTGGATTTATTTCAAAAAGCCCCCGGTGGGCGCTCAGTCTTGCCGTGCCCATCGCCGTACTCGCCGAATCGCTCGCGGGAGGGGTCTTTCTCGCGATCACCAAAAGCAAACAGAAAGGCCTGAACTTGATCGCCTACGTGCTCGTCGCGATCGCCATCTTCTGCATTGGGTTGGAAGTCTTTATCGACTTGTTTTCGAGAGGCGCCGTGGTCTTCGACTGGGCGCCCGTCTGCGCAATTGCGCTTTTGCCTATCGCGGCGTTTTTGCTCTATTTGCATTATCGTGTTATTAAGCGAACGAATTTGAGAAGACTTTTTCATTTGTAGAATTTGAAAGCAGGGCTTGAGCGCGAGCCCCATTGAATACATATCTTGTTTTCGCATACACTATGAAAAATTCGTCGATCTGCGCTACATGAATCGGCTCATCCAGTCGAGCGCCATCGTTGCGAACATCTATGCGGTCATTGTGAATGACCTCTGACTTTGATTGATCAGGATTCATGCTTTTCAACAAATAATATAAGGAATTCTCTTGAATTTTTCCTCATTCTCATTTGACGGCTCCATCATGAATGCTGTCGAACACGTCGGCTATACCGAGCCGACTCCAATCCAGACCCAGGCAATTGGCCCAATTCTCGAAGGAAAAGATCTGCTTGGCCTCGCGCAGACAGGTACCGGGAAAACGGCGGCGTTTGCGTTGCCGATCCTCCAGCATCTCTTGTCCGGCAAACGCTGTACCGCTCGGGCGCTTGTTCTGTCTCCCACCCGGGAACTCGCCGAACAAACGCGCAAGACCTTTGAAACCCTCGGCAAAGAAACCGGTCTTTTTGCGCTTTCGATTTATGGGGGGGTGTCTGTCTCGGCCCAGATTCGCTCTTTGAGGCGCGACATGCCGGAAATTATTGTCGCATGCCCGGGCCGGCTCCTCGATCTTATGGGCCAGCATGTGATTTCCCTCAAGGACATAGAGGTGCTCGTGCTCGACGAGGCGGATCAGATGTTCGATATGGGATTTCTCCCTTCGATCAGGAAAATTATCGGATCGCTCCCCGCGCATCATCAGACACTCATGTTTTCCGCAACCCTTCCCATGGAGATACGGAGTCTTGCCCGCGAATTCCAGAAAGAACCAGTGCGAATCGAAATCAGCAACTCCCAGCCGGTCGAGACCGTCAACCACATCGTCTACCCCGTCATGCAGGCCGACAAGTATGCCGTTCTCTCCGTCATCCTGAAAGAGAGCGCGACCGGCCAGGCGCTCATTTTTGCGCGGACCAAACATCGCGCCCAAAAGCTCGCGACCCAGTTGTCCGAAGGGGGTCACCTCGCGGCCTCGCTCCATGGCAACCTTTCGCAGGCACAGCGCGACAAAGCCATGCAGAAATTCCGCAGCGGCAAGGTGCGCATAATGGTCGCCACCGATATCGCGGCACGAGGCATCGATATCAGCGGCATTTCCCACGTCATCAACTTCGACATGCCGGACACCTCCGAGGCATACACGCACCGCATAGGTCGCACCGGCCGCATGATGCACAGCGGCATCGCTCTGACCCTGGCAACTCCCGAGGACCGCTCAATGCTTAAGACTATCGAGCGCCTTGTGGGCAGACCGATTGAACGAAAGATAGTTTCTTTAGGAGACAAGGAAATACTGAATTCGATGGATGATCGGACAGATACGACGCAGAAACCGGCCGCGGCGTCGAATGGAACGCGCAAGGAGCGCTCCAGAGCGCACAATGGGGTTCATGAAAACACTTCGCGCCGGCCCCCGGCCACACCTGCCGCTAGTGTTGCACAGCGGGCCAGGCCTCATTCAGCCCGCAGATCGGCCTATGGCAGTTCCAGAAACTCCATGCGCCATACATCCGGCAGGCATCCAAAAGAATATGCTTCCATACCTTGACATATTCTGCGATATTTTGTAAATTTATTCTCACGCCGCAGGGTAGAGCAGTTGGCAGCTCGTCGGGCTCATAACCCGGAGGTCGGAGGTTCGAGTCCTCCCCCTGCTAAATGTGAAGGCCGTCTCTTTTATTAAGAGACGGCCTTTTTTATTGTTATTCATCCACTGCTGTCGCGGTCTGAACGGATCCATTCTAAAATACAATGCTCTTTTGGCAAGACTTAAAGCATGATAAAATTTGCTAAATGGATACAGGAAAGATCATAGAATCACGATGAAGATAGTGGCGAACAGCGGCAATGAGAGAGTCATCGATATCCTCAAAGCTTCCCTTCTCAGCGAGGCTACCGTGTCGATTGGGCGACAAACGACGTGTCCTTGTTCGCCTTCGGAGAACTCCATCAGCCATTAGAACTGTGTACACATGTAAATGTATTGTTTGCCTCGCAGGCGACCTTACGCGAAGACGCCCTTACTCTTGGGAATCCGTTTCTGGGGAGCGTCGCGGAGCGGCCTTACAGGAACAGGCTTGAGTCGGCCTGGCTCGCGAAACGCATGGAGACGTGGTGGTCTAAGCGAGGCACTATTCGATGGTTGGCAACACGATTGCCACAGGCCGCGATCATCGTCAGGGATCAGCGCGAAGAGCCTGTGATGGCACTATTGGGCGCCTGCCCTTTCTCCACCGAAGGGCTCGGACTCACTCCGGGGAACCGCTATGGTCTTGTTCAGATGACTGAGACTGTCGAAGAAACAAGAGCTGTCGCCCGATGGTTCGCTCAAATTTGGGGAGAGGCGCGGCCGCAAGCTACATCGGATTCCAAATCCCAAGCCCCGCGTTTTTCCTCGTGGCTCGCGGCCGCGCTTCGCCCCGCCCGATTTTGCAAAAAATTAGGTTGACAGCTCCGCTCGGCGGGTCTATCATTCCTTTTGTGCAAGCGCTTGCACAAAAGGAGTCGCAATGGCGGTGACGGCGCGCGACATAGCGCGGATAGCCGGAGTCTCTGTCTCGACGGTCTCGAGGAGCCTCAACAACAACCAGCGTATCTCAGCCGAAACGCGGGAACGGATCAAGCGCATTGCGGAGGATCTAGATTTCGAAATCGACGCCAGCGCGCGCAGCCTGTCGACCCAGCGTTTGGACACCGTCGCGCTCGTCTGCCCCGATTTTCTCGACCGTTTCGAAAAGAGCTTGTACGTGAACCTCCTTATCCGAGATCTCCGGATGGGTCTTGCCTCCCATGGCCTCGACTGCATCGTGACCGAGGCGGTATCGCCTTTGGGCGGCAGCACGCTGAGGCGCCTCGTCCTCCAGCGCAAGGTCGACGGCATCCTTCTTCTCCTTTCCGGGACTACTCCCGAAGATTGGACCTTGATACGGAAGCGCGCAATTCCCGTGGTGCAAGTGCATTACGCGCCTTCCTATTTCGACGCGAGCCAGCTCGACTACTTTTTCACCGACAACAGAGAAGGCGGACGTTTGGCGACGGAAGCCTTGATCGAGTCGGGTTCGCGACGCATAGCCTGTCTCATGGGCCTCAACCCGAATTCGGAAGCACAAGACCGCGAAAGGGGCTGGAGGGACGCGCAGAAGGCTCACGGCCTCGCGCCGGACGAGCGGCTGCGCTTCGAGTCGGAACAGAGCTTCGAAGCGGCCTACGATTGCGTGCGCCGCAACATCGGCGGGCTTAGGAACGCTGATGGGCTCTTCGCGTTCACCGACATCATGGCTCTCGGCGCCCTCGGCGCGCTCGCGGAAGAGGGTATCGCCGTTCCCCGCGATTTCCGCGTCGTGGGCTACGACGATCTCGAAATTGCCAATTGGGTCCGGCCTAGGCTGACGACGATCCACCAACCTCGACAGGAGATCGCGCGTATGGCGACGGATCGGCTATTCGCCCTCCACGAAGGGAAAGGTGTTGGGCTCGAGCAACGCATGATCGCGCCTTATCTCGTCCGACGGGAAAGTTGTTGAACGGTATTTACAATTACGCGCAAACGGTTGCGCATGGAGAGACAGTGAAAAGGACGTGGTGGAAAGAGGGGATCGTCTACCAGATCTATCCCCGGAGTTTCATGGACTCGAATGGGGATGGGATAGGAGACCTTCGCGGGATAGAGACAAAAGCGGACTACATCGCCTCGCTAGGAGTCGACATCGTCTGGCTCAATCCCGTCTACTCATCGCCCAACAGAGACAACGGGTACGACATCAGCGACTACGAGGCCATCATGGAGGAGTTTGGCACGATGGCCGATCTCGAAAGCCTCATCGAAGTCCTCCATCGTCGCGGTATCCGCGTGGTCATGGACCTCGTCGTAAATCATACTTCGGACCTCCATCCCTGGTTCAGGGAGTCCCGCTCCTCGAAGGATTCCCCCAAGCGCGACTGGTACATCTGGAAGCCGGCGAAAGCCGGGGGGCCGCCCAACAACTGGAAATCCTGCTTCACGGGGAGCGCATGGGAACGCGATTCCCGGACCGGAGATTATTACCTCCATCTTTTCGACCCAGGACAACCCGATCTCAATTGGGAAAACCCAGAGCTCCGCAGGGCTGTGTACGCAATGATGCGGCGCTGGTTCGCGCGCGGCATCGACGGCTTCCGGATGGACGTCGTGACACTCTTCTCGAAGGATCCCTCTTATCGGGACCTCATGCCCGGCGAAGGCATGTTTTCGGGGACGGCTCCCTACGTCTACGGGCCGCGGCTTCATGAATTCATCAGGGAAATGCGCAGGGAGGCGCTTTCGGGGTTCGACGTCATGACAGTCGGGGAGGCGCCGGGCTCGACGGTGGAAAACGCCCTCGAGCTCGTTGGCGAGGATCGCGGGGAGCTCGACATGCTCTTCCAGTTCGAGCTTATGGGGATAGACCACGTCGACGGCGACAAGTGGCGGCAAAGACCAATCGACCTCGTCGAGATGAAGCGCATAATCGAGCGTTGGCAGCTCGGACTCGCCGGCCGGGCATGGAACAGCAACTATCTCATGAATCACGATCAGCCGCGATCGGTGTCGCGTTTCGGCGATGATGGTTGCTTCCGGACCGAATCGGCCAAGGCCCTCCTTCTCCTCAACCTCTCGCTCGGCGGGACCCCTTACATCTACCAGGGCGAGGAACTCGGCATGGCCAACGCTGCCTTCGACTCGATTTCCGACTACCGCGACGTCGACACGCTCAATTATTACAAAGAAGCGCGGGCCGCGGGCGTTGCCGAAGATGAGGTCATGCGATCCATCAGCTACATGAGTCGGGACAACGCCCGAAGGCCCATGCAGTGGAGCGCAGGGCGAAACGCCGGCTTCGGCTCCGGTCTTCCCTGGATCGGCGTCAATCCCGACTATATGACGGTGAACGCGGAAGCCGAGGAGGCCGATCCCTCGTCCGTTCTCAACTTCGTCCGGTCGATGACGAGGTTCCGCAAGGAGCACAAGGTCCTCGTTTACGGCTCCTTTGAGCTCCTCGCCCACGACGATCCCAAGCTGTTCGCCTTTCTCAGGGAAGGCGAAGGCGAGCGGCTTTTCGTCGAGGTCAACATGTCGGGCGATGTTGCGAAAGCGGCGATGCCATCCTCCGGAATGACGCCCCTGATTTCGAACCTGGGATCATCCGCGAATACCGCAGCCGATCGCCTCGAACCCTGGGAGGCGAGGATTTCGGCTCTGCATCGGGTTTCTTCGCCCGTCTAGCGGGCGATATCGGATATGGAATTGCACAAAAGGAGGTGCACGATGAGACGCATTCTTGTCATCTTATTGGTAATGGGTCTCGTCTGCGGGGCCGCGTTTGCGGCCACGCCGGTGACGATCAATATGTTCCAACTTAAGGTCGAGATCAAGGACGCTCTCGACGCCTACGCGGCGAAGTATTCCGCCACGCACCCCGGCGTGACCGTCAAGGTCGAGACACTCGGCGGTGGCGCAGACTTCGGCGGCGCCCTCAAGGCCAAGATCCAGGCCGGACAAGTTCCCGACATCTTCGTAATTGAGGGAATGGGGCAATACAACGTGTTCAAAGACTACATAGCCGATCTCTCTGACCAGCCTTGGGTCAAGGACACCGATCTCGCCTTCATGGTCAACGGCAAGGTCTACGGCTTCCCAGTTTCGATCGAAGGCTACGGTCTCGCCTACAACGCGGACATCCTTAAGAAAGCCGGCGTCGATCCAGCCGGGCTGACCACGAGGGCCGCATACGAGAAGGCGTTCGCGCTTATCGACTCGAAGAAGAAAGAACTCGGCCTCGACGCCGTAGTTTCCATGGCCGCTTCCGTCTCGGGCGGCATGTGGTGGGTAGCGGCGCAGCACAACCTGGCTTGCTACTGGGGAGGCGGCCTGCCCTTCGACGACACCAGCGTCATCAAGAAGGCGCTAAAGGGTCAGCTCGATGACGCGCGTTTCCTCCAATACGCGAAATACGTCCAGCTCCTCTTCAAGTACGCCGACCGCAACATCCTCCTCAACGGCAGCTACGATAACCAGGTCGCCTCGTTCGCGCAGGGCAAGACCGCTTTCCTCCACCAGGGAAACTGGGTCGATCCCAACCTAAAGCAGCTCGGCGTCACCTTTAAGATGGGCTACGCGCCCCACGCATTCCTCGACACGCCGGAGAAGGGCCTCTATCTCTTCGCGCCGAGCTGGTATTGCGTGAATCCGAAGAGCCCGAACGCCGCCCAGGCCAAGGCCTTCCTCGCCTCGATCGCCATGACGCCAGAAGGTCAGGACTATATGGTCAACCAAGCCGGCATGATCCCCGCCTTCAAGTCGGTGAAGCTCCAACCCAAGGGCCAGCTCAGCCAGGCCCTCATGGCGGCTAACGCCAGAGGTGGCAACTATGGCGTATTCTTCGGCATGCTGCCCGATGGCGCCGGACAGAACGTCTTCGCCCCGATCTACGACCTCTTCGCGCAGAATCCTGACAACATCGAACAGTTCATCTCGGACATGAAGAAGGCCGTCGCCACGTTGCCCACGATGTGAGCATGACTTCGGGCGGGGCCCGAAGCGATGTCCCAGAAAATTGCCCTTCCTTCGGCCGGCTCGCCCGCCCGGGGGAAGGGATCCAAATGAAGGTTGAGCGATGCATCGACACAGCCTGACGAAAGCCCTTTTCGTTTTTCCCTGCGTATTCGCGATCACGATGGTGATCCTGATCCCGTTTTTCCTCGGTCTCTACTTCTCGATGACCGACTGGAACGGCGTTTCCGATTCGATCAAGTTCGTTGGCTTCACTAATTTCGAGAAGATCCTCGCCCAGCCGGGCTTCATCTATTCCTTCCTCATCAGCGTGGCATACACGGTGATCAACGTCGTGCTCGTCAATGTGGTGGGCTTCGCCCTGGCCCTCATCGTCACGAGCAACCTGCGCTTTAGAAATTTCTACCGCGCGGGATTCTTCGTCCCCTACCTCATCGGTGGGATAGTCCTCGGCTACATCTGGCAGTTCCTCTTCAACAACTCGATTCCGGCCCTCGGGAAGATCCTCTCGATCGACGCCTTGCAGACTTCGATGCTGAGCCTTTCCGACTCGGTCATCTGGGCGATGTCGATTGTCAACACCTGGCAATACGCTGGCTATGTCATGCTCATCTTCATCGCGGCCATCCAGTCCGTTCCCTCCTCGGTGATGGAGGCGGCCAAGGTCGACGGGGCCGGCTACTTCAAGCGGGTCTTCACGATCCTCATACCCATGATGGCCAACTCCTTCACGATAACCCTCTTCCTGACCCTCACGACATCATTCAAGCAATTCGACATGAACCTAACCCTCACCAACGGCGGCCCAGCCGCGCGCTTCCTCGGTCAACCAGTCATGGCAAGCCAACTCCTTGCGATGGACATCTTCAACACCGCCAAGGCCAACCGCATGGCCGAGGCCCAGGCCAAGGCGGTTATTCTCTTCGTGGCCCTCGTCGTCGTCTCGCTCGTGCAGGTATCGATCAATAAGAGAAAGGAGGTCGAGCAGTGACACGAAGCCGCCGCGCTTGGAGCATCCTGGGAGAGATCCTTGTTGTCCTCCTCTTCGCCCTCTTCATGATCCCCTTCGTCATGGTCATCATCAACTCGGCCAAGACCTCCAAGGACATAATCTTCGACGCCCTCTCGCTGCCTTCCAACTGGGGCCAGCTTTTCATGAACATCGGGCTCATATTCAGCAATCACACGGTCCACTACGCCAACGCATTCCTGGACAGCGCCCTGATCACCTTCTTCTCGCTCGTGGTCATCGTCCTCTTCTCGTCGATGTGCGCCTGGGCGCTCGTGCGCACCCACAAGGCCTGGGCCATGGTGATTTTCTTCGCCTTCGTCGCGGTGATGGTCATCCCCTTTCAAGTCCTCATGTTCCCCTTGGTGAGGTGGATGCGGATACTCGGCGATTTTCTGCATTTTCGCCTCTTGCAATCCATTCCGGGAATGATCTTCGCCTACCTCGGCTTCGGAAGTCCCCTCTCGGTCTTTATCTTCCACGGATTCATCAAGAATATACCCTATGAGCTCGAGGAATCGGCGACCATCGACGGCTGCAGCGAGGCACGAACTTTCTTCGAGATCGTGTTCCCCCTCCTCCAGCCGATCATCGTCACAGTCCTCATCCTCAATGGCATCTGGATATGGAACGACTACCTTCTTCCCCTGCTGATGCTCGGTTCGAACGGCGCCATTCAGACCATCCCGGTCGCGGTGACCGCCTTCGCGGGGGCCTATCTTAAGCAGTGGGATCTCATCCTCACTTCGACGCTTATAGCGATGGTTCCCCTCATCGTTCTTTACCTATTCGCTCAACGGTACATCATCAAAGGCATGATCGAAGGCGCGATTAAGTAGCGGGAGTCAACCCGCGCGGCCCTGTCAAGCAAGCGGAGGTTTTTCCTGAAAAATCGCATTGGTGGGCGCTGACTGCCGCGCATCCTCAAGATGGAGGAGGGCGATATCCGCGTTAAAGCAGCCGGTCTCAACCATTTCAGCTAGCGAGCTTGATTCTTTATCGCCGAAGCCGCCATCAACGGCAGGAAGGATCCTGCGACTAGAAGCCCGTGAAGTTGTTCGTCTCCCAGGTCGTCTCGGCGGAGTCGTAGAATTTGGCCGTACCGCCTATCGCGGCGCTTACGGTCGAGGCCTTGAGGGTGCCCTTTAGAAAGCTGTCGATGAGGTGGACGGTCTCCAAGGGATGGAGGACGGGGAAGCCGTGGTCGAAGCCCTGGTTGGGATCGATGAGGATGGCCGTCACATCGGCTCCGGCTTTCTTGAGGTCGTACTTGGTCGTGGCCGTATAGTTGTCGTAGATGACCTGATCGCCGCGCCAATTCTGGAAATCCGTGGAAGCCTTGACGAGAAGGACCTTTTTCCCGGCGAGGAGCCTGCCCAAGCGATTGTCGCCCGGGATGGTCACGACCGTGCCGTCGCCGTTTTTGTGAGTGAGGTCGGAGGCTGAAACGTTGAATTTATGGCAATAATACAGGGACTCGGGCATGTACTGAACGCCGAGGCCGTCAAGGAGAGCGCCCATGTAGCCCGGCTGGGCCTTGGGGCCGACATCGCCTACCTTGTAGCTCGAGATGTCGTATTTCAGGGCGTCCTCGAAAACGAGGAGGTCCCAGACGAACTGTATGCCCGCGAGGTTCCTCGCCTCCCCCTGCCAGCTCGACTGCTGAAAGGCGGTTCCGGCTATACCTTTGGTGTCATTGGTCACGGTGATCCAATCACCGACGGCCCATTGCTGACCGAGGGCGTCGCTGCCCGCCTGGGAGGCGTTGGCGATGCTGATCCTGACGCCGCGCGTGCCTATCCCCGCGAGGCTGATAAGGCTCGAATAGCGGCCGGGATTGGCGATGTACATCTCTAGGGCGACGCCGAAACCCATCGAATAGCCGACGAGAGCCACGCCTGTTTTTGGGAAGCCCTCGAGCTCGTCCATCACCTTCTCGAAGTCCAGGGCGAAGTCCTTGAGGCCCGTGATCTCCTTGTTGTAGCTCGAGAAGCCCGAGCCCCGGTAATCAAAGGCATAGACGGTATAGGCGTTGTTCAAGTCCTCGACGCTGCGGAAGTATTGGAGAATGCCCTCGAAGATGGCTCCCGAGGTGTTGTTCCCCGGCACGAGGACTATGGTCCGGGGACCATGACCGACTTTGCGCACATAGATGCTTTCCTGTGGATCGCCGGGGCGAGCCCCGCTCACGACCACCGAGCCCGATCCGACGACGGCGCTGCCGCTCTGCGCAAAGGCGGGGACAATCAAGCTTAGGAATACAAGCAAGACAATGGCACGTCTCATGGACAACCTCCTGCACTTGTGATCCGAGATTTCCCGGTTGGGCTTCGAAATCCCGCTGAATCTCGTGTCCAAACCTCTTTCATAAGTAGCGTAGCGCCTCCCCCCCTGCCTGTCAACGTCACGCATTGCCGCAGTATCGAAAGTTCCGGATGCTCGGGCTCTACAGCGTTGGCTCGGTCCCATACAGTTGTCTGTACTTTTTTAAGGAATTATCCTTCGTATGGGACTCAAGGAAGAACCTTCTCAGTCAGGCGAAGCATGAGGGGATTGATTTCGATGAGGCAAAAACAGTTTTCTACGATGAAAACGCTCGAGTGATCTTCGATCCGTTGCATTCTTCGGAAGAAGACAGGTTTATTATTCTTGGGTTAAGTGCCAAGTTACGACTTTTAGTCGTATGCCATTGCTACCGTGAGTCGGATTCCATTATCCGGATCATCTCGGCAAGGAAGGCAACAAAGAAGGAGGAAATCTCCTATGAACGATACCGACATGCTTGATGAATATAATTTTGAGAAATCCATAGAGAGCCTGTATGCACGCCGACTTAAGAAATCTATTACGATTCGATTGGATTCTGAAACAATAAGTTCTTTTAAGGGGTTATCCAAAGAATCGGAAATTCCCTATCAGACACTCATCAATTATTTTCTCTCACAATGTGTGAAGGAGAAGAGGAAGCCTGAAGTTGTGTGGGAGTAGTACGTGTCTTTTTATTTTTGTTCGCCAGAGAATTGTCTATATGCCCATAATTTTATTTGACACCTCTTTTTACTTATTCTATCATGTTTCCGTGTACTCGCGGCGCCAGAGGGCGATTCGCGGGGAACAGGTCGCCGGATGATGGAGCAGCGTTTGCCGGCCCCAAAAGATTTCAAAAATAGGAGCCTGAAATGCGTAGGTTTTTCATACTCGCGGGGGCGTTTATGGCTGCCTTTCTTGTGTTGGGCGGCTTTTGGACGGTTTCTGCCCAGGAGCAAGCCAGGAGTGGACGCTATGCCCTGGTCATCGGCAACTCGCATTATACCGAACTCACTTCGCTCAAAAATCCCGGCAATGACGCCGCCGACATGGCCGTCGCGCTCAAGGGGCTCGGTTTCGATGTCACGCTGCGTTTGGACGAACTTGTGCGGCACGTCATTTATCAGCTTGGATTCATGGCCGCAGAGGAAAAGGCAGGCGTAGGCGATTTCTTCAGGCTGGCCGTAGAAGGTTACGGGCATGCTTTGGACGATCTTCGATAACCTTTGCTGTCCATACTCATGGTATTTTCCGCCCGAATTCTGGGCAATATTGGTCGCCATCCCGCCCGGATGAATGACATTGCACCGGATACTCTTATTGGCATAGCCGAACGCTATGCTTTTCGTCAATCCGGCCAAACCGGCTTTCCACCTCCCCACCCATGCGTTCGATGTCTTCCAGCTTTGTAACATCGGCGACCACCGGATAGACGCTTTCCACGCCCGTCCGGCCGTTTACAAACTGCTTAACATCGACTGTCGGACACATCCCCGAGCTTGTGCGCAATGCCGCGCCGGCGGACATTGATCCGCAAACAATTCTTTAACATTCACCTGCTATTATATTTAAAGTATGATGACTCTGGGGGATTCATGATCACTATACTTGTGGTGGAAGATGACATAAAGCTCAATCAAATCGTGTGTATTTACCTGAACAGCAACGGATACTCGGCAAAGGGCTGTTTCAATCCCAATGAAGCTTATGAACTGATGTCTAGCGCGAGCTACGACTTGATCATCTCCGACATCATGATGCCCAAAATTGATGGTTTCAAGTTCACAGAGACGGTGCGGCGGCTCAACAAAACCATACCTATTTTATTCATGACTGCCCGTGATGATATTTCGTCCAAGCAGAAGGGCTTCAGGGCAGGCATAGACGACTATATGGTGAAACCCGTCGATTTGGACGAGCTCGTGCTGCGTGTCGGGGCTTTGCTCCGCCGTGCACATATAGCGAATGAAAAGAAGCTGAGGGTGGGCAGCCTGGTCATGGACTCGGATGAAATGAGCGCTACCGTGGACGGCGTGGAGATTCCGACGACCGTCAGGGAGTTCAACATCCTGTTCAAACTGCTGTCCTATCCCAAGCACACTTTCTCCCGATCGCAGCTGATGGATGAGTTTTGGGGTGAGGAAAGCGATTCAAGTCTCCGCGCTGTGGACGTATACATCACAAAGCTGAGGGACAAATTCTCCTGCTGCAAGGATTTTACTATCGTCACCGTGCACGGGCTTGGCTACAAGGCGGTACTGACATGAGCATGGAAAAGAGGAAGACAGATAAGCGGGTCCGCGCAAAACATATATCCTGGAGAGTCTTTTTCATAACCTACGCCATACTCACAGCCCTGACGGGCGGACAGGCCTTGATCTATGGCGCCTATGTGCCGATAGAGAATGTTCCCCTCCAGTATATCCTTGGAATAGCGGGATATTGGGCGGTCGTCTCCCTCGTGTTCTGTCTTGTCACTAGTTACCAGATGTATCTTGCCTACGACAAACCCATGCACATCCTGAGCGAGGCTGCGAAGCAGGTTGCGGGGGGCGATTTTTCTGTGTGGCTTGGGCCGGTCCATAGACCCGACAAGAAGGATTACATGGACGTCATGTTCGAGGACTTCAACACGATGGTGGCGGAGCTGGGGAGCATCGAGACTCTGAAGGAGGATTTTATCACGAATGTCTCCCATGAGATAAAAACACCGCTCTCTGTCATCCAAAGCTACGCAATGGCGCTCCAAAAGGAAGATTTAACCTCCGAGCAGCGCAAGGAGTACACGAATACCATCATAGTCGCGTCCAAGAAACTTTCTACTTTGGTGACGAACATTCTAAAGCTCAACAGGCTGGAACGGCAGCAGATCACACCGCTCGCCGAGCCCTACGATCTCTGCAGGCAGCTGTGCGACTGCGCGCTCACGTTTGAAAATCTGTGGGAAGAGAAAAATATTGAGTTTGAGGCAGATATTGAAGATCGGCTCATCGTCCGAGAGGATGCAAGCATGCTTGAGATAGTTTGGCAGAACCTGCTTTCCAATGCCCTCAAGTTCACGAATCCCGGAGGAAAGGTCTCCATGATACAGACTTCTGACGGAGATACCGTCACTGTATCGGTGTCAGACACAGGCTGTGGGATGGATGAAAACACGATGAAGCATATCTTCGATAAATTCTACCAGGGAGACACTTCTCGGTCCCAGGAAGGAAACGGGCTGGGGCTTGCGCTCACCCTACGAGTACTAGAGCTTATGGGAGGCAGTATCTCGGTAAAAAGTACGCTTGGCAAAGGGACGACTTTTACTGTACGGCTAAAGGCCGAAGGGAAAGACATGGCAAGATAGGGCTTGAGGTCCCTGTCCCGACTTTATCCTTCAAGAGCTTTCTTTTTTTGTCGGAATAGTGCAATCCATAGATTGAATACTGATAAATTCATCATTTAACATATTTTTTGATATTGTGATGAAAATTTAATATTTCTTCAACATTTCAAAAACAACTCAGCAACATCGTACCTCTATATTGATACCTATCATAAGGGCGTTCCGCGGGTGATGCCAATCAGAAGATGAAGATCAGAGGAGTATCTGGAATGGAGGAGATTACTATGAATGAAAAAGGCTACATTGGCTATGAGTATAAAGATATTACAGTGAAACGTAGCCTGGAAGCAATCTATGTGGACAACTATCCGCAGTTTGGTTGGGAGATGGAAAGCCGCACTTACTCTATGCAGGGGCCGTACTATGTGACTATGAAATTCAAGCGCGATCGAAGAATAAAGAACAAGGTTGAGCTGACCAGATTGCAGCGCATGTTCGAAAGTTATGTCAAGGAACTCGATAGACTGGAGAAATCCAAAGTTGTCACGGCCAGTACGGTAGCGTGTGTCATCGGCGTCATCGGTACGGGATTCATGGTCGGTTCTGTGTTCAGTTATCAGGCGAGCATGATTCCGCTCAGCATCGTTCTGGCCGTCCCTGGGGGCGCTGGTTGGATCATCCCTTATTTCTGCTTTTTGCGTATCAGGGCCAGGAAGTCCAGCGAAGTGTCCCCTCTAATCGAGCAGCAGTACGACGCCATCTATGATGTATGCGAGAAGGCGCATGCATTACTGAATTAATGGTTGTAAGAATCTATCTAGCTATGAAATACGAGGAGGATATCAGGATGTCAGTCAAAGCAAGTATCGTGTCGAACATTGTAAAAAAAGAAATTCGTAGAATAAGGGAAGACCCCGCCACGCGAATCCCCGAGCTAATAGACTGGGGGCATGGCCTGGACAAATCGGGCAATAACGAGGAGATGTTTCGGTCTTTGGAAAGGATCGCCAAAGATACGTCCAACAACTGGAACGTAATGATCCGCAACATTCTCAACAATATCCAGCCTTCATTCATGGAAAAGTTTGTCGCTAACTTTGCGGTGAATGCTTTTTTTGCCTCTGCCTCCAAACGCGAAAGGATCATGAAAAGGGAGGGCTGCAACATTCCTTCGGTTATCCTGATGGACCCGACAACGAGCTGCAACCTGCACTGTACCGGCTGCTGGGCCGCTGATTATCGGAAAAGCTCGAATATGGACTACGCCACGCTTGATCGCATTATAACCGAAGGGAAGAAGCTCGGAATCTACTTTTACCTCTACTCGGGAGGCGAACCGCTAGTCCGCTCGGAGGACATTTTACATCTTGCGAGGCGCCACCACGATTGTCTATTTCTCTCATTCACCAACGGGATTCTGGTCGACGAACATTTCGTCAAGGAATCTTACAAGCTTGGCAACATAATGCTTGCAATAAGTATCGAAGGTTATGAGGAGGAGACCGACATGCGGCGAGGGACAGGCACGTATAAGAAGGTCCTGGCGGCCATGGATATGCTGAAGAGCCATGGAGTGCCTTTCGGGTTTTCGACCTGCTATCACCATTACAACGCAAAGGTTGTCGGATCTGACGAATGGCTCGATTTCATGGTTCAGCAGGGCTGTTATTTCGGTTGGTATTTTACTTACATGCCTTTGGGGCAGGATGCACGGCTGGATCTTCTGGCCACCCCCGACGATCGGGAATATATGTACCATCAGGTTAGAAAATCCAGAGAGAGCCGACCCATTTTTCTCATCGATTTTTGGAACGATGGGGAGTTTGTGAAAGGGTGCATCGCGGGAGGCAGAACCTACCTCCACATAAACGCCGACGGGGATGTCGAGCCCTGTGCCTTCATCCATTATTCGAGTGCCAACATCCATGACATGAGTCTTCTCGAGGCGTTGAAACAGCCTCTGTTCAAGGAATACGCCCGCAACCAGCCATTCAATGAGAACATGCTGAGGCCTTGCCCCCTGCTCGACAACCCGGGAAAACTTCAGTCCATGGTCGAGCAGTCGGGAGCTCACTCGACGCAATTGCCAGTGGAGGAAAATGTGGCGGATCTGACTGCTAAGTGCAGAGATGTGGCTGGCGCATGGGAGGAAAGAGCAGCTTTGTTGTGGAATAAAGAATTGTGATAGAAATAAAATATAAGAGTTTCATGACAGGAATGCTTCTCAATTTTATACATGAAAATTAGTCATGAAAACTTTCAGTAAGGGATAATCAGATAGATATTCTAAAAAGCCTGACAAATTACTGTCAGGCTTTTTCATTTACAGGTGCGCCGACCCCTTCAGGTGATCCTCGCTCAGGTGGCAGAAAATATAGTGCGTCTCGGAGAGCCGTTTCAGGGGCGGGGGCGTGGTGTCGCAGAGGTCGTCGATCTTTTTGTGGCATCTTCCCGCGAAGGGGCAGCCGACGATGCGCGCGCTCGGGTCGGGAGGTGCGCCCTCGAGCCTGATGGGTTTCTGTTTGTGAGAGGGGTTGACGTCCGGCGCGGAGGAGAGTAGGGCCTCGGTGTAGGGATGGTAGGGCGGATTCACGACTTCATCGCGCAGTCCGTACTCGCACACGCGCCCGAGGTACATGACGAGAATGTGGTCGCTGATGTAGTTGACGACATTGAGGTCATGGGAGATGAACAGGTACGATGTGTGGGACTGCTCCTGCAATTCTCCAAGCAGATTCAGTACCGAGGCCTGGACGGATACGTCGAGCGCCGATGTCGGCTCGTCGCACACGATGAGGCGGGGCGAGGTGACGAACGCGCGGGCGACGGCTATCCGCTGTTTCTCCCCGCCGCTCAGACGGGTCGAGGGGCGGCTCAGGTATTCTTCCCCCAGATCGACTTTTTTGAGAAGATCGATCACCATCGCCCTGCGCTCACGTCTGGAGCGGATTTTGAGCATCTTCTTGATCGGCCTGTCGAGGATCTGCTCGACCGAAAACGAGGGGTTGAGACTGCGGCCAGGATTCTGAAAGACGAGCTGGATGTCCCGGATGGTGTCGCCTGAACGGCGCTGCCATGTCGCGGATATATCTTTTCCCTCAAAATAGATATTCCCCTTTGTCGGCGCGAGGAGCCCCGCGACGAGGTGCCCCATCGTGCTTTTCCCGCAGCCCGACTCGCCGACGACGCCGAGCACATCGTGTTTTTCGATTTTCGCGTCGATCCCGTCGAGGGCCCGGACTGTCCGTTTTCGGTTTCTGTAGTATTTGTAGACTTTTTCCAGTCTGATGAGAGGCGTCGTGGCGGTATCGGGCCCCACCGTCCCGAACCCGCCAGCGTCCGCGGCGGCGCTGGAATCCTTCGTCCCAGACCAGCCGCCGGTCGCGCCGGCCCCGGCGGGCGACTTCGCCTTCGGGACGAGAGGAATGGCCGCTTTCTTCTCGGAAACATCGTCCGCATACGCGCGGTCGCACGCGGCGAGATGGCCGCTTTCAATTTCTCTCAGACCGTAGATCTCTTCGCAGACGGCATTTCGCTTTTCACAGCGGCTCGCGAAGGGGCAGCCCCTTTCGTCCGCGCTGCGCCGTGTCACATAGCCGGGGATGGTGTTGAGGCGCGTCGTTTCCTTCTTGACGCCGGCTCTGGGCATGCAGTTGATGAGGGCCCGCGTGTAGGGGTGCCTGGGGTGGTCGAAGAGTTCTTCCTGCGGCCCCAGTTCGACGACTTCGCCCCGGTACATGACGGCGATTCTGTCCGATATTTTGTTGACGACGCCGATGTCGTGTGAAATGTAGATGAGCGACATTCTGTGGCGTTCTTTCAGTTCACCGATGATGTCGAGAATCGACGCCTCCGTCGTGACGTCCAGCGCGGTGGTCGGTTCGTCCAGGATCATGATGTCCGGCTGACACAGCAGCGCCATCGCGATGCAGATTCTCTGCTGGATGCCCCCGCTCACCTGGTGCGGATAACGCCGCACGATCCCCTCGGCCTCGCCCAGAGAGAGGTCCTTGAGGGCCTTTATGCTCTCCTCCCTGGCCTGGGTCCGGGGGAATCCCCTGTGGACGCGCGTCACTTCGTCGAGCTGCTCCCCTATCGTCAGCGAGGGGTTGAGGGCGGAGTAGGGGTTCTGGTAGACCATCGCGATGCGGTCGCCCCTGTAGTTCTGCATCTCTTTTTCGGTTTTCAGGAGGAGGTCATCGCCATTGAACATGATGGAGCCGCTTCTGCGCGCGTTTGGCGGCAGGTAATCGAGGATGGCGTATGAGAGGGTGCTCTTCCCGCAGCCGGACTCGCCGATGATCCCCATGGCCTCGTTTGCCCTGAGCTCCAGGGAGAGGTCCCGGATGGCCACGATCGACCCCGAGGGGGTCTCGTAGACGACGTTGAGATTATGTATGTCCAGGAGGGGCTTACTGGTCACGGATCACCACCTTGCTGAGAAAATCGGAAAAAAGCGAGATGGCGATCACCAGCGACGCGATCGCCAGAGAGGGATACAGAACCGCCCAGGGGGCCGCCTTGATGATGGTCTTGTTCTCTATGACCATCATGCCCCAGTCAGGAGTGGGCGGCTGGAGGCCGACGCCCAGGAAGCCCAGCGAGGCCACCATCATTATGGAATACGCGAAGCGGGCCGTGACCTCCACGATGATGGGGCCTATCGTGTTCGGCAGTATTTCTCTGAACATGATGTAGAGGTGCGACTCTCCCCTCAGCCTCGCGGCGTCGACGTACTCGATGTTCTTGCAGCTGAGCAGGGCGCCCCTCGCGACGCGCGCGGTGGCCGGCGTGTAGGCGATCGACACGATGAGCGTGAGCGTCAGAATGTTCGAGTTGCCTAGGACGCCCAGTACGACCATGGACAGGACGAGAGGCGGCACCGCCATCATGATGTCCATGGCCCGCAGGAATAAGGCGTCGATTCTCCCGCCGAAGTAGCCCGCGGTGAAGCCCAGGACAACCCCCGCCAGCGACGAAAACAGACTTGTCAGAAGCGCTATCGTGAGAATCGACCGGCTCCCGAACACGATCCTCGACCAGATGTCCCGGCCGAGCGAGTCGGTCCCCATGAAATGTCCGCCCATCCCCGGCGCCGTCATCTGATGATCCATGTCCATGGCGGTGTAGGAGAAGGCCATGCGCGAAGGCCCCACGACGGCGGCGAGGAGCCAGAACAGAATGATGATCAGCGCGGGAAAGATCAGAGGGTTGCGTTTCGCGATGTACCATACTCGCCGCATCAACTGCCTCCCGGGTATCGGATGCGCGGGTTGAGAAACCCGTAGAGGAGGTCGGTGATCGCGGTCGACACGACAAATACCGCGGTGATGAAGAGGGCGCAGACTTCAATGAGCGGCGTGTCCTGTGTCTTGACCGCCGACATCGTCAGCGAGCCGAGCCCCGGAAAGCCGAACAGTGTCTCGACGACGATGAGTCCGCCGAAGAGCCACCCCATGTTCATGCCGATGATGGTGATCGTGGGCAGGAGGGCATTCTTGAGCGCGTGCCTGAATATGACCTTCCTCATGGGCATGCCTTTCAATACGGCGGAGCGGATGTAGTCCGAATTCATCACCGAGATCATCGAGGACCGCTGCATGCGGGACACGTAGCCGAACATGACGAAAGTGATCGAGAGCGCCGGGAGAATCAGGATGTCGAGATTGTTCCAGACGCTTTCACCGATGGGAATGACGCTCGTGATGGGAAACCACGCGAGCTTGACCGCGAAGACCGTCATCAGGATGATGCCGGACACGAATTCGGGCAGAGCCATCGTGGCGAGCCCGAAGAACGATATGATCGAATCGGTGAGTTTCCCCGCCTTCACGCCCGCCAGAACGCCGAACACGATCGATAGGGGGACGTAAAAAAGAAGGGCGAGCATGGCGAGCACGAGGGAGTTGCCGACTTTTCTCCAAAAAATGGAAGCGATGGGGACTCCCCGCATGTAGAGCGAGGTCCCCAGGTCCCCGCGGAGCATTCCCGAGGCCCAGCGCCCGTAGCGGACCCAGACGGGATCATTCAGCCCCATGGATTCGCGCAGGGCCGCGACCGCCTGTGGCGTCGCGCTCTGCCCGAGCACTCTCTGCGCCGCGTCGCCGGGCATGAGCTCGACGAGCAGGAAGATAAGGATCGACATGGCGACCAGGGTGATCGCCATGCCGCCCAGGCGTTTGAGGAATGGCCTGAAAAACGTCACTTTACATCCTTGAAATGGGCGTATTTGAGCTGCGGCAGCATGGTGATGGGCTGCCGGTAGTCTTCCAGGGTGTCTTTCATCGCGACGAGGTAGGGAACCTGCACATTGATGAGGGTCCCGCGCTCATAGAACACCTCCTGGAGCCTGTCGTACAGTTGCTGTCGGGCGGAATCGTCCACTTCCTTGAGTATCTTCGTGATGATCTGGTCGACTTCCTGATCCTTGATGTGAGATTCGTTCCACGGACCCTTCGAGGTGAACGCCAGGTTGAGCAGCACGGATGGATCGATGCGGCCGCCCCAGCCGGTGATCGAAAGGGGCGCGTTCATCCAGTATTGGGAGAGATACACGTCGCGCGGGTAGCCCTTGAGCTGAATGTCGAAGCCGGCCGGCTCCGCCAGCTCCTTCACCGTCTGCGCGAGCGCGGGGCTGTAGGGATGATCGGAGGCGTAGTAGAGCTCCACCGAGAGCCCTTTTGGATAACCGGCCTGGGCCAGCAGCGACTTGGCCTTCTCGATGTCGTGTCCGCGGGAGGGAAGCGGGCGGTACTGCGCGAGAGAGTTCATGATCGGCGTCTCGTTGTAGAAGATGTCCGTGTTGAGCGTGCCCTGGCACGCCTTCGCGAGAATTTCGGGGTCCATGGCGTATTTCAGCGCCAGCCGGACACGGTTGTCGTCGAAAGGCTTTCTGTCGGCCGCCATGGAGATGAACCTCTGCTCCTGATAGGGCGATACGACTTTGAACCCTTCGGCCTTCTCGAGGCGCTGCCTGATCAGCGGCGTCACTTGGGGGACGATGTCCACCTTGCCGGCCTCGAGCATCTCGACGCTGGCGTCGATGTCGGGCACGAAGTAGATGAGCAGCTCGTCGGCAAGGGGGTATCCCTTGTCCCAGTAATTCTTGTTGCGGACGAGTTTCGCCGATTCCTTCGGGGTGAGCTTGTCGAGTTTGAATGGGCCGGTGCCCATGGGCTTTGTCTCGCCAAACTTCGCGTAGTCGTAGCTCGAGGAGAGGATAGCCATGTTGTAGTCCGTCATCTGGTAGATGAAGGTGGGGCGGACTTCCTTGAGATTGATGACCACAGTGTGTTTGTCCGGCGTGTCGACGGAGTCGACCACGGAGAAATCCTGCGCCTTAAGGTGCCCGACCGTGGGGTCCTGCGTCCTCATGATGGTGAATTTCACGTCTTCCGAGTCAAAATCGCTGCCGTCGTGGAACTTTACTCCTTCGCGGAGCTTAATCGTCCAGACCTTGCCATCGGTGGTCTCCCACGAGGTCGCGAGCGCCGGGACCAGCTTGCCTTCGGTGTCTATATCCACGAGATATTCATAGATGCTCGAATCGAGAGAGAAGGCCTGGCCGTCCCAGACTCCCGGAGTGATAAGGTTGGGAACCTGCTCGGCAATCCGGATTGTCTTACTTTGAGAAGCCCGCGTGCTCTTGGAACACCCAGAGAGAGCGAGCAAGAGCACAAGTCCCGCCGCCAGAAGCAGATACAATTTCTTTTTCATGGTAATCCTCCAAGATTCATGGTAATTTGTATAGTATACTATGATATTATTAACATATAGTCAACATAAAACATAGAATTGAATATTATTTATATAAACATCTATTATATTATTTAATATAATATATATAAATATAATTTATAAAGTCTTTATTATCAATCGTACAGAATGCATACATCTCTAAATAATTGTATGCATTCTGTACAAAAGGGGCGGTCTCATATACTATGGATCGAGCTGCCTTTGCAGGGGGAGCACAATGGATTTTGAGGTAAGCGAAGAAGTTATTTCCACGTTGAGAAAAATCAGCCGCGCCGTAGAACTCTATTCGAGGATACTTTTCCGCGAATATGGACTGACCGGGCCCCAGCTGACAATTCTCACGGTGATATTCCGTTCCGGTCCTCTGGCGGTGACGGATATCGCGCGGAGAGTCAGCCTGAGCCAGGCGACCGTGACGAATATTCTCGGCAGGCTCGAGCAGCAGGGTTTCGTCCTGCGGGCGCGAAGCACCCAGGACAGAAGGATGGTGTACATTCAGCTTACTGACAAGACAAGAGAAATTCTGGAAAGAAATCCGAGTCCCCTGCATACTGACTTTTTGGGCAGATTCGATAGGCTCCAGGATTGGGAAAAGACACTGCTTCTGTCTTCTCTTCAGAGAATCGCCCAGCTCATGGAGGTCGAGCAGTTGGAAGAGCCCGACATCGAACACGTGCAGGGGAAAATCTCTGCGGATGCCCAGGTTTTGTCGCGTACAGGCTCGAAATAACTAAAAATAAAGAGAATTCCGCAAAATAATCTTTTATTTTGCAATATTATCATGTATTGCAATAAATTATGAAATAATACCCATATTTTGCATATCTTGACTTATTTTGCAAATGATAATAGAATCTCGCAACAGAGAGCAGATGCAGCGCTTCGGTGGAGCGCCAGCTCTGCGCTTTGTTGTTCCTTTTGTGGAGGATTGTATGAAGCTGGTAAAGGTTATCGGTGGTGTGCTTGTCGCGCTGTTGCTGTTTTCCTGCGCGCCGAAGCTTGCTCAGACGGACCTCGATGCGGCCAATGCCGCATTTGCCGATGCCCAGAATGCCAAGGCCGACGTGTATGCTCCTGATGCGTTCAAGGCTGCCCAGGATGCAAAAGCCGCGCTCGACGCGGAACTCGCCGCTCAGGATGCCAAGACCTCTGGCAAGTCCTACAAGCAGGCGAACGATCTGATCAAGTCTTTTGTCGATGCAAGCAACAAGGCAAAAGAGGCGGCTGCTACCAACATGGATCAGGCCAAGGGCGAAGTCGCTCAGCTCATTACTGATATCGACACGCAGTATGCCAATGTTCAGGCTCTCGCGCAGGCCGCGGCCAAGGACGCGAAGAAAGCCGCCAAGGCGAAGCTCAACGTGAAGGACATCAACGCGAAAGTCGCCGCTGCCGGCGAGGCGATCACCACGGCGAAAGCCGCGAATGATTCCCAGGATTACGTGGGCGCCAAAGATCAGCTCAACGCGGTTAAATCCAGTCTCGATGAACTGAAGTCCGCGCTCGAGGCCGCGGGATTCACCGCCCAGTAAGCGGGACGCGCAAAGATTTTGCGCGAAAAAGAATGGTGAACACGCCATGACGCCGAGTCGTGCGTAGGATTCACAAGAAGAGGAGGGCCACCTTAGGTAAACAGGGTGGCCCTCTTTATTCTGCCGAGCCTGTCTTCTATATCAATGCCGCCCCTATTTCTCATTCTTTTGCGTTTTATAATTATTTTTATATATTTCGGATATGCAGATAATTACCCAGTCTCTTAAGGTAATTGCCGATAGTCCGCTCGATATCATTTCGTTCGAGGAATGCATGGTTAACTCATGGACTGGCAATACAATAATTCTGCTTTTCTATGTAAATTCCCCATCGGTGATCATAGGCCGCAACCAGAATTACTGGCGGGAGGTCTCTCCGTCGTGCAACGTTCCCGTATATAGGCGCTCTTCCGGCGGGGGCGCCGTGTATCATGATAGCGGCAATTTGAATTGGGCCTTGATTGTGCCGAGGCTCCTTCATTCCCAGAATGACGAGCTTTCTTTTATGGCCGACGCTATTTCAGGGCTCGGAGTGTACGCCCGGCCCGGCGACAGGGGCGGGATTTTTGTCTGTATGGGCGATGGTGAAACGAAGGGTAAAATTTCCGGGACGGCCCGTCGCTTTGGCACCCGCAATGTGCTGCACCACGGGACCTTGCTTGTATCGACGGATATGCGGGCCTTACGGGCCTCTCTGGGGGGAATCAAGATGTTCGAGGATGCATCGATTGCCTCTACACCCGCGTATCCGGTCAACCTGACCCGATTTATCCCTTCGCTTTCGGTAGACGAAACCATGTCGCGTATATCCATTGCCCTTGCGGATGTAGATCTAAAGACGATAGTTCTTTCGGGATTCTGGGATGAGCACAGCCCGCATCAGAATATGCGGTTTAGAAATTCCGAAGACCTAAGCCGGGGATTGGATTTCTGTGTTGAGCGGGAAGATTTCGATGCATTCAAGCTCCAATTTGGCTCACGCGCATGGATTGTCGATCGGAGCCCGCCCTTCTCTGTATTGGTCTCGAACGATATGGCTCGGGCCGTGCTCAAAGTTGAGGAGGGCAAGATTGTGGCAATCCTGCCGCAGGAAGAGGATGACGCACACTCAGGCAAATATGCCGATCTCTTGCGCGGACGATTCGTCGGTACTCAGTTCGATTTTAAAATTCCGGAAATGACGGCGAAGGAGCTCATATGGACAAATATGCAGTATTGAATGAGGTACGGTCGCTGATCGATGAAGTCAAATTTGGCATTCTCGCGACGGTCGACGCGGACGGATATCCGCATCAGAGATGGATGAGTCCCGTGCTCTTGCCTCGCTTCTCACACTCGCTCTTCTGCGTGACATCCGAGCGGTTCGGGAAGATACTACAGCTGGAAAAAAATCCACAGGTATCCTGGATATTCCAGAGCCTTCGACTGGATAGAATCGCCACTGTCCGTGGACTGGTGGAGATTGTGCGTGATCCTATGTTGGCGGCGGAAGTACAAGAGGCGATTGGCCCCAGACTCCAAGTATTCTGGAAATATGCCGAAAATCCTCCGGAGCTTGTAGTACTGGAGACGGCCATCGAAGAATATCAGTTTTTCGTCCCCCTCAGTTCGGTAAACGAATATATGAAGGCGGAGGTGGCCAACCATGAAGACTGAACTCGCGCATTACCCAAAAGAAGAACTGATGCGCATGCTCACCACCATGCAGACCATCAGGGCCTTTGAGGAAAAAGCCGGCATGATGTACGGCCTCCGAAAAATTGGGGGGTTCTGCCACCTGTACACCGGCCAGGAGGCGGTTGCCGGAGGCGCGATTTCTGCTCTGGATTTGTCGAAGGATTATGTGGTCACGGCCTACCGCGACCATGGACTCGCGATAGCCTGCGGTATGGATCCGAAAAAGGCGATGGCGGAGCTTTTTGGCAAAGTGACCGGCTGTTCGCGCGGGAAAGGTGGTTCGATGCACCTTTTCGATGTCGAACACCATTTTTTGGGCGGCAACGGTATTGTGGGAGCACAGATACCGGTCGCGGCGGGCGTCGCCTTCTCTCAACAGTATCGGGAATCGGGAGGCGTAACGCTCTGTTTCTTTGGCGATGGGGCGTTTCATCAGGGGGCGGTGCATGAGACATTCAATCTTGGAAAGATATGGGATTTGCCCGTCGTCTTCATCGTCGAGAACAACCAGTGGGGCATGGGCACAAACTGGAAAAAAGTGTCTGCCGTCGATGATTTTTCCGTGACGGCCGGCGCGTACGGAATGAAAGGCTACTCGTGCGACGGCCTCGATGTGCTCGATGTCCGCGCGACGATAGAGCAGGCGGTGGCGGACGCGCGCCTGGGCTGGCCTTCGCTGATCGAGGCCCGGACGTATCGGTATAAAGGCCACTCCATGAGCGATCCGCAGAAATATCGGACTCGTGAGGAAATCGACGAGTACCGGAAGCGGGACGCAATTCAATCGTTCAAATTCAGGCTTTCCGAGGCGAAGATGCTGACGGAAAAAGAGTGGGACGATCTGACTCGGCGCATCGACGCACAGATCGAAGAGGCAGTGGCCTTTGCTGAGGAGAGCCCCGAGCCCTCGCTCGAGGAACTCTACACCGACGTGTATGCGTAAGGATGGATCGTATGGCGGAGATAACCTATAGAGAAGCGCTCAATCGCGCCCTGGACGAAGAGATGGCACGCGATGAGAGGGTTTTTTTGATCGGCGAAGAGGTCGGTGAGTATGACGGGGCGTATAAGGTCTCGCGCGGGCTGCTCGCGAAGTATGGCCCGAGGCGGGTCAAAGATACGCCGATTTCGGAGCTTGGGTTTACGGGGCTCGGCGTGGGGGCGGCGATTGCCGGACTGCGCCCTGTCGTTGAGTGGATGACCCACAATTTCGCGCTCCTGGCACTCGATCAGGTCGTGAACAACGCCGCCAAACTCAGGCAGATGTCGGGCGGCCAACTCTCCGTCCCCATCGTCTTCCGCGGGCCGAACGGGCCGGCGGAATTTCTGGCGGCGCAGCACTCTCAGGCATTGGGCGGCTACTGGATGCATGTGCCCGGGCTCAAGGTCGTGGCGCCCGCGACACCCGCCGACGCGTACGGTCTTCTCAAAAGCGCGATCCGCGACGACAATCCCGTCGTCATGCTCGAGGCCGAGCTTATGTATGCATGGAAGGGAGAAGTTTCCGACCAAGAATATACTGTGCCGATAGGCAAGGCGCGTGTTGCCAGAGAAGGCGAGGATGTCACGCTCATCACCTATTCGAAGCCGATTCGGGTGGTCGAAGAGGCGGCGGACCGCCTCGCGGAGAAAGGCGTGCGCGCCGACGTGATCGATCTACGCAGCCTGAGGCCGCTCGATGAAGAGACCGTCGTGAGCTCGGTGTGGAAAACCAGTCGGTGCGTGGTCGTCGACGAAGCCTGGCCTATGGCGAGCCCGGGCGTAACAGTTGCCAACCTTGTGAATTCGCGCTGCTTCGATGCGCTCGACGCGCCCGTGGAGCTCGTGTCGGGCGAAGATGTGCCGATGCCCTATAACCACAGGCTCGAACTGGCTGCCCAGCCTTCGGTGGAGAAGGTGATTGCGGCCGTGGCCAGGGTTCTCTACCGGGAGGATCTATAGTATGGCGGAAATTTTGCGGATGACCGCGCTTTCTCCTACAATGAACGAAGGCAGAATTGCGAAATGGACGGTGGAGGAAGGGACGGAGTTTTCATCTGGCGATGTCCTCTGCGAGGTGGAGACCGACAAGGCGAGTATGGATTATGAGGCCCCCAAAAGTTCATCGCTCCTGAAAATAATCCTGCCGGCCGGCGAGACGGCGAAGGTCGGGGACCCGATCGCCGTGATTGGCCGGAAGGGCGAGGACTATGCCGCGCTTCTAAAGGAAGGCGGCTCGGCAGCGGTGAGCGAGGAGAAGGCCGGCGAAGCCGAGCCCTCATCTATGGCTCCCCAGAAAGAAAAAACCGTGCAGGCAAAGGCGACACAGGAGTCCCAACCGGCCGCCAGTGGCGTGCCCAAGCCCGCGCAGGCGGCGGATGCGAGGAATGCGGGCAGCGTGCCGCTTCATGCCCCTCTGGCGCCGGCGCGTCTGCCCTCGTCGAGTCCTCTCGCGCGCAAGCTCGCGCTTGAGAAAGGGATCGATATCCGCCTCGTGCGGGGTTCGGGACCCAATGGGCGCGTCGTCGAGCGCGATATTCTGGAATTTGCGGAAGGGGTGGAGAGCTCCGGAGGAATCCCCATGGGCGCCCCCAAAGCGCCTCGTCAGGAGCCAACGACGGTTCAGCCGAACATGAAGCGCCTGGTGATCTCGCGGCGCCTCTCCGAGTCGTTCTTTACCGCTCCGCACTATTATCTCAAGAAAAGAATCAGGGCGGAGGCCCTGCTCGAACTGCGCGCGACCGCCAATGTCGGCCGTCCCGCCAAACTCTCGTTCAACGCCTTCCTTATGAAAATCGTCGCCGAGGCCCTCGTCCGCCACCCCGAAATCAATGTGTATTGGCGCGGGCCGGGCGCCGCCGGCGCGGGAAGAGAGGTGGCCGCGGCCCTCGCCGCCGTCACCAGCGCGCAACCTGTTCTCGAGCAGCGCCACAGCATCGACATTGCATTGGCGGTCGCGCTTCCTGACGGCCTCATCACACCCGTGGTCTGCGACTGCAACCTGAAATCGGCGAGCGAGATCGACGCGGAACTCGCGCAGCTCATCGAGAAGGCGCGCGTGGGTCGCCTTGCTCCCGAGGATTACGAGGGCGCCGGCTTCACCGTCACCAACCTCGGCTCGTTCGGCGTCGATGAGTTCACGGCGATCATAAATCCCCCGGCCTCCGCGATCCTCGCGGTGGGTTCGATTGTGAAAGAGCCCATTGTCGGTGATAATGACGAGATCCGCGTCGCGCAGACGCTCAGTCTGACCCTTGGGTGCGACCACCGGAGCATCGATGGGGCGGTTGGGGCGGCGTTCCTGGCCGATCTGGCCAGGATGCTCGAGAATCCCGCGATGGCGCTGGTGTAGACTACGGGAGCCTAAAAAAATGGAAGCAAAGCAATACGATTTTGTGGTGATAGGGGCTGGCCCGGGCGGCTATGTCGCGGCGATTCGCGCCGCGCAGCTTGGCCTCACGACAGCCGTCGTCGAAAAGAATCTTGTGGGCGGGGTGTGTCTCAATATCGGCTGCATCCCGTCCAAATCACTGATTCACAATGCCCGCCTGTTTGCCGAGGGCAAAAAACTGCTCGAAACGTGCGGCGCAAAGGTTGACCTGAGTGGTTTTGATTACGCGCAGGTGTGGAAAGCTTCACGTTTGGCCGCAGACAGGCTCTCGAAAGGCGTGAGTTATCTTCTGAAAAAGAATAATGTAGAACTTGTCCGGGGGAAGGCGACGCTTTTGGGCGCGAACACGATCGAGGTGGAGGCTGAGGGCGGCTCCTTCCAGCTCAAGGCGAAGGCCATTCTGCTCGCCACGGGTTCGAGGCCCCGAATCATCCCCGGCTTTGAGTTCGACGAAAAGAAAATTCTCTCGTCCACCGGCATGCTCATGAGCGAAAAGCTTCCCAGGCGCCTCTTTATCCTTGGCGCCGGCGCGATCGGCATGGAGTTCGCGTATGTGATGAACGCCTTCGGTGTCGAGGTGACCGTCGCCGAGCTTCTGCCAAGAGTTCTTCCCCTGGAGGATGAAGAGGCGTCGAAGATTGTCGAGAAGGAATTCCGCGCCCAGGGGGTCGCCATCTATACCGGGGCCAAGGCCCGCGGCGCGGAGGTCGTGGGCGACCATGTCATGGTCCACCTCACCGACGCGCAGGGCTCTCCTCTCGAGATCGAAACCGACGCGGCGCTCGTGTCGGTCGGCCGCGCGACCAATATCGAGGGTCTTGGCGTTGAAAGACTCGGCATGCGCGTGGAGCGGGGCTACATAGTCACCGGCGAATATCACGAGACATCCTGCGCGGGCATCTACGCGGTGGGGGATATCACGCCGTATCCACAACTCGCGCATACCGCGTCGAAGGCGGGCGAGATCGTCGCGGAGCGGGTCGCGCATCTGTTGAAAGGCGCGCCGAATCCCCGGGAGCATGTGCTCGACAGGCTGCATGTGCCCAGCGCCGTATACTGCGAGCCTGAAGTCGCCTCCTTTGGCCTGTCGGAGGCGAGCGCGAAGGAGAAGGACCTCCGGTATGAGGTGGCGAGATTCCCGTATCGGGGGAATGGCCGGGCAGTGGCGGAGGAAGCGCCCGAAGGCCAGGTGAAGATCGTGTTCGATCCTGCTACGAAGGCTATTCTCGGGGCTTCGATCGTTGGCGAGAGCGCGGCGGATACCATTCACGAACTCCTTCTCGCTTCCAAAGCAGAGCTCACCGTGGAAGATGTCGCTGAACTTGTGCACGCGCACCCGACTGTTTCGGAGACGATCATGGAGGCGTCGAAGGCCGCGCTCGGCCACGCCATTCACATATGATTATTCAATGATGCGAGGCCACGCCTCGATGAATTCTTTTACTTTCATCTCAATCGCGTCGCGGATGCGCCTCACTTTTTCCATAATCTCCTGATCGGAACCGCGAAATGACGATGGATCGTCGAATGGCCAGTGGAGCGTGATCGGTGCGCCGGGAAATATCGGACAGCGTTCCGCGGCTTCCTTTGAACAGACGCTCACCACCGCGTGATAGGACCGCCCCTCTCTGAAGAAGGCGTATACGCTCTTTGTCTGGTTTTTCGAGATATCGATGCCGATTTCCGCCATCGCGCGCACGACATAGGGATTGAGTGTGCCGGGCTCGAGTCCCGCACTCTCTGCGGTAAAGTTCTCTCCCCCGTATTTCTTGCAGAATGCCTCGGCCATCTGACTGCGGGCCGAGTTGTGTACGCATAAAAACAACACCCTGACCATTTTTGAATGATACTAATGCTGTTCAAATGGCTCTGTTAAGTCTCTGTTAATAATCGGTTAGCCCGAGGCTGTGTCGATTGCGGGGCGCGTGGCGATTTAAAAAGCAGAGATGTTTGGCCATTCTCAAGTGCCCCTATTTTAATCTGCGCCAGATTCATTTCTCGCTGAGAAGTTTCTTCAGCTTCTCTTGGATGGTTTCGTCGGCACAGGAAGTGAGCTGAAGAATGCATGGCGCGACAAGCCTGTACTCAACCAGGGTGCCCGCCCATGCGAGAATCTTCAATGAGGCCGGCAGATTTAAGTTGACTCAACTATTTTGAAACGATCGATGTATCTATGCCCAACTCCTCCGCAAGGGCGCAGACGCACCAGGGCTTTTCTTCCATTTTTTCGAGCATGACTAATCGGAGAGGGTTGAAGAGAGCCTTGAACATTTCCGCCCACCGCTCGCGTATTTGCGTGCAACTGGTTCCATTGCAATAATGTTGCAATGTTGGGCAACATTTATCAAGGCGATCGACCGCTGGTCCTCGTGTTGCTTCTGGCCGATCCTGTTTTGAGCACTTGCCTAATTTGAATATAAAAGAGATTATCACCGATAGCTCTGAATGAAGACCTGCATCGGCATCACCGGACCGATGCTCATCGTGGCCGTGACCAAGGAGGTTTTACATGTTTGGGAAACATTCGGATGAGGGCTATCATGAGACCTTGCCGGGAAACCACATCAAGACTCTATGCTATGGAGCACATTCTCTTCTTGTTGAGGTCCGGCTCGAGAAGAACGCACAGCTCCCCGAGCACAAACATCCTTATGAACAGACGGGCTATCTTGTCGCCGGGCGCATTCGGATGGACATCGCGGGCACTATGCGGGAGCTGGAGCCTGGCGACAGTTGGTGCATTCCCATGGATGCGCTGCACAAGGTCGATGTGCTCGAAGACGCCGTCGTGGTCGAGGTCTTCAGTCCCACACGTGAAGAATATATTAAGTATAAAAATGATAATGATATAGCTTCATGAAAGCAGCCAGCCTTTCCCAGGGCGGCCAGCCCGTTTTCCGCGCGGTACTCTTCGATATGGACGGAGTGCTCGTCGATTCCGAACATCTCATCGCGGAGGCCGCCAGGCGGATGTTTGCAGAGCACTACGGGCTCGAAGTACAATACGAAGATTTTATGCCTTTTGTGGGGGCGGGGGAGAGCCGCTACATCGGTGGCGTGGCCGAGCGCTACGGCCTCGCAATCGATCTTGTCGCCGCGAAGTCTTGGGCCTATGAGATATACGGCCGGCTCGCGCGTCGGCACGCCGCGGGCATGAGGGTCATTGCCGGTGCCGTCGAATATGTGCGCGCGTGCCGGGGCCATGGTCTGAAGACGGCCCTCGCCTCGGCGGCGGACAAGGTCAAGGTGATGATCAATCTCGATTACCTAGATTTGAATCCGAAGGAATTCGAGGCCATACTCACCGCCGAAGATGTGACGCGAAAAAAGCCCGATCCGGAAATGTACCTCAAGGCCGCCGAATATCTCGATGTCGATCCCGGAGCCTGCCTCGTGGTGGAAGATGCGGTGAACGGGACCATCGCGGGGGTGCACGCAGGCGCGCGCGTACTCGGAATCACCTCGAGCTTCACGGAAGAGATCTTGAGGAGCGCGGGGGCGTCCTGGACGGCGCCGGACCTCGCCCGGGCGCCCCTGCCGTGGAAATTGACCGCCACCCCCGCAGTCGGGGAGCCTTTAGGAGGCAGCCTCTAGGCTTGTATCCTCTTTTGTCTTTTTCATCTTTTTTTCGAGGGCCTCGCGATTTCTTTTCTGCTCTTCGTCTTTCTTTTTCTGGGCTTTGAGATAATATGGCAATTCCCCGTCCCAGAGCTTTTCCGAAACGGGTGTCCATCTGGCGGCGGCGGGGGTGCATTTCGCCGTGAGCTCGTCGACGTCTTCCTCGTCTATGGGCTGCGTCGAATGGGCTCCGGAGGCTTTCACCATCTCCGCGAGCACACCGGGGTTGTCCAGTAAGGGGCAGGGCCTCAGATGGTTTTCGTTGAAAGGCTGATGGGCGGCATACTGCTTGAAGATCGGCGAACGCAGTGCCTCCAGTAAGGAAACATCGTGAATGTTTACGTTTGAGTAATGGATGAATGCGCATGGCTCCACATCCCCTGCGGCATTGATGTGCAGGTAGCTTTTTCCCCCCGCGATGCAGCCGTTGACATACTGGCCATCGTTCCAGAAATCGAGGAGGAAAATCGGTTTTGTGTCACGCATCCTGCGGACCCAGTGGAACATGTACTCGCGCTGTTCGGGCTTTGCGAGCAGACTCGTATCGGCATCTTTGCCCAGCGGCATATAGGTGAAATACCAGCCGAAGGTGCAACCCTGTTCGATCAGAAAGTCGAGGAATCTGTCGTCGCCCACCGCCTCCGTGTTTTTGGAATGATAGCATGCGCTGAATCCGAAGGGAGCGCCGTATTTCTTCATGTTCTGCATACCCTGGATTACCTTCCGATAGGTGCCGTTGCCGCGGCGGAAATCCGTGGCGTCTTCAAAACCTTCAATGCTGAACGCGAGTCCGAAATTGCCGACTTCGGCGAGCGCCTTCGCGAACGCGTCGTCGACCAGCGTGCCGTTGGTGAACGCCAGGAATATACAGTCGTTATGGACCTTCGCAAGCTTGAGCAGGTCGTCTTTCCGCACCGTGGGTTCGCCTCCTGAATAGATGTAGAAATAGACGCCGAGCTCTTTGCCTTCGCGGATGATGCGGTCGAGGAGGGCATAATCCATGGAATCGGTCTTGTTGTATTCGGCTGCCCAGCATCCCTTGCAGTGCAGATTGCACGCGCTCGTGGGATCCATGAGTATGGCCCAGGGAATGTTGCAGTTGTATTTGACTCTGAGCATGGAGGCTTTATCCGCACCTATCATCGCGGAGTTGAGCACAAAATTCGACAAGAAACTCTTGCGGACGTTGGGCGCGAGTTCATTGAATGCACGCATGATAAGGCCCCGGTAAGGATTGCTGGGGTCCTGCATGACTTTTTTGCCTGTCGCGAGCTGGCGCTTCATGTCTTCGCGGTAGGTGAAGGGCATGAGGATATCCGCGATCTTCGGAATATTTTTTTCGGGATTCTTGTTGAGATAGCGCAATGAAATATTTATAGCCGCATTCCCCAACGAGTACGTAATGTTATTCATAGTTTTCTCCCCATTGCTCCATTTTTGATGACAGCTCCGTCAAAATAAATGCAAACTGCATTTGTTCCTCCAATATCACCGTTCAGGTACCGAGCATATGCAGAATCGAACCTATGTTCTGCTGGATGAAAGCCCCGTCAGTAAAAAGAGAGTGCATGATGCTGCTCTCGATGAGAGAAAAAAAGAGCGTCGTGGCGATTGGGATCTGCGAGGAAGACAGCAGGGGGGTCTCCCCGGCAAAAAGCGTCTCGATTTTTTTGCGGAGCTTCTTTGTGGCTTCATCGAGCGTCTCCGCAAGGTTCGTGTCCTCCCGTTTCCGCCTCAGCGCGAGATCGAGGATGATCGAAGTGTACTTGCCTTCTCCGATATCGTTGGTAAATACCTGATATATTTTCTGAAGCTTCTGTGCGAGGCTTAACTCCTGTCGCCGAATGATGTATTCAATGTTTAAGGCGATGGTATCGAGGAGCTTGGCGACTGCGTAGTAAAAAATTTCATCCTTGTTCTTGAAATAGTTATAAACGTTGGTGCGGCTCAACCCACTCGCGGACGCAATATCGCCGAAACTCGCGTTGTGATAACCTTGCCGCGAAAACAGCTGGAGCGCCGAATTGACGATTTCGCGTTTTCTTTCGTCGTGATCGACTATCTTTGGCATAGGCGGCACCTCGCAGCGTAGAGCATATCCTGAATCTATTCTGACAATACTGTCAATATAACGCATCGAAAAAACAAAGTCAACGATATATCCGAGATTTTTCTCGACTTCCCCAAGGTGTCCTGAATGACGCTAAGCCCCAGACCAGAACAGGCCTAAAATATCCACACAAAAAGGCCCACCATTCCTGCTCTTGTGCAGAGTATCAAGTGCAGGCTACCTTAGACACTATGCTCAATATTCCTGCACTCATAAAAATACTGGTGATTTTTTCGCTGGTTGTGATCGCTACCGTGAAGCATGTGCACCTCGGGCTCGCCGCCGCTGTTGGCGGCATTGTCATCGCGCTGTGGCAGGGGCTGAGTCCTGGCGCTACCGCACTCGCTATCTTCAGGGAGCTGATCAACCCCGATTTGATTTTGCTCGTGATTCTTCTCACCGCGATCATGGCCTTTTCCGTGGCGATGAAGAAGTCGGGCGCAATGGATGCGTTTGCCAACGCTATCGCCGAGTCGGCGCCCTCGCGGAGGATAGCCCTCGCGGTCGCGCCGCTTTTGATCGGGACTCTCCCCATGCCGGGGGGTGCGATCATCTCCGCGCCACTGGTCGGTGCCATGAACGACGACGATTCCCGGAGCCCCGAGACGCTCTCTGCGGTCAATTACTGGTTCCGGCATAATCTTGAGCTCATCTGGCCACTGTTTCCGGCGTTTATCCTGACGGCCGGCCTGACAAAGCTGCCCGTCGCGACGCTCATAGTTCTGAACCTGTATGCGCCGATTGTGCTGTTCGCGCTTGGGCTCATTTTTATTTTGCCCAGAGGCGATAAGGCGCCCAGTGGCGCGCGGTATACACAAGAAAGTGTGCCCCACAAGCTCGAAAAGGCAAAAATGCATCGCCTCGTGCGCGGCATCGCGCCTCTTGGTATGGTGCTGGGCAGTTATGTTGTGCTCGACATTCTGTGGGAGCTCCTTGCGCCGCATCTAGGGCTCGACGCAAACGCCGCATCGCTTATCGGACGCTATGCACCGGTGCTCTGCGGACTTTTGATCGGCTCGCGCTACCTTGTGAAGATCGCCGGTGGACCGCAGATATTCAAAAAGAGCATTTCAAAGTCCACTTTGGAATTGATCGCGGTCATCGTGGGTATTCGTATCTTTTCCGCGCTCATGAATGCCGCGGACTTGGCGCATGCCGCATCGACGGAACTCGCGGGCGCCGGGATTCCCCCGATCATTGTCATCGCGCTTTTACCCTTCATTTCGGGAATCGTGACCGGCGTGGGGATAGGGTATGTCGGCCTCTCCCTGCCGATCGTGCTCGGCCTCATCTCATCCTCCGGCATTCCTTTCAAGGCGGGTGTGGTGATCGCGGGCGCGTTTGGCTATGCGGGCATGATGTTCTCCCCGCTCCATGTCTGCATGGTGGTCACGGCACAGCATTTCAAGACGACTCTGCCTTCGATGATTCGCAGATTCGCCCTGCCGCTGGGCATTTTTATCGCCATAGCGAGCGTGTATGGCGCCATTCTCATGGCCGTGTCGCGATAAGGCTTAGTCAGTCACAGCTTTCCTGCGGCCCTCTCCGGACGAATCAGCGCCTGTCGATGACGCTTGCATGGTTGAATGAGCCGATCTGGATCACGAAGGCGGGCATGACGGCGTCTGTATCATCGATGTTTCCGAAAAGGCTCACACCGACAAGCATGCCGTAGTGCCGCGACAGTCTCGCGCTCGCTCCGAGCGTCGCGCTCCATTTGGGCGGCCACACCGCGTATGTTGTCGGATCATCGTATTGTACAACTGCTCCCGCGCTCCCGTTCGCGAAGAGATATATATCGCCGCCCGTCAACTCATTGATGACCTTGACGCGGTGCTGGTATTCGACACTCCCCGCGAAGACGGAATTTCCCGCGCAGCTACTCGGGACATAGCCTATCCCGTAGAACATCGACGGCTGGTTCAGCGTCGAATAATAAGAAATCTTTGCGGGCTGGGCACCCGTCACTATGCCGGCGAAATCTGTGCCTCCAAAGACGCTCAGGTGCAGGGCATCGGCTCGTCCCAGCGGAATGGCTGTCGAAGCATTGACTTCGATCTGAGCGAAGGAGAATTGGCCGCCGAAGTTCGGGCTGAACCAGTGCCCGTACGCGGTGAGGGCGATCCCTCTGCGTGGGAATGCGGTTCTGTCTCTCGTATCGAGCCTCAGCGCGGCCCTCAGCGCCCCCGCGTTTTGTGCCGTCAGACTCGCCCAGTCATTACCGGTGAGCACATTTTCGAAGGAGTAGCCCGCCATGACATCGGCGATATTTCCCAAGACGAGTCCGCCCCACACGCCAGCCCCGTATGTCCTGAACTTTGAGGCTACCGCGACAGGAATCGATTCTGAGGCGGACATGTCGTACTCAAATCGGAACCGGCCCCAGGGCAGGAGAAAGAAGGAACCGAGTGGCTGAAAATATTCTATGCTCGCCGAGGTTTTGTTCACGAATGAAATCGAGGCGAGGAGCGCAGAACCATGTCCGGTGAGTTCCTTGGCCAAAAATCCCGAAGACACCACCATATTGCTTGAAATATTATCCGAGACGGCACCCTGAAAGTCCAACGACGCGAAGAGTTCATTCTCGACAGGCTTCTTGGGGACGAGGGAGACCACGCCGACCAGAGCCCCGGGAGCTCCGGCGTCCCCTATCTGTTCCAGATCGAATGTGACGAGCGAAAAATCGCCGGCGACGTACGCCGTGTGGAGCGCGCTCTCAAGAGCTTCTCTTGAATAGACCCTGCCAACGAGCGGGGCAAAGATACTCGCTATTGTATCTCTGTCCGATGGGGTGCCCCCCTCGACCCTCAGCGAGGAGAACACGGGAGGCGGGGCGAATGCTTTCCGATTGGCTTGCTCAGAAGGAGTGACGAGGGCTCTCCGCGCCGCGATTTTTGCGGCCAGTTCGCGCAGCCGGGGCATTGCGGCCTCGCCGGCTTCTTCGCCGCGGGCGATGATCTCTTTCGCGCGGGCATAGCTTGCGGTCGTGAAGTCCTGAAGATTTGGAGTGATGACGAGATCCGCCGCTTCGATGTTCGGCTTCATGTTCTGCATGATGAACAGGTTGCCTGTCTGGCTGCCGATTTCCACGGAAGTATTCAGCTCGTCGATGGAGTCCGGCGCCTTGCCCCTAGAGACCACCGCGATGACGATATCGGCGCCCATCTTTTTCGCGATGTCGACAGGGAGGTTATCGACCACGCCGCCGTCGACGAGGAGCTGGCCATTGTATTCATACGGCATAAAGACGACGGGAATCGACATGGAACTGCGCATCGCCTCGGCGAGCGACCCATGGTCGAACACCACTTTATCGCCGTTGAGCACATTGGCCGCGACGGCGCGGTAGGGGACAGGGAAAGCGTCGAAATCGGGCTTTGCGGCCATGTGGATAGTGCGCGCCGTGAAGAATGAGAGTATGTTCTGACCTTCCAGCAATCCAGTGCCGATGTTGGGCCCTCGTGAGTCGAAGCCGATTCTGAGCGCGTACATCGATTCGACACTGCGCTCGAACATGTTCTGGGGAAGCTCTTTCGGGTCCATAAAGAGGGAGTTCCAGTCGATACTGGATATGAGGTCCTGCATCGCTTGCGGAGAATAGCCGGCCGCGTAGAGCCCGCCCACAATCGAGCCCATGCTCGTGCCGAGAATCATGTCGATTGGGATGCCCGCCTCTTCGATCTTTTTCAGAACACCGGCGTGCGCGATGCCGAACGCCGATCCGCCGGAGAGCACTACGGCGATTCTTGGGCGGGCAGGCTCGGATATCTGAGCTGTAGAATCATCTGCAACGACGGGGGTCGCTGCCACGAGATTCAACAAGAGGCACACACACAGAATACGCGCTCTGTGCTGCCGGAAGGGTGAATGCATCCTGTACGTGTTCATGGCGCGGCTCATAGCCCCCCATTTGCCCTACGCGAATAAATCCGTCATGCCGAGGCGCTGAGCCATCTCCGCCATTGCTTCATCGGAGGGGGAGGGTGGAGCTTTGGCTGCCTCCTTGATGATCGTGGGCAGGAGATGAATGTCGCCCGAACTGTTGACGAAGACTTCACCGGTGCCCCATGCCCAGCCAAGGGCTGCCGAGATGTCATGAGACGCCTCGAGGGGCTCATACCATGTGGCGCGTGTGTGCGGGCGCTCGCCCCAGGGTCTGCGCAGAAAGGCTTTGATGAGCTGAACGGCGACGTTCCTGGTCTCGCAGATATAGAGGAGCGTGCGCATGGCGGCCGCATAGGCTGGATCCTTCGAAAGCGGCCAATTCCATGGGAAAAGCACCGAATCGAAGTCAAAGCGCGCCAGGCTCCGCAGGTGCATCGCCGGCGCCGCCTTCCCGTGTCCCGTCACCCCCAAAAACCGCGCCATGCCCTTCTGACGCGCTTCGACAAAAGCTTCGAGCGCACCGCCTTCGTTCATCGCGACATCCCACTCATCGTCCTTGACGAGCACATGCATCTGCCAGAGGTCGACATGGTCGGTGCGCAGAAGGCGCAAGGAGCGCTCGAGCTCCGCCAGCGCCTCTTTCTTTGTGCGTTTTTCGGTCTTGGTCGCGAGGAACACCTCCCGGCGGTGGCTCGCGATCCATGGACCCATGCGCTCCTCCGCCTGGCCGTAGCTCGCGGCGGTGTCGAGGTGGTTGATGCCCGAATCGAGCACAAGGCCGAGCGTGGTATCCGCCTCGGTCTGAGTCACGTGAGCGAGGGCCGCCGCCCCGAACAGGAGACGCGATGAGTCGTGCCCTGTCCGTCCGAAAGGTGCCTGTGGGATCATATTCCAAGCCTAGACGCGTCCGCTCCGGCTGTCAATGCAGTATTCTGAATCTTATGATATGATGGAAGGAGAAGGGGCGGAGGAACGCAGAGATGATGAGGATTCTCAATTTCGGTTCACTGAACATCGATTACGTGTATCGCGTCGACGAATTCGTAAAGCCGGGGGAAACGAAGGCGGCCCGGACGCTTTCCGTATTTGCGGGGGGCAAGGGGCTCAATCAGTCCCTTGCGATGGCGAGGGCCGGGCTGCACGTCGTCCACGCGGGGAAAATCGGCGCCGAGGGCGAGTTTCTTGTGAAGACTCTGAAAGAGGGCGGCGTGGACACAAGTCGCATCGAGATGGCCAAAGTCGCCACGGGCCACGCGATAATCCAGGTCGACGACAGGGGCGGAAACTGCATTCTTTTGTTTGGCGGTGCGAATCAGGATATCAGCGAGGCGTATATCGACCGGGCACTCGCGGGCTTCGACCCCGGCGAGATGCTGGTGCTCCAGAACGAGATATCCTCGATGCCGAGCATCATCGCCAAGGCGAAGACGAAGGGTATGACCATCGTGCTCAACCCCTCGCCATACTCGAATCTGGTGCCGGGCTATCCGCTGGAACTCGTGGATATTTTCATCATGAACGAGATCGAGGCGGCGGACCTCTCCGGCGAAAGCGACCCCGACAGGGCGGCGAACCTCCTGATGCGCAGCTTCCCTCAGGCCAGGGTCGTGATAACGCTGGGAGAGGCCGGCTCGATGTGCGGTCACAAGGGCCAAATCGTGCGGCAGAAGGCCTACAGGGTTCAGGCGGTGGACACCACCGCCGCGGGCGATACCTTCTCCGGTTACTTTCTCGCGGGGCTCGTCGAAGGGATGGACGTGACGGCGGCCCTGGACCTGGCGGCGCGCGCGGCCTCGCTCTGTGTCACGCGCAAAGGCGCCGCGGATTCGGTGCCGTGGAGGAAGGAACTGAATATGAGGGGGCAGCTATGAGAGAGAAAACAGAGGCGGGAAGCGGCGCTGCGGGGCACGGTCGACCGATGGCGCGCGACAATAGCGAAAAAAGGCGGCAGGCTGACCGGTTCGCGTTTGCCCCATGGCTTCTGCTGGGGTTGTTCGTGGCCTTCGGCGTTGCTTCCGCGGGCGCCCAGCAGAACGGGCCGTCGCAGGAAAGCCTTATGACATTGGCGGGAGACTGGTCGGGCTCGCTCAAGCTCGGAACGATAAGCCTGAGGATTGTGTTCCACGTCGCTCCTCCTGGGGCATTATATCCCGCGACCATGGACAGCCCCGACCAGGGCGCGAAAGGTATTCCTGTGTCGGCGGTCCGCGTCGAAGGCAACAACGTGACCTTCGAGGTCTCGTCGATCGGCGGCAGGTACCGCGGCACGCTGCGCGAGGACGGCACGCTTGAGGGCGTGTGGATGCAGTCGGGGCAGTCCTTTCCGCTCAATCTGTCGAAGCAGCCCGCGCAGACGTCGCAGAAGCCCGCAGTGAGCGATGAACCCTCGCCCCCCTTCCCGTACGTCGCGGAGGACGTGAATTTCAGCGATCAAAAGGCGGGCATTCAGCTCGCGGGCACCCTCACCGTTCCGGAAGGGCAGGGTCCCTTCCCCGCCGTCGTGCTCGTTTCGGGTTCGGGGCCGCAGAACCGCGATGAGGAGATTCTCGGGCACAGGCCTTTTCTTGTGCTGGCTGACTACCTGACGCGGCGGGGCATCGCGGTGCTCCGCTACGATGACCGCGGCGTGGGGGGCTCGAAAGGCAGTTTCCAGTCGGCCACCACCTTCGATTTCGCCGACGACGCCCAGGCCGCGCTCGATTTTCTCGCGGGGCGGCCGGAAATCGACGCGCGACATCTGGGAGTGGTCGGACACAGCGAGGGGGCGATCGTCGCCTCGATCCTGGCGGCCCGAGGCGCGGAGGGCGCGCAGAACGCGAGCGTCGCGTTCTGCGTGCTCCTTGGGGGACCCGGAGTGCGGGGAGACGAACTGCTCCTCATGCAGAACGCGGCGCTGGGCCGCGCCTCGGGCTTGAGCGACGCGCAGATTTCCGAGGCGGGCAGGGTCAACCGCGAACTGTATTCCATCGCCATGAGCGACGGGACCACGGCGGAGCTCCGAAAGAAAATAATCGACACCATGGAGAGCGTGATAGATTCGGCTCCCGCTCTTACGGCCCAGCAGAAGGAAGCCCAGAAAGAGCGCGTTCCGTCTCAGGCGGACGAGCTGCTTTCTCCCTGGACGCGGACATTCCTGTCGCTCGATCCTTCGGAGTATCTGAAAAAAGTCGGGGTACCCGTACTCGCCCTCGACGGCTCGAAAGATCTGCAGGTGCCGGCGAGGGAAAACCTGGCGGCGATCGCGGCGGCCCTCAAGTCCGCGGGCAACCAATCCGCGACCACGGTGGAGCTCGCGGGTCTCAATCATCTTTTCCAGCATGCCGGGACTGGTCTGCCCTCCGAATACGGCGAAATACAGGAGACCTTCGCGCCGGAAGCTCTGAAGCGGATCGGCGACTGGATTCTGAGCGTGGGCGCGCGCTGAGGACGACGGACTCAGAGGCGCTGGATTGTCAGGCGGCAGCGCTGGGCGCCCTTTTCGGGAGAGAGATGCAGTGAGAAGTACCGTTCGGATTCGGTCGGCGCGAGGGAGTAACGCGTCTTTCCCTCTATTTTCAGCGACAGCTCCGAAAAAGTCGCGCCCGAGGCCCTGACGGACGCGCCGCGGGGGAACTGCAGCATCGGCACGAACACTTCCGTGGGCGCCGTGATTGAAAGATCCGGCGCGTACTCGAAGATGAACTTGCCATGCCTCTGATCGAACTGCATGAGTAGCATGTTTCCGGCCACGGCCATCGCGTAGGGCCGGACAAAGCCGGCAAGGGCGCGGCCGCCGCCGTCTTCCACGCAGAATACAGAGAGATCTTCTCCGTTCCATCCGTCGCCGCGCTCGTGCGTGTTGTCGGCGGTATAGTCCCAGATGGTCGCGTTTAGGAGATTGGCGTCGAGCGCTTCGTAGTATGAGGAGAGGGCGCGCTGGTGCACCCGGAAACTGCCCGTGCGGTATGCTCTGCGGCCGTTGAGATCGAAAGGAAGGCCGAATTCGCCGAGCAGCGTGGGAGCGTTTCCCATGAAATCCTTGGAATGCCGCACGATGCGTGCCAAGGCCTCCCGAAAATTGCGCCTCAGCGCGCGGGGACCGACGATCACCTTTTTAAGATCGGGATCGTAGCCGAGGAAGCCCGTCCATCGTTTCAGCGTGAGCGTCAGCGAATCGTACCAGTGTGTTTCATTGACGATGACGGGAAACGCCGCGGTCCCGCCGGTTTCCGGAAGTGGGACTCCAAGAGAGGCATCCGTAAAGGCCGGCATTTCTCCAAGCGCCGAGCTCTCCACGAATATCATGAACCGGTTCGATTTTCCGCCGGCCGAACCTATGCGCGCGGCGAACTTCGCCGAGAAAGGCTTGAGGTAGCGCTGGTTGAACATGCGGCGGAATCCCGGGCCTTGCGGACTCAATGCGTCGTTCGGGCCGGAGCCGCTCCGCGCGAACCATCCGGGCCTTTTGAGCACCGCCTCGCCGCGCTCGATATCCCATACCCCGACCCTGCGCCAGACACAGGCCTCTCCATCCTTCCATGCCCGGAGGCCGGGCGTACCGAGCTGAACACGTCCCGTGGAGCGCAGGCTGCCGCCTTTGACCGCGATACGCTCGGCGCTTGAGGCGATTCCCTCGCCGGCGCACATGGCCTCCCATGGCGTCGGCGCCAGACCGGGAAGCACCAGGTCGTTTCTCGGCGCCCGGATGTCTTCTATTCCTATGAATCCCTCGCCGGGCTCGTTCATGGGCCCGAAGCCGACCACGTTCGGATACGCGGCCAGACGCCGCGCCAGGGCGCCGAAAGCCTCGATATAGCGATCCTGCAGGAATTTCTGGATGGGTTCGCCGCCGACCGCGATGCCGGGCGCGAAATCGTCGCCCGCGAAAAACAGCGTGAACATCGTCGCGCAGCCCAGCCTCAGGTGGTTCGAGAACCACTGCATCTGGGGATAGCGTTCGCCCATCTCCTGGTGAAGCATCGCCGCCCCGCTCGCGTGGAGATTGCGCGCCTCGAACCCGACGGCCTCGAGCGTCCACAGGGGAGCCCCGTCTCCCCCGGTCCAGCGCGACCACACATCCTGGTGCGGGTCGATATAGAGCGATACGCCATGGCGCGCCGCCGACTCGACCACCGCTTCGAGATATTCGAGGTACTCGGAGTCGTACATGCCCGGGCCGGCATGCTCGATCGCCTCCCATGTCACGAGGAGACGCAGGAAGTTCTGCCCCCACCGGACCAGATGCGAGAAGTGCTCGTCCGCCTCTTCGAGCGGGAACGGCCGTCCCACAAAGGACACCCGCGCTCCGTCATAGAAACCTTCCCGCTCGTGAGTCCGCCCGTCAGGCGTGACCGGAACCTTGCTGCTTCCTCCAAGGTTCACTCCGCGCAGCATGAGCCATCGGCCTGCCTCATCGGTGAAATGTCCAGATGAGGCGCCTGCGATCATCATTGGCATTCCCCTCACAACGTAATGCTCTCTATGTTTCTATATGTCAGCATATACAAACGCTTACCATAGAGCAAGAAGCAAACTTAAAAATCTCTCTTTACATGTTATGTTGTACGTTCTAAAATAAAAAAACGCAAACCAGAACAAAGGAGGTATGCATGAAAAAGATCCTATTCGTATCGGTTCTTGCCGTGGCGCTGTTGTTCAGCGCGACAGCTCAGGCAAAGTACGGTCCCTATGCGGACAAAGTCATCTACGATGTGAGGATGGACCAGACCATCGCCATCAAGGATACCGCGGAGGGGAAGACCGATGTCTTCTTTACCGGTCTCGATGGAAAGACCTATAAGGGCATCCAGCAGGCGGATTTGGACAAACTCTCCACCTACGCAGTGCCGTCTGGCTCTTGGTCTTTGCTTTTGAATCCAATTCCAAATAAAGCGCCGTATACGTTCCAGACCAAAGACGGCCGCACAATCTTCAATCCGCTCGCCATCCGCGATGTCCGCTACGCGATCAACTGGCTCATCGACCGCAAGAAGATCGTCGATGAGATTCTGCTCGGCGCTGGCGAGCCCGCGATCACCGCGGAGACTCCGGGACAGCCCGGAACGTATCGCTTTAACCTCGTCCCCGCGAAGCTCGGCATGACGGTGCGCGGCAACGAGAAGAAGGCGCTCGAGGACATCGATACCGCGATGAAAGCCGCCGCCAATCTGCCCGAAAACAAGGGCAAGCTCGTAAAATCCGGACAGTTCTGGACCTACAACGGCGAGCCGGTGACGATCCGATTCATGATCCGCGTCGACGATCCGACGGGCCGCCTCCTCGAGGGCCGCTATGTCGCCGATCAGCTCGAAAAGGCCGGTCTCAAGGTGGAGCGTCTCGAGTACGACCGCTCGAAAGCCGGCAAGCTCGCTTATTCCAGTGATCCTACCGATTGGGAGTGGTCGATGTACACCGAGGGCTGGGGCGCCGGCGCGACTCGCGCGTGGTGGGATGTCTCCATAAGCCAGATGTACGCTCCGTACTACGGCTATATGCCCGGCGGCCAGACAGAAGGGTTCTGGAATTACACGAATGATGATATCGACCGCATCGCCAAGAAAAACTATAACGGCTGGTTCCTCACCGCCGACGAGTACTGGAACGACAACATGAAGGTCCAGGAGATGGCCTTGAAGGAAGCGGTCCGCATCTATGTCTGCAGCCAGGTCCAGTACTATGTCGCGAACAAGGCCCGCTTCAACGCGCGCATGCTCTACGGCCTCGGCGACGGGCTCAACAACTGGTCGGTCCGCTCCGCCGACATCAAGCCGGATGCCAACGGCCAGAAGACATTGCGCGTCACGCAGTATTCCGCGCGCGGCGGCCTCTTCATGAGCTCGTGGGACCCTGTGGGCGTCGACGGTTTCTCCGATGTCTATTCCTCGGCGATCGTCGAAGCCTGCACCGATCCCTCGACCTTCGAGTCCCCCAACGCGGCCAAAGATACGCCGCTGCGCGTAAAGTACGACCTCAAGAATGTCGAGACCAAGGTTGTCGCGGGCAAGGAAGGCGACCCCCCTGTCGGACTCATCGATGTCGACAAGGCAGCCCTGATCTTCGACTCCAAGACCAAGAAGTGGGAGACTGGAGTCGAATATAAGGACATCGGCGACGGTAAGTATGACTATGTGAAGAACAGCACCATAAAATCCTATGGCAAGCTCTCGGATGTGCAGTACATCTACGGCAAGTGGCACGACGGCCAGCCCGTCACGCTCGCCGACATCATGTACGCGATTGCGTTCTCTTATGAGTGGGCGAACAAAGACAGCGACGGCGACAAGTACTACGACGAGGCATATGCCTCCCAGTATCAGTCTCTGCTGCCGATTACAAAAGGTACGGTACTGAACAAGGATGGCAGCTTCACTGCCTATTTCGACTACAACTGGCCGATGGACAAGGACAGAGTCGCCGCGCAGGGCGGTGTCGCTGCCATCACACCGAAGGCCGGCAACCCCGGCCGCCAGACCCTGGTGTCCTGGGAGATTTACGAGGCGCTGGCCAAGCTCGTCGTCGAGGGCTCGAAGTCCGGCACCCAGTATACCTTCGCCTACGACCCATCGGTCACCGAAGTGGATGTCATCAACCCGAAGTGCGTCGCCGACATCAAGGCCAAGCTGCAGGATTTTGTGGCCGCCAAGTATGTGCCCGACTGCATCAAGCAGTGGGTGACCCCCGAACAGGCCATCGCCCGCTACAACGCCGCGATCAAGTTCATTGACACCTATGGCAATGCCTACATCTCCAACGGCCCCTTCTTCATCAGCAAGGTCGACTACAACGCGAACTACATCGAACTCTCGGCATTCAGGGACTATCCGTACCGCGCCGACTACTTCCCGAAATTGTTCCGCACGACCATTACCCGCATCGATGACGTGAAGGTGCCGGCCACGGCCCAGCGCACTGCCGATGCCAAAATAGACGTGCAGGTATCCGCGGTCACCTATCCGGATGATACGGCAAAGGCCGCCGACAACAAGGCAAAGGTCACGATTACGCTGATCCTCGCCGACAATACCGAAAAGGCCTATACTGCGAAGTATGTCAGCGCCGGAAGCTTCCAGGCCGTCATCCCCGCGAAGGATCTCGGTGCCCTGAAGGCGGGTGCGTACACACTCGTCGTTCAGTCGGTATTCGGCACTGAATCGCCGGCCGTCCAGGCTTCTTCGCTCGTGGTGTTCTAAGTCATTTGAATAAAAAGTGCGCCGCTGTCTTTGCAGCAGCGCACTTTTATTCTTTCGTGTGAAGTGTCCATAAGTAAAAAACTATGCGGTTCTCCATACATAATGGGAAAGAATAGGTGGCTCTATGTATAAGTGGTTTGCCCTCAAGCGTGTGCTGAAAGGCATTTTTACCTATGTGATCATCATTTTTATCATGTCTGTCCTCTTCAATACGGTAAACGAGCAGACGATGCGATCTAATATTGAGGAGCAGGTGCGGGCCGAAACGATGCGCCTCAAGAACATGCAGCCGGCGGCGATTCAGCGCTTTCAGCAACAGCGCCGGGATGATCTCATTCATCTGTATCGTCTGGACCGCCCCTTTATGGAGCGGATTTTATACCGTACCTGGAACACCCTTACCTTCAATTTTGGGAAATCGACCATCATCAAGTCATCCCGGGGTGAACGTGAGGTGCTCACCATCATTGGCGAGGCGCTCCCGCGTTCGCTCATTCTTTTTACGCTTGCCGCCGTGATCGAGATCATCATCGGCATCGTTCTCGGGCTCAAGAAAGCCCAGAAGCCAGGCGGTTCGCTCGACAGAACGACGAGCCTTCTCACCATGATCGTCTATGGCATGCCGACATTCTGGCTCGCGATGATTCTCATCATGTTCTTTGTCTATCAACTGAAACTCTTTCCTTCCGCGGGCATGCATTCGGTGCCCCCGCCCCAGGGAATCATGTATTTTATCGATTTGCTGTGGCATATGACTCTCCCGCTCTTGACCTTACTGCTCATAGGTTTTTGGGGGGTTTCCTTTGTGGTGAGGAATATTGTCCTGAACATCCTGCAGGAAGATTACATTATGGCGGCGCGCGCTCGCGGCATTCCCGAAAATAAAGTGTTGTTCGGCCACACGCTGCGAACCGCCGCGCCTCCTCTCATCACTATGTCGGTGCTGTCGCTGCTGAGTTCGATCTCAGGCGCCATCATTTTCGAGGGTATCTTTTCATGGCCAGGTCTCGGCAACTTGTATTGGATCGCCGTGCAGCAGAATGATATTCCGGTGCTGATGGGCGATCTTGCCATCACCGTCGGGATATACCAGATTGGTCTTATCCTGCTGGATCTCACCTATGGCTTTATGGATCCGCGCATCAAGGTGGGAGGCAAAGCATGAACCTCGGCGATACAAAATACAGGCTTTCAGAGTTCTGGTCGGAATTCAGAAAGGAACGCTCCGGCCTCGTCGGCCTCGCGATATTGGTTTTGTCGCTGCTCGTGGTGATCTTCGAGCCGGCCATCCTCCCCTGGAAGGAAGTGAACAGTAAATGGCGGAGTATAGACTATTGGCAGGACAATTCGGCGAGCGCGCCCCCAGCGTGGACCAATGCGTTTACGAAGCTGAAGGCGCCGGTGACCGTTCGCCTCGACGACGGGAAAAAAGAAGAAGCCTCCCTGGATGGCGGGGTCAAGCTTGTCACCTATACGTTCGACTATCATTACACCGCCGACAAGGCTCCTCTCGATGTCATTTTTCATATAACCGGCCATGGCGACATTCCTATTCTGGTGTCCATCGGACGCCCCGACGGGACGACGCTGGACCTTGGGCAGCGCTTCGAACAGGGCCTGGCGGGTCAGGATATCAGAATTTCGGTTGACAATGATGGACGCGAATCAGCCTTCACGTTCATAAAAAACTACGAGAGTGAAGGTGCGCTTGAACAGTATTCAGGGAAGAGCCTGCGAACCAACGATATTCTTTTCAATACCGCCAGAGAGGGCATGGCCAGGGAATTTAAGCCTCTCAAAGGCGATTATAAGCTCATTGTAAAGGCCATGCTCCTGGACCCCGAGAATTCCAAGGTCGAGGAACCCCATGTTGTGGTGACAGGTTCGGTGTCGGGCATCTTAGGAACAGACGATTCAAAGCGCGACCTGTTCTCCGGGCTTGTCGCGGGCCTCAAATGGGCGCTGCTCATTGGCCTTCTGACATCGGCGATCTCGGTGCTGATCGGCGTCATGTATGGCATCATCTCGGCATATTTTGGTGGAACGGTCGATTCGGTCATGCAGTTTATCTACCAGATCGTGAATTCCATACCCGTGCTTCCCGTGCTCATCGTCATCTCGGCCATCTTCAAGCCGAGTATCTATATGCTGATCGCGGTGATGGTACTCTTCTTTTGGACCGGATCGGTGATGACCGTGCGGTCGATGGCCCTCCAGATCAAGGAGGAGACCTACATCGAGGCCGCCAAGGCGCTCGGGGCGAAAAAGAGCAGGATCATCTTCAAGCACATGGTACCCATCCTTATTCCCTACAGTTTCGCGTCGATGGCCCTGTCCGTACCCAGCGCGATCGTCTATGAGTCTTCGGTCAGCCTCCTGGGGCTTGGAGACGCGACGATCGTCACCTGGGGACAGATTCTGCACGACGCCATGCAGGGCGCGGCTATTCTCAAGGGCATCTGGTGGTGGATATTGCCGCCGGGCCTCCTCATCGCGGTCATGGGGATGACGTTCGCGTTCCTCGGCTTCTCGATGGACAAGATACTCCATCCGAAACTCAAAACAAGGTAATTCACATGGACAGTTTGTTAAAAGTCGAAAATCTTCAAATGCACTATTTTACGTCCAAGGGTGCCGTGCGCGCCATCGATGATATCAATTTCGAGCTCATGCCTGGCGAGACCATAGGGCTCGTCGGCGAGTCCGGGTGCGGCAAGACGAGCCTGGGCACTTCCATTTTGAGGATGCCTACGCCGCCGGGACGCTATGTCGGTGGCAGAATTCTTGTCGATGGGGTCGATGTGATCCCTCTTCCCGAGAGAGAAGTGCGCAAGAACGTCCGCTGGCAGAAAATCTCGATGGTGTTCCAGGGCGCGATGAATTGCCTGACGCCGGTGTACACCATTGGCCGGCAGATGATGGAAACGCTCAACGAGCACAGCGATCTGTCGCGGTCCGACGCCGAGAGCCTCATAACGGAATATTTGGGCTATGTGGGTCTGCCGCCCGAGATTGTACAGCGTTATCCCCACGAGCTCTCCGGAGGGATGAAACAGCGCGCGGTCATCGCGACGGCACTCTTTTTAAAACCGGAGATCGTCATCCTCGACGAGCCGACAACCGCCCTCGATGTCATCGTGCAGGCGCAGATCATAAATCTGCTGAAAAAGCTGAAGAAGCAGTTCTCCCTCTCGTTTATGTTCATCACTCACGATCTGGCGCTCGAGGCTGAGATATCGGACCGCATCTGCGTCATGTACGCGGGCAAGATTGTCGAGCTTGGGACGAATGCCCAGATATATGGCACACAGGGTCCGGCCCATCCCTATACCGAACGCCTTCTCGCCGCCACACCGCGACTTTTCAAAAAAGTGGAACAGCTCCAATTTATCCCGGGCACTCCTCCCGATTTGATTGATCCTCCGAAGGGCTGCCGCTTCAGCCCTCGCTGCGACAAGGCCTTCGACAAATGTTTCCAGGAAGAGCCGCCTCTCATCGAAATCGAGCCGGGCCACATGTCTGCATGCTGGCTCCATCGCCGCGGCTGAACAGGAGAGAATCTATGACCGATACTATATTGAGCATTAAAAACCTGAAGAAATATTTTGAGCCGCACCAGAATTTTGCCCAGTCGATCACGGGAGGTGGGCAGAAAAAGCCGATAAAAGCGGTCGACGACATTTCGTTCGACATCCGGCGAGGAGAGATATTCGGCCTCATAGGGGAGTCCGGCTCCGGGAAGACCACGACGGGCAAGCTCGTGATGAAGCTCATCGAGCCCACGAGCGGCCAGATGTTCTTCGACGGCGAGGACGTGACACACCTCGGCAAAGAGAAGCTCAAGGAATACCGCCGCAAGGTCCAGATGATCTTTCAGGATCCCTACGCCTCGATGAACCCCCGGTTCAAAATCAGGGACGTGCTGGAAGAGCCGCTGATCATTCACAAGGTGAAGGGAAGCATCGAGGAACGCACCAAAATGATCGTACAGGCCCTCGAAGAGGTCAAACTCATTCCGCCGGACGAGTTTATGGGCCGCTGGCCGCACATGCTCTCGGGAGGGCAGCGCCAGCGTGTGGCCACCGCGCGGACACTTATACTGAACCCCATGATGCTTGTCGCCGACGAGCCGGTTTCGATGATCGACCTCTCCACGCGCGCCGAAATCCTTCACATGATGAAAGAGGTGCAGAAGGAACTGGGCCTGAGCTACCTCTATATCACGCACGATCTCTCCACGGCGCGCTACTTTACCGACCGGATTGCCGTCATGTACCTTGGGCGCATCGTGGAGATCGGACGGGCCGACGACATCATCGACAACCCCCTGCATCCCTACACGCAGGCGCTCATCGAGGCGGTCCCCGAGCCGGCCTCCGGCAAACTTGACATCGTCAAGGAATTGCCGATATACGGCGAAATTCCGAGCCCCGCGAATATTCCGCAGGGCTGCCGCTTCCACACTCGCTGTCCCTATGCCACCGAAGCCTGCAAGCGCGAGCCTGAGCCGGAACTCTCGCTCGACAGCGCGGAGCACTACCATGCCTGCCGTCGCGCGTACGAAGTTCAGGCGGAGAAAAAGCGGGCGGGGTAGGGGAGAATGAGGGTGTGGTACGGGTAGGGGCGGCTCCCGGCTACGGTAGGCTGAGGTACCAGCCCTCTCTTTTTAGCAAATGTCAATCATACTCTACAAAAAATTGGATAATTTGTAGAGTATGATTGACATATTATTAAGATATGCCGATCATATAAAGACATGGAAATCATCGATCGCCGCATATTTCCTATAATGCGCGCGTTAAGCGACGAACAAGCTATTCTTGTGCTGCATGGGGCGCGACAGACAGGAAAATCCACAGCACTCCATTGGTGGCTTCAAGAAGAGAGAAACAGAGGCCGTCAGACACTTTATTTCGATCTGGAGGACCCGGCGATGCTTTCGTTGTGCGAATCCGGGGTTGAGGCTTTTATTCGATATATTGAGGCAAGGGGCTATCCACGTCAAAATCTGAGCGTTGCCCTCGATGAAATTCAATATCTGAGAGATCCCTCCAGGTTTCTCAAACTTCTCTTTGATCATCACGGTGATGATCTCAAGATTGCGGTCTCAGGGTCGTCCAGTTTTGCCATCAAGAGCAAGTTCCGTGAGTCCCTCGTGGGGCGGACAATTCCGCTTGAATTGTTCAACCTTGATTTCGGCGAGTATTGCAGGTTTGTCGGCAGGCAGTATGATTTTTCCGCTGAATGGCCTGAGCAGCTCGATCTTGAGGTTCGGCCTGTTTTTCAACACTTCTCAGAAACAGGGGCCTATCCCGGCTTGGCGAGCACAAAAGAGATTGCCACTAAATCAAGACGCATCAGGCAGATTATCCAGACGTATATTCAAACCGATGTGCGGGAGTTGGGGAAAATACGTTATCCCGATCGTTTTGAATCTCTGCTGCGGCTTCTCGCTGATCAGGCTGCATCGCTGGTGCAGGTGTCCGAGCTTGCTTCAAGTCTCAGAATGGCTCGTGAGACAGTGGAAGAATATATTTTTCTTCTGGAACAGACATATATCATCCGGAGGCTGCGGCCTTTTTCGGGAAATGCTCGTTCCGAACTCACCAGAACTCCGAAAATATACTTCGAGGACAATGGCGTACTCGCTATGTGCAGAGCATATGAATTTCTGCCTCTTGATGGTGCGCTCTTCGAGAATGCCGTGTTCACCGAATTGAGAAAAAGGTTTGGTATTGAGCGTCTCCATTTCTGGCGAACGACTGAAGGCCAGGAGATTGATTTTATAATCGATGAGGGAAGGGTTGCGGTCGAAGCAAAACTGAGACCACGGCCCACTGATTGCAAGAATCTGTTTAAGTTCAAGAAACGGTATTCTGCGAAGCGGCTTGTTATCTGCGGAATGGAAAAACCGGTAAGCCTGCCCGAGGGAGTTGAATTTCGGTATCCCTGGCATCTCGCGGATTCGATTGGGCAGCAATGAAATTCAAAAAGTGCCGGTGACCGGATCGTGGCGGCCCGCGGGCCTCTTCAGCTCAACAGCCCCTGAATAATCAGATCGGTCGCTTCGTCCTCGGTCAGACCGCGGCTCAGCAGCGTCTCGAGCTGTTTGGAGTCGACCGAGCCGATGGCGGCCTCGTGCGTCACGTGTGCGAGGTGATCGTTCACCTGGACGACCGGAATGGCCCGTGCGCGCGCATCGTCCTGCACGATTTCCTTGCAGTCCACATGGCCGCGCGCGTAGGGCGCGTCGGCGATGAGTTCGTTTTCTATGGTGGCGGACGCTCTGTTCTTGAGGGCGATGTGGCTGGTCAGCACGCCGGTGGAGCCTTCGCCGGAGAGGTGGGCGGCCTCTTTTATATGAATGCGGTCTTCCTCGCGCCCGAAGACGCGGGTCATCATGTCGACTGTGGCGTTTTTTTCGACTTCAGCCCCGTAATCGAGCTCGATGACGCCTGCCGCGCCCTTGATGAGTTCGAATTCGGTGGAGAACCTGGCATCTTCGGCGACGAACACTTTCGTGACGGGAACGATGGTCACGCCGCCGTTCGGCCCGTGTACGTGGCGCTCGAAGTAGGAGAGCGAGGCGCCTCTCTCGACCGTAATGGTCGCGTTCATGAGGTGCTGAATATTGACCGCATTGGGGAAGGTGCAGTTGGCGATGAATTTCGCGTGGGCCCCTTCGCCGATCACCGTGTCGATGATGATGCGCTGCACGCCGTTGTCGGGAATGAGCCCGAAACAGAAATTGACCGGATTTTTCAGGGTTATGCCTTTTTTGACGCGAATGTGCACCTTTACGCCGTCCTCGATTGTCTCGGCCTCGACGATGAGACCTTCGACGAGGTGCCTACTCAGTACCTGGTTGCCGTGTATCTCGACATGGGCGACATCGGGCGCGAATTTATGCTGATTGATCGAAGCCAAAAGCTCGGCCAGCAGCGCTTCTTTATCGACGATTGCCTGTTCAGCCATAATTTTTTCCTTAGTTGTTGGCGGCGGTTCATCCGGCCGCAATTCAATTCGCCGTGAGCGGCTGTACCGCCGCGTCCACCGTGGGTTGCCCGACATGAACGCAGGGCACGCATTTCCCGTTGAAGTAATCGAACATGCGCGACATCTCGCCCTTGTCGACGAGCGTCCCCGCGCAGATCAGGAAGGCGTGGTCCGCGTGCTTCAGCACTTCGGGGCTGTGCGTGATGAGAATGACGGTCGATCCCATGTGTCGAAGTTCTCTGATGACCGAAAATATATATTTGACAGAGTCGATGTCCACGCCCGAGTCGGGCTCGTCCATGAGCACGAGGCGGGGCTTCATCGCGTAGATCGACGCCAGCTCGATGCGCTTGCGCTCTCCGCCGGACAGCGTCTTGTCGACCGCGCGCGCCATGTATTTCTCGGGCGGAAGCCCCGCCCGCTGAAGCGCGTCCTCGACGATCGCGCGCGACTTGTCCTCCGCGCCCGCGAGGATAAATTGGCTCACGCCGAGACCTTCGAACCGCGCCGGTTCCTGGAAGAGGAGAGTGATGCCCTTCCGCGCCCGCTCATCCACCGAAAGCGACTTGATCGATTTCCCTTCAAAGAAAATATCACCCTCAAAATCCCGGTAGCCGGAGAGTCCCATGATCGTATTGGCGAGAGTGGACTTGCCGGCGCCGTTCGGGCCGATGATGGCGTGGACATGTCCCTCCCAGATATCCATGGAGAGGCTGTTCAGAATTGGCCGGCCTTCTTTGAAAAGACTGAGATTTTTAATCTCGAGAAGATTCATGCGTTTGCCGCCTTGCGCTTGAAGCTGTATCAAGCTGGAGTAAATTCATATCATCAGAATAGGATTTTCAGAACAAAAAATACTATCTTCCTGTGAAAAAATCAACCGTCGTGTATCGGGCTCTTTGTGCTCACTTATTTTGTCCCTTCTTGCGCTTTTTCCTTCTTTTGATATTCTGAAGGAGAGAATGAGAAACCTCCGGTTCGTCAGCGTGGGGCCGGATGAAAGGATTAAAGGGGACGCATAATGAACTCTATCGATCTGCGAAGCGATACCGTGACGTGGCCGACCTCTGCCATGCGCAGGGCCATGGCGGAGGCCCAGGTGGGTGATGATGTCTATGGTGATGATCCTACCGTGAACGAACTCGAGCGGCTCGCGGCCGAGATGACGGGCAAAGAGGCGGCGCTGTTTGTGCCGTCGGGGACCTTCGGCAACCAGCTCTCGCTCTTCACATGGTGTCCGCGAGGAACCGAGGTCATTCTTGGCGAGCAGTGTCACATCATTCAGCATGAGGCAGGTGCCGCCTCCGTGATCGCCGGCGTGCAGACGCGCCCCATCTTCGCGCCCGACGGCATCCTGCCGCCGGAGGCTATTGAGGAGCGGATCCGCGGCAACGATATTCATTTTCCGCCGACGTCGCTCGTGTGTCTCGAAAACGCGCATTCATCCGGACGCGTCATTCCGCTCTCATACATGAAGGAAGTTTCCGATCTGGCCCACCGCCATGGTCTGCCGGTGCACCTCGACGGCGCCCGGCTCTTTAACGCCGCCGCCGCGCTCGGCGTCGACGCCGCCGAAATCGCGGCCACCGTCGATTCGGTGATGTTCTGCCTCTCGAAGGGGCTGTGCGCCCCCGTCGGCTCGATGCTCGCAGGTCCCCATGACTTTGTCGAGCGGGCTCGACGAAAACGAAAGATCATGGGGGGCGGCATGCGGCAGGCGGGAGTGCTCGCGGCGGCAGGGCTCATCGCGCTGAAGGATATGACGCGTCGTCTTGCCGAAGACCACAAAAACGCCCGCTATCTCGCCGGCCAGCTTGGGACGGTGCCCGGCCTCGAGGTCGATACGGCCGCGCTCGACATCAATATGGTGTTCTTCAGACTGCCCGACGGCTCGGACGGCGACGCGCTCGCCGCGCACCTGAAGGCACACAAAATACTCATCAACCCTCCCGAGCTCGGCCTGTGTCGTTTTGTCACGCATTATTGGATCGATAAAAGCGCGATTGACAAGGTGGCGGCGCTTATGCGGGAATTTTTCAGCAGAGAGTGAGACTAGGAAGACGGCCGCGCCGCGCGCGTGCCGGCGCTCTGTGGAGGAGGTCCGGGGACCGATTCTACGCCTCGCTTATGTGCACGATCTCCCCAAAGTACACGCGGTGGTAGTCTTTCTTCGCATAGTTTCCCTTGATCGTGCTGTCGAGAAAATGCGCACTGTCGATGTCCTGCCAGTACATTTTCCTGCACTCTATGACAAGGCTCGCCTCCTTGAAGCAGGGCGCGGCGACTTCCAGGGAAGCCGTGGGCGTGAGCCCCGTCAGGGCAATCTTGTCGCCGTCGCGGCCCGACTTTGATCCAAGGATCGAAAGTACCCGCTTATATTCCGGCCCGAACGCGTTGAGCGTGAAGGTGTCGTATTTTTCCATGAACTCAAAGGTGTAGCGAGTGGGGCGCACGAAGACCTGAAAGAACATTTTATTCCATATCTGCCCATAGCTGCCCCACGAAATCGTCATGGCATTGTAGGAGCCCGAGCCGAAATCGCCCGCGAAGAGCGAAAGCCAATGGTCGCGCAGTTGCGCCGGGTCGTAGTGAAAATCATCGATTGCGACGTCTCTTCGATTCATGGTCTGTTCCTCCCGATTTCATAGATTGTTCTATATTTCATTCCCCTTGAACTGGCTCATATAGAGATGATAGTAGAAACCCCGCCGCTCAAGGAGCGCTTCGTGGTTGCCCTGTTCGACGACTTCGCCACCGTCGATGACGACAATGCTATCAGCGTCGCGAATGGTACTCAACCTGTGGGCGATGACGATGCTCGTCCGCCCTTCCATGAGGCGCAGGAGGGCCTTTTGAATGCGCAGTTCGGTGCGCGTATCGACACTGCTGGTCGCCTCGTCGAGGATGAGGATGCGGGGATCGGCCAGGATGGCGCGCGCGATGGACAGAAGCTGACGCTGACCCTGGCTGAGGTTGCCCGCGCGCTCCGAGAGGTTGGTGTGGTAACCGTCGGGAAGCTGGCGGATGAAGTGATCGGCGTCGGCCATTTTTGCCGCCTCGACGCATTCTTCGTCGGTGGCGTCGAGCCGTCCGAAGCGTATGTTCTCCAGCACCGTGTCGGCGAAGAGGAAAGTATCCTGCAACACAAGGCCGATGGCGCGCCGAATGTCTTTTTTGGGGATTTTCCTGATATCGACGCCGTCGAAGAAAATGCGCCCGCCCTGAATTTCATAGAAGCGGGTGAGCAGGTTCGTGATGGTCGTTTTCCCCGCGCCCGTGGGCCCGACCAGCGCGATCGTCTGGCCGGCCTCGATCTCGACGCTGAAATTCTTGATGACGATATTGTCGGGCCTGTAGCCGAACACCACATTCTGCAGGCTTACATTGCCCTGGAAGCCGTCGAGGTGGAATGGGCGTGGCGGGGCGGTGTCCCCAGCCCATGTTTCAGTATTCGCCTCGGGCTCCTCGGCGGTCTCCGGCTCCATGTCGATTATCTCGAAAACCCGTTCCGCCCCCGCGAGCGCCGCCTGAATCGAGTTGTAGAGGTTGGAGAGCTGCCGTAGCGGCGAGGTGAAGTTCTGCGCGTAGTTGATGAAGGTCGCGATCATGCCGATGCTCACGAGCCCTTTGAGGGCCAGCCATCCGCCGAGGCTCGCGAGCACGATGACGAAGAAGCTCCCCAGCACGCCGGTCAGCGGCATGAGCAGCATCGCGTAGGAGTTGGCGTATACGGCCGACTTGAACACCGCCTCGTTTTTTTGTCTGAAGGTCTCGACTGCCGAGTCATTGCGCCGGAATGCCTTGATCACCTTGAAACCCGAAATGGTCTCTTCCGCGACGGCGTTGAGATCGCCGAGGTCCTTCTGCAGTTCTCTGAAGCCTTTGCGCGTATATTTCGCGACGAAATTGCTGAACCAGTACATGATCGGGATGACGACGAGGCTGGCGAGCGCGAGCCAGTGGTTGAGCACGAACATGCTCACCAGAATGCCGAACATGGTGATGACGCTCGCGATGAGCGAGATGATGTTCTGGGATACCGTCTGGTTGATGGCGTCTATGTCGTTCGTCAGCCTGCTCATGAGGCCGCCGGCCGGGTTCGTGTCGAAGAAGCGCATGGGAAGCCACTGGATGTGCGCGAAAAGGTCGCCGCGCAGGTTTTTCAGGGCGTTCTGCGAAACGCGCGCCATCCTCCAGTTCGCTATCACATTGAAGCCGTTGCTCAGGATATACGCTGCGAGCATCAGCGCCGCCGTTTCGAGGAGGCTCTGGGTGTCTTTTCCCCCAATGCTCGTGTCGATCGCTTTGCCGAGCAGATACGGGCCGACGAGTCCGAGCAGCGACTGCAGCAGCACGAAGCACACGACTATTATAAGAGGCCCTCTGAATGGTCTGAGGTAGCCGAAAAGTCGCCGCATTGCCCTGCGGGGGTCCGCAGCCTTCTCGAATCGTGCGGGCCGTCCCACACGCCTCTGGAAGCTGGTGCGCACCTCTTGAATCGACGGGGTTGTCTCATAGGCCATGGCGCACCCCCGTTCCCAACTGGGAATCGTAGATTTCTTTGTAGATCGGGCTCGTTCCCAGGAGCTCCCTGTGGGTGCCCTCGGCGGCGATCCTGCCTTTGTCCAGTACGATAATCTTGTCCGCGTTCAGCACCGTGCTGATGCGCTGCGCCACCATGACGACCGTGGTTCCCGTGGCGGATTTCGCGATCGCGGTGTGGATTTTGGTCTCTGTTTCCACGTCGACGGCGCTCGTCGCGTCGTCGAGAATGAGGATCGAGGGTCTGCATACGAGCGCCCTGGCGATCGCGATCCGCTGTTTCTGACCGCCAGAAAGATTCACGCCGCGTTCCTCGATGTAGGTGTCGTACTGCTTCGGCATGTTCATGATGAAGTCATGTGCCTGGGCCGCGGTCGCGGCAGCGACGATTTCCTCCTCGGTCGCCCCGGGCCTGCCGTAGCGGATATTGTCGCGGACGGTGCCGGAAAACAGCACCGTGTCCTGGGGCACTATCGAGACATGTTCCAAAATCGAAGCGCCTTTCAGGGTACGTACATTTTGGGAATCGATGCGCACGCTGCCCGCGCTCGCGTCGTAAAATCGTGGGATGAGGTCGACGAGGCTCGATTTGCCGGAGCCCGTCGCTCCCAGCACCGCGATGGTCTCGCCGGGATCGGCCCTGGTGCAGATGTCCTCGAGCACCGCCATGTCCGTATCGCCGTTGTAATGAAAACCGACATGATCGAATTCGATCGCCCCCTGAATGGATGGAGGTAAAGGGGCGGCGTCGGATCGCTCGGACACCTCGGGTTCCGCGTCGAGCACCTCGTTGATGCGCTTCGCGGAGGCGAGGCCGTTCGCCCAGTTGTTGGACAACTGGGTCATCATGGTGAGGGGCTGAAGCGTGGCCATCAGGTAGTTGGTAAAGGCGATGATCTGTCCGAGAGTGAGGTCGCCATGGATCGTCTGCAGACCTCCCAGCCACACGACGAGCACGATGCCGGTATTGATGAGCATGGTGAGAATCGGGCTCATGGATGCCATGACCTGCATCACCCGGACGTTTTCCTGGGCGAGATTCGCGTTGGCCTCATCGAAGCGCTCCGCCTCGTATTTCCCCCGCACAAATGCCTTGACGAGGCGCGCCCCCGCGATATTCTCCTGCAGAACGGTGTTCAGGCGATCCAGCCGCTGCTGGACAGTCCTGAAGAAAGGCTCGAGTCTCGTGCTGAAAAGGACAATCACGCCGCCGCCGATAAAAAAGATGGGCATCATGGTCAGCGCGAGGGTTTTGCTCGTCACGAACATCAGCACGATGCTGCCGATCATCGCGAGAGGGGCTCTCGTCCCGATGCGGAGCGACATCTGAAAGAGGCGCTGTACCGCCGCGGTGTCGCTCATCAGGCGCACCATGAGCCTGGCGGTCGAAAACCTGTCGATATTCCCATAGGAAAAATTCTGTATTTTGACGAAGATGGCTTCACGCAGGTCCCGCGCGATATTTTCCCCGACGCGGATCGAGGAGACGCTGTTGAGCACCGCGACGAGGGCGGAGAGCATCGATATGCCCAGCATGATGGCCGATGTCGACAAAACGACCGCCAGGTCCTTCTGGCGGATGCCTGCGTCGATAATGTGACCCACAAGTCTCGGCACCGCGAGGTCGAAGCCGACCATCGCCACAAGCATCACGAGAGAGAAGGTCGCGAGTTTCCAGTATGGCCTGGCAAAGTGCAAGAGCTTTTTGAATTCATTCATAGAAGACACCCGCCGACTCAGGCAGAAAGGAAAGTATTTTTCAATATTTCCATGGCGCGCATCACGGTCGCTCTCCCTTCGGGGTCGACGCCGCCGATCTTCTGCCGAATATAGGAGCGATTCTCTTCCGCGTTTTCATCGAGTACCTGTCGCGCGTAGGGCGTGAGCTCGAGGCGTACCTGCCTGTGGTCGCCGCGGTCCTGTATGCGCGTCACGAGGCCTTTCGCGACGAGGACATCGACTGCTTGGCTCACCGCCGAGCAGCTGACCTGGCGCTTCTCCGCGATTTCGCCGCTATGGCAGTATCCCCTGTAAATATGCCGAAGTGTATGGAATTGCTCCAAACTGATACCGAATCTGTTTGTTCCCGCCGCCCTGAAATTCGACCGGATGCGGTCCCAAACCGAAGGAAGGACCTCGAGAATGCTTTCGACGACCGCATCGGGCACTGTCTCTGATGTATCCATAGTGATTGCCCTTTTGAAATGCTCTTTCTAAACAATGTGGACAAAATAATATTTAAGTCACTTAAGCATTTTGGCAAAAAGACCTGGACATGTCAACATGCAAGGAGAATATTTGCCTTGAAGCTATACGTGGGGCGCTGTGTTCTGGGGTGGCTTCCCGGCCTCGAAAAATATCTTCCGATATTCCCGCGGCGACAGACCCGTGCATTTTTTAAAGACTTTCGTAAAATGGAAAGGATTTTCAAAGCCGAAGCGATAGGCCACATCGCTGATGGTGAGCTGGTTGTCCACGAGCACCGCGGACGCCGCTTCGATTTTCAGCCGTGTAAAATATTGAAATGGCGACATACCCAGATGATGCCGGAAAAGCCTTATGAAATATTCTTCTGAAAGTCCCAGTATGCCCGCCAGATCATCCGAGCTCAGTTTTTCCCGCACGCGCTTCGTCATGAGCGCGAGCGCCCGTTCCACATGTTCATTTTTTGTCCCTCTGGGATGAACGTATTCGGGGGTGCCCTCGAAATGATCGAACCAGCGGTACAGTATGCTTATGAGCGCATGCTCCGCCGCCTTCTGGGATCGTTCCGAAGAGGACTTCGACAGTCTGTAGAGATCGTCGAGGAAGAAGCGATCCTTCGCGTCCGCGGGAAGCGCGCGATTGCGCGCGTGCCAGAGATGTCTCATAAGCCCGACGATCTCATCGTCGACGGAATTGCCCGGTTCGGGTCTGAAGAGCACAGCATAATAACTGATAGGTTTTTCGACCGCTTCCGGAAGGATTGAATGGAATTCTCGCGGCTGCACAAAATAAATTCTGTTGCCGTCAATCACGTATTTTGCGCGGTTTATGAGCAGAGCTCCTTGCCCTTCCATGAAATAATGGAATTCATACTCTCCGGGACCGTGAGCATGGTATCTGCCGTGCCACGCGAGCCTCTCGCCGCTTATGAGTCGATACACATAGACTGCATCGTTGATTCTCATGAAATGAGAATGTCAATAATGGATATGATTTGTCAATATCTCGCATTGTATTTTCTGGACAACCCGCCTACGCTTAATACAGGTATTCAATAAAGAGCATCATACGCTCGAATTCGGGGAGTGGCCATGAAGAGTGTGTGTGGTATCGATCTTGGCACACAGAGCTGCAAGATAATTCTCTATGATCCCGACGCGAAACAGATAATAGCCAAAGTCCAATCCCCCCTTGATATCACCGCAAAAAATGATGGAACCCGCGAGCAGCTCGCCTCGTGGTATGAGGAGGCGCTCCTCGCCTGTTTTCGGGCAATTTCTCCTGAACTGCGGGCGACAATCGCCGCTATTGGGGTGTCCGGGCAGCAACATGGCTTTGTGCCTCTCGATGGGCAGGGCCGCGCGATTCGCCCCGTCAAGCTTTGGAATGATACTTCGACCGCCGCTGAATGTGCGGAGCTCACCGAGCTCGCCGGAGGCGAGGCGACTTTATTGGCTGAAACCGGCCTTCTGATGCTGCCGGGCTATACGGCTCCGAAAATCCTTTGGCTCAGGAAGCATGAGCCGGAGAATTACGCGCGCCTGCGGCATGTGCTTTTGCCCCACGACTATATCAATTTTCTTTTGACAGGCAACGATGTGACCGAGTATGGCGACGCGTCGGGGACGGCGCTCTTCGACGCGCGCGCGCGCAGATGGTCGCGGCGCGTCTGCGACCTCATCGATCCGAGTCTTATCGATTATTTGCCCTCTTTGGTTGAGCCCGACACGCCGGCTGGAAGAGTGAGCGCCGCGGCCGCCACGCGTTTCGGCATTCCTGAGAATGTGCTCGTCGCCGCGGGGGGGGGTGACAACATGATGAGCGCGATCGGCACAGGCACCGTGAGGGACGGTTTTCTGACCATGAGCCTCGGGACCAGCGGCACGCTCTATGGATACTCGAGCAGCCCCGTCGTCGATCCGGAAGGCAATCTGGCCGCCTTCTGTTCATCGACGGGCGGCTGGCTGCCGCTCCTCTGCACGATGAACTGCACGGTGGGCAGCGAGCAGATTCGCGCGCTCTTTGGCATGAGCATCGAAGAGATGAATGTAAGAGCAGCATCGGCGCCTGTCGGCGCCGAAGGCATCGTGGTGCTGCCCTTTTTCAACGGCGAGCGGATTCCCAACCTTCCGCGGGGGAGGGCGAGCGTCCTCGGCGCGACCGCCGCAAATTTCACGGTGGAAAATATCGCGCGCGCGGCCATGGAGGCGGCCATTTTCGGCATGCGCATCGGACTCGAATCGTTCAAGAGGCTTGGATTCGCCGCGCGCGAGATCAGGCTCGTGGGAGGCGGCGCGAAGAGCGAGCTCTGGCGCGAGATCGCCGCCAATGTGACCGGTTTGCCTGTGCGTGTCCCGAAAGAGGAAGAGGCGGCGGCGCTGGGGGCGGCCATTCAGGCGCTCTGGTGCGTTGAGCGCAACGCTGAAGCGGCCGTCCCTATCGATATCGCGGCGCTCGTCGACGCTCATGTGAGTCTTGAGAGCGGTACAAGCATCGAGCCTGAGATGACATTAGTGTCCAGGTATGAGGCGGCATACGCCGAATATGAGAGATATTTGGTGGCGCTGAGCCCCCTCTATCGCTGAGCATACGTTTGAGAAAGGAAGGAGTATATGGCAGAGTATTTTGTCGGACACAAGGAATATTTCCCCGGCATCGGGAAAATCCACTACGAGGGGCCCACGAGCGATAATCCGCTCGCGTTCAAATACTACAACCCCGACCGCAGGGTCGGCGACAAGACCATGCGGGAGCATCTGCGATTCGCCGTCGCCTACTGGCACAGCTTCGGTGCGGACGGGACCGACCCTTTCGGCGATGCCACGCACATTCATCCATGGACGGCCGATGCAACTACAGCCATGGAGGCTCATGAGCACAAGCTCGACGCGGCGTTCGAATTTTTCACCAAGCTCGGCGCCGATTTTTATTGCTTCCACGACCGCGATATGGCGCCCGAGGGCGACAACCCGGGCCAAAGCGAGAAGAATCTTGTCCACATGGTGTCTCTCGCCAAAGAGCGCCAAAAGGCAACGGGAGTCCGTCTGCTGTGGGCCACCGCCAATCTCTTCAGCCATCCGCGCTACATGAACGGCGCCGCCACGAATCCCGAATTCGGCGTGGTCGCGCAGGCCGCCGGACAAGTCAAGGCGGCCATCGACGCGGCGATCGAGCTCGGCGGGCAGGGCTATGTGTTCTGGGGCGGTCGCGAGGGCTACATGACGCTTCTCAACACCGATCTCAAGCGCGAAAAAGACCACCTCGCCCGTTTCTTGGCAATGGCCCGCGACTATGGCCGAACCCATGGCTTTAAAGGCGTGTTCTATATCGAGCCAAAACCTATGGAACCTACCAAGCACCAGTATGATTTCGATGTCGAAACCGTCGCCGGCTTCCTGCGCGCGTATGGGCTTGAGAAGGATTTCCGCGTCAACATCGAGGCGAACCACGCGGAGCTCGCGGGCCACGATTTTCAACATGAGCTCGAAACGGCCGCGGCCCTCGGTGTTTTCGGCTCGGTCGACGCGAACCGCGGCGACCCCCGCAACGGCTGGGATACCGACCAGTTTCCGATCAATGCGTACGACACGACCCTCGCCATGCTCGCTATCCTGCGCGCGGGAGGATTCACGACCGGCGGTCTCAATTTCGACGCCAAAATCCGCCGCAACTCCGTCGACCCAGCGGATCTCTTCGAAGCCCACATCGGCGGTATGGACGCCTTCGCGGCAGGGCTCCTCGCGGCGCAGCGCATCATCGAGGATGGAAAACTTGGGGCTTTCGTGAAACAGCGCTATGACTCATTCGATAGAGGGGACGGCAAGCGCTTTGAAGAGGGACGCATGAACTTCGAGGCGCTCGCCGCGCTCGCGTCCGCGCCCGGCGCTGAGGCGACCGATAAGGTTGGCCGCACCTCAGGCAAGCAGGAGCGCCTCGAAAATCTCTTAATGCGATACGTTCTTGGGGTTGAGTGAATTTGGCATACGGCCCCGATCGCAAGCCGGGGCTGTCAATGCGGTTCATGCGCCATGCATACGCATGGCCAAAGTTGCTCTCCGGTACGCGCACGATGATGTGAATACGTGGCTTCGGTAGATGGAAAACATAATAACGTGGAGCGCCAAGACGCTCGTGATCGCATCCCTCGACGGCCCGGCGCTGTCGGATGTGCTCAAAGATGCAAAGGCGGTACATCGAATCCAGCCTCGGACTGAAATCGGGCAAAAACCAGTTAAAGATAAGAGCGTCCAACGGACGGGCATGGTTTGGGTGAATCGGCGGCCATATAAGATAAATAATTTTATTAAAATAAAATAGTAGATTAACTTTAAACCCTTCCTCGCGGGCGGCGCAAGCGTTTATTGGCCCCCCGCAACTGGCCGATAAAGCTACAAATTTTTCTTGACAAATCATGATACCTGTCCTACTATTATATATCATATATTATTTAGAAAAGAAGATGACGCAAGGCAATTGAATTACGGTATTACGCTTTTGATAGGGGGTGTCCATGAAAGAATTGAATGTCGGAATCATCGGCCTGGGGTTTATTGGCCCGGTTCATTTACAGGCGCTTAGAAAGATTGCCCATATCAATGTCGTCGCGATCGCCGACAAGGCGGGGGGTTCCATAAAGCAGAAAGTGGAAGACCTCGGCGTTCCTCAATGGTATGAAAATTATGAAGATTTGCTCGCGAGAAAAGACATCGACGCCGTCCATATCTGCTCTCCCAACTATCTTCACGCCGAGATGGCCAAGGCGGCGCTCCTCGCGGGAAAGCATGTCGTCTGCGAAAAACCTCTCGCGGTGACATCCTCCCAAGCGAAAGAGCTCGTACACCTCGCCGCCGAAAAGAACCTCGTGAATGCCGTTCATTTCAATATCCGCTATTACCCCCTCATCCGACATTTAAGGACGATGGTGCAAAAGGGCGATGTCGGCCGGATTTTCTCTATTCAGGGTTCATATCTCCAGGATTGGCTCTTCTACGAGACCGATTACAACTGGAGGCTGGAATCCAAACTGTCCGGGGAATCGAGGGCGGTCGCCGATATCGGTTCGCACTGGATGGACCTCATCGAATATGTGAGCGGGCTCAAGATAAAGCAGGTGTTCGCGGATTTCGCCACTATCCATCCGATTCGGAAGAAACCGCTTAGGCCGGTTGAGACCTTCGCGGGGAAAATGCTGAAGCCCGAAGACTATTCGGATGTCCCTATCGATACCGAGGACTACGCGACGATTCTGTTCCGGTTCGAGAACGGGGAGAGGGGCGTTCTCACCGTCAGCCAGGTTTCGGCCGGAAGGAAGAACAGGCTCTATTTCGAGCTCGACGGTTCCAAACAGTCGGCGGTCTGGGACTCCGAGGTGCCGAACCAGATGTGGTTTGGCCACCGCGACGGCCCGAATGAGATTGTCATGAAGGACCCCTCGCTGGTATATCCCGAGTCCGGGAAACTGATCACTCTGCCTGGAGGGCACCAGGAAGGCTTCAACGATACACCGTTCCAGCTTTTCATTGAATTCTATGATGATGTGCGCGCGGGCAAGCCGAGCGAGCATCCGTCCTATCCAACATTTAAGTCGGGTCTGCGGGAGCTTGTGCTCTGCGAGCACATCCTGAAGAGCAACCATAGCGGAAGCTGGATCACGATCGAATGAGAAGAAAGTTGAAAAACAGAGGAATTTCTGAATTAAAGCGTGCGGGAGGTGAAGTATGATCTCTTTGGGCTTTGTGAGCGCCATTCTCGCGGATAAATCCTTTGAACAGGTAGTGGATTTTGCCAGCGCGAACAAATTCGCGTGCGTGGAGATGGCGTGCTGGCCGAAGGGTAAGGCCGAGAGGCGCTACGCGGGTGTCACACACATCAACGTCGACAGCCTCGACGACGCAAGCGTCGCCTACATCAAGAATTATCTGGCGCAGAAAAAAGTGTTCATCTCCGGTCTCGGGTACTATCCGAACCCCCTCGATGAAGACGAGACGAAGCGACAGGTCTATGTCGAGCACATCAAAAAGGTGATTCGCGGGGCCGCGCGCCTGGACATCCCGGTCGTCAACACATTCATCGGGCGAATTCCTTCGAAGGACCCCGACTATAACTTTGGTCTGTTCAAGGAGATATGGCCGGACATCATAAAAGTCGCCGAGGCGCAGGGCGTAAAAGTCGCCATCGAGAACTGCCCGATGTATTTCTCCAAGGATGAGTGGCCTTCCGGCAAGAACCTGGCGTATTCCCCCGCGCACTTCAGAAAGATGTTTGAGATAATTCCCTCCAGGAATTTCGGTCTCAATTATGACCCCTCGCACTTTGTCTGGCAGCAGATGGATTATCTCAAACCGATAAAAGAGTTTAAAGATAGGCTTTTTCATATCCACATCAAGGATGTCAAAGTGGATAGGGAGCGGCTCGACGATGTGGGCATTCTGGCCACCCCGCTCGAATACCACAGCCCGCGTCTCCCCGGTCTCGGCGACATCAACTGGGGCAATTTTTTCTCTGTGCTGATAGAGACCGGTTACCGCGGTCCCGCGTGCATCGAGGTCGAGGACAGAAATTACGAGAAGTTCCCTGAGGATGTGCGTACGGCCCTGCTTCAGAGCCGCGATTATGTGAGTCAATTTATTCTTCTGGAATAGGAAAGGCGAAGGGCAATGCTCGACAATTTAAACAAGATGTTTTCTCTCGAGGGGCGCGTCGCGGTCATCACCGGAGGCGGGGGAGACCTGTGCGGCACCATGTCCCGCGCCCTCAGTATCGCTGGCTGTAAAATAGCCGTGCTGGATATCGCGCTTTCGAAGGCGGAGGCCGTCGCCGGGAGCATACGCGCGGAAGGGGGAGTGGCTCAGGCGTACTCCTGCGACGTGCTCGACGAGGCGAGCCTGAAGTCTGTCTACGGCGCGGTCTGCGCCTCTCTGGGAGTGCCCGATATCCTCATCAATGGGGCGGGCGGAAATAACCCAAAGGGCAGCACGGCGGCCGAAATCCTCGACCCCGCCAGGCTCGATGACCCGGAATTGACGAATTTTTTCGATTTGAATTTCGAGGGGGTGCGCAAGACATTCGACCTGAACTTTCTCGGCACATTCCTTCCCACGAAGGTCTTCTCCAGGGGCATGGTCGAGAAAGGCAAGGGCGCCATTCTCAATATGTCTTCCATGGGAGCCTTCAATCCCCTGACCCAGGTCGGGGCGTATTCCGCGGCGAAGGCGGCGGTCGCGAACTTCACGAAGTGGCTCGCCGTACATTTCGCCCACACCGGCGTGCGGGTGAACGCGCTCGCCCCGGGCTTCTTCATGACCGAACAGCTACGCTTCCTCCACATCGACCAGAAGACAGGCGAACCCACGCCCCGTTCGAAGAAAGTGGTCGCCCACACGCCGATGGGGCGTTATGGGAATCCGGAAGACCTCTTGGGAGCGGTCATCTATTTGCTCTCGGATGCGGCGAGCTTCGTCACCGGGGCGGTCCTGCCGATTGACGGCGGTTTTTCGTCGTACAGCATTTAGGAGGTATGTTTGTAATGAGCGCTGAACAATATTCTCCGCCGAACGAGGCGCCGAAAAGAAAAATATTCCCGGTTTTGAAGGACCAGAAAGCATTGGTCACAGGCGCGAGCAAGGGGCTCGGCGCGGCGATCGCCGTGGCGCTCGCGGAAGCGGGCTGCGATGTGCTTGTCAACTACGCGAGCGACAGAAAAGGCGCCGAAGAGACCGCCTCGGAGGTCGAGAAATTCGGGCGCAGGGCGCATATTTTCAGGGCCGATGTCTCGAAAGAGGCGGAAGTCCTCGCGATGTTCGCCGAAATGGAACGGGTGTTCGGCCGCATTGACATCCTCATCAATAACTCGGGGATTCAGGTGAACGCCCCCTTCCATGAAATGACGCTCGAACAGTGGAATAAGGTCATAGGCATCAATCTGACTGGACAGTTCCTCTGCGCGCGGGAAGCGGTGAAGGCCTTCATGAAACAGGGTGTCGACTCTGAAATCTCCTGCTCAATGGGAAAGATACTCCACATCAGCTCTGTCCACGACGTGATCCCGTGGGCGGGGCACGCGAATTACGCCGCCGCGAAGGGCGGCATCATGCTGCTCATGAAGAGCCTGGCGCAGGAAGTGGCCCCTCTCAAAATTCGGGTGAACAGCCTGTCGCCCGGGGCGATCCGCACGCCGATGAATGTGGAGAAGCTGGTTTCCCCCGAAGAATATACGCGCATACTGCTCGATCATATCCCCGTCAAGCGGATAGGAGAGCCCGAGGATGTAGGCCGCGCGGCGGTCTGGCTCGTCTCGGACGACTCCGACTACGTGCATGGCGCCACGCTGTACATCGACGGCGGCATGACCCTCTATCCGGAATTCGCGTCGGGAGGCTGATACTCCAATGAATTCAGAAAGACTGGCACGTGCCCGACAGGCTCTCGTTTCCGCCGGCATCGATGTCTTGGTGTGCCGGCTGCCCGAGAATGTGCTGATGCTGTCGGGGCACTGGCCCCTGTGCGGCGATGCGGTGCTGGTCTTCCCCGCCGAAGGTGACGCGGTTTTGATTCTCCCCGACACCGAGGCCGAGGAGGCCGCCCCGGAGGTTTGGGGCGCGAAGATACTCACCTATGCGCACGGCCGCCACGATTCGCCGGATCAGGATCGGGAGCTCGCGCGGATTCTCGCCGAGATCGGCGGCGAAAACCGTTGGGATATCGTTGGCTATGAGATGAGCTTCGACGGCATCGCTTCTCCCGGCAACGCGGCCGAACCCCGAGTGCCTGGTACAAAATTTGCCCGTCTCGTGGAAGGCTCGTTCAAAAGCGCGAAGTTCGTCGATGCCCAGGAAGTTCTCGACTCTTTGAGGAAGACCAAGACTTCATGGGAGATTGAGAAAATACGGCTCGCCAACGAACTGGCGAACATCGGCATCGACGCGTTCTTCAATATGACGGACGCGGGCAGGTCGGCGATTGAGCTCGCCGCGGCGGTGGAACATGAGATTGTGGTGCGGGGGACGGGCTACAAGAATGTCCGGCGTGTCCGCGCCTTCGCCCAAGTCGCCGCCGGAAACCGCGAAACTTCGGCGGGCTGGAGGCCCTTTGAGGTCACCACGGCTATGAAACTGCGGAAGGGCGATCTCGCGATTCTCGAACTGGCGGTCGTGGCGGACGGCTATTGGGCCGACCGCACGAGGGCCAGATCCGCGGGGCCAGCTTCCGAGAAAATACAGAGGCTGAACGGTATCGTGCGGCAGGCACAGGATGCGGCGCTCGCGGCCATAGGCCCGGGAGTGCAGGGAGGAGACGTCGACGCGCAGGCCCGTGGAGTCATCGTACAAAATGGGCATGGGAGAGAATTTGTCCACATCACGGGCCATGGAGTCGGTTTCCGCTATCATGAGGGATATCCGATCCTCGCGCCCGAGAGCCGGCAGGTTTTGCTTCAGAATGCGGTGGTGACTGTTGAGCCCGGCATCTATTCGATGGATTTCGGCGGCATAAGAATAGAAGACAATATTGTCGTTACCGAAAGAGGTTTCCAGATTCTAGCCCCATTTTCGAGGGAAATAGCATGAAGTCCTTTATGCAGGCAAGACCTGTGGTTGAATCGGGATTTCGCGACGCGGTTGTTCTGGAGAACGACATCTTCCGCGTAGTGGTGGATCTCGAGGGGGGAATGGTTCCGGAACTCAGCAGAAAGTGCGGTCGTTCCTTTCTCAACGCGCACTGGATTCCGTGGTTTCGGGGGATGACGCCGGTCTCGGGTACGAAAAACGGGGAATTCCGGGCACTTTTCCAGAAAGGCCCACTGCTGGAACGGATCGCCGGAAACTTCCCCTGCGTCCCTTCGTTCGGAGGCGGTGCCCCCGTAAAGGGCGTCGAGATACCAGCCCACGGCTGGACCGCGAACGATCGGTGGGATCTCGTGCAGGTCGAAACGGACGAGAAGAACGACTGTGTCTCAGCCAGTTTCAGATTGGTCTCGCCGTCCGACCGGATGAGGTTTGAGTTCGAAAAGACCGATCTTGTCTTCGCGCGCGAGAGCGTGCACTACACGATTCTCAAAATTAAGAATTCCGGTACCGAGGCTGCCAATATCAACGCGGCATGGCACAATACAATAGGGTTCCCTTTTCTGACAAAGAATTGCAGGATTTCTGCTTCCGCCGACAGATGGAGCGTTCCTCCTCTGGGAGGCGAGTTCGATACGACAGGTCGGCTGGCCGTCGGAGGAGAATTTTCGGATCTGAGGCAGGCTCCGACTCGAACCGGAGAAACGGTGAATCTTTCCGGCGTCCCGGGAATGATCGGCCATACAGACTTCATGACGGGCGCCGTTCCCAAGGGCGCGCCTCTGGGGTGGTCCGCGTGCGTCAATAGCGACCTGTCGCTCGCGTATGTGACCTGGTTCCCGGGGCCCGAGGCAGTACCGGAGGATGAAATCGGCCTCTGTTTCAACAACTTCTGGATGCAGTACGGCGGCAGGTCGTATGCGCCCTGGGCGATGTACGAGGGCGCGCCGGACCAGACTTTCTGTCTCGGAATGGAAAACTCGATCGGGGCATGGGCGAATGGGCTGGCCGAATCCATCGCGCGCAGAGAACTGCTTGGAAGACCCACAACGGTATCATTGCGCGCCGGCGAAGAGAAAACACTGCTGTATGCGACGGGGCTGTTCGATCTTGGGGAAAAGGCTCCTGATGAACCTGTCAGTCAAATAGAGCCATCTTCCGATAGCCTGCGTTTGAAATTCGACCATGGGGTTGTGGAAGTACAAGCCGATGGCACGTTGGAGAGATTGAGAAAGGTAGCGAAGAGTAAGTGATTTCTTTAGTGTGAAAACGAATCAGGGGTATCCCTGATACGAAAGTTTTTTATAGGAGGTCATCAGTATGAGAAGAAAGGGATTCAGGCTTGTGTGCGTCTTTCTTATTCTGCTGCTAGGCGTCGGAGTTTCCGTCGGCGCGGCAACGAAGAAAGCCCCTGTCGTCGGCATTTCGACAGGTTCGTCAGGGACATCTTGGCGGAATATCATGATCGACGCGCTGCAGACCGTCGGCAAGGAGTATAAAGCCGCGGGGAAAATCTCCGATTACCTGATCGTGAACAATGTCACCAACGGCGACGCCACTGAGCAGGCCAACATACTCCGCGATTTCATCTCCAAGGGAGTGGATATCATCCTCGTCAACCCGAACTCTCCTGACGCGCTCAACGGCGTCATCAGAGAAGCGCAGGATGCCGGTATTCTCGTGGTCGCCTTCGACGCGACAGTCACCGCCCCGAAAGTTCTCAACGTCACGCTCGACCACTATGCGTGGAACCTCAAGAACGCCGAATACATCTGCGCGACGCTGGGCAGCGGCAACGCGATCCAGATCTACGGTCTCGACGGACACCCCGCGAACAACGACCGCATCAGAGCGACCGCCGACGTCTTGAAGAAATACCCCAACATCAAATTGATCGCGAACACCTCGGGCTATTGGGATCAGACGAAGGCCAAGGAGGTCACCGCCCAGATCATCGGAAGCGGCAAGCAGATTGACGCGGTGTTCACCCAGGATGGCGAGGCGTACGGCGTGCTCTCCGCGTTCCTCGATGCCGGCAAGCTGCCGAAAGTCATGTTCGGCGATCCGGGAACCGCGTTCTTCAAAGAGTGGAAGAAGCTTCGCGACAAAAAGGCTGATTTCAAGGCTTGCGCTCAGCCCAACCCCCCGGGAATTGGTGGAACGGCATTCCGCATGGCGCTTAATCTGTACAACGGCAAGGCTTTCAAATCTGGAGTACTCAAAGACAACACCTATTTCTACAAAGTTGGTATGTTCATCACGGACGCGAACTTCGACGAAGGGTGGGCTTTGCTCAAAGATAAGCCGGATGACTATCTGCTGAGTGAAATCATGTCTCAGAAAGATGTGGACACTCTCTTCCAATAATTAATCCTTGCGAACAGAACACGAATGGTTCGGGGGACTTTTATAGTCTCCCGAACCATTTAATGATAAGGTAAAACCGTGAACATTCTTGAAGCAAAGAACATAAAGAAGAATTTCGGCGGTGTCGTCGCCCTGTCCGGAGCGAGTCTGACCTGTCATGAGGGCAGAATCACGGGGCTTTTGGGGGCGAACGGTTCCGGCAAAAGTACCCTTTCCAAGATTATCGCGGGAGCGTACGCTCCCGATGCGGGAGAGATAGTGTACCTGGGGAAGACCGTACACTATAAGAATCCCTATGAAGCAAAGCGGCACGGGATAGGCATGGTGTATCAGAACTTGAGCCTCGTGCCGGAGTTGACCGTATGGCAGAATATTGTCCTCGGCGACGAGAGAAACCACGGCTATTTTCTCGATGACGACAGCGCCCGAGAGAAGTCCATACATATTATAAAAAAGTTGTGGCCAAAGCTGAACATTGAAGGCAGAGTATACGAGCTCACACCCGGAGAGATGCAGGTGGTCGAGATCGCGAAAGCGGTGTCCAGAAACCCAAAGCTATTGATACTGGATGAACCGACAGCCGCGCTGGAAGAAGCGCAGGTGGCGAGTCTCTTCAAATTGATGAGGGAGCTGGCGGCCACGGGCGTCGCGATTATCTTCACCTCCCACCGCCTGTGGGAGGTCGTTGAGATATGTGATGATCTCACCATATTCCGAAACGGCGAAAATGTCGCCGAAATGGATTTCAGCAAAGACGAAAAAAATCTGCAGAAAATCATTTTCTATATTACCGGCAGTCAGGAAGAGGCGGGTATCGCGAAGACCTGCGCGGAGACCTGCGGAGATGTAAGGCTGAGCATACGAAACTTAAACCTTGGCGCCACGCTCAAGGACATTTCTTTTGATCTGAAAAAAGGAGAGATCCTCGGCATCGGGGGACTCGCGGGGCAGGGCCAGCAGGAGCTGATGCTTGCCCTGGCGGGCAATTTTAGAAAAGTGGCGTGCGAGGCGGAGATCGACGGCCAACCGATCAGGCTCACAAAGCCGAGCAATGCGATCAAACACGGAATTATGCTGGTGCCGGGCGACAGACAACTGGAGGGATTGTTCAGCGCTCACTCCGTTTTTTCAAACCTGATATTTCCCAAAATCGGTTTGGAGAAGAATTTTGTCATTCCGCACGGCAAGTTGCGAAAGGAATGTGAGCAGATCGTGGGTATCCTCGCGCTGAAAACGGCGGGGCTGGATGTCCCGGTCTCAACGCTTTCCGGAGGGAACCAGCAAAAAGTGGTCATCGGGAAATGGCTGGGCCTTGAAACGAATGTATTGCTTCTCTCCGATCCCGCGAAAGGCATCGATATAGGCGCTAAGAATGATCTCTACAGCTACATCATCGGCGAGGCGAGATCGAAGGGGATGAGTGTCATTCTCTATGCCTCGGACTCAAAAGAACTCATCGAATATTGCGACAGACTCTTGATAATGTATGAGGGGACCGTTGTCTCCACATTGGACACCGAGGAAATCACCGAGGAAAATATTATCCGTGCTTCGATGTGTATCGAGGATGAATAAGAGGGAGCAAGCGAGATGCGACGCAAGAACATGAAAAAAGGGAAGCACACATTCAAGGAATTTACCTCGAAGCCGGAATTTTCCAGCCTGTTGATTCTCCTCGTGATGTTTACCCTGACGGCGATTCTGCAGAACAATTTCTTTGAGATTAAGTCCATAATGCGGAACATCAACGCGTTCGCGCCTCTGATCCTCGTGACCATGGGACAGGCCGTTGTCATGATCTCCGGCGGAATAGATCTTTCGTCGGGTACGGCACTGTCTCTGCTCTCCTGTGTGCTCACCTCGATAATGAAAAAAAACGACCCTATAACCGGGCTCTACGCGATGATCATCGCGCTGGCGGTCGCGGTTCTGTTGGGCCTGATCAATGGTTTCGGCGTGGGGTATCTGCGTATTCCGTCCATTATTTTGACTTTTGCGACATCATTCATCTGGCTCGGCATCGCTCTGTTTCTCAGACCGACGCCCGGCGGGGAATCGGTGCCGTGGTTCGCCATATTCTATAATTTCGGCTCGCTGAAAGACGTTTCCGGATTTTTCGGCACCCTGGGGGGATTTCTGCCACCTTCCCTCATATTGATCCTCATTGGATGCCTCATATGGTGGGTGATCAGCAAGACAAAAACCGGAAGGTACATCTATGCGGTCGGGGGCAACAGCGAGAGCGCCTACGAGAGCGGTATCAATACCGCGAAGACACAGATAATAGCTTACATAATTAATGCCATATTCATTTATTTAGCCACACTGTTTTTCGTGGGACAGACGGGCTCGGGCGATGCGCGGATGGGAGATCCGCTGACCTTGAGGTCTGTCGCTGCCGCGGTCGTCGGAGGAATAGCCTTGTCAGGGGGGAGGGGGAACGTCTATTTTGCCCTCGTCGGCGCGCTCATCCTGAGTTTCGTGAACAAGATCATCTTTTTCGCGAACATCCCTTACGCGTATCAGACGCTCGTGGGGGGAGTGATCGTCATCGTGGCGATTGCGATTTCTCAGGCGTATATTTCCTACAGCACAAAAACCAAGGAGATTAAAATAGGATGAAAGCGCGGGCTACGGTTTCAGCAGCATTGAACAGCTTTTTCTTCAACAAATATAAGAAGCTTATTGTCGCTTTGCTCCTGATCATTTTTCTTTTCGTTTTGGGCGAAATCGTCGTTTCAAATTTTTTGAGCGTCAGTCAAATGTTGCTGACGGTAAAACTTTCTTCATTCATCGCGTTGTTCGGGCTGTGTCAGATGATTGTCATCGCGGCGGGGGGGGGCGGGCTGGACCTGTCTGTCGGATATACGGCGACGATCACCGCGGTGTTCACCGCGAAGCTGATGGACGGAAGCAATGAAAACATCTGGATAGCAATACTGGCAGCCCTTGCGTTAGGACTGGTCGTTGGGATCCTCAATGGATTTTTTATTTCATACATCAAACTGCCGCCTCTCGTGGTGACTATGGCGATGTCGCAGATAATCCAGGGCGCCATAAACGTCTATACCGCCGGCAAGAATATCACGGGCAAGCCTTCCCCCATCCTCCAGGTCATCGCCGCGAAAACCACGGGGTTTGTGCCCAACATCGTTTTTCTCATAGTGCTGTTGACCATAATTGTTATGCTCATTTTGTACAAGACGAGGGTTGGGGTCCTGCTGTTTGGGGCGGGAGCGAATCCCACGGCGGCGCACCTGAGCGGTGTGGATGTTAAGCGTGTGCGGTTCGTCTCATACATAATGAGCGGGGTTCTCGCCAGCCTCATAGGGCTTCTGTTGTTGGGCAATATGGGTATGGCATTCAAAGATATGGGCTCCAATTATGTCATGCCGAGTATCGCGGCCGTGGTGGTGGGCGGAGTGTCGTTGAATGGAGGGGACGGGAATTATTTAGGTGTAGTGTTGGGCGCCATCTTTTTACAGACATTGACGAATCTCCTCGTCGCGATCGGTTGGGGAGACGCGGGGAAGTGGACAGGGTTCGGCATTGTGTTGTTCCTGCTCCTGATCGTGTATGTGAGCAATCGGAGGAAGAGGTGAATGGCGCTGCTTGGATGAGAGCGTTGCCTTTGTTTCTGTCTCGTCCGATTGTCTTGATAAGGATATAAAATCAGGTAAAAAAATAAATTTTGCAAAATTTTGGCTTGACAGATTTCATATATGATATATGATTAGAGGTGGAATATGAACAAGGGATTATCACAGCCTGCGAGTCGCATGTCTCTCAGCGAACAAGTTTCGAAATACATACTTACCAGAATTTCGCTGGGGGAACTGCTTCCCGGAGACAGGGTCGTCGAGGCTCAGATATGTGAAGAACTTCATGTGAGTTCCATCCCTGTCAGAGAGGCCATCCGGGAATTGGTCGCGAATCACATTCTTGAATATGTGATTCATCGGGGGGCCCAGGTCAGGGAAGTCAGCATGCAGGAGACTATCGACGCGCTGGAAGTGAAGTCCGTGCTCGAGCCGCTGGCGGCGAAACTTGCCGGTCTTGACAGACTTTTGGAGATCATACCGAAACTGGAAAAACAGGTGCCTCAGATGCAGCACGCGCTTGACAAATTGGATCATGTGAGTTTTCAGGCCGCCAACCAGCAATTTCATCGACTTATCATGGAGTCGGCGAACAACCCCATCCTGCTGAGATTGTGGGAAGAACTCGCGTTCGACATCCGGACTAAGCCATTGATGGATTACCTGAAAATATCGGATCCCGAGCAGCTGATAGGGGAGCACAAGGACGTCATCGATGCGATCGTCGAGAAGGACGAAAAAAAAGTCGAATCGATGCTGGAGGCCCATACGCTCAATCTCGTCCTTCATCTGAAAGAGAGGATGGCAGAAAATGCCGACGAGGCGAAAAAGCATATTCTTGTGATAAGGAAAAGGAGGAAACAGGCATGAGCACCAACAATTATCCGAATTTGTTCACACCGATCAAAATTGGGAATTTCGTTGCTCCGAACAGAATCTGTCACGTTCCCACCGATATTTCATCGGCGAACGCGGACGGGTCAGTGAACCAGAGAGTGATCACCTATCATGAAGAGATCGCGAAAGGTGGGACCGGCTTTATTATTGTGGGTGCTTCCACGCCAGATAAAACCACGGGACGCCCCACCGTGACCTGTATCGCGGTGGATGAAGATCCATTGATTCCCGGACTGGCCGAGCTCGCTGAGGCTATGCACCGGCACGGCGCGAAATGCGCGGTGCAGATTCAGCATCCCGGACGGCAGTCCGCGTGGCCGCGCCACGACATGATCTCGGCGACGGACATGGTGGTCGATATTCCTGGTTCCGCGGGACACGAAGTCGTGTACGCCGAGTCGATGGCCAAGGGAAAATCGATCCGCGCCATGACGGTCGAAGAGATCTATAACCTGATCGAGAAGTTCGCCGAGGGGGCGTGGAGAGTGCAGCAGGCGGGGTTTGATGGCGTCGAACTCCACGGCGCGCATGGATACCTGATTGCCCAGTTCATGAGTCCCTATGTGAATAAAAGAAACGACAGGTTCGGGGGCAGTTTCCAGAGCCGCATGCGCTTCACGCTCGAGATTATCGCGAGAATTCAGCAGAAATGCGGTAAGGATTTCCCCATAGGACTTCGCTATTCGGGAGATGAGTATATCGAAGGCGGGCGCCATTTGGATGAGAGCGTCAAAGTGGCCAAGGTGATGGAAGAGGCCGGCGTCGCGTGGCTCGACATCTCCGCCGGCATCTTTGAGCTGCCAGGCCCGACGATGGACCCGATGTACTATCCTCAAGGTTGGAATACCTACACCGCCGATGAGATCAAGAAACATGTGAGCATCCCCGTCATCACAAGTCACACTCTGCGCGACCCCGACTACTGCGAGAAGATTCTCGCGGACAGCAAGGCCGACATGGTTGGTCTTTCCAGACAGCTCATCGCGGACCCCTACTGGGCAAACAAGGCTCAGGCGGGCGAAAAGAAAGAGATCCGCAAATGCGTTTCCTGTCTCGTCGGCTGCTGGCAGGAGTCTCTCATGATCAAGCGGCACATGCGCTGCGCCATAAATCCCGCCGTAGGGGATGAGCGCTTCATCAATTTCGGGCCCGCCACCAAGAAGATGAAAGTGGCGATTGTGGGCGGTGGCCCCGCTGGGCTCGAGGCAGCGCGAATCTCGACCTTGAGAGGCCATTCCGTGACGATATTCGAGAAGGGAGAAGAGCTGGGCGGCGCGATCCTGTACTGCTGCACCGTTCACTCCAAGAGCAAAATGCGCTGGTACGCGGACTGGCAGCGGCAGCAGGTCGCAAAACTCGGCGTCGAAGTGAAGTACAATACCGTGCCGAGCCCCGAAGCCCTCAAGGGCTACGATGTTGTCCTGGTGGCGACGGGAGCCAAGGTTGAGCGCCCCGACATCAGAGGCATCGATGGGAAGAACGTCTGCACGTTCGAGGATGTGCTGCGCTGCACCAACAAGGGTTGCGAATATTGGCCGGAACACGGGAAAAAGGCCCCTCCTGAGCTCGGCGAAACCGTACTCGTGTGGGGCGACAATTTCGGCGCGGCCGACACCTCTGAAAAACTCGCGGCAGACGGGAAGAAAGTCATTCTCGTCACCGAGAATAAGGCGTTCGGCAGCTGGATGGAGCCCTGCCACAAGGACGTTTTTGACAAGAGGTGCAAGGGAGGACAGGGAGAAGGGCTGAGCGGGAAGACCTATGCGCATCCCGTCACGATCCTGACCGGCTCGACCGTACTGGAGATAGGAACGAACAGGGAAGTTGTCCTCCTCGATGCGAAATTCAACCGTGCGACCATCAAAGTGGACAATGTGGTCCTCGCGAAGACTGTCCCAGAAGTCGAGGTGCTTGAGAAGTACCGGAGCGCCGGTCTCGCCGTCACCGTGATTGGAGACGCGAAAAAGGTGCGGAATCTCCGCGGCGCGGTGACCGACGGCGCCGACCGGGCATTCGTGCTCGGTGAGGGGCTCAAGGTAAACGCGAATTCTGAGCTGATCGCGAATCTTCCTACGGGAATCGATCTTTAATTGCGCCATGTGCTGTGAGGGCATGAGGATACGTATCCTCATGCCCTCATTTTTATTCTGTGGCTTGAAAAGAGTTGACTTTCTTTCATTGTGATTTTTCTCTATTGGGATTTACAAAAGTGCATTATAATCATACCAAAATCGTCCACTAGAGGAATTGCGATGAAAGAATCCAGGATGTTTCGACGCTTATTAATTATCTCTTTCATGGCAGCATGTAGTATTTCCGCGGGCGCTCAGCGGGAGAATCCGAGCTTCGCCGATCTTCCCGCGTTGCTCGACCATATGCTCGACAACCATTACATGCCGTCGGTGCAGGTGGGTATGGGCAGTTTCACCTATGGGGACACGCAGTTGCCGACGCCGTTCGCGCGATGGTTTGAGGACGAGTTACGGCTCGCCCTTGCGCAGACCGCCAGGATGAAGCTTTTTGACAGGCAGGTTGCGGCGGCGATGGACCCGGCGATTCGCGCCCAGTACGCTGAATTCTTCGGCCAGGACAGGGCGGACTCGATCCTCTACGGAAAATATGCGGAGGACGCTGGCGGCGTCGCGGTGACGCTCTCGCTGACAGACCTCGCGACGGGCGCCCTTATCGCCGAGAAGAGGTATGAGGTGCCTCGGTCGGCCGTCCCGCCCGACGTCGCGGTGCGGCCTTCGCTCAAGACAGTCCAGACCGCGGCCGGGCTGAGCCAGCTTGTTCCGGGGGCGGCAGGCCAGACTGCGGTTTCCGACTTTGTGCTCAGCCTTTCGGCGGATCGCGGCGTCGGGGCGGTGTACCGGGATGGAGAGAAGCTCACGCTGTATATCACCTCAAACAAAGATGCATACTTGAAAATTTACCATGTCGATGTGAATGGAATCGCCCAGCTCATCTGGCCGAACCGGTTCGGGGGCTCCGGCAGGATCAAGGCCGGCGAGGCGCTGAAATTCCCCGGCCCCGTCGACAAGTTTCAGTATGTGCTGGGGCGGCCGTACGGCACCGAATATATAAAGGCCGTCGCTTCGACCAGGCCATTCGCCTCCATGGAAGCCGATTTTTCCGATCTGCAGGGGACGGCCGCCGCGGCGATTACTCGCGGTCTCTCGGTGGTGTCGGGCGACACGACGCGCGCGGAAGCCTTGGCCGTCTATGAAATTTTGCCCTAGCGCAAACAGTTGTACGCCCATTCTCGAACCCGAGCTTCCTTGTCTTCCCCTGAGGGGGGCGCGAGCCGCCTTGCGCGGAGCGCCGTCGCACACTATGCTGGGCCGCAGGTATACACGATGAAAACTAATTTCGCGCACCTTGGTCCGGAAGAGAGAAGTGTACTGGCGAGGCTCAAGGCCTCGCTGGCCCTGCGTCTGGCCGAGGAAGCCTGCGCCGCCGACGCGGAACTGCAGAAGAGGTGCCCGCCGAACGGTATTGCGATGAAGCTCGGCATTCGCGGGTCCGACGCTCCGTTGCGCCTGCAGGTGCCGCGGACATCGTCGCGGCGGCCGTCGCTGCTGCTCTTTTTCCCGAACACGGAGGCCGCGGTCCGCGTCCTCTCCGGGGCGAAAGGCACCGCGATCCCGCTGCCTCTGGGGTCTGGCGCATTCGTGGCGCTGACTTTTTTCAGAAAGGCTTTGGGCCGCGCTGCGGAGCTTCTGCGCTCCCCCGACACATCGGAGGAAACGCGGGCGGGGCTCTTGCTCGCCGCGACTCTGTACGGACTGGAAGCCATCGCCGGCGAATCGTACCTGGAACGCCGGATGCAGATCATCCCTGACGGCGTGGTCGGGATCCGCGCGGGTGGAATCGCGTACCAGGTCACCAAAAAGGGCCGGACAATTCATGTCCAGAGAGATGCGCCGTCCGCCGCCGCGTCCGGTTCTCCGCACCTGGACGCGTTGCTGTCGTTCGCGGGGTATCGGAGCGCGATCGACGTTCTCTCCGGAAAGAGGCAGGCGGTCGTGGCGCTCGGCTCGGGTGAGGTGCGCGTAGAGGGGCTTCTGCCGCTGGTCCAAGGGCTGTTCGCGGTGCTGGACCGTCTTTCGTGGTATCTTGGAGTTGAGGTATGAGCGAGATGGCTGATGAAAAATCGACCGCGGCGGGCATGTCCGGAAAGAGAATCGACGGCTCCCCGTCCCCACGCTTCGCGGTCTCGATGGCGTATTTCGAGCGTGCCGCCAAAGTGATTCCAGGCGGTATCTACGGATCCAAAAGCCCCGGTTTCCTTGTGCCGGGTCATTTTCCCTACTATCTTTCGCGCGCCCAGGGGAGCAGGATATACGACGCCGACGGCAATGAATTCATCGACTATCTCTGCGGGTACGGCAGCCAGATCGTGGGCTACGGCAATCCCGCGGTCGACGGCCAGGCCCTCGAACAGGCGCGCAGAGGGGATCTGCTCAACCAGCCGCATCCCGCCATGGTCGAACTCGCCGAGCGCCTCGTGGGCCTCGTCGAGGACATGGATTGGGCGGTGTTTGTCAAAAACGGCACCGACGCGACCACGCTCGCCACCTCGATAGCCCGGGCCGATACCGGAAAACAGGTGATCGTCGCGGCGGAAGGGGCATACCACGGCGCGGCGAACTGGTGCTCGACCAACGTGTTCCCCGTGTTCATGCAGGCGGAACAGCGCGATGTCCGCTTTTTCCCCTACAACGACGTTCAGGCGCTTGAGGCGCTTTTCGCGGCGAATAAGGGGCATGTCGCCTGCGTCATCCTCACTCCCTACCACCATCCCACCTACAGGCCCCAGCAACTGCCGACGCCGGAATTCACGGCGGCCGCAGAGCGGCTGTGCCGCGCCGAAGGCGCGTATCTCATCGTGGACGACATCAGGGCCAATTTCAGACTCGACATGCGCGGCAGCCACAGATTCTTTGGCATCCATCCCGACATGGTCACGATGGGGAAGGCGCTCGCCAACGGCTATCCGATCTCCGTGCTGCTCGGGACGGACGGGCTCAGGAAGACAGCCTCGAGCTTCTTCATCACGGGGACCTACTGGATGAGCGCGGTGCCGATGATCGCCGCGCTGGCGACGCTCGGCGAGATGGAGCGCTTGGGAGGCACGGCGCGGCTTGCCGAACTTGGGCGGACGCTGAAAGAGGGACTCGAGTCGCTGGGGAAAGAGGCGGGCTTCCGCGCGCGCGTTTCGGGGCCTCTCGCGATCCCCTATCTCACCTTCGATGAAGACTCGGATCTCTATTTGAATCAGCGGTTCTGCGCGGCGATGGCCGACCGGGGAGTGTTCATGCATCCCCACCACAACTGGTTCATATCGCTCGCGCACACGGAAGAAGATATAGCCCGGACTCTGGAGGCTGCCCAGGGCGCGTTCAGGGAGCTGGGTTCGTCCTCGTCCCTAGCCGCCGAGCGCCCTTAATATCTGCGCGAGGGCTATCCCCAGATAGTTTCCTACCGCGTAGCCTATGATGCCCGTCGTAATGCCGGGCAGAATCAGCTTTCGGGCTTTCAGCGAGACGGCGGCGACTCCCACGAACGGCGGCGAGCAGATCGCCGAGACCGACACGATGAGCATTGTATCGACATCGATCTTGAAGATTCGGCAGAGCAGGGCATGCAGGATGAAGGAGCCGAAAAGCACTATCGCCACATAGATGAAGTAGGTGCCCGCGCTGTTGAATATCTGCGCGATGTTGCCCATCGCCCCGACCGCCACCGCGAATACATAGAGAAAATATTCGCCCGTCGCAAAGGTCATGGGAAGGGCCCGGATCGACGGCACAAAGGACGCCGCGAGCGCGAGACTCGTGATGAGCAGAATGGTCACCATCGTCTGGAAATCAGCGGGCACGAGCATTGAGAGCCCGAGCGATATCCCCACGATGAGCGCCGCCAATCCAAACCCCATGAGAATCTTTTTCCAGAGTCCTTTTCTGAAGTAATCCGAAAACCGTGTCGTAAAATTCAGGCTTGTCGGCGATGCGACATCGGTATCCCAATCTTTCAGCGGCAGGAAACGCTTGAGTATCGGTTTCGCGACACTCATCACCGCGAGCAGGTAGACCGCGGAGAGCACGATATCGGAGGTGTGCACCGCGAGATATACGTTCTTGTCGACATTGAGCGCCGTTTTTATCGCGGCGAGATTGGGTGTGCCGCCTGTATAGAGCCCGACCAGCATGCCCGCGACCTTGTACGATTCGGCATTTTTCTCCCTGAAGAACGCGTAGGCTATGCCCGCGACCAGGCTGACTGAAATCGCCGCCAGGAGAAACGCCAGAATCGCGCCGCCCGAGAGCTCCTTCCATTTTTTGACATCGACGGAGAAGAGTAGGAGCGGAATGGAGATGGCCACCGCGACGCTGGAGACCGTATCGAGCAGCCCCGTGGCCGACTGCGGCAGAATGCCTATATTCCCGAGCAGAAGCCCCGCGATGTAGCATACAATCAGGGTGCTCCACGTAGCCATGAAGGCGACGCGCTCCTTGAGGTACAGAAGCACAATAGGGAAAAGCACGACAAATAGAATCAAAAACACATCAGCCATATGAGAGTCCTTTTTGCCGCCGGGGTAAGGGATGCCTTCGTCGAGCTCGTCCCTACAAGCCTCCGTGTTTCGAAATCGAGCGCACGAAGAGCTTGGGAAAATGCCGCGAAAGAAATACGCCAAGCCGAGCCTTGAAATCGAAGGCGACCTCGATGTCGAGCGCGCCTGCCTCGAGTCTGTCCCACACGATGCGTGCGGTCTCCGCCGGGTCCTGGCCGGATTTCTGAAGCGGATCGAGTTCGCCGTGGCGCGCGCCGTCTCCAGAGAGCGCGTTTTCCGAGATGGCGGTGCGCACGAAGCCCGGGTACACCATCGATATCTGGATGCCGCTGCCGAAGAACTCGGCCCTGAGCGAAGAGAAAAAGCCCGCCTGCGCGTGCTTCGACGCCGAATACGCGGTCCGCCACGGCGCGCCCATGAGCCCCGCGACGCTCGAGACACAGACGATCATGCCTGAGTCGCGCTCGCGCATCTGCGGCAGCACCGCGCGCGTCAGATCGACCGCCGAGCCGAAGTTCGTCTCCATGATGAGGTCGAAGACCTCGGGCGCAGTCTCCGTGAACCTGGCCCGCTGGCTTACGCCCGCGTTCAGCACAAGAATGTCGATGCGGCCGAAGATGCCGAGCGCTTTTTGCGCCGCCTGAAGTCGGGCGTTCAGGTCCGCGAGGTCGAAGGGGAGGATGGCGTCGGCGGGGCGGCGCGGCGCCCCGCTCCGGCGCTCAGCGCAGAGGGAAGCGGTCCCGCGGAGGGCGCCCTCGTTGCGCCCCGAGAGTATGAGCGTGGCGCCGCGCCGGGCCGCCTCGACCGCAAGCGCCCTTCCGATGCCCGAAGAGGCACCCGTGATCCACACCACGCTGTCTGCGAGTGTCTGCTGCATGGTGATGACAGAATATGACGGCGCGGTGGCGCGGTCAAGGCAAGGCAGGTATAGTATTGGCAGAGGAGCGTGGAAAAGGATGGCAGAGAGAAAAGGCTATGTCCGCCCTTCGCCCGTCGAAGCCGGTATCGAGTCCCAGGTCGAGGTTTTGAAGGCGGCCGGGGCCGAAACGCTGTTCGAGGAAAAGATTCTCTCGAGAGAAGCTGACAGGCCGGAGCTGAGGCGCGCCCTCGATGGCCTGGGCTCCGGCGATACGCTTCTTGTGGCTTCGCTCGACAGGCTCGCGCGGACGACTACTGAGCTGTTCTACATATTGGAAGAGATTGTAAAGCGGGGCGCCGCACTGCGGAGCCTCAGGGAAGGCCTCTGCGTGGGGGCGGCTGATGTCGTGGCGCATGGCGGCGCCGCGGCCACCGCGGGGGCCCTTGGAGGCGCCCCCACAGCTGTCGCTGCGACCAATACCGGCGCGCCCGGCCCCGCAGGCGCCCCAGCCGAGGCCCCTTCAAGTGACGCCGGCCGCAGCTTCATGCGCGATCTCAGCCTCATCATCGATTTCGAGCGCGTATCGCTGAGAGAGTGGCAGCGCGAATCGATAGAAGGAACCAGGGCAAGGCGCGAGAGGGGCTCATCCGGGGCCCGGCGCCGACCACAGTAGAGAGCAGCACGCCCGCAAAAGAGGCGGCAAGGGCGGCAGCAGGAAATCCACTAACCGGAATATCAAATACGTTTGCCCCAAGTGCGGCACCATAATGTCAAAATAGAGGGGAGCATTTTTGTGAGTGTTTCATATTGAAGAGCTTGCCTAATCATGTATCACTTTTGAAATGATGTCCACCGCTACTTTTATTACCGCGTCTTTTTCATACTTTGGATTCATGACTATATGCGTCGCGCCGCCGATTAAAAAGGATAAAGTGATGTCTTCTTTTGGGGAGCTGCTGGTTGTGAGATAATGCTCTCTCAGTCGCTGCTCTACTTTGCCGACAAGTACATTCATTCGGTCACCGAACAGCGCGAGCACCTCTTCTCGGTGCGCCTCGAAAACAGCGTATAACCCCTTCAAAAATCGCCCAGGCGCTTCGTAAAGTAAGCCTATATCGGTAAAATTACCCCAGACAAAATCTAAAATCTCGTCATCCATCTCGTCCGAAAGCGCATAAATATCCTGATAATACTTATAAAAGGTCGTTTTATTGATTATGGCAAGTTCGCACAGATCGGTAACTTTGATTTTATCAATATCATTCTTTTTCCGAAGGGTTAAAAAGGCTTCTTTTATACATTTTTTAGTCTTGATAATCCTCTTGTCCATTCAAAAACACCTAATAAACAACGTACTTTGTTAATAGTTGTTTAGCATACCTTTCCGAGAAAGTGATGATTGACTGCTTAAACAACTACTGTATAATTAAAAATCGTAGTATGCTATCTGTGTATTGTCAAGGGTGAGGAGTTTAAAATGACCCAGCAGGAGAAAGAGACAGGGAAAATTGCGCTTGTAACCGGCGCAGGAACGGGGCTTGGATTCGTAACCGCGAAGATGCTGTCTGAAATGGGCTGGAAGGTGTATGCAACGATCATACCGAGTCAGTCTCCGGAAGAGCTGAAAAAGCTCGGCTGCACGCCGATTGTCGTGGACATCGCCGACCGAAAATCGGTTGAAGCCGCCTATGGGTATATTGCAAAGGACATCGGCGACGGAGGGCTGGCTGCGCTCGTCAATGTCGCCGGCGTTGCCTCAATTGCAGGAGGTGTGATTGAAGGGGTCTCTGAAGAAAGGGTCAGAGCCTTGTTTGATGTGAATGTGTTCGGAACATTGTGGGTTATACAAGTCTTTCTGCCGCTGTTGAGAAAATACGGGCCGGCCAGAATCGTGAACGTATCGTCCAGCGGTGTCAGGACTCCTGCGGCCTTCTCAGGGATTTATGCGATCTCCAAATATGCCGTGGAGGGAATTACAAACTCCCTGCGGTATGAAATGCCGATCTTCGGAATCCAGGCCACGTCTATTGAGCCCGGAGCAATGGAAACGCCCATGACGGCGAACAGCAAGGAAAACATGGCAAAGACATGGGACACGATGCCGCAGAATATCAGGGATACTTATTACGATAAATTGAACCCTTCGCTCGAATTTATGAATACCATGATACGGAATTCCAACAAGCCGGAGGTGGTGGCGAAGGTGATTATCAAAGCATTGTATGCGAAGAAAATGAAGATTCGCTATGTTGCAGGGGCGGATGTGAAATTCTTGCCTTTCCTCCAGCGCTTTCTGGGCGAAAATAAGTTTGAACAGCTTTTGTTGAGGATACAGAAACTTACTTGAATTTTAATTTCATGCTTGAAAAAGATCCATCGGCCTGCAAAGATGATTTAATAGGTCTTTCTCAGAAAAGAGCTTTGCTGCAAATCAGTACCAAAATATTTAATATTTCTCCGGCCACGAAATCCGATTGAACTCCGGATTCTCTTGAAACAGGGTATTATTTAGTTATAAATAACGACAATGTTTTTTGAAAGTACAACACTATCCTTTGTTCCAAGTCGTAGCTGCCATCGTATAAGCACCAATCATTTACGATCCCTCTTGCCAGAATGAACATGTATTGCTCTATTTCCTGCAAAGGCATATCAGACTTGAGTTTGCCTTCTGCCTGAGCGTCGGCCAATATATTATGAAGCAGCTTGTGCATGAATCTGTCCTGCGCAATAAAAAACTTATTTTCACTGCTGCCGTATAAGTGTTTCACAAAATCAAGGCCAGTATCTAAATTATACCGGGCGTAATGCCTGAAGAAAAGCAAGATTTTGTCGCTGACGGCAAGGGAGGCAAGCTGGGGCTCCACGGTATCCTTAAAATACAGATCGGCTGATTCAAACACTACAAAGAGGACATCCTGCTTTGATTTAAAATAATTGTAAAAAGACCCCACTGAGACCTTCGCTTTTTTACATATCTGTTCTATTGTTGTGTCCTCAAAGCCGTGTTTTTGCATAACGGCGATAGCCGCGTTTAAAATCTTTTGCCTTGTCTGTATTGCCTGTTTCTTCCGTTGTGTCATGTTTTCCTATACCAGCCTTATTACGGTATCGATCTTTTGATGTCGAGCTGCCCAACAAGCCATTGAAGCGACGCGTACAAGGGATGCTTCCCCCATAAACTCCAATGCTTATTCTCAAAGAACATAATATCATTTCCTGGTCATTGGTTGACTCCATTCGGTGGAGGACATCTCGGAGCTTCCAATAACCTTCTTCATCTGCCAAATTGCAAGCGTATTTATATATGATCGGCTGTTGTCTGTCAACATGTACATAAATGCCATTTAGTTTTGGAATAGAATAGATTTGTTATATGTTGACAAGTCCAAAAACTGGATTTAAAATGAATATATTCATTGAATACTTTCATCATAATTTTTGATTTTTGAAGCCACCGGTTCTGAACGCAAGGAGGGCACAAAATGGAAAAAATACAGGATGCATTGACCCGCATTGTGGGGGCAGAGAACGTCTGCGGCGATCCCAAAGTTTTATCTGAATATTCTCAGGACAAAAGCTTCGCGCCAGGGCTCCCGCCGCGTTGTGCGGTCCGGGTACACAATGCCGGGGAGGTCGGCGCTGTTGTAAAGTGGGCGAATGAAACGCGGACGCCGCTCGTCTCGGTGAGTTCGCAGGCTCCCCATTACAAAGGTGATACGGCCCCGGGCGTGCCCGAAGCCGTAATCGTCGATCTTTCCGGCATGAAGAAGATACTTAGCATCAATCGGAAGTACAGGATGGCAGTCATTGAGCCGGGTGTGACGTACGGTGAACTGCTTAAAGCCCTGGCTGGCGAAGGATTAACCCTTTCGGTCCCCCTTGCGACGCGCGCCGGCAAATCCGTGGTGGCCAGCGTACTGGAAACTGAACCGCGGTTGAATGCATTGCACCAGTGGTGCGATCTGGATCCGCTTAGATGCGTTGAGGTGACATGGGGGGACGGGAACCGCATGTTTACGGGTGAGGCGGGCGGGTCGGTCATGGATCTCGAACAGCAGTGGAAGGAAGACAAATGGCAGTGGGAGCCGGCCGGACCCATGATGCTGGACTTTTACCGGCTTCTTACGGGCGCGCAGGGCACGATGGGCATCGTTACCTGGGCATCGGTCCGCTGCGAAATAATGCCTCAGGCACATAAAGCGTATATTGTTCCCGCCAGAAAGCTGGAGGACTTAGTCGATTTTGCGTACAACGTTCTCCGGCTGCGGTTCAGTGATGAATTCTTCATCATGAACAACACGCAGATGGCGTATCTTATGGCAGACAAGGCGGGAGAGGTGGATGGATTGAAAGAACAGCTTCCGCCCTGGATGGCTGTCGTTGGTATTGCCGGCAGAGAAATACTGCCGGAAGAGCGGGTCGCGGCCCAGGAAGCGGATATCAGTGAAATCGCGCAGAACTGCGGGCTTAAGATGCCGGAAGCCGTCGGGGGGATATCCGCGGAGGCGGTCTTAAGGAAAGCCGCAAGACCCGGCGGCGATGCTTCCTGGAAAGAGATTTATAAGGGCGCCTTCCAGGATATCTTTTTCTCCACCACACTGGATCAGACTCCAAAATTCATACAGGCAATGGGAAGCCTTTCCAGCCAGGAAGGTTACCCGGTTTGCGACGTCGGCGTATATCTGCAGCCCGAAAATATGGGCGCATCCTATCATTGCTCGTTTACGCTGCCATACAGGGCAGATTGCGCAAGTGAAACCGGCAAAACAAGGGAACTTTTTGTGAAGGCAAGCATGATGTTTTCCCGTATGGGTGCCTATTATTTCCGTCCCTACGGTATCTGGTCGAGACTACAGTTAAACAAAGATGCACAAGGCTATCAAGTGCTGCAGCGGCTAAAAGGGATATTTGATCCGAACGGCATCATGAATCCCGGTAAGCTTTGCAATTATTGAGGGGATAAGGAGGCTTAAAATGTCATTAAAAGATTACAGGCCTATGATGGAACGCTGCAGCAACTGTCTGGGGTGCAAATGGATTCCCTTTGACAAAATCAAAAGCCAACGGTTCGGCGAGAATTGCCCCAGCGTATGTTATTATAACTTCAACACCTATTCTGCGCGCGGAAGGTTCCAGCTAGCGCAGACCATTCTGGATGGCGACGCGGAATATACGAAAAAAGTTACCGAAGTGGTGCACAGCTGTACCAGCTGCGGCGCATGCGATGTGAGCTGCAAGATCTGCCGGTACAATCTGGAGCCTTTAGACCACAACATAGCGCTGAAAATCGATGCGGTCGAGAAAGCAAAAACGCTGCCTGTACAAGAGACAATAATCGGAAACCTTAAAAAAGAGCAGACCATGATACAGGGCCAGAAAAGAATTGACCGTATGAATTGGGCCAAAGGAATAAAAGTAAAAGATATCCTTTTGGAGAAAGCCGAGGTGCTGTTTTTCCCGGGCTGTAAATACAGCTATGAGGATGGCCTTACAGAAAAAGCGCGGGCGATGGTATTTCTGCTGCAAAAAGCCGGCGCTGATATAGGTGTGCTTGGCAAAGCGGATGCCTGCTGCGCGGGACGCGCATATCAGATGGGTTTTGAGAAGGAATTTGAGCAGAGGGCAAACGCGAACATCGAAGCGGTCAGAAAATCCGGCGCACAGGTGATTGTTACGCCCTGTTCGGATTGTTATTACGCATTCAAGCGGCTGTATGCAAAATTAGGGCTGAATGTAGAGGTTGTGCATATAGTCGAATATTTGGATAGGTTGATTGCAAATGGCAAAATTCAGTTTGTAAAACCGGTGCAGATGACCGTTACCTATCACGATCCCTGCCATCTCGGAAGGCAGGGCGAGCCGTATGTTGCCTGGGAGGGCGGAGAAAAAAAGATACGCAACCAGATACATACATGGGATCCGCCCCGTCCGCGGTATAACGGCATCTATGGTGTCTATGACGCTCCCAGAAACATTCTGAAAGCAATACCCGGATTAAGGTTCGTGGAGATGGAGCGCATTCGCGAATACTCCTGGTGCTGCGGAGCAGGGGGCGGGTGCAGTGAAACCCTGCCGGAATTCTCCTCCTGGACGGCCGCTGAACGGATCAGCGAAGCCGAAGCCACGGGTGCTGACACCCTGGTGACCGCCTGCCCTTGGTGCGAAAGCAATTTTGCGGGGGCAAAGAACCAAAACGGCAATAAAATCAAAATTTACGACATTTTCGATCTCGTGCGCGCGGCGCTTTAGGAGGAAAAAGATATGGCACTGTCCAGGGAAATTTACCAGGCGTTTGAAGCTGTCGTGGGGGCGCGAAACATATCCGAAGACATCGGGATCTGTGAAAGCTACAGAGCCATACCCTGCCAAACTTCGGATCACCGGGGACCGTTCAAGCAAAAGACGCCATTGCCCCAGGCGGTGATACTGCCCGGGAGCACGAAAGAAGTACAGGGGATCGTCAGGCTCTGCAACAAATACGGGATTCAGTTTAAGGCCTCCACAACCTTCTGGTCGGTGATGGGGTATATCGGAAGCGACTATTCCGTGCAGCTTGACATGCGGCGGATGCGCAGAATCGAGATCGACCCCAAAAATATGTATGCGGTGGTGGAACCGTACGCGATCGGCGCAGTCGTGCAGGCGGAAGCCATGAAATATGGCCTGAACATCAATATACCAGGCGTGGGCTGTTCCAGTTCTGTGGCGGCGAGCACGGCGGGCTGGGTGGGATTCGGCCCTCAGACGATCTTCATGGGAGCGGCGACGGAAAACATGCTGGCTGCCGAATGGGTCCTGCCCGACGGTGAAGTTTTACGGACAGGATCTCTTGGCGCAGGTTCAGGCTGGTTCTGCGGGGACGGCCCCGGTCCAAGCACAAGGGCGATACTTCGGGCAAAGCAGGGTACGGCCGGTTCCATGGGCATCTGTACCAGGGTTGCCGTGCGGCTTCACCCCTGGCCGGGACCTGCGTATATCCCCTCCCGCGGCATGGCGCCTGCCTACAAGGCGAACCTGCCCGACAATTTCAAAGCGTATACGCTTTGTTTCCCAAGCTGGGACGCCTATGCCGAGGGCCTCAATCTGCTGCATCAAGCGGAGATACTCTATCTTGGGCACAGACAATTTACCATGTTCGGGCGCGACATAAAAACGGCGATGATCAAGATACTCAACGATCCGGACGGCCAGTTGTCAGACTTGGAAGGCTACGTAAACGATCCTGAACTGAAAAAAGCCAATGAAGACATGAAGATCGACATTCAGGTGATCATCGCGGGCATGACGCCGCGCGATACGGAATACAAGGAAAAAGCGCTGGACCGTGTTCTCGAGATGGTGGGCGGATGGAAGAGCGAATTCATGATGGATCCGGAAATCAAAGACTGGGTGCTGATGTATCTGCTGCGCATGGGCCACAAGAACCTGAACTATGTGATGTGCGGCGGATACGAAGGGAACTTCGGGCTTTCCGGCAATGTGTTCGTCTCTTCATCCGTGATGGAAGAGGCTTCCGCGCTCAAGAAAAAGTGGGAGGATGAACACGATTATATCGCCCAGGTGGGCGGGGACTCGGATATGGGCTCCATAACCATCATGGGCGGCGGCGGCAGCACCGGATGGGAATTCTTCACGCATTTTGATTCCTATGAAAAAGAATCTGTGGAAGGCACGGCCGAGTTCTTCAATGCGACCCAGGAATGGATGAACCAGAAGAAACTGGGTCTCGATATGGGAAAATGGAACCAGAGCGCGCGACGCCCGGATGGTTACTATTTTTCCCAGGAAGAGCAGGACGAGATGTTCTCCAAACTCGCCCAGCCGCTGGTGGCCTATTACCAGTACAGGGTCAGGGAGGCGTTCAACCCGAACAACCTGTGCGGGAGCTACTACAGAACATTGAGCAAAGTATAAAAAACAAGGAGAAAAATCATGAGCGAAGTCCAGAAATTGAAATACTTTGCGAACGGCACATGGTGCGAATCAAAAACGGACAAATACATGGACGTTTACGACCCGAGCACCGGTGCAGTGATCGCGCAGACACCGTGCTGCACCCCGGAAGAGGTCAATTGGGCGGTTGAATCCGCAAAAAAGGCGTTTCCGGCATGGTCAGCGACCCCCGTTATGAAACGGGTGCAGGTGCTGTATACGTTCAGGGATCTGATCAATCAAAAAATGGATGAACTGACGTACCTGGTTGCCCGGGAGCACGGTAAGGTCTGGGCGGAGGCCGAAGGGGACATCCTCAAAGTGAAGGAACCGGTGGAACTGGCTTGCGGTGCGCCCACGCTGATGATGGGCGAATCGCTCATGAATACGTCATCGGGTTACGATACCATATCATACAGAGAACCCTTAGGCGTGTTTGCGGGCATAGTCCCGTTTAATTTCCCGGGCATGATTCCCATGGGTTGGATGGCTCCGCTTTGCATTGCCACCGGCAATACGCTGGTGCTGAAGGCCGCCTCCATGACGCCGATGACCGCAATGCGGCTTACCGAACTCTGGCAGGAAGCAGGGCTCCCTGACGGTGTGCTGAATATTGTAACCTGCAGCAGAAGGGAAGCCGAGTTATTCCTGACCCATCCGGATATCAAAGGGGTCAGCTTTGTAGGGTCCGCTTCCGTCGGCCTGCATATCTATTCTACCGCGGCGGCAAACGGCAAACGGGTGCAGGCGCTGTGCGAGGCGAAGAACCACGGGCTTGTGCTGGAGGATGCCGCGCTGGAGAGAACGGCGGCGGGCATCATCAATTCTTCGTTCGGATGCGCAGGGGAGCGGTGTATGGCGCTGCCGGTTATCGTCGCGCAGGAAAGTATTGCCGACAGGCTTGTTCAGCTGCTCGTCAAATACGCCAAGGCCCTCAGAATTGGCCCTGCATATGAAAAGACCTCCGAGCTCGGGCCCCTTGTAACCGCAGGCCACAGGGATTTTGTGCTGGGTTGGATCGAGAAGGGCATAAAAGAAGGCGCAGAGCTCATGCTCGACGGCAGGAACGTCACGGTGAAAGGGTACGAAAAAGGCTTCTACCTTGGGCCGACCATCTTTGATCATGTGACGCCCGAGATGACGATCGGGGACGAAGAAGTATTCGGCCCGGTATTATGCATCAAGCGGGTGCGTGATTTTGAAGAGGGTATTGAACTGATGAACAGAAACCGTTTTGCCAATGGATCGGTCATCTATACGCAGAGCGGTTATTACGGCAGGGAGTTCGCCAGGAGGACGCACGGTGGAATGGTGGGTGTCAATGTGGGCATTCCCGTTCCGGTTGGGATTTTCCCATTTTCCGGGCACAAGAACTCTTTCTTTGGCGACCTGCACACGCTGGGCAAAGACGGCGTCAGGTTCTTCACGGAGACAAAGTGCGTGACCACGACTTGGTTCACTGAAGAAGAGAAGAAAAAAACAAAGATCGATACATGGGACGGTTCGGTCGGAGGCAAGTCTTGATACAAGGAGTCTCGTTCATAAGAACGCACACACACCAAATTTAGAATGGAGGTGAATTTTATGGGCAGGATACCAGAAGAAAAATCCTATACAGGGGAACAGCTTAAAAAGAAAGTCAAATTCCTCAAATGGATGACCACTTTTTCCACAAAGGCCGGCAGAAAGAGGAAGAACGTAGCCGGCAGGGAACTCTTTTTGAATACCGGGGCGGGCAGGGTGCGTGTGCTTGCATACAATCTGGAGAAACCGGAAAAACTTCCCCTCTTCGTGAATATGCATGGCGGCGGGTTTATTCTGGGGCATCCTGAGATGGATGACCCTTATATGATGAATATAGCGGATAACGCCAAAGTGAAAATAATCAGCATCGATTACAGCACTTCGCCCGAGGCGGTGTTTCCCCAAGCCATTAACGAATGCTATGCGGTGGTAAAGTATGCAAAGGAACATCCTGAAGAGTTTGGCATAGACCCGGAGAGGATCGCTGTCGGCGGCCACAGCGCAGGCGGTAATTTCAGCGCGGCGATATGCCTGAAGGACGCCGAACAAAAAAAACTGGGGACAAAATGTGTGATACTGGATTATCCGCCGCTGGATATTTACACAGACCCGTATCTGAAGCCGCAGCCCAAGGGATCGGGATTGCTTCCTCCCAAGGTATGCCGGATATTTAACGCGTGTTACTGCAATGATAAAGAGGAGAGGAAAAACCCGCTGATATCCCCTGTGTACGCTACTACGGATCAATTGAAAACATTTCCGCCCACCCTGATCCTGACCGCCGGCCGGGATTCGCTCTGCAACGAAGCCGAGGTTTTCAGGGATAAACTCAAAACGGCGGGCGTAAAAGTGACCCACAAGCGCTTTGAAGATTCAGTCCATGGTTTTACCCTGAGCGACAAGCCGGATGCAGTAGAGGGGTGGCAGATGATGATCGATTTTTTAAAAGCCAACCTGGCAATACACGCCTGAAGATTCAACGTGTGTTCGCTCGTCATCTGAAACAGAGAGGGCACCAGCCTGACTGTGAGTCGGCCATCGCCTGTGTGCGACGGCTCGCCGATCATTATGGCAGCATGGGGGCCGCGCTTTCGGCCTGCTCAGGTTTCTCTTACATCCACCACCTTCTCGACGGCGGGAGTGATCGCCTCGAGAAGCACGTCCTTTTCGACTCCGGTCACCTTTACGGTGCAATAGCCGTTGGTCGGATCCTCGCCTTCGAAGATCGCGAAGGAGACGATGTTGCCGCCGCACTTTGTGATCGCGTTTGAGACTTTCGCCAGTTCGCCCTTTTTCTCGGGAAGGAGCAGGGTGAGCCGGATGCCCTTGTGTCGCGCGCCGAAGAGCTCGATGAACAGCTTGAAGAGGTCGGTCTCGGTGATGATGCCTACGAGGATGTCGCCGCGCATGACCGGCAGTCCCGATATCTTGTGGTCCTCCATGATGCGCGCGGCCTCTTCTATGGGCAGGTCCTCGGACACCGTGATGACCTGTTTGGTCATCACTTTCTCCACCTTGAGCTTTGAGAGCAGATAGTGCATTTCGTAGATGTCGAGCGACGTCGCGGGAGAGGGCGACGCGTGGATGAGATCGAGGGAAGTGACGATACCCACAAGTCGCCTGTCGTCGTCGAGAACGGGCAGGCGCTTGATTTTTTCGCGCCGCATGATGGCCTGCGCTTCGGGTACGGTCATATCCGGAGTGATGGTTATCGGATTCCGCGTCATGCGTTGGCCAACTTTCATGGTGCACCTCCAAGGGATTCGTTCTGTATGGAATTCTTCTATAATATACTTCCGAATGTCTACAATCCCAAATATGCCTTGCGCACTTCCTCGTTCTCGAGCAGATGCGCCGCCGTATCGGCGATCTTGATGGCTCCGTTCTGCATGACATAGCCTTTATTGGCTATTTTGAGCGCCATGTTCGCGTTCTGTTCGACGAGAAGGATCGTCGTCTTGCGCTCTTTGTTGATCTTCTCGATGACCTCAAAGATGTTCTGGACGACGAGGGGCGCGAGACCGAGCGAGGGCTCGTCGAGGAGGAGCAGGTGCGGATTGGCCATGAGTGCGCGGGAGACCGCGAGCATCTGCTGCTCGCCGCCGGAGAGGGTGCCACCAAGCTGGCTCCGCCGCTCCGCGAGCCTCGGGAAGATGGCGAACACTTCTTCCATGTCGCGCTTTATGCCCTCTTTGTCGGTGCGCAGGAAAGCCCCCATGTCCAGGTTTTCCGAGACGCTGAGCTGGGGGAATATGCGCCTGCCCTCGGGCACCTGCGACACGCCCATTTTGACGATTCTGTTGGGGCTGAGCTTCGATATCTCCTGGCCCTTCAGTACGATTTGCCCCGAGCGGATGGGAGTGATCCCGCATATGCTCATGAGCGTCGTCGTTTTTCCCGCGCCGTTGGCGCCGATCAGCGTGACGATTTCACCTTCCTCGACCGAGATCGAAATGCCTTTCAAGGCTTGAATGTTTCCATAGAAAGTCTGGACGTCTTTCAACTCGAGCAGTGCCATATTACTCTCCTAGATATGCCTTGATGACATCGGGATTCCGCTTGATTTCCTGGGGTGTGCCCTCGGCGATGAGCCGGCCGTAATCGAGCACGTAGATGCGCTCGCTCACGTCCATGACGAGGCTCATGTCGTGCTCTATGAGCAGAATCGTGATGTGCTCCTGATCCCTGATGATGTTGATGGTCTCCTCGAGTTCCTTTGTCTCCTGGGCGTTCATGCCGGCGACAGGCTCATCCAGAAGAAGGAGGAAGGGATCGGTGGCGAGGGCTCGCGCGATCTCCAGGCGGCGCTGTTCACCGTAGGGGAGGTTCTTTGCCATCTCGTTGACATACATGTCCAGTTTGAGTTTTTTGAGGATGAGGTAGCTCTCCTCGATGACGCGCTGTTCCTCTTTCCTGGTGGAGGTGTCGCGTACGATCGCCTTGAAGATGCCCGCCTTGAGCGAGTTGTGCCGGCCGATCATGACATTTTCGAGGACGCTCATATTGCCGAAGAGGCGGATGTTCTGGAAAGTCCGGGCGAGGCCCTTCTGGTTGATGACGTTGGGCTTGAGCCCGTGAATCTCCTCGGTCTGGCCGGAGCGGTTCCGAATTTTAACTCCGCCTTCCGTCGGTTTGTACTCACCCGTGATGCAGTTGAAAATTGTCGTTTTTCCCGCGCCGTTCGGGCCTATGAGCGCGGCGATTTCTCCCTCGTCGATGTGCATCGAGACCCCGTCTATGGCGCGCAAACCTCCGAAAGCCATGACGAGGTCGTCGATCTCCAGGATCGCGTTTTTCGATTTGAGTTGCTGGGTGCTCATTTTGCCCCTTCCTTTCCTTCGAAGGTATATTGTTTGCGCTTTCGGGGAATGAGGCCGTCAGGCTTGAAGATGATGACGAGAACCATGGCGATGCCGTAGATGAGCATGCGGTACTGCGCCAGCGCACGGAAGTACTCGGGTAGGAGTTTCAGAAGAATCGCGCCGCCGATAACCCCCGGAATCGAGCCAGTTCCGCCTATGACGACCGCCATGAGAATGATGATCGATTCCCACAGCGTGAAGCTGTCGGGGTTGATGTAGGTGGTCTGCGCCGCCATGACGACGCCCGCGATTCCCGCCCAGAACGCGCCGAGCGCGAAGGTTATCAGTTTATTTTTGACGAGATTGATGCCCATCGCCTCACAGGCAACCTCATCCTCGCGCATGGCTTCGAGCGCCCTCCCGACCCGCGAGTCCTCGATCCTGCGCACGACGAAAATCGTGAGGATCACCAGCACGATAGCTATGAAGTAGATGTAGATCGCCGCCTTGGTCGGAGGCAGTTTCTGGCCGAAAAACCACGGCCTCGGGATGAGGCTTATGCCCGTCGCCCCTCCCGTGAAGTTTCCCGAATTCTGCATCACCATGCGGAAGATTTCACCGAAGGCCAGCGTAATGATGGCCAGGTAATCGCCCCGGAGCCTCAGCACGGGAAGACTGAGCAGTATGCCGAAGAGCGTCGCGATGATGCCCGCCATTGGGAGCGAGATCCAGAACAACCAGCCGGGGTCGATACCAGAGGCGACAAATGAGGGGCCGACGTATTTCCACATGAGGCCATAGGTGTAGGCGCCGACGCCAAAGAACGCCGCGTACCCGAGGTTCAGGAGCCCGCCCAGGCCGACGACGATGTTGAGGCCGAGCGCGAGAATCACATAGATGAAGGCGGTGATCATGACGTTGGTGTGGTACATTCCGAACAGGAACGGGTAGGCGATCGCGAAGGCCAGGAGCGCTACCAGCGAGCTCGTCCGCACGGCCGGTTTCGCGAAGTAGGCGCCACCCAGCGTCTTTATTTTGCCGAAGACCCCGCCGCTTTTGTCGTTTCCGCGCCGTTCTCTCCATTCAAGCGCGATTTTCCACAGATAAGAGAGCACGAAGGCCGCGATGCCCACGAAGGGCAGAAGATTCCAGCGAAACTGGACCTGGGCGACGCCTCTCGTCACGTTGACCTTCATCACCATGAGCGGGAAGAGCAGCACCATGAACCAGACGGCGATAGTCAACGATTTGCCGATATCTTCAAGAATTGATCGTGGTTTCATAGATTACACCTTCTGTCGCTGGGTTCGGCCGAGGATTCCGTCGGGCTTGATGAGAAGAATCACTATGAGGATGATGAACGCGAAGGCATCCTCATAATCGCTCGAGATATAGCCAGTGCCCAAGCTTTCCGTCCAGCCCAGCACAAAACTGCCAAGCACGGCGCCGGGGATGCTTCCGATGCCCCCGAGGACCGCGGCGACGAAGGCCTTGATGCCCGCGATGAACCCGATGTAGTAGTTGATCTGTCCCATATAGGAACATATGAGGACGCCGCCGATGGCGGCCAGCGCCGAGCCGATGATGAATGTCACCGAGATGACCTGGTTGATGTCGACGCCGACGAGTTGGGCCATGTGCATGTCCTGAGCCGTCGCGCGCATCGCTTTTCCTATGCGGGTGAATTTGATCAGCAGCGTGAGCAGGACCATTATGACGGCAGTCACGCCGAGGATGATCAATTGGGTCGAGTTGATATATTCCTTATATGGCTGAAGCCATTTGAATTCAGGCAGATACGAGGGAAAGGCCAGGAATTTTTCGGTCTGGGACAGCAGAACGAAGTTCTGCAAGACCATGGAGACGCCGATCGCGCTGATGAGCGCCGAGAGACGGGGTTTGCCCCGAAGCGGACGGTAGGCGATTTTTTCTACCGTAAAGCCGAACGCGGCCGCGTACATGATGGAGAGCAGCACTGAAAAGAGTAGGACAAGGCCGACAGGCATGCCCTTTGAAAAGAAAAATCCGCCAAAAATAAGGGCGGTGAACCCGCCGATCATGTAGATTTCGCCATGGGCAAAGTTTATGAGCTGAACGATGCCGTAGACCATGGTATATCCCAGCGCGATGAGGGCATAGATACTGCCTTTTGCCGTGCCGCTCAAAAAAAGCTTTAAAAAATATTCCATGTGCTGATCCTTGGGAAGTGGAATCTAAAAATGAAGCCGTTCCGACTTGTATGCCCGAACGGCTTCAAAGAGCTGGCAGAATAAAGCCTTACTTCAATTCTACGTACTTGCCGTTCTGAACCTGGAAGACGGAGAACCCGAATCCTATGATGTCGCCTCTCTTGTCAAAGCTGATGTGACCAAGCGGAGTGTCGACATACTCGGACTGCAGGGCCGCTACAATCTTGTTGTAATCGGTAGAGCCGGCTTTTGCAATAGCGTTGAGAAGGGCCTGCGCGGCGGCATAGGCGTTGAGGAAGAACGCGCCGGGCTCGGCGCCGAATTCTTTCTTATGGTCCGTGATGGCCTTGATCGCCAGGGGATTGGTGGAGGTGTCGGTGGGTCCGGTGGCGTAGACGCCCTCGGCATACTTGCCGGCAACCTCGATAAAGGTGTTGTCCTTTACACCGTCATCGGAGAGGAAGGGGATGTTCATGCCCTTGTCCTTCATCTGCTGGACAAGCTTGGACGCCTCGGGATGATAGCCTCCCCACACCACGCCATCGACCTTCGCGTTGCCGATCTTGTTGACGACCGCGGAGTAGTCCGGGGCTCCCGGATTGATGCCCTCGAACAGGGCGACTGTTACGCCGTTCTCCTCGGCATACTGCTTCACGAGTTCGGCGAAGCCCTTGCCGTAGTCGCCCTTGTCGTGGAGTACGGCGATCTTCTTCAGCTTGAGCGTTTTGGTGAGGAAGTTGGCCGCGAGTTTTGCCTGCGCATCGTCCGGGGCGATGGTCCGGAAGAAGTTGGGATACTCACCGCTCTGGGTGAGCGGGGGGTTCGTCGCGGAAGGCGAAATCGTGACCAGTTTGGAATCCTTGTAGATTCCGAGCGCCGCCTTCGTGGCTCCCGAGCAGATGTGGCCAATGACCGCAACGACTTTCGCGCTGACGAGTTTGGCCGCGGCGTTCGTCGCGAGTTCGGGCTTGCACTGATCGTCCTCGATGATAAGCTCTACTTTCTGTCCGTTGATGCCACCCTTGTCGTTGATGTCCTTGACGACGAGCTTGGCGGCGTTGACGGTCGGCAGGCCGTAAGACGCAAGGTCGCCGGTAAAGGCGCCCGCGACACCGATTTTGATCGTTGGAGCCGCAAATACGCCCTGAGTACCAGAGAGTACGAGCAAGCTCACCATGGCGAACACCACAAGCACCATGTTACGTCGCTTCATCTTGTATTCCTCCTTTCGCATATACAAAACATGCGCATAAATAATGAATGAAGCTAATTTGTGCGAAGGATATATGTCCTGAAACTTCATGTCAAGGTGTTTCTATCAAAAGTAAAGCTTTTTATTTATCAATGACACAACATTTTAATTTTTGCATGTTTGTATTCAACAGTTGAAATGGCCTTTTCTGAATAAAAATTTCTTTTTTTCATTTTGCATATTGACCAGATTCTTTGTACTCTGTACAATGGCTGACGTTACTATAGGTAGTAACATAAGCATTGTGTGCTGTCTGCCTGCATCAGCGCGAGTCAGCGCGGAGGCGCCCATGGCGTCGTCCTATAAGGAGGTTTGTATGCGTCGTTCCATCCAGCTCTTTGCCGCAGTCGGGATTGTCGGCATCTTGCTTTTCTCCTGTGCTCCGAAGAGCGCGAAGATCGTCGGTGTCGCAAAGTTCGTGTCGCACCCCGCGCTCGACGCGATTGAGAAAGGCATCGTCGATGAGCTCTCCTCGTCCAAACCCGAGTATAAGGTAGACCTTCAGAACGCGAACGCGGACATGAATACCGCGGCCCAGATCGCGCAGCGCTTCAAACAGGAAAAAGTCGCCCTCGCCGTGGGCATCGCGACACCGACGGCCCAGGCTCTCGCGAATCAGATAAAGGACAGGCCGGTAATCTATTCCGCCGTGACTGACCCCGTCTCGGCGGGGCTTGTGGCGAGCATGGACAAGGGAGGCGCCAACGTCACCGGCACTTCCGACATGACCCCCGTGCGCGAGCAGCTCGACCTACTTCGCTCCTTAAAACCGGATATAAAGCGCGTCGGCAACATCTATGCTTCCGGCGAGGCGAACTCGGTGGCGCTCGCCGCGATCGTAAAGACGTACTGTCAGGAGAACGGCCTCGAATATGTCGAATCGACCATCACAAACTCGTCGGAGGCCAAGCAGGCGCTTCTCTCCATCGTGGGACGCATCGACGGCCTGTATCTGGGCAACGACAACACGGTGTTCTCCGCGCTGAGCGGCATCGCCGAGGTGGCGCTCGAGAAGAAGATTCCCGTCGTGACCGCCGACCCCTCGTCGGCCGAAACGATTCCCGTGCTCGCGGCGCTGGGCTATGACTACTACCGCATGGGCGTGGCGACGGGCAAGATCGTGGTGCGCGTACTGAATGGAGAAAAAACCGCGGACATCCCGGCCTTCCTGCCCAAGGACAGCGAGGACATGACTTTTGTGCTCAACCTCGACACGGCGAAACGCATAGGCGTCGCGGTCGATCAGTCGATAGTCGATACGGCGAAAGTAGTCATTTCCGGTGGCCAGCTCACGCGGAAGTGATCGATGGTCGAGGGAATTCTCGTCGAAGGGCTCATCTACAGCATTCTTGCGCTCGGCGTCTTTGTCAGTTTTCGGGTTCTGGATTTTCCGGACCTGACGGTAGAGGGGTCCTTCCCCGCGGGAGCCGCGGCGGGGGCGGTAGTCGCCCAGGCGGCGAGTCTTTCGCCGAACGCTTTCGTAAAAGCGCTCGCCGTACCCGCGGGGATGCTGGCCGGGTTTATCGCCGGGGGAGCGGCCGGTTTTGTCACCGCGACAGTACATCATCGGCTCAAGGTGCCTCCTCTCCTCGCGGGGATTGTCACGATGACGGGCTTCTATTCGATCAATTTGCGGATCCTGGGCGGAAAGCCGAACCTTCCGCTCATCACGAACAACCCGATGCTCAAGCTCGCACGTTCTTTCATGGGGGGGATTTTGCCGTCCGAATGGTCGCTCCTCGCGTCCTGCATCCTTATCTGCTTTCTTCTGTTCGGGCTCCTCGATCTTTTCTTCCACACAGAGATCGGCATCGCGATGGGGGCGCTCGGCGACAATGAGAACGCCGTCATTCAGGCGGGCATTCAGCCCAATCGATTGCGCACCTGGGGGATCATGCTCGCCAATGCCCTGCCCGGGCTGTCCGGGGCCATGGCGGCCGCATATCAGGGATTCGCCGACGTCAATCTGGGCCAGGGTGTCGTCGCGGCCGGCCTGGCCACCGTCATGCTGGGGGAACTCGTCGTCCATTCGCAGTTCATAGGCCTCCAGCTCGCGCGCGTCTTTCTGGGCTCGATCATCTTCCGCGCGCTGATGTACGCGGCCCGCTCGTGGGGCTATGTCGCGGGCATCACTCCCAACGACCTCAGGCTGCTCACGGCTCTCCTCATCATCGCCTCGGTCGCCATCTCCCGCTACGGGAGGAAACAGCGATGATACGCGTGCACGACATAGTGGTGAGCTTCAATCTGGGAGTCGGGCAGGAGCACACCGTTCTGGAAAACCTCTCGCTCGAGGTGGAGCGGGGCCAGACGGTGTCGATCATAGGCTCCAACGGGGCGGGCAAGAGCACCCTCCTGAACGCCATAGCGGGGACGGTGCCCGTGCGCGGGGGCAAAATATTCCTCGACGACAGCGACGTGACGCCGCTGCCCGAGTGGGAGCGTGCGATGTATGTCGGACGGGTGCGGCAGGACCCCATGGCCGGCACCGCGGGAGACATGACCGTGCTCGACAATCTGGCCCTCGCCTCGCGCAAGGGGCCCAGGCGTTTCCGCATCGCGACGCCGCCCAAGTTCGCGCGCGAGATGGCGGACAGGGTGGCCGAGCTCGGCATGGGGCTCGAGGACAGACTCCGCGAAAACGTATCGCGGCTTTCGGGAGGGCAGCGCCAGGCGCTCACGCTCCTCATGGCGGTGCTGTCGCGGCCTTCGGTGCTCCTCCTCGACGAACACACCGCGGCGCTCGACCCGGCCAACGCGGAGATCGTGGGCGAGCTCACGCGCCGCTTCATCGCGGAATTCAACCTGACCGCCCTCATCGTGACGCACGACATGAAACGCGCGCTCGATCAGGCGGGCCGCGTGGTGATGATGCACGAAGGAGAGATCATCGCCGACCTGAGCGGCGCGGAGAAAGAGAAGATGGACGTCGCCGGGCTCGTGCGGCTCTTCAAGAAGGCGCGGGGCTCGGAGTACGCCGAGGACAGGGACCTGTTGACCTGAGTCCTCTCTTTCCACGCCGAAAGTGCGTACACGGGTAACCAGAGAGGTGGATACTGAGGTATCCACCTCTCTGGTTTTTATGGACCTCCGGGGAAGCCACGATTCGTCCGGCGTCAGGCCCGCCATCGCCCCAAGCCCGATCTTCGGCCCTTTTTGGGATTTCGCGGTGAGACAGACATTCTGGCATGGTTTTTGCATCCACATTTGATGGTTGTCAACCAATTTTTCGGGACTTTTTTCGCTGCCTCTGTCCACTCACGTCCCGGATGCAATTCAAGGAGGATACCATGAAAAAAAGGTATTCAGCAGTACTCGTCATTCTGCTCATTCTTTTGACCCTCGCCCCCGTGTTCGGGCAGACGAAGAAACAGCTGACCTTCCTCTTCATGCCCGGCGTACAGGACCCCTTCTACACCACCATGGAGAAAGGCGTCAGGGCCAAATGCAAAGAGCTCGGCGTCAACCTGATCGTCGCGGAATATCCGAAGGCCTGGGGACCCGAATACCAGGTGCCGATCCTGCAGGCCTACGCCCAGCGCGGCGGATTCGACGGTCTCCTGATAGCGCCGACCTCCGTCGACGCGCTCAAGGCGCCCCTCAAGGCGATCTACGATAAGGGCGTCGAGATCATCACCGTCGATACCTTCCTGGGCGACGGCGACTATTCCAAGCCCAACACCGACTACAATTTCCCGCTCTCCTACATCGGCTCCGACAATGAGCTCGGCGGCAAAATGATCGCCGAGCACCTCGCGAAGCTCGTCGGCGAGAAGGGCAAGGTGTTCTGCGAAGCGACGAACCCCGACGTCTCCTCCGTAGCCGGCCGCGTGAAAGGCTTTACGGAAGGCGTGGCGGAATTCCCGAACATGAAGCTGGTCGGCGTCGAGTGGTGCCTCGATGTGCAGCAGAAGGCCCAGGAGCAGACCCTCGCCGCGCTCCAGAAGGATAAGGACATCGTCGGCATATTCGGGACCAACGTGTTCAGCGCGCAGGGCGCGAACCAGGCGGTCGTGAACGCCGGTCTCGTCGGCGCGATCAAGATCGCCTCCTGGGACGCCACGATCACGAATATCGACAACCTCAAGAAGGGTGTCGTCGACCTCGTTCTCGCGCAGAAACCTGGCGAGATGGGCTCGCTCGGAGTCGAGTGGCTCTACAAGTACCTCACCCAGAAAGTGCAGGTGCCCAAGAAGGTCATCCCCGGCTTCGAGTTCTTCACGAAAGACAACGTGAACGATCCAGCCATGCAGCAGTATATCTATCAATAATAAAAAAAATTAATAGACCGGCACTCATGTCTCCCCTTCCGTCCGGAGGGGAGGCATGAGAGTATCAGAGCGAGAGGTGCAACGTGGCAGACCAAGGCAGACAAGCGGCGAGACCGGCCCGGAGCCTGGCATCGAAGGGTGGCGTGGCCAGCGGTGGCGCCGCCGGGGGATTCTTCCAGACGCCCTTCGGTCGGTTTTCCGCGCGCAACTGGGCACTGATTTTCCTCATCCTTATGATCGTCATTTTCAGCTTCGCAGGCCCCGGTTTTTTCGACATCGCCAATTTCCAGAACATAATCCACCTGAATACGGGAACATTTCTGCTGGCGGCCGCGGAGACGCTGGTCGTCATCACCGGGGGGATCGACCTGTCCATCGGGTATGTGTATGGGCTGGCGTCGGTCCTCGGCGCCAAGGTGATGCAGATTCTCGGGGCGGGCGGCATGGCGCTTCCCGCCGTGATCGCGCTCGGGATGCTGGCCGCCCTCCTGGTCTCGATTCTGCCGGGGCTGGGGAACGGGTTCCTCATCACGCGCTTCAAGGTGCCGCCTTTCATCGCGACGATGGGCATGTGGGGCATCTGCAACGGCGTGACCCTCTTTCTTTCCGACGGCTTCATGCCGGTGATGGGCGCCCCCTCGCAGATCAACGACATCGGAAACAGCTATTTTCTCTATATTGACCCTTCGAAATCCATACGCTTCTTCTCGAAGCCTCCATATATCACTCTGACCAATATCCGGAACATTCTGCGCCTCGTCCCGAATTCGCTTTTCCTGACGCTGCTGGTGCTCCTCATCCTGGGATTCGTGATGAGCCGGACGCGGTTCGGCCGCCACACCTACGCGATCGGCGGAAGCATGGACGCGGCCGTACGGGCGGGCATCAACGTCGACAGGCACCTCGTGATGATCTACGTGATATCCTCGTTCGTGTCGGGCGTCGCGGGCCTCTTCAACCTTTTCCAGACGGGCATAGGCAACTATACGCCCTCGGGCGCGAACTACGAGCTCATGGCCGTGGCGGCTGTCGTCATCGGAGGGGCGAGCCTCACGGGGGGCAAGGGGAGGATACTGGGGACCGCCGTGGGCGTGCTCGTGCTGGCGGTGCTGGAAAACGGGCTGCAGATCGCCGGCATTTCGGCCTTCTACCGCTACATCGGCGTCGGTGTTCTCCTGACCATCGCGGTCATCATCGACCGGGCTTTCCCGGACCTGTTCTAAAGAGGAGGCCGGACATGAGCACTGATACCGTGAATCAGAAATCCTCCCTCCAGGAAAGACTTGGGCGGAACTGGATAGGGATATTCATTTTCCTCCTCGTGCTGATTTTTTCGCTTTCGGCGCGGGCTTTCTTCAGCGTCGATACCGCGCAGCTGATTTTCTTCAACGGCACCGAAGTGTTCCTGCTGGGCATCGCCGAACTCTTCGTCATCATCACGGGAGGCATAGACCTTTCGGTCGGCTTTGTCATGGGCTTTTCGACGGTGGTGGCCTCGAAGCTCATCGTGATGTTCGCGGGGCTCGGGCTGCCGCCGCTCGCCAGCATTCTGGCGGGCAGCGTCGCGACGATGGTCATCGGCCTTCTGCCGGGCCTCGTGAACGGCTGGCTCGTCGCGTACCTGCGCGTGCCGGCGTTCATCGCGACCTTCTCGATGCTCGGCGTGACCCACGGCATCTCGGAGCTGATGACCCAGGGAATTCCCACGAAGAATCTGCCGTCGCTGGCGGGCATGATAGGCAATGGTTCCTTCCTCTATAGAGCCCCGAACGGCGCGCTCAGCTTTTTCGCGAGGCCCCAGGTGGCCCGCGGTCAGACGGTGATCGCGATACTGCCCAACATGGTGGTCTTCGCCTTTTTCTTCATCCTCATATTCGCCTTCATCCTCGGCAGGATGAAGTTCGGGCGGCACCTCTACGCGATCGGCGGGAACATCGACGCGGCGATCCGCTCGGGCATCAACGTGAAGCGCGACCTGATAAAGGCCTACGTCATATCGTCGCTCTTCGCCTCGCTGGCGGGTATAAGCTATGTGATGAAATACATAACCGGCAAGCCGGACGCCGGCGCGAACATGCTCCTGGAGGCGATCGCCGCGGTCGTCATCGGAGGCGCGAGCATGGCGGGCGGCTCGGGAACCGTGGGGCGGACCATTCTGGGGGCGCTGGTCATCGCGATTCTCGAGACGGGGCTGCGCATCATCGGCATGCAGACCTTCATGACCTATATTCTGGTCGGCGCCATTTTGATCCTGGCGGTGATAATCGATCAGATATTCCCCAACAGGAACCGGTGACCGTGGCAGGAGGAACTATGGCACATCTTTTGGAAGCGAAGAATATCACGAAGCGATTCGGCGGCCTCACCGCGGTCGACGACGTCAGTTTTTACGTGGACGAGGGCGAGGTCGTGGCCCTCGTCGGCGACAACGGGGCCGGCAAATCGACCCTCATAAAGATAATTTCGGGCGTCCACAAGCCCGACGTGGGCGAGATATTCCTGAACGGCGAAAAGATCCACATCGATTCGCCGATAGACGCGATCAATCACGGGATCGAGACCATATACCAGGACCTCGCCCTCGCCGAGAACATGGATGTTCCCTCGAACATATTCCTTGGCCGGGAGAGCACGAAGAAGGCCTTCGGCCTGGTTCCCGTGGTGAATCAGGAGCACATGACGCGCGAGTCGCGCAAGGTGCTGGACAGGCTCGACATCCAGATACCCTCGCTGAAGTCGAACATCCGGAACCTGTCCGGAGGCCAGCGCCAGGCCGTCGCGATCTCGCGCTCGATCTACTGGAACGCCAAAGTGCTCATCATGGACGAGCCCACGGCGGCGCTCGGCATCGCCGAGCAGAAGAAGGTGCTCGAACTCGTGAGCTCCCTGCGGAAGCAGGGAATCGCGATTATCATCATCAGTCACCAGATGTATGATGTATTTTCGGTGGCCGACAGAATCATCGTCATGAGGCGCGGGATCAAGGCCGGCGAACGCCTGGTCAGGGACACGACGAGCGAAGAGATCGTCAGCCTCATCGTGGGGGCCGAGTCGGTCGAAAAAAGATCGCAATGAGATTATTCGCCAGAACCTTCAACTCTTTTATCTCGGTCATCGTGCTTCAGGCTCTCATTGTCATCCTTCTGGTATCGGGGAGCGTTTCCAGGAGCCAGGAAGAGGACAGCAGAAAAGAGCTCAAGGCCGAAGCCCTCAGTGTCTACGACAACTTCAACGCGTGGAAGCGCGTGCTGTGGGGCACGATCGTAGACTTCGGCAAATCCGGGCAGCTCAAGGACATGATCGCGTCGCAGCGCCACGTCGCGCCCGACGAGACGCTCGAGTCGGCGCTGAAGATGTCCGCCGCCCAGGCGGGCTGTGAATTTCTCATCGTAAAGAGTGGCTGGTCGTCCTTCACCGCGGTGCGCCCCCTCACCGAGAAACCCGTTCCCGCGCCCCGGGCTCAGGACTTCAGTATCGACCGCCTCCACCCCTATGTGGAAATGCTGCTCTCGGACGGCATCCTCTACTTCACGGGCGCGGTGCGCGTCACCGCCGGCGACGGCCGCCACCTCGACATCTTCATCGCCAAGCGCGTCGACGAGACGCTCATGCGCCAGCTCAGCTTCAACCAGCGGGTAAAGACGCTCGTTTCGCTCAACAATCATTTTGTCGTGGGCTCCCTCGCGGGCACGGCTTTCTCGGAGTGGATGCGCGGGAAAACCTTCAACACCTCCTATACCGTGGTCAAAGAACTGGAAGAAGACGGAGTGCCCTATTCCATCGTCGTTCAGCAGTCGGGCGTCGCCCGGCTCGCGGAGGGTGGACGGAGCGCCGACGCCACGCTCTATATCTGCACTTTTCTTTCTCTCGCGGACTACAAAGCCCGCGTCAATTTCATCAACCGCTCGATCCTCCTCGTGTCGCTCCTGGTGGCGATCTTCACGATTCTTCTGAGCGCCGGCCTGAGCAAGGCCGTGGCCGATCCCATCCGGCAGCTCAGAAACGCGATGATCCGCCTGAAGAGCGGCGACAGGCCCGTCGTGGTGAGCGCGCCGAAGACGGGGGAGATCGCCGACCTCTTTCATGGCTTCAACGACATGTCCGCCCAGATCGAGGAGGACAAGAGGGCACTCTCCTCGCACATCCAGGAGATCACGCGCATCAAGGAATACAACGACAAGATATTCAACTCGATCCAGGAAAAGATACTCGTCATCAATGCGGTGTTCTCCGTGGAGAAGGCTAACCGCGCGTTTCTGGAATACTGCGGCCAGACCGAGAGAATGGTGCTCGGGCGCAACATCGACGAGCTCTCGCTCGCCCTCTTCGACGAACCCGTCCACGCGAGCATCCGCGCCATCATTTCGGGGGGCAGGGCCTCCGACACCCAGGTGCGGCGCGCCTCTTCGGGCGATTCTTTTGAGATCAAATTCTATCCCCTGCTCGAGCACGAAACCGCGAGTACGTCGATCCACTGCATCATGGTGATCGAGGACGTCACGGCGAAGATCGCCTACGAGGAGAAGATGCGCCAGGCCGAGAAGCTCGCGAGCATCAGTATGCTCTCTGCGGGCGTCGCCCATGAGATCAACAATCCCCTGAGCTCGATTCTGACTAACGTCCAGAACCTCATCAAGACCGAGAAGGAGCTCGACAGGCTCGACGACCTCAGGCTCGTCGAGCAGGAGACGAAGCGCATCGCGCGCATCGTGCGCAACCTCCTCGAGTTCTCCTCCTCGTCGCCCGCCGAGAACCCCTGCAACGACATCAACGCCTGCATCCAGAAGACTCTGCAGCTCGTCGACTACTCGCTGAAGCAGGGGAGCGGCGTGTCCGTCGCCGTCCGCCTGAGCCCCGAGCTTCCGCCGGCGGCGATAGGCGAGGATGAATGCAAGCAGATAATTCTCAATCTTGTAAAGAATTCTCTTGAGGCTATCGGCCCTGCCGGCGCCATTCGGATAGAAACCGAGTTCTTGGCCTCGGAATCCATGGTACAATGCAGAGTCAGCGATACCGGCAGGGGCATTCCGAAAGAACTTCTTCCAAGAATATTCGATCCCTTCTTTTCGACCAAGCGCGACGAAGGGAACAGCGGCCTGGGGCTCTCGGTGGTCTACGGGCTCGTATCGAAATTCAGAGGGCGCATCGAAGTGGAGAGCGAAGAGGGCCGGGGCACGGTCGTGAGGATCAGTCTGCCCGTCGCCCAGCCCGGGACGTGAGCGATGATGAAAACGACGACCATTCTGATCGTGGATGACGAAGAGGGCATCCGGCACGGCCTCTCGCGCTTCTTCGAGAGAGAGGGCTACTCGGTCGAGAGCGCCGAGGACGCGGTGCGTGCCGAAGCGATTTTCAAGAGCAGGAAAATCGACATAGCCATTCTGGACCTGCGCCTCAAAGGGTCGGTGGGCGGCCTCGACTTGCTGGCGCGGCTAAAAGGCGAGGATGGCGACGCGCCGGTCATCATCATCACTGGTTATGGAAGCATCGAATCCGCGATCGAGGCGATGAAGCGCGGTGCCTCGGACTATATCCTGAAACCCGTCGACAACGAGGCGCTGCTCGCCCTCGTCCGCCGCAATCTCGAGGTCGTCCAGCTCAGGCGCGACAACCGCTACCTCAAGAAGGAACTCTATCAGAAAGAATACCAGCGGCAGATCATCACAAAGACACCGGCGATTCTCGACATCATCGCGCGGCTCGACAGCGTCAAGGACAGCTCCGCCTCGATCCTCATCACGGGCGAGAGCGGTGTCGGCAAGGAAGTGTTCGCGCGCTACATCCACTTTACGGGCAACCGGAGCGCGGGGCCCTTTGTGAGCATCAACTGCGCGGCGCTCTCCGAGGATCTTCTTTTGAGCGAGCTCTTCGGGCACGAGAAGGGGGCCTTTACGGGCGCGATCGAGCGAAAGACCGGCAAGTTCGAGCTCGCGCACGGCGGGACGCTTTTTCTCGACGAGATCGGCGACATGTCGCCGGCGATCCAGGCGAAGCTCCTGCGCGTGCTCGAAGAGAACTCCTTCGAGCGCGTGGGGGGGACGAAACGCATCAGCGTGGACATACGGATCGTCGCCGCGACGAACCACGACATCCACGAGCTCATCCGTACGGGAAAGTTCCGGAGCGACCTCTATTACCGGATCGCGACGGTGGAAGTCAATCTTCCGCCGCTGCGCCAGCGCGCGCAGGACATTCCTTATTTGGCAGAATTTTTCATCGATCTGTACGCCGAGCGCTACCACAAGCGCATAGACGGTATAAGCCCCGCCGTGATGCGGCGCTGGCTCTCGTACGAGTGGCCGGGCAACATCCGCGAACTTCAGAATGTGATCCATCAGGCGGTGCTCCTGTGCACCGGAAGCAGAATCGAAAACGATACGGTGCTGGCGGGCTCCGAAAATGGAGAGAGAGGGGAGGAGTCGGAGGATACTCGCGGCGAGGGGCGGGCGGCGGCCGGTACGCCCGCGCTCGCGGCGCAATATCCGGTAGCTCCATGCCTGGGGCAGGACCGCCCGGCCGGGCCTGTTTCTGCCATTTCCGCTTCCGCCGCTGTCCACGCCACCGGGTTCCGGCCCGAAGACTACGCCTCCCTCAAGGATGTCGCCGAAGCCGCAGCCGCGTTCTACGAGCGGCAGCGCATCGAGTCGGCCCTGGCCCTCGCCAAGGGCAACAAGAGCCAGACGGCGCGCGCCCTCGGCATTACGCGCAAGACGCTCGCCGAAAAAATCCGCCGCTACTCGATCGGAACTCCGGGTTCAAGGGCGCGCGCTTCGGCCGAGGACTCGCGCGATAGCGCGCGCGATAGTTCCGGGGGCGGCCCATGCTGACGATTTCAGGCACGGGCTGCGCGCTCGTGGACTATCTCTACGCCGACGTCCGGCTCGATTCGGAAGGCTTTCTGCGCTACAGGTCGCGCTGCGGCGGTGACGGGGGTCTCGAGCCGGGCAAGCTCGTGTTTGTCGAAGACCTGGAGCGCTTTGCGGGCGAACCTTTTGAGACGATCCTTATGGCGCTCGGCGGAGGGAAGGAGCCCGACAGGGCGAACCTCGGCGGTCCTTCCATTGTTTCGCTCATCCACGCGGCCCAGATGCTCGAGGGGCGGCAGGTTCGGGTCGGGTTTTTCGGGGCTCGAGGGAACGACGCGGGGGCCTCGGCGATTATGGGCATCGTGTCGCGCACGCCGCTCGATGTTTCGGGATATCTTGTTTTCGAGGGACATACGCCCTTTACGCGGGTGTTTTCGGACCCCACCTACGATCACGGCCACGGGGAGCGCACCTTCGTGAACGAGCTGGGCGTGGCCGATCTGTTCGCGCCGGGTCATCTGCCGGACAGCTTCTTCGATGCCGGTATCGTCGCCTTCGGCGGGACCGCGCTCGTGCCGCGGATACACGACGGCCTCGACACTCTGTGCAGGCGCGCGCGCCTGGGCGGCTCCGTCGTCGTGGTCAACACGGTGTACGATTTCCGGAGCGAGGCGAAGAGGGCTGCCGGAGGAGAGCGTGCGGCTTCTGTTCTCGCCGCCGGCGGGGCAGGCGCTGCTCCTGTGCTGGCCGGTGTGCGCGGGGGCCGATGGCCTCTGGGGGCGCACGGTGAGGCGTACCCCTACATCGACGTGCTCGTCGCCGACAGGGAGGAGGCGCTCAAGCTGAGCGGCGTCCAAAGTATCGACGCGGCGCTCGAGTTTTTCCGTTCCCGCGGGGCTGGCTCGGCGATCATCACGGACGGCGGGCGGGATATCCGTTTTTATTCCGACGGGAGTCTTTTCGCGCCGGTGGAGAAGGGAGCCTTGCCGGTTTCGGCGGAAGTCCGCCGCGCGCTCGAAAGTCCCACGAGGCCCAAGGGCGACACGACCGGCTGCGGCGACAACTTTGTGGGCGGCCTCTTGGCCTCAATCGCGCTCCAGCTCGAGGCGGGGCAGAAACGGGGCGCCTTCGACATCATCGATGCCTGCTCGATGGCCGTGGTCTCCGGCGGTTTCTCATGCTTCTACCTCGGTGGCACCTATCTGGAAGAGGCGCCGGGTGAGAAGCGCCGGGAAATCGAGGCCCTGTACGGCCTTTATCGCCAACAGCTTTTGGCGGGCGGCTGAGTGCAAACCCTTATACAGTTCGGCGCCGGCAATATCGGCCGCTCTTTCATCGGCCAACTCTTCGCGCGGAACGGCTACGAGGTCGTCTTTGTCGATATCTCGACGCCTCTCGTCGAGGCGCTCAACGAGAGGCGGGAATACCGGATCGTCATAAAGAGGAACGGCGCGCCGGACGAAGAGCTCGCCGTCCAGGGAGTGCACGCGATCGACGGGCGCGACACCGCGTCGGCCGCCGAGGCGGTCGCCACGGCCGATTACGTCGCGACGAGCGTCGGCCTCGGCGCGCTCCCGGACATCATCCCCACGCTCGCGCAGGGCGTCGCGCTCCGCGCCGGCCGCTTTCCGGACCGGCCCCTCGACATCATCATCGCCGAGAATATCCGCGACGGCGCCCGCTACTTCAGGGAGGCGCTCAAATCCCGCCTGCCGCAGGGCTTTCCTCTCGATGAGCATGTCGGCTTCGTGGAGACATCGATCGGCAAGATGGTGCCGCTCATGCGCGCGGAAGACCTCGCCGGCGATCCCCTTCTCATCTTCGCCGAGGCGTATGACGAGCTCATTGTCGACAGATACGGCTTCAAGGGACCCCTGCCACGCATTCCGACGCTCAATGCCGTCGGCGACATCAGGGCCTATGTCGACCGCAAACTCTTCATCCACAACCTGGGACACGCGGCCGCCGCCTACTTTGGCTACAGCCAGTCGCCGGAATCCCGATGCATCTGGCAGGCGCTCGAGCTGCCGGCAGTCGCCGCGCGTCACGGTCTTCCCTTCGACACCATAGCCGCTGCCGTACGCGCGGCGATCGGCTTCCGGGCCACCGATGAAGAAGGCAGACGCTACCCGCGCGACGCGGAGTTTGTCGCCCGCGAGCTGCCCAAGGGACTTCCCGGCATCCTACGCGACGTGTGCGGCCTTTCGGCGGAAGAGCCGTGCGCACGCGAGGTCTGGCGTGCCATCACTGAGTTCTCTTCGGCTGTCTGATCGCCGAGGCCCATTTTGTCCTCGAAATGAGGAATATCGCGATGAGCGAGGCCATATAGTTCGAAAAGAGGTTGCCCCAGAACACCGCGTAATATTGAAGGTATTTTTCGGTGAAGAGTATGAACAGATAACGCAGGAACCAGATGCGCAGAACGCCGAGGACGAGGGGGATCTTGGTGCGCCCCAGGCCGATGAAGGCGCCCTGAATCGTGATCGTTATCCCGAAGCCGATGACCGAATACGTATAGATGTGCAGCGCGTTGTTCGCGACTTCGAGAACGTCGGGCCGCCTCGTGAACAGAATCGTCAGGTGCGGCGACAGGGGAACGATGAGCGCGATGATGACCGCGGCGGTGGCGGCGCTGAGTATCGTGCCGCTTATCATGGAAGTTTTGGCCTTGTCCGGATTCCCCGCGCCGATGTTCATGCTCACCATGGTCGTGACGGCCGAACTGAAGGCGCCGGGAAGGATGAACGCGACCTGCGTTATGTTGTTTGCGATTCCCTGCCCGTTGAGAATCACGGGCCCATATTTCTCGACTTCGGTGTTGATGAGGAAAAAGCCGAGATTCAGAATGAAGCTGTTCGCCATCGCCGGGGCGCCGATGTGAAAGAGTTGCTTGGCGGCGGTAGGATCGAACTTGAACCCCCTCAGTTCGAGCCGATCGGAGCCTTTCTGCAGGAAGAGTTCCCAGAACATCCACACGGTGATCAGGATGTTTGCCGCGAGCGACGACAGAACGCAGCCGATAATACCCATCCGCAGCGTGTAAATAAATGCGAAGTTGAAGATGACCTTCAGTATAAACATGAGTATCATGCGGACGAAAGGCGCTTCCGGCTTGCCGTTGGCATTCTTTATGCCATTGTAGATGGACTCCAGGAAGGAAAAAGGCAGAACGAGCGAATACAGCGAGAGGTATAGAAATATATTGCGCGAAATCTGCGGATTGACTCTCGAGGAAATAATGGCGGCAGCCAGTACCAAGAGAGGAGCGGAGAGGCATCCCAGGATTGACCCCATCACCACTATCTGTGTCGAAGTACGCTTGGATTCTTCGAAACTTCCATGTCCGTTCAGCTGTCCTATGATTGCCATGGCAGCGACGCTCAGCCCTTGTGCGAGCGCCATGGCCATATTGATCACCGGCTCGCTGAAGGTGACTGAACTGGCGACAAGAGTGCCCGCGATGTTGTTGATGAAGAGCCCGTCCATAAGCGGCATGAGGGCCTGGATTATGCCCAGCATGAGTGTTGGCGCGGCAAGGAATACCAATGTACGCGAAGTCGGACCGTTTAAAATGAAATCACGACGCTGTTCGGTCGATTGATGTAGGGACATTAGGTTCATATATTGTTGCTCAGATGCAAGATGTATTCCCTTTTTAAAAGCGAATCAAGATATGCGGCGAGGTATCGCGGCGCTATTCGTACTGAATAGATCATAGATAGCGGTTGTTGATATTATTGGATTCTGGAATATGGGGTGACAGTGGAATGAGCCACAAGATCAGGATAGAGAGAATGAAGCTCGAGCAATTTTGCGCGGCGGTTTTCATGAAGCTCGGTCTGCCTCCCGATGAAGCGCGGGATTCGGCCGAAATTCTGGTCGCCGCGGACGCCCGTGGCATCGAAAGCCATGGGGTGGGGCGGCTCTGGCGGTACAAGAATGGGCTCCAGCGCGGAATCATGGCCGGAGGAGTCCGGGCGACGACAGTGCGAGAGACGCCTCTTTCGCTCGTGCTCGACGCGAATGGCGCGATGGGCCTGAGCCTCAGCAAGCGGACAATGGCGCGCGTCATCGAGAAGGCGAGGGTCAGCGGCGCGGCATTCTCTTCGGTGCGCAACTCCAATCATTTCGGCATCGCGGGGTATTATACGGAAATGGCCGCCCCCAGTGATATGATCGGGATATGCATGACCAACACCGCCGCCCTGGGGGTCCCCACATTCGGCCGGAAAGCGATGTTCGGCACGAACCCGATAGCCTTTTCCATCCCCGCGCACGACGGGCGGATGTTTACGCTCGATATGGCGACCACCGTCGTCACGAGAGGCAAGGTCGAGGTCTACGACCGGGAGCAGAAGCCACTGCCGGGCGGCTGGGCGGTCAACACCAAGGGCGTGGGCACTTCTGATGCGCACAGTCTCCTTGAAGACATGCTCTATCAGCGCGGCGGCGGGATACTGCCGCTGGGCGGGGAAGGCGAGCTCTTCAGTGGTTACAAGGGCTACGGGCTCGCGGAGGTCGTCGATATCATGACCGCGGTCTTAAGCGGCGGTGTGTTCGGCCAGGCGGTGATGGACAGCCAGGCGACATCGGCGCGCGTCTGCCACTTCTTCGGCGCGATCCGCCTCGATCTGTTCCGCGATCCCGAAGAGATCAAGTCCGACATGGACCGTCTCCTGGACGAGCTCGAGAACGCCGAGCCCGCGGAAGGCTGCGAGCGGGTCTACTACGCAGGCCTCAAAGAGCATGAAGCCGAGGCCGAGAGCGCGCGCGTCGGTGTGCCGCTCAGCGAAAAAGTCGCCGCCCAGCTCAGGCAGATTGGGGAAGAACTGGGTGTGGCTGTTCCGTTCACGTTCTGAGCGACTTTTGGCGTGGACCTCTAACCCGCACTCTGCGCGATTTCTCTCTGCAATTTGAAATAATCTGTGGTGTCGCCAATGAGGATGGCGCCTTTGAGTTTTTCATTTTCATAGAAGAGCTTTCTGAAAGAGGAACCATCGCGCCGGGATTCTGCCCGGGTCTGTGAGCCTATTGTAATATCACCTACAGAAGCCATGTCGATATTCGCGACTTTGAGCTTGGCGCTCATGAGGCTGCCGTGGTATGAGGCTTCCTGACCGGCAATCACCTTTCCGGCAATTTCTCCCTCCTCTTTCGCGGCAGGCCAGATGCCATATATCTTGCCTTTAAATTCGGCGCAGTCGCCTGCGGCATAGATGTTAAGAACATTGGTCCGAAGGTGTGTATCGACGATCACCCCTCGCCCCACGTTAACCCCGGAATTTTTCAAGAATGAGATATTCGGCCGTATACCGGCTGAAATGACCGCCATGTCCGCGCTCAGCGCAGCGTCGTCCCCAAACAGGACCTTGACTCTTCCGTAGTCATTCAAAAGGGAAGCGATCTGTTTTGCCAGCAAAAAGTGCAGCCCTTTTTGCGCGAGCATGTCCTGCAGCATGTTCGCCGATTCAGCATCGAGCTGTCTGGGCAGAAGCCTGTCAAACACCTCGATGACCGTCGGTTCCAGCCCGCGCTCGGCCAGCGCGTACGCTGTTTCGATGCCCAGCAGCCCGCCGCCGATTATCACGGCCGTCCGGGACCTCGCCGCGACTGCCGCGATCCTGTCCGCGTCCTCTTTGGTGCGCAGCGTGAACACATGTTCAAGATGAGCATTATAGAAAGAGGGCAGCGCCGCCGACGCCCCCGAAGCGATCAGGAGACGGTCATAGTTCAGAAGGCCGAACGACCCCGTCACCGCGCGGTGCCCGGGATCGACGGATTCTACGCGCACTCCCTGCATGAGCTCGATATTATTCTTTGCGTACCAGGTTTCATCGCGGATGACAATCTTTTCGAACGCGACCTTGCCCGCTAGGTACTCCGTAAGCCGGGGCCGCGAATAGAATGGTGCGTGTTCATCGGAGAGCATGGTGATGCCGTTCTCCGTGTCATATTCCCGAATCGAAACCGCCGCTGACGTCGCCGCGATTCCGTTGCCAATAATCACGATTCTCATATAAACCGTTCCGTTTTTATCAATATAAAATAATTGATTAAAATAGTCAATATTTATAATTTGGCACAAAACGAAACGAGACGAGCTTTGGACAAAAACCAGCTAAAACGGGATGGCTTCGGAAAGAGCCGGAAGAGCGGGCCGCGGCCCGGGCAAGGCCCGTCCGCGGCGTTCCGACTTTTTGCGATGATTTAATTATTTTCGAGCGGCCTGTGGCAGAACCACCAGTCGAATCCCTCGTATTTCTTGAGCCGTTCCTCAGCCTCTTTGACGGTCTTGGGGGGAGGGATGATCACTCTGTCTTTGATGAGGCTGTTATTGGGCCAATCGGCGGGTACCGCGACTCCTGTGTCAGAAATCTGCAGGGCCTTTGCTGCGCGTACAAATTCACTTATGTTGCGCCCAATTTCCTGCGGATAGTAGACAATGAGTCGGACCTTTCCCTTAGGATCGACAATAAATACGGCACGGACCGTATTGGTTCCTTTGCCTGGATGCAGGAGCCCGAGTTTCTCGGCGATACTGTCATTTGCCGCGGCAACAGGAAAGCTTATATTCACGCCGAGTTTGTCCTTGATCCATTCAACCCATTTAATATGGCTGAAGACCTGATCGACCGACATGCCAATCAGCTTGACGCCAAGATCTTCAAATTCCTTTGCGTGCTGTTCGAATGAGACGAACTCGCTTGTACAGACAGGAGTGAAGTCTGCGGGGTGACTGAAGAGCAAAAACCATGAGCCCTTAAGGTCTTGCGGAAGCTTGAGCACCCCTTGAGTGGTCACAAGTTCCATTTCAGGGAAATCATCGCCGAGCAGCGGCATTGAGAATCGCTTTTCATCCATACAAGAATACCTCCACAATACGATTTGGGTAGTTGTTGCATCGCATGGGCTACCACGAGATTTAAAGAAGCAAGAAGTATGCCAAATGTTCGAAAATGTTATTTGATTATAATAAATAGACATATTCTCAAAGAAAATCCGGACTTCTCAATGCACCGAATTATTGGTATATTGTCGTCAGAATTTCGGTGGAGGCCTAAGGTGAGCACCAATACTTCGGTTATGGATTCCGATGCGATGCTGGAGTTGATCCTTCAATCCATCCAGAAACTCATAGATTATGAGCTTGCGGTCATATTGCGGTATGATGGCCAACAGACGCTCAGCGTCACGAAGGCGGCCGGTCCTCTGGCGGACGCAACGCTCACAGGCCATACAATTTCATTAAAGAACCGAAAGGATCTGGCGGCCATTCTGGAGGGCAGAAAGCCATACCTCTTTTCCGAATCTGAAGATCACATCGACACCTACGCGGATATCATCAATTTGCCGCTGCACCATTCCTGTCTGGTCTCCCCACTCATCCTTGGAGATGAAATTGTGGGCCTCCTCACCTTCGACCACAGAAAGTGCAATCGATTCAACCCGCAGATCATCGGTTTCATAGAGATGATCTCGACCCTCGTCGCAGCGCTGCTGGTTCAATTCGATGTCTCGAATGAACTCATCGAGCGCACTGCGCAGCTCCTGAATGAGCGCAATAACCTGCTCGCATCCGAATCCGACGCCTTCAGAAACCTGATCGGCAGCTCCCCTCAGTGGATCCGTGTGCTCGATTCCATCAGACTTGTCGCCGCCGCCGAGGCGCCGGTGCTCATTATGGGCGAAACAGGGACGGGGAAAGAAGAAGTTGCCCGCGCAATCCACAGGCTTTCATCGCGCGCGGAGAGGCCCTTTGTCCCGGTGAACTGCTCGGCCTTATCGACCTCGCTGGCCGAGAGCGAGCTTTTTGGTCATGAAAAAGGTTCGTTTACCGGCGCTCTTGCCATGCGGAAGGGGCGCTTCGAGCTGGCGGACAAAGGGACACTGTTCCTCGATGAAGTGGGAGACCTGCCCATGGAGCTGCAGCCGAAGCTTCTTCGAGTGCTTTCGGACGGCATCTTTGAGCGTGTCGGTGGGGAGAAGCCCGTCAAGGTTGACGTGCGGATCATCGCGGCGACAAATGTCGATCTGGCGAAAGCGATGCAGGATGGCCATTTTCGGGAAGATCTCTATTATCGTCTTTCTGTTTTTCCAATTGCCCTTCCTTCCCTGCGGGAGCGGACCTCCGACATCGAGCTGTTGGCACTGCATTTTCTTCATTCCATCAAGGAGAGAACAAAAAATTCGGGTCTGCACTTTACGGAGCAGGCTTTTCATGCAATTTTGGTATATTCCTGGCCAGGCAACGTGCGCGAGCTGAAGAATGTGCTCGAACGGGCGGCCATCCTCGCGGGCAGTGGCGAGATTCGTGAAGAGCACCTGGGCCTACGGCTGCATTCCCTGACGAGGCGCGCGGCCGGCTTTTCGGCAAAACCGGCCGCTGTTACAGAGAAACAGGCGGTATATGCGGGGAGTGCCGATGTGGACGACGGCGCCCTTCCTCTCCAGAGCATAATAAAAAAGCGCATAGAGAGGGCGCTGGAAGTTTCCGGAGGAAGAATATACGGAGAGGAGGGCGCCGCCGCGGCGCTGAATCTCAAACCGAGCACTCTGCAGAGCAAGATGAAGAAGCTCGGGATACGCAGAGAGTGGTTTTTATCGTCCAGAGGGGAGCATTAGGGCTTCAGATTCTTACTTTGAATAACTGAAATCAGAGACAATCACTTCGTAAGGCCCGGGACCCAGCGGCACCCGCCTACGGAAAAGCCAGAGGTTGATGCGCAGCCGCGCCCTCCCGGGCTCCGGAACCGTGCCGGAATATCTCCAGCGTTCGCACACATTCCCACCGCAAAAAAGCGCATACTCGACCGCATCTTTCTCCCAGCGCATTTCGAAGGTATAGGCATCGGCCCCCGGCAAAAAGAAAGAATACTGATTCCCCGGTACATCGTAAGGCTGGACAGTGAACCAGCCATTCGGGCCGCCGGCATCTCCCCAGCGCGAAATCTCGATGTCGATTTCGCGGTTGAATGCCTCCGGAGACTTGTCCCACGTGAAGAAACCAAAGACGATGTTCGGATCCAGTTCGTTCAGCGCCCCAGACACGGTGAACCGGTATGTGCCGTAACCGGCATCCCTCTTGGCCATCATTTCCGACGCGACCCATACATCCCCGCGCTTCTGCAGCGTGAGATGGGCGCGGCCCTGTGCGTCGACCCAGACCTGGCCCGGCGCATTGCTGAATGTATTGGGTCCCGGGTCGACCGGGCCCGCGGTCTGGCGCAACCCCCAGGGGATGCCGCCGAACTCGATGTCGCGGGGCTGCGCTCCGGAAGCGCCAAGAGACGCAAAAAGCATACAAAACAGAAAAGCGTAGTACACTGTGCACCTCAATCCTTCCGGCTCATTTTTTGTCGTGAAACTTGTTGCCACGGGCCATGCCCTGTATACTATCACATAAGAATTCGTGTGAGGTATGGATGATTGACCGTTCTTCATTGATCGCGACATTTTTCCCCGGCGGCATCCCAACCCTGTGGTGCCCGCCGCTGACACATTTCAAACCTGACGGCACCATCGATAAAGCGCGAATCCATGCGCACCTTCGTTTCATGCGTCCCTATGTGCCGGCGCTGCTTGTGCCCGGTTCGACAAGTGAAGGCTGGGAACTGAGCCGGCAGGAAGAGGCGCACCTTGTCGATATCGCACTCGATTATGCGCGAGAGATGGATTTTACAATCCTCGTCGGCATTTTGCGGCCGGCAATCGGCGCGGCCAAAGCAGACATTGAGGTGACTGTCACCCGTCTCTTCGGGGACGCACATCCCGATCCCGCCGGCTTCCACGCGAGACAGCTCTGCGGCTTTGCGGTGACCGCGCCAAAAGGAAAAGAGCTTTCCCAGCGCGCGATATATCAGGAACTAGATGCCGTTCTTGACCTTGGCTATCCGACGGCATTCTATCAGCTGCCCCAAATCACCGAAAACGAAATAGCCCCGGAAACAGTCGCGGATCTCGCTTCGCGCCATGAAAATTTATATTTGTTGAAAGATACCAGTGGCGGTGACAAAGTTGTGACGTCGGGGCTCGATTTCGGCGGCGTCTTTTTCGTGCGCGGCGCCGAGGGCGATTATGCGGAATGGTATAAAAAGGCTGGCGGACTCTACGACGGTTTCCTCTTGAGCTCGGCGAACTGCTTTCCGCGCGAATTACGCGAAGTGCTCAATTTGCTGGGAGAGGGGCGCACTGTCGAAGCGGATGCACTCTCCGCGCGCGTATCGAATGTTGTGCTTCGTACCCTCCAGGCGGCGAGCGTTCTTCCCTTCGGCAATGCCTTTACGAATGCCGCCAAGGCAATCGATCATTTTATCGCGTGGGGTCCTGGCGCGGGCATCTCCGCAAAAATTTATGTAAAAAGCGGCGCAACGCTGCCACAGTCTCTGCTCGAGGCGGCGAGAGAAGCGCTGGACTGTGAAGGACTGATGCCGCACAAAGGGTATTTATAGAAGAAGGTGGGAATATGGAAAAATTCCGGATTGCAGTGATAAACGGCCCGAACCTTGATATGCTGGGCACAAGAGAGAAAGACATCTACGGTACTAAGCGTCTGCAGGATATTGACGAGGAAATTTTGCGCGAAGCCGAAAAATATGATCTTGGCCTCACATTTTTCCAGTCGAACTCGGAGGGTGGTCTTATCGATTACCTTCACGGCTGTGTGGGGAAAATCGACGGCATCGTCCTCAATGCGGGCGCGTACACGCATTATTCCATCGCCCTCCGCGACGCGATAGCCGCGGTGAACATTCCGACAGTCGAAGTCCATCTCTCCAATATCTACAAAAGAGAAGAATTCAGGCATACATCTGTGATTGCGCCCGTGTGCGTGGGGCAAATCTCTGGATTCGGCGCATATAGTTATATTCTCGCTCTTCGGGCTTTGCTTGAGACACTCGATGATTCAAAGTCGTCTTGAATATCCAAACAGGTGCCGGAGAAGGCCGGCGATGAAGAAGTTTCGTCTAATGCGACATCATTTCGTCCCGATCCCGCGCCTGCGGCGTCGCTTGAGGCTTCGCCGCAGGCGAGAAAGAAATCTGAACGGTATGCTACCGGTGTCAATCCGGTGATTCTCTTGAAAACCTGACTGAAGTACCGCTGATTCATGAACCCGACCCGTTCGGAGATCCAGAATATCTTGTTCAGTGGGTCTTCGAGCAGTTTTTTCGCCTGTTCTATCCTGCGGCGGTTGATATACTCTACCAAAGTGAGTCCGACCTGTTTCTTGAAGAGATTGGACGGATATGTCGGGTGGACGCACACTCTGCCGGACAAGATGGTCAATGAAAGCGGCTGCGCGTAATCTTGATCCATTATCTCGAGCACCTGCAGCACGGGCAAGGAGTAGGTGCTTTTGGCGGCGGGGAGGAGGGAGCCCTGTTCAACAATGCCCCTCATTTGTGCTGGATTTGTTGTCCCGGAATTCCGCATCTGTTGGAAAAGCCTCGTGTACGACGGGTTTATCGCGTCGATCTCTCCGGCAGGCGCGGACCCGGACCACAGGATATCTTGAATGTACCTTTTTGCGAGATCAAGAAAACTATCCGGATCGAAGCGGCAGTCTTTCGGCAGAATGCCGAGAATCACGGCCAATCCCTTCCCCGCGGGATAGCCGTAAAAAGAGCAGTGGAATGATTTTTTCGCGGCATCCAGCAATTCCACGAAATTTGAGTGGCGCTCTTCAGCGAGGATGACCATAACAGCGTACGTTTTGCCTCCAAGACCCAGCTCGGCGCACAGATCTTGCGTCTGCGCATCCGAAAAATGCTGCGTTCCGAAGAGTATCTCGCTGAAATATTCACGGATGAGCCGCTCGATGTTTTCTTCAATGAGTAAGCGGTTTTTCCTCTCTGCCTCGCGTTCGTCCAGGATCGCCTGTGCCTTGTGCAGGGCGGCAAAAAGTTTCTCCGTCGCTACGGGTTTGGTGATAAAGTCCACCGCGTTGTTCTGCATCGCTTTGCGGGCGTACTCGAACTGGGCGTAACCGCTGATGATGATGACGGGTGTGTCTCCTTCCCGCTCGCGGAGCGATTCCCCCATCTCGAGCCCGTTCATGCCGGGCATGTTGATGTCCAGAAGCAACAGATCGACATTTTCCCAGTTGCATGTCTCGAGCGCCTCTTCAGTGTCGTGATATATGGCGATCAGCTTCCAATTTTTTCTTTCTGGGCGGTGAGCATGTTCGCGAGGCCCTCGCAGATGATCGGTTCGTCGTCGACTATGACGATTCTCATTGCTTGGGCTCCAGACTCATCGGCTTGGCACCATCCTCCGGTATCAGAATGCTGACCGTCGTCCCGAATCCGTAGCGGCTGGTGATCGAGACGCCGAAAGGAGCGCCGTATCTGTGTTTGATCCGTTCGTCGACATTCTTGATGCCGATATGCATCTTGGAGGGATCTGGCTTTTCATTCTGTTCCGGTTTCCCCGCTAAGACTTCACGGAGCGTTTCGTCATCCATTCCCAACGTTCTGCAGCTCTTCCTGGAGGCTGACGACCGCCTTTGCCGACATGGAATACTGCAATATCATGCCAAGCTCGACGACGGACCTGCTTATGTCGTCCTGGCCGTTCGCGAGCAGCCACCGCCTCAGTGTCTCACTGGCCAATACTCATCTCCTGACATCCCTTCAGCCTCTCCGCCACCCTCTTTCAGCGAGCGCTGCTTCTGTGCAACCTGTCCCATCATCTTCGCCCATATGAGCTCTTTCTGGCTCTTCGGTAATTCCTGAGCCATCTTCGCTCCTGGCTGCTATCCTACCAAGGGGACATTTTAATTGAGTCCGCTAGGGAACATTATCATGGAGTTTCAACAGTCGCGCTGGATATCGGCATCTCCATTTTCCAAACAGACGGTGATGATGGATGACGTTTTTCAAACCATTTCAGAGAAAAAATCGGGATAGCCATGGGGCAACTATCCTCGTGGAAAGTTCCTCGGGAGCGATTGCCTGCGGTTCTCGTTCTTTCCAGATCGGTCTCCTCGGTATATTGTCCAAGGCCCGTCCCTTGTGAGCGTTTGTCAGGCCAGGGAATTAGGCTACTTGATGGACTTTGGAAATATATTATAAAGTTGAAATCGGAAAGCGAGACATAAATGGCGAGGACGAGCATAAAAACAATCGCAAAACTTGCGAACGTCGATCACTCGACAGTCTCACGGGCTTTGCGAGACAGTCCCGTCGTCAAGAAGTCTACGCGAGACAGAATACAGCAAATCGCCAAAGAGCACGATTACGTCCCCAATGAGGTCGCTCGGTCGCTGAAGACTCGGAATACAAAAATCATCGGACTGGTAATTTCCGACATAAAGAACCCCTTCTTCACCGAAATCATTTGTGCTGCCGAAAGTTATCTCGCGACTAACAAGTTCAATATCATACTCTGTAACACGAACTACAGCATTCAACGAGAGCGGGAGTTTCTTAATATCCTTAATTCGCGTGGGGTTGACGGTATTATATTCTCTCCCACCTCGGTGAACCATCTTCACAACAAGTTTTTCGAGCGATACCAAATCCCGGTGGTTTTCCTGGATATAGATTGCCGGGATCTGAGCGGCAACAGCGTTTTCGTCGACCAAATGGTAGGCGCGTATTCGGCGATCACGTGTCTGCTTGACAAGGGACACAGGCGGATCGCGTTCCTCGCCGGACCGCATACGATGTCTTCCTCCGAGCAGGCTATCGCAGGTTATCGTAAAGCCCATAACGATAAGGATGTCCCGATAGATGAATCGCTTATCGTGGGGATTCCCCAAAACTATGATGTCGCATATTCCGAGACAATGAAGTTGCTGACCCAAAAAAAAGGCATAACGGCGATCTTTTCGCTTACGGATTTTATGTGCCTTGGCGTTTATCGCGCTCTTCAGGAACTGGGCATGCAAATTCCTCAAGATGTCGCGGTTATCGGGTACGACGATCTCCCTTTTTCCAGGTTCATGAAGCCGTCATTGACGACCGTTCGCCAGCCAAGCCTCGAAATAGGAAACAAAGCGGCCGAGATAATTCTCGAAAACATACGGACTCCTTCGAATTGGAAAACCGCGACGGTCAAGCTGCAGCCAGAGCTGGTCATTCGCGATTCTGTATGATTCTTTCCGCGAAGAAGTTTTGAGAAGTGAATCCTAGGGCGATATGTGTGGTCTTTTCAAATGCGAAAACGCCTCGCCTATCATAAAACACGCTTTTATTTCATTCATGGATCGCAGCGTTTTGTGGTCTGTATTGTCGAAGTTATTTTGCTCTTTTTCTCTTGACAGATTTAAAATGAGGTTTTATAATTTTTTCAATTACACACGTGTGTAATTCTATTTTGAGAAGGCGAACCGTGAAAGTCGATCGTTTCCGCCGGACTTTCATGCGGAAAAAGCGGTAGGAGGGAGAGAATGACTTTTTCGAAACCACAAGAAGTTCGCGCCGCAGTCACAGTTGGGACTGGCCTGATGGAACTCAAGACTTTCCCGTATCCGAAAATTGATAAGGATTCCGCGATAATTCGCGTCGATATGTGCGGCGTATGCGGGACTGACCGCCATATCTATAAGGGAGACGTGACGATGGTGCGTGGGATCTCGCTTTTTCCGTTTATCGAAGGGCATGAGATCATCGGAACGATAATGGAGATCGGCAAAGACGCTGCGGTTGTCATGGAAGCCTCGAGGCAGGTTTTGAAAGAAGGAGATCGAGTCGCCGTAGCGGTCGAAGTGAATTGCGGTAAGTGCTGGTATTGCAAAAATATGTACGACAATATTACCTGCGAGAATCAGGTCATGGCATACGGCGTTCACCCGCATTCCGACATACCCCCTTACCTTCGAGGAGGCTTTGCCGAATACATGTATATTTTTCCTCATTCGACGCTCTTCAAGATTCCGGACGACATGACCACCGAGACGGCGGTTTTCGTGGAAGAGATGGCTGTTGCCTATAGTGCTCTCGCTCGCGCGACGTCGCCTTATCCCGCCATCAGGGAGGGATTCGGGCCCGGCGATTCCGTCGCGATTCTCGGTAATGGCCCCCTCGGCGCGCTTCACGGAATCATGGCCAAAATCCAAGGGGCCGGGCTCGCGATCGCGACCGATTTCTCGGACCTGCGGCTTGATATTGTGAAATCCCTCTACGCCGACGTAACGATAAACGCGACCAGAATGGAGGCCAAAGAAAGAGTGTGGAAGGTAAAGGAATTAACCGGCGGCATTGGTGCCGACCTCGTAATCGAGTCTGCCGGCGATCCAATGGTATTCCTCGAGGCATGTGAGATGGCAAGGAAGGGTGGGACGGTGATCGAGGTGGGAAACTGGGTGGATACCGGCCAGACCGTACCACTGAACGTGATGCAGCATATTTCGTCAAAAAACCTTCATATCCACGGCCTTTACCATTGCGGCAATAAGTGGGGGCAGGTACTTACGGTCATGCGCAAGCACGGCGATCGATTCGCCTTCAACAAGCTCATCACCCATACGATGAGCCTCGAGGAGGTCGTGAAAGATATAGGCATCGTGACAGATCCGAACAAGTGCATGAAGATTGAGGTCGTTCCCGGCAAGAAGGCTTAGCGGACGTTGCAAGTGCAGCGGTAGCGGTTTTTGATCGCGTTCACGGAGAGCTTTATGTGGGGCGTTGAGGGGATATGTTAAAATACACACGTGTGTAGAAAGGAATATCAAGTGGAAGACGAGAAGATTACTCAAGCCGAGTACGATGCGCGACTCGCAAATGTTCAAAAAATCCTCAAGCAAAAAGACTTGGATGTTCTGGTGGTATTCGGGTCGGAATCCGAGCCCCAGAACCTGATTTATCTTGCCAATTATTGGCCCGCCTTTGAGACGGGAGCCGTTGTGATCCCTCGGGAAGGGCCTGCGGCGCTTGTCATAGGCCCCGAGTCAAAGACATTCGCCGAGGATAGCGGGGTCTTGCACAATATCTTTCAGATACTCGAACACCGCGAATCATCCGAACCCAACTATCCCAACCAGAATCTTCCATCGTACGGCGACGTGTTCCGTTTCATATCCGGGGGCAGGAAGCCGAAGCGAATCGGCATCTCGGGAATGGCCATTATCGCCTATCCGGTATACGATGCGATTACGCGATCGGCCGATGGCGCGGATATAGTCAGGGCGGACGAGATCCTTATAGACCTTCGGATGAAGAAGAGCGCGAACGAGGTTCGACTGCTTAAGCGGTCCTCCGAGATTACATTTAAGGCCTTCGAGGCCGCGTTGAAAAATGTCCGTCCTGGTATGGAGGAGGTCGAGGTCTCGTCGTACATCTTGGGCGAGATGTTCAAAAACAGGGCCGAGAATGTCGCCTACACGCCCTTTGTGCTTTCTGGCAACCGTACGAATCAGGCCATCAGCCGAGCCTCGCACAAGATCATTCAAGCGAACGAGCCGATTCAGTTCAGTTTTGGCTGCAAATATAAAGGCTACGCCTCATCCATCGGTAGACCTCTGTGTATCGGCCGCATGTCGAAAAAGTACCGGGAGCTCGTGGAAGTGGGAATAGGTGCGCAGGAACGCGTGATTTCATCGCTTAAGCCGGGGATCCAAGCCAAGGAGGTATTCAAGAAATATTGGCAATACCTCGAGGCAAAGGGATTCACAAACTACTTTCTCTATGGCCCTTGCCACGGCACGGGAATAATGGAATGCGAGCATCCGTTTTTGGAAGAGAACAGCTCTTACAATCTCGAGGAGGGAATGACTTTCCAGGTTGATATTTTCCTCGGCGACCAAGCGTTAGGCTTAAGATTCGAGGACGGTGTCATCATTACGGACAAAGGCGCGGAACCTTTCAATTCCGAATACAGGAAGGTAATCGAACTGTAACCGAAAGGCGGGCTTGGCTCATCGCCGGGCTTCGAAGGGAGAACCAATGAGCAAGGGTGGATCGAAGACATGGTATGTTGCCGACGGCTGGATGCCGTTGAAAGACAAAACGGCGGATACCGGCTTTGTTGGACATGAAGCGATCATGATTCTAAACTGCCAAAATAAAAACGCTGAGGTGTTCATGGATATCTATTTTGAGGATAAACCGCCGATAGAGGGCATTAGGCTTGAGGTGCCGGCGCAGCGCATCAAATGCTTTAGGATGGATCATTCGGAGGAGATCGGCGGAGTCAAACTCGAACGGCTTTACCAATACGCATTGCGCTTCAGAAGCAGCGTCGAGGTCGTTGTCCAGTACGGACGGATGGATGTCAGTCAGGACAATCTGGCCTATATCGGCACTATGGGGTACGCCGACTAGCGGTACGGCCGTGTACTCGCGAAGGCTTTTTCTGTTCTTGCACGCATAGAGGTAAAATCATGCCAGCCGCGCGGCTGGAAAGGGGGATGAAGGGTCTCGGAATTCGTGTAATGAATGAAGTATTTTGGTGGTCAAGAAGGAGGAGAGAAATGAAAGCAAGGAGTTTTTCGTTATTCTGTATGATTTTGGTTTCATCGTTTTCCCTGGTATTCGCGGACACGCCGCTTGATCCGGAACTGGAAAACATAAAAAAGGAGTTTGCGACGCTTAGCTCGACCGGCGTAAAAGCGGTTCCCACGAGCGTACTTCAGTTGACGCCGGCAGAAACCGCTACGATAAAGGCCAAAAAGCTCAAGGTCGCGTGGTTGTTCGGCGAGGAATCGGCATGGTCGAAGGGCATTCAGGCAGGGTCCGAGAAGGCTATCGCCGATCTCAACATGAATTTGGTGTTCACCGCCGACGCCCAGTTCGATCCCGCGAAACAGAAAACGGATATAGAGAATGCGTTGGCCGTCAAGCCGGATATCATGCTATCGCTGGTGGTCGATCCGGTATCCGAGGCACAGGCTTACCGCGAGGCTATCGAGGCCGGCGTTAAGCTCGCGTTTATAGATGAGCTTCCGGAAGGGTTCAAGCATCCGAACGACTATGTCGGCGTGTGTTCGAGCGATCTTGTCAACCTCGGGAAGGACGCGGCGGAGATGCTTGCCGATGCTATCGGCGGCAAGGGCAAGATCGGATTCATGTACTACGACACGAAGTATCACAATACGAACATGCGCGAGGCGGCGTTCAAGTACATAATCCAGACTAGATACCCGAAGATTCAAATTGTCGCCGAGCAGGGCATAACGGATGCCGAGAGCTCGGGCGTTGCTGCGGCCGCCATGATTACCCAGCATCCCGATATTGTCGGGTTGTTTTCGCCGTGGGATGGGCCGGCCGAAGCTGTCGTCGCCGCATGCCGCGCGGCCAAAAGACCCGACATAAAAGTCGTCACGTTCGATTTCGGCGCGGCGAATGCTCTCGATATGGTCAAGGGCGGAAATATCGCCGGTATAGTGGTCGACGACCCATATGCCATGGGCTATTCGCTTGTTATCATGGGGGCGTACGGTATCCTTGGGAAACCGTGCCCGGCTTTCTTGATGGTCCCTGCGGCTAAAGCGGACGCCAAAAACGTTGTATCGGTGTGGAAAAAGGTCATGGGAGCCGATCCTGCACCGGAAATCATTAACGCTTCGAAAAAATAATGAGCTGAGTTAATGGAAAGGGTAGTCGAATCGATGTCGGCTGCCCTTCCTAACCATATTTATCAGTTGGGTAGGATATGAGTGACCTGATACTTGAGATGGACGGTATTGCCAAGTCCTATGGTGGCATCGAAGTGCTTCACGGTGTTCATTTCGATCTCTACTCGGGCGAAGTGCATGCGGTCATTGGGCAGAATGGCGCGGGAAAATCGACGTTGATGAAAATACTGAACGGCGTCACCGTACGAGACGGAGGCACGATCAGGCTTGACGGTCGGGAGGTTCTCTACGGTTCGCCCATCGAGGCGCGGAAGCATGGAATCGGCATGATTTTTCAGGAGTTCAGCCTGGTTCCGTCGCTCACCGTATCGCAGAACGTATTCCTGGCCAAGGAGCCGAGGATCAGGGCCCTTATTCTTAATGATAAGAAATGTGAGGAAAGAACGGCGAGCCTCCTGCACGAGATCGGCGCCGACGACATTAACCCGCGACAACTTATATGCGACCTCAGCACTGGCTCTCAACAAATGGTGGAAATAGCTAAGGCTTTATCATCGGAGTCACGCATCGTTATCATGGACGAACCGACGGCGTCGTTGTCGCATAAGGAAATTGAAAAACTATTTAAGGTTATCGGCAAGCTTACCGAGAAGGGCATTTCCATCATCTATGTGTCCCATTACCTGCAGGACATATTTAAAATATGTAACAGGATAACGGTGCTCCGTGACGGCAACAGAATCAGTACGAAAGATGTCTCCGAAACGACCATGGAGGAGACAATTAATGACATGCTCGGGGAACGGTTGATCGCTAAAAGGACAAGAACCAGGCCCTCGGATGAAAAAGCCGCCGATACACTACTCGAGATAAAAGACCTTTCCGTCGGAAAGCATGTTCGAAACGTATCGTTCACCCTTCGGAGGGGCGAGATTCTCGGGATAGCCGGGCTGCTCGGAAGCGGCAGGAGCGAAATAGTCGGCGCTATTTATGGAGTCTTGAAAAAGAGTTCGGGTGAAATACTGATTCGCGGGAATAAGACAAACATCAGAAGTCCGAGAGACGCCATAAAACACGGTATCGCCATGGTCCCCGAAGACAGGCGAAAGCAAGGGCTTGTGATGAGCTTTTCGATAAAGGAAAACATGATTTTTCCTATTCTCAGCAAGATTTTGAAGTATCGGTTGATCAGGGATCGCGAAGGACTAAAGATCATCAACGGATTCATGGAGAAAATGAGCATCAAGGCGGCTGGCCCATGGCAAATAGTAAAGTCATTGTCGGGCGGCAATCAACAAAAGGTCGTCGTGGCCAAAAGCATGATGAGCGATTCGAGCATTCTTTTCCTTGACGACCCCACCTTCGGGATCGATATCCAGTCCAAGCAGGAAATCATGAATAGTGTCAGCGAGTTCGCGGATGCAGGCAACGGCGTTGTCTTCATTTCTTCGGAGCTGGACGAGATAGTGTCCTACTGCGACAGGATCATAATCCTGAAGAAGGGTGAAATCACAGACATGCTTGATTGCAATAAAAGATCCGATATTTCGGAAGAATTATTAACCAAGATGATTCAGTAGCGCGGAGGTGGGAAATTGAGCACGCGGAACAGTCTCATGGGCAAGGCTAAATTCAATGATTATGTCGTTTATATAGTATGTGCCCTCATTTTTGTTTTCTTTTCGATCACCTTACATAATAAGGGTTTCTTCACGGGCAGGAATTTGATGAATATAATCCGACAGACCACGATGATATCTGTGATGGCTGTTGGTATGACTTTTGTCCTTTCGTGTGGGGAGATTGATCTTTCTATCGGCTCGGTCGTCGCGATTTCTGCCATGATAACCGCTGTATTATTGCGATATACAGGTGTCTTTTTTGCCGTTCTTGGCGGGCTCGCAACCGGGGCTGTCATCGGACTCATCAACGGCTTTTTTGTCACCGTCGTGAGAATTCCTTCGTTTATTGTCACTCTCGGTATGGGCGCGATCGCGGGAGGTTTCGCTCGGCTCATCACCAACCTAGAATCGGTTCCGGTGGCGAACGACGCCTTCAACTTCATATTCGGTTCGGGCGACGTCGGTCCGGTATCCATTCTATTCATTTGGACGTTCGTCCTGCTGCTTTTGGGGCAGCTCGTTCTGCGAAAGACTCGATTCGGAAGGTACGTTCTGGCTACCGGAGGGAACAAGACATCGGCGAATTATTCGGGAATAAATATAAACCGAATAAAAATGGCCGTACTGATTCTCAATGGCGTGCTCGCCTCGTTCGCCGGTATTCTCTATACGGGAAGGCTTCACGGCGCGCGCTACTCACTAGGCGACTCGGATCTCCTTCTCGTAATCGCCGCCGTCATAATCGGCGGGACAAGCTTGTTCGGAGGGAAAGGTACCGTCGTTGGCTCTATTATCGGGTCCCTCATAATGGGAATGATCAACAACGGTCTTGTCCTCATGGGACTGAACGTATCGCTCCAGATGATTTTCAGGGGAGTCATCATAATCGCGTCGGTCTCGCTTAGCCTAAGGGGGGCCAAGGAAGGTTAGTCGTCGCGAATATCTGTATCAGGCATGCTTGCGTCGCGTAGCGAACAAGTCCATTTTTTACGATAACGGAGGCAAATAGTATGACAGATCAGCCGAGCAAGGCGCCGACCAGGTCCTACAAAACGAGTTTCGCGCGTGACGAGAATCCGATTTCGGAAGGCGGACTGTGGCTTAACGGGAGAAGGGACGGAATCGATTGGATCGATATCGTCTCCAAGGCTGGCGTCGTGTATGGCGAGGTCACCCGCATGGGGGTCGCGGAACGCCGCGTGGAGCAAGGGAACCTGGGGTCTGCGCCTCAAAGTGGGACCGCACACATTGGGGATTATGACGACCCGACCGCGATACTCGCGGGCGCCTGGGGGAAAAACCAGTTTGTCAGGGGCAAGGTATTCAGCAGGAACCAGACTGAAAAATACTTCCAGGAAGTGGAACTGCGTCTGCGCAGCACCATGACGCCTCACCTCTGCACCGGTTATGAGGTCTTCTGGAGGTGCTTGAAAAACGAGAGGGCGTACGCTGAAATAGCGCGGTGGAATGGGAAGGTTGGGGATTTTACCTCCCTAAAAAAGTTTTTCGGTCCGCAATTCGGCGTCAAAGACGGGGACCTCGTCGAGGCGTCGATTATCGGCAATCTCATCAGGGGCTACATTAACGGCGTCGAGGTAATCTCCGCCGAAGACCACTTGCTCGATTCGGGGAGCCCGGGCATCGGTTTCAATTTCGGCGTGGGAAATACTAATGTCGATCATGGATTCACCTACTTCGAGGCAGACACGTACGATTAAGGGACTCGGTTCGTCTCGGCGGAGCAATACATGGAATTCCCAAGAATATTTCTGGCGATAGATAACTGTTTTGCGTCGAAGCGGTGGACGCGGCCCAGGGAATGGATGGAAATCGTCCGCGATCTGGGACTTGCCTTTGTCGAAGCAAGCGCCGATACCGAGGCGGACCCCTTGTATTGCGGCGAGGAGTACATGAGGGACTGGGAACTCGATGTCGCCGGAAGCGAGAAAGCCACGGGCGTAAAAGTCGTCAACCTGTATTCCGGTCATGGAACCTACGCGACCTTGGGACTCGGTCACACCGATCTGCGGGTGAGACGCAGGATACTTGAATTATGGATTAAGCCGATGCTCGGCATCGCTGCGCGGTTGAACGCCGGTTTCGGTTTCTTCTGTCATGCCTTTCCTCAATCGACCCTCCAAGACCCCGGAAAGTATCTATCGGCCGTCGACGACCTGTATGAGCAGCTATCGTGCGTCGCAAGCTTCGCGAGCGAACAGGGGGTAATCGCGGTTTCCGTGGAGCAGATGTATAGCCCGCATCAATGGCCATGGACCATAGCTGGCGCCAAGGACCTCATCGGGTGCGTGTATGAAAAAAGCGGCGTCCCCTTTTACCTGACCCTCGATACGGGGCACCAGACCGGTCAAGGCACTTTCCTCCGGCCCGATCTCGCCACGATCAAGGATTGGCTGAAAGGCCCCTTTGGGACAAAGATCGAGAGCGATGTTTGGATGGGACCTGAATCCGTGCGCAGATTTTTGGCATCGAAGAAGGCGAGCCGCGAGAGCGTGCCAGAAGAAGAAATCGCGCTTCTCGGAAGAGAGATGGATCTATACCCCTTTTTGTTCTCCCGTCCCGAGGACGGGGATACGTACGCATGGATCGAATCTTTGGGGTGCTATTCGCCGATCATCCATCTCCAGCAGGTAACGGGAAGCACCTCCGCCCATCTTCCCTTTACCGATTCCTTCAATAAAAACGGGAAGATAAAGCCGGAGGAGGTTTTACGTTCTTTGATGCGGGCCTACATGCAGCCTCGAATGCCCGCGTTTCCGAAGCGGGTTTCTTCGATTTACCTGACATTGGAGATCTTCGCGGGCACTGCGGAAAAGCCTGAACACATTCTGAATAACATACGCGAATCGGTGATCTATTGGCGGCACTTTATTCCGTGTGACGGCATGCGGCTCGACGAGCTGCAGAGCGCAAGGACGTAAAGTGACGCCATTAAAGATGCTCGCCTTTGATTTAGGCGCAAGCAACGGCCGTGCGATCCTCGGAGAATACGACGGCGAGCGATTAACCGTCGAGCTAAAAGCGCGTTTCCTAAACGGACCGCTCAATGAGCTCGGACATTGGTACTGGAATATTCCGCGCTTGTGGGCTGATATCAAGGCGAGCCTAGCGCGCGTGTCCGGCGAGTATGGAACGCCCGAGTCGATCGGCATCGATTCTTGGGGCGTGGACTTCGGGCTTCTTGATTCCTCCGGTCGCTTGTTGGGCAATCCATTCCATTATCGCGATGCCAGGACCGATGGGATGAGGGAGGTCGCCTTTTCGAAGCTGCCGCGCGAATTACTCTACAAATATACCGGAAACTCGTTCGAACGCTATAATACCTTGTTTCAAGTCATGGCCGCTCTTCAGAATGAGGGGAGTGGGGAGGGCGAAGCCAGCCGGTTGCTGCTTATTTCGGATTTATTTGCCTTTTTTTTGACGGGTGCGACGGCAACGGAGTTTACGGCCGCTACCACGACGCAGCTTTTGCGGGTGGGTACTCTTGAGTGGTGCAGCCCGGTCTTGGAAGCCCTGAAAATACCGCCGTCGCTTTTCACTCCCGTGACTTTGCCGGGGAGCATACGGGGACTGGTTTCAGATCGAATTGCAACAGAAACGGGGATGAAACCGATTCCTGTGGTCGCCGTCGCCCAGCATGACACCGCCTCCGCTGTGGCGGCGATTCCATCGCTCGGGAGCGATTATTGTTTTATCAGTAGCGGAACATGGTCGCTCATGGGAATAGAGGTAGACGTCCCTATTCTCAGCAACCAAGCTATGGAATTGGGATATACCAATGAAGGATGCGCCAACGGCAGATATCGCCTGTTGAAAAATATCATGGGCCTCTGGATCCTTCAGGAGTGCAGGCGTGTTTGGGAAGCTGAAGGGCAATCGTTTAGTTACGGTGAACTCGACGAGCTCGCAAGTCGCGAAGTCCCGTTCGCCAGTTTCATTGATCCGGGTCGGGACCTCTTCTTCGAGCCGGGGGATATGTGCGATCGAATCCGCGTGTCGTGCAAAGATTCCGGTCAACCTGTCCCCGAGAGCCGCGGGGCGATCGTTCGGTGCATCCTTGAAAGCCTCGCGCTCAAATACCGGTGGGCGCTCGAAAACCTCGAGACTGTCTCGGGGAAAACTATCCGGACCATTCATATTGTCGGAGGCGGAACAAGGAATAGACTGTTGAACCAGTTTACAGCGAATTCAACGAACCGACCCGTCCTTGCGGGCCCGGAGGAGGCGGCCGCTATCGGGAACCTGATCATGCAGGCGATAGGTCTCGGCAGATTGAAGAACATCGAAGATGGGAAAAGGCTGGTCAGAAATTCGATCCAGGTCGAGGAGTTCGTGCCTGAAAATGTGGACGAATGGGATTCCGCGTATGAACGGTTTTGTCGTATCTGCAAGCATGCGGAACGGCGGAAGGATTAGGCGTCCCATGAAAAAGGCAATCCAGTTCGGGGCTGGGAATATCGGTCGCGGATTTATCGGCGAACTGTTTTGGCGCTCGGGCTACGAAGTGGTGTTTATCGAGGTCGATCCGAAGATCGTCGCCGCGCTGAATGCCGAACGCCGATATCCGGTTCGAGTGGTTAAGGACAGCGGCGATTCAGAGTTTTACGTGGAAAACGTGCGTGCCGTAAACGGACTCGACGGAGGGGCTGTCATGCTAGAGATCGTCGACGCCGATATCCTCGGCACGGCGGTCGGCGTCAATGTCCTTCCCCAAATAGCTTCGTATCTCGCGGCGGGACTTTTGCTTCGTTGGCGCTCGGGCAACGAAGTCCCGCTCAACATCATACTTTGCGAAAACCTTGTCGATTGCGACGCCGTATTGAAGGAGTTGATCAGCGGGAAACTCGGGGAAAACGACAGGACCCGCCTTTGTCGTCTGGTCGGGTTCGTCCGCGCGTCGGTCGGTCGAATGGTTCCCGTGATGACGGACGAGATGCGCGAGGGCAACCCTTTACGGATATGGGTCGAGGAATACGACCATCTCCCGGTCGACGCCGAGGGTTTTGTCGGGCCTCCGCTGACGATTTTTAATATGGAGACCGTCAAACCTTTCGAGCTTTACATTCATCGAAAACTGTATATCCACAACCTGGGACACGCGGCCGCGGCGTATTTCGGGGCGCTGAAAGGCTATCGGTTCATTTGGGAGGCGATCCTTGACCACGAGATCGAATCAAGCGTTCGATCGGCGATGGAACAGTCCGCGCGAGGAATAGCTGCGGAGCACGGGGTACCGCTCGCCCCCCTTTTGGATTACATTGACGATCTTGTCCGAAGATTCGGGAATAGAAAGCTCGGCGATACGATCGAGCGCGTGGGCAGGGATCTGCCGCGAAAACTTGCCGCTCGGGACCGTCTTGCCGGCGCCGTAGGGCTTTGCTCCAAGAACGGGCTGCCTCGCAATCGCATACTCGACGCGCTAGCTGCAGCTCTCGCCTTCAACGATCCGGCCTCCTCTACGATCAGTGACCTAATCGCAACCGCCGGTCCGCGCGAGGTATTGATATCGATATGCGGTTTCGGTCCCTCGGGGACCGATCTTCGCTATGTCCTCGATCGCTACGCCTTTTTCATTGATGGTAGGTCCCGACTCGGTTCGGCGATCGACGGACAGGAAAACCGAAAATGAAGATACGAGCGAAATTCGTTTTATCGCGAAGCAGAAATACCCTTAGTTTGCTGGAGGGTTAAAGAAATTTCGACTATACAACCTGTTCCTGAAATTGGAAAGGGTATTTCTGCTTATACCTTATACGCGACAACATACTCCGCGGCTCCTATGATTATTGTCAAGCGGCCGGCGACTCCCCTCCCTCATATTTCAAGCCGTAACGACGGAACTTCTTTTCGAGTATTTCTTGTGATACATCGGCATAGTATTCACGCCGCGTCGCCAGTATCCACATAAGACCGACCACGCGCCTGGCTAACGCGACCACGTAGGGAGCGACAGCCGCGCCATTAAGTATAACGGAAAAACAGGAAACGGACCCAGGGTAGGGAGGATTCCCCTGGCCCGTCTCAGGCTAAAAATTCGAGGGTGACTATATTCTTGCCGAGGATGTCCAGATTCACCCAGCCGTTTGCGTCCATGGCGAACTCGGATATCACTCGCTCGACCGGAGATTGGGGCGCAGCAATTCTGGCGAGCCCCCCGTTGAGCCTGACCTATCTCTTCCCTGTCCGGTCCGATGGGTTGAATAGTCTTACCACGTAACTCTTCCCGCTCTCGCTCAGCTTCATCCCGCTCAAGGAAAGGGTATCCGGTTTTATTTTGAGAAAGAGGCGGCTCATCGGTACGTGCCTGCGGTTTGTGGGTCCAATCTGTGCGGCGTGGAGGCGAAGGTTGAACCTCTCCTCGGCCTGCCATACCTCGCCTGGTTTACCGTTTCCCGTGTGGGGCATGACCGCGTAATGGAAGACCGGCTTTCCCAGGTACTGTGACCCCTTGTCGAGCTCGCTGTAATGGAGTGTGTTCTGGGTGAAGCAGATCCTCAAGAGTAAGACTGAGTGTCCGCGCGTCGTCATCCGGTGCAATAAGGATCATGTTTTACACTTTAGTAAATAAAAGAAACCCACCTGCTTTACAGGTGGCCAATTCCTTATTTGGCTAAGCCTGTAAAAATCTTACATTGGAATTTTGTTTGTCTTAAAAAGGCCCATGTGGGCTAATTCAGGCCACCACCTTTGGTGGTGGTCGTTGACCAAAGTCTCGATGTATAAGGATGAATCTTTAGAAGGCGAGGCCGCGCTTTTCGTCGCTTACGTTGGCGAAAGAGTTCATGGGATGTTCGGTCATCGGGAGTTCGTCGTACATCGAGGGATCGGGCTTCGCGATCGGGCGCGCCACAATGTCGAACTGCCCCTGGACGTGAGCTTCGTTTGCCCGTATCCCCATGGGGAAGCATACTTGGAGGTAGTGGTCCTCGACTCGGTTGTTGATCTCGGTGACGACATTAAGCCACCGCTACCTCCTTCGAAGGGTGGGGTCGTCGAAACCTCGCAGTGTATGAGGCTAGCGCTTCTCGTTTTTTCGTCGCGGGATCGTCGCTCGGAGAGGTTCCACCCGATCCGCACGCTGAAGCTTGCCTCGAGCGGGCTCTCCGAGACGAGGTTTATCCGCGCTTTCTCACGCAGCCTCGTTCCAGTACACGGGCCGCTGGACGATGTACCAGATATTTCTCAATGACTAGGCCGCCGCGAAATGACCTCATCGACAGATGGGGTGGCCTGACGAACTTAGACACTTCCTCACATCCTGAACGCCAGGCCCGCCTCCAGGCTCACGCAGTTGAGCGTGTTGTCGCCGCTGTCGATGGGACTCGCGCCGCCGCTGCTGTCGATTGTGAAGTAGTAGGCCATGGAATAGCGGCCTCTTGCCCAGAGCCAGAAATCGGGGGCGACCTCCGCGTAGAGCGAGGCCTCCGGACCGATTATGCCGCCTAATGCTGTGTATGTGGGATTCGCCGGATTATCATCCGTCACGTCGAGCAAGCTCAAGCCCAGGCGCGCGCCCACATTGAACCGCACCGGCTTGAGGTTAAACGAATAGCCCGCCATGACCATGTCGTTCATCTGCATGCGCATACCCTGGCCGTTGACGGTGAGGAAAAACTCGAGCTCCAGGCCCGAAAGGAAGGATGAGCCGCTGGTATTTGAGGATTCGATTCCCAGGCTGAAATTGACAGGGCTGTTCCAGCCGGTGAGATGGGAAGCGAGGGGGCCTGAAAGGGTAGGATAATCGTAGCCGATGAAAAATACATTGAAATTTTTTGGCTTTGGGGCTTCAGCCTCGGCCTGCCCTTGAGACTGAGTTTGCTGTGTGAGTTGTTTTTCGGTAACCCACGCGGGCGTGACGGTTTTGGGATCGGCGCCGTCCGCGAGGGCCGATCCGAGCATGAACAGGCTGATGATCGCCGCAGTAATCAGTCTTTTTGTCTTCATTTTGTGCCTCCTGTCTGATCAATCGCCAAGGTATAGGTGAGGGGCACGAAAATTTCGACGTATTTCTTGTCCTCGATACGGTAGCTGCGCCGGATGCCGTCGATTTTCAGCTCCCTCGCGCCTGCGTCCGCGGCGGCGTCGATCGCGGCGAACAGCTCATCGCCGCTGTGGATGGGCTTACCGCCTGCGCTGGTGATGATGTCCTGCGGAGAGAACCCGGCTTTTTCGGCGGGGCTATCCTTGAAAATCCAGAGGACAATGACTCCCGAGGTCTTTTGAATGCCGGCCGCCTGAGCCTGTGCGTCGCTCAGCGCGGAGAGCGCCGCGCCAAGACGCGGATTGGGCATGCTGAGTTTTGCGCCGCGGGCTTTCGCCAGAACGTTAATTGCCTTCCCAAGCCGCTCAGCGGTATCCCTCGATGGGGTACGGATGGAGACTGCGCTATTCCCCGAAAGATTTACGATGAGGCCCCATTTATAATCTTTGTTTAAAGCAGGGTAGTATTCGAGCAGTATTGAAGTGACTTGATCGAAGGGGATGATGAAGCTTGCGCTTTTGACGAAGGAATTGTTTTCGACCCACTGCCACTTCGCCCGTAAGCCATAGGGGTCTACATCGAGTTCGGAAAGAGAAATGCCGGCATTGAATTCGACAAAAGAATTCTGAAGGTTCTTGATCGCGCCGACGGCCTCGGCTTCTGTCCAGCTTGAGTCGAAGGTCGTCAGGTATGTCTCGTCGTCGTAGATTTTGGGCCAAACATCATTCTTGGGAGGTGCGACGGATGGCGGCGCCGCGTTCTGAGCTGAAGCAGGGGCCTGAGGCGTAGCGCCCGGCGCAGATGCCGTCGAAGTTGTCGGAGGCGGTGCGCTCGCGCAGCCCAGCACGAGGAATGCCACAAAGAGAGCCAGAACGAGTTTTGCGTATTTCACGACACGCCTCCTGGGAGAATAATATCCGGACAATAATGATGGCGCGGGGACGGCTTCCTGTCAATGCATATCTGCTTTTAAATATAAATATCAGCGCGGGTCACCAAATGAGGGCTTTCCGGATGACACCCAGTATCCACAGTGCCCAGACCGCGACGAAGATGATGGAGGCCACCGTGGCGGCAGGAGTTTTGACCCGGTCGCCCGCCGCAAGATGTCGCCAGGCCTCGCGCCTGCACCGCGCCATGACATCGCGTGGTATGAGCCGCAGTGCGAGGACGATGAGGCCAGGAAGGATCACAAGATCGTCGAGCTGCCCCAGAATGGGTATGAAATCGGGGATGAGATCGATGGGGCTGACTGCGTAGGCCACCGTACAGCCGATGATGATCCGTGCCGTCCACGGCGTCTGCGGATCTTTGAGGGCGAGAGACAGGGCCCATATCTGTCGCTTAAGCTTCCGTGCCCTTCTTTTCAAGCCTGAGTACCCGGCGGGCCTCCGCCGGGGGGATGCCCGCCGAAGGGCCTCCTGTTCCGTGCTCTCTGCGTTCATCCAGAGACCTTAACGTCTTCGGAAGCATGCCGCATAAGGCTCCGCGTCTTGAAGAAGAAGGGCAGTGAGGCGACCTGCGAAATCACGGAGAAGATGACGAGAAGGGGCAGCGATCTGTCGTACAGCAGCCCCATAATCCAGCTTCCGACAAACCAGAAAGCCCCGAATCCCGCGTTGAAAATGCCGAAGGCGGTGCCCCTGCGTTCCTTGGACACGATGGTGGTGACCGCCGATTTCAGAATGGATTCCTGCGCCCCCATGCCGATGCCCCAGAACACCACTCCCGCCACCGCCAGAGCCGGCGTCCTGAAAAGGAACACAAGCGGAGCGAACAGCATGGATATTGCCGAAGAGATGATGATTGCCGTCATCCCGTTCCGGTCGTACATGCGTCCGAAGAAGAGCGCTGACAGTGCGTCGACACCCATCGCCACCGAATAGAGCACGGGGACCACATTATCGGGGAAGAGCTTGGTTTTGGTCATGTGAAACGCCATGAGGGGGAAGTCGGCGAATCCCAGGGCGAGAAAACCAATCCCCACGAGATAGTACCAGTACGCCGACCGCAGACCATCGCCGGTAACTGGGGCCGGTGTCGTCTCGAACTCATGGGGCCGCGGATACTTGTTTCTCGCCACGAGGAGAAGGATCAGGGTCACCGCGGCGGGAATCGCCAGGATCGCGAAGCTCAGAGAGTAGGCGGAGAGTCTGTTGTCGTTCCCTTTCACCGTGAGGACGAGAAACAGCATGAGCGGGCCGATGAATGCGCCGATCTGATCGAGGACTTCCTGGAGCGCGAAGCCTTTGCCGGCTCCGACCTCCGACGCGGCGAACGACGCGAGCGTGGTCTTGGCGGGGCTCCGTATGGCCTTGCCGAACCGCTCCAGCACGATGAGCCCGCACGCGTAGACCCACCCGAGTCCAGGGGCCAGCGCCAGGGCGGGAATCGCGATCAGGTTGATCGCATAGCCGATGATCGTGATGGGCCAGTAGCGTTTGGTCTTGTCGCTTATGTACCCCGTGACGAGGCGCAGGGCGTACCCTATGAACTCGCCGAGCCCCGAGACGAATCCCACCGTCGAAGCCGATGCCCCGAGCAGCAGAAGATAGGGCCCGAGAATGCTCCGCGCGCCTTCATAGGTCAGGTCGGAAAAGAGACTCACGATACCCATCAGCACGAGAAACTTGTAGGCCGCCTTCTTCCTGTCCTCCATGATTGACACTCCTTATGCAACACCTGTTTTAAGACAACGCTACATCATCGCAGAAAAATATGCAACTTGTGTTGCATCAACCCCATGAGTATACTTACAGCATGGAAGACCACTCCACATGGTCGCTCTTCGCCTACCAAGTGCCGGCCAGTCCCTCGACCCACCGCTCCTACGTCTGGCGAAAGCTGAAGGCGCTGGGAGCCCTCTATCTCCAGAACTCGATCTGCATCCTGCCCTCCATCGAGCCCGTGGAGGAAACACTGCGCCAGCTTCATGCAGAGATTGTCAACCGCAATGGAGCGGCGATCATTCTTCATGTCAACCTTCTGAATGAGGAGGAGCGGACCGAAATCATCGCCCGTTTCAGGCGGCAGATGGAGGATGAGTATGGCGAATTCATCGAAGAGTGCGGCGAGTTTCACGCGGAACTGACCAAGGAGCGCGCCAGGCACCATCTCACCTACGGCGAGCTCGAGGAAAACGACGTCGACCTTGGAAAACTTAGACTCTGGCTACCCAAGCTCCGCGTCCGCGATTTCTTCCAGGTCGATACCGCCACAAAGGCCGCCGAGGCCCTGGAATCCTGCGAGGCGGATTTCAACCAGTTCGAGTCTGAGGTCGAGGAGGCGTCGAGAGGCTGAGCGATATTTCTTCACAGATCGTGCGATTTTCGAACCACCCCATCACCGCGCGTGATTTTCATTCACTGAAGGTGATGCGTGGTATCCTCAATAATTCTGAGACAAGAGCATGCAACAGTGTAATGGGAATGAATGGCAGAGGGAGCACCATCATGATTAATTCATATCCTATAGTGCTTTTTTTGTTCGGCTTCCCCTTTATTCTGTTTTTCAACGCGCTTAAGGGGATGCCAAAAACATTGCCTACCATCATCATCCTTATAATCCCGAGAATATGATATGATTTTTGCTCTCCGTATGTCGCGACGAGCGTGTTCCACGTCTTTCGGGTCGGCTTGCCTCGTGTATCCGCGTAATGTTGGGCGAATAATATGGCCGCCACTTCCCGTTCCGGTATGTTGTCAGAATTGCCGCCCAAGATCATCTGTATTTCTTCGTCACTCAGCCCTTTTTCGAGCGCGATGCGCGTGTGGACATAGGAACATATTTCACAGCCATTCACTTCTGTGACCGCAAGCATGATCCTTTCCCTGAATTCATCGTCCACACCATCAATTTTCTTTTTCAATACCATGTTCTCCAGAGACGTTTTTACCCCTTTATACATAGCCAAATACGCCTCCGATATTGAATATTTTTTGGGATTGAACTGTTTTTCTGCCAATGTATTCCTCACATAGCGTCACACGCTGTTCGTTATTCTCTTACGCGGATTATATAGTCTTAATGTAATATAACATAAACGCGAGGGAATTCAAGCTTGAGTCATGATGCGTGCAAAAGATCATTGAAAAAAAATCGACGCAAGCCGAGACCCACGATACATGTTTACATGGGACATTATATGTCCCACAGTGTCATATAGAATCAGAAACAAAAAAACTGAGGACGGAGGCCTCCATGAGCCAGACTGAAAGGATTTTTTACATCGACCGCGCAATCAGGGATCATGGAGGCATAACCGCCCTCCAGATATGTCGAAAGTTCGAAATCTGCGAGCGTCAGGCCAAGCGCGACATCGAGTACATGCGCGACCGACTCGACGCGCCCATCATCTGGACGCCGGGCAGAATGCGCTACGAATACTCAGAGCCCTGGGACGGTCTGCGCTTTGCCGACGAGACATCCTTTTTCGCCTTTGCCTTCCTCAGGGCGATCCTCGGCCGCTACGCCTACGTCCCCGTGGTGTCCGAGGAGATCACGGCGCTCCTCAGGGAAAAAATCGCGGGACGATACGCCGCCATTTCCGACAAAGTGCGCTATGAATTGCCCGATATGGAAACCATCGATGGGGAGACCGCCTACACGATGTGCGAGGCCCTCCTCGAAGCAGGCACTCTCGACATTTCCTATACCGACTCAAAGGGTGAGCGGAGCGAACGCAGAATCGCCCCCTTGCGCCTCATCAATTACGCGGGCAAGTGGTACTGCGTCGCTTTCGATTCAAAATCCATGGAACTAAGGACATTCGCCGTATCGCGCATGCAGAACCCGCGCCCCGCGGACACACCCCACTTTCCAATACCGGCCGACGATGAAGTCGAGCGGTACATCTCCTCTTCATACGGCATCTTCAAGGGCGAGGTGCTGGGCACCGCCACCCTGCGGTTCTACGGCGGCGCGGCCCGGGCTGTCCGCACCCAGCAGTGGCACAGGGATCAGAAAATCTCGGCCGTTCCCCCTGCCGCCGACCCCGACGCGATCGACCTTTCCCTGCCCGTCCACGACTGGACCGAACTCCTCGGCCGCGCCCTCCGCTGCGGCGCCAACTGCGAAGTCGTCGGCCCGCCGGAATTCCGTGCGCGGTGGAGAGAGGAGATAGAGAGGATGAAAGCGTTGACGGACAAAGCGACACTTTGACAGGTCAACGGCGATTTTTTGCCTTGTGGGACAATGGGCGTCCCGCGTGTCGCCGTAGACTAAGGCTCGCCAAGGCAAGTGAAGTCTCGTCGTCGCCTGTCTCATAGTCGCGCACAGCGACCGGCGGTGCCGATGCCGCCACGGGAGGCGGGAGGCCCACGCGCTTGGGCCTCATATCGCGGGTCCGAATCCCTGCCGGTACCGCCGGTTTTTTAGTTTTTTGAGGAGGTAAGACATGAAAAAGATAAAGGAGCTCCCCGGGAAAAGCCTTTTTACAGCCCTGATGCTCGTCTTCGCGATTCTTTCAGTATATCCTCAAACCCCGGACCAGTATCACGACCTCGTCGCGGCCCTCCAGCGGGCGGCGGCAGAGAAAGACGACACACAGAGGCTCGCGCTGTACGACGCCCTCGCCCGGGATTTCGGCATCGCAGAGGCGTCCGCGGCCACGGCGCTCACCACCCCGCAGGAACCTTCGAAGTGGGTGTTCGACCAGCGAGTCGATCCCCTGACCGACAAAAGTCGGTATTTCTTTATACTGACCGCCGACAGCGGGTCCAATGAGTACGGCGACAAACCGACACTCGTCGTGCGTTCTGACGGAGAAGACCTCGAGCTGTACATCAACTGGAAAACCTACCTCGGCAACGACACCGACGACTACAAGTATGAAGGAAAATACATCACGATCCGCGTCGACGCCGACCAGTCCACGACTTCGCTGTGGGACAATTCCACCGACAGCAAAGCCTCGTTCTGCCCCTGGAGCGACGTGCCCGACCTCGTGCGGCGCATGGGCGAAGGCACAAAATTCGTCGCGCGCTGCACCCCCTACGACGCCAACCCCATCACCGCCGTCTTCGACATACGCGGCCTCAAGGCGGTTTCGATGCCGTACAACGAGGCGCTGAGATGGTGGAAGTGAGGGGCCAGTGATAGGCCCTGCGGGCCTCGGTTTTTCAGCTTTCATCGGGCAGAATGATGCGAGGAGGGCAATTCATTCGAGCCGCACAGTATCTGCAGTCAGTATTTGGGGCGTGGGAAATTCTTGCACTAGTGAGGGAAACTGGTATAATTAACTGTAGGTATTATGAGAAAAAATAAAGGAATATCAAAATGATTGGTGATGGATTGAATTATGGAATACCTCTAATATTGGCTCTCAATGCTCTCTTTGCGAGCTTTTCTTATGACAAGCAAGTACATATCGACAGCCATAACCCTGGACTGATTTACAACGATAGTTGCATCTTTAGTCCATCATTTGGAGGAATAAATGAGTACCTATAATAAATCTTACAAGGTCAACTTTGAAATAGCAGGGCCGGCAGCTATGTTTACACGTCCTGATACAGGGGCTGCACCGGTATCCTATCCTGTCCCGACCTATTCTGCTGCTAAAGGAATGTTTGAGTCGATCGCTAGGCTTAATAGTGCATACATTCGTCCAACGGAAGTGGAAGTCTGTTCTCCAATCAAATTTCAGCGCTATACCACAAATTATGGTGGCCCTTTGCGTAAAGACAACCAAATGAAAGGTGATACTTCATATCAATTGATCGCCACAATTCTAATTGACGTCTGTTTTCGTATTTATGGTGAAGTCGAAGAACTCTATAAACCACTAGATGTCAAAACGAATCACCTTCATCATTTGCAGGAGATGTTTCAGTGGAGACTAGAACGAGGAAAATGTTATTATATGCCCTGTTTGGGATGGAAAGAATTTACGCCTTCTTATTTTGGTCCATTCAGAGAAGAAACAAAAGTAGATGAGTCTATTCAAATCACAATTCCTTCAATGCTTTTTTCAGTTTTCAATAATGAAGGGAAATATAATCCAGTTTTTAAACAAAATGTTGAGATCATTGCTGGGAGGCTTAAGTATGCTGAATGAAGGTTATACTCTTTACAAAAGCTTAGAACGCTGTGGAATTTCTCTTATGCCCCATCACCCAGATTTAAAAAAGCCAGGGAGAAAAGAAGGACTAATCGTAGGATTGGATACTAGAGGACAAGTTGCAAATATTGAATACCGCGGCAGTGACAAAATGGCTGAGCTTTGGACGACTTCTGAAGGGAATCATAATAGCTTTCCTGTTTTAAAACTGCAGCATCCTTTATGGAGAGTCGACCCCAATGATGCCGTGCGGGAAAGAATTAAAGAGCTCAAAAAGGATGAGATAAAGAAACGCCAATTTCTTATGCAGCAATATTATGACATAAATATCACATCAACTGACATTAATTGGTGGGCAAGAGTCCATGGTCGTGTGGATGAAATGAGCCATTTCTTTCACACAACAGAGCGCGAATACGTCGCTCTGTACAATTTGATGGGACGATTTTTAGAAGCTAATGATCTCAAGATGTTTCTGCAAGAATTATTGAATCAACTCAAGAAGCATGACGAGATTCCCTATTCATTTATTGAGAATATTTTGATTGGCAATAAGTGGGACAAAAAGAAGCATGAATTCAGATCTGAGGTTCCCTTAGTAATGGACCTCTGTGACTGGGGAAATTATCCTACGCGTATTGCAAGTCAAAAATTAGAGTCATTTGTAAGCGAGTGCTTATTTAAAATGCAAAAGCCTTCACAGACTAATGGCATATCGGCTCTCTCAGGGAGGATAATAGAAATAGAAGATAAGAAATTTCCAAATCCGACATTACCTATAATTGGTCAAACATATCTTTTTTCGGTCAACGATCAGACCCCTTGTCAAACTCGTTATAAAAAAACAAGCACTAGTATTTTCCCGGCTGGACGAAATGAAGCAAATGTTATACAGGAAAGTCTGCGTTGGATAACAAGCGAGGAACGACGCGGGAAAACCTGGTATCCAGTACCTGGTATAAAAGATAGTGAAACTGACCTTCTAATTGTGTATCTCATAGATAAGCCAAACACAAATCTCAACAAGGCTCGACTCTTGGGAGGAGTAAGTAGCACGGATTTAAATGAATCTACATTTGAAGAAATAGCTGCTCCCATTATTGATGCATACAGGGGCCAGCATATTCTTAAGGCAAGTGATAAAATTCGATTCTTCGTTCTTAGGCAAGCAGACCCCGGACGAAAACAAGTAGTTGTTAACGGGGATTTCACAGCCTCCGACGTGGTTAAGGCAGCTGAGGTCTGGCAACAAGCTGGCGGCAATGTGCCGCCATTCGCACTATTGTTCCCGGGAGCGAAAGACGAAAATGCTAAGATTCTCACCCCGCGATGCCCTTTCCCCGCCGATCTTGTCAGGCTCACGCAAAAGCAGTGGGTGAGACTCGGAGAAGACTATTCCAACAAAGTACCAGGGATAGCATTAGGGAAAGTATATGATATCTTTTTTGATCAAGGAGGGAAGAACAAAGCAGCTGTGTATGCCCTTTTGAGAATAGTTTTAAGAAGAACCGAACCCTTATTAATTGGATTGGTGGGAGCAATGCATAAGAATACATTAGAAAAGTTTACTCCCGAATCACGATTTACTCTTTTATTAGCTATTTCCGTTATATCGATCTGTTTATACAAATTGGGAATAAGTAAGGAGAAATACATGAGCGACACTTTTTTCTTCGTTGGGAGATTTCTTTCTCTCACCGATACATTGCATATGGAATACTGCAAAAATATTCGTAACGGTAATATCCCACCTCAATTACTGGGCAATGCTCACTTGAATCTAGCATTAAAAAATCCCGCCGCAGCGTTTGCGCTTCTTTCGCAGCGAATCGGGGTTTATCAGGCTTGGACAAGGAAAGAGCAAGGTGAAAAAGTAAAATTGGCCCGCTGGGCTGTAGGTGAAATGGGCGAAATAGCTCTCTCCTTAGCAAATGAAGGATTGCCAACAACGACAGATGATGCTGCCAAGGCGCAGATACTTCTAGGTTATCTTGCAAAGTCAGGGAAAAAGGAATCAATCGGGACAGATACTGACTCGGTGAAATAAAACACCAGGTTATCGTTGATAACTTATCAAAATAACAACTTATTAAGGAGAGTGCTATGACTGCAACTGCTAATGACATGATCAAAAGGGCCACAGGACTACTTGTAATTGAGGTCATCAATTCAAATCCAAACGGCGACCCCGATCGTGAAAGTGATCCCCGTATTAGAGACCATGATCAGAGGGGAGAAATCTCTCCTGTATCATTTAAACGGAAATGTCGCGATCTTGTAGAACGAAAGAATGGTCCGGTTTGGCAAACTATTTCGAATGAACTTGACCTGAGCGCAGAAAAATATATGATCTCGGAGAGTAGAGAAACGAAACTTAAAGATATACGAGATCTTGATGAAAACAAGTTCACTGAAAGGTTTTGGGACGGTAGAGTTTTTGGTAATACCGAACTAGAGAAAGGTCGGGACATACCAGTAAAAACAGGTGTTGTTCAGTTTGGGCTAGGAGTTTCAATTTCTCCGATCTTGGTGGAACGGCTAACAACAACAAACCCATCTGTCCAGGAAGATAAAAGCAGAGGCATGGCTCCATTGGCTTACCGCATTGTTCAACACGGTGTCTATTGCATGCCTTTCTTTGTTAATCCCTCTGCAGTCAGAAAGACTGGATGTACCAAATTGGATATTGACCTATTATTGAGAATTATTCCTTATACCTATACTCACACAGCTTCATATATCCGACCACAGGTTTTTATTCGTCACGCCTGGTACATCGAACATAAATCTCCCCTTGGATCATGTTCCGATTTTGATTTGATAACTGCTCTGACACCAATAAGAAAGTCAGAACTGGAGCAACCCTCTGCATCATGGGCGGACTATGAAGTTCCAGTAAAACTGCCGGACGATCTCCAAATAAAAGTAGAACCTTTGATTGACTTAATGAATAGCATATGAACACGAAGTGGCTCGCACACAGTGTGGGCAAAAAACCATCTGTACCAGCCCAATCATATTCGGAACATATTGCTGACGTAGTAGGTCGCGTCGATCACAATCTTGACCACCTATTGAAGTATTACAATGGAGATGTAAATTTTTTCCGAACAACAGTACGGACGGCGGCACTTTACCATGACTTGGGAAAACTTGATGATGAGAACCAGAAAGTCCTATCTCAAGGAGGAAGTAGACATCTGCCTACCAATCATGTGGACTCTGGTACTGCATACCTCCTTGACAAGGACTTTGTGGAATCATCTTTGCTGGTTTATTCACATCATATAGGTCTCCCGTCGATTCCGGCAGAACAAGCAAAGGAGGGACTATTCCTTCGTGATCCAGAACTCAAGAATATAACTGAAGAGAACCTCTCAAAATATCTGTTGAGACACATAGAATCAGGATTTGATGATCTCGTCGAAATTCAAGATAAACAATCTGATTGGAATGGTCTAAGTCGACGAATCGCCCTTTCCTGTTTGGTGGATGGAGACTATGGAGATACTGCAAAGAACTACCGCAAGGAATTCCCCGTTTCTTGTCCAAAACCGAGATGGACAGAGCGGCTGAAAGCACTTGACCGATATGTTGAAGGCCTCGCTAAGGATTTAAATGTCGCGCCTGAAAGAATTTTGCTAAGACAGAAGCTCTATCAAGCATCTCGCGAAGCGGATACGACTCCATCATTTTTCGCTTGTGATAGTCCTGTCGGAACTGGAAAGACGATGGCCGTAATGGTCCATCTTCTTCGCACAGCAATTGACAAAAATCTCCGCCATATAATAGTTGTCCTCCCTTATACAAATATTATTAAGCAATCGGTTGAAGATTACCGGCAAGCGCTTGTCCTCCCTGACGAAAATCCTGACGAAGTGATCGCAGAACATCATCATCAAGTTGATTTTGACGAAGTTGAAGTGCGTCAGTTGTCGACTCTGTGGCAAGCACCAATCATAGTCACAACTGCCGTTCAGTTTTTTGAAACCATTGCTAACAATCATCCATCACGGCTCAGAAAACTTCACGAGTTACCGGGATCAGCTGTTTTTATTGACGAGAGCCATGCTGCAATCCCCAATTATCTGTGGCCGCAGACATGGACGTGGCTTAATGATCTTGGTGAAAAGTGGCACTGCTATTTCGTTTTGGCATCAGGTTCTCTTCCAAGATTCTGGGAACTGAAAGATTTGATAACAGTACCGGAGCGACTGCCACAGCTAATCTGCGATGATTTACGGAAAGAAGCAGTTCGTCAAGAAAGAGAACGCGTCGTACCGACTAGACATTCTGATATATTGAATGTGGATGGATTGATCAAGCTCGTTCTTTCGCAAGCTGGCCCTCGTCTAGTAATTATGAATACTGTACAGTCTGCGGCTGTCATAGCGCATAGATTAGCCAGTCAAATCTATGGCGAAAACTATTCAATTGATTTGGAAACTTCACAGGTTCTTCATTTGTCTACAGCTCTTGCTCCAATTCATCGAGATAAAATTGTTGATATCGTCAAACAACGCTTAAGCCTTGCAAGAGAAAACTACGATACAAATTTCACATTGATTGCTACGAGTTGTGTTGAAGCCGGCGTCAATCTCTCTTTTCGATCTGCATTTCGTGAGCGAGCTGGGGCCGCAAATCTCCTCCAAGTTGGTGGTCGAGTCAGAAGACACGGCGAGAATTTTAAGCCAATTCTTATAGACTTCCGCATTGAGGACGATTTGATTAGTCATCATCCTACTTTTGATATTTCGAGCCAAGTTTTGGAAAGATTATTTGACGAAGGCCGAGTTGCGAATGATTCCCCCAGTGATCTCGTAACAGAAGCATTACGAAGAGAACTTATGTCTGATACTAATGTACAATATAAGAGACTCCAGAAGTACGAGGAGGCGGGAGACTACCCGGCGGTTACGGACTTATACCGAGTTATATCTGGCGACACTAAATTGATATTAGTGGATCAAGAAATTATTAATAAACTACATGAAGGGGAAAAAATTGATCCGAAGGAGCTTGTAAGAAGGAGTGTTCAAATGTGGACCAGCAAAATCGGAAAAACATGCGCCTATCAAATTGATGGTTTCCCAGACCTCTTTGGCTGGCCTGAGGATGGTTACGATGAATTTTTTTTAGGATATATGAAGGGCGTACTTCCTATCCTTCAATTGGAAGAAAAAGGGTTTGGCATCATTTAAGCTATTGAGAGTATTTTAAAGAAGTTAAAGTACCTACTAAAAAGTAAGCTCGTAGAGGTAATGAATATCAAATAATGGGTAGTATCAATATATATTTACGCCAATGCTATTAGCATTTATTATAATAATCGCCAATTATATTAGCGATTATTATGATTGTAGGAGATATATGTGCATAGTATCTACCGTCACAGGGTCCTGGATTTAGGCCCTGCTCTCGAACAGCGGTCGGTCTTCCTCTTTGGCCCGCGGCAGACCGGGAAATCCTGCTATGTGCGGGAACAACTCAAGCCAGAACCGACCCTGAGCTATAACCTCCTCAACGGGGGGCTGCGCCTGCGGTTTCTCGCCGACCCCACGCTCATGCGGCGGGAAATGGAGGCGTGCGACATTCCTGCCTTTGCCCGTTTTCTGCAGACGATCTTGTGACAGGAGGCTAATACTCTTGTACTGCGAGGATGACCTTGTTCCGATCTCCGCGCTCCAGCACATACTCTTCTGTGAGCGCCAGTATGCCCTCATCCACATCGAGCAGGTCTGGGAGGAGAACCGTTTCACCGCCGAGGGGAAGGTGCTGCACGAGAGGGTCGACGTGGAACACCATGAGTCGCGGAGGCTCTTCCGTCAGGAATATGGCATAGCCGTGCGTTCTCTGGAGCGAGGCTTGATAGGCAAGTGCGACCTTGTGGAACTGCACCTCGCGCCGAACGGAGGCGTGGCAGACGCGGTTCCTGTCGAGTTCAAGCGGGGAAGAAACAAGGAAGAGGATGTGGACCGCGTCCAGCTCTGCGCGCAGGCTTTCTGCCTGGAAGAGACGTTCAAAGTGCCGGTGGCGGTCGGTCAGCTGTACTATCTCCAGGAACACCGCAGGACGACCGTGGATATCGACGGTCCACTGAGGGCAAAGACCATGGAGCTTGTGGCGAGGATACGGCAGTTGCAATCTGCGGGGACGACACCTCCCGCCGTGTATGAAAAGCGAACATGTGATCGCTGCTCTCTCCTTGAACTGTGCATGCCAGAGAGCGCTGGTTCGGGAGGAAAGAGGGTGGACCGTTTTGTTCAGTCACAGATCCGCGCGACGAGAGAGGAGTGCGGGCAATGACGGGCTGTCCGCAGGCCTTACAATAGGAGGTGAGGGTGAGAAAACTCCTCAACACACTCTATGTCAGTTCGCAAGGTTCCTACATCCACAAAGAGGGTGAGACGATCGTCGTTGAACGCGAGCAGCAGAAACTGCTGCAACTGCCTGTCCACACGATAGGCGGCATCGTGTGCTTCGGCAATGTGCTCTGTTCGCCCTTTCTCCTCGGGTTCTGCGCGGAGCATGACATAGCCATCTCGTTTCTTACGGAATACGGTAACTTCCTCGCCTCGGTGCGGGGACCTGTGTCCGGCAACGTCCTGCTCCGCCGTGGACAGTATCGAATGGCCGATGACGCTGAGATCACAAGGAAAATCGCCGCGAATATTGTCGCGGGCAAGCTTGCCAATTCTCGCCTCGTCATGAGCCGGGCAGTCCGCGATCATGGCGAAAAGATCGATGCGGCCTCGATAAAGAGCGCCTCGGCTTCCATAGACAGACTCATGAACGAGCTTCCCCATGCGGTTGACAGTGATGGAGTGCGTGGGATCGAAGGCATGGCCGCCGCTGAATATTTCAGTGTCTTCAATCACTTTATCGTGGATCAGAAAGAAGCTTTTGTCTTCACTGACCGCAACAGGCGCCCACCTCTCGACCCCGTGAACGCTCTTCTTTCATTCGTCTATACACTCCTCAGCCATGACCTACGCTCCGCCATCGAAACCGTTGGGCTCGATCCGGCGGTCGGCTTCCTTCACAGGGACAGGCCGGGTAGACCTGGCCTTGCCCTCGATCTCATGGAGGAATTCAGACCGGTGATCGCGGACCGTCTCGTGCTCTCACTGATCAACAGACGCCAGGTGAGTCCGCAAGGATTCAAACAGGCAGAGAATGGCGCGGTCGTGATGGATGACGCGACGCGAAAAACTGTTCTCGTTGAGTACCAGAACAGAAAGCAGGATGAGATTTATCACCCCTATATTGAGGAAAAAATTCCTGTGGGCCTTTTGTATTTTGTGCAGGCGAACCTCATGGCTCGCTTCATCCGCGGCGATATCGACGGCTATCCGCCATTTTTCTGGAGGTAAGGCGCATGTTTGTTCTTGTAAGCTATGATGTGGCAATAACTTCTCCAGGAGGCAAAAGACGGCTGCGCCGGGTTGCGAAGACTTGTCTCAACTTTGGTCAGCGAGTTCAGTTCAGCGTGTTCGAATGTGTCGTGGAGCCGGCGCAATGGGTGGCGCTCAAAAGTCAGCTCGAGACGATCATCGATATGGAACACGATAGCCTTCGGTATTATTACCTCGGCTCCAACTGGAAAAGGAAGGTGGAACATGTCGGCGCAAAACCCACGCTCGATGTCGATGATCCGCTCATTGTATAACAGTATTCTCTGCTCATCTAAATATCAGACCCCAACGCTTCGAAGTGCCCGTCGCCAGAAACTGTGGGCCCGGCCATATCTTTGCGCGAACCCAAAAGACACAGAAAACTCCGGTGCTGTCGCACAACACGTAATTCTTGATTAAATCGATCTTTGACAACATAGGGATGGGGAATCCATAGATTTTAGGAACCGGTCCAGGCAGGATCGCGCTGTTGCCTTGGTATTTGTTTTTATGATAATAATTTGAAATGTACATAGTCGCGCCCCCCGCGGGCGCGTGGATTGAAACAACACCTCCTGTACACTAAATCATACATGTTTAAGGTCGCGCCCCCCGCGGGCGCGTGGATTGAAACATGGAAGGGTAGAATCCAGTCTTGTTCCATGGGTGTCGCGCCCCCCGCGGGCGCGTGGATTGAAACAAGATAAAATGGTTCTACTGTCCCACCGTCACAAGTCGCGCCCCCCGCGGGCGCGTGGATTGAAACTTCGGCATGGTCTCGTCCCGCAATAGCCTGAACAAGTCGCGCCCCCCGCGGGCGCGTGGATTGAAACCTTATGCCCGCCAAACCACGAAAACACACCTCTTGCGTCGCGCCCCCCGCGGGCGCGTGGATTGAAACTCGGTGTCGCTTCATCCTTCGCCCGATACTCGTCCCGTCGCGCCCCCCGCGGGCGC